>NZ_JBFAZO010000005.1:0-761317 GCF_040681835.1 Streptomyces sp. NPDC051576
ATGATCCATGCCCTGCATCTCCTTGATGTCCGCACCCGCCGCGAACACCTTCTCCCCGCCGTAGACGACCACGGCCCGCACATCCTCGCGCCGCGTCACCTCCCCGGCCAGCGCGCGCAAGCCCTCCTGGACGGCGGTGTCCAACGCGTTCATCGGCGGGCGGTCCAGACGGATGGTGCCGACACCCTCGGCGACTTCGAGATTCACGGTCATGGCCGGCCTCAGCTGTCGTAGTCGACGGCGAGTGTGTCGGACACGGGGAAGGTCTGGCAGGTGAGGACGTAGCCGGCGTCCACCTCGGCGGGTTCGAGGGCGTAGTTGCGCCGCATGTCCGCCGTGCCGTCGGTGACCAGTGCGCGGCAGGTGCCGCAGACGCCGCCCTTGCAGGCGAAGGGCAGGTCGGGCCGGGTCTTCTGGGCGCCGTCGAGGATCGAACTGTCCTTGCGCAGCGCGGAGTTGGTGGTGCGGCCGTCGAGGGTGACGCTGACCTGGCTGACGGGGCCGTCGTAGACGGTGTCGATGTGTTTGTTGGTGCGTACGGGCTCGTCGTCGGCGTAGAACAGCTCCTGGTGGACGCGTTCGGCGGGGACGCCGAGTCCGGCGAGGATCTGCTGGGCGTCGCGGACCATGCCGTGCGGGCCGCACAGCCACCAGTGGTCGGCGGTGTCCACGTCGACCAGGGCGTCGACGAGGGTGGCGAGCCGGTCGGCGTCGAGGCGGCCGGAGAGGATCTCCGCCTCGCGCGGTTCGCGGGAGAGGACGTGCGCGAGCTGGAACCGGCCGGGGTGCAGGTCCTTCAGGTCGGCGAGGTCGTCGGCGAACATCACGGTGTCGGTGCGCCGGTTGCCGTAGAAGAGCGTGACGCGGGAGCGGGTGTCGGCGGCGAGGACGGATTCCGCGATGGACAGCATCGGGGTGATTCCGGAGCCGGCGGCGATCAGGACGTGGTGGCCGGGGCGGGTCAGGTCGGGGGTGAAGACGCCGGTGGGGGCCATCACGTCGACGGTGTCGCCGGGGCGTACGTCGTTGACCAGCCAGGAGGAGAACAGGCCGCCGGGGACGACGCGTACGCCGATCCTGGGGCGTGCTCCGGCCGGGGAGCAGATGGAGTAAGAGCGGCGTTCGTCGCGTCCCTCGACCTCGCGGCGGAGGGTGAGCGACTGGCCGGGCCGGTACGCGAACTCCTCGGCGAGGTGGTCGGGGATGTCGAAGCTGATGGCGGCGGCGTCCTCGCACAGCGGCTCGACGGCGGCGACCCGCAGGGCGTGGAAGGCCGGGCGGCGGCGCGCCGGGCGGGCGGGGGTGGTCGGGGCCGGGGCGGTCACTGGTCCACTGTCCTTTCCAGAAGCGGGAGTTGGGGGCTCGCCACGGCTGGGAGCCGGGGACTCGCCACGGCTGGGAGCTGGGGGCTCGCCATCAGATCTCCTTGACGTACTCGAACGGCTCGCGGCAGGCGCGGCACCGCCACAGGGCTTTGCAGGAGGTCGCGGCGAAGTGCGAGGTCTCCTCGGTGTCCGCCGATCCGCAGCGGGGGCAGGGCACCGTACGACGGGTCGGCGCCAGGGTGAGCGTGACCGGGCCGCGGGGGGCGGCTCCTGGTGGCGCGATGCCGTGTTCGGCGAGCTTGGCGCGGCCGGCCGGGGTGATCCAGTCGCTGCTCCACGGCGGGTTCAGGACCGTACGGATCTCCACGCGCGTGTACCCGGCGTCCCGCAGCCGCGCGGCCACCTCGGCACGCATCTCGGCCATCGCCGGGCAGCCCGAGTACGTCGGCGTGAGGCTCGCGACGACCGTGCCGTCCTCGCCCACCTCGACGTCGCGCAGTACGCCGAGGTCGGCCAGCGTGAGCATGGGCATCTCGGGGTCCGGCACCTGCGCGGCGATGTGCCGGGCGTGCCGCGCGTCGAGCAGGGTGGTCACCATGTCGCCTCCGGGTGGGCGCGGGCCACGCTCTGGAGTTCGGTCAGGAGGGGGGCGAGGTGTTCGGTGTGGTCGCCGTCGCGGCCGTGTCCGGGGACCGGTGCCGCCTCGGGCAGGGCGAGCCCGGCGGCGTCGGTGACCTGCCGGAGCACGCCCAGCACCTCCTCCTTCAACTCCCCCTCTCCGGCGAAGAGTTCGTCCAGGTACGGGGCGATGCCCGCCAGCGCGTCGCGCATCCGTCGCTGCGACTCCTCGGTGCCGTCGCCGAGTCGGACGACCCACTCGGCGGCGTACTGGCGGTGGTACGCCAGCTCCTTGACGCCCTTGGCGGCGATGGCGGCCAGCACCGGGTCCGGCGTGCCGGCGGCGAGCCGCTCGAAGAGTGCCAGCCGCCAGGAGGACAACACCAGCAGCCGGGTGATGGAGAACGCGAAGTCTCCGTTGGGCAGTTCGGCCAGTCGTACGTTGCGGAAGGCGTCGGCGTCACGGAAGTAGGCGTACGCGTCCTCGCCGCGTCCGGTGCCGTCCACCTGGCCGGCGCGCGCGTACAGCAGGCGGGTCTGGCCGAGCAGGTCGAGGCCGATGTTGGCGAGCGCGACCTCCTCCTCCAACTCGGGGGCGGCGGTGCACCATTGGGCCAGTCGCTGGGCGCTCACCAGCGCGTCGTCGCCAAGTGCCAGGCAATGGCCGGCCAGTTGGGCGGTGTCCGTCCCCTCCGGCACGGTCTGGTCCACGCCGTGCAGCGGGTCCTCGAAGCCGGTGCCGAAGGCCCAGCGGGCGTCGCTGTCGTCGTGCCCCTCGGCCAGGGACAGATAGACGTGGTCGTCGCTCATTCCCTGCTCCTAGATGTGGGGGACGTCGTCGGGGATGTCGTAGAACGTGGGGTGGCGGTAGACCTTGTCGGCGCTCGGCGCGAAGAACGGGTCCTTCTCGTCGCGGGTCGAGGCCGCGATGTGCTCCGAGCGCACGACCCAGATGGACACGCCCTCGTTGCGCCGTGTGTAGAGGTCGCGGGCGTGGGTGAGCGCCATGGCGTCGTCGGCGGCGTGCAACGAGCCGACGTGGACGTGGTTCAGTCCACGCTTGCCGCGTACGAACACCTCGTACAGGGGCCAGTCCTGCTTCATGCCGCCGCTCCTTCGGTCCGCTGCGTACGGGCGGCCTGCTTGGCCGCGTGGGCGGTGGCCGCCTCCCGGACCCAGGCGCCCTCCTCGTGGGCGGCCCGGCGGCGCGAGATCCGCTCGGCGTTGCGCGGTCCGTCGCCGCGGATCACGCACTGCAACTCGGACCAGTCGGGGGTGCCGAAGTCGTGGTGGCCACGCTCCGCGTTCCACCTCAACTCCGGGTCGGGCAGGGCGACTCCGAGCTTCTGTGCCTGCGGGACCGTCATGTCCACGAAGCGCTGGCGCAGTTCGTCGTTGCTGTGCCGCTTGATCTTCCAGGCCATGGAGCGGGCCGAGTTGGGCGAGTCGTCGTCGGGCGGACCGAACATCATCAGCGACGGCCACCACCAACGGTCCACGGCGTCCTGGACCATGGCCCGCTGGGCGTCGGTGCCGCGCATCATCGTGAGCAGCAGCTCGAAGCCCTGACGCTGGTGGAAGGACTCCTCCTTGCACACCCGGACCATCGCCCGCGCGTACGGTCCGTACGAGCAGCGGCACAGCGGCACCTGGTTGCAGATCGCGGCGCCGTCCACGAACCAGCCGATCACGCCGACGTCGGCGAAGGTCGGCGTCGGGTAGTTGAAGATCGACGAGTACTTCTGCCGGCCCTCGATCAGCGCGTCGGTCAGCTCGGCACGGTCCGCGCCCAGGGTCTCGGCGGCCGAGTACAGATACAGTCCGTGGCCCGCCTCGTCCTGCACCTTCGCGAAGAGGATCGCCTTGCGGCGCAGGGAGGGCGCGCGGGTGATCCAGTCACCCTCCGGCTGCATCCCGATGATCTCCGAGTGCGCGTGCTGCGCGATCTGCCGGATCAGGGTCCTGCGATAGCCGTCGGGCATCCAGTCGCGAGGCTCGATCCGCTGGTCCCTCGCGATCGTGGCGTCGAACTCCGCCTCGAAACGAGCACCGTCCCAGTCGGCACCTGACGCCTCCGTGCCTGTACCGCTCATCGACACACCAACTTCCCAACCGACCATTCGTTCGGTACCTAGTCTGATGGGTTTCCTCCGGTGAGGCAAGACCCATCGGGGGAATGGCTGGTCAGCGTTCCTGGAGCGACGACGCCGCCCGGGAGGGAGGGAGGGAGGGAGGGAGGGACCGCCGCGGCGGCATGGTGGCCCTGTACCGAGCCGCTCCCGGGCCACGGCCTCGCGCTCCAGCACGCTGGCGGGGCCTGCGGCGGGCGCGGTTCGCAGCAGCGGCTTGACCTCCGCGTAGACAGCGGTGGGCCCGGCGGCGAGGATCGACATCGGCAGCCGTCGCACCCGCTCGAAGAGCCGGCTGTTGATGCCCTGAAGGGCTTCGTCCCGCCCGCGTGCCAGCAGCTCCGCGATGTCGGCGCCGCCCGCGAAGACCCCGCCGCGACCGGTGAGCAGGAGGAACTTCGGGTCCTGCTCCAACTGGTCGCAGACGGCGTGCAGTTCGCGGATCCTCCGTCCGCTGATGGCGTTGCGGGCGTCGGGGCGGTGCAGGATGACGACCACCCGGTCCGCGCGCTCCTCGACGAGGAGGGTCTCGTACGGGCCGGTGTCGGTGCGGGCGCTCATATCCGCTCCGCGAGCATCGCGACGCCCTGGCCCACTCCGACGCACAGCGTGGCCAGGCCCCGTCGGGCGTCCTCGCGCTCCAGCCGGCCGAGCAGCGTGAGCAGGATGCGGGCGCCGGAGCAGCCGAGGGGATGGCCGAGTGCGATGGCGCCGCCGTCGGCGTTGACCTTCTCCTCGTCCAGCTTGAGGCGGCGGGTGACGGCGAGGGCCTGGGCTGCGAAGGCCTCGTTCAGTTCTACGGCGTCCAGGTCGCCGGTCCCCCATCCGACGCGGGCGAGTGCCTTCTCGGTGGCGGGGACCGGGCCGAGGCCCATGAGGTGGGGCCGCACTCCGGCCGAGGCGGAGGTGACGATCCGGGCCCTGGGGGTGAGCCCATGGCGCCGGACGGCCGCCCCGCTCGCGACGACCAGGGCGGCGGCGCCGTCGGACAGCGGTGAGGCGGAGCCCGCGGTGACGACGCCATCGGCGCGGAAGATGGTCCGCAGGGAACCCAGTTTCTCCAGCGTGGTGCCCGGGCGCGGCCCCTCGTCGCGGGTCACCTCGCCGTCCTTCACCGCGACCGGCACGATCTCCCGGTCGAAGCGTCCCGCCTCCTGCGCGGCGACGGCCCGCCGATGGCTGCGCAGCGCGAACGCGTCGGACTCGGCCCGGGTGATCCCGTCGAGCGCGGCGACCTCCTCGGCCGTCTCCCCCATCGACAGGGTGTCCTGGGCGGCGAAGTTCGGGTTCGTGAAGCGCCAGCCGAGCGAGGTGTCGTGCACCTCCCCCGGCTTGGCCCACGGCGTGCCGGGCTTGGCCATCACCCAGGGCGCGCGGGTCATCGACTCCACCCCGCCCGCGACGACCAGGTCCGCCTCCCCGGCGCGGATCGCCTGGGCGGCCGAGGCCACGGCGGTCAGGCCCGAGGCGCACAGCCGGTTGACGGTGTAGCCGGGCACGGTGTGCGGGAGCCCGGCCAGCAGTACGGCCATGCGGGCCACGTCCCGGTTGTCCTCGCCGGCCTGGTTGGCGGCGCCGAGGATCACCTCGTCCACCTCCTCGGCCGGGATCCCGGCGCGGCGGACGGCCTCGCCGACGACCAGCGCCGCGAGGTTGTCGGGACGCACGGAGGCCAGGGCGCCGCCGTAGCGGCCCTGCGGGGTGCGGGCCCCGTCGATCAGATAGACCTCGTCGGACGGCAACTCGGGCATCGATGGGCTCCTCGGCGGGGGGGGCGGGCCGGTGTGACCGCGGGGTCGCGAAGCGGCCGGTGGCGAACGCGGGGTCGGGCGGCCCTGAGCTGGTCCGGGGCATGCGGTCCACCCCTTGACAGGCAGTGGCGTTGCTGGATTACATGGCCGTGCCGCACGCTAACCGAATGTTCGGTCGGTCCACAAGGCCGTGGAACCGACGGTGGAAAAGGTGGTGGAGGATGACGCGGGACGCTGACACGGCTTCGAGCCCGACGGAGCGGATGTTCGCCGCCGACGAGGCGTCCCGGGCTCTCGGCATCGAGCTGGTCGAGCACGGCGCGGGGACCGCCGTGCTCCGGATGACCGTGACCCCGGCCATGGTCAACGGACACGGGATCGCCCACGGTGGCTATGTGTTCCTGCTCGCCGACTCCGCCTTCGCCTGTGCCTGCAACAGCCACGGCCCGGTGACCGTGGCCGCCGCTGCCGACATCGACTTCGTCGCCCCGGCGCACGAGGGCGACGTCCTGGTGGCGACCGCCACGGAGCGCACCCGGTTCGGGCGCAGCGGTATCTACGACGTGAGCGTGGAGCGCGGCGACCAGGTGATCGCGGAGTTCCGCGGCCGCAGCCGCAGTATCAGCAGCGCGAGGACGAAGGAGTCTCCATGAGCAGCGACCCGACAGCCCCGGCGGCCCCACCGGCTTCGGCGCCCGTGAGTCCGCGACGGGGGGAACCGCTCCCCGACGGGTTGCTGGACGCCGCCGAGCGCCTCACCCGCGAGGAGCTGCGCGAGCACCAACTCCGCCTGCTCCAGGCCACCTTGCGACACGCCTACGACAACGTGGAGCTGTATCACCGCAAGTTCGACGAGGCCGGGGTCAAGCCCGGCGACTGTCACACCCTTGAGGACCTGGCCAGGTTCCCCTTCACCACCAAGGCCGACCTGCGGGACACCTACCCCTTCGGCATGTTCGCCGTCCCCATGGACCAGGTCCGTCGTATCCACGCCTCCAGCGGCACCACCGGCCGCCCCACAGTCGTCGGCTACACAGAGAACGACCTTTCCATGTGGGCCGACGTGGTGGCCCGCTCGATCCGCGCGGCCGGCGGCCGGCCCGGCCACAAGATCCATGTGTCGTACGGCTATGGATTGTTCACCGGTGGTCTGGGCGCCCACTATGGCGCCGAGCGCGCGGGCTGCACCGTGATCCCCGCCTCCGGCGGCATGACCGCCCGCCAGGTGCAGATCATCCAGGACTTCAAGCCCGAGATCATCATGGTCACCCCGTCCTACATGCTCACCCTCCTCGACGAGTTCGAGCGCCAGGGCATCGACCCGCGCACCAGCTCCCTCAAGGTGGGCATCTTCGGCGCCGAGCCGTGGACGGAGGAGATGCGCCGCGAGATCGAGGAGCGCATGAACATCCACGCGGTCGACATCTACGGCCTGTCCGAGGTGATCGGCCCCGGTGTGGCACAGGAGTGCGTGGAGACCAAGGACGGCCTCCATGTGTGGGAGGACCACTTCTACCCGGAGGTCGTCGACCCGTTCACCGACGAGGTGCTCCCCGACGGCGACAGCGGCGAGCTGGTCTTCACCTCCCTCACCAAGGAGGCCCTGCCGATCATCCGCTACCGCACCCGCGACCTGACCCGGCTGCTGCCCGGCACCGCCCGCCCGGCCTTCCGGCGCATCGAGAAGATCACCGGCCGCTGCGACGACATGATCATCCTGCGCGGGGTGAACGTCTTCCCCAGCCAGATCGAGGAGATCATCCTGCGCACCCCCGCCGTCGCCCCGCACTTCACGATCCAGCTCAGCCGACGCGGCCGGATGGACCACATGACGGTCCGCGCCGAGGCCCGCCCCGGCACCGGCCCCGAGCAGCGCGCGACCGCCGCCGTGGCGATCGGCAAGGGCATCAAGGACGGCGTGGGGGTCACCGTGGACGTGGAGATCGTCGACCCCGAGACCCTGGAGCGCTCGGTGGGGAAGATCCGCCGGGTCAAGGACCTGCGGGAGAAGTGACATCCGTGGCTGCGATCGCCCTGGTTGCCGTGGTCGCCGGCCTTGTCACAATGACCGGGTGACCAGGACACCTGTGCAGAACCCGGCCGGCCGCCAGGGCCGGCCCGCCTACGACCGTGACTCGCTGCTGGAGATCGCCGTCGTGGTCTTCAACGAACGCGGCTACGACGGCACCGGCATGGAGGAACTGGCCAGGCGCCTGGGCCTGAGCAAGTCGAGCATCTATCACCATGTGTCCGGCAAGGAGGAACTCCTCGAACTCGCGGTCAACCGCGCCCTGGACGCGCTGTTCGCCGTACTCGACGAGGACGGCGGTGCGCACGGGGAGCGGGCCGGGGACCTCACGGCCACCGCCCGGATGAAGCGCGTCGTCCACCGCAGCGTCGAGGTGCTCGCCGCCGAACTGCCTTACGTCACGCTGCTGTTGCGGCTGCACGGCAATAGCTTGGTCGAGCAGCGGGCGCTCGCAAGACGCCGTGAATTCGACCACCGGGTAGCCGAGTTGATGACCCGGGCGGCGGCCGAGGGAGGCATACGCGCGGACATCGATCCGCACCTCGCGAGCCGGCTGCTGTTCGGCACCGTCAACTCCCTCGTGGAGTGGTACCGCCCCGACCGCGGCCTCACCGCGCAGACACTGGCCGACGCCCTGACGACCATCCTCTTCGACGGCCTGCACGGGCCCAACTCCCCTGCTCCGCACGCCTCGTGACAGACACCCAGGTACGATGATCGAGAGCTCGGCCCGATCCCCGTTCACCCGGCGCGATGGAGTTGCCATGTCGACCGACCCCCAGCCGTCACCGCAGATCGACACCGGCAAGGCCCATCCCGCGCGGGTCTACGACTGGCTGCTGGGCGGCAAGGACAACTACCCGGTCGACGAGGCCGTGGGAGAGCGACTGCCTCCCGAGGCGAAGGACGCGGCCCGGCAGAACCGCCAGTTCATGCACCGGGCGGCGACCTGGCTCGCCGGCCAGGGCATCGACCAGTTCCTGGACATCGGCACCGGCATCCCCACCGCGCCCAACCTGCACCAGATCGTCCAGCAGTCGGTGCCGGCCGCGAAGGTCGTCTACACCGACAACGACCCGATCGTCCTGCGTCACGCCGAGGCGCTGCTGGTCAGCCACCCCGACGGGGTCACCGACTACATCCAGGCCGACGTACGTCAGCCCGAGGCCATCGTCGAACACGCCCGCCACGTCCTGGACTTCACCCGCCCGATCGCCCTCTCGCTGATCGCGCTGATGCACTTCGTCCCCGACGAGCAGGACGCCCACGGCATCGTCCGCAATCTCGTCGCCACCCTGCCGCCCGGCAGCTATCTGGTGCTGTCGCACGCCTCGTCCGACCTCTACCCCGAACTCACCGAGCGGGTCATCGCCGAATACGCCAAGGGCGGCATCGAACTCGGCCTCCGCACCCGCCAACAGGTCGAGCGCTTCTTCGACGGACTCGATCTCGTACCGCCCGGCCTGGTGACCACGACCGAGTGGAACCCCCCGGCGTCGGACGAGACCCCAGAAGGCAGCGGGATCTACTCGGCGGTCGCACGGGTCCGCTGAGACGGCCCGGAGGACGGCCCCGGCCCGCGTCCCCGGGGCATTGTCAGTGGTGGCAGGCAGGATGAGAGTCATGACAACTCCTGCAGCTGTGATCGTGGACGCCGCCGCCTACGCGCAGGCGGTCGAGGACGCGGTGAAGGCGTCGGCCGCCTACTACGCCGCCGGCACCTCCGCGCTGGACGACGACTCCTACGACCGGCTGGTGCGCGGCATCGCCGCCTGGGAGGCCGACCATCCCGACGAGGTGCTGCCCGATTCCCCCAGCGGGAAGGTCGCCGGTGGCGCGGTCGAGGGCGATGTCCCGCACACGGTCGCGATGCTGAGCCTGGACAACGTGTTCTCGCCGGAGGAGTTCACCGCCTGGACCACCTCGCTGGCCCGAAGAATCGACCGCGAGGTCGTCCGGTTCAGTGTCGAACCGAAGCTGGACGGCCTGGCTATCGCGGCCCGCTACACCCGTGGCCGGCTCACCCGGCTCATCACCCGCGGCGACGGCACGGCCGGGGAGGACGTCACCCACGCGATCGGCACCATCGAGGGCCTGCCCCAGGAGCTGGCCGAGCCGGTCACCATCGAGGTGCGCGGCGAAGTCCTCATGACCACCGCCCAGTTCGAGCACGGCAACGAGGTGCGTACGGCGCACGGCGGGCAGCCCTTCGCCAACCCGCGCGGCGCCGCCGCGGGCACTCTGCGCGCAAAGGAACGCGCATACACGGTGCCGATGACGTTCTTCGGCTACGGCCTGCTCCCCCTCGCCGACACCGAGGCCGGGCTCGCGGCCCGGCTGGCCGAGAGCGCGCACAGCGACCTCATGGGACAGACCGCCGCCTACGGGGTCAACACCACCGCCACCACGCCCGTGCCCGGCATCACCGCCGACACGGTCGAGCAGGTGCTGGCCCGGGTCCAGGAGATCGGCGCGCTGCGGGCCGGGCTGCCGTTCGGGATCGACGGGATCGTCATCAAGGCCGACCTGGCCGCCGACCAGCAGGCCGCCGGATCGGGCTCGCGCGCCCCGCGCTGGGCGATCGCCTACAAGCTCCCCGCCGTGGAGAAGATCACCCGGCTGCTGGAGGTGGAGTGGAACGTGGGCCGCACCGGCATCATCGCCCCGCGCGCCGTCCTGGAGCCGGTGGAGATCGACGGGGCCACCATCACCTACGCCACCCTCCACAACCCGGGCGACATCACCCGCCGCGATCTGCGCCTGGGCGACCACGTGATGGTGCACCGGGCCGGCGACGTCATCCCCCGCATCGAGGCACCGGTCGCACATCTGCGCACCGGCGAGGAACAGCCCATCGTGTTCCCCGAGGTGTGCCCGCGCTGCGGCTCCGGCATCGACACCAGTGAACTGCGGTGGCGCTGCGAGCAGGGCCGCAACTGCCATCTGGTCGCCGCTCTGTCCTACGCCGCCGGCCGCGACCAGCTCGACATCGAGGGCCTGGGCCACACCCGCGTCGTACAGCTCGTCGACGCCGGACTGGTCGCCGATCTCGCCGACCTCTTCGCCCTCACCCGCGACCAGCTTCTGGGCCTGGAGCGGATGGGCGAGACCAGCACCGACAACCTCCTCGCCGCGATCGGCGCCGCCAAGGACCAGCCACTGTCCCGGGTGCTGTGCGCGCTCGGGGTGCGGGGCACCGGCCGTTCCATGTCCCGCCGTATCGCCCGCTATTTCGCCACGATGGACACCATCCGTGCCGCCGACGCGGAGGCGATGCAGCGGGTCGAGGGCATCGGCACCGAGAAGGCCCCCTCGATCGTCGCCGAACTCCTGGACCTCGCCCCGCTGATCGACAAGCTGGCGGCGGCCGGGGTCAACATGACCGAGCCCGGCGCGACCCCGCCCGCCCCCACGACCGGCGACGCCACCGCCGACAGCGCGGAGGCCGCGGACACGGCCGCCGGGCCACTGGCCGGAATGACCGTGGTCGTCACCGGCGCGATGACCGGCCCCCTGGAGAAGCTCAGCCGCAACCAGATGAACGAACTCGTCGAGCGCGCGGGAGGCCGTTCCTCCTCCAGCGTCTCCAAGAAGACCACCCTGGTCGTCGCCGGCGACAACGCGGGCTCCAAGCGCGCCAAGGCCGAGAGCCTCGGCATCCGCCTCGCCACACCCGCCGAGTTCGCAACACTGATCGCCGACTACCTCAACTGAGCGCTGCCGTAAGGGTGTTCCGCAGGTCACAGTCATCGGCAGGGCGTGGGCGGGAACAACTCAGGGCGGCTGCCCGTTCCTCTACATGTGGCCGCGCGCCACCACCAACGGCCCCGGCTGGTCTCCCCCGTCCAGCCGGGGCTCTTTCGTTCCACGGCGGCTTCGAGCGTTCCGCGACGAGGGCAGAATGGACGTCACACAGCCGCTGCGGATGGGGAGTTCATGGACACGCGTACGTTCGACGCGCTGACGGAGTCGATGAAGAGCGCGTACGTCGCGGGTCTCGGTGAAGGTGCCGTGCCGCGCCCGGTCATCATGCCGCTCGTGGGCGGCCAGTTGGTCGGACTGATCTGGCTGCGCCCCGTCAAGGCCGGCGAGGACGCGCTGACCGCCATCGCGTCGCTCTCGAACATCGCCGCGGCGGCCGGTGCCGACGAGGTCGTCCTCGCCTGGGAGACCCAGGACGTCGCCACCGCCTGCGAGTTGCCCGTCGTCGGCCCGTCGCCGTGCCTCAACATGGTGCACGCCACGAAGGACGGCCATACGCTCCACCAGTTCCCGTACACCGAGGACTCCGCGTCGGCCGGGCCGCGGTGGGAACCGGCCCCGGCTCCCCAGCCCGGCGGCGAACTGGTGTCACCCGTCCGGGCCGCGGTCGACTACGCCTTCACCCCCATCGAGCTGGACCACCCGTCCCCGTTCGGCGTCACGGTCGTCCTGATGGAAGAGGACGGCTATGTCCTGCGCCTGACGGAGGCGTTCGCGTTCTGAGCGACGATCGACAATAGAGGTCCGATTGCCTCTCGCCGTCAAAAAAGTGACCCACTTCGCGAGCCGGAGGCACCGCTTCATCGTCACGGGCCTACGCTGTGGCGGTGACCAGTGTCGATGTCGCCGCCGGACCCGCCGCCGAGAGCGGCCCCGAGCCACGCACCCAGTCCCTGATGCTGACGTTCTTCGGCGCGCATGTGCTGGGACGGCCCATCGCCGTGTCGTCGGGCAGTGTGATCGCCGCCCTCGGGCGGGCGGGCAGCAGCGAGGAGGCGGTACGGACCACCCTGAACCGGATGGTCAAACGCGATCTGCTGGAGCGCCGCCGCCAGGGCCGGAAGACCTACTTCGGGCTGACACCGCACGCCGCCCAGGTGCTGACGGACGGCAGGGACCGCATCTGGAGCACGGGCGCGGTCAACCGTGACTGGGACGGCCGCTGGACGATGGTGGGCTTCTCGCTGCCCGAGGCATGGAGCCGTGAACGGCACGATCTGCGCTCCCGCCTGATCTGGGCGGGCTTCGGCCCCCTGCAGAACGGCCTGTGGGTGGCCCCGGCGCGCGTCGACGTCCGCGAGATGGTGGCCGGCCTCGGCCTGGAACCGTATCTGCGGGTGTTCCGCGCCGAGGTGGAGTCGCCGACCGACGTCCGTGAGGTGCTGGAGCAGGCCTTCGACGTGCCGGCCATCGGCGCCCGCTACCGGGCGTTCCTGGACCGCTGGGACCGCACCGATCCCCTGCCGGCCGCGGCCTCCGGCGACGAACTCGCGGGTCAACTCCTGGTGCACACCGATTGGTTGGACCTGGTACGACGGGACCCGCATCTGCCCGCCGAGCATCTGCCGGGGGACTGGCCGGCCGCCCAGGCGGAGACCGTCTTCCGCGGTCTGGCCGGCCGCTGGGAGCGCCCGGCGGCGCGCGCGGCCGCACGGCTGCTGGACACCCTGACGCTGGACTGATCTCCGACCGAGCGCGTCCCCACGGGGACCCGTCCGCCTCATTATTGGTCAGTGTATTGACGGCAGTGAAAAAAGAGCCCTACATTCGCAGCGCTCTTCCAGCTCGCTCCCCCACCCGGTCCCCACACGACCCGCGGAGCCGCCGCCATGCCCCGACCCCGTCTCTCCACCCTCACCGCCGCCTGCGCGACCGCCCTCGCCACCGCGCTGATCGGTCCCGCGACCGGCGCCCATGCCACCGCCGCCGCCGGGCAGTACTCCGGCACGCTGACCGACGGTGCCACCTGGATCGCGGACCAACCCGAGCAGTGGAACGGCACCCTGCTGCTGTTCAGCCACGGCTTCGGACCGACCACCGCCGCCGACTCTCCCTCGCCCGCGGTCCGCCAGACCCTGCTGGACGCCGGTTACGCCCTCGTCGGCTCCTCCTACGACCCCAGCGGTTCGATGTGGGCGCTCGACTCGGCCGAGCGGGACCAGTTCGCCGCGCTCACCGCGTTCCGCCGGCAGGTCGGCACACCGACCCGGGTCATCTCGGTGGGCCAGTCCATGGGCGGCCTGGTCAACGCGCAGATCGCCCGCGACGGAGCGGGACGCGTCGACGGCGCGCTCGGCCTGTGCGGGCTGGTCGCGGGCGGCGTCGACCTGGACAACTACCAGTTGGACGCCGAGTACACCCTGGCCACGTTCTTCGACCCCGCCGACGCCGACGCCCTGGTGAACCTGGACAACCAGACGGACGCCGCCGCCTTGGCCGACCGGCTGACGAAAGCCGTGGAAGCCGCGCAGCAGACCCCGGCGGGACGCGCCCGGATCGCCCTGGCAGCCGCCTACCTCAACCTGGCCGACTGGGCACCAGGTGAACAGCCGCCCGCACAGGGCGACTTCGCGGGCCAGGAGCAGCAGCAGTACACCTGGCTGGCTCAGGGCCTGCTCTCGTTCATCGTGCCGGCGCGCTGGTCGGTGGAGCAGTCCGCGGGCGGCAACACGTCCTGGAACAAGGGCGTCGACTACGCAGGGCTGCTGCGCAAGTCCGCCCACGCCAAGCAGGTCAGGGCTCTGTACCGGGACGCCGGACTCAACCTGCCGAACGACCTGAACCGGCTCACCCGCGGCGCGGACATCGCCGCCGACCCGGCCGCCGTGGCCCGTCTGCGGCGGACCTCGACCGCCGGACAGGGCCTGGCCGTGCCGCTGCTGGACATCCACACCACCGCCGACCAACTGGTGCCCGTGGAACAGGAGTCGGCCCTCGCCGGGCGGGTGCGCGCGGCCGGCGATTCCGCACTGCTGCGCCAGGCCTTCGTGGCACGCCAGAGCCACTGCAACTTCACCACCGCCGAGGTCGTCGCCGCTCTGCACGCCGTGGAACACCGGCTGGACACCCGGCACTGGGACGACGCCGCCACCGCCGCCCAACTCCAGCGCGGCGCGGACGCGTTGGGCCTCGACGGCGCCGCCTTCACCGACTACCGGCCGGGCCGGCTGACCGGTACCCGCTGATCCCCCCAAGCGTCTCCTCCCCGTCCCGTCCAGCGCGCCCCCAGGAGCCACTCCGTGTCCATGACGACCGAACCCTCCGTCAGAACCGCCACCGGCCCCGGTCTGACCACCGGCACCCTGGTCGCCGGTCTCCTCGCCGTCTGCCTCGCCCAGATCGGCCTGGCCATACCGGCCACCCTCAACGGGCTGTTCCAGTCCGACCTGAATCCGGTCGGCTCCCAACTCACCTGGATCTCCGACGCGTTCCTGCTTCCGGTCGCCGTACTGGAGCTGACCTTCGGCCTGCTCGGCGACCTCTTCGGCCGCAAGCGGCTGCTGGTCGGCGGCGCGGCACTGCTGGCGGTGGGCGAGGTGGTCAGCGCCACCTCGTCCGGCGTCCACCAGCTCTGGACCGGGCAGGCCCTGGCAGGCCTGGGCGCCGCCGCACTCTTCCCGACCTCGCTGGCCATCCTGGCCGCCGGCACCACCTCACCCGCACAACGGGCCCGCGTCATCGCCATGTGGGCCGCGCTGCTCTCCACCGGCGGGTTCATCGCCCCGCTCCTCGGCGGCGTCACCGCCACCTACGGCTCATGGCGATGGTCCTTCGTCGTGGTCACCGCCATCGCCGTGGCCAGCGCCGCGGTCAGCGCGCTCTTCGCCGTCAACTCCAGTGCCCCCGAAGGCCGTTCACTCGACATCGCGGGCCAGGTCACCATCGGCCTCGGCCTCTTCGCCCTCCTCTACGCCATCATCCAGGGCCCGACGGACGGCTGGGCCTCGCCCTCGATCGTGATCGCCTTCGTCCTGGCGGCCGTGTTCCTCGCCGCGTTCGTGCTGGCGGAGAAGCACGCCAAGTCGCCGCTCCTCCGCCTGGACCTGTTCCGCAACCGGGCCTTCGCCGTCGCCTCGGTGGTGGCCGTGGTGGGCATGTTCGCCTTCCTCGGCACCGCCTACTCCGTGAGCATCCGGCTGGGAGCGGTGCAGGACCAGGCCCCGATGCGCACCGGCCTGGCCTTCGTCCTGCTCAACGGCATCACCCTGGCGATGCTGCCGCTCACGGAACGGCTGTTGAGGAATGTCGCACCGGGGCTGCTCCTGGGCGCCGGGCTGCTGCTGATCGCGGCGGGCGACTACTGGGCGGCCACGCTGCCGATCACCGACAGCGCCTTCACCTCGCTGATCATGCCGCTCGGTCTCGTCGGGCTGGGCTTCGCGATCACCGTCTCGTCGATCACGGCCACGGCCGTCAACACCGTGTCGACGCACCTGGCCGGCATGGCGAGCGCGACCACCAATCTGCTGCGGGACTTCGGCTTCACCCTCGGCCCGGCCATCATCGGCGCCGTCGCCCTGAGCCGCGCGGCGACCAGCTTCTCCGCCTCCCTGCACGGCTCCGCCCTGCCGCCGGCACTGAAGGGCGCGGGCACGGCCGTACTGGAGGAGGGCGGCCCCCTCGCGGTCAACGGCGCCTCGGCCGCCTCCCCGAAACTGGCCGACCTGCACCCACTCGCCCTGGACGCCCTCGGCCACGGCTACTCGATCGGCTTCGTCGTCTGCGGCAGTGCCGCACTGTTCTCCGCACTGCTGGCCCTCGCCACACTTCGCGGCCGCAAGGCTCCCCCTGCTTGATGGGTTCGCCCACTGCACCACCCAGAACTATGGTGTCCCACCACATGTGCCGCTGACGTGCCGCTTCCTACCGTGTGCCATCACCGACCGTCCCCACCGCACACGAGGAAGTGGCGCACATGACCTCCGCAACCACCGCTCCCCCACCCCCCGCCAACCTCAAACGCATCGTCGCCGCCAGCCTCATCGGCACCACCGTCGAGTGGTACGACTTCTTCCTCTACGGCTCCGCAGCCGCGCTCGTCTTCAACAAGCTGTTCTTCCCTGACTCCGACCCACTCGTCGGGACCCTGCTCTCCTTCCTGACCTACGCCGTCGGTTTCGCGGCCCGCCCGCTCGGCGCCCTCGTCTTCGGGCACTACGGCGACCGGCTCGGCCGGAAGAAGCTGCTGGTGCTGAGTCTGCTGCTGATGGGCGGGGCGACCTTCGCGATCGGGCTGCTGCCGACCCACGCGACCGTGGGAGCCGCGGCGCCGGTCCTGCTCACCGCGCTGCGTCTGGTGCAGGGTTTCGCACTGGGCGGCGAATGGGGCGGGGCCGTACTGCTCGTGTCGGAACACGGAGACGCGCGGCGGCGCGGATTCTGGGCGTCGTGGCCGCAGACCGGGGCGCCCGCGGGCCAGTTGCTCGCGACCGGAGCGCTGTCCCTGCTGACGGCCGTCCTGTCGGACGAGGCGTTCGGCAGCTGGGGTTGGCGCATCCCCTTCCTGCTCTCCGGTGTCCTGGTCGCCGTCGGTCTGTGGATTCGTCTGTCTGTCGATGAATCCCCGGTGTTCCAGGAGGCGTTGGCACAGGCGGAGGCCCGCAAGGCCGCCGCCCGCACAGCGGCCCGGAGCACCGACACCGAGCAGCTCCCGCTCGTCTCCGTGCTGCGCCACCACTGGCGCGACATCCTGGTCGCGATGGGCGCCCGCATGGCGGAGAACATCAGCTACTACGTGATCACCGCGTTCATCCTCGTCTACGCGACCACCTCGGCCGGAGTCTCCCGGCAGACGGCGCTGAACTCCGTGCTCATCGCCTCCGCCGTCCACTTCGCCGTCATCCCGGCCTGGGGCGCGCTGTCGGACCGGATCGGGCGGCGGCCCGTGTATCTGCTGGGTGCGGCGGGCATCGGGCTGTGGATGTTCCCGTTCTTCTCGCTGATCGACACCGGGGACTTCGGCGACCTGGTCCTCGCCGTGACCGTCGGACTGGTGCTGCACGGCGCGATGTACGCGCCCCAAGCCGCCTTCTTCTCCGAGATGTTCGCTACCCGGATGCGCTACTCCGGCGCTTCGATCGGCGCCCAGTTCGCCTCGGTCGCGGCGGGCGCCCCCGCCCCGCTGATCGCCACCGCCCTGCTCGCCGACTACGACAGCTCGACCCCGATCGCCCTGTACGTGATCGCGGCGGTCGTCCTGACGCTGATCGCGGTGGGCGCGGCCAAGGAGACCCGCCACCGCGACCTGACCGATGTCGAGGCCACCACCGGCGACCGGCCCGGGACCGCGACCTCACCCGCTTCCGCTCCCGCGAAGAGCGCGACGGACGCACGCACCACCTGATCACCCCGCGCCGCACCGACCCTCGTATGCCTCGCGCACACGAGGGTCATCGCCGCACCGGATCAGCCAACAACCGTAGTCTCAGGGCGAGTTGAATCTCCAGCGCACGGCCCGGGTCCTGCCAGTCCGCGCCGAGGAGCCGGCCCACGCGCTCCAGCCGCTGGGCCACCGTGTTGACGTGGACGTGCAGGTCGTCCTTCGTCCGGGCGGGGCTCATGCCACAGGCGAAGTACGCGTCGAGCGTGCGCAGCAGATCCGTACCGCGCCGCTCGTCGTAGTGCACGACCTCGCCGATGGTGCGCTCGACGAAGCCTCCGACATCCCGGTCCCCGGCGAGAAGCAGTCCGAGGAAGCCGAAGTCCTCGGCGGCCGCGCCGGCTCCGCAACGGCCCAGCAGACGCAGGGCGTCGAGGCAGCGGCGCCCCTCCTCGTAGGCGGCGGCCACCGCATCGGGTTCGGCGGTGAGATTCCCGACGGGTGCGGAGGCGCCGACGGTGACCGCTTCGTGGACGGCCGCTCCCAGGTGGGCCGCGGTACGCCGGGCCAGGTCCGTGGCGGTGTCGCCGGGGCCGAGGGGCAGCAGCAGGACGGTGCCGCCGTCGCGGGCTGCGGCCAAGCCGTGCCGTGTCCCGGCGAGATGGGAAGCGGCGGACCACAACCGTCTGCGGGCGGCGGCCTCCTGGTCGGCGTCGGCCGCCGTGCCGTCGAGCCGGGCGGCGAGTACGACATGGACGGCGTCCAGGTCGGCGTGCAGCCGCGCCGCGCGCTCCCTCAGCAGGCGCGGGTCGCGGTCGCGGGCGTCGAGCAGGTCGTCCAACAGCTCGCCGCGGACGCGCTGTTCGGCCTCGGCGGCCGACCGCCGGGCGAGCAGCAGCAAGGAGGTGACCATGGCGGCGCGTTCCAGGGTGCGTTGGTCGACGGGGTCGAGGCCGGGGTGTCCGCGGAGCACGAGAGCGCCGAGCAGTTCGCCGCCTGCGGCGACGGCGGCGATCCAGTCGTCCCGGTGCCGCACGGCGTGCCCCTCGGCGCGGGACGTCTCCAGGGCTTGCGTCGGCGTGGCGTCCGTCTCGGTGAACTCGACGACACCGTCGAGGACTTGGGAGACGGTGGCGGCCACGTCGTGGACCCCGCCGCCGCGCAGGACGAGTTCGGCGAGCCGGTCGTGGATCTCCGAGGCGCGCTCGATGACTCCGCTGCGGTCCCGGATGATCTCGTTGGCGCGCTCCAGCCCGGCCAGGGCCGCACGGGTCTCGGTCAGCAGGTTCGCGGTGTCGATGGCGGCCGCGGCGAGCGCGGCGAAGGAACCGAGCAGCGCGATCTGCTCCCGTTCGAAGACCCGCGCCCGGCGGTCGGCGGCGAACAGCACCCCGATGACACGGTGCCCGAGCATCAGCGGCACACCGAGAATCGCCACCAGCCCCTCGTCGCGTACGCCCGAGTCGATGGTGAGGGTGTGCTGGAAGCGGTCGTCCTTGAAGTAGTCGTCGGTGACATACGGCCGTGCCGTCTGGGCCACGAGTCCACCGAGGCCCTCTCCCATGCCCAGGCGCAGTTGCTGGAAGCGGGCCGCGACCGAGCCCTCGGTGACCCGCATATAAGTGTCGCCGCGGGCCGGGTCGTTGAGACTGAGATAGGCGACGTCGGTGCCGAGCAGCGACCGGGCGCGCTGGACGATCGCCTGCAGTACGGCGTCCAGGTCGCGCAGGCCGGCGAGATCGTGTGCCGTCTCGAAGAGCGCGGACAGCTCGGCCTCACGCCGTCGGCGTCCCTCCAGCTCCGAACGCACGCGCAGCGCGAGCGACTTGGTGTGTTCGAGTCCGGCGATCTGCTCGGCCGGTCTTCCCTCGGCACGGGCGAGCAGCACCGGCTGCTCGTAGGCGTCGGCGGAGGCGCCCCGGGCCAACAGCTCCAGGAACGGCGCCTCGGCACTGCTCGACCGCGCTCCGGCACCGGTGACGGTGGCGGAACGCTCGGCGGACTGCACGTGATCGCTGGACATGCTCACAGGATTCCCCATCGCCGGGCCGGCCGGTCAGGCCTGTGGATAACTCGAAAACGCCTGCGCACAGGTGGTTCAGTGGGCCGTCCACCCACCATCCAGCACCAGCGAGGTGCCGGTCACGAAGGACGCCTGCGGACCGCACAGATAGGCGACGGCCTCGGCCACCTCCTCCGGTTCGATGAGCCGTTTGACCGCGCTGTCCTTCAGGAGCACCTCGGTCAGTACGCGTTCCTCGGGGATGTCGTACGCCTGTGCCTGGTCGGTGAGTTGTCGCTCGACGAGTGGGGTGCGCACATAGGCGGGATTCACACAGTTCGAGGTGACGCCATGGGGCGCGCCTTCGAGGGCAGCGGTCTTGGAGAGTCCTTCCAGACCATGTTTGGCGGCCACATAGGCGGACTTGAAGGCGGAGGCGCGCAGCCCATGGACGGACGACACATTGACGATCCGGCCCCAGCCCTGTGCGTACATATGGGGCAGGGCACCACGGATGAGCCGGAAGGGCGCCTCCAGCATCACGGTGAGCACCGTGTGGAAGACGTCGGGCGGGAACTCCTCGATGGGGCGCACCAGTTGCAGCCCCGCGTTGTTCACCAGGACGTCCGTGCCTGCGGCGGCGTCCTCGGCCGCGTCCAGGTCAGTGAGGTCGAGGACATGCGGCTCGACGGTGCCCGCGAGGCCCCGCGTCTGCTCGGCGAGGGTTTCCAGTCCCGGGGCGTCCATGTCGACCGCTCTGACCTCGGCCCCGGCGGCCGCCAGCCGCAGCGTGCAGGCGCGGCCGATACCTCCGGCGGCACCGGTGACCAGAGCGGTACGGCCAGTGAGGTCGAGGAAGGGAGCGGCGTGGGAGCCCTCAAGGGCGCTGGGCGCGGTCATAGGCCGAGCCTAGACAGCGCCCCTGCCCCACCACATATGGGCTGAGCACATACTTCAGTCGGAGCTCGTGGTGTCAAACCATGTGGGTGCATTCGCCAGGGCTTGCTTGATCCGGAACATTTGGTGATCACTGATCTCGGGCAGCGCGTCCAGGTCGAACCAGCCGACCTCCAACGACTCGTCGTCGTTCACTGTCGCCTCGCCACCGACGGCCCGGCACTGCAGGGTGATGTCCATGAACTGGCAGGCGTCACCGTTGGGATAGCTGACCGGCCCCCCTGCCTGGACCAGGACGATCCGCTCCGCCACGCACTCGACGGCCGTCTCCTCGAACACCTCGCGCACCGCGCAGACCGCAGGCTGCTCCCCCGGCTCGGGAATGCCGGAGGGCAACGCCCACTCGTGGTTGTCCGACCGCTTGCCCAGCAGGACGCGACCCGTGTCGTCGAAGACCACGGCGCTCACCCCGGGAAGCCACAGCAGTTGGTGCCCCGCGGAGGCCCGGATCGTACGGATGAAATCAGGAGTAGCCATGGTCCGACCCTAACGGGACGATCCATGGCCACTCCACGAACTGCCGTGCGCACGGCGGGCGTACAACAGACGTACGGTTACGCGTCACCCGCGCGTCGTCGGCGCACACCCGCTCCGATCGCCCAGCCGAGGCCGCCCGCGGCGAGAAGCACCAGGGCCATCTCGGGCAGGATGCCGAGCTTCGTCGCCGGTGTCTCCGAAGAACGCAGCGGCACCTTCTGGACCAGGGAGTCGGCCACGAACATGCCGGTCTTCTGCGTGATCTTCCCGTCCGGCATGATGATCGCGCTGACTCCGCTGGTCACCGGGACCGTGACGGTCCGGCTGTGCTCGACGGCGCGCACCCGGGACATGGCGAGCTGCTGGTAGGTCATCTCGCTGCGGTCGAAGGTCGCGTTGTTGCTCGGCACGGAGATCAGTTGGGCGCCGTCGGTGACCTCGGACCGCACGGCCCAGTCGAAGGCGGCCTCGTAGCAGGTGACCAGGCCGATCTTGGCGCCGTTCATGGTGAACACGCCCGGCTTGGTGCCCCGGCTGAAGTCCTGGCGGACCATGCTGGTCCAGTTCTTGTTGATGGCTCCGAGGAGCGAGCGCATCGGGAGGTACTCGCCGAAGGGCTGGATCTGCCGCTTGTCGTAGGTGTCGGTCGGGCCCTTCACCGGGTCCCAGAGGATCTGCTCGTTGTAGAGCTTGCCGTCCCGTTCGACGACACCGCCGACCGAGATGGGCGCGCCGATCGCCTTGGCCGCGTCGTCGATGTCGGTGTACGCCTGGGCATCGGCGAAGGGATCGACGTCGGAGGAGTTCTCCGGCCACAGCACCACGTCGGGCTTGGCGACCTTGCCCGCCTTGACCTCGGCGGCCAGCCGCAGGGTCTCCTTGACGTGGTAGTCGAGGACCGCGCGTCGCTGGGCGTTGAACTCCAGTCCCGCGCGCGGGACGTTGCCCTGGATCACCGCGACGGTCGTGGTCCCGTCCTCCGCCTTGTCGCTCACCAGGGACCGCGCCGCCACCGCGCCCACCACGGGTACGGCCACGCTCAGCAGGGCCACGGTCGCGGCGGACCGCCGTACGACACGCGTGCGCCGGCCTTCCAGGACCAGGCGCACGATCTCGCAGAGGCCGAAGCCGCACAGGACGACCGCGAAGCCGAGGACCGGGGTGCCGCCCACCGCGGCGAGCGGCAGGAAGACGCCGTCGGCCTGGCCGAACGCGATCTTGCCCCAGGGGAAGCCGTGGAAGGGGGCACGCGCGCGTACCGCCTCACCGGCGATCCACAGCGCCGCCGCCCACAGAGGCCAGCCGGGCAGTTTCGACACCGCGGTGATGCCCGCGCCGACCAGGGCGACGAAGATCGCCTCGACCGCGACCAGGGCGAGCCAGGGTCCGGGACCGACCTCCACGCCGGTCCACACCAGCAGCGGCAGCAGGAATCCGAGACCGAAGAGGTAGCCGAGTCCGAGGCCAGCCTTCCAACTGCGGCCGCGCAGCACCCACCCGAAACAGGCGAAGGCGGGCAGCGCCAGCCACCACAGGATGCGCGGCGGGAAACTGACGTAGAGCAGCACTCCGGAGAGCGCGGCTACGGCGGCCGGGACCAGGCGGACGAGGCGGGCCAGGCGCGAAGCGGGCGCGGCCGGTGGCTCCAGTTGGTCCGACTCGTCCACGGAAGTTGCGGTGACGGTCACTCCGGGAGTGTACGGCGGTTGACCTTGGCGCCGACAGCGCGGTCCGGACGGTGGCCCGGGGCACTGAACCGGGCCTCAGCCGTATCGTTCCTGCGCAACTCGTGCACAAATCGGTCATCAGCCGTTACGGTGTGCCGGAGCCTCTGTCGTGCGGTCTGTCCAGGCCAGGACGGCCGGGGCCGTCACTGGTCGGGGGCGGCCGGGTTCAGGGGGCGGCGGGGTGGGATCCACGGGGATGGCGTCGGCGACCGGTCCGGACGCCGACAGTGAAAGACGAAACGTTTCGGACGCGGCGGGCATCGTGGTGCTCGGCGCGTGTGCCGCGTGGTCGCTGATCACCGCCGCCATGCACGACGGCCGGCCCGAGGGCGTGCTGCTCGCGGTCCTCGCGGTGGCCGCCGGTTACTCGTCGGGGCGGATCTCCGGGGCGCTGGTGCCGGTCGCGGCGCCCTGTGCCGGAGCGTTGGCCGGGCTCGGCCTGGCGCTGGCCGAGCCGCGTCTCGCCCCGGGCCCCCAGTTCGCCGTCCCGCTCGGTCATGCCGGCGCCACCGCGGCCCTGCTGACCCTGGCCGTCGGGTCCGCGTGCTGCGCCGCCTGGGCCGCCTCGGCTCCGGCGCCTCGGCTGGCGCTGGGGCTGCTGGCCGCCGGGATCACGGTGACCGCGGCCGTCCTGGGGTCGATCACGGGATTCGCCATGTGTACGGCGGTGCTGCTGTGCTCGCTCGCCGCCGGCCGGATGGAACACCGGGGTCTCGGTGTCGCGGGCCTGGGCCTGGCCACGGCGCTGGTGACGGGAGCGGCCTGGGCCGTCGCCGGAAACGTGCTGCCGGACGGGCTCACCGAGTCCCTGGAGGGCCAACTGACCCCGCACCGGGTCCAGCTCTGGCAGGACGCCCTGCACATGGCGCATCAGGATTCCGCCCTGGGGGTGGGTCCGGGGCGCTTCGGGGAGCTGAGCGGCGCGGCGGCCGAGGCCCTGCTGCCGGACGGCAAGCCGCATTCCGCGCCGCTTCAGATGGCGGCCGAGCAGGGGGTCGTCGGCGTGCTCCTGCTGGCGGCGGCCTTCTGCTGGGTGCTCCACGCGCTGTGGCGCACTCCGCGTTCCACCCCGATCGCGCTCACCGCGGGGGCCGCGCTGACGGGGCTCGCGCTCATCGCCTCGGTCGGCAACGCGCTGAGCTTCACCTCGGTGTCGGTCGGTGCCGGTTTCCTGGCCGGTCTTGCCACGGCCCACCCGCTCGCTGACGACAGCCCGCGCACCACCTCGGACGCACGCACGCGTGGCGACCGATCGGCCCCCTGAGGGGCGGGAAAGAGGTCAGTGCACCGCGCCGGGCGTGGGCGGCACCAGCCGGTCCGTGATGATCCGTACGGCTGTCTCCGCGTTGTCCACGGTGATCGTGAACGTGTGTCCGTCCCACAGCCGCAGCACGATGCCCTCGCCACGCCGTACGACGACGGCGGTGCCCTTCTCGGGCCGCCAGCGGTAGCCCCAGCCGCCCCACTGGCGCGGGGTGACGTGCGGGGCGAACTCGGCGCCCGCGACGTTCGCGAGGGGGATACGGCGGCGCGGGACGCCGATGTGGCCGCAGCGCACTTCGAGGGACTCGGTGTCGACCTTCAGCGCGACATGCACGAAGGCGAGCGTGCCGAACAGCATGAGCAGTCCGGCCGCGATGCACCCGACGACGGACATGACGAGCGGGACGATGCCGGACGTCCAGGCGGAGTCCACGGCCAGCTCGATGCCGAGCGCCATGCAGGCGGCACCGGCGAGCGCCAGCAGCCACTGGAACCGGTTGGTGGCGCGTCCGGTCCAGATCTCGGTCTGCGGGACGGTTTCGTCGCGGGGGTGGTCCCTCATGCCTACGAGACTACTCAGGTTTCGCTGCGCGGGTACCGCGTTGCGGAGGGTGACCGTTTTGTGTGACAGCTCGGTGGACGCACAGCGTCCGTTTCGTCGCCGGTGGTCAGTGGGCCGGTGCGGTGGCCCGCAGCAGCCGGCCTTCGGCGTAGGTCGACGCGGCGGCGGGCAGCGCGCCCTCGCGTCCGTTCAGGAGCACCGTCAGGGTCCCGTCGGTCGGTGCCTGGGGTGCGGGCTGTGCACCGATCCGGCGCAGCGCCTGGGCGGCCACCGCGTCGGCGGAGCCGTGCAGGACGAGCGGCGGGCGGTCGGGGCGCTGCACGGCGGCCAGGATGCGTTCGGCGACCAGTTCGTAATGGGTGCAGCCCAGGACGACGGTCGTTACATCGTCGGGCGTGAGCTCGGCGGCCGCGGCGACGGCGGCGTCGATGGCCGCCTCGTCCCCGTGCTCGACGGCCTCGGCCAGTCCCCAGCACGGGACCTCGGTCACCGGCACGCCGTCGGCGAAGTCCGCGATGAGGCCGCGCTGGTAGGGGCTGCCGGTGGTGGCGGGCGTCGCCCAGATCGCGAACGGCGTGCCACCGGCCGCGGCCGGCTTGATCGCGGGGACGGTGCCGATGACCGGGATGCCGGGCTCCAGACGCTCGCGCAGGGCCGTCAGGGCGTGCACGGTCGCGGTGTTGCACCCGATGATCAGGGCGTCGGGTGCGTGCGCGGCGGCGGCCTCGGCGACGGCCAGCGCGCGCCCGGTGACGTCCTCCGGTGTCCGCGGCCCATAGGGCATGCCTTCGGGGTCCAGCGAGAGCACGAGATCCGCGTCGGGGCGCACCCGCCGTACCGCCGCGGTGGCCGCGAGAAGGCCGATTCCGGAGTCCATCAGCGCGATCTTCACCCGGTCACGATAGACGATGGCCTCGGTCGACCGGCCCCCGTGGGGCAGACTGCGGCCGTGAGCACCGTCGTGTGGATCGCCGCCGTATCGTTCGCCGCCTGGCTGTGGCTGCTGCTCTGCCAGGGCTTCTTCTGGCGCACGGACATCAGACTGCCCGCCCGCACCGACCCGGAGGACTGGCCGTCGGTCGGTGTGGTCGTCCCGGCCCGCGACGAGGCCGCCGTACTGGCCGACAGCCTGCCGTCGCTCCTCGCCCAGGACTATCCCGGGCGGGCGGAGATCTTCCTTGTCGACGACGGCAGTTCGGACGGCACCGGCGATCTGGCCCGCGAGCTGGCGGCCCGGTACGGCGGGCTGCCGCTGACCGTGGACTCCCCCGGTGAACCGCCCGCGGGCTGGACGGGGAAGCTGTGGGCCGTGCGGCACGGCATCGGTCTGGCACGCGCGCGTGGCCCCGAGTACCTGCTGCTGACGGACGCGGACATCGCGCACGCCCCGGACAGCCTGCGGGAGTTGGTGGCGGCGGCGCGCACCGGCGGTTTCGACGCCGTCTCGCTGATGGCCCGGCTGCGCGTGGAGAGCCTGTGGGAGCGCCTGGTGGTGCCGGCGTTCGTCTACTTCTTCGCGCAGCTCTATCCGTTCCGCCGGATCGGCCGGAAGGGCGCCCGGACGGCGGCCGCGGCGGGCGGTTGTGTCCTCCTGCGCGCCGAGACGGCCGAGCGGGCACGGATCCCGGACGCCATCCGGCACGCGGTGATCGACGACGTGGCGCTCGCGCGTGCGGTCAAGGGCGGCGGCGGTCACATCTGGCTGGGGCTCGCCGAACGGGTGGACAGCGTGCGCCCCTATCCGCGGCTGCACGACCTGTGGCGGATGGTCTCGCGCAGTGCGTACGCGCAACTGCGGCACAACCCGCTGCTGCTCCTGGGCACCGTTCTCGGCCTGGCGCTGGTGTATCTCGTGCCGCCGGTGATCCTGTTCACCGGCCTGGCCGTGGGCAGTACGGCGGCAGCGGTCCTCGGCGGGCTCGCGTGGCTGGTGATGACGGGGACGTACGCCCCGATGCTCCGCTACTACGGACAGCCGCTGTGGCTCGCTCCCCTGTTGCCGTTCACCGCGTTCCTGTATCTCCTGATGACCGTCGATTCCGCGGTGCAGCACTACAGGGGACGCGGTGCGGCCTGGAAGGGCCGCACCTACGCGCGTCCTGACGCCGTCGTCGGCGACGAGGGCTGAGGGCTCACTTACGACCCGGGGTCCAGTTCATGCCCCACCCGTAGACGCGGTCCACGGTCCGCTGCGGGCTCACCCCCCGGTCCGGGACGAGATAGCGGGCCTCGCGCTGGACGACGAGGTCGCCTCCGGTGTTGGTGATCAGGGCGAGCGCGCACACCGTGGAGGGGACCGTGCACTCGTCGAGCGAGAAGTCGATCGCGGCGCCGTGCTGCGGCTGGAGCGTGACCGTGGCGTGCAGGTCGGCGAAGGAGCGGGCGCCCTCGTAGATGGTCACGAAGACGAGGATCCGCCGGAAGTCCCCGATGTGGTCCAGGTTGACGGTGAGGTTCTCGCCGCTCGCCGAAGCGCCGGTGCGGTCGTCTCCGTCGAGGTGGATGTACGGGGGCCGTTGAAGGGAGCCGTAGGCGTTGCCGAGGGCCTGGACGACGCCCTTGCGGCCGTCGGCGAGTTCGTACAGGGCGCACAGGTCGAGGTCGAGGTCCGCGTGCATCGCGACCGCCCGGCCGCGCTTGCTGCCCCAGCCCGAGAACTGCTTGCGCACCTCCCAGTTGAGGTTCACGCGCAGGGCGCCCGAGGTGCCGCCCTGCTTGGTCAGGGAGACCGAGGGGGCCGCCTTGGTGAGCGTCACTTTGGTCAGCCGGACTGGGGCCGCGGGAGGGGGCGGGCTCACCGGGGGCGCGAGCGGAGGTGACGCGGTCACGGGAGGCATGACGGGCGGCGGGGGCAGGTTCACGGGCGGCCCGGAGGGCGGCGGCATGGTGGTGGCCGGTGCCGGCTGCTGCGGTTCGTCCACGGTGATGCCGAAGTCGGTCGCCAGGCCTTCGAGCCCGCTGTCGTAGCCCTGACCGACGGCCCGGAACTTCCAGGCGCCCTGGCGGCGGTAGAACTCGCCGAGCACGAAGGCGGTTTCGACCGTCGCGCCCGCGCTGTCGAAGCGGGCGATCGCGGTGTTCTGCCCGGCGTCCCGGACCTCGATGTACAGATCGGGGACCTGGCCGAACGTTCCGCCGTCCGCCGAGGCGGCGAGGACGATGCGCTCGACGGCGGGCTCCACGCGCGCGAGGTCGACGAGCAGGGTGTCGGTCACCCGGCCGCCGGTGTCGCCCTTGCCCTCGTGGCGGACCGCTCCGGAGGAGTGCGCCGGCTGGTTGTAGAAGACGAAGTCGCCGTCGGAGCGGACCTTTCCGTCCACCAGCAGCAGCGCCGAGGCGTCCGCGTCGGGGACGCCGGGTCCTGGCCGCCAGCCCAATTCGACCCGCAGTGCCGTCGTCGGCACCGGAACATTCGACCCTTTCGGCATTGACATGTCTGCCCCCATCACGTGTCACCGTGCCAGGCACGCCCCGGCAGCCCATCGGGTGTCTACCCGCACAACCTATTCCCCAGGGCGTCGAACGCCCATGTGGGGCGCGGCTACTCAGGTGGCCAACCGCTGGTAACCCGCCGGGAACTCGGCCTTTACACGATCAGAACACCGATCGATGCCCTTTTTTGCCAAGTTCGCTCGCATTGGGGATCCCGTGCCACCCCCGACACGGAAAACAACCCTCTAATCGGTCTCCCCAACCACCACATCGTGGGCTTAACTTATGTGCCATGACCTCCCCCCGCTCCACTTATGGCGGCGGCTACTACTCCGCCTCCTTCCCGGACACTCCGATCTACGACTCCCTCGTGGCCGAGCGGGGTACCCCGCAGATCGCTCCGATCCGGGTCCCCGCCGCTTACGACATGCCGGGGAGCAACCTGCCCGCGCTGCCGTCGGCACTGCCCGCCCTCCCGGCGGGTCCCTCGCAGGCTTCCTACGGCGGCTATCCGCAGGCGCAGCAGCCCTCTCCGCTGCAGCAGGCGCCCGCCGCCTACATCCCGCAGCAGACCCCGCCGCGCGGATACCCCATGCAGCAGCAACAGCAGCCGCGTCCGATGGCGGCTCCGGCCGGCTACGAGGCGATGCGTCCGGCGGCTCCCCGGCCCGCTCCGGCTCCGTACCAGCAGGACCCGTACAACAACCAGCAGCAGTACCGCGGTTACTGATCCGCACCCCACTCCGGGGCTTCTCGTCCCGGGAGGCTCTCGTGGAGCCTTGGGGGTCGGGCGCTGGTCGACGACGGGGGAAAGGTCGTCACACCGCGAGCAGCCGCGTCTCGCACTGGCCGCCGCCGGGCTTCTGCCCGGCGGCGGCGTTCGTGTGTCCGGGGCGGGAACCCTCTTCGTGGGCCCGGTCGTTGAGATCCCGTGAGAAGTTCATGAGAGGTCCGGGGAGGGGTGATTTCGCTCTCTCTTTGCCGGGGCTCTCGGATGAACGGCTGCGCCTGGGGTTATCACGGAGCGGGAAGGGGGTGCGGGACGGTGGGAGCAATCAGGGGTCTGTGGCGCTGGCGGCGCAATCCGCTGCGTCGCGCTACCGATCTGGTCGAGGCCTGGCTGGCCCTCGTGGTCCTGCTGGTGGTCGTGGTCGCCGCACCCGTGATCGGCTCGCTCGTCGGCGTCGTCGCACAGGACGCCCTGCAGCGGTCGGTGCGGGAGCAGCGCGCGGACCGGCATGTCGTGACGGCCACCGTGGTCAAGAAGCTGAAGGGGGCCGAGCTGGACCCCGACCCCGACTCGGCCACCGCGCGGGACGTCCGCAGCCGGGTCCTCGCCGACTGGACCGCCCCGGACGGCACCGCCCGGCACGGCGCGGTGATGGCGAGCCTCAACACCCCGCACGCGGGCGACCACTTCACGCTCTGGACGGACCGGCACGGCCGCATAGTGGCCCGCCCGCTGGACTCGGCCACGGCGACGACGCACGCCGTGCTCGCCGGGTTCGGCGCGGCGCTGCTGACCGCCGGGCTCGTCGACAGCGGCCGGCGGTTCGTCCTGTGGCGCATGGTCCGTCGCAGGTACGCCCGTTGGGACCAGGCGTGGGAGCGGGCGGGCCCGGACTGGGGCCGCACCGGCACCGGCAGCTGACAGCGTTCCAACTCTGGTCAACCCACCGTCCGCACGCACGCTACGGTGGACCGGCGAAGGCTTCGGCATCAACCCGCGTACCACGAGGTGGGGGCACAGCAACGCCATGGCACAGGGCACGGTCCAGGTGACGCACACCGGCACATCGCGGTGGCGGCGCCGCACAGGTGAGTACGCGTCGCTCGCCGCCGCCCTGGAGGCCGCGGCCGAGGGAGACGTCCTCATCGTCGCTCCCGGCACCTACCGGGAGAACCTCGTCGTGCAGCGGTCGGTGACCCTGCGCGGCCCCGAGGGTTCGCCCGGCTCGGTGCGCATCGCGCCCCTGGACGGCGTGCCGTTGACCGTGCGTGCCTCGGCGGTGGTCCAGGACCTGCATGTCGAGGGCCAGGACTCGGCCGCGCCCGCCCTCCTCGTCGAGGAGGGCGCACCGGAGTTGACGGATCTGCGGATCGTCACGCGCTCCGCGTCCGGCATCGAGGTGCGCGGCGGCGCCCGCCCCACCGTGCGGCGCTGCACGGTCGACAACCCGGCCGGCATCGGGATCGCCGTACTCGACGGCGGTGGCGGGGTGTTCGAGGAGTGCGAGGTCGTCTCGGCCGGCCAGGCGGGCCTCGCGGTGCGCGGCGGCGGCCACCCACGGCTGGAGCGCTGCCGGATCCACCACGCCTCGGGCGTGGGCCTTTCCGCGACGGGTGAGAACTCCGCGCTGGAGGCGGTGGGTTGCGAGGTCTACGAGACACGGGGCAGCGGCGTCCAGATCACCGGCCGGGCCACCGCGCACCTCACCGACTGCGATGTGCACCGTACGACCGCCGACGGCGTCACCCTCGACACCGACGCGGTGCTGACACTCGCCGACTGCCGCATCCACGACATCCCGGAGAACGCGGTCGACCTGCGCTCCCGCTCGGTGCTGACGCTGACCCGCACGACCGTGCGGCAGTTCGGGCGCAACGGTCTGTCGGTGTGGGACCCGGGCACGCGCGTGGACGCCAACCAGTGCGAGATCTTCGACAGCACGGGCGACTATCCGGCGGTGTGGGTCAGCGACGGCGCCACCGCGGTCCTCGACTCCTGCCGGGTGCACGACGTACCGGACGCGCTGTTCGTGCTGGACCGCGGTTCCCGCGCGGACGTCGTCGACAGCGACATCTCCCAAGTGCGCAACACGGCCGTGTCGGTGAGCGACGGCGCGACCGCGCAGCTCGACGACTGCCGGATCCGGGACGCTGCCACGGGCGCGTGGTTCCGCGACCACGGCAGCGGCGGCACCCTCAACAACTGCACGGTGGACGCCACTCAGACCGGCGTGATCGTCACCAAGGGCGCCGACCCCACCATCGAGCGCTGCACGGTCGACTCCCCCGCCGAGGCCGGCTTCTACGTCTCGGCGGGCGGCCGGGGCACCTTCCTCGGCTGCCGTGTGACGGGCAGCGGGGGCTACGGCTTCCACGTCATAGACGGTTGTCGTACGACGCTGAAGAAGTGCCGTACGGAGCGCTGCGCGCGCGGCGGTTACGAGTTCGCGGACGCCGGACCGGACGCGGGGCCCGGCACCGGGCCCGACGTCGAGGACTGCACCAGCGACGAGAGCGGCAGTCTCAGGCCGCCCACCGCCCATGAGACGGCCGTGGAGACGGCGAGCCAGTCCGCGGGTCTGCTGGGCGCGATCCCGGGCCAGCGCATCACCGAGCAGGAGCCCCTGGTCACCGCGCCGGAGCCGGACAAGGAGTCCCGCACCTCCAAGGCCGTCCTCGGTGAACTCGACGCCCTGGTCGGCCTGGACAGCGTCAAGCGCGAGGTGCGGGCCCTCACCGACATGATCGAAGTGGGCCGCCGCCGCCAGCAGGCCGGCCTCAAGGCGGCCTCCGTCAAACGGCACTTGGTCTTCACCGGCTCCCCCGGCACCGGCAAGACCACGGTCGCCCGGCTCTACGGCGAGATCCTCGCCTCCCTCGGTGTCCTGGAGAAGGGCCATCTCGTCGAGGTGTCCCGGGTCGACCTGGTCGGCGAGCACATCGGCTCCACGGCGATCCGCACTCAGGAGGCCTTCGACAAGGCGCGCGGCGGAGTCCTGTTCATCGACGAGGCGTACGCGCTGTCGCCGGAGGACTCGGGCCGCGACTTCGGTAAAGAGGCCATCGACACGCTGGTGAAGCTGATGGAGGACCACCGGGACGCGGTCGTGGTGATCGTCGCGGGCTACACGGCGGAGATGGAGCGCTTCCTTTCGGTCAACCCCGGCGTGGCGTCGCGTTTCTCACGGACCATCACCTTCAGCGACTACAACCCCGAGGAACTGCTGAGGATCGTCGAGCAGCAGGCCGAGGAGCACGAGTACCGGCTGGCGGAGGGCGCGTCAGAGGGGCTGACGAAGTACTTCACGGCGATCCCGAAGGGTGCCGCGTTCGGCAACGGCCGTACGGCGCGCCAGACCTTCGAGGCGATGGTGGAGCGGCATGCGAGCCGGGTCGCCCAGTTCGAGGAGCCGAGCACGGACGACCTGACCCTGCTCTACGCGGAGGATCTGCCCGAGCTGCCCTGAGGCGGCACCTCGGGCCGCAGCCGGGCCAGCAGCCGCTCGCGTTCCTCGGCGAACGCCGGGTCGGCCTGGTAGTCGGAGTGGCCGAGGATCGGCGCGGGCAGCGGATGCCGGGCCGTACGGCCGTACTCCAGTGGGTCCTTGAGGGGTTCGTGGTCCACCTCGGGTCCGCGGTCGCAGGACACGCGCACCGGGCCGCCGATGGGGTCGGTGAGCCGGTACAGATTGCGCCAGCAGTCGACCTCGCGGTGCAGCCGGCTGAGCGCGGCCGGTCCGAAGTGGGCCGGGAACCAGCGGCCGTAGAGGCGCTCCAGGGGTGAGCCGTAGGTCAGCAGGGCGACGCGTTTGCGCTGGGCCGGCTTGAGTTGCCAGGCCGCGGCGGCGGCGAGGACGCTGCCCTGGGAGTGGCCCGAGATGACGAGGCGGCCGCCGGTGGCGTGGGTCCAGGTGGCCATCCGCCAGGTCAGGTCGGGGACCGCGCGCTCGGCGTAGCAGGGCGGGGCGAAGGGGTGGGCGGCGCGCGGCCAGAAGGTGCCGACGTCCCAGAGGATGCCGATGGTGCGCCGCGCGGAGGCGTCCTTGTAGGCGCGCCTGCCCCAGGTGACGAAGAGGATGAAGCCGAGCCCGATCATCCAGGATCCGAGCCCCTGCGAGGTCTGCGCGGCGCCGTGCACGAAGGCGTATGTCTCCTCGCCCGCCTGCTCCGGGGTCCGGTCGGTGGTGAAGGCGCCGACGAGTGCTCCGGCGCCCAGGAGGAGTGTCGCGGTGGAGACGACGGCGACGAGGAGGGGGCCGCGGTCGGTGAGTGTGGCCATCGCGCGCGTGCTCGCGATCCGGGCGGTGCGCGCGTGGTCCTTCCGGCCGCCCTGGTAGTCGCGTGCCACGGCGGCCAGTTCGGTACGGCGCAGCCGCCAGGTGCGGCGGCCGAGTCCGGCGCAGAGGACGAGGACGACGACGAGCAGCGGCGGGATCACCGAGGCCTGCCAGGTGAGCAGGACGGGCGGGCCCGCGATGGAGGTTCCGGTGCCGTCCAGCCAGTCGGAGACCCGCTGGGACACTCCGCCGGACATCACCCCGCCCAGGGCGCAGGCCAGCATCGCGACGGCCGGTCCGCCGAGGCCGCGCATCGCGGCGCGCGGGTCGGGGCTGGTGCGGTGCAGCAGGTGGGCGACCACGGCGAGGGCGATCACCAACAACCCCTGGGCCAGGGCGATTCCACCGAAGGCGGCGTCACCCGGCAGCCGCCCGGACGATTCCCATCCCGGACGCGACCAGCCGGCGTACAGCAGGGAGAGGGCGAGCAGCAGGAGCGCGCCGAGCGGCAGGCGTCGTACGAGACGGTGGTCGAGGGCCTGGTCGAGGCGGTTCTCGCTGCGGCCCCGGCGACACACCACGTAGACCACGACGAAGGCGACCCCGGCGAGCGCGGTCTCCAGGAGTGTGCCGAAGGTGGCCAGGGCCGGGGACCCGTCGGGCCCGCGGTCGAAGCGGGACGCCGTGACGGTGACGGCCGCGGCGACCGTCAGCAGGCCGGCCGCGGTGTGGGCGGCGCGCAGCCGGGCCACCAGACGGCGGCCGTACCAGAAGCCGGGACGGCCCAGCGAGGTGCGGCCGATCTCGTCCTCGGGTTCGGGTCTGCGGGACATCGGCTGCTGGGACTCGTACGCGCTCCAGGTGCGACGGGAGAGATACCAGAGCAGGACGGTGAGCGCGGTCGGCACCAGGGCGGCGAGCGCGAGGCGGCGGCCCGGGCGGCTCCACCAACTGTCGTGGGACACGGTGGGCGACAGGAAGCCCAGCCAGGTGTGCCGGTCGGCGCACGCGCGCGTGCCGGCGCACTGCCAGGCGGCGAGGTCGAGGGCGACCTCGCAGGCCGCCGCGACGAGCAGCACGGTCAAGGTCAGTCCCGTGAGGCGCACCAGCAGACCGTAGAAACGCACCGTCCGTTTCCGGCCGCGTGCGGTGGGGCGCATCCAGTGCGCGAGGTTGACGACCATGAACGGCAGCAGCAACAGCCACAGGGCACGCGTGCCGTTGCCGGAGGTCAGGTTGCACCAGACGTAGGCCTCGCGGATCGGTCCGGCGGGCCGGTCGGCCGGGCGGGACTCGGCGTCGACGTCGGCGGCGCGCCGGAAGACGGCCGCCGTGTCGTCGCCGGTGATCCGCACCGTGCGCGGATCACCGAGCATCTCCTCGGGTGTGGCACCGCCGACTCCGTGGACCAGGAGTTCCAGGGCGGGTTCGGTCTTCTCGGGCCGTCCGGCGAGGCCGTCGGCCTCGCTCGCGACGGCGTGTTCCTGCACACGCTCCACTGTTCGCACATCCCCCGTGACGCACCGTCTGCCTGTGTTCGTGTGCTCACCAGGATCGCCCCATCCGACGCATCGCACACGCCCGGTCACCGAATCTCCCCGATCCGTGTGACACGCGAGGGACCGATGATGTCCGAATGACATGTGCGCGTCGGTACAGGCGGTGGCGCGGGGGTTGCGGTGGCGTGCGAGGATGGGACGTCCGCGCACCGCAGCCGGGACGAACGTCCTGGTCGGAGCAGGTGCGCCGGACTGTCGGACGGGTCGCGGCGAAAGGACCGGAGCGTACGTGAGTGAGAATCAGAACCTCCTCGCGGAGCAGCGGCGCGCCCTGATCCTCGACGAGGTCCGGCGCCGGGGCGGTGTCCGCGTCAACGAACTGACCCGGAAGCTCGGCGTGTCGGACATGACCGTGCGCCGCGATCTCGACGCGCTGGCCCGCCAGGGCGTCCTGGAGAAGGTGCACGGCGGAGCGGTCCCGGTCGTCGAGGCGAGCACGCACGAGCCGGGCTTCGAGGCGAAGTCCGGCCTGGAGCTGACCGCCAAGGAGGACATCGCACGGGCCGCCGCGGAGCTGGTCGCGCCCGGCACGGCCATCGCGCTCTCGGGCGGTACGACGACATACGCGCTGGCACATCATCTGCTGGAGGTCCCCGACCTCACCGTGGTCACCAACTCGGTGCGGGTGGCCGACGTCTTCCACGCGGCGCAGCGCAGCTCGGGGCAGCGGCAGGGCGCGGCCACGGTCGTCCTGACCGGCGGAGTGCGCACCCCCTCCGACTCGCTGGTGGGCCCGGTGGCCGACCAGGCGATCGCGGCGCTCCACTTCGACATGCTGTTCCTCGGTGTCCACGGCATATCGATCGAGGCCGGACTGTCGACACCCAACCTCGCGGAGGCCGAGACCAACCGCAGGCTCGTGCAGTCCGCGCGGCGGGTCGTGGTCGTCGCCGACCACACCAAGTGGGGGACGGTGGGCCTGAGTTCGTTCGCCGCGCTGGAACAGGTCGACACGCTGGTGACGGACGCGGGACTGCCGGCCGAGGCGCGTACCGACATCTCGGAGCACCTGCGGCTCGTGGTCGCGGGCGAACCCGGTGACGGGGCAGACATCTGACGGCTCGCCAGTTATGGTGACGTCGCTCGCCCCGGTCAACTTCCCTTATCCGTCAAGGGGGTTCGCGTCCATGGTCAACCGTCTACGCACCGTCGGGCTCGACTTCATCGACTCCGCTCCGGTCCGCCTGGTCTTCGTGGCGGAGATGTCGGCGGCGCCGGACGCGGTCTTCCACGCTCTCAACGACGATGTGCCCGGCTGGGCGGAGTGGTTCGCGGCCGTGACCCGGGCGCGGTCGCTCGACGACGGCGCCGGACGCGACATCCGGCTCAAGGGCGGCGGGCACTTCCGGGAGACGGTGATCGCGGCCAAGGAGGCGGAGGTGTACGCCTACCGCGTCGACGAGACCAACGCGCCCGGCGCACGCGCGCTGGCCGAGGAGTGGCGACTGGTCCCTGCCGGGAGCGGGACGCGGGTTCAGTGGACGTTCGCCGCGGACGGGACGGCGGTGTTTCGCGGAGTGGTGCGGTTGGCCGGTCCCGGGTTGGGGCGGGCGTTCAAGGCGGCGGTGGCTTCGCTGGATCGGCGGTTGGCGCGTTAGGGGTCGTTCGTCGTCCGCGGTTTGTTGTGGCTGAGCGCGCGGTTCTCCGCGCCATAAGGGGCATTTCGGCTCAGGTCGGCCACACGCCCGTCGCCAGCAGTGACTCGATCGCCTCGCTGTACGGTCCGATGTCCAGGCCCTGTTCCGCGAGCCACGCGTCCGAGTAGTACTTGTCGAGGTAGCGGTCGCCCGGGTCGCACAGCAGGGTGACGACGCTGCCTTGCCGCCCCGCCGCCACCATCTCGGCGACGATCTTCAGGGCACTCCAGAGGCCGGTGCCCGTGGAGCCGCCCGCTCTGCGGCCGATGGCTTGTTCCAGTGCCCGTACGGCGGCGACACTGGCCGCGTCCGGGACCTTCATCATGCGGTCGATGGCGCCGGGAACGAAGCTCGGTTCCATACGGGGGCGGCCGATGCCCTCGATACGGGAGCCGCAGTCGCAGGTGACGTCCGGATCGCCGGTGGTCCAGCCCTCGAAGAAACAGGAGTTCTCCGGGTCGGCGACACAGACGCGGGTGTCGTGCTGCATGTAGTGCACATAGCGCGCGAGGGTGGCCGAGGTGCCACCGGTGCCGGCCGTGGCGACGATCCACGCGGGCTCCGGGAAACGCTCCAACTCCAGTTGCCGGAAGATGGATTCGGCGATGTTGTTGTTCCCGCGCCAGTCCGTGGCCCGCTCCGCGTAGGTGAACTGGTCCATGTAGTGGCCGCCGGTCTCCACCGCGAGGGCGGCCGACTCCTCGTACATCTTGCGCGAGTCGTCCACGAAGTGGCACTGCCCGCCGTGGAATTCGATCAGGCGGATCTTCTCGGCGCTGGTCGTGCGCGGCATGACCGCGATGAAGGGGACCCCGATCAGCTTGGCGAAGTACGCCTCGGAGACGGCCGTGGAACCGCTGGAGGCCTCGATCACCGGGCGGGTGGGCCGGATCCAGCCATTGCAGAGGCCGTAGAGGAAGAGGGAGCGGGCGAGCCGGTGTTTGAGGCTGCCCGTGGGGTGGGTGGACTCGTCCTTCAGGTACAGGTCGATGCCCCAGTGCTCGGGGAGCGGGAACCGCAGCAGGTGCGTGTCGGCCGAGCGGTTGGCGTCCGCCTGGACCTTGCGGACGGCCTCTTTCAGCCAGCTCCGGTAGGCGGCGTCACTGCGGTCGACGTCGAGGGTGGCACCGGTCAGGGCCTGTGGGGTGGTGCTCACGGCGGGACTCCTTACGCTTCGCGCCGACGGCGCCTCACGCGGCCGACACCTCGATCATAAGCACCTTCCGCACGCTTCTCACCTGCATAAACACTTCTTTGGGAGGGTCAAAGGCACCCCTGGGAGCGATCTCGCCGAATCCGAGGGGGCGCATTTATGCGAGTGCTCCGGGTACTCACCGTGACCGCTCGGTACGTACTGGTGCTCGACGCCCGCGGCGGGCAGACTGCACCCGAGCGGGACGAACGTCCTGAACGGGGGCGCACACTGGATCACGATCACGATCGACATGTCCTGGAACAAGGGCCTGGAGCAAGGGGGCGGGGAAGCATGGCGGAGCCGGAGTTCACGGCCACGGGCGTGCGGATCGGGAAGCGGCTGCGCTCGCTCACCCGGGCCGGGCAGGTCCGGATCAACGACGGCAGGCTGGAGTTGCTCACCAGTTACGGCAGCGAGATCGACAGCGCGCCGGTGCAGGCGGTACGGGCGTCGAAGCCCTGGTTCGCCCCCGAGGATCGGGCACTGGCCGACCTCAACGGCAACCGCTATCTGCTGACCCTCGGCGAACACGACCCCGCACCGGGTCAGCCCGGTCCTCCGGCGGCACGCCGGTTCATCGAGGCCGTGCGCAAGGCCGCGGGGCGCGGGGGCTGACAGGCGCCTCGCAAGGGCAGCGGTCGGCCGCGAGTTGCGGGACCGCGCACCCTGCGCCACTCTGGTCTCACGTCACTCTGGGTTTACCGGCGATAACGCTGCGAACCAGCCCGCCGGGCACAGCAGCAGGCGGCCGTTTCCATCGACCATCCTGCTGATCCGAACTCCGTGTTCTTCCGGACCTCAGTCGGGGAGTCGCAGCCGTGACCAGTCACCCAAGCAGGCACTGCACGGTGGAGCTCCAAGCCCTGCCGTCGCGGATCGGCCAGGTCCGCAGAATCGTATCTGCGCAGTTGCGCTACTGGCATCTGGACTCTCTGATAGACCGGGCCGCGCTCGGTGTGACAGAGCTCCTCAGCAACGTCCACCGGCACGCCCAGCCCGACAAGACGTGCACCGTCGAGATCGAGCTGCTGCTCGACCAGCTCATGGTCTCGGTGCACGACCACGACCCCCGGCTTCCGGTGGTCGGCGACATCGACGAGGTCTCGCCCACGGCGACCTGCGGGCGCGGGCTCGCGATGGTCGCCGCGGTGAGCGAGAGCTGGGGTGTGCGGCCGGACGGGGAGTCCGGCAAGGTCGTGTGGTTCACGCTCAGCGCGACCGAGCCCGCGACGGATGCGCCGGCTACGGCGGGGCGGCCGCCTCGGCTTGGGGTTACGGCCGCGGCTGCGGTGGTAGCCGCGGGCGTGGGCGTAAGCGTGGAGAAGTCGGCGCGCCGGTTCGTCACCGAGGTTGAGCAACCTGTCGACGGTCGTCGGCCTCAGCACGCTCCCGCCCGGTCGGCCGTTGCCGGTTGATCGGGCGGTGATGGCTTTTGGGGAGTGGGGGGAGGGCTTCAAGGGCTTGGGGGCCTCATTGCCTTGAGGGTCTTGTCGCCTTAGGGCCTCAGCGTCTTGAGTTTCCTGGGCCGGTGTTCACAACTCCCGTCGCGCGCACCTCTATTGGTTCGGTCGCCTTCGGGGCGCTGGGAGCCGGTGTCGAGAGCCCGATCGTGCTCGACCCTTCGGGCCTCCGCGCGTTCGGGCTCTCGACACCGGCGCGCCCCTACGGCTCCCTCACGGCCGGCGCGTGGGGACAGCGGGAGTTGGTGGGCCCGCGACCCTCGTTACTCCGTGGCGATGGACCCGAGGATGTCGAGGTGTGCTGCCCTTCGTGCTGGGCGGAGTGCGGCCAGGGCTCCTGCGGATAGGCCGACTACTGCCACTATCAGGAGTTGCAGGGGTGGTATCGCGAAGGCGAAGGTGCTGTCGCTCGCGCCGTCGGAGGCCTTTACCAGGACCCAGCCGAGGAACGCCCCGAGGGTGAGTCCGCCTAGCGTGCCGAAGGCTGCTACCAGGACTGACTCCCAGCGGACCATGGCCCGCAGTTGGGAACGGGTCTGGCCCACTGCCCTCAACAGGCCCAGTTCCCGGGTGCGTTCGTGGATCGCCAGGGTGAGTGTGTTGGCGATGCCCAGCAGGGCGATGAGGACCGCCAGGGCCAGCAGGGCGTAGACGAGAGTCAGCATCATGTCTATGCCGCCGGCCGAGGACTGGGCGTACTCGTGGCGGGTCTGGACTTGGGGGTTGCCGTACTGGGCTGCGATCTTTTGGACCGCCGCCTTGCCCTTGGCCGTGCTCACTCCGTCCTTGAAGGAGACGGCAACGAGGGTGTCGGAGTCCTGGGTGCGGTGTGGGGCCCAGGCGGTGCGGGTGATGACGTAGTCGCCGGCGAGTTCGGAGCGGCCGTAGACCGCGCGGACCGTGAAGGTCTTCTTCTTGCCGTCGGTGAAGGCGAGTTGGGTTTTGCTGCCGGTGGTGAGGTGTTGTCGGTCGGCTTCTGTCCTGGTGATGGCTATGCCGTCGGAGCCGAGGGTGCGCAGGGAGCCGTCGACCGTGCCGAGGTCGAAGGTGCGGGCCAGGGCGGTGGGGTCGGTGACTGTCAACGCCCTTCCCTTGCCGTCCACTTCGGCCACTCCTCGGCCGAGTCCCACTGCCGTGTCCACCTCGGGCAGTTGGCTGACGGCCCCGGCCAGTCGAGGGCTCAGGCCGCTGCCGCCCGCACCGAAGGAGGGGGTGCTGACCGCCACGTCACCGGCGAAGGAGCGGGAGACGGTCTGGTCCATCGTGGCCTTCAACGAGGCGCCGAAGACGGTGAACAGCGACACCACGGCCACGCCGATCATCAGCGCGCTGGCCGTGGCGGCCGTGCGCCGGGGACTGCGCAGGGCGTTGCGGCGGGCGAGTCCGCCGGTGACGCCGCGCAGCCGGTCGAGGGGGCCGCCGAGGACGCGTACCGCCGTGGAGGAGGCGACCGGGCCCAGGACGACGAAGGCCACCAGGGCCAGTACGGCGCCAAGTCCCGCTAGGGGCAGGGACGGTGAGACCAGTACGCCGGTGAGGGTGACACTGATCGCGAGGGCTGCCAGGGCCAGGCCGGTCACCGCGCGGGCGCTGGACGCGCCGGACTGGTCGACGGCCGTCTCGCGCAGTGCGGCCAGGGGTGCGGTGCGGCCGGCCCGTATGGCGGGCATGAGGGCGGAGCCGAGGCAGACGACTGTGCCTACGGCGAGCGGCAGGGTCATCGACAGTGTCCTGATGACCAGGTCGCCGTCCGGGAAGGGGAATCCGATGGCCGGGAACAGTGCCTGGAGGCCTGCGGCGATGCCGATGCCGCCCGCGAGTCCGGCGGCGGACGCGGTCACGGCGACGACGCTCGCCTCGGTGACAGTGGCCGCGGTGACCTGGCGGCGGGAGGCGCCGATGGCTCGCAACAGGGCGTTCTCGCGGGTGCGTTGGGCGATGACGATCGCGAAGGTGTTGTGGATGGAGAACGTTGCCACGAGGAGGGCTATGCCGGAGAACACCAGGAGGAAGGTGGTGAAGATGCTCAGGAATTGAGAGGAGATCATGTCGGTGTTCTCCTGCGCCGACGCCTGACCGGTTATGGCCTCAACTCCCTTGGGGAGGACGGGAGTCAGTCGGTCGACCAGTTGTCGCTGGCTGATGCCGGGGCCGGCGCGCACGCTGATGGTCGATGCCTGGCCGGGCTTGGCGGTGAGGTATTTCTCGGCGTCGGCCTGGGTCATCCCGGTGAAGGTCACCTGTGCCATGCCGTCCTCGCCGCCGAAGGTCGCGAGGCCCACGATGGTCACCTGGACGGGGTCGGGGGTGCGCAGGGTCGTGGTGTCGCCGATCTTCAAGTGGCCCTTGTCGGCGGCGCCTCGGTTGACTACGACCTCGCCGGGGTGGGTCGGGGTGCGGCCTTCGGCCAGCCGGTACGGGTTGAGTTTCGGGTCGGTGATCCAGTTCCCGGCGAGGGTGGGCGGGCCCTGGCCGCCGACGGGTTTGCCGTCGGCGCCCACGAGTTGGCCCGCGCCCTGGATGCTGGGGGCGGCGGCCGCGACGCCGGGGACCCGGTCGAGGGTCTTGGCGAGGGACGTGCTCACCGGTTGGCGTACGCCCTGGCTCTCGCCGGGTGTCGTGATGGCGTCGGCGCTGCGCACCACGGCGTCCGTGCCGCTGGTGGCGTCGCCGAACATGGTGTCGAAGTTGGCGCGCAGGGTGTCGCCCATGACAAGGGTCCCGGCGAGGAAGGCGACCCCGAGGAACACGGCGAGGAACGTACCGGCGAAGCGCCTTTTGTGGGCCCGCAGGGAGGACATGCTCAGGCGGACGGAGGCGTTCATGATGACCTCACCTCGAAGGCCTTGAGGCGGTCCAGCACCTTGTCGGCCGTGGGCGATTCCATACGGTCCACCAGTCGTCCGTCGGCGAGGAAGACGACCTCGTCGGCGTGGGCGGCGGCCACCGGGTCGTGGGTCACCATCACGACCGTGCGGTCGGTCTGCCGTACGGCGCGGCGCAGGAGTCCGAGGACCTCGCCGCCGGAGCGGGAGTCGAGGTTGCCGGTCGGCTCGTCGGCGAAGACGACCTCGGGCCGGCCCGCGAACGCCCTTGCCACGGCGACGCGTTGCTGCTGGCCGCCGGAGAGTTCGGAGGGGCGGTGGTGGAGGCGGTCGCGCAGGCCGACGACGTCGACGAGTGCGTCGATCCACTCCCGGTCGCCCCTGGCTCCGGAGAGGTCCAGGGGCAGGGTGATGTTCTCCGCGACGGTGAGCGTCGGGATCAGGTTGAACGCCTGGAAGACGAAGCCGACGCGGTCGCGGCGCAGGAGGGTGAGGCGCCGGTCGTCGAGGGTGCCGAGTTCGGTGTCGCCGATGTAGGCGGCGCCAGAGCTGAGTGTGTCGAGGCCGGCCGCGCAGTGCATCAGGGTCGACTTGCCGGAGCCCGAGGGACCCATGATCGCCGTGAAGCGGCCGGCCGGGAAGTCGACGCTCACCCCGTCCAGGGCGCGCACGGCGGTGTCGCCGACGCCGTACACCTTGACGGCGTCGACGACCCGCGCGGCCGTGCGGGTGGTGGTAGCGGTGGTCATGCCGGGCCGCCTCCCTTGCCGATGCGGCCGAACTGCTCGTCCAGGACGGACAGTCGACGCCAGTACTCGTCCTCGTCGATCTCGCCGGAGGCGAAGCGGCGGCCGAGCACGGCGAGCGGGGAGTCGCCTGTGGGGCGGGGGTCGGCCGACGCGCGCCACGGGCCGCCGCGACCGCGCCAACCGGTGCGGCGCAGGACGGTCACCACGCCGACCACCACGGCCGCCCAGATCAGCGGGAAGAACAGGATCCACGGGCCGGGGCCGCCGCCGTTCCAGTTCGCCAGGGTCTGCATATCGATTCATCTCCTAGGGGTCCGAAGCCCTGAAGGGCCTTCGTGTGAGGTTGTTCGTGATGTATCGAGACTGGCTCCGGGGAGGGGGTCGGGGCGTCGTACGGGCAGCGGCAGTGCGGGTACCTCCTGGGGAGTACGCGAGTTCCTTCCGGCTGCTCCTTGAGGTATCGACTTCAAGGACTCGACTTCTGTACCTACTGGTATGTACAGTCAGCGCATGAGCACCCCGGAGCGACTGATCGAGTCCACCCGCGAGCTGCTGTGGGAGCGCGGCTATGTGGGCACCAGCCCCAAGGCGATCCTGGAGCGCGCGGGCGCCGGGCAGGGCAGCATGTACCACCACTTCAAGGGCAAGCCGGATCTGGCGCTGGCGGCGATCCGGCGGACGGCCGAGGAGTTGCGGGCCACCGCCGAGGGAGTACTCGACGGGCCTGGTTCGCCGTACGAGCGGATCGAGGCGTATCTGCGGCGCGAGCGGGATGTGCTGCGCGGGTGTCCGGTCGGGCGGCTGACGATGGACCCGGACGTCGTCGCCAGCGCCGAGCTGCGTGAGCCGGTGGACGAGGTGCTCGACGCGATCCGTGAGCGGCTCGCCGGAATCGTCGAAGAGGGCAAGGAACAGGGGCAGTTCGGACCGGAGCTGGACGGTGAGGAGATCGCGGCGACGATCCTCGCGACCGTGCAGGGTGGTTATGTGCTGGCCCGCGCGTCCGGTTCACCGGCCGCGTTCGACGCGGGTGTCCGGGGGCTGCTCGCCCTTCTCTCCCCCATGTCCTCGCCATCCACCTCCTCCATGTCATCCCGATAGGAGTCCACGTACGTGCAGATCACCAGGAAGCACCGCGACACACGGCAGGGCCCGGCGGAGAACTTCACCGGCACGGTGTGGCTCGACGAGATCGCGGCGCCCGGGCCGCCGTCCCGGATCCGGATGTTCAGCGTGCACTTCGCGCCCGGCGCGCACACCGCGTGGCACACCCACCCGCACGGCCAGGTGCTGCACGTCCTTGAGGGCGAGGGGCTGGTGCAGCGCAAGGGCGGCGCCGTCGAGCCGATCCGCGCGGGCGACACCGTGTGGATCGAACCGGGCGAGTGGCACTGGCACGGCGCCGCACCGCGCACGTTCATGACACATCTCGCGGTCGTCGAGGCCGCCGAGGACGGCACGACCGCCGAATGGCACGAGCACGTCGACCCTGCGGACTACCCCGCCTGAGGAGGCACTTGATGTTCGCCATGCAGTACGAACTCACCCTGCCCGCCGACTACGACACGGGAATCATCCGGGGCCGGGTCGCGCGGATCGGGCATCTGCTCGACGACTGGGACGGCCTCGGCTTCAAGTCGTTTCTGCTGCGCGAGCGCGGAGTGCATGGCTCGCCGGTCAACCAGTACGCCCCGTTCTACCTGTGGAACACGGTGGAGGGCATGAACCGCTTCCTCTGGGGAAGCGCCTTCCAGGGGCTCGCCGACGACTTCGGGCGGCCCCAGGTGCTGCGGTGGACGGGCCTCTCCTACGAGGAGGGCAGTGCCGCGGGTTCCCCCGCCGCCGTCGCGGTGCGCAACCGCCGACGGATACCGGAGGGGGTGGAGCTGGCCGCGGTGATGGCGGACGCGGTGAACGAGACCCGGCGGCTGGCCGGGGAGGACGGCGCGGTGCTCGCGGCGGCGGCCGTCGACCCGCACGGCTGGGAGCTGGCCCACTTCTCGCTCTGGGAGCACGAGACGCCGAAGGCGGAGGGGGACGTGTTCCAGGTGCTGCATCTCTCGGCGCCGGGTCGGCGCGAGTTGCCGCGCGGCCGGCAGTGGTGAGTGAAGTCGCCGCCGTCCGTACGGTGTTGGGGGATGTTGCGCCAGGGGAGCTGGGCGTGTGCGACGCACACGATCACCTCTTCCTCCGTAGCCCTCGGCTTCCCGGCCAGGAGTTGGGCGACGCCTCCGCCGCGCGGGCCGAGCTGGCCGCGTTCCGTTCCGTCGGCGGGGACAGCGTCGTGCAGTGGACGCCGTACGGGATGGGGCGCCGGGTGGCCGATCTGCCCGTGCTGTCGCGGGCGACGGGGGTGCGGGTGGTGTGCGCGACCGGGTTGCACCAAGCGGCCCACTACAGCCCCGAGTTGATCGAGGGGCTGCGCGGCAGGCTGGCCGAGTTGTTCGTCGCGGAGCTGACGGAGGGCATCGGGCCGTCGGGTGTCCGCGCCGGGTTCATCAAGGTCGCGGGCGGCTTCCACGGCCTTGACGCGCACGCCCGTTGGACGATGATCGCGGCGGCCGAGGCCCACCGTGCGACGGGTGCTCCCATCGCTGTGCACCTGGAGCTGGGCACGGGCGCGCTCGACGTACTCGACCTGCTGTGCGGGGAGTTGGGCGTCGAACCGCATCGGGTGATCCTCGGTCACCTCAACCGCTCCCCCGACCCCGTGGTGCAGCGCCAGGCCGCCGGAACGGGCGCCTACCTGGCCTTCGACGGCCCGTCCCGCGCCAACCACGCCACGGACTGGCGGATGCCGGACGGCGTCCGGGCCCTCGCCGAGTCCGGTTTCGCCGACCGCCTCCTGCTGGGCGGCGACACGGTGGTCGCCGGCGCCCGCTCGGTGGACGGCGGCCCGGGCATGCCGTATCTGCTGCGCCGGGTCGGGCCACGGCTCGCGCTGGAACTGGGCGAGGAAGTGGTGAGGCGCATCTTCACGGAGAACCCCGCGCGGGCGTTCGCCGTCAACTGGCCCTGAGAACACGGGAGAAGAACCGGCATGCCCTTCGTACGCATAGACGCGCTGCACGCCGACTCCGCACGGCTCGACGCGCTCGGCCGTGCCGTGCACGACGCCCTGGTGGAGACGATCGGGATTCCGGACGACGACCGGTTCCAGGTCCTGGTCGGTCACGACGGCACCCACAGCACCATCCGGTACGGCGACTACCTCGGTGTACGCCGTGACGACGGCATCGTGTTCGTCGCGATCACGATGCGCTCCGGGCGCGGCCCCGACCGCAAGCGGGCGCTGTACCGGCGGATCGCGGAACTCGCGCACGCGTACGCGGGGACCGAGCCGCGGAACGTGTTCGTCACCGTGACCGAGAACGCGTCGGTCGACTGGTCGCTCGGCGACGGCGTCGCGCAGTACGCCCCCTCGGCGGAGCCGGTCGTCGACGGCTGACGGGCGCCCGCTATGTTCGACGCGAACATCGAACATGTGGAGCTGGTGTGCAGACGACAGTGGAACCGCCCAGAGCGGCGGAGGCGGAGGTCGCTGCGGCCGGGTGGCCCCGGTCCTGGCCGCTTCTGCTGTTGGCGGCCGCTGTCGTTCCCGGTCTGCTGCTCTTCTCCGTCGGGCGGTGGCTGGACGCGCCGGCCGTGCAGGCGTGGCGGACCGTGTGTCTGGCCATCACCACGCAGGCTCTGCCCTTCCTGTTGCTGGGTACGGCGCTGTCGGGAGCGATCAACGCCTTCGTTCCGGCACGGGTGTTCACGAAGGTCCTGCCCAGGCGGGCCGCGTTCGCCGTCCCCGTCGCCGGGGTCGCGGGAGTGGTGCTGCCGGGCTGTGAGTGCGCGTCGGTGCCGGTGGCGAACAGTCTGATCGGGCGCGGGGTCACCCCGGCCGCCGCGTTCGCGTTCCTGCTCTCGGCGCCCGCGATCAACCCGGTCGTCCTCACGGCCACCGCGATCGCCTTCCCCGCCAGCCCGGTCATGGTGCTGGCCCGGCTGCTCGCCTCGCTGGCCACGGCCGTCGTGATGGGCTGGCTGTGGCTCTGGCTGGGGCGTGAGGAGTGGCTGCGGCCGGCCGTACGGCATGCCGGGCATCAGCCGGGGCACAGCCGCTGGACGGAGTTCCGGACCGGCTTCCAGCACGACTTCCTGCACGCGGGCGGGTTCCTCGTCATCGGGGCGATGGCAGCGGCGACCTTCAATGTCGCGGTGCCGCGTTCCGTGCTCGACACCTTCGCCGGTTCGCCCTGGTTGTCCGTGCTCTTCCTGGCCGCGCTCGCGATCATCCTCGCGGTCTGCTCGGAGGCCGACGCGTTCGTGGCGTCCTCACTCACAGGTTTCTCGCCCACTGCCAGGCTGGCTTTCATGGTGGTGGGCCCCATGGTGGACCTGAAGCTGATCGCCCTCCAGGCGGGCACCTTCGGCCGGGCCTTCGCGGCCCGCTTCTCCGCCGCCACGACGGTCGTCGCGGTCCTGTCCAGCGCGCTGATCGGAGCCGTACTGCTGTGAGACGCCCCCTCCAGGTGACCCTGCTCGTCCTCAGCGGCCTGGGCCTGCTGCACGCCTCGCTCTTCACCGACCTGTGCCTGCGCTACGTCAAGCCGAGCATGCGCCCGATGCTCGTCGTCTCGGGGTTCCTGCTGATCCTGCTCGGCATCGCGGAGGCGTGGTCACGGCGGAGACCGGACGCGGACGAGGAGCACGCCGGCCACAACCACTCCAAGGTGCCCCGCGTCGCCTGGCTGCTCTTCCTCCCCGCGCTCAGCCTCCTCTTCTACGCCCCACCCGCCCTCGGCGCCTACACCGCCTCCCGTGCCGCTCCCAAGGCCGTCGCCCAGCAGGACTCCTTCGATCCGCTGCCCGCGACCTCGCCGCTGCCGATGACCCTCACCGACTTCACCACCCGCGTGCAGCAGGACCGCAAGGGGTCCATCAAGGGCCACACCCTCCAGATGACCGGCTTCGTCACGCCCGACAAAGCCGGCACGTACTGGGACCTGACGCGGATCATGATCTCGTGCTGCGCGGCGGACGCCCAGTCCATCAAGGTGCGGGTCTACGGCATCCCGGCCCTGGCCGCCAACACCTGGGTGACGATCACCGGGACCTGGCACGCGGGCGGAACCCTGGGCACCAAGTCCGCCATGGCCGCGCTCGACGGCGTCACCGTCGAGAAGGTCGCCAAGCCGGTCAACGCCTACCAGGACGCCCTGCCGTTCCCGGCCTCGCGCTGACCTGACCGGCCAGGGCTAGACCACCGAGATGTCCACGGACGGCCGTAGCTTCGCCGCGGCGGCCAGCGCCTCGTGCATGGGGTGACCGTCGAAGGCCGTCAACAGGGCTTCGTCGGCGGGCAGTTCGGCGGCCGGGTAGGCGATCTGTTCGTAGGCCGCCTGGAAACGGGGTCCCCAACGGCGGGCGCCCAGGCGGGCCGTGCGGGAGCAGTTGTCGACCATGTACGCCACATCGCGGGCGTGCATGTAGGGCAGCAGGGAGTCGACCGCCTCGATGACGGACTCGTTGACGATCTCCGACCAGGGGTGGCCGCGTTCGGCGAACTCGTCGACCTGGGCGGTCATCGTCGCCGCGAACACGCCTGCCGTGAACGGCTCGACGGGCAGGGCCCGTTCGGCCCGGCGCGCCCGCACCTCCGCCCCCGCGGCCCACATCGGAGAGCCGCCGATCCGGCTCATCTCCCGTGTCCCGAGCCGCCGTTCGGCGAGGACGACGCTGCGCAGTTCGGTGCCGTCGGCGACCTCGTCGTAGATCTCGGCGACGATCTCGCGGGCGGGGCCGTAGGTCGCCGAGTACGCGCGGTCGAAGACCTCCCGGCCGGCCGGGTCCAAGTTCTCGCGGACGGCGCGGAGTCCGGCGCGCGAGATGGTGCGGGCGACGGGTCCGGTGACGTTCTCGCAGGAGCGCTCGTACGCGGTCACCGGGTCGTCGCCGCTCAGGCGGTAGCGCGTGTAGAGGCTCTCGACGATGCCGTGGACGGCGCCGAGCAGGATGGCGCGTTCGCCGACGATGTCGGAGCGGTACTCGCTCTCCAGGGTGGTGCGGAAGGTGTACGGCGAGCCGAGCGCGACCGACCAGCCCAGCGCGCGGTCCGTGGCCCGGCCGTCGGGGTCGGCGTGGACGGCGTAACTGCTGTTGATGCCCGCGCCGTTGATCTCAGCGCCCTGTTCGTAGAGGCGGCGCACGGAGTCGCCCATGCCCTTGGGGCAGACGGCGATGACGGCGTGCCCGGGCGGGAACTCGCCCCCGTTCTCGCGGAGATGGCCGAGGAGGAAACCGTGGGAGAGGCCGATGGTGGCGCCGGGCTTGAGGGCGGCGAAGATCTGCTCGTGGTGGGCGGCGAGGGCGGCGTCCGCGATGAGCAGGATCACGAGGTCGCTGTCGGCGGTGACGGCGAGCCAGTCGCCGAGGGTGCCGTCCGCCTCGGTGAAGCCGTGGGCGCGGGCGTCGGTGGCGGAGGCCGAGCCGGGGCGCAGGCCGACGCTCACCCGGATGTCCGTACCGGAGAGGGAGTCGCGCAGGTTGCGGGCCTGGGCGCGGCCCTGTGGGCCCCAGCCGATGACGCCGATGCGGCGGATGCCGGCGAAGGCCTGCGGGAGCAGCGGGAAGAGGTGGCGGCCGCCGCGCAGGATGGTCTCCGTGCCGCCGGGCACGTCCATCGTTTCGAGGGTGAAGACGGCGGAGGTGTGCGTGGTCGAGGTCATGGTCGAGTTGTAGGCTGCGGGCGAGTGTTGCGGCAAGCGCAACATGTGCAGCGGGCTATTGCGTGAAACGAAAGGGCCAGGTCACGGCATGCGGGACGATCACCGGGAGCTACGGCTCTTCCTGCATCTGGCGCAGACGCTGAACTTCGGGCGGACGAGTCTCGACTGTCATGTCAGTCCGGCGACGCTCACGCGGACCGTGCAGCGGCTGGAGGCCGACCTCGGACACCGGCTGTTCGACCGCGGTGCGCGCGGGGTGTCCCTGACGGCGGAGGGGCATCGCTTCCGTGAATACGCGGTCCAGGCACTGGAGTTGTGGCGCGCCTACCGCGAGGAGCACCCCGACCCGGCCGAACTCACCGGCCGTCTGGGCCTGTTCGCCACGGTGACCGCCTGCCAGGCCTTGCTGCCCGACCTGTTGGCGCCCTTCCGGGCCGCGCACCCACAGGTACGGCTCGATCTGCGCACGGGCGACGCGGCGGCGGCGCTGGCCCGGCTCGACGAGGGCGAGGTGGACGTCGCGGTCGCGGGCATCCCGGCGCGGCTGCCGGAGCCCCTGGTGAGCCGGACGGTCGCGGTGACCGACCTGGTCCTCGTCACCGCACGCGACCGCCCCGACCCCGCTCTCGACGGCCCGTTCGTCCTCCCGCACCGGGGCCTGGTCCGGGAGGCGGCCGACCGCTGGTTCCGATCCCGGGGCACGGCCCCGGACGTAGCCGCTGAACCGGACGGCCACGAAGGCCTGTTGACCCTGGTCGCGCTGGGCTGCGGGACGGGGGTGGTGCCCCGGCTGGTGCTGGAGTGCAGCGCCGTACGGGAACGGCTGACGGTGGTCCCTGCGGACCCGCCCCCGGAGCCGTTCCCGATCGGGCTGTGCGTACGGCGGGCGGATCTGCGCCGCCCCTTGGTGGCGGCCCTGTGGAGCCTCACGGCACCGTAGGACCGGCCGTGGGACCGCCGTAGAACCACCGGCGAACGGGTGGTCAGTCCAGGTTCACCGGGCCGTCGTCCTTCTTGTCGTCCTTCTTGGCCTGGAGCTGGAGCAGGTTCTTGACCTCTTCGCCGGGGTGGCGGCCGTCGTTGTCCGAGCCGCTCAGGTTGCCGCGGACGGAGTCCAGGATCGTGAGCCCCTGGGACACCAGGCCGGCGGCGATCTCGCCGAGGCCGTCCGCGCCGTTGAGGACGTTGACGTTGGCTCCGGCGAGGCCGCCCGCCGCTTCCTTGACGATCTGCGGGAGCTGGTCGATCAGCATCCGGTCGAGTGCGACCCGGTCGTAGGAGGCCGCCGCCTCGGCCTGGATCTTCATGCGGTCGGCCTCGGCGATGGCGAGCAGCTTGATCCGCTGGGCCTCGGCCTCGGCGGGCTTGACGATCTCGGCGACGAGCTGCTGCTGGCGCAACTCGGCCTGGCGCTGGGCCAGTTCGGTCTGCGCGGCCAGCACCTCCTGCTGGGCGTGGGCCTGCGCGAGCGGTCCGGCCTGGGCGGCCTGTGCCTGGGCGCGGTCCACCTCGGCGGAGTACTCCGCCTTGACGACGGCGGTCTGCCGGGCGTACTCGGCCTGGTTGCGGGCCGCCACCTGTTCCGCCTCGGCCGAGGCTTGGGTGGCCTGTGCCTGGGCGATCTGGGCCTGGCGCTGGATGGCCGCCTTGTGCGGGGCGGACATCGCGTCGATGTAGCCGGTGGCGCCGTCGTCGATCGACTGGATCTGCAGCGAGTCGACGATGAGGCCGATCTTCGCCATCTCGATCTTCGAGGTGTCCAGCACCTCGGCGGCGAGCTTCTGCCGCTCGGTGACGATCTCCTCGACGGTCATCGAGCCGATGATGGCGCGCAGGTGACCGGCGAAGATGCGGCCGGTCAGCACCGACATCTGGTCCTGGTCGGACAGGAAGCGCTGGCCCGCGTTGATGATGCTCTCGGTGTCGTTGCCGACCTTGAAGGCGATCACGGCGCGGACGTTCAGGGCGATGCCCTGCCGGGTCACGCAGGTCTCGGTGACCTCTGCCTCGCACATCGCCAGGGTGAGGAAACGGGTCTTGCGGAAGACCGGGAGCACGAACTTTCCGTGCCCCGTCACGACTCGGAACGGCGCGCCCCCCAGTCCCCGCCTGCCACCCGAGATCAGCATCGCCTCGTCGGGAGCGGGAACGCGGTAACCGAACATTGGTACTCCTCACTCTGCGCCGGCGGAGTCCCCGCCCAGCGCGTCCAATGGATCCACCCATTCGATGACGTGGACCTCACGACCCCCACGCGACTCGATCACGAGCACGGTCGCCCCCGTGGGCAGGGGATCGTCCGACCAGGCGAGGAAGGTCTCGGAGCCACCCCGGACGCGCACCAGGACCTCGCCGGGGCCCGCGCTTCCGCGGGTTCCGATGATCACCTGCCCCGTGCATCCGATCACGGGCTCATCCTGCGGCATCACCGGCCGCCCTCCATCCTCTGGCCTTAGGTTTCCGACGATAGACCTACTCTGCCCCGGCTCCCAACGGGCTCGTCGATTCCTTCTGTCGCGGGCTGTCCGCGCGGTCAGGACAGGGCCGCGAGCGGATCGTCGAGGACCGGCTGCCACGCCAACTCGGCTGCGCCGACCAGGCTGTTGTGGTCGAGGGTGCAGGCGAGGATCGGCACCCCTCCGCTCTGGCCCCAGAGGCTGCGGTCGGCGACGACCGCGCGCAGCCGCTCGGGGGCGGCGTCGAGGAGGGTGCGGTGGAGTCCACCGAGGATGATCCGGTCGGGGTTGAGGATGTTCACCAGCCCGGCGAGCCCCAGCCCGAGGCGGTCGACAAGGGCTTCCACGGCCTCGCGGACGGACGGGTCGTCGTAGTGGTGACGGATCAGGTCGTTGGACTGCTGGAGCAGGGACACCTCGGGGCCGGGCTCGCGGCCGGCGGCGACGAGGAAGGCGAGCGGGTCGGCCTCGACGTCCAGGCAGCCTCGGCTGCCGCAGTAGCAGGGGCGGCCCTCGGGGTTGACGGTGAGGTGTCCGACTTCGAGCGCCAGGCCCGAACTCCCCGTGTGCAGACGCCCGTCGAGGACGAGCGCACCGCCGACACCCCGGTGCCCGGTCGCCACGCACAGCAGGTCGCGGGCGCCCCGCCCCGCGCCGTGCCGGTGTTCGGCGAGCGCGGCGAGGTTGACGTCGTTGCCCGCGAACGCGGGACCGGTGATGCCGGCCGCGCGCACGCACTCGGCGAAGATCCGGCGCACCGGCGCGCCTGCGGGCCAGGCCAGGTGCAGGGGGTTCAGAGCCAGTCCGTCGGGTTCGGCGACGGCGGAGGGCACGGCGAGCCCGGCGCCGACACAGCGCCGGCCGGTGTCCCGCAGCAGCTCGGTACCGGCCTCGACGACCGAGACCAACACCTTCGCCGGGTCGGCGTCCACGGTCTCGCAGCCGGGCGCGGTCGCCACGAGCTGCCCACCGAGCCCGACCAGCGCGGCCCGGAAACCGTCGGCGTGCACCTGGGCGGCGAGGACGACGGGGCCGTCCTCGGCGAGCGCGAGCCGGTGCGAGGGCCGCCCCTGCGAACCGGCCGCGGCGCCGGGCCGGGCGTCGACCCGGATCAGCCCCAGCGCCTCCAGCTCGGCGGCGACCGCGCCGGCCGTGGCCCGGGTCACCCCCAGCTCGGCGGTCAGGACGGCCCGGGTGGGCGCCCGCCCGGTGTGCACGAGCTCCAGCGCGGGCCCGAGCGCACCGCGCCCCCGGTCCAGCCGCGCCCTTGAGGTGGTCCCTTCCCCCGCCGGCCGGGGGTCCGCCTTGCCGCTCATGAGGGCGAGTCTCCCATGATCCGCAGGCGGGGCCACCAAGGGCGCGGGCTAGAACCCGCTCACCCTGAGCGTGACGTTCAACCGCCCCGTCAGCCCCAACTCCACCGGCGCCGTGCCCTCGTGGACCCTCGGCACCCCGTGGTAGGCCAGCCGCGAGGGCCCGCCGAACACGAACAGGTCGCCGCTTCTCAACTCGACGTCCGTGTACGGCTTGGTGCGGGTCCCGGTGTTGCCGAAGCGGAAGACGCAGGTGTCGCCGAGGCTGAGCGAGACGACCGGCGCATCGGACTTCTCGTCGCTGTCGCGGTGCATGCCCATGCGGGCGTCGCCGTCGTAGAAATTGATCAGTGCGATGTCGTACGACGCCGTCGGCGCCCCGAGTGCGTCGGTGACCGCCCGCTGCCCCAGTTCGTCCAGCCAGTCCGGGAACGGCTTCACCGGGGTGCCGTCGCCGTCGGTGACCGTGCGGGAGTAGGCGTACGGGTACCAGTGCCAGCCCAGGCAGACCTGCCGGGCGGTCATCGTGCCGCCGCCGGGTGTGCGGACCGTGCGCAGTCCGGCGGGCGGCCGGGCCCACTCCCGGCAGGCCGTCAGCAGCTCGCGCTGGCGGTCCGGGTCGAGCCAGTCCGGCAGGTGCACCGCGCCCGGCGCGATCTCCTTACGGGCCCTCGGAAACAGCTCGGCGTCCATATCCCCATCCTGCCTCGACGGGCCATGAGCTGGGACTCGGTTAGCCTTGGCGCACGATGGACGACCGTACCGACCGAATGACGACTCCGTGGGGCGAGCGCGCCCTGGCCCGCTTCCCCGAGGACCCGCGCGACCGGCTGCGCGCCTGGGACGCCTCCGACGAATACCTTCTGCGGCACCTGGCAGAGCAGGAAACCCCGCTGTCCGGCACGGTCGTGATCGTGGGCGACCGCTGGGGCGCGCTGGCCACGGCGCTCGCGGAGCACGGCCCGGTGCAGATCACGGACTCGTTCCTCACCCAGGAGGCGACGCGGGCGAACCTCGCGCGGAACGAGGTCGCCGCGGACTCCGTACGGCTGCTCACCACCCAGGATCCGCCGCCCGAACGCGTGGACGTCCTGCTGGTGCGGGTGCCCAAGAGTCTCGCGCTCCTGGAGGACCAACTGCTGCGGCTGGCGCCCGCGGTGCACGCCGGCACGGTCGTGGTCGGCACCGGCATGGTGAAGGAGATCCACACCTCGACGCTGAAGCTGTTCGAGCGGATCCTGGGTCCGACCCGGACCTCGCTTGCCGAGAAGAAGGCCCGCCTGATCCAGTGCGCGCCACGGCAGTCGGCGGCCCGCGCCGCCAACCCCTGGCCGCACAGCTACGCCCTGCCCGAGGGCATCGGCGTCGTCTCGGGGCGGACCGTGGTCAACCACGCGGGGGTGTTCTGTGCCGAGCGCCTCGACATCGGCACCCGTTTCTTCCTCCAGCACCTGCCCGACAGCCGTGGCCTCGGCCGGGTCGTCGACCTCGGATGCGGCAACGGAGTCGTCGGTACGGCGGTGTCGCTGGCCGATCCGGAGGCCGAAGTCCTGTTCGTGGACGAGTCGTTCCAGGCCGTCGCCTCCGCCGAGGCGACGTACAAGGCGAACGGCGTTCCGGGGCATGCCGAGTTCAGGGTCGGGGACGGGCTGGCCGGGGTGCCGGCCGACAGCGTCGACCTCGTGCTGAACAATCCCCCGTTCCACTCCCACCAGGCGACGACCGACGCGACGGCCTGGCGGATGTTCACCGACGCGCGGCGCGCGCTGCGGCAGGGCGGCGAGCTGTACGTGGTCGGCAACCGGCATCTCGCCTACCACGTGAAGCTGAAGCGGTTGTTCGGCAACAGCCGACTGGTCGCCAGCGACGCCAAGTTCGTGGTGCTGAAGGCCGTCAAGCGGTAGTAGGGCCACGTCCGGCGAGCACGCCGATGATCCGGGTCACCGCCCCGGCCATCGCCTCGCGCCCCACGCTCAGGTACGTGCGGGAGTCGACCGCCTCGGGATGCTCGGCGAGGAAGGCGCGGATCGCGCCCGTCATCGCGAGGTTGAGGGCCGTACCCACGTTGACCTTGGTGATGCCGCCGGCGACGGCCGCGGTCAGTTCGTCGTCGGGGACTCCTGAGGAGCCGTGCAGGACGAGCGGGATGTCCAGGGCGGCGGTGAGCCGCTTGAGGAGGTCGTGGTCGAGGGTGGCGGTACGGGTCGTCATGGCGTGGGAGCTGCCGATGGCGACGGCGAGGGCGTCGATGCCGGAGTCGGCGACGAAGGCGCGGGCCCGGGCGGGGTCGGTGCGGGCGCCGGGTGCGTGGGCGTCGAGCGGCGGCTCGCCGTTCTTGCCGCCGACCTCTCCCAACTCGGCCTCGATCCACAGCCCTTGGGCGTGCGCCCAGTCCGCGGCGGTGCGGGTCGCGGCGAGGTTCTCGGCGTACGGCAGGCGGGCCGCGTCGTACATGACGGAGCTGAAGCCGGCGCCGGATGCCTGTCGGAGCAGGTCGTCGCTCTGGACGTGGTCGAGGTGCAACGCGACGGGTACGGTGGCCCGTTCGGCGGCGGCGACGGCCGCGCGGGCGAGCGGGAGGAGGCGGCCGTAGCGGAACTTGACGGCGTTCTCGCTGACTTGGAGGACGACGGGTGCTTCGGCGGACTCGGCGCCGGCGATGACGGCCTCGATGTGTTCCAGCGTGATGATGTTGAAGGCGGCGACGGCGGAGCGGGCGGTGGCGGCGCGGGTGACGAGTTCGCCGGTGGTGACGAGGGGCACGGCCGGGTCCTTTCCTGTCGTTCCGGGTACCGGAGTTCAGGGGGCGAGGATCACCGAGCGGGTGAGGTGGCGCGGGCGGTCGGGGTCGAGGTCGCGGTGGGCGGCGACGGCGACCGCGAGGCGCTGGGCGCGGACGAGTTCGGCGAGCGGGTCGAGGCCGCCGTCGATCCACAACCCGCCGGTGGCACGCACCTGTTGGGCGAGTCCCTCGGGTGCGTCGCCGAGCATCCAGGTGGCGGTGCCGTGGGTGGTGATGCTGATCGGGCCGTGTCGATACTCCATCGCCGGGTAGGCCTCGGTCCAGGACAGTGAGGCCTCGCGCATCTTGAGCCCGGCCTCGTTGGCGAGACCGACGGTCCAGCCGCGGCCGAGGAAGGTGAACTGCGTGCAGGCGACGAGCTGTTGGGGCAGTTCGGCGGTGAGCGCGGAGCGGGCGTCCGCGACGACCGCGTCGGTGTGCAGTCCGAGGTGGGCGCGGAGCAGGGTGACCGCGGTGGTCGCGAACCGGGTCTGCACGACGGATCGTTCGTCGGCGAAGTCGAGCACGACGATCTCGTCGGCGGCCGTCATGACGGGCGTGTGCGGGTCGGCGGTGATCGCGGTGGTGCGGGTGCGCCCCTTCAACTCCCCCAGGAGCCCCAGCACTTCGGTGGTGGTGCCGGAGCGGGTGAGGGCGAGGACACGGTCGTACGAGCGGCCGCGCGGGAACTCGGAGGCGGCGAAGGCGTCGGTCTCACCCTGGCCTGCGCCCTCGCGCAGCGCGGCGATCGCCTGGGCCATGAAGTACGAGGTGCCGCAGCCGACGATCGCGACCCGCTCCCCCGCCGTCGGCAGCAGCCGCGCGTGTCCCGCCGCCTCCGCCGCGGCGCGTGTCCAGCACTCGGGCTGGCTGTTCAGCTCGTCCTCGACATAGGTCATGCCGTACCCCTCCCCGTTGATGCTTGTTCTTGCAAGATATAGCGAGCTTTCGAGCACAATCAAGCAATTCGCCGAGGGTGGTGTGCGCTAGGGTCGCCGGAGAATCGAGGAACGGAGAGTGCGGATGTCGCGCGACGCCCGCTGGAAGGCGCTGCTGGACCTGCTCGTCGAGCGGGGCCGGCTCGACGTCGAGGAGGCGGCGGCCGACCTCGCGGTGTCGGCCGCGACGATCCGCCGCGACTTCGACCAACTCGCCGAGCAGCAGATGCTGGTACGCACCCGGGGCGGCGCGGTGGTCCACGGGGTGTCGTACGAACTACCCCTGCGCTACAAGACCGCCCGGCACGCCTCCGAGAAGCAGCGCATCGCCAAGGCGGTCGCGGAACTCGTCGCGCCGGGCGAGGCGGTGGGCCTGACGGGCGGTACGACGACCACGGAGGTGGCCCGCGCCCTGGCGGTCCGCAGCGACCTCACGTCCGGGTCCCCGGCACTGACCATCGTGACCAACGCGCTCAACATCGCCAATGAGCTTGCCGTACGGCCCCAGTTCAAGATCGTGCTGACCGGCGGGGTCGCGCGCCCGCAGTCGTACGAACTCGTCGGGCCGCTCGCGGACGGGGTGCTCTCGCAGATCACCGTCGATGTGGCGGTGCTCGGCGTGGTCGCCTTCGACGTGACGCACGGCGCGGCGGCCCACGACGAGGCGGAGGCCGCCGTCAACCGGCTGCTGTGCGAGCGCGCCGAGCGGGTGGTCGTCGCGGCCGACTCCAGCAAGCTCGGCCAGCGGGCGTTCGCCCGGATCTGCGCGGCCGAGTCGGTGAACACGCTGGTGACGGACACGGCGGTGGGGCCGGATGTGGTGCGGCGGTTCGAGGAGGCGGGGGTGCGGGTCGTCGCGGTGTGAACCGGGCTTCCCGAAGCGGGGGTTGCGGGACGCCGAGGGTCGACGTCCCGCGCTGTCCGAGCAGTTGACGGTATGTCAGCCGAAGACCTTCACGGCTTGGTAGTACGTCCACGCCGTGCTGTTGCAGGCGGTCGCGGTGGCGCCGGTGTAGGCGGCGCAGACGCGCTTGAGGTCCTCGTAGAAGGCGCTGTCGAGGCGCGACTTGTTGGCGTCGAAGGCTCCGGCGGCCTTGTAGTTGCGGTAGCCGAAGTCGTGGCGGGCGCAGGACGTGGCGAAGGGGAAGCCGAAGGGTTGTCGGGCGAGTCGGAGCAGTAGTCGGTGGACCAGTCGAACTCGTAGGCGGACCAGGCGGATTGGTTGGCGCGCGCGGCGGCCCACTGGTTGTAGCTGGACGCGCTGGTCTGGGTCCAGTCCGACAGGACCTGGGGCTTGTCGGCGGGGACGGCGGTGGCGGCGGTCGCGGTGGCGACGACGGCTACCAGGGCCAGAGTCGAGGCGGAGACAGCGGTGGCGAGTCTGCGGTGCATCCAACACCTCCATGACCGCGATCCGCCCGTCGGATCGCAGGTTCATGACAAGATGATTTACGCGTCGACCGTGCCTTCACACCGCATGAGCCCCAATGTCCCGTTAACTCTCGTATGTGCGGGGTGAATTGGGCGTGGCATCCAGCCGCCCTTTGCCCCGGGTCAGGATGGTGTGAGCGGCAGGTCGTCCGTGAAGGCGTTGACGGGTTGGGCGATGCGCCGGGTGCCGTGGACGTCGAGGGCCGCCGCCGCGGTCCTGGTGCCGAGTGTGCCCTGGGTGTGCCAGGTTCCGGTGACGGCCAGCCAGGTGTTGGCGGGCGGGGCCGGGGTGCCGTACATCCGGACCTTGACCGTCTGGGCGTCGGCCGCGCAGCAGGTGAAGATGATGCGGGTCAGGTTCCAGCCGTCGCCGAGCCGGTCCGGTGTCGCGAAGCCGGTCATCTGGACGGTGCGGCCCTTGATGGCCAACTCCCTGTCCTGCTGCACGCGGGTGGTGAAGTCCGTGAGGGTCATCGGCAGGGGTGAGGTGGCGGGCAGTGCGGCGAAGCGCTTCTGCTGTTTGACGGTCTCGCTGCCGGCGTGCGCTGCCGTGTAGGCGCCGAGGGCGGGTGGGGCGTAGAGGAGGAGGCTGAGCGCGGGGAGGAAGAGCAGCCAGGCGATGCGGGGTGCGGAGGAATGGTCGTGGCCGTGGTCATGGCCGTGGTCGTGTTCCGTCTCGTCGGCCGAGTCGCGGTCGAGTGCCGCGTGGGTCAGGCCCAGCAGCAGGAGGAGGACGCCGGAGACGATCAGCAGCGGGCGCAGGCCTTCCTTGACGTAGCGCAGGTAGAGGTCGGTGAAGAGGGCGGTGTGCAGGAGGCCCAGGCCGGTCAGGACCAGGAGCAGTACTTGTGCGGTGCGCTTCACAGCAGGGCGCCTCCGATCAGGACACTGGCGGCCACGGCCACGACGGTGGTCGCGGTGGAGAAACGCATCGCGAACGCCCGGCCGAAGGTGCCCGCCTGAAGGGCGATCAGTTTGAGGTCCACCATGGGGCCGACCACCATGAATGCCAGCCGGGCTGTGGGCGAGAAGCCTGTGAGCGAGGCGGCTACGAACGCGTCGGCCTCCGAGCAGACCGCGAGGACGACGGCGAGCGCGGCCAGGAACAGCACAGACAGCCAGGGCGAGCCGGAGAAGGTGTCGAGGACGGAGCGCGGGACGGTCACGTTGAAGGTGGCCGCGGCCATGGCGCCGAGCACGAGGAAGCCGCCGGCGTGCAGGAAGTCGTGCTGGAAGCCGAGCCGGAACTCCGTGAGGCGGCTGTGTCCCGACCGGTGTCCGGTGTGCCGGACGACCGGGCGCAGCCACTCCTCGCGGCCGAGCCAGAGCCACAGCCAGCCCATGGCGGCCGCGGTGGCGAGCGAGGCGATGAGCCGGGCCAGCACCATGGCGGGGCTGGCCGGGAAGGCGACGGCGGTGGCGGTCAGCACGATCGGGTTGATCGCGGGCGCCGAGAGCAGGAACGCGAAGGCGGCGGCCGGGGTGACGCCCCGGCGGATCAGGCTGTTGGCGACCGGCACGGACGCGCATTCGCAGCCGGGCAGGACGGCTCCCGCGACGCCCGCGACCGGGACGGCGAGCGCGGGGTGCTTGGGCAGCACCTTGGTGAACAGGTCGGCGGGCACGAAGGCGTTGATGGCCCCGGACAGGGCGGTGCCCAGGAGGAGGAAGGGCAGCGCCTGCACGGTGATGGCCAGGCAGACGGTGCGCCAGGCCGCGACGGCGGGGCCGTTCAGCCATGGCGTGCCCGAGAGCAGGAGAACGGCCGCCGCCAGACCGAGCGCAAGGGCGAGCGCTGTCGCGGGCGGGGGTCTGCGAAGGGTGCGGCGCCGTGGCTCGGGTGGGTGGACGGTTTCCTGGGCCGCCCGCTCCGTCACATCAAGCAGCTCATCCGTTTTTTGCATATTTGCTCCGAATGTCTGATGGTGCGACAGAACATAGTACGGTTCTCGTGTGATCAGCCGACTGTCCGTCACCATCGTCCGCGCGTGTCTGCGTGAAGGCTCCGGCGGGAGCCCCACGGCCGTGCTGGACGAGATGCCGCTGAGCGACGACGAGCGATGCCGGGTGCCGGTCCTCGCGGGGACCTCGCACGCCGCGTTCGTCGCCGTGCGCGGGTCCGAGGTCTCGCTCCGCTTCTTCACCGCCGAGGGCGAACTCCCCGCGTGCGGCCACGGTACGGTCGCCGCCCTGGCCTTCCTCGCGGCGCGCGCCGGAGGCCCGGAGTACCGGGGCACCCTGCGGGCCGGGGGGCGTTCGTTCGCCGGCCGTGCCGTACGGGAGGGGACGCGGTTCCGTGCCGGCTTCGAGCCGGGTCCCGTCGAGACGCGGGAGCCGAGCGCGGACGAGACCGCACTCGTCCTGCCCCCGCTGGGCATCACCCCGGACACACTCGCCCCCGGTGCTCGCGTGGCCTCGATCGGACGGGCACGCCTGCTGGTCCCGGTGGTGTCGCGCGCGGCGCTCGCCGCGCTCGCCCCGGACTTCGAAGGGCTCCGCGCGGCCTGCGACCGGCTCGGACTCCTCGGCTGCTACGTGTACTCGGTACCGACGCGCTCCGGCGGGATCACGGCGCGGATGTTCGCGCCGTCGATCGGCGTCCCGGAGGACATCGCGAACGCCAACAGCACCGCGTGTCTCGCCGCCGACCTGGCCGCCCGGGGCGTCACCGAGATCGCCGTCGACATGGGCGACTCCCTGGGCAGCCCGGCCACGATCACCGCGAGCGCGCGGCCCGTGCCGCGGCTGGGCGGTGTGGCGGAAGTCGACGGTGCCGTGCGGGAGTTCGCCGTCGAGACGCGTTGATGCCGGTTCTGTGAACGCGGGCGGGCCACGTGAACTCGCCGTTACGTCTTGGCCCGGCCCCGCCAAAAGGTCTTGTGCGGCGGCCTTTCGCTCGATCACCATCACAGCGATCCGTCGCACCCTTTTCCGCTCCAACCCCCGGCCGGCTCGCGTCCGGTCCGTCTGGGAGGCCTCGCGTGGCGATTCCCGAGCCGCATCGCACCGGCACGGTCGACTTCAACGGCTGTTCCACCTGGTACCGGATCACCGGTGAGGCCGGCCGGACGCCCCTGGTCGTGCTGCACGGCGGACCCGGCGCGGGCCACGACTACACGCTCAGCATCGCGGGCATCGCCGAGCAGGGACGGCCCGTGGTGCACTACGACCAGCTCGGCACCGGGCGCTCCACCCATCTGCGGGACAGGGGCGCCGACTTCTGGACCGTCCAGCTCTTCCTCGACGAACTCGATCAGCTCCTCAAGGAGTTGGGCATCGCCGACGCCTACCACCTCCTCGGCCAGTCCTGGGGCGGCATGCTCGCCGCCGAGCACGCCGTACGCCGACCGACCGGGCTGCGCGGTCTGGTCATCGCCAACTCCCCCGCGTCCATGGAGCTGTGGCTCGCGGGGGCGGCCGAACTGCGCGGCCAGCTCCCGCCCGAGGTACAGCGCACCCTGCTCACTCACGAGGCCGCCGGAACCACCGACCACCCCGACTACGTCGCCGCCGAGCAGGTCTTCAACGAGCGCCACGTGTGCCGTCTGACCCCCAACCCGCCTGAGGTGCAGGCGACTTGGGACAACATCGCGGCCGACCCGACCGTGTACCACACGATGAACGGGCCGAACGAGTTCCATGTCGTCGGCACACTCAAGGACTGGTCCGTGATCGACCGGCTGCATCTGATCGAGGCACCGACCCTGCTGGTGTCCGGACGGTACGACGAGGCGACCCCCGAGACGCTGCGCCCGTTCGCCGACCACGTCCCCGACGTGCGCTGGCACATGTTCGAGCACTCCAGCCACATGCCGCACGTCGAGGAGGAGGAGCTCTACCTCCGGGTCGTGGGCAGCTTCCTCGACTCCACCGACTGATCCCCGGGCGGGCCCGGCATGATGGCCCCCATGCACCTCCGTATCGACGCCGTCGACCTGCCCGGCCGCAGCTGCCCCGCACCCGCCGACAAGCCCGTCCCGACGTACGACAACATCCATGTCGCCGTGCAGCGCAAGGACCGGCCGGCCGAACTGCTCGATCCGCAGCCGGGGGACGGCGCGTCCGCGACCTGGACGCTGGAGTGCACGACGGAGGTCACCCCGGACGGCATCGTGGTCGAGGGCCCTTATGTGCAGCACCGGATGGGCCTGCGGTTCGTCTATCTGTCCTGGGGCACGGTCGACGAGGCCGGTGTCTTCACGATGTTCCGGCGCGCCAAACTCATGCTCGACTCGGTGCCGGCCGACGTCCTGGCCGCCGCCGCGCGCGACGGCCTGCTGGTCGGCCGGCTCGGGCTGACCGACGCACGCGGCGGTCCCCTGTGCGCGCGGGTGGATCCCCCGCACATCACCTGGACCGCCGAGAGCGTCGTACTGCCGCAGCCGTAGCCGTCCGTCAGGAGGCCGAGTCCTTCTTGTTGGTCGCCGCGCGGTAGGCCTGGGTCGGGGTCATCGCGACGCCGTTGAGGCTGACCGTCTTGTAGGGGCTGACCTTGGCACAGGACTTCGACTGGTCGGCGGTCGAGGCCTGGGCGTTGGACGTGGCAGCCTTGGTGTCGGCGGGGGCCGGGGACGAGCTGGCGCCCGGGTACGTCGTGCCGCTGGGCCAGTCCGTGCCGATCACCAGGGTCAGGCCGGTGCCGGTGCCCTGCTTGAGGTGCGAGGAGGCGAGGCCGATCGCCTTGGCCACGGTCTGGGCCTCGGCCTTCTGGCCGGTGCCGTAGGTGAGCGTGGTCGTGGTCGCGCTGACCGAGGCGTTGCCGGTGGTGGTGCCGGAGCTGAAGCCCCCGTCTATCAGGGAGGTGGCGACGGTGGAGGCGCGGCCGCTGATGCTGGTGCCGTTCTCCACCGTGACGGCGATCTGCGCGGCGGGTACGGCGGCGGCCGTGGCCGTCGCGGTGGCCGCCGAGGACTTCTTGCCCGACGAGCTGGTCAGCGACTGGTCGTTGGCGATGGTCGCGAACAGGCTCTTCGCCGCGGCGGCGGGCACGACCCGGTTGGCGTTCGCCGGGTCGGCACCGGTCTGCATCGTGGTGAACGTCATGCGCTTCGTCGGGACCTTGTCGAGGTCGGCGGCGAGCCCGATGAGCTTCTTGACGGTGCCGAGGCCGGTGTCCACGGTGAGCGCCTTGGTGGCGGCGTCGGCCAGGTTGTAGACGGCCGTGGGGTTGGTGAGGGTGCCGGCGCTCTTGAACTTGCGGATCATCGCGCTGAGGAAGAGGTGCTGTGAGACGGTACGGCCGAGGTCGCTGCCGTCGCCGAAGCCGTGCCGGGAGCGGACGAATTCGAGCGCCGCGTTGCCCTTGAGGGTGTGGGTGCCCTTGGCGAGTTTCAGGTGCGAGTAGGTGTCGTAGACGTCGGCGTCGACGCACACCGAGACGCCGCCAACCGCGTCGGACATCTTCACCACGCCGGAGAAGTCCATCTGCACGAAGTGGTCGATGGTGATGCCGGTCAGCGCGTGCACGGTCTTGACCTGGCACTCCTGCCCGTACTGCAGCGCGCTGTTGATCTGGCCGTAGTAGCCGGGCGTCGACTCTTTGCTCTTCGGGTCCGAGCAGGCGGGGACCTGGGTCATGGTGTCGCGGGGGATGCTCATCACGGTGGCGTTGGAACGGTCCGCCGAGATGTGCACCACCATCTCCACGTCCGCGTTGCCGTTCCCGGTCTGCACACCGGTGGTCGAGCAGCCGCCGCCGAGCTTGCAGTCGGTCGCGCTGGTGCGGGCGTCGCTGCCCATCACCAGGAGGTTGATCGGCGTACGGCCGAAGGCGTCGGCCTTCTCCTTGCCGCCCGCTCCGTCGTCGATCGAGACGCTGTTGATGTTGCCGTTCAGGTGCTCGTAGAACCACCAGCCGGCGCCCGCGGTCACCATGATCAGCACCGACAGGGATATCGCGGTGATCTTCAACACCCGCTTGCCGCGCGGGGTCTGCTTGGCCCGGCGGCGGGAGGCGGCGCGTCCGGCCGCGCGGGATCCGCCGCGCGGCGCGTGGCGGGCCGCGGCACGCGCGGCGGCCCGGCCGCCGGTGGGCAGCGGCTCCTCGGCATCACCTGTGCGCGGCCTGGGCACCCCTCGTGTGCGACTGCGCGTGGCATGTCCCACGGGGCCGTCCCCGAGGTCGGTCATCTGGCACTCCCACAAAACGGTCGGGCCGTTCAGGCCGTCGGTGCTGCGGCCTGGGGCGCGCGGCCGTGTCGGGTCGGGCGAGAGGGGGTTCCCGTCTCGCTTGCGTGGTTGCGCAATATAACAATCTCAGATGAGGGCACTGTAAGGACTTTCTCATTTACGGGATTTCATTTTGCGTCAAGGTCGGTCAACTGGTCGGAATGCGGGCGGTGGTGATGGTCATCGGCGTCCCGGTGACGGCGATGAGGTAGAAGCGCGGATGCGAGCCGCCCGGCACCCGCCGGACACCGCCGGGCGGCTTCACGACGTATGTCGCGGAGGCGTGCGGGGCCAGGGACACCGGGCCGCCGGAGACGGTCCACCAGTCGGAGGCGCCCTGCCCGAGGCGGCTGGCGAAGTGGGGGGTGAGCCGGGTGGCGGTCCTGTTGACGACCCGGGCGACGAGGTGGGTGATGTCGCGGTGCCCGGAGCGCTCCACGATGCTCGCCGTGACGTTCATGCGCAGCGGAGGCGGACTGGCCGCGGCGATCGTCGCGCACACGACGGCGGGAGCCAGCAGTCCCGCGGCGAGGACGGCCTTGGCCGGGCGTGTGGTCAGCCGCGGGACGCGGGGCTGCCACGCTGTGGCGAGCGCGGCGGCGGAGACAGTGGCGGCCGCCGCGAGCCACAGCGGGGTCATCATCAGGAAGTAGCCGTCCTGGGACCGGGTGGCGAGGTAGAAGCTCAGCCAGGGCAGCACGGTGATCGCCGGGCCGAGCCGTCGCACGAAGAGCAGCGTGGCGGCGAGCAGGCCGATCAGGAGCAGGAGGCTGCCGTAGGAGTAGTAGTCGAGATGCCTGCTGCCCGCGGTGAAGTAGTACGAGATCCCCATCAGGCCCTGGCCGTGCAGGATCGCCTTCTGGGTGATCGGGAGCAGCAGTCCGTGCAGCCAGGTGTGGAAGTCCTGGGTGGCGAAGTAGGCGTTGATCGCGGCCCAGGTCAGTGCGGCGGTGCCGGTGTAGCGGGCGAGTACGCCGAGGGCGATCCGGGGTCCGAGTTCGCCGCGCCGGACGGCATAGAGGCCGATGAGGAGGAACGGGGTGAGGAACCAGGCGAGTTGCTGGGTGGCGCAGGCCGCGCCCAGGCAGAGGGCCTGGAGCACTCCCGGCCCGCCGAGCCGGCCACTGGCTCCGGTGTCGGGCCACCTGACCACGACGGGGACGAGGAGGACGAGGGCGAGGACGGCGGGGTAGCCGGAGTAGGCGTAGCCGGGCAGGAAGCCGAAGCCGAGACAGACGGCGGTGGCGCCCGGCCGCCAGGGGGCCGGGAGCAGCAGCCACAGCAGGACGGCGCCCGCGAGGAGCGCGCCGGTGGTCACGAGGGTGGCGGCGGCCGTCGAGTGGACGACGGCGTGGACGGGGGCGGCGAGCAGCGCGGTCAGGGGCGGATAGCCGTAGGTGTAGTCGGCGCCGCCCGACATGGTCTTGGTGATGCCGACGGACGGGGTGTCGAACAGCCATGGCCAGGGCCGGCCGTAGATGGGTTGGCCGTGCAGGATCTGGTGGGCGGCCTGCGCGGTGAGCACGCCCTCGTCGGTGCCCGCGTGGTTGAGCCAGTAGCCGCAGAGGACCAGCACGACGGCGAGCAGCAGGACGCCCGCGTCCACCCGGGTCAGGGTGCGCCGGGTGCGCACGGTGAGGGCCAGGACGCCCGCGACCAGGATTCCGGCGTAGCAGACCGAGATGATCCCGGCGGCCGGCGGCCGGGAGGTGATCGCTCTCGTCCAGGCGTCGCGGGTGCCGATGAACAGGCTGATCGCGGCGATCAGGGTCATCCCCCGGTGCAGTTGCTGCGGCGCCGTGGGCCCGGTGGTGAGCGGCCGGGTCCGGAGCGGTCCCGCCGTCGAGGGCGCGGGGCGCCGCCTCAGCCGGAGACCACCGTCGGCACGGGGACCGTCGTCCATGGCGTCCTTCCCCTCGTTCCGTCCCCGTCGGTCGGCGGTTCACGCCGGGGGCACCTCCACTACATGTCGTAGAGGTGAAAGGAGCCGCCGGGGTTCACCAGGGGAAGGGAAGAGCTCGGAAAGAAGGGGTCTGCCGCGACAGTCCGTCAGCCGAGGTCGGGCAGCGGCGGCCGGGTCACGTCGTGCACCTCGTCCGGTGCGGCGCCGAGCATGCGCGGCAGCATCTCGGCGAGGTTCGAGGCCGCCTCCTCACCGTCCAAGTCCGGTTCGGTGAAGCGGAGTTCGATCAGCGCAAGCAGTGAACCGCCCAGTGCCGCAACGGCCACCGTCCGGTCGGCGACCGGGAAGCGGCCGGAGGCGACGCCGGCCTCCAGGTCGCGTACGGCGCGCGGGGCGCGCAGACCTCAGTGGCGCAGGACCTGCATCAGCTCCGCCCGGGAGCCGGCCATGCGGGCGGCGCGAACGCCTGCACCTGCGACGGCAACCCCGCGCCGACCTCCTGCGGACCTGGGGTGGTGATTCCAGCCACCGTGGACGCACCGGAACTCCTCGATCTCTTCACACGGTTGGGGGCCGAGCGTCGCCTGGATCGCCGGCCGCAGCTGTCTTCCTGGGCAAACTTTCCGGCTCCCGCAGACAACAGTTGAGCCAACTCTGCATTTCCACCATGTTGCGGGGCGCGGCAAATGGGTCCTTTGTCGCGTAAGCAGTGCCCGTTCTCTTCATAGGAACCACCAGAGAACCGTTTCAGCAGGCCAGGTCGGGCGTCTACCGTGACGTGATTACGTCGCATTAAGGATGGTGGCGTAGGGTGGCTGACCGTTAACTGTCCCATTCCTTACCGGACTTGACGGTTAATGTGCGCTGCGCGCGGTGTGTCCCAGCTGGTTGATCGAGAGGACTCCGATGCCCGAAATCCCCTCCTATGCTGTGCCCTCGGAGCCCGATCGAACGGCTGGATCGGGCTCCGCGCGAAACAGACACGCCCGGTCCTCCGCCCAGGACGGACCGTCGGATTCAGCCACTCGGTCACGTTCGGTCCGGCTCGCCGTCCTGCCCGCCGCCGCCATGACGATCCTCGCCGCGGCCGTCGTCCTGATCGTGCTGCGCACCCAGAGCGGATCCGCCGACGGGACCACCTGGACGGTGCTCGCGGTCGCCGCCGTCCTCGGCTGCGGAATCCTGGTCGGTGGCGTTCGGCTCGGGCGCGCCGAGGCCACGGGGATATCGCAGCAGTACGCCTCGCTGCGCCACACGGTCGCCACGGGCCAGTCGGAATTGCAGGAGGTGCTCCAGCGGCTGGAGCGTGGTGAGCCGGTGGCGCAGGTGCCGTTCACCCACCAGCCGCCGTCGGGGAACGACCCGCTGGGCCGCCTCACGTACGAGATAGGCGTGGGCCTGTGGCAGGCCCGTACCGTCGTCGCCCAGACCGCGCAGCTCGCCCGGGCCTCCGCGCCGGACAGCGAGGAGCGCGTCGAGGTCTTCGTCAACCTCGCCCGGCGCCTGCAGTCCCTGGTGCACCGCGCGATCAACATGCTCGACCAACTGGAGAACGAGGTCGAGGACCCGGAGCTCCTCAAGGGCCTCTTCCACGTCGACCACCTCGCCACCCGTATCCGCCGCCACGCGGAGAACGTGGCCGTGCTCGGCGGCTCGGTCTCGCGTCGGCAGTGGACCCGTCCGGTGACGCTGACCGAGGTGCTGCGTTCGTCGATCGCCGAGGTCGAGCACTACTCCCGGGTCAAGCTGGTCCCCCCGATCGAGGGCACGCTGCGCGGCCACGCCGTCGCCGACGTCATCCACCTGCTGGCCGAACTCGTCGAGAACGCCACGACGTTCTCCGAGCCCCAGACCCAGGTCCTGATGCGCGCCCAGCGGGTGACCGCCGGTCTCGCCGTCGAGGTCGAGGACCGCGGGCTCGGCATGCCCGCGCAGGAGCAGGACCGTATCAACGCGTTGCTCGCCGAACCGGACCGCATCGACATCAGCAAGCTTCTCGCCGACGGCCGGATCGGCCTGTACGTGGTCTCAGCGCTGGCCCGCCGGCACGGCATCGCGGTCCGGTTGCAGAGCAACATCTACGGCGGCATCCAGGCCATTCTGGTGATCCCGCGCGGACTGATGGGCGAGGAGCCCGGCGAGGTGTCCGGCCAGGGGCACCCCCAGGCGGTCGCCGACATGTCCCGGCCGGCCCAGGTCGCCCCGGCCCACCACACCGCCGTACCGGAGGCGCCGGGCCGGCCCGCCGCTCCGCCGCCCACGTTCCGGCAGCCGCTGCCCCCGGCCCGCTCCGCCGACGCTCCGATGCCCGCCCCGCAGCAGCACCAGCACCAGCAGCAGCGCCCGATGACCATGGAACCGGCCGCACCGCGTGAGCGCGGGTCCGTGCCGTACGGCAGGGACTCCCGGGACGAGCGGCCGCGGCTGCCCCAGCGGCACGCGCAGGAGCACCTCGTACCGGAACTGCGTGACGGTCCGGCGCCGCGCAGGACCGAGGAACAAGAGGTCGAGCACGATCCGGGACTGATGGCCATGTTCCGGCGCGGAGTCAGCCTCGCCGACAACGAACCCGACGAGCCTCCCACCGACAGCGCTCGCTGACCCGCAGGCTCCGTTACTCGCATCAAGGAGAAGAACGCCATCGTGAGCGACATGCACGCCGGCCAGCAGAACCTCGACTGGCTCCTGGCGGGACTCGTCCAGAGGGTCCCCTACACCCGCAGCGCAGTGCTGCTGAGCACGGACGGCCTGGCGAAGGCGGCCGACGGCCTGGAGACGGCGGCCGAGGCCGAGCATCTGGCCGCCCTGGCCTCCGGTCTGCACTCGCTGGCCCGCAGCGCGGGCGCGCAGTTCGCCCAGGGCGCCGATGTGCGGCAGGTGGTCGTGGAACTGGACAGCGCCCTGCTGTTCGTGTGCGCGGCCGGCTCCGGCGCCTGTCTTGCCGTACTGGCCGACCGGGAGGCCGACGCGGCCGTCCTCGGTTACGAAATGGCCATGCTGGTCAAGAGTGTTCGCCCCTACCTCGCCACGCCGGTCCGACAGCAGGGGGCCGGTTCGTCGATGGATCCGAGGCGCTGACCATGTCCGACGCGGAGGACGGGTCGTGGCTCGACGACGAGGCAGGGCGGTTAGTACGGCCGTACACCGTGAGCAACGGTCGTACCCGTCCCACGGCGCACTTCGACCTGCTCACCATGGTGATGGCCACCGGTACCAGGCCGCAGAGCTATCTGGGGCCCGACTACGACCAGGTCCTGACCCTGTGCGACGCACCCATCTCGGTCGCCGAGGTGGCCGCGCATCTGCGGCTGCCCGCTGTGATCACCAAAGTTCTGCTCTCCGACCTCGTGACGCACCAGGCGCTCGCCCTGCGCTCGCCGCGCGCCGTCGAGGCGGCCTCCCCGACCGACCGAAACCTCCTGGAGGCGGTGCTGCATGGGCTACGCAAGCGGCTCTGACCCCTTCCCCACCGCCCTGAAGATCCTCATAGCCGGGGGCTTCGGGGTCGGCAAGACCACGTTCGTCGGTGCGGTCAGCGAGATCGAGCCGCTGAGCACCGAGGAACTGCTGACCTCCGTCAGCGCCCGCACCGACAGCCTGGTGGGCATCGAGGACAAGTCGACCACCACGGTGGCGATGGACTTCGGCCGGATGACCCTGGACTCGGACCACGTCCTGTATCTGTTCGGTACGCCCGGACAGGAGCGGTTCTGGTTCATGTGGGACGAGTTGTCGAACGGCGCACTGGGCGCCGTGGTGCTCGCCGACACCCGCCGGCTGGACCACTGCTTCGCCGCCGTCGACTTCTTCGAACGGCGTGGCATCGGCTTCATCGTCGCCGTCAACGAGTTCGACGGTTCCTATCACTACGAGTCCGACGAGATCCGCGCGGCGCTCGACCTCAAGCCCGACGTACCCGTCGTGATCTGCGACGCGCGGCAGTGCAACTCCGGAACCCGCGTGTTGATCGCACTCGTACAGCATCTGCTCGCCTCGACTCCCGGCACCCCGCCCGCGGAGCTTTACCCGTCGCGTTGAGCCACGCTCGGCGCGACCGAATGGAGCCTGCATGTCAGCCCCGGTTCCCTACAACACCCAGAACTCGTACGACCCGACCAGCCATCTGCTGCTGACGCCCGAGGACCGGGAAGCGGCCGCCCGGGTGGCGCGGCTGCGCGAACTCGGCCTCGGGGAGGCGCCGATCGCGGAGTTCGACGAGTTCGCGCGCAACCTCGCGCATGTCACCGGCGCGCCCTTCTCGATGGTCAACTTCATCGACGAGAACCGTCAGTACTTCGCGGGCCTGTACGCCGGTGGCCGTCCGGGCGTGCAGTTGGAGCCGGACCAGCAGGCGGAGGTCGGCCGGACGATGACGCGGGATCAGGGGTACTGCCCGCACGTCGTCGTGCGGAAGAAGGCGCTGGTCCTCGAAGACGTCTGCGACTACCCGCGGTTCGCGGGCAACCGGGTCGTGGACGAGATAGGCATCCGCTCGTACATGGGCGCGCCGCTGATCGACTGGAAGACGGGCATGGCCCTGGGCACGATCTGCGTGGTCGACACGGACACCCATCCGTGGGGCCGTGAGGGTCTGGCGACGATCAAGTCGATGGCGCAGCAACTGGTCGACCGGCTCCACCAGATGGAGACCCGGGGCGGAATCTGAGCCCGCGGCCGACGCGGACGCCGGGGCTGGGGGGAATTCAGGACGGGAGCCGCGGGCACGACGCTGTGTCCGTGGCTCCCCGGTGTTCAGCCCGCGTGACCGGCCGTCTCCAACTGCCCCAGACGGCGCTGGGGTTGGACGGTCCGCACCAGGTCGGCCAGCCGCTCGGACCACTGGCCCTTGGCCGTGCCGAGGGCCACCTCGCCCAGCCGGAGGAGCTGGATGTCGGAGGTGCCGGCGGGGGCGTAGATGTGATGGGCGTCGCGCAGATAGCGCTCCACCGGGCGGTCGGTGAACAGGCCGCTGGCGGCGTGGATCTCCATGCTGTCACGGGCCGAGTCGACGGCCGCCTCGACGTTGAGGAGCTTGGCGTTCATCAACTCCGCGTCGCAGGACAGCCCTTGGTCGAGGAGGTGGACGGCGTGATAGGCGGCCAGCCGGGCCGTCATCAGGCGGGACTTCATCCTGCCCAGTTTGAGTTTGATGTTGGTGAGGTCGCCCAGCGGTGCTCCGAAGCGCTCGCGCTCGATGCACAGCGCCGTCGTCTCCTCGAAGGCGGCCTGGTGGATGCCGAGGGACACGGCCGTGAGGTTGGGGCGGCCGTAGAGGATGCTGGAGGAGTAGGCGACGGCCAGGCCCTGGCCCTCCTTGCCGAGGCGGTTCGCCGCCGGTACACGGCAGTTGTCGAAGATCAGCTCGCCGAAGCTGAAGCCGTGCAGGCCCATCGCGGGCCGCAGTTCGCCGAGCGAGAAGCCGGGGCGGTCGGCCTCGACGAGGAAGGCCGACAGTCCCTTGGAGCCCTCGCCGGTGCGTACGACCACGCCGTGCAGGTCGCCGACGTGGCTGTTGCCGACGAAGACCTTGCGGCCGTTGAGGATGTAGTCGTCACCGTCCCGGACGGCGGTGCTGCCCATGCCCAACACATGGCCGCCCGACTCCGGTTCGGTGACCGCGATGGTCGGGAGGCAGTCGCCGGCGGCGATGCGCGGCAGCCACTTCCGCTTCTGCTCCGCGTTCCCGAAGTGAATGATTTTTGCCACACCGAGCTGGGAGGCCTGAACCATGGCTCCCATAGCACCGCATACCCGGGCGAGTTCTTCGATGGTGATGGTCTTCGCCAGGTGCCCGGCGCCCATTCCGCCGTACTCTTTCCCAATGGTCACGCCGATCCAGCCCTGCCGGGCGATGAGACTGGACAGCTCGTGCGCCACGGTGCGGGATGTCTCCATCTCCGCTATCCGCGGGCGCACCTCCCGTTCGGCGAACTCTCGCACTCGTTGGCGCAGGTCCTCGTGCCACCCGCTGGTGAAGTAGCGTTCCACAACCCCTCCTGCACGCTGCCTCCGTGTCGGGCTTGATCCGGAGGTCGTTCGTCGGGCAGTGGTTCGTCGCCCATGGGCGCCTGCCCGAAATATTGTCTACTTGTCGACCCATCTCAGCCAAGATCACGTTACTAGGTTGACTGAAACCCGGCGTCTTGCCGTGACTCCCAACTGTGCGATATGCGCCACGACATGGTCTCTTCCGGACACGTCACGAAGAGAAACCAACCAAGGCCGAACAAGCCGCACCCAATACGGACAGAGGTCTGCCCACCAGGCACGTGCCGAACGGGCATGACGTGGCTCACATCGACAATCAGTCACGTTCCGCCTGACCGATAAGAGGGCCTGTGCGGGGCCTGTGGCCACGATCGAACGGCGAACATCAGCCACCACCCAGGAGATTTGTCGACCACTTCACCACATGAACCCTGAATCGCCCTTCGCGCATCACTCGGTGTCGACGGCGAACCGTTCGGTGCCCAGCACGGTGAGGAGGGCGAGCTTCACGTGGTCTTCCGTGCCCGGGGTGGCGGTGAAGACGAGCAGCGACTGGCCCTGGTCCGGTTCGAGGAGGAGTTGGCAGTAGAGGTCCAGTCGTCCGACCTGGGGGTGGACGAACCGTTTGGTCTCGCTCCAGCGCAGGCCCACCTCGTGGCGCTCCCACAGCCGGGCGAACTCCTCGCTGCCGCGCAGCAGGAGGTCCGCCAGGTCCGCCGCGGCGGAGCCGGGCCCGTCCCGGGTGACGGCCGCGCGCAACAACGCCGCGTTGGTACGGCTGTTGTCGTCGTGCTGCTCGGGGTCGTACCGCTCACGCTCGACCGGATCGGTGAACCAACGGTAGGTCGCGCTGCGGGAGTTGCCGGTGTACTGGGTCTGCTCGCCGAGCAGGGCCACCGCGGACGGCGTCTGCAGCAAGGTCTCGCCCAGCGGGCCCATCACCTGCGCGGTGGCGCCGGCCAGGCCGTCCATGACGCGCATCAGACCGGGGCTCACATGCTGAAGTCGTAGATCGCGGCGGGCAGTTCGGTAGCCGGCGAGCAGGAACAGGTGATCGCGTTCGTCCGGAGTCAGCCTCAGTCCGCGGGCGATGGCCGCGATCATCTGCTCCGAGGGCTGCGGCCCATCGCCGCGCTCCAGCCGGGCGAAGTAGTCGGCGGACATGGTGCACAGTTCGGCCACCTCCTCGCGGCGCAGGCCCGGAGCACGTCTGCGCGGTCCGCGGCGCAACCCGACGTCCTCGGGTTGCAGCGCCGTACGACGGGTGCGCAGGAAGGCGCCGAAGGACGAGCGGTCGAACGTATGGTCCATGGTTCCCATCGTTGGCGATCCGGCGCGGCTTATCCACGACCTGTCGGTCAGTGGTTGCGCATGTCCTTCCAGCGCCCGTGGTGCGGCGAGTTCACTGGCGATGCGATCACCGGTCGCCGAGAAGCGACCACGGCGAACCCGCCGCCGCGCACCACGGACCAAGGAGCCAAGTCCCGTGACGAACACGCCCAGTTGGACAGCGAACGACCTCCCGGACCTCACCAGCCGGACGGTGGTCATCACCGGTGCCGGGCGCGGCCTGGGCCTGATCACGGCACGCGAGCTGGCCCGTGCCGGTGCCCGCGTCGTGCTCGGCGTACGCGACCCCGGCAAGGCCCGTCACGCCATCGCCGACCTGCCCGGCACCTTCGACATCCGGGCGCTCGACGTCTCGGACCTGACCTCGGTGCGAGCGTTCGCCGACGCCTGGTCCGGCGACATCGACATCCTGATCAACAACGCCGGCGTGATGGACATCCCCGCCGCCCGCACCGCCGACGGCCTCGACCTCCAGACCACCACCAACTACACGGGGCCCTTCCTCCTGACCACCCTGCTGCTCGACCACATCACCGACCGCGTGGTGCACGTCACCAGCGAGTTGCACAAGCAGGGCAGGATCGACCTGGCCGACCTCGACTGGCGCACGCGCAAGCACAACGGCATGCAGGCCTACCAAGCCTCGAAGCTCGCCGTCGTCCTGTTCTCACTGGAGCTGCAGCACCGGCTGACCGCCGCCGGCAGCCCGGTCCGCTCGGTGCTCGCCAGCCCTGGCATCGCCCGCACCTCGCTGGCGGCCCACTCCCGGTCGAACGTCATCAACCGGTTCACGTTCCTCACCAACGCGCCGGAGCGTGGAGCCCTGTCCCTGCTCTACGCCGCGACCCAGGACGTCCCCGGCAACTCCTACATCGGGCCGGAGGGCCTGGGCGGCTTCCGAGGCGCCCCCGCCCTCCGCCGCCCAGGCAAGGCCGGCCTCGACCCGACCCTGGCCGGCCGGTTGTGGGACGCGACCGCCGAGCTTGTCGGGGCGGCGGCCCGGTGAGCTGCGCGGAGGCCGCCGGCCACGCCGCGGATCAGGTCTGCTGCTCGAACCGGAGATCGGCATACCGCCGCGCGGCGATGTCCCCCGTGTGGCCACGATCAGGTCCATGGTGCACACCGTGTAGTCGATCGCCTGCCCGGCCGGTTGCGCGAACGGCACGAGATCGCCCTCGTCCGGTGCCATGTCCCACGGGTCGGAGAACCCGCCGAGCTGTACGCGGACACCGGGGCGGGGTCCGCCGTAGGCCAGGTCGAGGTCCAGGGCAGCGCCGCGCAGTCGACGCTCAGCACCAGCGGCTCGCGTCCTTCGGGCCAGTCCATCCCGTCCGGCAGTGCGGGGAGCCCGCCGGTCCGGGCGGCGGGGTGGACGTGTTCCCGCAGGGACTCGGGCACTTGTGTGTCCTGCACCAGATAGAGGCACGACCGGCACCGGGCCAGTAACTCCCGTGCGACGGGACCGGGAATCCCGTGCTCTGCGGCCGACTTGAGAAGGAGCGCCTCGTCGATCGATGGCATGCCCGCGATCGTGCCATGGGCCACTGACGGAATTCGTCCGGATCATCGGGCGCGTTCTGCCTTACCGTGACGCCATGAGCGAGCACTCCGAAGCGCCTGTCGCACCCGTCGCGGCCTATGAACCCCCTTACTACGCGGCCGTGTTCACCACGGTGCGCACCCAGGAGCAGAGCGGGTACAGCGAGACCGCCGCGTGTATGGAAGAGCTGGTGCAGGACATCCCCGGGTACCTGGGGATGGACCATGCCCAGACTCCGGGCGGGCTCGGCATCACGGTCGGGTACTTCCGCGACGCCGACGCCCTCACAGAGTGGCGGACCAACGCCGAGCACCGCGCGGCGCAGCAGCGCGGGCAGGCCCAGTGGTACGAGAGCTACACCCTGCATGTGGCGAAGGTGGAGCGGAGCCACGGGTTCACCCGGGCCCGGACCCCGCAGAGCCCGGCAGCGGACTGACCGACCGACGTCACCCTGGCGACCGTCCCGCGGCCACGAGCTCGCGCGGAACGGTGGTCATGGGCACGGGAAGCAGGCGATGCACGGGACCCGGAGCCGATCCGGTTCCGGATCAGCCGACAGCCCGGCTCACGAGCCCGTTCGGGAGCCCCGCGTCCGCAACGCCACAGCGCCACGCGCGTCAGCCGATGCGCGCTCCCGCGCCGCCGACCCGGACCCGCGGGTCGCCGGCGCGCAGGGTCACCGTGAGTTCCCCGGGGCGGCCCAGGTCCTCGCCCTGGTGCAGGGTGAGGACGGCGTCCTCGGGGACCAGGCCCAACTCCCGTGCGTACGCGCCGAACGCGGCGGCCGCGGCGCCGGTCGCCGGGTCCTCGACGACGCCGCCGACGGGGAACGGGTCACGGACGTGGAAGACGGTGGCCGACTCCCGCCACACCAACTGGACGGTGGTCAGGTCCAGTTGGTGCATCAGGGCTTCGAGGCGGGCGAAGTCGTAGGCGAGGTCCGCAAGTCGGGCGCGGGTCGCGGCCGCGAGAACGAGATGACGGGCACCGGCGAAGGCGATCCGGGGCGGGAAGGCGGGGTCGAGATCGGCCTGCGGCCAGTCGAGCGCGGCGAGCGCCTCGTCGAGATCGGCGGCGGCGATCTCCTCCACGCGCGGCTCGACGCTGGTGAGCGTGGCCCGGAGTGCCCCGCCCTCCTCGGCCACCACCACCGGCACCGCACCCGCGCGCGTCGAGAACACCAACTCCCCCGGACCGATCCGCTCGGCCAGCGCGACGGCGGTCGCGACGGTGGCGTGCCCGCAGAACGGCACCTCGGCCTTGGGACTGAAGTAGCGAATGCTGTACGCCCGCCCCTCCTGTCCACCGAGTCCCTCCGGCGGCGCGGTCAGGAACGCGGACTCCGAGTACCCGAGCTCGGCGGCGATGGCCAGCATCCCGCCGTCGTCCAGGGCTGTGGCGTCCAGGACTACGCCGGCGGGGTTTCCCCCGGAGGGGTCACTGGAGAAGGCGGTGTATCGCAGGACCTCGGGCCGGGGCGCGTTCGTCGTCATGGCAGGGGCAACGCGGGGCGGGGCGGCGGCAATTCCCAGTCCGCTTGACGCATACCGATATGGGAATACGATGGCTGTCATGGCACGAGCAGCGACGACGTCGGACGCGTTCAACGCGATCGCCGAGCCGCAGCGCCGGGAGATCCTGGTGCTGCTGCGGGCGGGCGAGCGGCCGGTGACCGATGTGGCCCAGGAGCTGGGGATGAGTCAGCCGGGGGCGTCCAAGCATCTGCGGGTGCTCCGGGAGGTCGGGCTGGTGCGGGTGCGCGGGGTGGGCAAGCAGCGCCTCTACGGCCTGGACGCCCGCGGGCTGCGACCGATCCACGAGTGGGTGGGCGGATTCGAGCGGTTCTGGAACGAGAGTTTCGACCGGCTGGACAGCTATGTGCAGGACCTCAAGCAGACACGGCAGGAGGGATGACCGATGGCAGGGGCAGAGCAGGAGACGCGGGCGGATCCGGCGACGGCCGACCGGGAGATCGTGATCTCCCGGGCCATCGACGCCCCGCGGGAGCTGGTGTTCGAGGCGTTCACCGAGGTCCGGCATCTGTCGCGGTGGTGGGGCCCGGAGGGGTTCACCACCACCACGCGGTCCTTCGAGTTCCGCGAGGGCGGGGCGTGGGACTTCGTGCTGCACGGGCCTGACGGGACCGACTACCAGGAGTGGATCACCTGGACCGAGATCGTCCCGCCGGAGCGGATCGCGCTGCTGCACGGTGAGTCACGCGACGACCCGAACGCCTTCGAGTCGGTCCTGACCTTCAGGCCGGACGGAGCGGCGACCCGGATCGTGATGCGCACGCTGTTCCCCACGAGGGAACAGCGCGACGAGGCGGTCGAGAAGTACCACGCGGTCGAGGGCGGTCGGCAGACCCTGAGCAATCTGGCGGCGTACGTCACCGAGCTCGTACGGAAGGGAGCGGAGGGCTGATGGCCGGGAAGGTGTTCTTCAGCGTGTCGATGTCGCTGGACGGCTTCATCGCGCCCGAGTCCGTGTCCGTCGAGGAGGAACTGTTCTCGCCCGGCAGGCAGGGCGACCCGGAGGTCCGGCGCTGGATGGCGCAGTGGACGGAGCTGCAGCAGTGGGTGTTCCCGCTGCGGTTCTTCCGGGAGAACCTGAAGCTGGGCGAGGGCGGCGAGAAGGGCCGCGACAACGACATGGCACGGGAGACGTTCGAGCGCACCGGCGCGAGCGTCATGGGCAGGCGCATGTTCGACCTCGGCGAGCGGTCATGGCCGGAGGAGGCGCCCTTCCACACCTCGGTCTTCGTCGTGACCCACACCAAGCGTGACCCGTGGGAGCGGCCCGGCGGCACCACGTTCCACTTCGTCGACAAGGGCATCGAGCACGCCCTCGACCGGGCCCGCGAGGCCGCCGGCGACCGCGATGTCCGCATCGCGGGCGGCGGCGTGACGATCCTGGAGTATCTGAACGCGGGCCTGATCGACGAGTTCTCGATCACGCTGTCACCGGTGCTGTTCGGGGCGGGCACCCGGCTGTTCGACGGCGTGGACGCGTCCAGGATCGCGCTGGAGCCGATCCGTTCGGAGCCGTCGGCACGGGTGACGCACCTGGCCTACGCGGTGCACCCGAGGTAGCCGCACCACTACTCCAACCCACCCGCCACCACCCCCCGGGCCACGCGTCCCAGCTTCGCGGCTGCGGCCTTGCCCCACGCCCCGCACCCACCTAGCCTGATTTTGTGCCGCAAATAAACAAATCCCGTATGCACAACGCCGTGCCGGGCACCCCCACCGACCTCACCCGCCTCCGCGTCACCCTCACCGCCTTCTTCGCCCTCGACGGCTTCATCTTCGCCGGATGGGTCGTCCGCATCCCCGCCATCAAGGCGCAGACCGGTGCCTCGGCCAGCACCCTCGGTCTCGCCCTGCTCGGTGTCTCGGCCGGAGCCGTCATCACGATGATGCTCACGGGCCGTCTCTGCCACCGCTACGGCAACCACCAAGTCACCGTCGTCTGCGCCGTGTTGCTGTCCCTGAGCGTGTCGCTGCCCCCGCTCACCCACTCGGCACTCACCCTCGGTCTCGTGCTGCTCGTCTTCGGCGCCGCCTACGGAGGGATCAACGTCGCGTTCAACAGCGCGGCGGTCGACCTGGTCAGGGCCCTGCGGCGGCCCATCATGCCCAGCTTCCACGCCGCGTTCAGCCTCGGCGGGATGGTCGGCGCCGGGCTCGGCGGACTGGTCGCCGGCGCCCTCACCCCCACCCAGCACCTGCTCGGCCTGACGGTGATCGGCCTGCTCGTCACCGCCGTGGTCGGCCGCACCCTGCTGCGCCTCCGGCCCCCGGCGGCCCCCGAGGGCTCGTCGAAGGAGGCGGCCCCGCCCCGCCGCCTCGACGCCCGCACCCGTGGCCTCGTCCTCACCTTCGGTCTGATCGCCCTGTGCACGGCCTTCGGCGAAGGTGCCCTGGCCGACTGGAGCGCCCTGCACCTGGAGCAGGACCTCGACGCCACGGCCGGCGCCGCCGCGATCGGCTACTCCTGTTTCGCGCTCGCGATGACAGTCGGCCGGCTCAGCGGCACCCGGCTGCTCGAACGCCTCGGCCGGACCCGCACCCTCGTGTCTGGCGGCACGGTCGCCGCCCTCGGCATGCTGCTCGGCGCCCTCGCGCCCTCCCTGTGGGCGGCCGTCCTGGGCTTCGTGATCACCGGGCTCGGTCTCGCCAACCTCTTCCCCGTCGCCGTCGAACGCGCCGGCACCCTCGCCGGCCCCGACGGAGTCGCGATCGCCTCCACCCTCGGCTACGGCGGCATGCTCCTGGGACCACCGGCCATCGGCTTCATGGCTGACTGGTACTCCCTGCCCGCCGCCCTCACCAGTGTGGCCGTGCTGGCCGCCACCGCCGCCCTCGTCGGATTCCTCACCCGGCACGCGGCAGAGCGCTGATTCCGGTTCCCCAGGGCGGAAAACAAGCCAACTGGCACCAGTACACGGGCGGTTGGGGCCCCCGAGGCACATGGGCCGAGCCACGGGGGAATAACGTGGGCCTCCACGACCGGTGTTCGACCATGTCGTGGTTCTCACCACATACGCACAGGAGCGTCCATGACCGATGAGGCAGAGAACTCCGAGCCGGATGCGCTCTCCAGGTTCGACACGACCGTGCCGCAGTCGGCCCGGATCTGGAACTACTGGCTGGGAGGGAAGGACAACTACGAAGTCGACCGGGTCGCCGGTGACGCCTTCCGGGAGATCTTCCCCGGCATAGAGACCGGAGCCCGGGCCGCCCGCTACTTCCTCGCCCGCGCCGTCCGACACCTGGCCGCCGAGGAGGGCATCCGGCAGTTCCTGGACATAGGCACCGGGCTGCCCAGCGTGGACAACACCCACGAGATCGCCCAGCGGGTGGCCCCCGAGTCCCGGATCGTCTACGTCGACAACGACCCGCTGGTGCTGGCCCACGCCCGCGCGCTCCTCTCCAGCGCTCCGGAAGGTGTCACCAACTACGTCGACGCCGACCTGCGCGACCCGGACACCATCGTGCGGGAGGCCGGGAAGACGCTGGACTTCGACCGGCCCGTCGCCCTCATGCTGATGGGCATCCTCGGTCACATCGAGGACTACGACGAGGCGCGCTCGATCGTGCGGCGACTGGTGGCCGCCCTGCCCTCCGGCAGCTATCTCGTGCACTACGACAGCACCGACACCAGCGAGGCCTACGTCGACGCCATCCGGCAGTACAACGAGGGCGGTTCGATCCCGTACATCCTGCGCAGCCCCGAGCAGATCGCGGGCTTCTTCGAGGGTCTGGAACTGCTCGAACCGGGTGTGGCGTCGTGCTCGCGCTGGCGTCCCGACGACAGCGCCTGGGGTCTGCCCGCGGAGGTGCATCAGTACGGCGGTGTCGCCCTCAAGCGCTAGACGCCGCCCGGTGGTTCAGGTCTCCTGAAGGATGCGATGCAGGATCGTCGGAGTCTCGTCCGGCGATTCGGCCTCCACCACCAGGCGGTTCATGACGTCCCAGTAGCACTCGATCTCGTCCGGCCGGTCGGGATAGAGGGCGGTGACGCGCTGCTCCAGGTAGACCATGTCGGGCAGCCGTCCGCCGGGCAGGCGCAGGATGGTCACCGGACCGGCCTCCGCCGCGTGACCGCCGGCGCGGAACGGCATCACCTGGACGGTGACCTGCGGGAGCCGGCAGATCTCGATGAGATGCCTCAACTGGGCCCGCATCGTGCGGATACCGCCCACCGGGCGCCGCAGGGCCGCCTCGTCGATCACCGCCCAGAGCTGTGCCGCCGGCCGGCGGCGCAGGATCCGCTGCCGGGTCATCCGCAGCCTGACCCGCTTGTCGAGTTCCGCCCCGCCGGCCGCCGAGTGGGCGAGCCGGAGGGAGGCGCGCGCGTAGTCGGCGGTCTGCAACAGGTGGGGAACGCGCTGGACCTCGAAGCAGCGGATGAGGCTCGCCGCCTGTTCGGCCCCGAGGTAGGTCTGCGTCCAGGTGGGCACCACGTCGTTGAAGTACTGCCACCAGGCCGGTGAGTTGGCCTGCTCGGCGAGGGTCAGCAGGGTGGCGCGCTCGGCCTCGTCGGTGACGCCGTAGAGGGTGAGCAGGTCGGTCACGTCACGGAGTTTGAATCCATGACGGCCGGCCTCCATCCGGCTGATCTTGGAGCGGGAGGCGCGGATCCGCTCGCCCGCGGCCTCGCGGGAGATGTCCCGCCCTTCCCGCAGTTCGCGCAACCGCGCGCCCAGCACCAGCCGCGGCACCATGGGACCGGCCGACAGCCCGTCCAGGATCCCGTTGCCGGACAGTGCGGGTAAGGCGTCGTCGGAGCCCATGAGCGATCTCCCTGCGGTGATACACGGCCTTGCACGCAGGCAAGCTGAGACCCGCCATCCTAGGGGCAGTTGAGCGCACGATCTTCGAGTCACGGGAATGATCTCGGCCTTTGTGATCAGGCCGCCACACAGGCGCTTTCCTATACGATTTCGCGCGCTGCTAGATCACTCCGGACACCGGGGCACCCCACTCCACGAAGCGCTAGCCCCCATCCCACCACACCACTTCATGCCGGAAGCCTTGACGCGCACGGGTTCCTCCCCCACGATCGCCGCATCGATTTCCTATCTGATTTCGCAGGGGTGGGGCATGCGTTTCCCAACCAGATCTGTTCTGCCGGGAGTTGTCGCGGTCGTGTTGCTGGCGACGGGGACGGCGGCCTGCACCTACCGGAACTCGGGTGCCACGTCCGGGAGTCAGGCCGCGCCGGCCGCGCGGACGGGCGGTGGCGCCGACCTCGTGGACGGCTCCGGGACCAAGGTCGCCCTCGTGCCCGGTGGCGCCCACCCGTACTTTCAGCCGTGGAAGACCGCGGGCGCCGCCGCGAAGAAGACGTACGGACTCGGTGCCGTCGCCTTCGACGAGACGGCGGAGTGGGACCAGCAGAAGCAGAACAACCTGCTGTCCACGCTGGCGGCCCGCGGCTACAACGCCTTCGGGGTGTTCGGTGTCTCCCCCACCGACATCAACTCGACCTTCGCGGACCTCAAGTCGCAGGGTTTCCCGGTGGCTTCGCTGGGTTCCTGCCCCGCCGGTGACAAGGACGACGCCGACTTCTGTCTCTCCACGGACGTCCAACTCGCCGCCTACAAGGCCGCGAAGGCGGCCATCACGGCCATGGGCGGCCACGGCACGCTGGTCCACCTGACCGGCAACAACGTGGACGCCAATACCCAGTTGAGGATCAAGGGCGTCGCCCAGGCGGTGAAGGAGACGGGCGGCAAGGTGAAGCTCCTTCAGACCATCACCGACATCGACACGGACCTCCAGACCGCGCAGAAGGCGGTGTCCGACCTGATGGCGGCCAAGGGCGGTCAGATCACCGGCATCGTCGCCACCGCCTACAACCCGGCCGTCGCCGCCGCCGACGTCGTCAAGTCGTCCGGGTCGAAGGCGAAGGTGATCGCGATCGACGACGACGCCAAGATCCTGAGCGGCATCAGGCAGGGCACGGTCACGGCCACCGTGGTGCAGAACCCGGCCGGTCAGGCCGAGATCGGGGCCTGGGCCCTGGCGCTGCTGCAGACGAAGCAGTGCACCGTGCGCTCGCCCGGGGTCGAGGTCGACTCGGGTTCGTTCGTCGTCACCAAGGCGAACGTGTCCGGCTACGACAAGGCGCGGCAGGCGAAGACCGCGCAGTTGAAGCAGGAGTTCGCCGACAAGATCCTCTCCTGCGGCTGATGGCCGACTCCCCCGACAGAAAGCGGAATCGCCGGATGAGCAGCAGCATCATCACGACCGCCACCGCCAGGCTGGCCGACATCGCGGTCGAGCAGGACCGTACCGACGCGGTGCAGTCGTTCGTCAAGCAGGAGACGGTCCTGGTCGCCCTGGAGACGGCCGACGGCCTCGCGGGAACCGGCTACTCGTACACGATCGGCACCGGCGGCAGCTCCGTACTCGCCCTGCTGCGCGACCACTTGCTGCCCGCGCTCGTCGGGCAGGACGCCCGCAACGTGGAGGCGCTGTGGCAGCGGCTGTTCGCGCTGACGCGGGCGACCACCACCGGAGCCATCACCTCCCTCGCGCTCGCCGCCGTGGACACCGCCCTGTGGGACGTGCGGTGCAGGCGGGCGGGCGAACCGCTGTGGCGGCTGGCCGGCGGCCACCGTCAGGAGGTGCCGGTCTACGACACCGAGGGCGGCTGGCTCCATCTGAGCGCCGAGGAACTGGTGAAAGGCGCCCTGCGCGCCCAGGAGTCGGGCTGGGCGGGCGTCAAGATCAAGGTGGGCCGGCCGCATCCCGCCGAGGACGCGGAACGGCTGCGCGCGGTACGCGAGGCGGTCGGTCCCGCGCTGCACATCATGACCGACGCCAACCAGTCCCAGACGACGTCCTCCGTCCTGCGGCTGGCGTCCGCGCTGGAGCCCTACGACCCGTACTGGCTGGAGGAGCCGCTGCCCGCCGACGACATCAGCGGTCACACGCGGCTCGCGGGCGCGACCCGGATCCCGGTCGCCGTAGGCGAGTCCATGTACTCGCTCATGCAATTCCGTGCCTATCTGGAGGCCGGCGCCGCCTCCGTCGTCCAGGTCGACGCGGCCCGGATCGGTGGCATCACCCCGTGGCTGAAGGTCGCGCACCTGGCGGAGAGCCACAACGTGATGGTCTGCCCGCACTTCCTGATGGAGCTGCACGTCAGCCTCGCCGCGGCGGTGCCCAACGGCCAATACGTCGAGTACATCCCGCAGTTGAGGGCGGTGACCCGGACCGAGCTGACCATCCGCGACGGCCTGGCCGTGGCCCCCGACGTACCGGGCATCGGCATCGACTGGGACCTCGACGCTCTGGACGACCGGAGGGTGGCATGACGACCTCGATCAGCCCGCCGGACACCGTCCCGCAGGAGCGGACGGCCCGGCACCGCCTGCCGTTCTGGGTCAACCAGCGGCTCGGCCTGCTGGTGCTGGTGATCGCGCTGAGCGTCCTGTTCGGTGTGCTGCGCCCGGCGTTCCTGGACCAGCGGCTGGTGCTCTTCCCCCTGCTGCGCGACATCGCCACGCTGACCGTGGTCGCCCTCGCCCAGATGGTCGCCCTGTCCGTGGGCCACATGAACCTCGCGGTCGGCCGGATGGCCGCCTTCGGCGCCCTGTTCGCGGGCCTCGGCTACGACCGCCTCGGCGTCCCCATGCAGGTGGGCCTCCTGATGTGCCTGGCCGCCGGTGCCGCCGTCGGCGCGGTCACCGGGTGGCTCATCGCCCGTACCGGAGTGAGTTCCTTCGTCGTCACCCTCGCCATGGACTTCGCCCTGCTCGGCCTCGTCTCCCTCCTCTACTCGGCCCTCACCGAGGACGCCGCCTTCACCACCCACCCGGCCGGAATCGACGCCCTGCGCTCCTACTCCCTCGCCGACATCTGCGCCGGCCCGATCTGCGGCTCCCCCGCCATCCCGCAGATAGCCCAGTTCACCGTGCTCGCCATGCTCGGACTCGGTTTCCTCTACGGCTGTACGCGCATCGGCCGTGAACTGCTGCTCACCGGCGCCAACCCGGCCGCCGCGGAACTGTCCGGCATCCCCACCGGGCGCCGCGTCCTGCTCGCGCACACGCTCTCCGGGCTGCTCGCGGCGCTCGCCGGGTTCATGGCGGCGGCGGGCACGGGCACGTTCCGGGCCTCCATCGGCGACGACTTCATGCTGCCCTCCTTCCTGGGCGCGGTCCTCGGCGGAACCCTGCTCACCGGTGGGGTGGTGTCCGTGCTGGGCACCCTGCTCGGCACCGCCCTGGTCGGGGTGATCCGCAAGGGCCTCGACCTGCTGGGGGTCGGCCTGGAGAGCCTGAACATCTATCTCGGCTGTGTCCTCCTGCTGGCCCTGTCGGCCGACCGGATCCGCACGGTGGTGTCCTATCGCAAGGTGGTGCGCTCGACATGAACCTCGTCAACACGAAGGGCAGCCAGGGGAGTTGGGTTCCCGCGGCGCTGCGTCGGTTCTCCCGTTCCACGACGGCGATGCTGCTGTGCGTGGTCGTGGCGGGATACGTGGCGCTGGGGGTGGCCTCGTCGGGCTCCTTCTTCGAGGGCCCCTCGGTGCGGGTGTTCCTCCAGTACCTGGCCACCCCGATCCTCATCGGGCTGGCACAGATGGTGGCGCTGTGCGTGGGGCAACTCAACCTCGCCGTCGGCGCGTTGGGCGGTTTCACCGCCTGCCTGATGGGCGTCCTCATGGCCGACCACGGTGTGCCCGCCGAAGTCGCCGTGCTCGTGGGCCTGTTGACGGCGACGGCCATCGGCCTGGCGACCGGTGTCGCCATCGTCGCCACCCGGATCAACGGGTTCATCGTCACCCTGGCCACGATGACGATCCTGCTGGGGGCGCAGTACCGGCTCGTCGGCACCCGTACCGTCGACGGCTACTCGCGCACCCTGCGCGACCTCGGCACGGCGGCGCCGCTGAACATCCCGCTCGTGTTCGTCACCGCCCTCGTCGCGGCTGCCGCGCTGGCCGCCTTCATGTACCGCACGGTCGCGGGCCGACGGCTCCTCGCCGCCGGCGGCAATCCCCTCGCGGCCCGGCTCTCCGGTATCTCCACCGACCGGCAGATCGTGGCCGCGCACACCTTGTCCGGGCTGCTGATCGGCGTGGCCGCCGTGACCTCCACGGCCTCCCTGCCCGGCGTCAACCGCAGCGTCGGCGGCGACTGGCTGCTGCCGAGCTTCGCCGCGCCGATCATCGGGGGCGTGGCGCTGACCGGCGGATCGATCGCCGTGTTCGGCACGGTGCTGGCGGCCTTCGTCACCCGGCTCATCGACGCGACCCGCGCCCAGTTCTCGCTGGATCCGAGCTGGGTGAACCTCCTCATCGGCCTGGTGGTGCTGGGTACGGTCGCCGGTGGCCGGCTGCACCAGACGCGCTCGGCGAAGTCCGGGGCATCCGACGGCGCCGTCCTGCCACAGACCGGAGGTGCCCAGTGAGTTCGGTTCTCCTCGAATGCCACGACCTGGTCAAGGTGTTCCCCGGTGTCCGCGCGCTGGACGGCGTCGGGCTGCAGCTGAGTGCCGGCACCGTGCACGCCCTCCTCGGCGAGAACGGTGCGGGCAAGTCCACCCTCATCAAGGTCCTCACCGGTGTGCACTCCCCCGACGGCGGCCGGCTCACCTGGTGCGGCGAACCGGTGCGGCTGCGCTCGCCGTTGGAGGCGACCCGTACCGGCATCGGTGTCGTCCACCAGGAACGCAATCTGATCCCGGGCTTCTCGGTGGCGGAGAACATCACCCTGCAGAACCCTCCCTCCCGCCGCGGGTTGGTCGACCGCGAGGCCATGACCGCACCGGCCCTGGCCTGCCTCGCGGAGCTGGGCGTCGACCTCGATCCCGCGCAGCCGGTGCGTGAACTGTCCGTCGCCCAGCAGCAGTTGGTCGAGATAGCCAAGGCCCTGTACACCGAGAGCCGGGTGCTGCTGCTGGACGAACCCACCGCTTCACTCTCCCCGCAGGAGACGGACCGCCTGTTCGAGGTGGTCCGTCGACTGGCAGCGCGCGGTGCCTGTGTCGTCTTCGTCAGCCACAAACTGGAGGAGGTCTTCGCGGTCTGCGACACGGTCACGGTCCTGCGCGACGGACGATCCGTCCTCGAATCCGCCCCGCTCTCCGGCCACACCCACGACGACATCGTCGGCCTCATGGTGGGCCGCGCCCACGCGGCGACCGAGATGCGCCCGCGCACGGTCGACCGCTCAACCCCGCCGGCACTCGAACTGGACGGGGTCTCCACCGCGGGCGGACACCGTGACATCAGCCTGGAGGTCCGGCCCGGGGAGATCGTCGGCCTGTACGGGCTGGTGGGCGCCGGACGCAGCGAGCTGGTCAAGGCGGTGCTCGGCCTGGACCGCGTCACCGGCGGCGAGATCCGCGTGCACGGCACGCCGGCCCGCATCACCTCACCCCGCCAGGCACTGCACGAGTTCGGCATCGGGTACGTCACCGAGAACCGCAAGGAGGAGGGTGTCTTCCTGGAGCAGCCCATCGTCCGCAACATCACGGTGACGGTGTGGAAGCGGCTGGCCAGGGCGTTCGGGTTCGTCCCGGCCCGCGAGGAGCGCGACACCGCCCAGGACCTCGTCGACCGGCTCGGCATTCGCATCTCGGGCCTCGGTCAGAACGCCGGTGAACTCTCGGGCGGCAACCAGCAGAAGGTCAGCCTGGCCAAGTGGCTGGCCGCCGACACCCGGCTGCTCGTCATCGACGAGCCGACGGTCGGCGTCGACGTCCGCACCAAGCACACCTTCCACGAACTGATCTGGGACCTGGCCCGCGACGGCCTGCCCATCCTCCTCATCAGCAGCGACCTCGCGGAGATGGTCACCCTCGCCGACCGCATCGTCGTCATGACCGACCACCGTGTCCGCGGCGAGATCGACAACGACCGCGACTACGACCGGATGAGCGGCCGGGTGATCCGCCTGATCCACGACCGCGACACGGTGCGCTCATGAGGCGCGTGGCCCAGGTCATCGCCGTACGCCCGGAACGGCTGGACGAATACCGGGAGTTGCACCGCGACGTACCGGAGCCGGTTCAAGTCCGGCTCCGGTACTGCCACATCGCCAACTACTCGATCCATCTGCTCGGCGACCGGCTGTTCGCCTACTTCGAGTACCACGGCGACGATCTGGCGGCGGACCTGGCGCTGATGGCCGCGGACGAGGCGACCCAGGAGTGGTGGCGGCGCACCGCGCCCTGCCAGACGCCTGTTCCCGAGGCGGGACCCGGCGAGTGGTGGGCCACGGCGGAGCAGGTGTTCCTCATGGAGTAGGCGGCTCGTCGCCGCAGTCCTCGATCTGCCGTTCAAGGCTGCGTGTCAGATGGTCCGTCATCGCCTCGGCGGCCCGCTCGGGGTTGCGGCGCAGCACCGCGCGGACGATCCGCTCGTGCTCGGCGACGGTCGGGTCCCCGGCACCGACCACCTTGCTGAGCCGGAAGATGTGCAGATGCGCGTGGAGCCTTTCCACCGCGTCCGCCAACAGGGGCCGGTGCGCGGCCTGTCCGAGCGCTTCGTGGAACCGCTGGTCGAGGGCGGCGAAGTCGCGGTACGACGCGTACCGTCCGTTGGGGCTCGGATGGGCCTGCATCTCCTCCAATATCCGCTCCAGGCCGTCGAGTTGGTCCTCGGAGGCGTTCACGGCGGCGAGCGCGGCGGCGCGGGGCTCCAACAGCAGCCGCATCTCGAAGAGTTGGTCGAGACCCTCCCGCGTCAGCAACTGCGTGGCCCGGTATCCGGACAGCGCCCGCTTCACCACCAGACCGTCGGACTCCAGCCGGGCCAGCGCCTCTCGGACGGGGGTCGGTGAGACCTTGAGCGTGCGGGCGAGCGCTTCGATGCCGACGCGTGCGCCGGGGGCGATCTCGTGGTCCATGACCATCGCCTTGATGCGCTCGTACACACTGTCCGACAGCGCCTGCCGGACGGGCGGCGCGCTCCGCTCGTCGCCCTCGTCCGGGACCCCGGCCGCGGAAGGACTGTGCGGCGGCATCCCGACTCCTCCTCAACGCACGGCGTGTCCCGACAGTTTACCCAGGTGGCCGCCGATGAGCGGGCCCTTGCTCACGCCTCCGCGGGAACCGCCGCTCCCCCGCTCTTCTCGGTCAGATCGAGACTGCTGCGCAGGCTGACCGGCTTCAGCAGGATCGCGGCGATCACCGCGAGAAGGGCCGCGCCGGCCGAGAGCAGGAAGATCTCCGCCGTGGCGTCGCCGTACGCGACACGGATGATCGCCTGTACGGCGGCGGGTTGCGCGCCGACGTCCGTGGCGGCGCCGGTGCTCCGCAGCCCCGCCGAGGCGAGCCCGTCCGCGATCTGGTCCTGGACGTGCCGGGCCAGGACGGCGCCCAGCACGGAGACACCGATCGTGCCGCCGAGGGAGCGGAAGAAGGACACGGTGGAGCTGGCCGCGCCGATGTCCTTCAGCGGCACGGTGTTCTGGACGACGAGCACCAGGTTCTGCAGTGTCATGCCGACGCCCATCCCGACGCACAGCATGGCCACGCCCAGGAAGAGCATCGAGGTCCTGGAGTCGATGGTGCCGAGACCCGCGAATCCGACCGTGAGGAGAGCGGCGCCGGTGATGATGAACGGCTTGATCTTCCCGGTCCGGCTGATCAGCCGCCCCGCGACCGTGGAGGCGACGAGGATGCCGGCCATCATCGGAATCGTCAGCAGTCCCGCCTCGGTCGGACTGTGTCCGCGGCTGAGCTGGAAGTACTGACTGAGGAACACGGCGGCACCGAACATCGCCGTCCCCACGGCCAGACTGCCGACGATCGCGAGGGCTGTCGTGCGCTGCCGCACGATGCCCAGAGGTACGACAGGTTCGGCGGCCCGCGACTCCACCCACACGGCGATGCCGATCAGGACCAGCCCGCCGCCGACCATCGCCGCGGTCTGCCACGAGGCCCAGCCGAAGGAGTTGTCGACGAACGACACCCAGACCAGCAGCACACTGACGCCCGAGGCGATCAGAGTGGCCCCCAAGTAGTCGATCTTCACGTTCTCGCGCCGCAGGACGGGCAGGTTCAGCGTCCGCTGGAGCAGGAACAGCGCCACGGCGGCGATCGGCACACCGATGAAGAAGCACCACCGCCAGCCCAGCCACGAGGTGTCGACGATGACCCCGCCGAGCAGCGGCCCGCCGATGGTCGAGGTCGCCGTGACACTGCTCAGGTATCCGCTGTAACGGCCGCGTTCCCGTGGCGGGATCATCGCCGCGAGGGTGATCTGGACGAGGGCCTGCACCCCGCCCACGCCGACGCCCTGAAGGGCCCGCGAGGCTATGAGCTGCCCCGCGCTCTGACTGATCCCGGACGCCACGGCCCCCAGCACGAACACGGCGATGGCGGCCTGCACGAGGGTCTTCTTGCTGAACAGGTCGGCGAGCTTGCCCCAGATCGGCGTCGTCGCCGTGGTGGTGAGCAGGGTCGCGGTGACGACCCACGTGTACTGGGTCTGCGATCCGTGCACCGCCCCGATGATCTTCGGCAGCGCGCTGGAGACGACCGTACTGCTGAGGGTGGAGACGAACAACGCCAGGAGCAGCCCGCTCAGCGCCTTCAGCACCTTCCGGCGGGCCGCGGGGGACGGATCCGTGGGACTCGACTCGTTCACTGCCGTGCTCATCAGACAGACTCCCGCTCACGGGGTCGCTATACACCGCGTATAGCGACATCGGTTCACCATACACGGCGTATAGCGGCGAGTCCCGCCTGAGCGGCCAATGACCTGCGCCAACCACCTGGACGGACAGGGGCGATGCACATCGCGTGCACACCGGCGGGGAAAGTGCTGGCCGCTGGCCAGTAGCTGTGCAAACTCAGCTCGCCGATCATGCCCCGCTCCCTGAAGGAGGCCGGTGCGTTCTCCCAGTCCACCTCCAGCGCGAAGCGGTAGGTGTCGAGCGTCAACGCGAGGGACCCGTGGCGCATGCGGAGTTGAACGCTCCGCAGCGGCACACCTGAGGCGACCAGGACGGCATCCATGAAGTCGCGCGGGATCGGACCGGGTACATGCGGATCCCACCTCACCCGGAGATCGTGATGTTGGCCGTAGCGACGGGCCGGCCCGCAGGACGTCCAGCTCGTTGCCTCGCAGCTCGGCGCGCACCACGACCGTTTGGGCTCCGTCGTTGTTGAGCTCTCCGCTCACGGTGAGGCAATCGGATGCCCGGTCCCGCTCGGCCGATGCGGTCGTCAGCTTCAGACTTCCTTGCCCTTGCTACTTCGCCAGGGGAGTGTCGTCCGTACCCTCCGGTGGGCGTGGGGCGGTGGTTCTGGCCTGCGCGGCAGGGGTCAGTGTCCGGTCCTGGTCCATGCTGTCGCTAGAGCAGCCAGCGACCATGAGGGCCAAAACCCCTACAGCCGCTACTCCGACGGTGCGTCCGGGTACCGCTGCGATGGTCCAAGTACCCATGGAAATGGTGCCTTTCTGCGTGCTGCGGGAAGTGGAAAAGGGGAGAACTGACCGTTCACCCAGAGGCGCCGGGAACCTCGGCGGCCCAGATCCTCAGACGCAGCACGCTGGTTGGCGTGCCGCTAGCCCAGGTTCAATGGCCCTTCTGCTCGAAGGTGGTGCTGCGCGCCAGTGGTCATGCCTACAGCCGCAGTGCGTGCCAATGGCAAGGTGCGATCGCGAACTGACTTCAGAGTGGGACCGCCGACCACCACGAACCTCGCCCCCTCCAGCAGGTCGGCGCGCAGTGCCAGGGCGTCGTCGAGGGTGCGCAGGACGTGTACGCCTGCCAGGCCGCCGGTGGCGATCACCAGGTTGTCGAACGCGAGGCGGTCGCCGTCGTCCTGCAGGACCTTCCGCCCGGCGGTGTCCAACCCGACTGCTCTGCGCCCGAGTTGGAGGTTGGCGTCAAGTTTGGCGATGGCCTGGTCGTCGCGCAGTCGTACCCGATCCGGCTGCCAGACCCCGGACAGGATCTGCTTTGGACAACGGAGGCCGGTCGTAGGGAAGAACGGCTTCGTCTCCGACGAGGGTGAGGGCCCCGTCGTATCCCTTGTTGCGCAGGGCCTCGGCTGTGGCCAGTCCGGCGGCCGAGGCACCCACGATCAGCACATCACTGGGCACGGACGTCGCTCCTTACCAGGTCACGGGCAGTTCGTAGGCCCCGAAGACGAACCCGTCGTGTTTGAACGGGATCTCCCCCAGGTCGGCGGCGAGCGCCAGGGTGGGGATCCTGCGCAGGAGGGTGGGGTAGACGACCTGGAGTTCCATCCGGGCCAGCGGCTGGCCCAGGCACTGGTGGATGCCGTAGCCGAAGGTCGCGTGGAGGCGGGCGTCGCGCGTGATGTCGAGGCGGTCGGGGTCGGGGAAGACGGCGGGGTCCCGGTTGGCGGTCTCGTTGACCGGGATGATGCCCTCGCCGGCGCGGATGACCTGGCCGGCGATCTCGATGTCCTCCAGCGCCACGCGTCGCAGCCCGCCATGGGTGATGGTGATCCAGCGCAGCAGTTCGTCGACCGCCGAGGCGATCAGCTTCGGGTCGTCGGTGTCGCGTAGGAGGGCAAGCTGGTCGGGGTACTGGAGCAGGGTCAGCGTGCCGAGCGTGATCATGTTCGCGGTGGTCTCGTGCCCCGCGAACAGCATCAACACCCCCATTTCGGTGGCCTCTTCGTGGGTCAGCTGGCCGGCCTTGATCCGCTCGGCGAGTCCGGAGAGCAGGTCCTCGGCGGGGTTGGTGAGCTTCTCGCTCAGCAGCCCGCCCAGGTAGTCGATGAGCTGCTGGCGTGCTCCGAGCCGCTCTTCGCCGGAGGTGTGCCGGTTGATGATGGCCTTGCTGCTGGTCTGGAAGAAGTCGTGGTCGTCGTAGGGCACGCCGAGCAGTTCGGAGATCACCAGGGACGGCACCGGCAGTGCGAACGCCTCGACGAGGTCGACCGGGTTCGGGCCATCCAGCATCGTGTCGATCAGCTCGTCCACGATCCGCTGGGTGGGCACGCGGAGCGCCTCGATGCGCTTGATGGTGAAGGCCGAGGTCGCCATCCGCCGCAGCCGGATGTGCTCGGGGTCGTCCATCATGATGAAGCTCATGCCGACCGAGTCCCGGCCGCGTTTCCTCAGTTCCTCGGTCATCGAGGCCTCCCCGGCGGAGAGCTTCGGCGCACCGGGACGCATGGGGTCCACGCTGACCCGCTGGTCGGACAACGCCGCCCGGTGGGCCGCATGACCGGTCACCAGCCATGCGGTGCTGCCGTCCCACAACCGGATCCGGGTCAGCGGTCCCTCCGCCTGCCGGGCCCGCATGGCGGGCGCGGGATCGAGCGGGCACCGCGCGGGCCGGCTGATGTCGTACTCCGGGAGCTCGGACGGGGTGTCACTCGTCGGGCTGCCTACTGCGCTGGTCACTGCTGTCTCCTGCTCGTGAAACGGCCATCGAGGGATCGCCGAGCTGTCGTATGCGTGGCTCAGGTGGGGGTGCATGTATCGGCACGCAGCCGTCGCGGTGCGTACGGCGGGGCGGTACGTCCGGCCGGCGGCGGAGCTGGTTCGAGGGGGTACGGGGCTGCCGCGCCACCGAGGGCGCCGGGGCCTTTCCGGCCGTGAGACCAGGGAGGCGGCACCGTGGCGGCCCTTCAGGGGAGTCGAAGGGCCGCCACGGTCATCTCCGGCTTTCCTGCCGTGCCGACGCGTTCGGGTCGCGCCGTCTTCGGGACCGTGGCCGTGATGCGTCCGCCGCCTCAGGGCGGCACGAGATGCGGTCCGCGTCGCTGCGGGCCATCTGGTCTCCTTCGACTGGGCGCCCCCGGAGACCCAGGCAACACCTCCCGGCAATTTAAGTCAAGCCGTTTAAGTAATTCCGTTGATTTAAACGCTCACGAGACCTCACCCCGAGACCACAGAGTGATCGGCCACGGCCGGCGTTCAGCCCTCGCGCGTGACGGGTGCCTGCCACGCGGCGACGATGACGTCGATCAGGCCGTTCGCCGTCTCGCGCCAACTGCCGCGAGGAGTGGGGGTGTTGTCCGCGAGGGCGCGCTCCCGCTCCGCGACCGTCTGCGTGACCAGGTGCCGCGTCATGGCGGCACGTTCGCTGTGCACCTCGGGCGGCAGGTCGGGCAGGCAGCGGTTCAGGCCGGCCTGCAGCTTCTCCGACGACGGTGAACTGGCCTCGAACTCCTCGGACATGACCGCCCGCAGCGCTGGGTCGAAGGTGATCTGAGCGATGAACCTGCCGTACCAACTGGGGCTACCCAGGGACTCCACGTGCCCGGTGACGGGACGCACCGCGCACGCCACCCAGTCCCGCAGGTCGGTGGAGTCGCCGATGGCGGCCAGCATGCGCGCACGCCCGGCCTCGATCGCCTCGGCATGACCGCGAGCGATGGCGCGGACCAGATCGATCTTGGTGCCGAAGTGATAACTGACCGCCGCATTGTTGCCCTGCCCGGCCGCCTCACTGATCTGCCGATTGGCGACCGCGTGCACGCCGTGCTCGGCGAAAAGCCGCTCACCCGCGGTCAGCAGCGCCTCCCGCGTCGCGCCGACCTGCTCGTCACGGGTCATCCTGCCGGCCATCTTCACCACCGCTTCGGGACATCGCACCAGTTCGCGGAAGCCCGTCCCCCAGGCAACCGCGGACCCCCGGCCGGATCGACGAGGCCGAACGGCGAAAGCGTACGCAATTACGCGAACACTTCGAGCCCCCCTCTCCACAGCCTCCCAGTGCGACCCTCCGGCCAGGCTGAGCCAGGGGGTCGCACCGGCCTGAACACGTCCGGCCACGGGTTGCATTTTAAAGCAACACACTTATTTAATGGGGTCGGAGTCACCCCCCGGCCCGGCCGACGCCACCAAGGTCGCCCAGACCGTCATCACCAAGGTCCGCCGCAACGACGTCGTCCTCATGCACGACATCCACCCCACCTCCGTCGCCGCCGTCCCCGAGATCCCGCACACCCTCACCGCCCGTGGCTACCACTTCGTCACCGTCAGCCAACTGCGTGCCACCCTGTGAGTCCGAGTCCCGTCGCTCGTCCCGTTGGTTCCCGTAGGTGGAGCCGTCGGGACCAGGCGTGAGGTCACCTCAGCGCCCCCTTCGGAGTGGTGACGGAAGATGAGGCGGGCACCGAGCACCCGGGCTTGGCCGGGGTGCTACTCGGTGCCCTGCCGGTTCCGGACGACGCGGAGGCGGCGCGGGCGGCCACCGGGTTGGACCGGAAGCCGAAGCCGTGATCCAGGACCCGACGACGGGTCTGTCGTCGTCCCTGTCAGGGCCGGTCGTGACCGACGGCCCGCCACCGCAGGACGCCGGTGACCAGGTTGGTGAAGATCCACTCCACGTGCCGTGGATCGGTCTGCGCGAGCAGGTCCACAACCATCCTCACCTCCACTCCCTCCAGACCCGCAAGCGCGCGGCGCGCCGTCGCGCCGACCCGGCAGGGTTCGGTCTCCGCCGCCGCCTGGGCGTCGAGGAGTTCGGCCATGACGTTGACGGACCTGGAGAGCCGGGCGTTCTCGTCCCATCGCTGAGAGCCGACACTGGCGTCCGGGTCATCCTGGGCGATGCGTTACCCGGTCGCCCAGCCGCCGTGGCCCTGCGGTCCACCCGAAGGCCGAGCGCCAGACCGAAGCGGGATACCGCGACGATGGTCGCCGCCCCTTGTGACCATCGACCGGTCGAACTCGTCCGCCTCACGGTCCCCAGGCACACGACACCGCGAGCACAATGCGGTCCGACACGCGGGTCGCTGCCTGCGGCACGGGGGCGCTCCGTCCTGGAGGTATGCCGCCTGTTCGTCCACCGCCTCACCACCTGTCTTGGCGGACCAACCACGAAGGCCCTCCCGGCCGCCACCCCTGTGCCTTCGTCATCCCGTCGACAGACAGGCACCTCCGCCTTGAGCGAGGGCACGACGCGCCTGGTGAAGCGCTCCGAAATCGGCGGAGTCGACGACCGCCCCGCCTGAACGGCGTCATGCGGCCGAGGTACGACTCGACACCTGTGCACTCGCTGCTTCCGGCACCTTCAAGGCACAGTGCGAAATGCGCGCCCATTGGCGAAGTACTTGTCGGACACGGCCCGGACCGCGTTGATGACCAGTGGTGCGGCACGTTCCACCGTGGCGCGCGCGTCGCCGACGACGGAGATCGCGCCCGCCGGGCCCTCGTGCCCGCGGATGGCGAGTCCGAGGCAGGCGATGTCCGCGAAACACTCCCCCTCGTCGAAGGCCAGCCCCTTGCGACGACGCACAGCTCCGAGTTCCCGGTGCAGAACATCCACCCGCTCAATGCTGTGGACGGTTCGCCGCCTCATCGCCGCCGCGCACCGCGCCTCGACCTCCTCCGGGCTCAACCACGCGAGCATCGCCTTGCCGAGGCTGGTGCAGTGCGCAGCCTCCCTGCCGCCGACCTGCGAGGGTACGGTGACGGCTGCGCGGCCCCCGATCTTGTCGAGGTAGTAGATCTCGGCCCCGTCCAGCACCGCCAGGTGAACGACCATACGAGTGTGGACGGCCAGTTCCAGCAGTTGGGGGGCTGCGGCTGCGCGCAGAGCCCCGTGCCCGATCTCTCGGCCGCCCAGCCCCAACGCCCGCGACCCCAGCGTGTACCCCGTCTCCGCGTGGTGGAGCCACTGCAGGCGGACCAGTTGCTCGATTATCCGGTGGGCGGTAGAGCGAGGGAGTCGTGTGCGGCGAGAAACCTCTTCGAGCATCACACGCGTCTGCGGGTGCTCGAAAAGGTCCATGATCAACGTCACGCGCTCCATCATCGACGGGGGCAGTACGGCCCGTTCAGCCTCGAAACGTGGACTGAGGTCAAGGGCAGACGTCATCGTCGGCGCCTCTCTGCTGAAACTAGAATCTATTTCAGTTTGCCGGACGACAAGCTACTCCCCGGAACAGTCGTCGACCAAGACGTGTGCACCGTCGAATATGGCAACTCACGCTTTACGTCAGTGATGTGACACCTCGTCAAACCCACCGCCTCTACTGCCGGTTCGCTGTCGAGCGTCAGCCTCCGCTGTACGGCGCGACCATCAGCCGTGCCGCCAGCCTCAGATCCGACTCGGCCTGGCGAACCGTGATCTCTTCGGTGAGCATGGCCACGAACAGTCCCCACCAGCTATAGATGAGCAGTCGCACCACGCTGCGATCCTCTTCTGCTGGCTCGGACGTGACCAGAATCCGTAGCAGCGTCCGCCCGAGGCCGGTTTCGACGACATCGAACCGGCCTGGATGCGCCCCCGAGTACTCGGTGAACGCGGACAGGGCGGCAGCAGACGCCAGCAGCGGGGTGTCGAGCAATGTGAGGCTGAGCGCAATGAGGGTGTCGCTGACTTCGGCCACCCGGTCCGCCGTCGCATCGACCGGTTTGTCTTCGCCGTGGCTCTGAAGGATCGTTTCTATGTGCCACTCGAAGACCGCACTGAACAAATAGGGCTTCGAAGGGAAGTAGCGATACAGCGTGCCGAGGGCGACCCCGGCCGCTTTGGCGACGTCCTGCATCTGGATGCCGGCGAGCCCGTCACGATCGGCGAGTTCGGAGGCCGCTCGCAGAATCCGGACGCGGCGCGCGGCCTGCCCGTATGAGACAGGAGCGGCCGGCTCTCGCGGCTCGGTGCCTCTCCCCACGTCTCCCCCCAAGCGGTCGGATGCACCGCCCTTAATGGCCCCGTACCCACAGTTCGTGCACTTGCGCCTTCGGGATGACGCAAATCGGCCGACAGGACAGCGTCCAGAGCACCTCCACGGCCCACGGTAGCAGCGCGGTACCCCGCGATCTTGTGGAACGTGGCTCGTGGCGGTCAGGCACGAACGTCGCCCGCCCACGGGGGCAGGTTCTCGGCGAACCCCGCACGTGCGGTCGCCGAGGTGGACAGGCGCCCTCATCGGAGTGCCGTCGTTGGCGGAACCGGTGCCGCCTCGCGCCCCGGATCAAGGCCGGTGGCCCATCCTGCCCGACAGGAGGGCGCAGCCCTCGCCGGTCCCTTTCATGAGCCACGCCGTACACCTCCAGGTCGCGGTTCCAGAGCACACGTCGCGCACCGGAGGCAGGAAGCGGGAACGGTGCGGACCACATCCCAGAGTTCACCCGACTCCCGGCGCGCGCCTCCGGCGGCCATCCGACGCTCCCGGTCACTGGGAACAGCCCTGCGGCGGCGCCCCCCTTCCGCAGGGGTTGAATCCACCGGTCATGGGACCAGTGGGCATCAAGCACCACTGCGGTACGGCAGCCCTCCCGTCGCTCGCCGCCCCGGTGCCGCATGTCGTCTTCGCGGATCTGCGAGAGACGCAACTCCGGGGACGGTGCGGAGAACGCGTCCAGGTCGTCGACGGACCCGATGGTGCAGGCGGGCCGGCCGTCACAGCCCTCTCAGGGCCCGTAGACGCCCCGCGATGTCCATGTCCACGGTCAGCAGAGGGCCCACACACTCTCGCTTGGTACGGAGGCAACTCAGCAAGGTGTCCCTGGGCGACGGGCAGCCGGGTACCCAGTGCGCGGCTCATGGCGGAGTCGGCGGCCCGCACCACATCACCGGCGGCGCTGTTTCCCCGTATCGCCGCCGTCAACTCCCCCACGGTTCGCCGAACATCACCCCACCGCTCGGCGAACCGTGCGGCCAGGAAGCCGTCCTGACCGACCGGCAGGAGGCGGGCGGCCGACGCTTCGGCCGCACGCCCCTTCGAGGGGCGCGGTACGCGGTGCCCCTCGACGACCGTCGTCTCCGAGCCGTCCATCGCGCGTAGTGCCGCCGCCGTCGTTTCCGGCAGCCCCGAATCGGCCAGCAGAGCCAGTTGGCTGTCCAGGACGACACCGGCCGCGCCACCAGCGACCGCGGCAGCCGCCGTATGGGGGCCGATGCCCCGCAGGCCCACACCGGGATGTCCAACTCGGCTTCCGCGAGCAGTTGTTGGAGCAGGATGAATGTGCTCAGCTCGCCGACTCTGCCGCCGCTCTCGGCGCCCCGGGCGATCAGCCCGGCGGCCCCGGCTCGGGCCGCCGCGAGCGCCTGCCCCAGGCCCGTGACCTCCACGAGTACCCGATGGCAGGCTGCTACGTCACCGACCCGCCACGCCGATTCGGCACCCAAGACAACGGTGTGAGGGCCGTCGCCGTCACACGTGGCGCCAGCGTTCGCGAGTTCATCGGGAGCGATGCGGCAGTACCCAGCCAGCCGGACCCCGAAGTTGCCCGGCGTCCAGCGCGTCTCGGGCCTGTCGGCCGCCGTCTCCCAGGTCGAGCACCCCGAGGCCACCGGCCCGGCTGACCGCGGCGGCCAGTCTGGCGTCCGGTCGGCAGAACGGGGTGATTCCGATGATCAAGTCTTCGCACGTACAGCAGACATGAGGGTTCTCCGAATGAACGGTGAAACTGCACGGTGGGGGGTCCACCTACGGCCGGTTCGTGCGCTCAAGCAGGCACGTGTGACGCGTACACGTGCTTTTCCGTTTCCATTGATGCGCTGTTTCTTTCGTGGCACTCCACAGACGGCGGCGAGGGGACTCTCGGCCGGGCGCCAACTCAGGCAGCGGCCGGTGCGCAGGCGTGGTTCGCCGCCACGAACCCGAAGACCGCGGAGGCGGCGATACTCGCTCCCGCGCCCGGATACGCGCGGCCCATCACGGATGCCGTGCAGTTGCCCGTGCCGTAGAGGCCGGCGACCGGTTTCCCGGCCGCGTCGAGGACCCGGGAGAACTCGTCGCAGAGAATTCCCCCGCTGGTGCCGATGTCGCCCGGATACAGGGCTACGGCGTAGAACGGCGGCTTGTGGAGGGGGCCCAGGCAGGGGTTCGGGCTGTGGGTGACGTCGCCGTGGTACTTCTCGTGGTCGCCCTCTCCGCGGTGGAAGTCCGCGTCGACGCCTTCCAGCGCGAATCCGTTGAAGCGTTCGACCGTCCTGACGAGTCCGTCGGCGTCGACCCCGCATTGGCGGGCGAGTTCTTCCAGGGTGTCGGCGCGCTTCATCGCGCCGCTGGTGATCCATTCTTTCGGGGTCCGGCCGGGCGGGGACATCCCGAACGGATAGTGGCTGCGATGCCGGGAGTCGACGACGAGCCAGGAAGGCACGGCACCGCCGACGTCCCGGTCACGGGCGTACATCCGCTGGCCTGCCTCCTGGTAGGCGACAGCCTCGTTGAAATAGCGGCGGCCCTCCGCATCGACGATGATGGCGCCCGGTTTGGTGCGTTCGGACAGGCACATGTTCGGGGCACCGTCAGGTGTGATCCACGAGGGCATCCACCAGGCCTCGTCCAGCAGATCCGTCGCCGCTCCGTGCGCCATGGCGATCCGGATCACCTCTCCCGTGTCGCCCGGGTTGGCCGAGGACCACCGGGTTTCGGTGGGCCGCCCCGGCGCGTACTCCTCGCGCATCTCCTGACTACGGGCGAATCCGCCGGCGGCGAGGAGCACGCCGTCACGTACCCGGACCCGTATGTCGTGCCCGCCCTGACGGACGACGGCTCCTACGACGCGGCCGTCCTCCACCACGAGGTCGGACAGCGCGGACTCCAGCCACACGGGGACGCCCCGCCGCAGCAGTACCTGGAGCAGCCGGGCGCTGAGGGCCGCCCCGTTGGTGACGAGGCGCTGCCCTCGGAGGCGGCCGAAGAGGGTGCGCAGCCCGACTCTGGCCAGGGTGGCGAGCCCGACCCGGGTCCTCATCAGCATCAAGTGGTGGGCCTCGCCGGTGTAGGCGTTGAGGCCGCCGGCGAAGCCGAGGCGGATCTTGTCCTGCCAGGCCCCGAGGCGCTTCTTGTCGAAGGCCTTCGTCTCTATCGACCTGCCACGCGCCGAACCGCCTTCGCACCCGCGGACACCGGAGTAGTAGTCGCTGTAGCCCTCGCAGCGCCGGAACTCCACGCCTTCGGCCTCCAGGAACCCGACCATCTCGAAACCGGCGTCGAGGTAGGCCCGCCTGCGGGCCGGAGACGAGGCCGGGCCCACGTCGCCGACGACGGTGTCGAAGTAGCGCAGCGCCGCGTCCAAGGTGTCGGGAACGCCCTCGCGTCGCATGAGCGGGTTTTGGGGCAGCCACAGCACTCCGCCCGACATGCAGGTCGAGCCGCCGAACAGGTCGGACTTCTCGATGACGAGCACGTCCTTGCCGAGCGCGTGGGCCCGCACCGCTCCCACGACGCCCGCGCCGCTGCCCACCACCAGGAAGTCGGTCGAGTGGTCCCAGCCGGTCATCGACCCGCCTCCTTCGTCGCCGGTGTGGCAGCCGTGTCCCGGGTGCCAGAGGACGCCCACCGTAGGGAATCGGGGATCGGGCGCCGCCGCCGCGCTCCCGGTGAGTGGAACCGGGTTCGGGGAGGGGTACGGACATCCGCGATCACCGAACCCCGTCCGGATCAGAGCCCCGTGGTCACCGTCTCCCGCCACGACAGGCAGCCACGAACCGGCGTTCCGCCAGATCTCCGTCCGGTACGGCGATCTCGTCGTGACCACGCGCTCAGCCGTACGCCTCCGGCCAGGACGTCGTACTGATCGGACCGCAAGCAGGGCACCGGCGCGAACGGTTTCGCGCTGTCGGGTTGGAGGAGGTCGCGGGCCGCCGCCATGGCCGTTCGGCGACGTTGGTCCGGTATTCGATCCGCACGGAGACGTCGAAAAGCGGGTTGCGCCGGCGGGCCACGTCCCCGACGGCATGCACTCCCCGCGCGGCCCGGCAGTGCTGGTCGCACACCACTCCGTCGTCGAGGGGCAGGCCGCTGTCCACCGGCCACTCGGTGTCGGGTACCGCGCCGATCGCAACAGTTACCGCGTCGCCTTCGACCGTCTCCCGTCCGCGAACCGCACCGCGCCGACGGTCGTCTCGACCACGGTCACCCCGCAGCGCAGCATCACCTCCCGGTCCAGGTGCAGATCGAGGGGGTTCTGCTGCCTCGGCCGGGAGCGGCGGACGCGATGGTGGTCGGCGTCCCCCACGAGGAACGGGGACAGCGCATCGGGGCCGTAGTGGTCCCCCTTGGACCCTGCTTGATACCAAGGGCCTACGGACCGCATCGCCGTGTGGGCCCAGTGCCGCGCACCACGACAGGAAAGGTGGTGCGTCGGGATATCGCGGTGGGGTCGAGCGGCGCGGAGTCGGCCGACCGCCCGGCACCACAGCGCATTCCGCCCACGGGTGACGGCCACCCACGGGCGGAAATGCCTCTTCGCCCTGCCTCGTCCGGCCCGGGACGGTCAGCTGTGCAGACCACCCGTGGCCGGCTTCCGGTACTGACGCATCAGCAGTCCGACCACCAGACCGACCAGGGCGACACCGGCGAAGATGAGGAACAGTCGCGTGTAAGCGGCCTCCGTGGAGAGCTGCGCCAGCGCACCGCTCTTCAGTTCGGTGTTCGACTCATGGCCGGGCAGGCCGACGTGCAGGACCAGCGGGTGGGTGGCCATCACCGCGGCCGCGACGGCCGTCGCGGTGGCGCTGCCGAAGCTGCTGAACACTCCGTACATCCCCGCACTGGCCCCCTGCTGTTCCTGCGGTACCGCCTCGATCAGCATGTTCGGCACAGTCCCCAGGAAGATGCCCGCACCTACGCCCAACGGGAGTGCACACAAGGCGAGTTGGAGCACACTGCCGTGGAAGTAGTACAGCAGCAGGCTGCCGAGGCCGAAGAAGAAGGCGCACGCGGCGGCCGGCAGCCGCAGCCCGAAGCGGGTGGCCGACCATCCTGTGAGTGGCGCGACCACCACATATAGCACGGACATGACAAGCAGGATCCGTACGGTGAACTGGAACAAGGTCAGGTTCAGTCCCGGCAGGTCGCCCTGGACCGAGAAGTACTGCTGGAGACTGGCGAGCGGCGCTCCGGACTGCTGTGCCGCCTGCTGAGCCGCGCCCGCGGCGACCTGCTGTTTGAGCGCGTCACCCGTCGCACCTCCCGGTCCTTCGGCGAGGTAACCCAGCAGATAACTCAAGCCCTGGGTACAGATGTTGAGCAGGAACGCCCACACCAGCAGCGACACGAGCCGTGGCGAACGCAGCAGGACGGGACTCATGATCGGCTCCGGGGTCCGGGTCTCCCACGCGTAGAAGAGCACCAGCAGCACCAGGCCGCCGATCAGCCAGGCGAGGGTGGCACCCTGTCCCCAACCCCAGTCGCTGCCCCGGCTGAGATAGATCAGCACCAGGCCGACACCGGAACCGAGTAGCAGCGTGCCCAGGTAGTCGAGCCGGGACCGCACGCGCAGCTTGCTCTCCGGCACCAACAACAGCATCAACAGGCCGGTCACGCCGGTGTACAGCGTGCAGAACCAGAACAAGGACCGCCAGCTGTAGTGGTCGGTCAACGCGCCGCCGGCGATCGGGCCGAGGACCGCGCCCATACCGGTGCCACCGCCCGCGACGGCGATCGCGACAGGGACCATTCGACGGGGCACCAGGTCACGTATCAGACCGTAGGAGATGACCAGCACGGGGAAGGCCAGCCCCTGGAGAGCACGGCCGACGAGCAGCGCCGTCCATGAGTGGGTCAACGCGTCCAGCGCGGAGCCGACCATCGACAGCAGCAGGCACACAAGGATGACCCGCTTCTTGCCGACCATGTCGGACAGCTTGCCGGCGACGGGTACGGCGACCCCGCCGACCAGTGCGTACAGCGTGTTCAGCCAGGCCAGTTGACTGCCGGCCGAGGGGAAGTCCGGTCCGATGAGGCGTACGGCCATACTGATGAACGTGTAGTGGAACGGGACGATCTCCGTCGCGGCGACGATCGCCAGGACGATCAGCAGGATACGGCGTGGTGACGCGTCCTCCAGACGCCCGGTGTCGACCTCCTCGGCCGACGCCGAGACGCTCGCGGGCCCGATTGCCATGTGTCTCTCCCTTCGCTCACCCGATAGGGCCCGATGGAGCCCGGTGGGAAATGACCACCATGGTCCTGAGCTTCGGAACGTAGGGCGCGTAGCGCTCCCGGCTACCAGGAGCGGTCGTATGCAATCGGTCCGACTGGGTTTCCGGTCGCCTGTAAGAACCTCCTGACGGAATACCGATCGGCGCCAATTCGAGGCTCGTGCACGAGCAGCGGGGGGCACGCCGTACCAGGACTACCTCCGCCGGACGGCCACGGGCGAGATCGAGACCTCGGGGTCAGCGTCCGTCCGTCACTGGCTCGTTCGAACACGGCGGTGCCGCAGCCCGGTCGCCGACCAAAACGGCGTCATGTCCGACACATGGCGGGTGAGCGAGCGGATCAGGCGATGAAGGTGATTCCGCCGTCCGCCCCGATCGCCTGGCCGTTGATGTAGCCGGATTCCTCGCTGGCGAGAAACACCAACAGCGGTGCGACATCGTCGTAGGGCGTGCCGAAGCGGCGGACGGGGCTGTGCGACCCGATCATCGCGGCTGCTTCACGTCCCTGTGCGGTCAGGTTGAAGGCGTCACTCCGGCCGACCGGAAGGAACGTGTTGGTGGTGATGCCGTACTGGCCCCACTCCTGCGACGCGACGCGTGTAAGAGCCATGACGGCGCCCTTGGCCATCGCGTAGGTCGAGAACCCTGGGCGAGGGCTGACCGCGGCACCGGACGCCGTGTTGATCACGCGGCCGTAGCCCCGCTCCTTCATGTAGGGCAGGCACTTCTGCATGAAGAGCATGCTCTGCAGCGGGCCGGTGCGGTACGCGGTCAACGCCTCGTCCTCGGTCGCGTTCTCCAGCAGGGCGTGCTCGTTGAGGCCGCCCTGCGCGATGTTCGCGAGGATGTCGACGGTGCCGTACTCCTGGATCGTGGCCTCCACGACGGCCTCGATCTGCTCCGCGACGCTGATGTCACACTGCACCGCGATCGCACGGCCACCCTTGTCGCGGATCTCCTGAGCCACGGCCTCAACCGCTTCACCGTTGATGTCGGTGACCACCAGCGAAGCGCCCTCATCCGCGAATCGTCGCGCGGCGCCTCCTCCGATGCCGCCGGCGGCACCGGTGACGATGGCTACCCGGCCGTCAAGACGTCCACTCATGTGTCCGATCCTTTCAAATCAGAGATGTTGCCGGCTGGCGAGAGCGCGGGAGCGCGCCGGACTGGGCGTGCGGTGAAGCTCCGCCTCTCATGGGATCCCTGCCAACAGTGTTGGCTGCGGAGGTGTCGGATACCTCCTCGCTCATGTCGAACGTCGCTCACACAACGGCGACGCCCACGCAGCGCGCCATCGCGGAACAGGCACACCGCCTGTTTCACGAGCGCGGCTTCTCGGGCACGTCGATCCGTGACATCGCTTCGGCCGCCGCCGTCGACCCGTCGATCGTCATGCGGCACTTCCACTCGAAGACGGAGCTGTTCGCGAGGGTGATCGGATTCGACGCCTACTTCACCCCACGGCTCGACGGTCCGCTCGAAACCCTGGGTGAGCGCCTCGTCGAATATCTCCTGGCCCCTGAACACGCGGAGATGCGGCGCACGTCTTGAGGGGGCCGACGCCATGACGCGCGCCTGGCTCGTCTCGGCACAGCTCATGGGCTTGGTCCAGACCCTGGACGCCGTCGAGCGCGAATCGTCCATCGGTGACAGGCGAAACCGCCTGGTCCGACTCTACGGCCCGGCCATTCAGCAGCTCATCACTCCGCACCACTGAACACGTGTGCCGCGAGCACGGCTCTGGATCTCTAGTTCCCAGCCGCCGGGTCCTCCTGCAGTGCGGGCCGAAAGATCCGGTTCGAGACCTTCACAACGCGCCCGGAATTCTCACCTGTGAACGCGGCATAGCGGGGATGGTCGCGGAATGCCTGGAACGCATCGGCACGCTGGTCCAGGCTCTCCCAGCGGAGCATCCAGGCGAACGTGGTCAGGGCATCGGGCCCGATCTCGGTTGTCCACGCGCCGACCAGGTGGAATCCGCATTCGCGCATGATCGGCAGGCCGAGGTTTTCGAAACTCTTGACGTATTCAGCGGCCCCGGCACCGAGAACCATCTGATACTCGCGCAATTCGTAGTACATTCACTGTCCTGACCTGGGGAATCGGGATCCTGTTCGTCGAACTTGATGTTGCGCCGACCGTTGATCCTGGTGTCGATATCGCTCTGGGACGACTCAGTGCAGTGCCTCGCCGCCGTTGACGAGCAGAGCCTGTCCGGTGACCACGCTGGAGAGCTGGTCGGAGGCGAAGAACAGGACGGACTTGGCGCACTCCCGCGTCGGCGGGATGCGCCGCTGCGGGATCATGTCCAGCACGGCGCTCTCGGTGGCCGCCCACGCCTTCACGTCCTGCTGCTTGAGCCGCTCGAAGCTGGAGCGCACGCTCGGTCCGTCCATGTAGCCGGGGACATGGGAGTTGACCCTGATGCCGTACTCGGCCACCTCCAGGGCGAGGGCCTGGGTGAGGGTGTACAGCGCGTTCTTCGAGCAGGCGTAGGCGAACATGCCGGTCTCGGGCACCCGCTGCGGCTTGAAGATGATGTGCGCCAGGATGTTGACGATCGAGCCGCCGCCCTGCTTCTTCATATGGGGCAGCACGAGTTGGCAAAGGCGGGCGCTGCCCCAGAAGTTGACCTCGAAGACGCCCCGCCAGGCGTCGAGGTCGGCGTCGCTCAGCATGCCGCGCGGACTGGCGTTGAAGGCGTTGTTGACCAGGCAGTCGACCCGCCCGAACTCCGCGACCGTTGCCTCGACCAGGTGCGCGCACTGGGCCGGGTCGGTGATGTCGGTCGGTACGGCGAGGACGGTGCCACCGGCCTCCTCGATCGTCTGCGCGCCGGCCCGCAGCCCGTCCTCCGAGCGGGCCGCCACGACGACCTTGGCGCCCTCCTGGGCGAGCAGCAGGGCACTCTCGTGGCCGAGTCCACCGACCTGCCCGGCGCCCGAGACGATCGCGACCTTGTCCTGCATGAGACCCGGCATGTCTGCCCTTCCGAGAGGAGTGCGGCTGGTCGGACTGGCCCAACTGGCCTGCTGATCAAGGGGTGATGACGGTGCGGATGCCTTCGCGGTCGTCGAACGACTTGAGGATGTCGTCCGCCGACAGCCCTATCCGGTGGGTGACCAGCCGGCCGACGTCGAGCCTGCCCGCCTCCGCCAGCCGGACGAGGCCTGGCAGATCGCGGTCGGCGTGGGTCTCGCCGGCGATCGAACCGGTCAGCCGCTTGCCGCTGCTGACGGCCTCCCAGCCCCCGAGGTCGAGCTTGGAGGTGCTGTCGGGCGCACCGACTGTCACGACGGTGCCGGCCCTGCGGGCCATCCGGTAGGCGCTCGTGATGGTGTCCACCCGGCCCACCGCCTCGAAGCTGACGTCCACCCCGCGACCACTCGTCAACTCCTGGACGCGCGCGACCAGTTCCTCGCCCGGTGCGGAGTCGAGCGCATCGGTGGCCCCGAGTTCCAGCGCGAGCGACCGCTTGGCCGCTACGGGGTCCACGGCCACGATCCGGACGGCGCCCGCCAGCGCGGCGGCCTGTACGACGGCCAGGCCCACCCCGCCCAGTCCGATCACCGCGACCTCGTCGCCGGGCCGCACCTTCGCCGTGTTGAACACCGCGCCGGCGCCCGTGGCCACCGCGCACCCCATGATGGCGAGCTGCTCGAACGGCAGGTCGGTGCGGACCGGCACGACGGAGAACTCGTGCACCGTGTTCATCTCGGCGAAGGAACCGAGGCCGCAGAACAGGGGAGCGGCACGGTCGCCGCCGAGCGCGTAACGCGGCGTCTCCCACAGCCGTACGCCCTCCGAGCAGAGGTAGGGAAGGCTGCGCACGCACCACCAACAGCGCCCGCACGACGGCTTCGTGGCGCCGATGACCCGGTCGCCGACGTGGACCCTGGTCACCTCGGGCCCGATCTCGACGACGGTGCCGGCCAGTTCGTGACCGAGCACCAGCGGCAGAGCGAAGGGCATCTCACCGGCGAGCACACTGTGGTCGCTGTGGCAGATGCCGCTCGCGCCGATCTCCACCACCACGTCGTGCGGGCCGGGCGGCAGGGCGGGCAGATCGGCGACCTTGAACGCGTCCACGGCGTCGGCGTATCCGACTCTCATCGGGGGACCTCCGGTCAGCCGGCCGCGTGGCCGCCGTCGACGGCGAACCAGGAGCCGTTGACGTAGCTCGACGCGTCGGAGAGGAGGAAGGCGATGGCCCGGGCGTACTCCTCCGGCTCGCCGAACCGGCGGGTGTAGAACTGTCCGTCGGCCTTCACGTCGAGCCACTGGCCCACGACGTCCTCGTCGCTCACGCCCTCGGCGAGGGCCTGTTCGTGCACCGCCTGGCGGGTGCTCTCCTTGTAGATCCAGCCGGGATGCACGGTGTTTACCCGTACGCCGCTGTTGGCGACATCCTTGGCGAAGGCCTTCGAGACGTGGGCGACGGCCGCCTTCATCGACGCGTAGGACGCGAGCCGCGTGTAGTAGTAACGGGCTGAGGTGGCAACGAGGTTGACGACCGAGCCCGCGCCGCGGGACTTCATCCGGGGCAGCACCTCGCGGCCCAGCCGGACGGCGGGCATCAGCACGTTCTCGAAGTGGAAGCGCCAGACCTCGTCGTCCTCGTACAACTGCGGGCGGTCGATGTTGGGGCCCACGGTGTTCACCAGCCCGTGGATCGGGCCGAAGTCCGACTCGACCTCCTCGACCAGCCGGGCGACCTGGCCGGAGTCGCCGAGATCCGCGACCACGCCGGTGGCCCGCACCCCGCCCTCGCGCAGCTTGCCGACGAGCTGATCGAGCGCCGCCGGGGACCTGGAGGTCAGCGCGAGCGCCGCGCCCTCCTCGGCGAGCAACTCCGCCGTGGCCGTGCCGACATCACCCGAAGCACCGCAGATGAGGACGACCTTGTCCCGCAGACCCAGATCCATTCGCTGCTCCGTGTTCCTGTGCCGTCAGCCGATAATTGAGTGTCCTCTATTGCGTGTTGTCTGCTGCTCGGTCGCCGCTCAGCGGGCGGGGGCTATCACGTCTCTGCCGTACGCGGCCAGGACCTCGCACGCCTCGGCGACGCTGCGGCCGGAGGTCCGCACGACGAACCAGGTGGCGCCCGCCTCGGTCAACTCGTCCAGATGCCGCCGGTGTTCGTCGAGCGACACCTGGCTCCGGACGGTGAGATCGGTCTGCTGCGAGTGCACCTGGATGTCGACCTCGTCCGGCGCGCGGCCGGCCTCGCGGAGCATCTGCCGCAGCTCGCCGACGGCCAGGGCCAGTTCCTTGGGCGTGGTCAGCGCGGTGGTGCGCGCGGTCCGGGCCGACTCCTCGCCCATGAGCAGCGGCGCCCATCCCTGGCCCGCACGCGCCACCCGGCGGCGCGAGTTGCGCCCGTTCCCGCCCAACCACACCGGTGGGTGCGGGAGTTGGACCGGACCCGGAACACTCGCCTGACCACGGGCGGTGAAATGCCGTCCCGCCAGCTCGAAGGCGTCCCCGGCCCACAGCCCGCGCAGCACGTCCAGCGCCTCGTCGAGCAGCGCCCCGCGCTCCTCGAAGTCGATCCCGAGCGCGCCGAACTCGGAGCGCAGGTAGCCGCTTCCCGCACCGATCGTGAGCCGGCCGCCGGAGAGCCGGTCCACGGTGGCGACCGCCTTGGCCATCAGGAGCGGATTGCGGTACGGCAGGACGAGGAGGTAGGTCAGCAACCGGATCCTGGTCGTGGTCGCGGCGCAGAAGGCGAGCGCGGCCAGGGGGTCGAGACTGGCATGGCCGCCGCTGCCGAGCCACTTGCGCGAGGGCGCCGGGTGCTCGGTGAAAGCGACGGCGTCGAAGCCCGCCTCCTCGGCCGCCCGGGCGAACGCCGCCATCCCCTCGCCCTGGAGCAGCTCAGGGTCGCAGCCGGGCTGCCCGACGGGGTGTTCGGCGGTGAAGCGCACCAGTACTCCTCGATCTCGGAATAGAGTGCATTTAATTGGTTGCCTCGGTCGACCGTAGCAGGCAGTTGTCCGGCATGGAACCGGACTGCTGCTATTGATTACCCTTTATCCATCGGGCAGGAGGAGTCTCGTGGGAGTTCGCGGGCTTGATCGCGGGGAACGTGCCGCGCTGATCATCAACGAGTGCCAGAACGCCATGATCAACGAGGAGTTCAGCCACAACGGCGGTCTGGTCGACGAGATCGCGACGCGAGGCGTCCTCGGGCGGATCGCGGCGCTGGCCGACGCGTTCCGTACCGCCGGGGCGCTGGTCGTGCACTCGACCATCGTGCTCAGGCCGGACGGAGTCGGTACCGCCATGCCCTGCCTGCTGCTCGCCGCCCTCGCCAAGCGCGCCACCTGTGTCGAGGGCAGGCCGGACGCCGAGATCCACCCGGAACTCACCCCGCACGACGGCGACTTCGTCCTGCGCAGAGTGCACGGTCTGTCGCCGTTCCACGGCACCGAACTCGAATCCGTACTGCGTCAGCGTGAGGTCCGCACGGTCGTGGTCGCCGGGGTCTCGACCAACATCGGCATCCCCGGCACCTGCCTGGAAGCGGTCAACCGCGGGCTCGCGGCCGTCGTGCCCGAGGACTGCGTGGCCGGCAGCTCACGGGAGATCCACGACTTCCAACTCGCCCACATCATCCCGCTGTTGGCGACCGTCAGCTCGGCGGAGGAGGTCGTCGCCGCTCTCCGACAGCAACTCTCTCCGGCCCTTCCAGGCGGAATCGACCTGCCCCGCACCGACCCACCCTCGCACCCCCGGACATCCGAGTAGTAGTCGCTGTAGCGCTCACAGCACCGGACCTCCGTCCCCTCGGGCTCCAGGAAGTCGACCATCCCGACACAGGAGTCCATGTAGGCGAGTCTGTGTGCGGGCGACGAGGCACGTCCCACGTCGCCCACGATGGTGTCGCAGTACTGAGCGCGTCGACGGCCGAGTCGGGGACGCCCCCTTAGGGGTGTCGCCCCAAGGGCCACACGCACCGTTCCCGCTCAGTGGAACGCCACGCCAGGCATCGTCCTCAACAACCGCGCCACCGGGTCCTCGCGCGGAGCAACGGTGTCGTCAAGCGCGCTCAGGACGCACGCCTGGTCTTGAGGCAACCGGGGACAACTCCCTGCGGAGATGGCGCTGGGGGCACAGGTCGAGACAGAGGAGTTCCCGCGCGGCCAGGAAGCGCAGGCAGAGCCCGTTGGCGGGTCCCTGAGCGGTGCCGAGTTGCCCGTACCGGGACGGTCGCAAGCCCGCGAGGCGGTCCGGGGTCAGGGCTCGTGGGTCACCGGCGCCCGCCACATCGCGACGATCGCATCGACGAGGCCGCTGGCGGTGTCCTGCCAGGTCGGGCAAACGGCGCGGGTGTCGTCAGCGAGGGCTCGCTCTCGCTCGACGGACATCTGCACGATCAGGTGCCGCGTCATGTCGGCCCGTTCGGCTCGCACCTTGTCGGGCAGATGAGGCACACAGCGGTTCAGGCCCTCCTCCAACTGCACCAGCGTCGGGGATGCGCCGTAGAACTCCTCCTCCGCGATCACGTAGAGGGCGGGGTCGGCCGTGACCTGGGCGATGAACCGGGCGTACCAGCTCGGGCACCCGAGGTCCTCCAGGTGCTGGGTGACGGGGCCGACCGAGCAGTCCACCCAGTCGCGCAGCTCGGCCGAGTCGCCGATGGCGTCCAGCATCCGTACCCGAATGGTCTCGATGGGCTCAGCGTGCCTCCGAACCAGCGCCCGCACCAGGTCGACCTTGGTGCCGAAGTGGTAACTGACGGCGGTGTTGTTGCCCTGGCCCGCGGCCGCGCTGATCAGACGGTTGCCCACCGCGTAGACCCCGTGCTCGGCGAACAGCCGCTCGGCCGCCGCCAGGAGCGCCTCGCGGGTCCCTCTGGCCCGCTCGTCCCGTCTGGTACCGCTTGCCATCATCACCACCTGTCAGGATCGTGCCACCAAGGGCCGATCCGTGGTCGTGGACCGTCAGCCCAAACTTAAATCATCCGATTGAATCCCGTCCAGTGGGCCCTCCGGAACCTCACCCTCCCCGTACCGTGGTGGACATGACGGGAAGAAGTATCCGCGAGGAACAAGTCCGGGCGACCCGGGAGTTGATCCGGAACACGGCGGAGCGTCTGTTCGCGGAGCACGGTGTGTACGCCGTGTCGAACCGTCAGATCAGCGAGGCCGCGGGCCAGGGCAACACAGCCGTGGTCGGGTATCACTTCGGCACCAAGGCGGACCTGGTGCGCGCCATCGCCCGTCATCACACCGAGCGGCTGGGAGTGGTGACGGCGCGGCTGCTGGCCGAGACCGGCGATTCCACCGAACTCCGCGACTGGGTGTCCTGCCTGGTGCGGCCAACTCCCGCATACCTGGCGGAGTTGGGCAGCCCCACGTGGTTCGCACGATTCTCCGCCCAGGTGATGGCCAACCCCACACTCCACGAGATCCTGGTCGACGAGACTCTCAACGCCCCGGTCTGGCGGCAGATCCTCGACGGACTCCATCGCTGCCTGCCCGACCTGCCGGCCGAAGTACGCTCGGAGCGCACCGCCATGACCCGTCACGTGATCCTTCAGATGTGTGCGGAACGGGAGCGCGCCCTCGCCGTCGGCACCCCCACACCGAGACCCGACTGGCACGAGGCCGCCACCGGCATGGTGGACGCGATCGTCGGCCTCTGGACGGCACCGGTCACCGAGGTGGCCTGACACGCGCCCTGCCCGCCAATAGCGTCTCCGTAGCCCGGCGACGGAGGACCGATCCGCGGGATCCGCCCCTCGGCGGGGCACTGCCGGCCGTGCCGACCGCTCCTGCGGTCACCGACACCGTTTCGGGCACCCGCACGCTCGACATCGCGATCCCCTCGGCGCCGCCCACGAACAGCGCCGCGCTCCGCAGGCCCAGATCGGGCCCTGTTGGACAACACGCTCGTTCGAAGGTTCTGACGTCGCTGCCCGCCGCCGACGTCAGGACCGCCGTTCTGATGATCGCCCCGGCCACGGCACGAGTTTCCCACTGCCGCCCGCCTCTCCTCCTAGGCCGGTCCCACACCTGTCACGACAGATGCCGGGCCAGAGCAAAGACCCACTCACTACTCCTCCTCCCGCTCGCCCGACAAGAGACCAGCGTGCTGTTCCCCATGCTTCGCGACAGCACCTCCAGCGAACCCGGAACCCACGCACCGCTTGGCTGAAGAGACGGGGACGACCCCTCAAGAAATTTTGAATCAACCGATTGACTTAGCCCCATGGCAGGAGTTCACTCAGTGGCGCGGCCGACGGAACTCCCTTCCCCCACAGGCTCCCTGACGGAGTGTCAACCGTCGGCCGCTCGTCCCTTCGCGCTGCGCTTGGCAGCCCCCGCACCACACCACCGCCAAGTCCCGCGCACCGCTGTGCCCACAGCGAGGAGCAACCCGTGAAAGTAACCGTCGACCAGGACAGGTGCGTCGCGGCCGGCCAGTGTGCGGCCACCGCGCCCGACGTCTTCGACCAGCGTGAAGACGACGGTGTCGTCGTGCTGCTGACCGACGTGCCGCCCGCCGAACTGGCCGACGACGTCCGGTACGCCGCCGCCATCTGTCCCGCGCTGGCAATCCACCTCATGGAATGACACCGCGTCCGCCCCGTCCAGGAGCCGACACCTTAAGGATGCTCATGTCCAACTCACCGACCGACAGCGCGTCCGGCGCCGCGTCCGCCGCTCCCGAGTGGCCGATGCCCCGGGCGGAGGGCTGTCCCTTCGATCCACCTCCGGGCCTGCGGACGCTCACCGCCGACAAGCCGCTCGCCCGCGTGCGGATCTGGGACGGTTCCACCCCCTGGATCGTCACCGGCCACGCCGCGCAGCGGCAATTACTCGGTGATCCGCGGGTCAGCGTCGACGAGCGGCTGCCCGGATTCCCGCACTGGCACGAAGGCATGGCCGCCGCGGTGGCCTACCGTCCGCGTTCCGTCTTCAACTCGGACGCCCCCGAACACACCCACTTCCGCCGGATCATGACCGGGCCGTTCACCTTCCGGCGGGTCGAGGCGCTGCGCTCCACCATCCAGAAGATCACCGACGACCTCATCGACAAGATTCTGGCCGGCCCGAAACCGGCCGACCTCGTCGATGCCTTGGCACTGCCCCTGCCCACGCTGATGATCAGTGAGCTGTTGGGCGTCCCGTACGAGGACCACGACTTCTTCCAGGACAACGCCTCCCGCGGTATAGCCCACAACGTGTCCGCCGAAGAGACCATGCAGACCTTCGGGGCACTCAACGCCTACCTGGTCCAGCTCGTCGAGAAGAAGGCCGCCGAACCGGCCGACGACGCGCTGTCCGACATCGCGGCCCGGGTCACCGCCGGTGAGATCGACACGGCCGAGGCGGCCATGATGGGCCTGGGGCTGCTGATCGCGGGCCACGAGACCAGCGCCAACATGATCGGGCTCGCGGTCCCCGCGTTGCTGGAGCACCCCGAGCAGTTGGCGATCCTGCGCGACACGGAGGATCCGAAGGTCGTCGCGGGCGCGGTCGATGAGCTGCTGCGCTACCTGGGCATCATCCATGGCGGGCAACGGCGCGTCGCCAAGGAGGACATCGAGATCGCGGGCGAGGTGATCCGGGCCGGCGAGGGCGTCATCATCGAGTTGTTCAGCGCCAACCGGGACGCGCGGGTCTTCCCCGAGCCCGATGTGCTCGACCTGCGTCGCTCCAACGCTCGTGACCACAACGCCTTCGGCTTCGGCATCCATCAGTGCGTGGGCCAACAACTGGCCCGGGTGGAGCTGCAGGTGGTCTACGGCACCCTCTTCCGCCGCATCCCCACCCTGACCCTGGCCACGCCGCTCGCCGAGGTCCGGTTCAAGCACGACCGGCTCGCCTACGGCGTCTACTCGCTGCCGGTCACCTGGTAAGGAGACACGGAACACCATGGCCGAAGAACTGTCAGGAAGGGTCGCCGTCGTGACCGGCGGCGCGGCGGGCCTCGGGCGCGCCACTGTCGAGCGGCTGCTGGAGGACGGTGCCCGGGTCGTCGTCGCCGACCTCGACCGGGACGCCGGCGAGGCACTCGTGGACGAACTCGGCGCGGACGTCCGCTTCCGGCACACAGATGTCGCCAACGCCGAACAGGTCCGCGACCTCATCGGTTTCGCGGTCAAGAAGTTCGGCGGACTGCACCTCATGGTCAACAACGCCGGAATCTCCGGGGCGATGCACACCAGTTTCCTGGACGAGGACTTCGCCGACTTCGAGCGGGTGCTCTCCGTCAACCTGCTCGGTGTGATGACAGGCACCCGGGAAGCCGCCCGACAGATGACGGCAGGCGGTGGCTCCATCGTCAACATCAGCTCCATCGGCGGTGTGCAGGCCGGTCCTGGAGTGCTGGCCTACCGCGCGTCGAAGGCCGCTGTCCTCCACTTCACCAAATGCGTGGCCATGGACTTGGCCGAGTACGGCATCCGGGTCAACTGCATCGCGCCGGGAGGCATCCCGACCCGGTTGCTCACCTCCGCGACCGGGACGGTCGAAGGAGCGGACGGCGACATGATGGCCGAGCGAATCCGTGCCCACATCGCGGCCACCCAGCCGCTCAAGCGGCTGGGCACGCCCCAGGACGTCGCCGAGGCCGTCGTCTATTTGGGCGGCGACCGGTCGCTGCACATCACCGGAACCGTCCTCACGATCGACGGCGGCACCACGGCGGGCGTCAAGCCCATGCGGCCCGAGCAGGCCACCGCACCGGCCTCGTAACCCCCTCCTTATACAACTCGCCTGCATGACAAACGACTTGCCGGTCTGCGCAGATGAAGGCCCCTCCCCCGGCCCGGGAAACCGAACAAGCTCCCGCCCGGGTGAACTCTCCCGCACGTGAAACCGCACCTTCAGAACGGAGGACGACGATGTCCACCCAGCCATCCACCCTGTATCCCCCCGAGGGCTTCGGCCCGCCCAAGGAACGGCACGGCCACGCGCAGGGCTCCCTGGGCCTGCCTCCGGGCACCGAGGTCTTCTCGGCCGACAACCACATCTCGCTGGCGGAGGACATCTTCCACGAGCGCTTCCCCGACCGGCTCAAGGACCAGGCGCCGCGGATCTGGTACGAGGACGGGGCCTATGAACTGGGCATGGGCGGCCACTCCTTCCTGCCCAAGGAGTTCAGCAGCGTACTCATGCAGTACGACCCGCTGGCCGGGGCGGGCTCCAACAACCTCGGCGGGCGCCTGGAACACCTCGTCTCGGACGGCATTCAGAAGGAACTCGCCTTCCCCAACGCGCTGTTGGCGATGTTCTTCTACCCCGACCCGGAGGTGCGGGAGCTCACCTTCCGCATCTACAACGAGTACATCGCCGGACTCCAGGAACGGTCCGAAGGCCGCTTCTACGGCGTCGGTCTCATCAACTGGTGGGACGGCAAAGGCGCGCGCAGGACCCTGGCGGAGCTGAAGAACCTGGGCATCAGGACGTTCCTCATGCCGCTGAACCCGGGCAACGACCTGGAGGGCAACCCCGTCGACTACGCGAGCACCGCCATGGATCCCGTCTGGGAGGCGATCGAGGAGTCGGGGCTGCCGGTCTCGCACCACATCGGAGAGAGCACGCTGAAAGCCCCCTGCGAGTCCAACGCGATCGCCGTCGGCATGATCGTCAACGTGTCGCCGTTCCGCGAGGTGTGGGCGAAGTACATCTTCAGCGGCATCCTCGACCGCCATCCGGGCCTGCGCATCGGCTGGTTCGAGGGCGGCGCGAACTGGGTGCCCTCCGCCCTCCAGGACGCCGAGCACATCCTCGCCTCCTACCGGCACATGCTGGACCGGCCGCTGGAGCACGAGGTGCGCCACTACTGGGACCACCACATGTACGCGTCGTTCATGGTCGACCCGCTCGGCCTCGAACTCCTCGACCGCATCGGCGTGGACCGGGTCATGTGGTCCGCCGACTTCCCGCACAACGAGAGCACCTTCGGCTACTCGGAGAAGTCGATCGCGATGGTCGTCGACGCCGTAGGACCGGAGAAGGCGGCACGCATCGTCAGCGGCAACGTCAAGGAATACCTCGGCCTGTGATGCCGACCCCCGTCCCGGAGAGCACCACGACATCGCTAGGGAGACGGGCATGACCGTCATCGACATCCAGGCCGAACCCGATCTGGCCCGCATGGGACGTGAACGCGGCGTACGGCTGCGCACAGCGATGCGGGACCAGGACATCGACGCCCTGATCCTCCTCGGCAACACCGCGGTGGGCTACGCGACCGGGGCGAGCTGGCCGCTCGGCGACTCCGGGCTGGCGCACGTGGACCGTCCCGTCGCCGTGGTGACGGCGAACGACCCGTGGCCCCATCTGTTCATGCCGTTCCGCGAGGGAAGCGCCACCGAGGCCCTGCTGCCCACCGACCACCTGCACCCGCCGGTCTACCTGGAATACGACGAAGGCGTACGGAACTTCGCCACCGTGCTCGCCGACCTCGTGCCCGGCGGGGCGAGGGTCGCGACCGACGAGTTGACCGGGGCGATGCGCCGAGCGGACAAGGCCCTGTTCCCCGGCGGCCCCCCGAGCGACGCCGCCATGGTCCTGGCGGTGGCCAAACTGATCAAGACCCCCGACGAACTGGCCTGCATCCGCACCGCCCTACGGATCACGGAACGGGCCATGCGCGACATCGAAGGGTCTCTGACGCCGGGGATGCGCCAGATCGACCTGTCGGCCGGCTTCCTGCGCCATGCCTACGAGCACGGCGCGCAGGCCAACGTCCTCGACCCCATCTGGCAGGTGATGCCGGCCTCCCGGGAGACCGGGGTGTGGACCACCCACGGCGATCTGGCCCTTCCGCTGCTGACCACCGAGCGGGAGCTGGCCAGGGGCGACGTGTTGTGGACCGACGTGAGCATCACGTACGCCGGCTACTGCTCGGACTTCGGCCGCACCTGGATCGTCGGCCAGGATCCGGCGCCGCGCCAGCGGGCGCAGTTCCGGAAGTGGTGGGAGATCCACTCCGCGGTGAAGGAGGTACTGCGGGCGGGTGCCTCGGCATCGGACCTGACCGAGGCCGCGATCGCCGCGAACGGCGGCAGCAAGCCGTGGCTCCCCCACTTCTATCTGGCTCACGGCATGGGAGTGGACCCCGCCGAGATGCCTTTCGTCGGCACCGACCTGGGCGAGGAGTTCGACGAGCAGCTGGTACTGGAAGCCGGCATGGTGCTCGTCCTCGAACCCGTCGTCTGGGAGGACGGCACCGGCGGCTACCGCAGCGAGGAGGTTCTCGTGATCGAGGAAGAGGGTTTCACGGCCCTGACCGACTATCCCTACTCCCCCTATGGCGACTGAGGTCCTGCCGGACGACCGCGCTCTGCGCCTCGGGCGGCGGGAGCGCGCGCTGGCACACATGGCAGCCCACGACCTTGATGTCCTCGTCCTCGGACGGGAGGCCAACGTCCGTTACGTCACCGGAACTCCGGGACTGTGGACCGCGGGAACCCGTCCTTTCGCCCCCGCCGCCGTCGTGGTCCGCGCCACGGGCGCGGTCCACGCGCTGATGACCTGGGACGAGGGAGTACCTGACGACATCCCCCGGGAACACCTCTACGGCCTCACGTGGAACCCGATGAACTGGGTGACCGCACTGCAGGACATCGAGGGAACGGCCACGGCGCGCCGAGTGGGCACGGACACCATCTCGCCCCTCTTCCTCCAACTCCTGCCCCTGGCCTTCCCGGTGGCCGAGATGGTCGACGGCGAACCGGCCATGCGGGCCGCCCGCCGGGTCAAGACACCCGACGAGGTCGTAGCTCTGCGGGACGCCCTGGCGGTGGCCGAGAGCAGCCTGGCCAAGGCGGTCACGGAGCTGCGGCCGGGCGTGACCGAGCAGCACCTGGCCGGCGTCCTCCTTGAGGCCTCGGCAGCCGGTGGTGTCAGCACGCCGGCGACCCAGGAGGTGGCCTGGGTGACCTCTCGTGAACACCCGTGGCGAAAGGTGCGCGGGGACGGGAGGGTGGGCCCGGGCGACCTCGTGGCCTTCACCTCGGGAGTCGTCGCGCGCGGATACATCGGCGAGGTCGCCCGTACCTGGCCGGCCGACGGTGGCGACACGGTCTCCACAGCCGCCCTGTACCGGCGCTGGGACGAGCTGTGGGCCCGGCTGTTCGACGCCTGCCGGCCGGGTGCGCCGGCGAGCGCCCTGGTCGCCGCGTACGCGGCGGCCGACGAACCGCTGCCGCCGATGCCCGTCGCCCGCGGCCTGGGCCTGGGCTTCGACGCCCCCGTGATCGTCTCCGGCCTGCCGGCCACCGCCGCCGAGGAGCGGCTCGAACCCGGCATGGTGCTCGCCGTGACCGGCTACGTCTGGCACGAAGGCGTGGGATCCGTCCTGGGACGAGAGGCCGTGCTCATCACCCCGGACGGGGCCGAACTGCTCACGTCCAGCCCCGTCTGGAAACCGTAGCCCGGCGGGCCGGGGCCGGAGCCCCACGGCCCCGGCCCGTCGTCACACCATCCGGGAAAGGACCCCAGCACATGGCTGACAGCACACGTCCGTCGGCGGAGGAGATCATCCGCTACGAGAAGGACCCGAAGACGAAGATCGCGACCCTCACCCTCGACCGGCCCGACGCCCTCAACGCGCCCACGGCGGCGGCACGGCTGCGCTTCGGTGAACTCCTGCACCGGGCCAACGTCGACGACGAGGTGAAGGTCCTGGTCATCCGGGGTGGAGGCGACGACCTCGGCTCGGGAGCGGACATCGCGGAGACCATGGAGATGCACGCCTCGCCGACCGCAGGGCCGCTCCTGGCCGAGCAGGGAATCGGCGAGGACGACGACGTCCGCTATCCCCCCAAGGGCTCCTACCGCTACGGCGGGACGCCCGCGCAGTGGTACGCGAACCCCCAGGGCGGCTGCCGCAGCCTCCAGGACTTCAAGAAGATCAGCATCCTTGAGGTCAAGGGCTACTGCTACGGCTGGCACTTCTACCAGGCCGCCGACGCCGACCTCGTGATCTCCTCCGACGACGCCCTCTTCGGCCATCCCTCCTTCCGCTACATCGGCTGGGCACCCCGGATGTGGACCTGGATCCAGACCATGGGCCTGCGGAAGTTCCAGGAGATGGTCTTCACCGGCAGGCCGTTCACCGCGCTGGAGATGTACGAGTGCAACTTCCTCAACAGCATCGTCCCCCGGGACGAGTTGGAGGCGGAGGTCGAGAAGTACGCGCTGGCCTGCGCACGCACCCGTCCCACCGACACCGTGTTCATGCAGAAGGTCTTCTTCGAGATCTACAAACAGCACCAGGGCGAGTACATGGGCTCCATGCTCGCAGGCCTGTTCGAGTCGATCGGTGGCATCGCCCGGGCCGACGGCGACGACCTGATGCTCGACGAGGACACGGTCGACGGTGGGATAGCCAACGCGGTCAGGGGGAACGACCACCGGTTCCCGCCGGACTTCCGGCTGAGCAAGTCCGGCCGCAGAGCGGCGGATCCGCAGGAAGGCGACGACTCATGACCCCGACGCCCGCCGAACCCCCGCTCAGCGGCTGCGCGGTCGTCGACCTGTCGACCGGGATCGCCGGCGCCTACTGCACCAAACTGCTGGCCGACGGCGGTGCGGAGGTCGTCAAGGTCGAGGCGCCCGAAGGCGATCCGCTGCGCCGCTGGTCGGCGTCAGGCGCGGTGATCCCGCCGACCCAGGACGGCGCCCTGTTCAGCTTTCTGGCCTGCTCGAAGGAGAGCGTCGTCGTCGATCCCGGCAGAGCCCGCGCCCTCGACCTCGTACACGGGCTGCTCGCGTCGGCCGACGTGGTGGTGTGGTCCCCGGGCTCTCCGGTCGCAGACCTCCCGGCGCTGTCCCCGCAGGAGATCCACCGCACGCATCCCCACCTCGTCGTCACATCGATCACCCCCTTCGGACTCGACGGCCCGTGGCGAGACCGTCCGGCAACCGAGTTCACCCTGCAGGCCTGGTCCGGGGGCATCATCGGCCTCGGCCGCGGTGCACCGGACCGGGCACCGGTCCACGTCGGCGGCCAGGTCGGTGACTGGGTGTCGGGAGCGTACGCCGCGGCCGCGACGATGACCTCGCGACTGCGCGAACCGGGCAGTGGCCGGGGTGAGCTGGTCGACCTCTCGATGCTCGAAGCGCACATCATGTCGTTGACCTACCACCCGGTCACGTTCTGGGACATGGCACAGCGCCCGTGGCAGAAGACCCGCAGACTGAACATGCCGGGTGTGGCCGCCGCCAAGGACGGCCTCGTCGCGCTCGGCTGTGCGACGGCGCAGCAGTTCTTCGACCTCTGCGCGATGGTCGGCCACCCGGAGTGGATCGACGAGGGCAAGTCGTTCTCCATCGTCGAAAAAGCCACCGAGATGGCCGGGGTGATCCAGGAGTGGATCGCCGCCCGGACGGTCGCCGAGATCCTCGAACTGGCCACGGCGTTCCGTATCCCCAACTCCCCGGTGGTGAACGGCGCCAAGGCCCCGGCCATGACCCACTTCGACGCACGCCGGAGCTTCGAGCAGAACCCCAGGGACGGGTTTCTCCAACCTGCCCCTCCCTACCGCTTCGAGCCCGCCCTCCTCCGACCGCCCGAGGCGCCTCCGCGCCTCGGCATGCACACCGACAGCCGCCGTGCCACGCATCGGCCGACACCGCCGCCCGTCCAGGCGGCCACCGCCGCCACGCGATTGCCGTTCAGCGGGCTGCGCGTCCTGGACATGACGGCCTTCTGGGCGGGTCCCTCGTGCACGCACATCCTTTCCATGCTCGGCGCCGAAGTGATCCACCTGGAAGCCGTATCGCGGCCGGACGGCACCCGGCTGATCGCGGGTGTACCGACGACCGTGGACCAGTGGTGGGAGAGGTCGCCGATCTTCGCCGGCCTCAACTCCAACAAGAAGAGCCTGACCCTCGACATCCGGACCGACCAGGGACGCGACGTACTGCGCAGACTGATCGCGACCTGCGACGTCCTCGTCGAGAACTACACTCCGCGGGTCCTGGACCAAGTCGGCCTGGACTACGAGACGTTGCGCGCCGTCCGTCCCGACATCATCATGGTCCGCATGCCCGGGTTCGGCCTCGACGGCCCCTGGCGCGACAACGCCGCCTTCGCCTTCGTCATCGAGGACGCGGCAGGACTGACCTGGCTCACCGGCCATCGGGACCAGAACCCGGTCGAGCCCTACTCGATCGGAGACCCGAACGCCGGCGTCCACGCGCTCAACGGTCTGCTGCTGGCGCTGGAACACCGCCGTCGCACCGGCGAAGGAGCACTGGTGGAGGCCGCGATGGTCGACGCCGCGCTGAACGTGGCAGCCGAACAGGTCATCGAGCATTCGGCGTACAACGCACTCCTGGAGCGGGCCGGCAACCGGGGGCCGGCCGCAGCCCCGCAGAACCTCTATCCGACCGCGGATGTCGACGAGTTCGGCCAGGAGGACTCCTGGGTGGCGATCGCCGTGGCCACCGACGAGCAGTGGGATGCGCTGCGGGACGCTCTGGGCCGACCCGACTGGGCGATGAACACCGGGCTGTCCACCGCCGATGGACGGCGCGCCCACCACGACGAGATCGACGATCGGCTCACGGCCTGGTGCCGCAGGCGGGGCGCGGACGAGATCGTCGACCATCTCTGGGACGCCGGAGTCCCGGTCGGCAAGGTGATGCAGCCGCACCGCCAGGCAGAGCTGCCGCAGGTGAGGTTCCGTGGATTCTTCGAGGAACTCGACCACCCGGTGGGCGGCCGCGCCCGCTACAGCACCATGCCGGTGCGGTTCTCCCTGGGCCCGGACCGCCGCCATGTACGCCCGGCTCCCCTGCTCGGACAGCACAACCACGAGTTGCTGGCCGAACTCGGCCTGACCGAGCGGGAGATCGCCGCCCTGGAAGCCGATGGCGTCGTGGGCCGGGCGCCGACCCGGTAACGACGTACTAAAGGAGCTGCGCATGGAGCGGGGCGTCTGGCCAACTAATCGGGTGGCGTGGGTGTCTCGCCGCAGCGGAACATCACCTGGATATCGAGTTCGAGTTGGACCGTGGGCCCCACTATCGCTATGCCTCTCGCCAACATGTTCCGCCAGTTGAGAGTGTAGTCTTCACGGTGCAGTTCGGTTTTGGCCCTGGCGGCGCAACGGAGTTCTTCACCGTATCCGCCATTGACGGATCCAAGATATTCGGTCTCCAGGCTGACAGTGCGGCTTACATCGCGAAGGGTGAGAACCCCGCGCACGGCCCATTTGTTTCCCATACCACGCTGGAATCGCTGACTGACGAACTGGATGTGGGGGTACTCTGCCACGTCCAGGAAGTCTGCGGAGCGAAGGTGGTTGTCTCGGGTCCGGTTTCCCGTGTTGATGCTCGCGGCGTCGATGATGCATTCCGCATAGGAGTCCTCGGGCCGTTCGGCGATGTGGACACCGCCGTCGAACTTGGTGAATCCGCCATGCACGTTGCCCATACCGACATGCCGCGCGATGAACCGGATCGCCGTGTGGGGCGGATCGAAGAGCCAGACGCCGGGCCGTGGGGGCGCCAGGGGGCTGGAGTGTTCCAGCGTGACCTTGCGGTGGGTCTGCCTTCTCGCATCGATGTCCACCGTGACCTGAACGGGTATCAGACCGTCTGCCGTGATCAGTGCGGAGTGTCGTCCCGGAGGAAGTCCGACGGTAAAGGTGCCGTAGAGATCGGTGCAGCCTTTCGTCACCAATGTCCCGTGTGGTTGGCCTTCACCTGGATCTCGGCCCCGTCCACGGGATGGCCGTTGGGTTCGGAGACTTCAAGGGCAAGCGATCCGGCCGTCAGGGGTAACCGGGTCAGGAGATCAGTGCCCGCACCTCCCGTTTTCGGCTTGCGGCGTTTCAGCAATGCGAGGCCCATAATGACCCCCTTCTTTTGGTGAACGGATACAGGATGGGCAAGGTACGAGTCGACTCAGCGCCGACCAATTTTTCTGTGGGAGCCGCCGGAAGTCTCACGGACCATACTGAGATAGGTGGATTCCGATTCTTGCGGGCGAGCAGCACCTACGAAAAGGTAACCGAGATTTTCGCACAGTCCGAGGGCGGCCGGCACTTCTGGGGGCACCATGAGGGTGCTGCGTTCAACAGGATTGTCCCGGAGCAGAGCATCGTGAATCACCTGTCCGTGTCCAAGCCTCCGGTAATGAGGCCGAACAACGATTGCGCGTACGGCAAAAGTTCGTTGGCCGTCCTCCCAAGTAAACGAATCGGGCATCGCTGAACTGGTCAGACTGCTCCACCAGTCCGAGTCCGCTTGGAGAAGCAGTCCGTAGCCGAATCCGATCAGTCTGCCGTTGGCTTCGATTTTCACTAATCTGATGCCGGGGAGCTGACAGTCCTGCTGGTAGCGCTCGATAAATTCGCCGGGCGGCAGCAGGCCGGGGAGGACGGTCATGTCGGTGTACACCTCCTGGTAGATCGTTCCTATGTCCGCCGCCGCAAGTGCGAGAACATGGGAGTCCGTCAGCGTTGTGAGGCTGTATCGGCCGGCTGCCTCATACAAGACTGTGCACCAATTCCCTAGTGTTGGCTGTTGCTGGTTCGACGTACGGAGGAGCGCCATCCAGGACGCCCGCAGAGGGAGAGCGACGCCTACCGCTGGTAGAGCGCTTCGATCTCTTTGGCGTATGCCTCGGTGATGGCGTTCCGCCGGAGTTTGAATGACGGCGTGACAAGTCCCTCTTCGATGCTGAAGGGACGGGCGAGGATGCGAAATGTGCGGATGGACTCGGCCTGGGACACGCGTGTATTGGCGGCCATGACCGCGCGCCGTATCTCTGTTTCCAGCTCCTCGTCCATCACAAGTTCGGCCGCTGTGAGTTCGGGTTTCGCTCGAATGGAGAGCCAGTGCTTCACCGATGCAGGGTCGAGGGTGATGAGTGCGGCGACGTATGGTCGGTCGTTGCCGACGACCACACACTGCGCAACCAGTGGATGGTCCTGGACCCGTTCCTCCAGCAGTACCGGCGAGACGCTCTTTCCGCCGGACGTCACGACAATCTCCTTCTTGCGGCCTGTGATGGTGAGGTAGCCGTCAGCGTCCAGAACGCCGAGGTCACCGGTCCGCAGCCAGCCGTCGCACAGTGCCTCGCCGGTGGCTTCGTCGTCGTTCAGGTAGCCCGCGAACAATGTCCTTCCGCGCAGCCAGACCTCGCCGTCGTCGGCGATCCGGACCGTGGTCCCCGGTATGGGCTGCCCGACCGTTCCGTACCGGGTGCGTTCGGGCGGGTTGATGGTGGCCGCGGCAGCCGATTCGGTGAGACCGTACCCCTCGTAGACGGCGATGCCCGCACCCGCGAAGAACAGCCCGAGACTGCGCTTCATGCCCGAGCCGCCCGACAACGCGTGGCGCAGTTGTCCGCCCATGGTCGCGCGCAGCTTGGCGTAGACGATTCGGTCCCAGAGCCGATGCCGCAGCCGCAGACGTGCTGACGGACCGGGCCCGCAACCCCAGGCGTGAGCCTCCACGGCTTCCGCGTAGGCAACCGCCACCTCGACCGCGCGGTCGAAAGCCCACCCCTTGTCCTCGGTCTCCGCTTTGCGCCGGGACGCGTTGAAGATGCGCTCGAAGATATAGGGGACCGAGACGATGAACGTGGGCTTGAAGGCCGCCAGATCCGGCAGCAGTGTCGACGCGGTCAGCTCCGGCTGATGCCCGAGGCGGACTCCTCCCCGGATCGCGGCCACCTGGACCATCCGCCCGAAAACATGAGCCAGCGGCAGGAACAGCAGCGTCGACGCCTGGTCACCTTTCCTCGAATGGAAGACAGGGTCCCAGCGGCTGACGACCGTGTCCGTTTCATACATCAGGCTGCCGTGCGTAATGACACAGCCCTTGGGTTGTCCCGTTGTGCCCGAGGTGTAGATGACGGTGGCGACCGAGGCCGGGGTGACGGCCTTCCGGTGACGGTGAACCGTCGCGTCGTCAATGCCGGAGCCGGCCTCCAGAAGCTCCGGCAGGACGTCGGCGTCGAGCTGCCAGAGGTGGCGCAGAGCGGGAAGCCTGCCCATGACACCGGCTACTGTCATGACGTTGTCCGTGTGTTCCACAAGGATCGCTGTCGGTTGGGCATCGTGGAGGATCCACATGACCTGCTCGGCGGAAGCGGTCGGATAGATCGGTACGACCTGGACACCGATCGTCCACGACGCGAAATCGAATAGCGTCCATTCGTATCGGGTCCGGCACATGATCGCGATCCTGTCGCCAAAACGGATCCCTTTGGCTAATAATCCCTTGGCCAGGGCCAGGACCTCGGCTCCGAACTCGGCTGCCGTTACATCAAGCCACTTGCCGCACTCGTCTTTCCAGCCAAGCACGATGGCCCCCGGATCCTCATCCGCACGGGTAAAGACACTGTCAGCCAGGCCACCAAACGGGCGTACCGATTCCAACGGAGAAATAGTGAACTCGCGCATCCGCCGCTCCTTCGCGCCTGGCAGTGACGCGAAAGATATCGCAAAAAAACAGCGCCATTTAACTGTAGGGGCAATCGGTCCAATCGCCAAAAAAGGGATTAATGGCTACCCACCGAAAGGGGCCTACAAGATTAAACAGTCACAGAACGCATTGAGTGGACACGAAAGTGCGACGAAACCTGCACCCCGACTCCACAAGGCCCCTGCCTTACGGAAGCCTTCACCAGTAAGGCGACTCGGGGCATCTGCCCGGTTCGGTACGGATCCGCGCCGAAGACCGTCAGTACCTTCAGCGCCGCCAGTCACCGATGCGTTACCCCGCACCCGGTGGACATCAGCGCCGGCGAGTCATGACCATTGTTCAACTCTACTGGCGTAGAGCATCTGAGACAACGGCCTGTGCGTGAACTCGCAAGTCCCCACGCAAGTCGCCCGCCGACCGACCCCCCTCACCTATAGATGCCGATCCCAATGCCGGGTATCGATCATTCGGGCCTGGGCGAGCAATGGATCACGACCCTCTGCAGCACTGGTGTCCTTTTCTCCTGGACCGATCTCTTCCATCACGCGATCGATCGGGCGGCTCGACCGATATCAGCGGAGCCCGAAGGCCATCCGGCGACCGCCTGGCACACCAGTCCCCCGGCCGACCAGAACACCGACGGCAGCATGGCCTGGGCGTTCAGCGAGATCCCCACGTGCCGGTCCTCATGGCCCTGCTCGTCCAGTGAGGCAGCAACGACCGCCACACCGACTGGGACCCCGACGCCGAACTCGCCGTCTACAACGCCTACCTCGCCCGCCACGCCGCCCACGACCACGACGACGACCCGGGATGAGTGCCCGGTGCGCCAGGCCGGTCCAGCTCGCAGCGGCCGGGCCGGCTGTCGCGGCGAACCAGTCGGCCCGGCTCCGCGGTGTCGACGGCAAGTGCCCGGACGCAACTCAACTAGACGGACATTGCGGCGAGTTGACACAGGGACGGTCTCCGCTTCCCGGCCAGTGAGGTACCTACTAGGCGACTCGCGACCGGCATTCCGGCGAAACGCAGAGCGGCATGGCGCACGCGCAGTTGCCGTGCCGATGCGGGGACGAACCAGCGGGCCGCTCTGCGCGCGGTTCGCTGTCTGTCCCTGATGACGGGCCTCCACAGGCGTTCGTATCCGTGCAGCGCGTCCTCGACGCGGCGGGCACCGGCGAGCTGGTCGGCCAGGACATAGGCTCCGGCAACCGCCAGGGAGGCACCCTGTCCGGCGAGCAGGGACACGGCCTGGCAGGCGTCGCCGACCAGCACGACCCGGCCCTGGCTCCAAGTCGGCAGGGCGGTCTGGGCGACCTGGTCGTAGTAGATCCGCGAGGACGGCGGGCAGGCTGCCAGGACCTGAGGCACAAGCCATCCCAGGGAGCCGTACTCGTGGCGCAGGGCGGCCCGTGCGTCCTCGGGGCGCCGAGGATCGGTGCTGCGGTGGGCGGCGAAGGCCGCGACGGTGCCGTCGCGCAGGGCGTAGAGGCCCATCTGCCGCTCGGTGGTGTCAGTGAGACAGAACCGGTCGCCCAGTTCCGCGTGGACCCGAGGGTCATCGAAGGTGAACGCGGCGGTGTGGTAGCCGAGGTGGCGCACGCACCGCTGTTCCTCGCCGAAGACCATGGCACGCACGGTGGAATGCAGACCATCGGCTCCGACGAGGAGGTCGGCGTCAAGGACGCTGCCGTCGGTGAGGGTGACGCGGATGCCGTAGGTGCTCGGGGCAATACGTGCCGGGCCGACACCGAAGCGCAGCCCCACGGCGAAGGACAGCCGTTCCCTCAAGGCGAGTTCGAGGTCGGGCCGCATGATGCTCAGCAGGCGCCCGTTCAGTGGACGGGCGAACCGGTCGTACCCGAGCCGTGCGCGGCACCGGCCGTACTCGTCCATGAAAGCCGTCTCGGAGACCGGGTAGCTGAGTTCCTCCAGCCAGGGCAGCACCCCCATGGCTTCGGCCGCGTCGTAGCCCGGACCGAAGAAGTCGATCATGTAGCCCTCGGTGCGGGGCCGCGGGGCCTTCTCCAGGACCACGACATCCCAGCCGAGGACGTTGTGCAGACGGCCGGCCAGTGACAGTCCGGCAATACCGGCTCCACAGATCACTGCTCTTATCGGTGCACATCGCCTCTTCCGCCCCGCGGGCGTCCAACCCTTTCCCTTTCTCTACTTTTGCACTATGCAGCCCTCGAATGCCAAGGAGGCGCATCGTCGGCCAACTGGACCACGTCGGCCGATCAGGCGACGAAACACCCGACATACCGGACCGGCGCCCGGACGGTCGACATGCGAGCGGCCGACATCAGGCCGGCCGTCGACACCCCGCTCGCACCGGCGTCGCCCCAGCTGCGACCAGGCCCCATGCCACGCCGATCGGCCCGAGCAACGCCCCCTTGACTCCCTTTGCATAATGCAAAGGTAAGGAAGGGGAATTGATGAGTGCCATCCAGGCATCCAAGGACAGGAATCGTATGACCAGCACCGCGACGAGCGGCTCGACTTCTCCATCGGCCTTCGCGGGTCTGCGCTCCGACTCCTGGGGCCTGATGATGCTGGCCGTGGTGATCGGGGGCGGGGCCGGCGCGGGCTCGGTCGTCTTCCGCTGGTGCATCAAGACCTTCACGCAGCTCTTCTCCGGTCACTCCGACTACGCGGCCTCGCCCGGCGCGAGCAATCCGCACACGCCATGGCTCGGGCCGTACTTCGTCGTCCTCGCCCCGGCAGTCGGCGGCCTGCTGTACGGCCCGCTGGTGAACCGGTTCGCCAAGGAAGCCCGCGGGCACGGGGTACCCGAGGTGATGCTGGCCGTAGCCCAGCGCGGCGGCCGGATCAGCCCGAAGGTCGCCGTGGTCAAGACCCTCGCCTCCGCCCTGACCATCGGCTCCGGCGGCTCGGTGGGCCGCGAGGGCCCGATCGTGCAGATCGGTTCGGCCCTTGGCTCCACGCTCGGCCGTGTGACGAAGGTGACCGAGGGCCGGATGAAACTCCTGGTCGCCTGCGGTGCGGCGGGCGGCATCGCCGCCACCTTCAACGCCCCGCTGGCAGGTGTGTTCTTCGCCATGGAACTGATCCTCGGCACCTTCAGCGCGGAAGCCTTCGGCGCCACCGTGCTCGCCAGCGTCACCGCGAGCGTCATCGGCCGCGCCGCCTTCGGCAACACGGCCTTCCTGAACCTCCCCGACTTCCACGTCGACCACCTCACCCAGTACGGCCTGTTCGCGGCGCTCGGCATCGGGGCCGCCGTGGTGGGCATGGGATTCGCCCGGTTCCTTTACCTGATCGAGGACGCCTGCGACTGGCTCTGGCGCGGCCCGGAGTGGCTGCGTCCGGCGGCCGGTGGACTGGTGCTCGGCCTGGTACTGCTGGCCCTGCCGGAGATGTACGGAGTCGGCTACCCAGTCCTGCAGAAGGCGACGGAGGGCGGTTACGCGGTCGGCTTCCTGCTCCTGCTGCTCGTCGGCAAGATGCTGGCGACCAGCCTGACGATCGGCATCGGCGGCTCGGGCGGGGTGTTCGCCCCCAGCCTGTTCATCGGGGCGATGTTGGGCTCGACCTACGGCATCGGCGTACACCATCTACTGCCCCAGTCGGCCGGCGCGGTGGGCGCGTACGCGCTGGTCGGCATGGGGGCGGTGTTCGCCGGTGCGGCGCGCGCACCGATCACCGCCGTGGTGATCCTCTTCGAACTCACCGGCGAGTACTCGATCATCCTGCCGCTCATGCTGGCCATCGTGCTGGCCACCGCCACCAGCCGCCTGCTGTCGGGTGACACGATCTACACGCTCAAACTGCGCCGCCGCGGCATCGACCTGGAAGGGGCCGCCGTCGGCGCACGGATCGGCACTCAGCACGTCGGCGGCGTCATGGAACCGCTGCCCTCCGCCTTGCCCGCGTCGACGACCCTGGCGGACTCCGCCGACCTGCTGAGCCTGTCCGGCCACGGAGCACTCCCGGTGGTCGACGACAGCGGCCACTACGTGGGCGTGGTCACAGCGCAGGCAGTGGCGGAGTCCCTGGCGGAACAACCGGAGGACGCACCGACGCTGATCGGACAGCTCGCCGAAACGCCCGCGCCCGTCCTGGCCGACCAGCCCCTGGCCCAGGCGCTGCACATCCTCCTGTCAGCCGCGGGGACGGGTGTGCCGGTTCTCGACCCAGTCCAGGGCAGGCCGGTCGGCTGGCTGAGCCACCAGAGCGCCCTGCGGGCGGTGCACATGACCGCCTGACAGCGTCCCGAAGAGGCTCGCGACCTATTTTTGCACTATGCAAAAATAGGTCGCGGGACTTCGACGGACGGACTACTCCAGGGAGGTCTGCCATGCACACAGAGCACGTCCAGCGCTCGTACTCGTTCGTATGTCTCGTCTGCGGGTACGGCTGGGAGGACACGTACGACATCGACGTGACCGTGGACGAGTACGCACGGATCACCGCCGCCTACCAACTCCACGGCAAACCCGTACCGTCGCCGTTGCAGTCGCCCTGCTGTCCGGCCTGCGAGAGCGGCAAGGTACGCATCATGCGGCCGGGACGCGTCGCCTCGGCCCGCCTGCACGAGAGGTGATGCCGATGGGGTCCCATCACCACCCTCCGGCGTGACTGGAGACACTGGGCTGGATCGGCCTCGCCCTGGCGGGAGCGAGTGCCCTGGCGATCGCCATGGACCTCCTGCTGCGACGGCGTTGCCCTCTCCCCGGACAGGAAAAACGAATATGTAGCATCATGCAAGCTTTACCTAGAGCAAAGGTTATTGGGTCCTGCCGCACCCGTACTCCTCGACGTTCACGCTGTTCACGTCGGGAGACACCATGCGTATGTCACGGAGCACGACAGGAACCTTCTTCGTGGCGGGGGCGCTGAGCCTGACCCTCGCCGCCCTCGTCTACCCGAGCATCCTCGGCGTCCAGACCACGGCCTCCAACCCGTCCCGGATCATCGCCAACACCCAATGGGGACCGCTCACCGAGGCCGATCGCAATTTCGTCGTCTTCGTGCGCTCCGCCGGGCTCTGGGAAGGCCCCTCCGGGGACCTCGCCATGAAGAAGGGCACGACCGCGGCCGTACGCGAGGCCGGACGGCACCTGGTCATCGGCCACGCCGCGCTCGACGCCGCCTGCCGGAAGATCGCCCCTGAGCTGAACATCACCATTCCCAACCAGCCCACTCCGCAGCAGCAGGGCTTCCTGGCGGCCTTCCAGTCGGACACGGGCAAACAGTTCGACACCGACTTCGCCAACACCCTGCGCATCACCCACGGCTCGATCTTCAACACCATCGCCAAGATCCGCTCCACCACCGAGAACACCCTCGTGCGCCAACTGGCCGACCAGGCCAACGACGTGGTCCTCGACCACATCACACAGATGGAGAAAACCGGACTGATCAACTTCAACCAGGTGAACTTCCAGGAGACCACCCCGCCGAAGCTTCCCGCCTCTCAGGTGACGCCGCCGGTACCGCAGCCGGGCTCGCCCATCGTCGCACTCACCGTGCCCCCCGGTCTGGCCACCGCGGGAGTCCCGACCGGTCCGGCCACCACCTCCGACGACGCCTCGAACGGCTCCTCCGCGTCATCTCCGACGCCGTCGCCGACCACAGGATGAGGCCGCCCCGTCGACTACGGAACGGCAGCATGCAAGTTTTACCTTGCGCAATGATCAGTCGGCATGGCGTGCCCGTACCTCCTGGCGAACCGTCCCCCTCGCGTCAGGAGGCGCCATGCCCATCGCCCGCAGCACGGTCGGAACCCTTGTCGTCGGCGGGGCGTTCACCGCCACCCTGGCTGCCCTCGTCTACCCGGGCATCCTGGGCGTCCAGACCACGGCCTCCAGCCCGTCCCGGATCATCGCCAACACTCAATGGGGACCACTGACCGAGGGCGATCGCGACTTCGTCGTGAAGGTCCGCTCCGCCGGGCTCTGGGAGTACCCGCTGGGCGAGCTCGCACTGGAGAAGGGCTCGACGCCGGAGATGAAGGAGGCGGGCAAGCACCTGATCGTGGGACACGCCGGGCTGGACGACCTGTGCCGCCAGATCGCGCCCATGCTGAACATCGCGCTGCCCAACCAGGCGACCCCGCAACAGCAGCAGTTCGTGGCGACCTCGGCGGCACAATCCGGCCGGCAGTTCGACAGCACCGCCGCCAACATCATGCGCGTCACCCACGGCCAGATCTTCCCGACCATCGCCAAGATCCGCGCCAGCACCACCAACACCCTGGTGCGCCAGCTCGCCGACCTGGCCAACGACACCGTTCTGGACCACATCACGGTGCTGGAGAAGACCGGAGTGGTCAACTTCGACCAGGTCAACTTCCAGCAGACCACCCCGCCCAAGCTCCCCAAGGACCAGGTCACCCCTCCCCCGCCCCAGCCCGGCGCACCCATCGTCGCCCTGACAGCCCGCCCCGACCTGAACATCAACACCGCCTCACCAGCACCCAGCCCCTCCGCCGGCTGATCAGCAGGCGACGGCGCCGCCCTCCGGCCCGGGCACCGCGAAGGAGAGATGAGTGAGCCGGTAGGAGCGGATGACGGCGACCAGGCTCGCGGCCACGAGTACCGCGGCCCACGGCGCCAGATCGCGCGCCGCCCCCGGAATTCCAGCATCCGCCTCCGCGCCGCGCGGGGCACCGCGCCCCGTGGGTCGTACACGACGGTGAGCGCGTCTGCGGGCCGGGTGGCACTCCCGCAACCGCGCCAGATGCGGACTGCCAGCGGTACGCCGTCGGCGTCCGCCACGGAGCAGAGGTACAGGACGCGCCCGCCGTTCGCCGCCCTGCCGTCCTCGACCGACGTCACCACGACGGGCTGCACCTGTCCCCGCTCCGCCAGCACCATGCCGGCGGCGGCCTACGGAGCCTGCAGGGCGAGGCATGCGCCGAGTAAAACTGCCACACCGACGAGCGCACGTCCGGCCCCCACGAACGACAGATACAGGGCGACGGCTGCCGCGCACACGAGGCCGGCCTCGCCGTCGGCGAGCGACGGCCTCCCCGTCCACGCGCCGAAGAGCGTCGTGCCGATGATCGCCCCAACACCGAGGATCCCCACAATGATCCCCTCCGCGACCAACCACCGGGGCGGCAGCCCGACGAACTCCGCGGGCCCCCACACCGTGGCACGCAGATGCTGCATGAGGTGCGGTTCGGCGGCGGGTGAGGGCCCACGTCTTCGGCGCATCCGTGTCACCCTCCCCGTGTCCCTGCCGGTGCGTCAGCGACCGCCGAATCCGACGGCACGAGCCACCGTGCCTCCGATCGACCCCACCTGTGCGCCCGCGCTGCCGAAGTCCGGCAGCCGATCCCACACCCACCGGTCCATTGCATTACGCAAAACTTCCGGGGTCAGGGAAGGAGCCGTCCGGAGCTCGGTACCGTCCGAACGGGGAAGCAGTTACACGTCGTGCGCCATCGCACCGTCCACGACCCAGCCGAGGGGGTGCGGCTCCGGGTCGTCCAAGGCGGGCGCCGGCGGCTCCCCTCCCGCCCTGTTGAAGGCGTTGAGAGCCTCGATGAGCGCCAGCCGCTGGGTCGGACCCAGCCGTGCGACGATCGTGGCGATCTCGGCGCGGCGCCGGGCGGTGACGTCCTCGACGGTGCGCCGGCCTTCCTCGGTGAGCTGCAGCAGGGTCTCGCGGCGGTTGCCGGGGTTGGTCTGGCGGTCGGCGAGCCCGGCCGCGATCAGCCGGTCGACCATCCGCATCGCGGTCGACGGCGCCACCTGGAGCAGGTCCGCGAGGGCGACGAGCTTGGTGGCCCCCCGGGTGGACAGCACGACCAGCATCCGGAACTGCGGGAGCGTGACCCGCTCCTCGACCTCGGCGAGGGAACGGGCGGAGACCGCCACCAGCAGGCGCGAGGCGGTCAGCACCGCCCGGGTGACGGCGTCGACGTCGTCCATGGTCCCCGCAGGGTTCTCGTGCTCCGGCATATGTCCTTTCTACCTTGCCGCAGGCGCCGCCCCCTCACCCGATGGGAACAGATTTTCCTTCCCCATGACCGTGATACCGGAGCAGCAACATCGCGGCGTCGTCATGGAGCGGCCCTGACGCGTGCCGGACCAGGTCCTCACGCAGGGCCTCCAGGGCGCGCTCCGCATCGGGCTCCTTGATCAGGTCCGCCCGGTCGCCGAGAGGGTAGAAAGAGCCGTCCGCTTTCCTTTTGACACAGACATCCCTCCCCACCTTTAGACTACGCAAAGGTTCATGTGAGGGAAGGGCTCTCGGGCCCGGCCCTTTACCCAACGGAGGCCGGGAGCCGACATGCAGGACCTCCGGAAGGCGCAGATGCCCCACCGAAAGACCGCACCAGGACGGCCCCAACTCCCCACCGGCTGGCGGCGCTTCGTCGTGCGCGTACCGATCCTCCTCTTCCGCTGGGGACTGGGATGGATCTTCGGCGGACGACTGCTCCTGCTCCACCACACGGGCCGCGTCACCGGGCTCGATCGCCGAGTAGTCCTCGAAGTGGTGGAGCACGAGCCGGACGACACCAGTTGGATCGTCGCGTCCGGCTTCGGCCCGAGGGCGGCCTGGTACCGCAATCTGCGCGCGGATCCGAAGACCGTCATCGAGGTGGGCGGCAGTCACCATGCTGTCACCGCCCGCTTCCTGGCCGCGGTCGACGGCGCCGAGATCATGACTCGTTACGCCCGAAGGCACCCACGGACAGCCCGCCGCCTGTGCGCGTTCATGGGTTTTGCCCCGGACGGCACCGGCGCCGGATTCCGGGAGGCCGGCCGGGCCGTTCCCTTCGTACGGCTGGGCACCGGACCTGGGTCGACTGCCGCGAAGAGCTAGATGTATCGGCTTGCAGCGGGCCGGGCGCCCCGGGATCGGCCCGGGGCGCCGCTTCACGGCTGCCGCTTCCCTAAGCCGTGACGACCGCCCTCCACAACGGGCGCCGAACAGAACCAGAGTGACGCACGACGCGGCTGCGATGGCACGATGCGCACCCGGCGTCAGGGTCTCGTAAGAACCAGGGTCAGCCGGGAGCTGGGTGGGCACGGGAGTGGTCCGAAAAGGCATCCCACAGCACTGGCATCAACTTTTGCACTGTGCAACAATCATATGGGGGACCAGTCGGCGGCCGGGCTTGCCTGGCGCCCAGGAGTGATCGGCACCGTGTCGCGGGTGGAGGCGAGCACTGGCCGCCGACGGGCCTCCCACCGCCGTGAGCTTCAGCGGTGCCACTGTGGCTGCGCCCCTCGCAATCCATGGGTGGCTACAGGATGACGCCCACCGAAGCCACGGAGAAGAGGAGTCCGCTGCGCCTCCCCGAGGTCTGCCATGATCCCGGCTGCCGCGGAGAGCACAGGACGGCAGCGCTCGACGCATGCCGACAAACGCGGACCGGGACCGACGGACGCGGTCGGCGAAGTGCGGGAACCGGAGGATCAGGGGCCCGGTCCGGCAGGGCGGGACATGAACTTCCCGGCAGGACGCCGACATGCCTCCCGCGCCCTCGGGGCCGCCGCCGCGATCGCAGCGACCTCGGGAGCTCCGTTCGGGATGCCCACCCGTCCGGGCATCCCGGACGGCACGCCCGGCAAGGGCATCCCACATCCGCCGGGAGGCGTATTGCCGGCCGGAGTGTCCACCACGACGGCCACCACGGGCACACCGTTCCCGACTCCCCGTGCCACTTGGGATACGCAGCCGGGATGGGCCTTCACCTCGCCCTCTGGACATCGATTGAACGATTGTTTAGCATTCTGTACATGCGTTCAATCCGGGATGACCGAACCACCCGTGCGGTCATCCGCGACGAGACCCTGCGTCTGTTCGCCGCCAACGGCCCGGAGACGGTGACGATGCGGCAGATCGCCGCTGCCGCCGACGTGTCGCCCGGCCTGGTCGTGCACCACTTCGGATCGAAGGAAAAGCTGCGCCAAGAGGTGGACCAGCACGTGCTGGACGTCTTCGAGGCCATGCTCGGCGAACTGACGGGCGAGGGCGGAGCCGAGCTGCTCGACCCCGGCGCCGGGACGGGTTCGCTGAGCGAGGCGTTCGCCCGGCACCTCCCGGACGACTCGCCACTGCCGGGCTACCTCCGTCGGCTGCTGGTGTCCGACACGGACGCCGGGCGGTTGCTGTTCCGGCGACTGTACGAGCTGAGCAGGGCCGCGCTGGACGGTCTGGCCGCAGCCGGACTGGCCGACCCCGGCCGGGACCCGGCCGTGCGCGCGGCCTTCCTCCTCGCCAACGACCTGGCCCTGTTCCTGCTGCGCGACCGCCTCGCCGAAGTCCTCGGCACGGACCCGCTGTCGGCCGGCGGGATGACGCGCTGGGCCCCGGAGATGCTCAGCATCTACGCGGGCGGGCTGAACGCCGCACCACCGGAAACACAAGGAGACGCCCCCTAAGGAGACCGCACATGGCACCCGGGTCAACACCCGTACGCGAGCAAGTACTTGAGGCCCGCGACATCCACAAGTCCTTCGGCAAGCGCCCCGTCCTTCGCGGCGCCGACCTCACCGTCGCACCCGGACAACTCGTCGCCGTCGTCGGGGAGAACGGTGCCGGAAAGTCGACGCTGCTGAAAATCCTGGCCGGCACCCTGCCCGTGGACCGCGGCGAGGTTTCCCTGTCCGGGACCCTCGGCTACTGCCCGCAGGACCCCGTCCTGAACGCGAGCCTCACCGTCGAACAGCACCTGCGCTACTTCGCCGCAGCCCACCGCCTGCCACACGTGGACCGGGCCCGCGAACTCGCCGCCCTCCTCGGCTACGGGCAGTACGCGACTTCCGTCGTCGACGAACTGTCCGGCGGCACCCGCCAGAAGCTCAACCTCACCCTGGCCCTCCTGCACGACCCGGATGTCCTGCTCCTCGACGAGCCGTACCAGGGCTTCGACTGGGAGACGTACCTGCGCTTCTGGGACCTGGTCGAGGACCTCCGAACCCGGGGCAAGGCTGTCGTGGTCATCACCCATCTCGTCTTCGAACAGGACCGCTTCGACCTGCTGGCCGACCTCACCGACGGCCGTCTCACCCCCCGCACCACGTCCAGGGAGGACCAGCATGTCGGCGCCTGACGCCGTCCGACTCCGGCCGCTGTACGGCCAGTTCCCGACCGCTCTGCGGTTCTGCGTGCGCGACCAGACGCGCAACCGGCTCGCCGGACTGCTGCTGGCCCTGTTCGTCCCCGCCTGGTACCTGATGATGGACGCCATGGCCGGACGGACGCCGCTGGACTTCAGGCTGTACGCCACCGGCGAGGTTCTGCACGTGGACGGCGGTCACCTGACCCTGATCTCCGCCGGTCTCAACTCGGTCACGATGATCGCCGGGTTCGTCGTCTTCGACGCCGTCCGCAAGGCCCTCGCGTTCGACCGGCGCCTGGTCTTCTCCGGATACCGGCACGGCACGCTCATCGGAGCCAAGTCCCTCGCCGTCGCCCTCGTCGCCACAGCCATCGCCCTCTACACCGCCGTCGCGATGCTGCCCTTCTGGCGCCCGGGCCTTGTCGGCTGGTGCGCCGTGCTGGCCGGCTTCACCGTCATCGCGCTCACCTACGGCGCCCTGGGCCTGCTCCTCGGCGTCCTGGTCAGGCACGATCTGGAGGGCTTCTTTCTGATCATCATGGGCGGGTTGATGGACACCTTCCTGCAGAACCCGCTGGGCAACCCGCTCGCCAACAAGCCCGTCCTGGAGTGGTTCCCCTCCTTCGGCCCCATGCAGTTCGCCGTCGGCGGCTCCTTCGGCCAGACCACGCTCTGGGGCCACCTCGCCCTCGGCCTGACCTGGGCGGGCGCCTTCGGAGCCGTAGGGCTGGTCATCTTCAAGATCAGAACACGGAACCGTACGCGCACCGACGGCTGACGGACGCCGTACTCCCGCCGTAGCAGCCCACGACTCCCCTCGGAGTACCCACAACCCGCTCCCCCGGTACGACGACCGCCGCAGCGCGCCGATCGAGCATGAAGCCATGATTCTCATCGAACTCTTCGCACCCGCAGGCGTCCTCACCCCGGCACAGCGCCAACAGCTCGGCAGGCGGCTCATCGACGCGCTCATGAGCACCGAAGACGCCCACGCCGAGGCCGTCATGGACTCCGCCCGCGCCCTGACCCAGGTCCTCATCCACGAACCGGCCGCCTGGATCACGGGCGACCGTCACCCGACGGACCCCACCGACCCGCCCCGCTACCTGATCCGCGTCAGTGCCCCCGCCGCCTGGCGCAAGGAGATGAGCGCCCACGCCATCGAACGCCTCACCCAGGCCCTCGCCGAGGCCGAGGCGGACGCCGGCCGCAACCCCGACCGCCTCCGCGACCAGCCGCACACTCTGATCCACGTCCTCGGCATCGCCGAAGGCAGTCTCGGGATGTACGGCCGCCCCATGGGCAGCCTCGACCTGATCCAGCACATGACCGCCCCGCACCGCGACGCCATCGCGGACATCCCCACGGGCGACCTTCCGCCCGGCACCGTCATCGACCCGGTGTGCGGCATGACCGTCGACCTGAACTCCACCGACCTCACCCTGGACCACGAGAACACCGTCCACGGCTTCTGCAACGGTCAGTGCCGACGCATCTTCGCCGACGAACACGGCGTACCGCTGAACGCCTAGGGTTCAGCGGTAGTCCGGGTTCGGCGCGTCGGCGCGGCAGCCCGCGTCCCACTCCGAGCGCACGTTGCCGTGTGCGGGAACGCCCTTGGCGCGCTTGAGCATCGCCGCCAGGTGCATCAGGTTCCAGGTCATGAAGGAGGTGTTGCGGTTGGTGAAGTCGTTCTCCGGGCCGCCCGATCCGGGGTCGAGATACGAGGGTCCAGGGCCCGCCGGTCCGATCCAGCCGGCGTCGGCCTGAGGCGGGATCGTGTAGCCCAGGTGCTGGAGGCTGTAGAGAACGTTCATGGCACAGTGCTTCACGCCGTCCTCGTTGCCGGTGATCAGACAGCCGCCGACACGGCCGTAATAGGCGTACTGTCCCACGGAGTTGAGCAGTCCGGAGCAGCTGTAGAGCCGCTCGATCACCTTCTTGGTGACCGAGCTGTTGTCGCCCAGCCAGATCGGTCCGGCGAGCACCAGGATGTCCGCGGCCAACACCTGCTCGTACAAGGCCGGCCAGGCGTCGGTGGCGAAGCCGTGCTCGGTCATGTCCGGGTAGATGCCGGTGGCGATGTCGTGGTCGACGGCCCGGATCTCGGACGTGGTGACCCCGCGTTCCATCATGATCGCCGCGCTCTTGTCGATGAGTCCCTGGGTGTGGCTCTGCTGTGGGGAGGGCTTGAGGGTGCAGTTGATGAACAGGGCTGTGAGGTCGTCGAAGCGGTACACGTCGTCGGCGGAGTTCGCGGTCGTCATGGCAGGCTCCTTCGTATGAGGTGCGGGGACGGGTCCAGCCGCAGCCTCTCGCATGGATATCCGTTTGTCGCGCTTTGTCCTTCACTCGTCACCATTCCGACCGATGTCGCGCGCTCACCGGCAACAGCTGGGATCCTGACGCTGTCCAACCCCACCAGGGACCTGCGCGACCCCGAACACCGGCTCACCGATCGGAAAGGCTGCACCTGATGCCGTACGACGAAGGGCTGGCCGAGCGAATCCGGGAGCGGCTGGGGACGGATCCCGACATCACCGAGAAGCGGATGTTCGGAGGCATCGCCTTCCTGCACCGCGGCAACATGGCCGTCGGCGTAACCGGCGACGACCTCATGGTGCGGGTCGGTGCCGACGCCACGGACGAGGCCCTGGCCAGGCCGGGCGTACGGATCTTCGACATGACGGGCCGCCCGATGCGCGGCTGGGTGGTAGTCGCGGGATCCGCTGTCACGGAGGACGACGTGCTCAGCGGGTGGATCGAGGAGGGTCGCGCCTTCGCGGCGGGTCTGCCGGCCAAGTGAGGCCGGCCCCTCGTCACACGGCGGTTCCGCTACCGAGGGCTTGCAGGGCGTTGTGCACCGTCGCGTGTAGTGCTTCGGCGTCGGCTCCCGCGCGGGAGCGCAGATTCACGCCGTAGGCAAGCAGCGCCAGCAGTTCGGCTGTGGCACGCGGGCCGACTTCGGCGGCGAGTTGTCCCCGCGCCTCGGCCGCGACGAGCGCCGTGTACAGGGCGTCCCGCAGTTCCTGGTGGTGTCGGTCGAGCAGAGCGCGAACCTCGGGATCGCCGCTCTCGGCACTCGCGTGCGCATTGGAGACCAGGCATCCCCAGCGGGCATGCTCGCCGGTGCACCGCGCCTCGATGAGTCCGGTGAAGAACTCGGCGACGGCAGGCAGTCCCCGCCCGTCGTCGGCGAGACGACGGAACGCCGGCCGGGACCGCTGATCCAGGTAGCGGCGCAGTGCGGCGCGGTAGAGCTCCTGCTTGCCGCCGAAGGTGGCGTAGAGGCTGGAACGGTTGAGGCCGGTCGCGGTCACGACGTCCTGGATCCCCGTCGTGGCCACGCCCTGGCGCCAGAACAGCCGGACCACGGCATCCAGGACCGCGTCCGGGTCGAAGTGCTTGATGTCCGGCATGCTCCACCCCGTCATCTTGGAACGTCGATTTCAAGATATCCCTCGCACCCCCTTGGCATGAGATCGCGGACTCCCATATCTTGAAACGGTCATTCCAAGTTAGTCGGACGCCGACCGGGAGGATCGAGCACCGTGACCGACCTCAACGCCGAACTGCGCACCTTCTACAAGGCCCGCCAGCAACAGATCCCCGCAGGGACGAGGGAGATCATGCAGCGGGCGGTACGGGAACTGGCCGCCTCCGGGCAGGTCGACCGCGCCCTGACCTGCGGTGCCGACGCCCCGCGCTTCCAACTGCCCTCCGCCACCGGCGAGTCCGTGGCCCTGGAGGACCTGCTCGTCCACGGCCCCGTCGTGCTGACCTTCTACCGTGGCGCCTGGTGCCCGTACTGCAACCTCGCCCTGCGTGCCCTCCAGCAGCACCACACCGACATCACCGCACGTGGCGCCCGCCTCGTGGCCGTCTCCCCGCAGATCCCCGACGAGTCACTCACCCTTACCGAGAAGCACGGCCTCGCCTTCGACGTGCTCAGCGACATCGGTTCCGACACCGCCAAGCAGTACGGCCTCGCCTTCGACCTCCCCGACGACCTCGCCGCCGTCTACGACGAGCTCGGCTTCGACCTCCAGCGCGTCAACGACGGCCACCCACGCACCCTCCCGCTGCCCGCCACCTACGTCATCAGCCGTGACGGCACGATCCGCTGGGCCTTCGTCGACGCCGACTACACCACCCGCGCCGAACCCGCCGACATCCTGGCCGCGGTGGACGCACTCGACGAACCCCGCTAGCGCATCACGGGCGAGCGGCCGCCAACAGATCGACCACATAGGTCTCTTCCAGCGTCCGGTCGGGGAAAGCCGCGCGCAGTCGCTCGCGCTCCTCCGCGCCGGACCCCGGCGAGCCTGGAGCCAGGACTGCTTGCGCCCCGAGGGGTCCGGCACCCGCTTGCCCTTCGGACGCAGCCTCACGTACCTCAGCTTCGCGTGCGCCCGTTCGCCAACCCCGCCGTGTCCATGGCTGCGCCCGCCTGGTCGGCCAGCGTCACCGCAACCAGCCGTGCCCTGAGCGACGGCACGACGCCCGGAGCAGGGTCGAGCATGAACCGCCCGAAGTAGTGGCCGTTGCCGTAGGTCCGCACCTCGATCTCACCCTCGGGCCAGCCACTGGCGTCGACGTCCCAGTGCCGACGACCGACTGCCAACGCCCCGTCCCGCTCCAGCCGCGGAGGCCGGCCGATGAGCGTTCCGTACTCGAAACGGCACCCTTGCAGTGCCAGCAGTTCGGTCAACTGACGCCGCACATGCTCGACTACGGCATCGCCGGAGCCGGCGCTACGGCTGAGGTCAGCCGTCTCGTGGATTCGGCGGAGGTGGTCGGCGTCCGTCACGGTGATCACCTCAAGCCGTCTGGCGCGAGCGGCCAGTTGGGACACGATCAAACCGACAACCAGGAGCAGCACACCAGTTTCGATGTCGTCGGTGTCGGTCATGGTGAAGCGCTCGTACGGACGGGTGAGGAAGAAGTCGAACCAGGCCGTGGCCGACAGCGCCGTGACCGCGCCGGCGACCCGGTTACCGACAGCTGCGACCGCGACGACCGCCACGACAAGGATCAGCGCGGCGTTGGTGTTCGACAGATCGGTGCGGAAGGGCACGAGGGTCAACGCCACCAACAACGGCCCCAGCAGGGCCGCGGCCAGAGCCAGCCGGTCCCGCAGTGGATAGCCGGTCATACGGATCCACCTCCTGCGCGCACGCGGCAGCTCTTGCGCGCATGCTCCTCCCCCCACTGAACTCGTTTCCCACACCGCAGGGCACGAGTCTTGACGCACCCCTGGCGGCAATCATCTGGACGTTGACGCCGCCTTGACGCGCCGACCCGACAGCAGCCGGTGGTGATCGGGCGACCGAGGTTGACGTAGCAGATGTGTCAGGCGATCAGACGGCGGACGACGCTGTCTCCCCCCGTGCCGGGCAGTTCGCCGGCCTCGGCGACGGTCAGGAGGCGGTCGGGCATGCGCTCCTTCCACCTCCACCCTGCCGAGTGGCCATCACTCTCCAACACGTCCCCGTCAGCCATCGAGTCGGCCGAGCGGTGCACCAGGAGCTCCACCGACAGCAACGACGCGACCGGAGGCCATCCGGCGACAAGCACCGGCTGCCACTCCAAAGCCGGCACCGCCGCAATGTTCGCGGCCAACGAGACCCCGATCCCCAGGAGGAACGCTGACCACAGAGCCCCTCGCGCACGCAGCGTGCGCGCGCCGGAAGGCTTCAACAGGCCGTCCGTGGCCAGGAGTAAGAGGCCATCCACGGACAACGGCCACAACGAGGCACTGACACGATCCGCTCCGCCCTGCAGCGCGAACTTCCGCTGATGGATGTACGAGGCGTATGCGGCGACGCCCGCAACCACCAGAGCACAGAGCGGCCGGACCCACGCGTCAAGATCGAACTCACTGAGCCGGGACACCTCCTGATCGGCCTCGGCGCCATGAGTCATCGACGCCACCGCCGCACCCTGAGCGTCCGTCCGCCCCTTTGGATGGCCCTTTTCCGACGGTTCGCATCCGGGTCGACCAGCAGCCCGACGCCGTCCCCCAGTGCACAACCAGTGCACACTTGCGCGGGAAGTTCCGGGAACTCCCAGGTAGAAGGGAGCGGTGCCCAGGCCACCCACAGCACCCCGGCTAGGCCATAAGCCCAGGTGAGAGCCACGACGAAGGACAAGCCGCACCATACACGGCGTATAGCGGCGAGCCCCGCCCACATCTCGCGTGGGCCGTCCGGAGCCCGGAGGGACCTGGACAGCTCACACCTCTGCCGCGATTCCTCCACCCACCCTCGTCAGTCGTGCGGCACCACCGCGACGGGCGCGGAGGCGTGTTGGAGTACCGCGTGTGTCACGGGTCCGATGTGGCCGCCCACCGAGGCGTGGCGCCGTTCGCTTCCTACGACGACCAGCGCCGCGTCGCGTGAGGCGTGCACGAGGTGACGGCCGGCGCCGCCGATCGCCGTCTGCGCGGTGACCTCCACGCCGGGGAACTTGTCCTGCCAGGGCCGCAGGACATCACCCAGTTCCCGCCGCAGTTGCTCGGCGTCCAGGGCGGCGCCGTAGCCGTCGGCCGTCGGTTCGGTCCAGCCGTGGACCACCCGCAGACCGGCCGCTCGGCGGCGGGCCGCCTCGAAGGCGAACTCGACCACCGCGTCGCAGGGGTTCTCGGTGTCGAGTCCCAGGACGACGTCGCGGTACGGGGTGGTGATCGAGCCGGCGCCCGTGGCATCCGGCAGATGTTCGTCCTCGGCGTGTTCGCCGGCCCGTACGAGGACGACGGGCCGCTCGGCGCGCGCCACGAGGGCGAGCGCGACGGAACCGACCAGGAACCCGGCAACGGCACCGAGCCTGCGGGACCCGATGACCAGCAGTTCGCTGTCCTCGGTGGTGGTCAACAGGGCCGGGACGACCTGCTCCTCGATCTGGCGGCCGGTGACCCGGAGCCCGGGGTGGGCCGCCGCGAGCCGGGACTCCGTCTCGCGCAGCAGGTCGGCGGCCCACTCGCGCTGCACGTCGGTCACGTCGAGGGTCGGAAACCCCGTGAACGGCGCGTACAGGGGGCGCAGCGAGTCACCGGCGTGCACGAGACGCAGGGGTACATCGCGTTGCAGCGCTTCGCGGGCGGCCCAGTCCGCGGCGGCGAGGCTTTCGGGGGAGCCGTCGAGACCGACGGTGATGGCGGACATGTGCGACCTCCTTCAGGATGCACCGTCAGTCTCCGGCCGCACACGCGGGTGGCAGGAGGGGCCTGAGGTCCCTGTCGGGGGCCCGATCGGCCCACTGGGGCTCAGCCCGCGTCGCCTTCCCCGCCCGACGCCGTCTTGGAGTAGCCGTCCTTCCAGGCCGCCTTGGCGCCGGAGTCACCGATGCGGTAGACGTCCACGACGGCTCCCGCGGCGACCGCGACCGACAGGACCGCGACGACCACGCGCACGGATGTGGCGGACCAGCGCGGGTTGCCCTCGGTGCCCGTTCCGGACGCGGCCGTACGACGGGCCGCCCACCAGACGACGGCCGCGAGCAGGAACAGGCCCGCCGCCCAGGGCAGCAGGCCGTCGCCGAGTTCGGTGTGCCGGCGCACCAGGGCGTTGTCGTCGACGTGCCGCTCCAGCCATTCGCCGGCCTGGGTGGTGAGCGGCACGCTCAGAAGGGTGACCAGGGCCACCAGCGGCAGCACGATGCCCATGCGCCGCGCCGCACCCGGCCGGATCGCGCCGACCACGAGGGCCAGCGCGGTCAGGGGGACGAGTACGACGACGAAATGCACGAGCAGAATGTGCGCGGGCAGGCCGTTGACCAGGCTCATGTGGGCTTCTCCAGCGGGTTGGGCCTTGGGGGCGCCGAACAGGCGCGCGCCAGCGTGGCACAGGAACCTCTCAGCTCCCTCTGAGCCCAGACACATCGGCGACTCGACGAGTGCGCGCAGGCGAGCGAGGTGTGCGACTCGGCGGCGATCAGCATGGCGCCGATGACAACGGTGCCGTGCACCGAGTTGAGTCCGACATCAGCGGGGTGTGCAGGTCGCGGGGACCTTGCTGATGACCTCGATGCCGACCAGCACGCTCAGCACGAACACGGTGATCCCGGTGAGGAGGTCTAGGTTGTTCATGACGTTTCACCTCCGGGTTCGGTTCCTCGTTCGGCGGGCTCTGGACGTCGAGGAACCGGGCACCCAGGGACTCCACCTACCCTCGTGACGCGGGGCGTACGTCGTACGCCGAGACGACGGCGCCGAGGACCAGAACCTGCGCCGGGCGCATGGTGCCCGCCGCGATGCGGCCTTGGGCTGGCGATGTTGGCCTGGGGGGGTCAGCGCGTCCATGGGACTGGGCGCGGCTGAGAGTGCACGGCAGCAGGTCGAGGCTGACCGTGCGGCGTCGCCGAGGGGCAGTACGGCGGCGAGGGGGTGGGCCCGGCGATAGGCGTCGAGTTCTACGGGCGCCCAGCGGAGCGGTGGACTGCAACTGCCGTCGGGGCGTACGTCACTTGCCTCGCACCGTCGCCACGAGTCGGCCACGAGACTCCGCATGCCCTGTGGCTCGGGCCGTGAGGAGGTCACGAATCGCTCGTGAGCGGCGCGCGGCGCGGAGGCCGAGGCGTCGCTGGGAACGTCCATGGCACCTCCCGGGCACCTTCGTGGCGGACGGGTCGTGTGCCGGAGGACGCGATCGCGGTCCTGGGCATCGACCGCGGCGGGCCGGGGAGCAAGTCCCCGGCCCGCTCGATGAGTTGTCCGGCAGCCACGTCAGCAGTGCACCGACGTGCGGTGGTCCGTCCGGACCGGCTGGTGTGGCGTCGGCGGCGTCCGGTGAGTCCCCCGGTGCAGCATCCGGACCGCGAGATCGTCGAAGAACGCGGCGAGGACGCAGGTCAGTCCCATCGCCAGCACGAGCAGCACCGCGAACCTCTCCCAGAACTCCGGTGTGAGACTGGTACCCACTGTCCTCGCCCTCCCTGATCGCTGTCCTTCTCCTTGCTTCCAGCCAACTACGGCGCAGGCCGGGGTGCTTGAGCCGAGAGGGGCGGAGCGGGGTCCGATGGGGCCCTTGCGGGTGGGCCGTACGGCCCCTGGCCGGTCGGGCTGTCGGGCTGCCCGACCGCCGTGGCGGTGTCGGGCGTATGAAGGCGGGGGCACGGTCGACTCCGGCCGCCCGTCAGCCCTTTCCGCCGCTGCGGTTGCGCCACTGCGGGCCGACGCGCTTCCATTCCGCGTCCCATTCGGCCAGGCGCTGTCGTAGCAGGCGCCGACGTATCAGCCATCCGCCTGCCAGCACCATGGAGCAGGCGCCGGACCCGACGAGCACTCCGTTCCCCAGCACGCCCAGGGTGTGCTCCGTCGCCGTGGGAGGTTCGGGGACCAGAGCACCGGCACGATTGGCCCACGCCGTGATGCGGGTGCCCGCCGTGGCGCGTGGCTCGACCTTCGCCCGCGCGGTGTGTGTGACGCCGTCCGTCGTCCAGCGCACCTTCGCCCATACCTTGCCGTCGTCGAATCCGGTCGTGACGGCCGAGGTCTTCGGAGCGTCCTCGGTCAGCACGGCGGCGACCGCGTGTATGTCCGCCCGGCGTTCGGTCAGGTAGTGGTCGGTCTCCGTCGCGGCTGCCTGGCCGGCGATGGCTCCGGCCAGGAGGGCGAGCGTCCACGCGGCGAGTACGACCCTGGCCTCGACGACGTCGCTGTGGCGCCGCAGGGGGTTGTGCCGCCAGCGCCAGAACCACACTCCGGTCGGCTTCGCCCGCTGTGCCCGTGCCATGGGGTCGACACCTCCTTGAGTGTCGTGACGGTCAGACCACGGTTCCGGCGCCGCCCACCCAGCCGGTCCGCTCGTCGTCGGGCAGGTCCGGGTCGAGGTCGGGGTGACGGAGCGGCCCGGACAGCGCGCAGTCCACGTCCACCACGCCCTCGACGGCCCGCACCAGACGGGTCACTACGGGGACGAGTGAGGTGTCCCGTACTCGGCCGGTGAGTCTCACGACGCCGTCGTGGACCTCCACCTCGATCGGTCCGACGGGGGCCGTGAAGGTGTGCGCGACGACGTCCCGGCGCACCTCGTCGGCGATGTCGGCGTCGTCCCGCAGGAACACCTTGAGCAGGTCGGTGCGGCTGACGATGCCCTGCAGCACTCCCGCCGCGTCGACGACGGGCAGGCGCCTGAGGTTGTGCCGTGCCAGGAGGCGTGCGGCCAGGCCGGCGGTGTCGTCCGCGTGCACGGTGACGGCCGGCGCGGTCATCAGGTTCTCGGCGGTGACGGCGTCGGCCTTGGTCAGGTCGGACCGGTGGTGCGGTCGCTCGGAGCGGTCCGGATCGCCGTCGCGGAAGATCTCCTTGGGCAGCAGGTCGGCCTCGGACACCACACCGATGACACGGTGGTCGTCGTCCAGTACGGGGAGGGCGCTGACCTTCCACTGCCGCATGGTCCTCGCGATGTCCTTGAAGGCCGCTCCCGCGCGAAGTGAGACCACGGTGCGGGTCATCAGGTCGCTCACGAGGTAGGGCGTGCCGGCCATGGCGTCCTCCAGTGCTCGGATGCCGTCCTGCGTCACACTTCCAGCGTCCACCATCACACGCGCCGGGGCATGGGCCGGGCGGCCCTGGTCCCGGGACCGAGGGGCTCGTCCGTGGCGGGGCGCGGGATTTCCCCGCGCCCCGTGCCCTACGGCTTCTTCAGGGGAACCCGCCACGTCAGCGTGGTTCCGCCGCCGTCAGGTGCGGTCAGCTCCATGCGGCCGCCCAGTTGTTCGGCCCGCTCGGCCATGTTGCGCAGGCCGCTGCGGCGGCCTCCGTCCGGGACGCCCACACCGTTGTCGGTGACCGTGAGGTGTACGGTCCGGCCGTCCGTGGCCAGCACCACCTCGACCCGGGTCGCGTGAGCGTGCCGGGCGATGTTGGTCAGGGACTCGGAGAGGACCGCCACGATGTGGTCGGCGATCTCCTTGGGGACGTCGGTGTCCAGCAGGCCTTCCATCCGCACGCTGGGCGCGAAGCCCACCACCGGCGCGGCCTCCCCGACCACCCTCACCGTGCGGGCCCGCAGCCCCGCCTCCCCGGCGCCGTCGCGCGACCGCAGGCCGAAGATCGTCGACCTGATGATCTTGATGGTCTCGTCCAGGTCGTCGACCGCGCGCGCCACGCGCTCGGCGGCCTCCTCGTGCTCGATGAAGCGGCCGGCGCTCTGCAATGTCATGCCGGTGGCGAACAGCCGTTGGATCGCGAGATCGTGCAGGTCACGGGCGATGCGGTCACGGTCCTGGAGTACCGCGACCTCCTCCGCGGTCTGGCGGCGCTCCGCCAGTTCCATCGCGACGGCGGCCTGCGCGGCGAAGGCCTGAAGGGTTTCGGTCTCCGTGGCGGTGAACACCGGCCGGCCCGTCTCCCGTGCCAGCAGGACCACGCCGCGCGCCCCCGCCTCGCCCGTGCCGATGGGGACGGCAACTGCGGGGCCGAGTCCACCGAAACGCGGCGGCTCCAAGGAGATGCGTTCGTCGCGGCCCACGTCCGCGCTGGTGACCGGCGCCGCGGCGGAGAAGGCGAGCCCCATCAGGCTGCTGTCCATGGCCAGCACGAGCCCCTGGTGCGCCTCGGCGTCCATCCCGACCGCGATCTCCACGGCGAGCACCCCGGTGCCCTCCATGGGCAGCGCGACCGCCGCGAGGGCCGCGCCGGTGATCTCGCCCGCCCGCTCGGCGATCAGGGCGAGGACCTCGCTGCGCTCGGCGTCCGACATCAGCCGGTGGGTGATCTCCGCGTTCGCCTGCAGCCAGCGCTCACGCAGCCGTGACTCCTCGTACAGCCGGGCGTTGTCGATCGCGACTCCGGCCGCCACGGCGAGGGTGAGGGTGACCGAGACGTCCTCCTCGTCGAACTGGGCGCCGTCACGCTTCTCGGTCAGGTAGAGGTTGCCGAAGACCTGGTCGCGCACCCGGATGGGGACGCCCAGGAAGGTGTTCATCGGCGGGTGGTGGGCCGGGAAGCCGTACGAGGACGGGTGCTCGGCGATCTTCGCCAGCCGCAGGGGCTCGGGGTGGTGGATCAGCTCGCCGAGAATGCCGTGCCCCTCCGGGTACGGGCCGATCTTGGCGATCTGCTCCTCGCTGACCCCCACGGTGTGGAAGGCCGACAGCCGCCTGCCGTCCGGGCCGATCACCCCGAGCGCCGCGTACTCCGCGTCGACGAGTACCGCCGCGGCCTCCACGATGCTGTGCAGGGCCTGCTCCAGGTCCAGTTCGCGGCCGACCGACAGCACCGCCTCCAGCAGGCTGTGGACCCGGTCGCGGGTACCGCGGGCCGCGTCCAGCCGTGCCTGCAACTCCTCCAGCAGCTCGTCGAGCCGCAGGTGAGGCAGACGTACTCGGGCCTCCTCGGGGCTTCCCACCGCTGCTCCTCCAGGTCGGACGGACACCCACGGGTCCGATCAAGTGCCACGGTAGTGGTCGGCCGCAGAACTCGGTAGCCAATCCCGACGAGTTCACCAGGTGGCCGACCAGGGCCGGTCGGCCCAACGGCGAGGACCGACAGCACCTGCCTCTGTGGTCCCGCCGGTCGGACGCTGGAGCTGTATCCACCCGTAGACCGACGGAGGAGACCGGCGTCATGGTCCGTTACGTGTACGACTTCGCGGAGGGCGGCCGTGACCAGGCCGGCCTGCTCGGCGGCAAGGGCGCGAACCTGGCCGAGATGACCCGGCTCGGCCTGCCCGTCCCGCCGGGTTTCACCGTCACCACCGAGGCCTGCCGGGCCTTCCTCACCACCGGCACCGAGCCCGACGGGCTGGCCCACGAGATCACCGAGCGTCTGACGGCCCTGGAACGGGTCGCCGGACGCCGGCTGGGCCAGTCCGACGACCCGCTGCTGCTGTCCGTCCGGTCCGGGGCACGGTTCTCGATGCCCGGCATGATGGAGACGATCCTCGACATCGGGCTCAACGACGACTCCGTCCTCGGCCTCGCGAAGGTCTCCGGGAACGAGCGCTTCGCCTGGGACTCCTACCGGCGCCTTGTGCAGATGTTCGGCAGCACGGTCATGGGCGTCGACAGCGCCCTGTTCGAGAACGCCATCGCCGACCTCAAGCGGGCCCGGGGTGCGGCCGACGACCTGGGCCTGACCGCGTCGGACCTGTCCGGGCTGGTCGAGACGTACAAGGAACTGATCCACCGGGAGACCGGCAAGGTCTTCCCGCAGTCCCCGGACGAGCAGTTGCGCCGGGCGGTCCTCGCCGTCTTCGAGTCCTGGAACGGCGAGCGCGCCCGGGTCTACCGTCACCGCGAGCACATCGCCGACGACCTCGGCACCGCCGTCAACGTGCAGACCATGGTGTTCGGCAACCTCGGCGCCACAGTGACATCCACAAGCAGCGGCAGCGGCGTCGCCTTCACCCGGGACCCGGCCACCGGGCAGCCCGGCCCGTACGGCGACTACCTGGCCAACGCGCAGGGCGAGGATGTCGTCGCCGGTATCCGCAACACCGTCCCGCTGACCGCCCTGGAAGAGCTGGACCCGACGTCCTACGAGCAACTGCGCGGCCACCTGCGGACGTTGGAGACCCACTACCGCGACCTGTGCGACATCGAGTTCACCATCGAGCGCGGCCGGCTGTGGATGCTGCAGACCCGCGTGGGCAAGCGCACCGCCGAGGCCGCGTTCGCCATCGCCGCCGAACTGGTCGACGAGGGCCTGATCACCGCCGACGAGGGCCTGGCCCGGGTCGACGGGGACGGCCTCGCGCGGCTGATGTTCCCCCGGTTCGACACCTCGGCCGTCGGCGAGGCGCTCGCGCACGGCCTGCCGGCCTCGCCGGGTGCGGCCGTGGGTGCCGCGGTGTTCGACTCAGCCGAGGCGGTCCGCCGGGCCGCCGCGGGCGAGAAAGTCGTTCTCGTACGGCAGGAGACCACCCCCGACGACCTGCCCGGCATGATCGCCGCCCAGGCCGTCCTGACCAGCCGCGGCGGCAAGACCAGCCACGCGGCAGTCGTCGCGCGCGGCATGGGCACGGTGTGCGTGTGCGGCGCCGAGGAGATCACCGTGGACACCGGGGCGCGACGCTTCACCGTGGGCGACACCGTCGTCGAGGAGGGCACCGTCGTCTCGGTCGACGGTTCCGAGGGCGCCGTGTATCTGGGTGCCGCTCCGCTGATGGACTCCGCCGCGATGCGGTACTTCGAGACGGGCGAGCGGTCGGCCGGGCTGGTCGAGGCCGTGGCCCGCGCCATGGACCGGGCCGACGGTGTACGGCGGCTGGAGGTGCGGGCGAACGCCGACACCCCCGAGGACGCCGCCCGGGCCCGACGGTTCGGGGCACAGGGCGTCGGACTCTGCCGTACCGAGCACATGTTCCTCGGCGAGCGCCGCAAGCTGGTCGAGGCGATGATCCTGGCCCGCGACGAGTCCGAGCGGGAGGCCGCGCTGAACGCCCTGCTGCCGCTCCAGCGGCGGGACTTCATCGGAATCCTGGAGGCGATGGACGGTCTGCCGGTCACCATCCGGCTCATCGACCCGCCCCTGCACGAGTTCCTGCCCGACCGGACCGACCTCGCCGTGCGCATCGCCACCGCCGAGGCCCGGGGCATCGCACCCGAGCCGCACGACACCGAGCTGCTCGACGCCGTGAACCGCATGCACGAGGAGAACCCCATGCTCGGTCTGCGCGGGGTCCGACTGGGCCTGGTCGTGCCGGGCCTGGTCGCCATGCAGGTGCGGGCGATCGCCGAGGCGGTCGTGGCCCGGACCCGGGCCGGGGGCTCCCCCGAGGCGGAGATCATGGTGCCGCTGGTCGGCGCGGTCGAGGAACTGCGCATCGAACGCGAAGAGGTGGAACGCGTCCTGGCCGAGGTCTCCGAGGAGTCCGGCGTCCCCGTGCACTGCCCGGTCGGCACGATGATCGAGCTGCCCCGGGCCGCGCTCACGGCCGGCCGGATCGCCGAGGAGGCCGAGTTCTTCTCCTTCGGCACCAACGACCTGACCCAGACGACCTGGGGCTTCTCCCGCGACGACGTCGAGGCCGCGTTCTTCTCCACCTATCTCGACAAGGGCATCTTCGCCGCCTCGCCCTTCGAGACGCTCGACCGCGCGGGTGTGGGCCGACTGGTCCGGATCGCGGTCGACGAAGGCCGTGCCGCTCGGCCCGACCTGAAGATCGGCGTCTGCGGTGAGCACGGCGGCGATCCGGACTCGGTCCACTTCTTCCACACGGCGGGACTCGACTACGTCTCCTGCTCGCCGTTCCGCGTCCCGGTCGCCCGCCTGGAGGCAGGACGGGCCGCCCTCCCGGAAACGGGGTCGAGCGACAGCAGGTGACGAGGGCCGGGCTCCATGAGCAGAGGCCGGTCACGGACGACTGTGGGCCCGTGCGCTGAGGTGACGGCGGGTCCTGCGATGACGATGGGGAACTCGCCGCCCGCGACCAGGGTGCCGCCCGCCGTGCGGCCCGGTAACGCAGTGCCTGCGGGATGCTCGCCGGAGACGAAGCGGGAGATGTGGCGGCCGTGGCGGACCGGACGAGCAGCACCAGTGCTGCGGCGCCGAGTGCGACGGCTGGTGCTCGGGGCACAGGGCGTCGACCAACGCGGCCGTCCTCCCCGTGGAACTGCCAGAAGGTGATGGGCTGTCGGTTGCGTTCGGCGATGCCGAGGACGACGACGTTCGCGGAGGCGCCGCCTGGTTCGTTCTCGGATGAATGCACGCGCAACCGCGCGGGCTCCGATGGAGTTCAGTCGGCCAGATACCCGCAGCAGCGCCGATCAGGTGGAGTTGAGACGTCGTCCGCTTTCCGACCGCGTACCGTCCGGCGCCCTGGTCGGTCCTTGCAGGGGCCGAGAGGACCACACCGCGGAGCCGTCCGGCTCCGGTCGGAGAAGCGTCGTGGGGGCCGATCCTCCTCGGGTGATGGGTCCTTCGGCCCCTTTCGGGCCGCTGCCCGGAAACGGCGCAGAAACCGGTGCCGCCGCCTGCTACACAGAAGACCGCCGCCCAACACGACGCGGCCCCTTTCCCTCTCGTTCGCCTTCTTCCGGAGGTCTCCATGCTGTCCGCGGAATCCGCCGTCCTCGTCCGTGCCACCCTGCCCGCCGTGGCCGGAGCGCTCGACGAGATCACCACCCGGTTCTACCGCACGATGTTCCAGGACCGGCCGGACCTGCTCGACGGCATGTTCAACCGCGGCAACCAGGCCAGCGGCGCCCAACGCCAGGCTCTGGCCGGGTCGATCGCCGCCTTCGCCACCGCGCTGCTCGCCGAACCGGACACCCGACCGGACGCTCTGCTGGCCCGGATCGCTCACAAGCACGCCGCCGTCGGGGTCACCCAGGATCAGTACACGATCGTGCACAAGTACCTGTTCGGTGCGATAGCCGAGGTCCTCGGGGACGCTGTCACCCCGGAAGTGGCCACCGCCTGGGACGAGGTCTACTGGCTGATGGCCGGTGCCCTGATCAGCCAGGAGGCCCGCCTCTACCAGGACGCGGGCGTCCGGCCCGGCGAGATCTGGCGGCCCTGGACGGTCGTGGAACGCCGCACCGAGACCCCCGACACCGTCTCCTTCCTGCTCCGCCCCGCGGACGGCGCACCGGCACCACGGGCGCGCGCCGGCCAGTACGTGAGCGTCCGCGTGCGCATGCCCGACGGGGTTCGCCAACTCCGCCAGTACAGCCTGTCCTCGGACCCGGGCGGTGACCTGCGGCGGATCACCGTGAAGCGGGTCACGGGCGAGGCCTCCGCGCCCGACGGCGAGGTGTCCGCCCTGCTGCAGGATCGCGTCCGCGAAGGGGACGAGTTGACGCTGTCCGCGCCGTTCGGTGATGTCTTCCTCGACGAACCGGCCGATGCCACCACCCCGGTGGTACTGGTCTCGGCCGGCATCGGCTGTACCCCCATGACGGGCATCCTGGCCCACCTGGCCGCCGTCGGCTCCGCCCGCCCCGTACTGGTCCTGCACGCCGACCGCTCCCCCGGCGATCACGCCCTGCGCTCCGAGACACATGACCTGGTCGGTCAACTTCCTTCCGCTCAGGCCCATTTCTGGTACGAGCACCCGGGCGCGGAGGAACCCGGCGCCCGCACAGGCCTGATAGACCTGGGGGACATCGAACTCCCCGCCGACGCCACGGTGTTCCTGTGCGGACCGCTCCCCTTCATGCGAGCGGTCCGCGGGCAACTGCTCGACGCCGGGGTGCCCGCACGCCGCATCCGCTACGAGGTCTTCGGCCCCGACCTGTGGCTCCCCGGCACCACGGCCTGAACCGCTCCGAATGTTCGACATCCCGAAGCAGCGCGATGGAGGAATCCCCATGGCCACCGACCACACCCAAGCCGTACCCGCCGTGCGGCTGCGTTCCGACGGCCCTGTGGGCCAGGACACGCTGGCATACGCCCGTACGAAGATCGATGTCGTCGTGAGCAGGCCCGGACTGCCCGCTGTCACGGGCGAGGTGCGCATCGTCCGGGCAGGCGCCCACCATGCCGGCCACCCGTGGCTGGCCACAGCCGACCTGCACGTCGGCGGTCGCCAAGTGACCGCCACGGCCGAGGAGGCCACGGGTACGGAGGTCGTCGACCGGCTCCAGGACCGGCTGCGCGGTCAGATCGACAAGACCGCTCTCCCGCGGGGCGACGGCCGCCGGACCACGGCCCCGCCGTGGCGCGGTGGAAGCCCGGAGTCCCGTCGCGGAGTCGGCCCCGACAGCGCGGCGTAGGGCGACCGCACTGTGTGAGTCCGAGTTGAACACGGGCCCGGTCGGCGACAGTTCGCCGACCGGGCCCTCGTCTGCGGTGTGTCGACATCAGTGACTCGCGCTACCGGGGCCGTCCGGGCCCCCGAGGTGACCAACGGCCCACAGACGGGGTCCCCCGCGGCAGGAAACCGTGGGGTGTGCGGTTCCCGATCGACCGGCGAGAACGAGGAGTTGTGTGATGGCGAAGGCATATCTGGTGGGCAGCGGAATCGCGGCGCTGGCCGCGGCCACGTTCCTGATCCGGGACGGCGGCTTCAGGGGATCCGACATCCACCTCTTCGAGGAGCAGCGCACGGTCGGCGGAAGCCTGGACGCGGGCGGCACACCGGACATCGGCTACACCATGCGGGGCGGGCGGATGTTCGAGGCCGAGTTCCGCTGCACGTACGACCTGCTGTCCGGCATCCCCACCCTCGACGACCCCGCCGTCTCGGTGACTGAGGAAACCCTCGCCGGACACGAGGACTTCGCCTGGGACGACATCGCGCGACTCGTCGACGGGGACGGCAGGATCGTGGACACGACCTCGATGGGCTTCTCCGAGCGCGACCGGCTGGAGCTGATCCGCTGCCTGGCCACCCCTGAGGGGCATCTGGACGCCAAGCGGATCACCGACTGCTTCGGCGAGCACTTCTTCACCACGAGCTTCTGGTTCATGTGGTGCACCACGTTCGCCTTCCAGCCCTGGCACAGCGCGATCGAGTTCCGCCGGTACCTGAGGCGCTTCGTCCACCTCTTCCCCGAGTTCGCGTCGATGTCGGGCATCCACCGGACCCGCTACAACCAATACGACTCCATCGTCCGGCCGTTGACGGCCTGGCTGCGCGAGCAGGGCGTCACCTTGCACACCGGCTGCCGGGTCACCGACCTCGGGTTCACCCCGGGCATCCGCAGCAACACGGTCGAGACCCTCTACCTGAGCCGGCACGGACAGGACGAGAAGATCACCGTCACGCCCGAGGACCTGGTCCTCGTCACCAACGGCTCCATGACCGATGCCTCCAGCCTCGGCTCCCACACCTCCGCGCCGCCACCGGCTCCACAGCGCTCGGACGCCTGGCTGCTGTGGCACCGACTGGCCCGTGGACGGGACGACTTCGGCGACCCGGCGGTCTTCGACAAGCACGTCAAGGAGTCCCGCTGGGAGTCGTTCACCGTCACGTCGAAGGACCCCGCCTTCCTGAACGCTCTGGAGGAGTTCAGCGGCCGTCCGTCCGGCAAGGGCGGCCTGATGACCTTCACCGACTCCAACTGGCTGCTCACCATCGTCGCCAACCGTCAGCCCGTCTACCGCGACCAGCCGGAGGACGTCGGCGTCTGGTGGGGCTACGGCCTCTTCCCCGACCGTACCGGCAACCAGACGCCCAAGCCGATGACGATGTGCTCCGGGCGCGAGATCCTCCAAGAGGTGCTGCACCACCTCCCGTTCGACGAGCGGACGGCGGCACGGGTCCTGGCGACCTCCACCGTCGTGCCCTGTGTGATGCCGTACATCACCAGCCAGTTCCTGGCCCGACGCCGCGACGACCGGCCGAAGGTCGTCCCGGAGGGCTCGGTCAACCTCGCCTTCATCGGACAGTTCGCGGAGGTGCCCGACGACGTCGTCTTCACCGTCGAGTACTCCGTGCGCACGGCCTGGGCGGCGGTGGCACAGCTCCTGAAGCTGGAGAAGCAACCGCCGGAGGTCTACAAGGGCCACCACGATCCGCATGTGCTGGCGGCCGCGCTGGAGACCATGCACCGCCGATAGCCGGGCCTGAGACATGAGGGACCCCCGGCCCCATGGCCGGGGCCCATCGGCACCTGTGGGAACACCGTCGCCCATGCGACAGTAAGGACAGGAGCGGCACCGATCCCCCGCGGTGTCGCTCCGTTCACGTGGTCAGGGAGCGAAGCGCACACCGTACTCGCTGTGGCCTCCGACAAGTCCGCGCCCGGTGACCAGCTCCGGTTCGATGCGTACGAAGACCTCTTGCGGTGCCGGCACCCAGGAACGCGGCCCGGTGCGCAGCAGGCGTGCGTGCTCGGTGGGGTCGGTCACCCGGGTGGCCGCGCCGGTGACGACGACGCTCCAGCCGGAGTGGGCGGCGGCGTTCACCTCGTCGGCTTCGAAGGCGACCACCGCCCCGTCGACCGCGTTCGCCAGGTCCGAGAGGGCCGAGGTCCGCAGCAGCACCGCGCCGTCGCCGTCCAGGCCGAAGTTGACCGGCAGGACGGCGGGCAACGCCCGTCGCGTGTACACGATGCGTCCCACGGGCACCGTGGCCAGCAGGCGCATGCATTCCTGCCGGTCCAGTTCGCGGAAACCGTCGTTGGCGTCCATCTGTCTTCTCGTCTCTCGCCTGAAGCCGCCCTGTGCCGGAACCGCCGGCCGGGGACCATCACCGGCCGGCGTGGAAGAACCGGGGTCAGACCGCGATCCGGCGTCCTGTGACCGCGGACGGCTCGATGCGCATCCACAGGTCCCGTCGGCCGCCCGTCCACGGTGTGCTGTGGGACTGGTCCGCGATGCGCAGCCGCTCGCCGAGATCCGTCACCAGGCGTGCGTGCCCGCGCACCAGCACGCTCCAGCCCTGGCTGAACACGTCGTCGATGCGGTCGACCTCGAAGGCCACCCGGCAGCCGTCGGCCTGCGACGGGGTCGTGCCGCGTGCGGTCCGGAAGACGATCGTGCCGTCGACCACGCTGTAGTTGACCGGCACGATGATCGGCCCCTGGTCCGTGGACAGCGCGAGCCGTCCCACCCCGTGCGTCGACAGCAGATCACCGCACTCGGTCCTGCTGAGTTCGGTGAACTCGGGGGCAGGCGCGGCCTGTCCGGTACCGGGCGGCAGATCGACGTCGCCACCGGTGAGCGCCGAGACCGTGGTCTCCAGCACACCGGCCAGCTTGAGCAGCGCACCGCGGGTCGGTGCGGAGCCGGCATGCTCTTCCAGGTACTGCAGATAGCTGGTGGCCATGCCGGCCCGTGCGGCCGTCCGTCCCTGGGACAGCCCGAGTTCGATGCGGCGGGCGGCGAGTCGGCGGCCCAGGTCGCCCGCGGGCGGGCCCTCCGCCACCATCGCCTCTGTCTGTTCGGTCATGGCCCGTCATGTCCTCTCGTCAGGCCGCCCGGACGGCGACGTCGTCGTGCGGCTTCTCGCCGAGCACGACCTTGAGCGCGCCGGTGTCGGCGGCCCGGGCGAAGACGTCGTACGCCTCCGCCATGTGGTCCAGCGGGAAGGTGTGGGTGACCAGCTGCGCGGTGGGCAGCCGGCCGGCCGCCGCCATGCGCAGCAGGGTGGGTGTCGAGTAGGTGTCCACCAGACCCGTGGTGATGGTCACGTTCTTGATCCACAGGTCTTCCAGGTGCAGCGTGGCGGGCCTGCCGTGGACACCGACGTTGGCCACGTGGCCGCCGGGCCGCACCGTGCGTGTGCACAGTTCGAAGCTCTCCGGCACACCGACGGCCTCGATGACCACGTCCGCGCCGAGCCCGTCGGTGAGATCGGCGATCAGTTGCTCGGGAGCCTCGTCGGCGGCGACCACCGCGTCGGCACCGAACCGCCGTGCCGCCTCCAGCCGGGATGCGGCCAGATCTACGGCGACGATCCGCTCGGGTGCGAAGAGTCGCGCCGTGGCGATCGCGGCTAGGCCGATGGGCCCGGCTCCGACGACGGCGACGGTGTCGCCAGGGCGTACGCGCCCGTTGAGCACACCCACCTCGTACGCGGTGGGGAAGATGTCGGCCAGCAGGACGGCGTCCTTGCTCGCCACCGTGCTGGGCAGCGCGTGCACGGACAGGTCGGCATAGGGGACGCGGACGTACTCGGCCTGGGTGCCGTCGATCGTGTGGCCGAGGATCCAGCCTCCGCCGCCGCGGCACTGGCCGTAGGCGCTCTCCCGGCAGTAGCGGCAGCGCCCGCAGGCGCTGATGCAGGAGACGAGCACCCGGTCGCCGGGGCGCACGGTCCGCACGTCACTGCCGACCTCGACGATCTCGCCGACCGCCTCGTGCCCCAGGACTGTGCCGGGGCGCACCTCGGGCACGTCGCCCTTGAGAATGTGCAGGTCCGTGCCGCAGATCGTCACGGCCATCACGCGTACGACGGCGTCGGTGGGATCTTTGACGGCGGGGTCCGGAACCTCCTCCCAGGCGGACTGCCCGGGGCCGTGGAAGACGTAGCCCTTCATGACGCTCCTCACCTTCGTCCGGTCGCATACGGAGATCGCCCTACGCATCCAGCTTGTCCGGCGGTCGTCAGCTTGGCTTGGGCCGTCCGGCCCTCGTCGCCCGCCGGACGGACCCTTCGTGCCGAGCCGGCGGTGAGACAGGCGTTCGGGACCTGTCGGACCTGCCGAACAGGGACCGAACGGCCCTTCCGGGCACCTGTCGGCCCCGCTTTCCTCTCCTCATGGCCGATAACCACACGAGGTCCACGCCGTACCACGCCACGCACCGCGTGGTCGGTGACGCGACCGTCGTGACCCTGCGGGGCGAGATCGACGTCCTGGCGGCACCACCGCTCTCGACCCGCCTGGACAGGCTGACCGCCGGTCCACGACCCGATCTGGTGCTCGATCTGCGTCCGGTGTCCTTCATCGACTGCGCCGGGCTGAGTGTGCTGTGCCGGGCACACAACCGCGCACGGGCCCGCCAGGGCCGGGTGCGGCTGGTCACCGACAGTGCCCTCTTCGTGCGCGTCCTGCGCTGCACGGGGCTGACCGGCGTCCTCGACATCCATGCCCGGTGGCCCGATGACCTGCCTGGTCTGCCCGCTTCCGCGTGAGCCGGCCGTTTCGGCGCGGCCTGCCACGCTCAGGACCGGCGCGCACCCGGAACGTCACGCGTCGCCTCTTGGGCTGAACGGCCCTGCCCGACCCCGGACTTGGTCCCGAGCGGCCCCTCGACGGCACCTGGTCGGCCCAAGTCGCGACCACGTCGTGGCTGTCACCTTCAGAAGTGTCACCGACGACGAGGAGGTGCGGGCCGATGCCCAGGAACGGGTACCCGAGGAGACTGCTGTGGCGGTGGCGGAACAATTCGCTGCGGCGACACCATGACGTCGTCGAGGCGTGGGTCATGCTGACCGCGTGGGCGGTCGTCGCCGTGGGTGGCACCGTCGCCGGTCTGGTCACAGCCCATGCCGCCGACGAGACCTTCGCACGGCAGCGAACGGAACGGCACACCGTGCGGGCGGTGATCCTGAACGACGTCCCGCGCGGCACCGGTGCGCTCGGTGCGTCCGATCGCCGGGCGGCGTCGGTTCGCTGGACGACACCCGGCGGTTCGACCCGCACGGGCCAGACCCTCGTGAACACCGGCCTCAAGGCCGGCGCCGAGGTCACGGTCTGGCAGGACGCCGAGGGCCACCTCACCATCGCGCCGATCGGCGCCAAGGAGGCGGCCGTCGAGTCGGCCTTCCTGGGTGCCGTGGCCGGGATCTCTCTCGCCGGTCTGGTGTTCGGTGCCGAGGCGGTCGCCCGGTGGCGGCTCGACTGCCGACGATTGGAGGAGTGGGACCAGGAGTGGGATCTGGTGGGACCGCGATGGGGTCACAAGACCGGCTGAACACGTCAGGGACCGGGGGTCCGAGCCGAACTGTCGAGGCACCTGTCCGCCGTACCGGAAAGGCGAACGACGATGGAACGAACGGCACTTGTCACCACCGACCCGTCGGCACACGACCTGCGTGACACCTCACACGAGCCCGTGCCCCGCTCGGGCAGAATCGTCCTCGGACTGGATGCCCGCCGTCCCTCCGACGCCGCGATCGCCTTCGCCTTCGTCAGTGCGCGGACACGCGGCGCGCTGCTGCACGTCGTGCACGCCTGGTCGCTCCCTCCGTCTGCCGCCGAGTGGCCTTTCGGCGTGCCGGAGACGGACCGTGCGACCTGGGAGGACCAGGAGGTGCAGTTCCTGGCCGACGCTCTGCGTCCGTGGCGAGAGAGGTACCCGGAGGTCCCGGTGCTCGAAGACGTGCTGCTCCTCCCTCCGCCCCAAGCCCTGCTGCACCACTCCGGAAACGCCGCGCTGATCGTGGTGGGCGAGGAGCCCGGTACGGAGTGCGGCGAAGTCGTACGGACCCTTCTGCGCAAGGCCCCGTGCCCCGTCACGGTGGTGCCGACGCCGACCGCATCGGCCTGAACGAGCCCGGCTTCCTACGGCTCCGCCAGCGCACCGGCGACCCGCTCCGCCCACGCCTCGATCGCGTCGAAGTCACGGAAGTCGCCGCCTTTGCCGGAGCGGAGGATCATGCCGGCGATCCGTCCCTCGGCTCCTGCTTCCAGGCATCCCCCGAAGGTGACGTGCTCCCGGACGTGCAGCCGGGCCATGGCCCGGCGCACGCCCCGCACGGGCGGGAGGTCCCGCTCGGCGGCGGAGGAGTCGAGCGGGCCGCTGCTGAAGAACCACACAGACCGCTTGGCGAGTGCGGCGCGGTGCCGGCGTACGAACCGCCGTGCGTCCTTGTGCCAACGCCCGCCGTACAGACCGCCACCGACCACCACCGCGCGGTACGGCGCGACGGTCATCACGCACCGGGCCGGAAGCGACTCGACGGTCAGGCCGTCCTTGCGCAGGGTGTCGGCGACGGCCTCGGCGATCCGCGCCGTCGATCCGTTCGTCGTGCCAAAGGTGACCAACACGAGGCCGGTCATGGCGATCCGCCTCCCTTCACATACGGCGCAGCCAGTCGTCGGCCACGCCGTGCAGGGCCTGTTCCTCGACGCGCAGGCGGGCGTCGTCGAGGCGGTAGGTGAGTTCGTCGACCACGTCGACCACACCGTCGAGCCGACGGGTCATGGACCGGGCGATCTCCGTCTCGCTCTTGCGTTCCATGTGACCGGTGAGCGTGACGACGCCCTCCGTCACGGAGACGTCGACGTTGTTCGGCGCCAGCCACAGTGTGCGCACCAGGACTTCCTTCATCACCTCGTCTCGGATCTCCTCGTCGGACCGCAGGAAGACCTGGAGGATGTCGCGACGGGTGACGATGCCGACGAGGCGGTCCTCCTCGTCGAGGACGGGGAGCCGTTCCACGTGCCGCTGGGCCATGACGCGGGCGGCCCGGACGATGGTGTCGTCGGCGTGCACGGTGACGGGCGGCGCGGTCATCAGGTCGCCGGCCGTGCGGGCCCTGCCCTTCGCGGCCTGCCTGCGGGCGCCCGGCGTCAGCACGGCGAGCCCGCTGCCGTGCTTGATCTCGTACGGCTCGGGCGTGGTCGCCTGATGCATCATCAGGTCCGTCTCGGACAGGACGCCGACCACCTTGTCGTCCTCGTCGACCACCGGCAGTCCACTGATGCGGTGGGTCGCGAGCAGGTGGGCCACTTCCTTGAACGGTGTGCCGATCTCGGCGCGGACGACGTCCGTGGTCATCACGGAGCCGACCTTGTTGTACCTCATGACTGTTCCCTTCCCGGTTCAGTCGTCCGCGACCAGGGCCGTGAGGTCCAGGAGGCGGTTGGTGTAGCCCCATTCGTTGTCGTACCAGCCGAAGACCTTGGCCAGCGTGCCGTTGGCCTGGGTCAGGGCCGGGTCGAAGACGCAGGACGACGGGTCGCCGATCACGTCGCGGGAGACGATCGGGGCCTTGGAGACGCGCAGGATGCCGTTCAGCGGGCCCTGCGCGGCGGCGTCGAACGCGGCGTTGATGTCGTCCGCGCTCGCCTCCCGGGTGAGCACGACGGCGAGGTCGGTGAGCGAGCCGTCCTCCACCGGGACCCGGACCGCGATCCCGTCCAGGGCGCCGGCCAGCTCCGGCAGCACCAGGCCCACGGCACGGGCGGCCCCGGTGCTGGTGGGGATGATGCTGAGGGCGGCGGAGCGGGCCCGGCGCAGGTCCTTGTGGGGGCCGTCCAGCAGGGACTGGTCGTTGGTGTAGCCGTGGATGGTGGTCATCACGCCGCGCTCGATGCCGAAGGCGTCGTCGAGCACCTTCACCATCGGGGCGACGCAGTTGGTGGTGCAGGAGGCGGCGGAGACGATCCGGTCGCGGTGCCGGTCGTAGGAGGTGTCGTTGACGCCCATCACGATCGTGGCGTCGACGTTCTTGCCGGGCGCGGACAGCAGCACGGTGTGGGCGCCGCCCTTCAGGTGCAGGGCGGCGGAGTCGCGGTCGCGGAAGCGGCCGGTGGACTCGACGACGATGCCCGCGCCGTAGTCCGACCAGTGCAGCGCGGCCGGGTCACGTTCGGCGCTGACGGCGATGCGTCGCCCGTCGACCGTGATGGAGCTGTCGTCGTGCTGGACGTCGCGTCCGATGCGGCCGAACGTCGAGTCGTACTCCAGCAGATGGGCCAGGGTGGCGGGTGAGGTGATGTCGTTGATCGCGACCACCTCGACGTCCTGGGTGCCCGCTTCGGCGCGGTCCAGGGCGGCGCGCAGATAGGTGCGGCCGATACGGCCGAAGCCGTTGATGCCGACGCGTACGGTCATGGTGGTGAACTCCTTTCGGGAGCAAGGGTGTTCAGGCGTTCCAGGTCCAGTCGGCGACCTCGGGGAGGTCGGTGCCGTGTTCCCGGATCCAGGCCTGGTGGCGAGTGCGGGCGTCGGCCATCTGCTGGCGTACGGCGGCGGCGCGCACGGCGAGGCCGGGGACGCGGTCGATGACGTCCATGACCAGGCGGTAGCGGTCGAGGTCGTTGCGGACGACCATGTCGAACGGCGTGGTCGTGGTGCCGGACTCCTTGTAGCCGCGCACATGCAGGTTCTTGTGGCCGGTGCGGCGGTAGGCGAGGCGGTGGATCAGCCAGGGGTAGCCGTGGTAGGCGAAGATCACCGGCTTGTCCTGGGTGAAGAGGCCGTCGTACTCGAAGTCGCTCATGCCGTGCGGGTGTTCCTCGCGCGGCAGCAGGCGGGTCATGTCGACGACGTTGACCACCCGGACGGCGAGGTCCGGGAGGTGGCGGCGCAGCAGTTGCGCGGCGGCCAGGATCTCCAGGGTGGGGACGTCGCCGGCGCAGGCCAGGACCACGTCGGGTTCGCCGCCGTTCTCGGTGCCCGCCCACTCCCAGATCCCGGCGCCGCGCGCGCAGTGGGCGCGGGCCTGGTCCATGGACAGCCAGTCGAAGCAGGGCTGCTTGCCGGCGACGACCACGTTGACGTAGTCACGGCTGCGCAGCACGTGATCCGCCACGGAGAGAAGGGTGTTGGCGTCCGGCGGGAGGTAGACCCGTACGACCTCGGGGCTCTTGTTGAGGACGTGGTCGACGAAGCCGGGGTCCTGGTGGGAGAAGCCGTTGTGGTCCTGGCGCCAGACGTGCGAGGTCAGCAGGTAGTTGAGGGAGGCGATGGGCGCCCGCCACGGCAACTCCCGTGATGTCTTCAGCCACTTGATGTGCTGGTTGACCATGGAGTCGACGATGTGAACGAACGCCTCATAGCAGGAGAACAGTCCGTGCCGGCCGGTGAGCAGGTATCCCTCCAGCCAGCCCTGGCAGGTGTGTTCGGAGAGGATCTCCAGCACCCGGCCGTGGTGTTCGAGGTGTTCGTCCACCGGGAGGTGCTGTGCCTGCCAGGCCTTGCCGCTCACGTCGAAGACGGCCTGGAGACGGTTGGAGGCGGTCTCGTCGGGGCCGACCAGCCGGAAGTCGCGGCTGTGGCCGGTGTCCTTCATGACCCGGGCGAGGAGGTCGCCGAGGACTCGGGTGGGTTCGTGGAGGGTCGTGCCGGGCTTGTCGACGGGGACCGAGAAGTCGTCGAGCGGGGGGATGGGCAGGTCGCGGACGAGGAGGCCGCCGTTGGCGTACGGGGAGGAGCCGAGCCGCTTGACTCCTTCGGGGACGCAGGCGAGCACATCGGCGACCGGGCGTCCGTCCGGGCCGAAGAGCTCGTCGGGCCGGTAGGAGCGCAGCCAGGCCTCCAACTGCCGTAGATGCTCCGGGTTTTCGCGTACGGCGGCCAGCGGGACCTGGTGGGCGCGCCAGGTGCCCTCGACGGGGACGCCGTCGACCTCGGCGGGGCCGGTCCAGCCCTTGGGTGTGCGCAGGACGATCATCGGCCAGTGCACGCGCTCGGTGACGCCGTCCTCGCGGGCGCTCTGCTGCATCGCGGCGATGCGGTCCAGCGCGTCGTCCATCGCCGCGGCCATGGCCCGGTGGACCTGGAGCGGGTCGTCGCCGGTCACGTGGATCGGCTCGTGGCCGTATCCCCGCAGCAGCTCGTCGAGTTCGGACTCCGGGAGGCGGGAGAGCACGGTCGGGTTGGCGATCTTGTAGCCGTTGAGGTGCAGGATCGGCAGGACCGCGCCGTCGTGTGCGGCGTCGAGGAACTTGTTGGAGTGCCAGGAGGCGGCCAGCGGTCCGGTCTCGGCCTCGCCGTCGCCGATCACACAGGCGACCAGCAGGTCCGGGTTGTCGAAGGCCGCACCGTAGGCATGGGAGAGCGAGTAGCCGAGTTCGCCGCCCTCGTGGATGGAGCCGGGGGTCTCCGGGGCCACGTGGCTGGGCACGCCGCCGGGGAAGGAGAACTGGCGGAAGAGCCGCGCCATGCCCTGCCCGTCGCGCGGCACGTCCGGGTAGGTCTCGCTGTAGCTGCCCTCCAGCCAGGAGTTGGCCAGCACCGAGGGGCCGCCGTGTCCCGGCCCCCACACGCACAGCGCGTCCAGGCCGCGGGCCTTGATCACCCGGTTGAGGTGGGTGTACACGAGGTTGAGTCCGGGCGAGGTGCCCCAGTGGCCGAGCAGCCGGGGCTTGATGTGCTCGGGCTTCAGGGGCTCGGTGAGCAGCGGGTTGGACATCAGGTAGATCTGGCCGGCCGCGAGGTAGTTGGCGGCGCGCCAGTGCGCGTCCAGGGTGCGCAGTTCGTCGTCGGAGAGTACGGACAGTGCGTTGGTGTCCTGATGTTCGACCGTGGACATGGCGGGGTCTCCGGGAGTCGTGGGCGTGTTGCCGGCGTGAGCGAATGCTGGTCAGGGCCGTTCGGGGACTACCGCGACCGGGCAGGCGGCGTGGTGCAGCAACCCATGGGCGACGCGCCCCAGTTGGAGTCCGAGGTGGTCCGGGTTGCGGCGGGCACCGACCACCAGTAGGTCGGCCTCGTGCGAGGCTGCCAGGAGCACCTGGCGGACCGGGCCCTCCACCGTGCGCCGGCGCAGTTCGACGTCCGGCGGTGCGTCCTTCAGCGTGTCCGCCAACACCTCGACGGCGTGCTGTTCGTGCAGCCGTGCGGGTTCGCCGGCCATCAGCGGATGATCGGTGGTCTCGTAGGCCGGGCACCGCCAGGCGCGTACGGTGTCCAGGGTCGCGTGGCGGAGCTTCGCCTCCTGGACGGCGAACCGCAGGGCGGCGGAGTCCGTGCCGTGCTCGCCGATGCCCAGGACGACACGGCCGTGTCGTCCGGCACCGGCCTGGTTGTCGTGGCTGCCGCGGAGCACGATCACCGGGCAGGCCGCGTGGGCGGCCACGGTCAGGCCGACCGAGCCGAGCAGCATCTCGACGAAGCCGCTGCGGCCCCGGGTGCCGAGCACCATCACGGCGGCCTCACGGCTCTCCCGCACCAGCGCGTACTCGGGTTCCTCGGGCAGCACGTCGGTGGAGACCTTGACGCCGGCCTGGCGCAGGTGTGCGCGTTCCGCGGCGACCCGGACGATGTCCTCGGCCATGATCTGCTCGGACGGCTCGTCCAGGTCCCGGGTCAGTGAGACACCCTCGTAGCGCTCCCAGAGCGAGGCGTAGACCAGCCGGAGCGGGGCCCCGCGCAGGGCGGCCTCGTCGGCCGCCCAGTCGACGGCCCGCATGCTCGGTTCGGAGCCGTCCACGCCGACGACGATCGGGAGGTCCATCGTCGTCACCGCCCCGCGCCCAGGTCGAAGACGATCCGGGCCTTGACCTCGCCGCGCAGGACTTCGTCGATGGACTCGTTGACGGAGTCGAGCGGACGGGTCTCGGAGATGACCCGGGTGCGGCCGGCCGCGTGCAGTTGGAACACCTCGGCGAGGTCCTGCCGGGTGCCGACGATCGAGCCGATCACGCTGGTGCCGTTCAGGACGGTGTCGAAGATCGGGACGCGGACCGTGCCGTGCGCGGGCAGCGCGACCATGACCAGCTTGCCGCCGCGCCGCAGACCGGAGTTGACCGCCTCGAAGGCGGCGTCGTTGACGGCGAGGGCGATCGCGGCGTGCGCGCCGCCGTGCCGCTTGAGGACCTCGCCGACGTCGTCCTTGCGGGCGTCGATGACGAGGTCGGCGCCGAGTTCGGCGGCGAGTTCGAGCTTCTCGTCGGTGACGTCGATCGCGGCCACCGTGGCGCCGGCGATCTTCGCGTACTGCACGGCCAGGTGGCCGAGCCCGCCGACGCCCGAGATCGCGACGAGCTGGGTGGGCTTCACCTCGGCGACCTTCAGCGCCTTGTACGTGGTCACCCCCGCGCAGGTCAGCGGGGCGGCGTCGACGGCGGTGATGCCCTCGGGCACCGGCTCCGCGAAGTCCGCCCAGGCGAGCATCTTCTCGGCGTAGCCGCCGTCGCAGCCGTAGCCGGTGTTGATCTGCCGCTCGCAGAGGGTCTCCCAGCCGGAGAGGCAGTGCTCGCAGCGCCCGCAGGCCTTGCCGAGCCAGGGCACGGCGACCCGCTGTCCGAGGGAGAGGTGGGTGACGCCCTCGCCGAGCGCCTCCACCAGGCCGACGCCCTCGTGTCCGGGGACGAAGGGCGGGTTCGGCTTGACCGGCCAGTCGCCGTGCGCCGCGTGGATGTCGGTGTGGCACAGCCCGGAGGCCTCCACCCGGACGCGGACCTGGCCGGGGCCGGGCTCGGGGTCGGGACGGTCCTCGATGACGAGGGGCTCACCGAATGCTCGTACGACTGCTGCCTTCATGGTCTGTTCTCCTGAAAGGTGGGTCAGCCGTGCGGGACGACGGCGACGGGGGCGGTGGAGTGGTGCAGCACGGCGTGCGTGACGGGGCCGATGTGGGTACCGAGGGGGTTGCGCCGGATGCGCCGGCCGACGACCACGAGGGAGGCGGTCCGCGCGGCGTCGACGAGGAGGACGGCGGCGCTGCCGTAGCGGGACTCCTGGGTGACCTCGACGTCCGGGTACTTCTGCCGCCAGGGGCGCAGCACCTCGGCGAGTGCCTCCTGGTCGCTCAGCGCGAGCGCTTCGCGCAGGGGCGGGTTCGCGGGCGTCCCGTAGGCGTAGTACGGCGGCGGGAACCAGCCGTGCACGACGTGCAGGGAGGTGGCGCGGAGCCTGGCGGCGTGGAACGCGAACTCGATCAGCGTGTCGTCGGGGTGGTCGACGTCCAGGCCCAGGACGACGGGCCGGAAGGGCGTCGCGGCGGCGGAGGTTCCCGCCGGGTCCGTCTCGTGCTCGTCGGCGGCCTGTTCGCCGGCCCTGACGAGGACCACGGGCCGTCCGGTGTGCGCTACGGCGCTCAGGCCGACGGAGCCGACCAGGAAACCGCCGATTCCGCCCAGGCCGCGTGAGCCGAGGACGAGCAGTTCGGAGTCCTTCGCCGCCTCGGCGAGCACGTCGCCGGGGTGGCCGGACAGTTGCTCACTGGTCACCTCGACGCCGGGGTGGCGCAGCCGCAGCCCTTCCGCCGCCTCGCGCGGGATCCTCTCGGTCCAGTGCTGCTGGGTCTCGGCTCCGACCAGCGGCGCCTGCGCCATCGGCTCGGGGACCGGCTCCCAGACGTGGACGATCTTCAGCGACAGGCCGCGCAGTTCCGCCTCTCGGGCCGCCCATTCCGCGGCGGTCCGGCTCTCCGGCGATCCGTCCAGGCCGGTCGTGATGGTGCCGAGCATGATCTCCACCTCCTGGGGTGAGGAACCTGATTCCAGCGTCGTCTTCGGGGGGTTCTCCGGGCATGGGCCACTCGTCCCTCATCGGGTCCGACCGTCCCGCGCGCGGCGGAGCGCGGTGGGCCTCGGACGGGCCCACCGCGTCGTGGTGCTCAGCGCAGCCAGCTGTGGTCGCGGACGACCGGCAGCTTCGCCCAGAGCCGGCCGAGGCCCAGGGTGTCGCCGGCGGCGACGGCCGCCAGGACGATCAGGGCGACGGCGTAGACGAGGTGGTAGTCGGCGAACGGGTTGCTGGACATGCTCAGCGAGCCGTCGGAGAGGTGCTTGGCGGGCGGCCACTCGGCGATCCACATCAGCGCCATCATCACGGTGCCCGCGACGGCGGCGAACCGCAGCGCGACCCCCGCGATCAGGGCGACACCGATGCCCAGCAGACCGAGCATGAACAGCCAGTCCGCCCAGGTGTCGCCGGCCCAGGAGTGGAAGGTGGATTCCATGGGCCCGGCGGCGACGGAGCCGAGGAAGCCCTTCGTCGGCGATCCGCCGTCGATCCAGCCCTTGCCGGAGCCGGTGGCGTAGCCGAGGCCGAAGGTCTTGTCGAGGAAGGCCCACAGGAAGACGAACCCGGTGAGCAGACGCAGGGACGCGAAGGCGTAGGCCCGCGCGGTGTGCGTGTCGATGGCTGCCGACTCGGCCGCCTCGGATGCGGAGGCGGTCCCGTTCCTGCGGAACGACGGCAGGTGGAAGCCGGAGGTCCGGTGCGGGTGCTCGTGCAGGGCCATGGTCGTGATTCCCTTCGGGGCGGTAGGGGTGTTGCTTGACATCCCTTACTTTCGTCCGGGACACCGGGCACCACCGGATGCCGAAGGTCTGTGGCCGTGGGGCTGAACGGCCCTATCCGCAAGGGCTGTTGGGACCGGCGCGGCTCGGGTGCCGGAGGGGGGCGGACCGCACGTCTCGCGTGTGGTCGCGGACCGTCGGATCATGGGAGCGGGCGTGAGAGGTGGCACATGACGCTGGGCACGAGTGGACACGACCGGGGATCGTGGCGTCGGCCGCCACCCGGGCTCGGCATCCTTCTCCGCTACCGGCGCTCATGGCTGAAGGGTGACCTGCTCGCCGGCCTGACCGTGGCCGCGTACCTCGTACCTCAGGTCATGGCATACGCGGGGGTCGCCGGACTGCCACCGGTCACGGGCCTGTGGGCGATCCTGCCGGCCCTCGGGCTGTACGCGTTGTTCGGCTCCTCGCGGCTGCTGTCGGTCGGCCCCGAGTCCACGACCGCTCTCATGACGGCCACGGTCGTCGCCCCGCTCGCGGCCGGCGGCAGCGAACGCTACGCGTCACTGGCCGCCGCGCTCGCGCTCACGGTCGGACTGCTGTGCCTGGCGGCCCGGTTGCTCCGGCTGGGCTTCCTCGCGGACCTGCTCTCCCGCCCCGTCCTGATCGGCTATCTCACGGGCGTGGCGCTCATCATGACGGTGGACCAGCTGCCCAAGCTCACCGGAGTCCGGACGACCGGCTCGGAGTTCTTCCCCCAACTGTGGTCGTTCCTCGGCCACTTGACGGACGCACACCTGCCCACGGTGGTCTTCTCCGCCGCCGTCCTCGCGTTCCTCTTCGTCCTGGCCCGTCAGGTCCCTGCCGTGCCCGGCCCACTCCTGGCCGTCGTCCTCGGCACGGCCGCCGTGGTGGTCTTCGACCTCGACGGCCGGTACGGGCTCAAGGTGATCGGCGAAGTCCCGTCGGGTCTGCCCGGCCTGGCGATCCCCGACCTCGGCGAGCTGCCACATCTCGTGCTGCCCGCGCTCGGTGTACTGCTGGTCGCCTACACCGACTTCATTCTCACCGCCCGGGCGTTCCACGAGCGGGACGACGACGGTCCAGGGCTCGACGCCAACCAGGAGTTCCTCGCCCTGGGCGCGGCCAATCTGGGCGCCGGGGTGCTGCACGGCTTCCCGGTGAGCAGCAGCGCCAGCCGTACCGCGCTGGCCTCCTCCGCGAACGCCCGCAGTCAGGCGTACTCCCTGGTGGCCGGGGCGGTGGTGCTCGCCGTACTGCTCCTGCTCAGCCCGCTGCTGACGCGTACCCCGTCGGCCGTGCTGGGCGCGCTCGTCGTCTACGCGGCGACCCGCATGATCGACCTGGCGGGCTTCCGCAAGCTGGCGTCCTTCCGCCGCCGGGAACTGTTCCTGGCCCTCGGCTGCCTCGCCGGGGTGCTCGCCCTGGACATCCTGTACGGGGTGCTCGTGGCCGTCGGCCTGTCGGTGGCCGAGCTGCTGACCCGGGTGGCCCGCCCGCACGACGCCGTCGAGGGCCTGGTCCCCGGCATGGCCGGCATGCACGACGTGGACGACTATCCGCAGGCCCGCACCATCCCCGGTCTGCTGGTCTACCGCTACGACTCGCCGCTGTTCTTCGCCAACGCGGAGGACTTCCGGCGGCGCGCCCTGGCCGCCGTCGACGAACAGACCACCCCGGTACGCTGGTTCGTCCTCAACACCGAGGCCAACGTGGAGGTGGACATCACCGCCCTCGACGCGGTCGACGACCTGCGCCGCGAACTGACCGACCGGGGCATCGAGTTCGCCCTCGCCCGGGTCAAGCAGGACCTGCTGGCGGACTTGGAGGCGTACGGTCTCGCGGACGCGGTCGGCAGGGACCGGATCTTCCCGACGCTCCCGACGACGGTGGCGGCGTACCGGACCTGGCTCGAGGGTCAGTAGGCCGCGACGCCGTGCGCCCGGAAGCGTGCGCGGACGTTCTCGGTCAGGGCGGGGGCGGGGACCGGGTTGTCGCGCAGCGGGAAGGGGATGCCGAGAGCGTCGTACTTCGCGGCGCCGAGCTTGTGGAACGGCAGGACGTCGACGCGCTCGGCCGTGGCGAGGCCCGCGACGAAGTGGGCCAGGGCGTCGACTCGCCGTGGGTCGTCGGTCCAGCCGGGGACCAGGACGTACCGGATCCACATCGGGACGCCGAGGCGGTTGAGGCGGGTGGCGAAGTCGAGGGTGGGGGTGAGTTCGCCGCCGGTCAGCTTCCGGTAGGCGGCCTGGTCGAAGGACTTGATGTCCAGCAGGACCAGGTCCGTGTGGGAGAGGAGTTCGTCGGTGGCCCGTACGCCGAGGAAGCCGGAGGTGTCCAGGGCGGTGTGGAGTCCGGCCGCCTTGCAGCGGCGCAGCACCTCGCCGGTGAAGGCGGACTGGAGCAGGGGTTCTCCGCCGGTGAGGGTCACTCCCCCGCCTGCCGTGGTGATGAAGGACCGGTACTTCTCGATCTCCGCCATCACCTCGTCGACCGTCGTCTCCTTGCCGTCGCGCATGTGCCAGGTGTCGGGGTTGGCGCAGTACAGACAGCGCAGCGGGCAGCCGCTGAGGAAGAGGACGAACCGGGTCCCGGGACCGTCCACGCCGGTGGACAGGTCCCAGGAGTGGATCCGGCCGCTGCTCATGGCCCTCACAACGATCCGTGGAAGGTGCGGCTGATCACGTCGAGTTGCTGCTCGCGGGTCAGGCGGACGAAGTTGACGGCGTATCCGGAGACGCGGATGGTGAGGTCCGGGTACTTCTCCGGGTGCTCCATCGCGTCCTGAAGGGTGGCGCGGTCGAGCACGTTGACGTTCATGTGGAAGCCGCCGGACGCCATGTAGGCGTCGAGGATGCCCACCAGGTTGCCGGCCCGCTCCTCCGGCCAGTGTCCGAGGCCTTCCGGGGTGATGGTCGTGGTCAGCGAGATGCCGTCGCGGGCCTCCTCGTAGGGCAGTTTGGCGACCGACAGGGCGGAGGCGGCGACTCCGTGCCGGTCACGGCCGTTCATCGGGTTGGCGCCGGGGGCGAAGGGCTGTCCGGCGCGGCGTCCGTCGGGGGTGTTGCCGGTGTGCTTGCCGTAGACGACGTTCGAGGTGATGGTCAGCACCGACTGGGTGTGTTCGGCGTCGCGGTAGGTGGGGTACTGCCGCACCTTGGCCATGAAGGACTCGACCAGGCCCACGGCGATGCTGTCGGCTCGGTCGTCGTTGTTGCCGTAGGCGGGGAAGTCGCCCTCGGTGCGGAAGTCGACGGCGAGGCCGCCGGCGTCCCGGAACACCTTCACCCGGGCGTACTTGACGGCGGAGAGGCTGTCGGCGGCGACCGACAGGCCGGCGATGCCGCAGGCCATGAAGCGGTGCACGGGGTAGTCGTGCAGGGCCATCTCGATGCGCTCGTAGGCGTACTTGTCGTGCATGTAGTGGATGACGTTGAGCGCGTTGACGTAGGTCCGGGCCAGCCAGTCCAGGACGTGGTCGTACGCGGCCGACAGTTCGTCGTAGTCGAGGTACTCGCCGGTCAACGGGGGTGTATCGGGGGCGACTTGTTCGCCGGTCATCTCGTCCTTGCCGCCGTTGACCGCGTACAGGAGCGCCTTGGCGAGGTTGACCCGGGCGCCGAAGAACTGCATCTCCCTGCCCACCGCCATCGCGGAGACGCAGCAGGCGATCGCGGTGTCGTCGCCGGTGCGCGGGCGCAGCAGGTCGTCGGACTCGTACTGGACGGCACTGGTGTCGATCGACACCTGGGCGCAGAACTCCTTGAATCCGGTGGGCAGTCGGGGCGACCACAGCACGGTGAGGTTGGGTTCCGGGGCGGGACCGAGGTTGTAGAGGGTCTGCAGGAAGCGGAACGAGGTACGGGTGACCAGCGGGCGGCCGTCGATGCCGATGCCGCCGATGGACTCCGTCACCCAGGTCGGGTCGCCGGAGAACAGGGCGTCGTACTCGGGGGTACGCAGGAACCGTACGATGCGCAGCTTGATCACGAAGTCGTCGATGAGTTCCTGGGCGCCGGTCTCGTCCAACACGCCCTCGTCCAGGTCGCGTTGGAGGTAGACGTCGAGGAAGGTGGAGGTGCGGCCCAGCGACATCGCGGCGCCGTTCTGCTCCTTCACCGCGGCGAGATAGCCGAGGTAGAGCCACTGGACGGCCTCGTGGGCGGTGGCGGCGGGGCGGGAGACGTCGCAGCCGTAGGTTGCGGCCATCCGGGTCAGCTCGCCCAACGCCCTTGTCTGTTCGGCGAGTTCCTCCCGGTCCCGGATGATCTCGGCGACGGACGCGCAGCCGTCGAGCATGGCCCGCTCGGCCTTCTTGGCCTCGATCAGCCGGTCCGTGCCGTACAGCGCCACACGCCGGTAGTCGCCGATGATCCGGCCGCGGCCGTAGGCGTCGGGCAGTCCGGTGATGACGCCGGCCTTGCGGGCGGCGCGCATCTCGGGTGTGTAGGCGTCGAAGACACCGTCGTTGTGGGTCTTGCGGTAGGTCCCGAAGACCTTGGTGACGAACGGGTCGGGCTCGTAGCCGTAGGCCCTGAGGCCGTTCTCCACCATGCGCAGACCGCCGTTGGGCATGATCGCGCGCTTCAGCGGGGCGTCGGTCTGAAGGCCGACGATCAACTCCCGTTCGCGGTCGATGTAGCCGGGGGCGTGCGAGGTGATCGTGGCGGGCGTGGCGGTGTCGACGTCCAGGATGCCTCGGCTCCGCTCCTCCGGGAACAGGGCGCTGACCTTCTCCCAGACGGCTCGGGTGCGGTCGGTGGGTCCGCTGAGGAACGTGGCGTCGCCCTCGTACGGGGAGAGGTTGGCCTGGATGAAGTCGCGCACGTCGACGCGCTCGCGCCAGGTGGTCCCGGCGAAACCTCGCCAGGCCTCGGAGACCCGGTCGCCAGCTGTCACGGTGGTGGTCATCGCCGTTCCCCTCCAGTGTTCACGCGTGTGCTGTGCTTCGATGCTTGTCGTTCGTGAGCCGTCGCGGGGAGTGCCGGGCAGTGCCCGCGGGCGGGCCCGTCCGGCCCTCCGGGGCGGGGCCGGACGGCCTATGCGCTCCCCTGCGCCGGTCCTTCAACCGGCCGTGAGGTCCGGGCGGATCAGCGTGCCCGACCTGCCGTGGACGATCTCGTAGGCCGCGTCCAGTGCCCCGATGGCGGCGAGTCCTCCAGTCCGTTCGACGAACCGGGCGGCGGCCTCCGCCTTGGGTCCCATGGAGCCCTCCGGGAAGCCGACGCGGCGCAGTTCGGCCGGGGTGGCGTCGAGGAGGGGCCGCTGCGTGGGGAGCCCGTAGTCCTCGTACACGCACGGGACGTCGGTGAGGACGAGCAGGAAGTCGGCCTTGATCTCCTCGGCGAGGAGGGCGGCGGTGAGGTCCTTGTCCACGACCGCCTCGACGCCGGTGAGCGCCCCGGTGTCCTGGTCGGCGACGACGGGGATGCCTCCGCCACCCGCGCAGATCACCAGCGTGCCGCCGTTGAGGAGCTCGTGGACCGTCTCCGTCTCGACGATGCTCGCCGGCCTCGGGGAGGGCACGGCACGGCGCCAGCCCTTGCCGTCACGCACCATGGTCCAGCCGCGGTTACGGGCGAGGGACTTGGCGATGTCCTCGCCGTAGACCTGGCCGACGCACTTGGCGGGCCGCTCGAAGGCCGGATCGTCGGCGCGTACGAAGGTGTGGGTGACCAGGGCGGCGATACGGCGGCCGGGCAGGGCGTTGTGGAAGTCGCGGGCGAGCAGGGCGCCGATCATGCCCTGGGTCTCGGCGCCGAGCATGTGCAGCGGATAGGGCCTGCTCAACTGCGGGTCGGCGGCGCTCTCCATGGCGAGGAGGCCGATCTGGGGACCGTTGCCGTGGGTGATGACCAGTTCGTGGTCGTGGGCGAGGCCGGCGAGGGCGGTGACGACCCGGTCGACGTTGGCCTGCTGGACGGCGGCGTCGGGACGGTCGCCCCGGCGCAGCAGGGCGTTGCCTCCGAGGGCGACGACGATACGCATGGCTTCGGTCCTCCAGGGTGGCGGCGAGTACGGCCTTGTGGTGTCGATGCATCACCGATGGTTCTGTGCCGTGCCAGGTCACGGGCAGTGGCCGAACGGCCCGCAGGGGTCCCGAAGGTCCCGCCGTACCGTCGGCGTCGGCGTCGGCTTCGGCTTCGGCTTCGGCTTCGGCTTCGGCTTCGGCTGTTCGCGGACGTCTCTCAGACGTGGGGAACGACCGCCACGGGGCAGCCGACATGGTGGATCGCGGCGTGGGTGACGGGACCGGTGCGCGGTCCTGCCGGACGTTCGGTCATGTGGCGACCGACGACGAGCAGGCTCGCTCCGGAGGCGGCGCGGACCAGTACGGACTCGGGCCGGCCCTCGGTGACGGTCTCCAGGACCTCGACCCCGGGGTACTTGTCGCGCCACACCTCCAGGACGGCGGTCAGGAAACCGAGCCACTCCTCGGCCCGCTCCGGGTCGTTCAACAGGCCGATCTCGCCCGGTCCGAGCCCGATGCGGGAAGGCCGCTGCCAGGCGTGCACGACCTTGAGACGGGCCCCGCGCCGCAGAGCCTCCGCGAAGGCGAACTCGATCACCTCGTCGCAGGGGTTGGCGAGGTCGATGCCGAGTACGACCTCCCGGTATCCGGTGAGGAGGGACGCGCCCCCGCGGACGTCGGGAAGATGCTCGTCGGCAGCCTCCTCACCGGCCCGGACGAGGACGACCGGCCGCTCGGCGCGCGCCACGACACCGAGGGCGACGGAGCCGACCAGGAACCCGGTGAACCCGCTCAGCCCGCGTGAGCCGAGTACCAGCAGATCGGCCTGCGCAGCCGACTTCAGCAGGGCGGCGGTCGCCGGCCCCTCGACCTGCTCGTCGTCCAGGCTCACATCGAGGCCGGTGCGCTGGATGCGGGTCTCGGCCGCGCGGAGGGAGCGCCGGGCCAGATAACGCTGAGCCGCGGTGGCCTGTTCACCGGCTCCCTCGCGGGGATGCCAGTTCCAGGCATGCACGAGACGCAACGGCCGGTCCCTGCGTACCGCCTCGCGCGCGGCCCTCCCCCACTGCCTAAAGGGCGTGGGAGGTGCCCCCAGGCGGCGGCAAGGCTCTCTTCGGATCCGTCGACTCCGACGATGACGGGCGGAAACATGGCGGGCACCTCCTGTGCTCGGACTGCTGTCGGTGCCAGCGTCTTCCCTGGGCCCGTCGTCGGACATGGGCCGCCGGGGCCGCGACCGGGTCCGTTCGGTCCCTCCCCCGTCGGACAGTCGGCGGGCATGGTCCCGCGTGGCTGTAGCTGGTGACGACGGACCGGCGGAGACCGGACGGCGGACGAACGACCCGTCCGGCAGGCCCGACCGCGCGGGTCGGCGGACCGGCAGCCGTCTGCCCCCGCGAGGCGGTCAGGCTGGGCGGGACACCCGCCCGGATGGGCGTCGCCTGCCCCCTCGCCCTCCCGGCGAGCCACCGACCACGTCCCGGCACACGCGAGACCGCCGGACCTCGGCACCCGCTCAGGGCGGGTCGGCCCGGCGGAGAGGTCCGTTCGGCCCCTGTGGGCTCCCGCCGGGGCGGCCCACCCTGGCGGACATGAGGACACGCACCGCGATCGCCGTCATCGGCGTCGGCAACGCGTTCCGGCGCGACGACGGGGTGGGCCCGGCCGTCATCGCCCGGCTGCGGGAGCGGGCCGTCGAACACCCGCTGCCGCCGGACACCGTCCTGTCGGTGTGCGACGGCGACCCCGGTCGGCTGATCGGGCTGTGGGAGAGCGCCGATCTCGCCGTGGTCGTGGACGCGGCCCACGCCCACCCGGGCACACCCGGCCGCGTACACCGCCTCGCACTGGACTCCGCGCACCTCCTTCCGCCGTCGGCGACCAGTTCGCACGGGCTGGGTCTCGGCGAGGCCGTCGAACTCGCCCGGGTCCTCGGCCTGTTGCCGCGTCAGTTGGTCGTCTACGCCGTGGAGGGCGCCGACAGCGAGTTCGGCACCGGTCTCTCCCCCGCCGTCGCGGCCCGCGTGGAACCCCTCGTCGCGGCGGTCGAGGACGACGTGCTGACCGGGAGGCCGGCATGACCGTGCGGCGCTTCCACGTGGAGGGCACCGTCCAGGGCGTCGGCTTCCGGCCGTTCGTGTACCGCACCGCCGTCGGGCTCGGTCTGGACGGCTGGGTGGCGAACATCAACGGTCACGTGGAGGGCGAGGTGGCCGGACCGCCCCTGGACATAGCGGAGTTCGCGACCCGCCTGCGGACGGCCCCGCCGGCCCTCGCCCGGGTACGCCGGGTCCAACTGGCCGCCGTTCCAACCCGGTCCGCCCCCTGTCACGGCTTCCAGGTCCGGCCCAGCCCACCCGGCGCCACCGACCCGACGCAGCTCGAGATCCCGCCCGACGCGGCGATCTGCGAGGCCTGTCTGCGCGAACTGCGCGACCCGCGAAACCGTCGGCACCGCTACCCCTTCATCAACTGCACGGACTGCGGGCCGCGCGCCACGATCATCGAGGACCTGCCCTACGACCGGATCCGCACTGCCATGCGCCGCTTCCCGCTCTGCGCGGAGTGCGCGGCCGAGTACGCCGACGCGGCCGACCGGCGGTTCCACGCCGAGCCCGTCGCCTGCCCGGCCTGTGGTCCACGGCTTGCCTGGGGCGAGTTGCGCGGCGAGGAGGCGCTGCGGGCGGCCGTGAAGACCCTCGCCGAGGGCGGAATCGTCGCGCTCAAGGGCCTCGGCGGCTACCAACTGCTGTGTGACGCGGGCGAGTCGGCGGCCGTGGCCCGGCTCCGGAAGCGCAAGCACCGCCCGGCGAAGCCCCTCGCCGTGATGGTCCCCGACCTCGCCACGGCCCGCCGCCTGGCACGGATCGGTGCCACGGAGCAGGAGGCCCTGACGTCTCCGGAACGCCCCGTGGTGCTGCTCGCCCGACGCCGGTGGCGGGGCGCGCCGCCGCTCGCCTCCGAGGTGCACCCCGGCCTGTCCCGCGTCGGCCTGTTCCTGCCCACGACCGGTCTGCACCATCTGCTGCTCGACGAGGTGGCCCGCCCGCTCGTCGTCACCAGCGGCAACCTCAGCGACGAGCCCATCGCGATCGACGACACCGAGGCCCACCGCACACTGGCCCGCGTCGCGGACGGCTTCCTCACCCACGACCGGCCCATCCGCTCCCGCTACGACGACTCCGTGGTGCAGTTCGCCGGACGGGCCCGGATCACGATCCGCCGGGCCCGCGGGCTGGCCCCCGCCGCCGTGCCGCTGGCCGTGCGGGAACCCGTCGCGGGCGTCGGCGCCCAGTCGAAGCACACCTTCACCCTGGCCGCCGACGGCCGGGCCCATCTCGGCCCGCACACCGGCGACTTGGCGGACATGACGACCCACGAGGCGTTCGTGGCGTCGTACGAACACCTCAAACGGCTGACCGGAATCGAGCCCACGGTCCTCGCCCACGACCTGCATCCGGGCTATCTCTCCACCCGGTGGGCCGAGGAACAGTCACTGCGCCGGATCCCCGTGCAACACCATCACGCCCACGTCGCGGCCTGCGCCGCCGAGCACGGAGTACGGGGCCCCTTCCTCGGAGTCGCCTACGACGGGCTGGGGCTGGGCGACGACGGCACCCTGTGGGGTGGCGAGATCCTCGTGGCCACCCTCAGCGGATACCACCGCGCGGGACGGTTCGCGACCGCGCCCCTGCCCGGCGGCGACGCGGCCGTACGCCATCCGTCCCGTACGGCGCTGGGGTGGCTGCTCGGCGGTGAGACGCTGGGTTCCCCACGGCCGTACCCCTGGCTCACCCGGCGGTTCACCGAACGGCTCGACCCGACCGAGGCCGCCGCGGTACGCGCGATGGTGGCCCGGGACGTCAACTGTCCGAGGGCCTCCAGTGCCGGACGCCTGTTCGACACGGTCGCCGCGCTGCTCGGGCTATGCGACCGGGTCGGCTACGAGGGTGAGGCGGCCGTCCTGCTGGAGGCCGCGGCCGGCGATCTGCACGCGGTACCGCTGGACCACCGGATCGTACGGGCGCGCGGTCTGTGGGTGTACGACCCCGCACCCACCCTCGTCGACCTCCTGCAACGGCAGTTGGGCGGGGAGCCGGCGCGTCTGCTGGCGGCGGCCTTCCATCTGACGCTGGCGATCGCCACGGCGGATCTCGTCGCCCGTGCGGTGGCCGACGGCGCGCCGCGCACGGTGTGCCTGGGCGGCGGCTGTTTCGTGAACCGGCGGCTGCTGACCGAGGTGAGGCGGCGACTGCACGCGCAGGGCCTGCGGGTACTGGTCGGCGGTCAGGTCCCGGTCGGGGACGGTGGCATCAGCTACGGCCAGGCGGCGGTCGCGGCCGCGCGGCTGGCCGGGGAGAGGTGAACGCGGATGTGTCTCGGTATCCCGGGCCGGATCGTGGAGATCCATGACGACGCGGGGCTGCGCATGGCCACCGTGGACTTTGGCGGGGTGCGGCGCGAGGTCTGTCTGAGCTGTACCCCCGATGCCGGTGTCGGGTCGTACGTCGTCGTGCATGTGGGGTTCGCGATCACCCGGGTCGACGAGGTGGAGGCGCGCAGGACGCTGGAGGTGTTGCGGGCGATGGCGGGGGCGGTCGAGGGCGAGTTGGGTGAGCCGCTGCCCTAGGGCCCGGTCGGTTCGGCTCGCGTTCAGGGCCGGTCGGCCCATGCCGCCGACACCCCCGCGCACCGGAATCTTGAAGTGGAGACGCACGATCCGCCCCGGACAAGGAGGACCGTCATGACCGCCACTCCGGCCTCGGCCGTGCTCGACCGGAACGGCCTGGACACGCTGGTCACCGTGCTGGTGGCACAGGGGCGGACCGTCGTCGGGCCGACCGTGCGCGACGGGGCGGTCGTCCTCGCGGAGCTGACCTCGGCCGACGCGCTGCCCTACGGCTGGGGCGTCGAGCTGGACGCCGGACGCTACCGGTTGGCGCACCGCGAGGACGGGGCCGCCTTCGCGCACAGCGCGGGCCCGCAGTCCTGGAAGAACTTCCTGCACCCGTCCCGTGAGCGGCTGTGGAGTGCCGACCGGACGCCGGAGGGAGAGGTCTCCTTCACCGCCGACGAGACGGACGCGCCCTCGTACGCGTTCCTCGGCGTGCGCCCGTGCGATCTGCGGGCCATCGCGATCCAGGACCGGGTCCTGACGAGTGGACAGTACGAGGACTCCGGCTACGGCCGGCGCCGCACCGGCGCGCTGCTCATCGCCGCCGAGTGCACCGAGCCCGGCGCGACCTGCTTCTGTGTCTCCACCGGCGGCGGGCCCGCCGCGGACCCCGGCTACGACCTGGCGCTGACCGAGGTGGTCGACGAGGACGGTCACCGGTTCTTCGTGCGCGTCGGCAGCGAGGCGGGTGCGCGGCTGCTGGAGCAGGTGCCCCACCGCACGCCCGACACGGTCACCGAGGCCACGGCCCGGACCTCGGTCGAGGCGGCCCGCGACCGCATGGGCCGCTCGCTGCCCCCGGTCGACCTGCGCGCCCTGATGGGTTCGAGTCTGGACGCCGAGCGGTGGAACGACGTCGCCGCCCGCTGTCTGACCTGCGGCAACTGCACCATGGTGTGCCCGACCTGCTTCTGCACCACCACGGAGGAGGTCACCGACCTGACCGGTGACCACACCGAGCGCCGGCAGCGCTGGGACTCCTGCTTCGACCTGGACTTCTCGTATCTGCACGGCGGTCCGGTGCGCCGCACGGCCCGCAGCCGCTACCGCCAGTGGCTGACCCACAAACTCTCCACCTGGCACGACCAGTTCGACACCTCCGGCTGCGTCGGCTGCGGGCGCTGCATCGCCTGGTGCCCGGCCGGCATCGACATCACGGAGGAAGTGGCCGCACTGGAGACCGAACTCGGAGCGGAGACGGACTGATGGCCCCCTCGATCGCCCTGCGTATGAACCACGCACTGCCCGCCGAACACCGCGAGCGGCTGCTCCGCGTCGGCCGCCAGGTGACCTTCCCGCCGGACACCCGGCTCTTCGAGGAGGGCGTGCACGCCGACCGTTTCTGGATCGTCCGCAGCGGTACGGCGGCCCTCGACATGCATGTGCCGGGCCGCCGCCCGCCGGTCGTCGAGACCCTGGGCATCGGCGACCTCGTCGGCTGGTCCTGGCTGTACGAGCCGTTCGTCTGGCAGCTCGGCGCGGGGGCCGTGACCCGGTTGCAGGCCTACGAGTTCGACGCCGTCGCGGTACGCCTGATGTGCCTGGACGATGCCGAGTTCGGACGTGCCGTCGAGCACTGGGTGGGCCGGGTGCTGGCCCACCGGCTGAACGCGGCCCGTGCCCGGTTGGTCGACCTGTACGGGATCTACGAGACGAAGGAGGAGCTGTGACCGTCGTGCCGGTCCCTCATCGCGTCGTCGCCCGTCGGCCGGAGACCGCGGACACCGTCACGCTGCGATTCGAGCCGGTCGGTTCGGCGCTCCCCGACTTCCTGCCGGGGCAGTTCGCGATGGTGCACTCCTTCGGTCGCGGCGAGATACCGGTCTCGGTGAGTTCCGTGCAGTCCACAGGCGGCCTCGCGCACACAGTGCGTTCGGTGGGCGCGGTCTCCGAGGGGCTGTGCTCCGCCCGGGTCGGCGATGTGATCGGCATCCGCGGTCCGTACGGCACCGGTTGGGACCTGGAGCGGGCGCGCGGCCGGGACGTGGTGGTTGTGGCGGGCGGTATCGGCTTCGCTCCGCTGCGGCCGTTGGTCCTGGACGCGTTGGCCGACCCCTCGGCCTACCGCCGCGTCAACGTCCTGGTCGGCGCCCGGACCCCGGGCGACCTCATCTCCCTCAAGGAAGTGGAGAGTTGGGGCACGGCGTACACCGGAGTGACGGTGGACCAGCCCGACCCCGACTGGCGCGGTGACGTCGGCGTGGTCACCCAACTGCTGGGCCGGGCGCACTTCGAGCCGGCGAGCGCGTGGGCGTTCGTCTGCGGCCCCGAGCCGATGATCCGGGCCACCGCCCGCGAACTGGCCCACCGCGGCATGCGCCGCGACCGGATCCGGGTCTCGCTGGAACGGAACATGCGCTGCGCGACCGGACACTGCGGGCACTGCCAGCTCGGCCCTCTGCTGGTGTGTCAGGAGGGTCCCGTCGTGGACTGGGAGCGCGCCGAACCGCTCCTCTCCGTAAGGGAGTTGTGAGATGGCACCCAAGCTCGCCGTGTTCAAGCTGGCCTCCTGCGACGGCTGTCAGCTCACCCTGCTGGACTGCGAGGACGAACTCCTGGCGCTGGCCGGCGAGGTGGACATCGCGCACTTCCTGGAGGCGTCCAGCGCGGTGCTGCCCGGACCGTACGACCTGTCCCTGGTCGAGGGTTCGGTCACCACGGCCGCCGACGCCGAGCGGATCCGCGAGATCCGCGCCGCCTCCCGCCACCTGGTGACCATCGGCGCGTGCGCGACCGCCGGCGGCATCCAGGCCCTGCGCAACTTCGCGGACGTCGACGAGTTCCGGCGCACGGTCTACGCGCACCCCGAGTACATCTCGACGCTGGCCACCTCCACCCCCGTGTCGGCGCATGTGGACGTCGACTTCGAACTGCGCGGCTGCCCGATCGACCGCCGGCAACTGATCGAGGTCATCACCGCGTTCCTCGCCGGCCGCAAGCCGGACGTGCCGAACCACAGCGTGTGCTTCGAGTGCAAGCGACGCGGCACCGTCTGCGTCACCGTCGCGCACGGCACCCCCTGCCTCGGCCCCGTCACCCATGCCGGATGCGGGGCACTGTGTCCGGCGTACGGGCGCGGCTGCTTCGGCTGCTTCGGGCCGTCCGGCTCGGTGAACCTGCCCGCGCTGATCCCGCTGCTGCGCCGCGACGGCCTCGACGAGGACGCCGTCCTGCGGTACCTGCACACCTTCAACGCCCTCGCGTTCGACAAGGAGTTGGACCAGTGACGCACCGTGGATCCCGTGTCCTGCACGTCGGCTCGCTGTCCCGGGTCGAGGGCGAGGGTGCGCTCAGCCTGCACGTCCACGACGGCACGGTCACCGCGGCACGGCTGGAGATCTACGAACCGCCGCGCTTCTTCGAGGCCTTCCTGCGCGGCCGTTCGTACACCGAGCCGCCGGACATCACGGCGCGGGTGTGCGGGATCTGCCCGGTGGCCTACCAGATGAGCGCCTGCGCGGCGATCGAGGACGCGTGCGGAGTGACCGTAGACCCGGTGATCCGGGATCTGCGCAGGCTGCTGTACTGCGGCGAGTGGATCGAGAGCCAGGCGCTGCACATCTACCTGCTGCACGCCCCTGACTTCCTGGGCCGCGCGAGCGCGATCGAACTCGCCCGCACACACCGGGCCGAGGTCGAGCGCGGGCTGCGGCTGAAGAAGGCGGGCAACGACCTGATGGAGCTGGTCGGAGGACGGGCCGTCCATCCGGTCAACGTGCGCCTGGGCGGCTTCTACCGCGCTCCGGCTCGCGATGAACTGCGGCCACTGGCACAGCAGTTGAAGCGGGCGCTGGACGACGCGTGGGAGACCGTGCGCTGGGTGGCGGGCTTCGAGTTCCCCGACGCGCGCACCGACGCCGATCTGCTCGCGCTGGCCGCCCCGGACACCTACGCGATCGAGGGCGGCACGCCGACCGTGTTGCGCGCCGATGGGACCAAGTGGTCTTTCCCCGTACGCGAGTTCACCGAGCACGTCGCCGAGACCCATGTGGCCCATTCCACCGCGCTGCAGTCCCGCCTGGACGGGCGGCTGCATCTCACCGGCTCGCTGGCCCGGTTCGCGATCAGCGGTGCGCTGCTGTCGCCGGTGGCGCTGGAGGCGGCCGTGGCGGCGGGGCTGGGCGATCCGCGCGAGGGGGCCGTGTGCCGCAATCCGTTCCGGTCCATCCTGGTGCGGGCGGTGGAGACGGTGTACGCCCTCGACGAGGCGCTGCGGATCATCGGCTCCTACGAGCCGCCCGCGCGCCCGTACACGGAGGTACCGCCGGTCGCGGGTGTCGGGCACGGTGCCACCGAGGCGCCGCGCGGGGTGCTCTACCACCGGTACGCGATCGACGCCGAGGGGATCGTCACCGACGCCACGATGGTGCCGCCGACCGCGCAGAACCAGGCCGCGATCGAGGACGACCTGCGCCGGCTGGCCCAGACCGCGATCCGTGAACGCGACGTGGACGACGTCGAGTTGACGTCCCTGTGCGAGCGGGCCATCCGCAATCACGACCCGTGCATCTCCTGTTCCACCCACTTCCTCGACCTGACGATCGTCCGTACCTCGGGAGCGACCACGGGAGGCCGCCATGCCTGAATCTCCGTACACCGTGAGCGATGTGATGACGCACACCGTCGTCGCCGTCGGCAGCGAGGCGCCTTTCAAGGAGGTCGCCCGGCTGCTCGACGAGTGGAAGGTCAGCGCCCTGCCGGTGCTGGCCGGTGAGGGCCGGGTCGTCGGGGTGGTCTCCGAGGCTGACCTGCTGGCCAAGGAGGAGTTCCGGGACACCGACGAGGGTGATGCCGCCGTGCAGACGAAGGCCGGCGCGATCACCGCGGGCCAGCTGATGAGCACGCCCGTGGTGACCGTCCACGCCGACGCCTCCGTCGCGGAGGCCGCCCGCATCATGGCCCGCAGGCACGTCAAGCGACTGCCCGTCGTGGACGGCGTCGGACTGCTGCAGGGCGTGGTCAGCCGCGGCGACCTGCTCAAGGTGTTCCTGCGCCAGGACACGGAGATCGCGGCGGAGGTCCGGGACGGTGTGCTGAACCGGCTCCCGGTCACCGAGCCGCTGACGGTCGAGGTGAACGAGGGCGTGGTCACCCTCGGTGGCTCGCTGCCGGACCGGCTGCTCGTGCCCGTGATCGCACGTGCGGTGCGGGCGGTGGAGGGCGTCGTCGACGTCCGGCTCGACCTGACGCACCGATGAAGTACCTCGACGAGTACCGCGATCCCGTGCTCGCCCGGCAACTGCTGGACGAGCTGCGGCGGACGGCCACCTCGCCCTGGCAGATCATGGAGGTGTGCGGCGGCCAGACCCACACCCTGGTCCGCCAGGGGATCGACGAGCTGCTGCCCGCCGGGATGCGGATGATCCACGGCCCCGGCTGCCCGGTCTGCGTGACCCCGCTGGAGACCCTGGACCGGGCCATGGCCGTCGCCCCCCGGCCCGGTGTGATCCTCACGAGCTTCGGCGACATGCTGCGCGTGCCCGGCACCGACACCGACCTGCTGTCGCTGCGGGCACGCGGCGCGGACGTCCGTGTGGTGTACGCCCCGATGGACGCCGTGCGGCTGGCCGCCGCCCACCCGGACCGGGAGGTCGTCTTCCTGGCGGTCGGCTTCGAGACGACGGCGCCCGCCAACGCGACGGCGGTGCTGCACGCGGCCCGCCTCGGGCTGACGAACTTCTCGATGCTGGTCAGCCATGTACTGGTGCCGCCCGCGATGACCACGCTGCTCGACGACCCGGACTGCGAGGTGCAGGCGTTCCTGGCGGCCGGGCATGTGTGCGCGGTGATGGGCTGGCGGGAGTACGAGCCGATCGCCGCCCGCTACCGGGTGCCGATCGTGGTAACCGGGTTTGAACCGCTCGATCTGCTGGAGGGGATTCTGATGACGGTCCGTCAACTGGAGTCCGGGCGGGCGGAGGTGGAGAACCAGTACGTGCGGGCCGTACGGCGCTCGGGCAACACCGCCGCCCAGGACGCCGTCCGCGAGGTCTTCCATGTCACCGACCGGGCCTGGCGCGGCATCGGTGTCCTGTCCGACAGCGGACTCGAACTCGCCGAGAAGTACGCGGAGTTCGACGCGGCCCGCCGGTTCGACGTGGGCGGACTGCGGCCGGTGGAGGACCCCGCGTGCATCGCGGGCGCGATCCTGACCGGGGCGAGGCTGCCCACCGACTGCGCCGCCTACGGCACCCGGTGCACCCCGCGTCACCCGCTCGGCGCGCCGATGGTGTCGTCCGAGGGCACGTGCGCGGCCTTCCACGCGGCCGGACGCACATCCGGCCCCGCGTCTTCGAGGAGCACGCCATGACCATCGACTGCCCCACCCCCCGTCACGAGGACGAGGTCGTGCTGCTGGGCCACGGCGCCGGCGGCCGGCTCACCGAGGAACTGCTCGACCGGCTGATCCTGCCCGCCCTGGGCGATGCTCGGGGTCCGATGGAGGACGCGGCGCTGCTGCCGGGCCACCGGGAACTGGTGATCAGCACCGACAGTTTCGTCGTCAGCCCGCTGTTCTTCCCGGGCGGGGACATCGGCTCGCTCGCCGTGCACGGCACGGTCAACGACCTCGCGATGCGCGGCGCGTGGCCGCTCGCCCTGACGGTCTCCCTGATCGTCGAAGAAGGGCTGCCGCTGGCCGAACTCCGGTCCGTCATGGCCTCGTTGGGGAAGGCGGCCCAGGACGTGGGCGTGCCGGTGATCACCGGCGACACCAAGGTCGTGGGCCGCGGCGCCGCCGACAGGTTGTTCATCAACACCACCGGCGTCGGGCAGCGGCACGGCTCCCTGTATCCGTCCGCCGCGCTGGCCCGCCCGGGCGACGCGGTGCTGCTGTCCGGGCCGATCGGGCTGCACGGCACGACCGTGCTCAGCACCCGTGAGGGCCTCGGTTTCGAGAGCGACATCGCGTCCGACTCCCGGCCCCTGCATCACCTGGTGCGTGCCCTGGCACCGCTCGGTGCCGACGTCCATGTGCTGCGCGACCCTACCCGGGGCGGGCTCGCCGCCTCCCTCAACGAGATCGCCCGCGACTCGTCCGTCGCCGTCGAGATCGAGGAGGGCTCCGTACCCGTGCCGGAGGCGGTCGCCTCCGCCTGTGACCTGCTCGGCCTGGACCCGCTGGTCGTCGCCAACGAGGGGTGCGTGGTCGCCTTCGTCGCCGCGGACGCCGCCGATGCCGCACTCGGCGCGATGCGGTCACTCGCCGAAGGTGCGCAGGCAGTGCGCGTCGGCGAGGTGCTGCCCGAGGGTCCCCCGGGACGGGTGACGCTGCGGACTCTGGTGGGCGCCCGGCGCATCGTGGAGATGCCGCTCGGGGAGCAACTCCCCAGAATCTGCTGATCAGTACCGCGCCGGGGCACCCTCGCGCACGAGGGCCCGGGAGGGCGCACGGCGCGGAGCGGTCCACGTCTGCGCGGGACGGCCGAGCCGCAGCACCATCTGCGGGAAGTTCCCGGCGGTCAGGCGTCGGCGCACCACCGCGCGCAGGGCGGGCAGTTCGAGGGGCTGCGGGTGGAAGGCGGCCATGACCCCCCGCGCGGCCGCGGCCAGCAGGACGCGTTGCAGCGCCTGTCCCGACCGCAGCCAGTCCTGACGGTCGTCGCGCGGGGTGGACAGCGTGGCGACGGTGCCGGTCCCCAGGCCGCGCCTGCGGGCCGGGACGATGTACCGGCGAGCGAGGTCGAGGTAGTCACGACCGGCGAGGAGTGTGCAGTCCGGGTGGTACCGGCAGGCCTCGACAGGTATTCCACCGAACCCGAGGCCGCGCCTCACCTCGGCGGTGTGCCCCGGGTCCGCGCGATGCACGTCCTCGGCCGTGCGCACCAGCTGCGCCAGCACGTCCAGGTCCTCGGGCTCGTCGAGGACCTGAAAGACGGCGCCCTCGACCCGGGCGTGCTCGCGCAGTTCCTCCAGGAGGTCCTCGGACAGCGGTTCACCGGTGAACGGGCCGCGGTGGGTGTGGCGTTCGGCCATCGCGGCGACGAGTTCCGCCTCCTCGGGGGTGCTCGGGGCGTGGACGGCGTATCCCACGCGGGCCAGGAAGGCGGGGTTCCCGGGCTCGGGCAGCAGCTCGACGGTCGGCCGGAAGCCGAGGTGCCGTACGGCCATCCGCGCGTTGAACAGCGCCGCCCCGCAGGCGATGATCATCTGCCGGCCGCCGGGGTCGGTGAGGATCATGCGGCGCCCGGCGTCGGCGTGCACCTCGAAGCCGTGGTCGTGGCCCTCCTCGACGAAGAACCAGGGCTGGCTGTTGTGCGGGGAGGGCGCGAGGGACGCGGCGCGAGCGAGGTGCATCGCCGCGTGACCGGCTTTCTCGTACGACACGGACATGGTGATCCCGCCTTTCGCGGACCGTCCATCGTTCGTGAACCGTCCATTCCCAGGGTCCCCGGCCGGGCTGCCGGGGACCGCTCTCGTGTCGGGTCGAAGAGGGCCAAGGAGCTTGTCCGCTCCGGCAGTTCAGGCCGCGTTCCGCTGCTTGAGCAGCTCGTCGGCGATCCCCGCCGCCCACGTCTCGATCCGGGCGAAGTCGCGGAAGTCCCCGCCTTTTCCGTTCCGCACGATCGCCCGGGCGATACGCCCCTGTGCTCCCTCCTCCAGGCAGCCGCCGAAGGTGACGTGCCCGCGGGCGTCGAGCCGGGTCATGGCGCGCCGCACTCCGGCCACCGGTGGGATGTCCTTCTCCGTGGCCGACGCGTCGAGCGGGCCGCTGCTGAACAGCCACACCGGCCGCCCGGCCAGGGCGCGGCGGTGCCGGCCCAGGAACCGGCGGGCGTCGCTGTGCCAGCGTCCGGCGTACAGGGCGCCGCCGATCACGACGGCACCGTACGGTTTCACATCGGGGACCGCCGCCGCGGGCATCGCCTCGGCGGTGACGCCCGCCTTGTTCAGGACGTCGGCCACCACCTCCGCGATCCTCGCGGTCGATCCGTTCTTCGTTCCGTAGGCGACCAGCACACTCGCATGCATGGCGGTCCGCCTCCTTTCCCGTCACATCCTGTGCGACCAGTCGTTGCGGATACCCGGGACGGCGGGCTGTTCGGGTCGCGTGTGCGTGTCGTCCAGACGGAAGGTGAGCTGGTCGACGACCGCGACCACGCCGTCGATCTGGCCGGTCATGGAGACGGCGATCTCCGTCTCGCTCTTGCGTTCCATGCGGCCGGTGAGGGTGACCACTCCTTCGACGACGGAGACATCGACGGTGTGCGCCGGAATCCACAGCGCCCGTCGCAGCACCTCCTCCTCGACCACGGCGCGGATCTCCGCGTCGGGCCGCAGGAACACCGTCAGCAGGTCGCGGCGGGTGACGATGCCGACGAGCCGGTCCTCCTCGTCGAGGACGGGCAGCCGCTCGATCCGGTGCTTCGCCATGGTCCTGGCGGCCTCGACGATCGTGTTCTCGGCGTGCACCGTGACCGGCGGCGCGGTCATCAGCCGGCCGGCGGTACGCGCCCCGGCCTTCACGGCCCGCGTCCTGCCCCGCCGGGTCAGACCGGCGAGCCGGGAGTGCTTCCTGGGCTCGTACGGGTCCGGTGTCTCGGCCTGCCGGATCATCAGATCCGTTTCCGAGACGACTCCGAGGACCTTCTCGTCCTCGTCGACCACCGGCAGCCCGCTGACGCGGTGCGCCCCGAGCAGCCGGGCCACCTCCTTGAAGGGCGTGCCGTACGTGGCCCGGACGACCTCCGTGGTCATCACGGAGCCGACCTTGTCGTGCTTCATGGTTCTCCTCCTCAGCGGAGTCGGCGCAGATAGGGGTCCTGCGGCCGGCGGGGCAGCAGGCGCACGCGCGCGTCGAGCACGGTGACCCGGCCCGGTGTCGCGAGAACGGGGTTGAAGTCGGCCTCGGCCAGTTGCGGCAGGTCGCTCGCCATCCGGGACAGCCGCAGCAGCACCTGTTCGAGGCCTTCGAGGTCGACGGATCGCGCGCCGTCCGCGCCGAAGAGCAGCGGGGCGCAGCGCGGGGAGGTGATCAGGTCGTGCACGTCGTCGTCGGTGAGCGGTGCCAGGCGGGCCGCGTGGTCGGCGAGGATCTCGGTGGCCGTGCCGCCGAGTCCGAACAGGACCAGCGGTCCGAAGACCTCGTCCTGGACCACGCCCGCGAACAGTTCGGTGCCGCGGTCGGCCAGGGGCTGCAGGACCACGCCCGTCAGCCGGCCGGCGAACCGGGTCTCCAGGTCGCGGAAGGCGGCGCGTATCTGGGAGTCGCCGCGCAGATCGAGGTGGATCGCGTGTTCGACGGACTTGTGCAGGAGGCCCGGCCAGTGGCCCTTCATGACCACCCGGCCGTCGGCGCCGCGCAGCCGGTCGGCGGCGAGGACGGCGTCGTCCTCGGTCTCGGCCCAGGCCCACGGGGACAGCGGGATGCCGTAGCAGCCGAGGAGTTCGGCGCACCCGCGGGGGTCGAGCCAGCCGCCGTCGGGGTGGGCGTCGAGGTAGGCCTCGACCACGGCATGGGCACGGTCGGTGTCGACGTCGTCGAGGGCCGGGACGGTGCCGACGGGGCGGGCGATCCAGGCCGCGCGGCGGGCCGCGTGCGCCAACGCCCGTGCGGCCGCCTGGGGTTCGGCGTACGAGGGGATCGCGCCGCCGTCCGTGGTCGCCAACAGCTCGACGGGCAGGGCTTGTTCGAGCCGTACCACGGCGATCGGCTTGGTTCGTCGGGCGGGTGCGCGGGTGAGGGCCCGGACGAGGTCGTCGCCGGTCGCCTCGGCGACCGCCGTCGGGACCAGGGCCACGAGGACGGCGTTGAATCCGTTGTGGCGCATGATCCGGTCCACGCAGTGGGCGAGTTGCTCCTCGGTGACGGCCGCGGTGGCGTCGACGGGGTTTCCGGCGGCGGCGCCCTCGGGGAGTACGGCGAGCAGGTCGTCGATGAGTTGCGGGGTCGGCGCCGGCAGGTTCAGTCCGGCCTCGGCACAGGCGTCGGCGGCGAGCACGCCGGCGCCGCCCGCGTTGGTGAGGATCGCCACGCGAGAGCCCGCGGGCAGCGGCTGGGCGTGCAACAGGGCCGCGGCTTCCAGGAGTTCGCCGACCGAGCGGGTGGCGGTGATGCCGGCCTGGGTGAACAGGGCGCCGCGGGTCATGGTGCGGGTGGCCGCGGCCGCGGTGTGCGAGGCGGCGGCGCGGCGGCCCGCGTCGGTACGGCCGGCGTCGACGGTCAGCACGGGCATACGGCGGGTCACGCGCCGGGCGGTGCGGGAGAAGGCCCGCGGGTTGCCGAAGGACTCCAGGTGCAGCAGGGCCAGATCGGTGCGGCCGTCGCTCTCCCACCACTGGAGCATGTCGTTGCCGCTGACGTCGAACTTGTCGCCGAGGGAGACGAAGGACGAGACGCCTATGCCCAGCCGGGACATGCCGTCCAGGAGGGCGATGCCCACTCCCCCGGACTGCACGGCGACACCGGCGGTGCCGGGGCTCGGATGGTCGGCGGCGAAGGTGGCGTCCAGGGACAGGGCCGGGTCGGTGTTGGAGACGCCGAGGCAGTTGGGGCCGACGAGCCGCATGCCGTACGTCCAGCAGAGGGCCATCAACTCCCGCGCGTGGTCGGCGTCGAGACCAGCGGTGATGACGAGGAGGGCCCGGACGCCCGCCTTCCCGCACTCCTCGGCCGTCGCCGGGACCGCTGCGGCGGGTACGGCCACGACGACCAGGTCGGGGATCCTGGGCAGGGCCGCCACCGAGGGGTACGCCAGCACGCCGAGGATCGAGGTCGCGGCGGGGTTCACGGCGAACAGACGCCGGGTAAAGCCGCCGGAGCGCAGGTGGTGCAGGACCGCCCGGCCCACCGAGCCCGGCTTGCGGCCGGCACCGACGACGGCCACCGCGTCCGGCCGCAGCAGCGGTTCGAGGCTGGCGACATCGGCCGCCCGGCCCCGCTCCTCGGTGGCCGACAGATACCCCTCGCTCTCGTCGAGGGCGAGGGTGCAGCGCGTCTCGGGTCCCTCGAAGCGGCGGACGGTGCGCAGACCGAGGTCGGCGAAGAGTTGCAGCACCTCGCGGTTCTCGCTGAGAGCGTCGGCCGTGAACATCGTGATGCCCTCGGCCCGGGCCGCGGAGACGAGGTGTTCGACCAGCAGTGTGCCGACGCCCCGGTGGTGCAGTCCGTCGGCGACCGCGATGGAGATGTCGGCCTCCGTGCCGGTGCCGGAGGTGTCGTACTCGGCGAGCCCGACGATCCGGCCCAGGGTCTCGGCAATGAGGGCGCGGTATCCGGGGTGCGGGGACGCGCACGCCCGTTCGGCGGCCATCTCGCCCGCGCGTCGGCTGATCCCGAAGAAGCGCAGCCGCAGGTTCTCCGGGGACATCTCCTCGTAGAAGCCCCGCAGTTGGTCGTGGTCGCCGGGCCGTGTCTGCCTGATGCACACCGTGGTGCCGTCCGCGAGCAGGGCGTGGACGGTGGGCCTGCTGAGCGCGTCGTGCGTCATCGCGGAATCCCTTCCAGGTCTGTTGACACTCCGAGCGTCCGCCGGGACGGGCCGCGCTCCCATGGGCTGTCCGGGTGCGGATCGAGGGCCGGTCGGCCCCTGATGGGGGCCCGTTCCGGGCGTTCCACGGCCGATGGCGCGCGGGAGCCGTGACCTGCCGGGTGGCCCCTCCGCAGGGCCGGGTGGCCCATGGTCCGGGCAAAGCCGGTGGGCACACCCTGGAGGTGGCAGTTCCGTACGCCTTACTGGAGGCACGCCATGAACGGTCCGGTAACCATGAGCATGCCGCGCGCGCTCCCCGCCGAGTACCGGGAGCGGTTGATGGAGCTGGCCCACGAGGTGTCGTATCCCCAGGGCACCCGGCTCTTCGAGGAGGACCGCCGCGCGAGCCGCTTCTGGATCATCCGCAGCGGCACGGTCGACCTCGACATGCACGTACCCGGCCGCCGGGCGGCCGTCATCGAGTCCCTCGGCCACAACGAACTGGTCGGCTGGTCCTGGTTGTTCGCCCCGCACACCTGGCATCTGGGTGCCGAGGCGGTGACCCCGCTCCGGGTCTACGAGTTCGACGCCGAGGCCGTGCGTGCCGCGTGCCGGCAGGATCCGGGGTTCGGGCTCGCCGTCGCCGAGTGGGTGGGCCAGGTCGTGGGGCACCGGCTGCGCGCGGCACGCACCCGGCTGCTGGACCTGTACGGCCCCTACGGCAGCGGGAGCCCCCGATGACGACGGGATCCCCGCACATCGTGAGCGATGTGATGACCCGCTCGGTCGCCACCGTCGACGGCGCGGCGTCCTTCAAGGACATCGTGCGGACCATGCAGGAGCGCAAGGTCAGCGCGCTGCCGGTGGTGGACGGCGCGGACCGGGTCCTCGGGGTGGTCTCCGAGGCCGATCTGCTGCCCAAGGAGGAGTTCCGCGACAGCGACCCCGACCGGTACACCCAGCTGCGGAGGCTGTCCGACCTGCGCAAGGCCGGCTCGGTCACGGCCGCCGAGCTGATGACCTCGCCCGCCCTGACCGTCCCGGCGGACGCCACGCTCGCGCAGGCCGCGCGGGACATGGTGCGGGCCCGTGTGAAGCGGCTGCCCGTGGTCGACGACGACCGCCGGCTGCTGGGCATCGTCAGCCGGGCCGACCTGCTGAAGGTGTTCCTGCGCGAGGACGAGGAGATCGCGGAGGAGGTCCGCCGGGAGGTGGCCGCCTACCTCTTCCCCGCCCCGGACTCGCAGGTGCGGGTGGAGGTCGCCGAGGGCGTCGTGACGCTCGGCGGCCGGGTCCGCGACACCTCCCTGGTGCCCGTGGCGGCCCGTCTGGTGCGGGCGGTCGAAGGAGTGGTGGACGTGCGCTTCGCACTGGACGGACAGAACCCGTCCGCGGTCTGACGACAGGGGTTCCCCAGGGTGCACCATGGTCGAAGTGGGGCCGGTCGGCCCTAGTACGACCGGCCCCGGCACGTGATGATCGTGGGCACGGACGTCCGGAGTACGTCTCACACCGGGGAACAAGGGGTCGTCATGACCGAGGCACGTACCTTCACGGCGCAGGACCCGATCCGCGTCTTCCTGCTGGACGACCACGAGGTGGTCCGCCGCGGCCTGTCCGACCTGCTGGACTCCGAGCCGGACATCAGCGTGGTCGGCGACGCGGGGAACGTGGAGCACGCCCTCGTACGGGCTCCCGCGGTACGGCCGCACGTGGCCGTGCTGGACGTGCGGCTGCCGGACGGCGACGGCATCTCCGTCTGCCGTGAGCTGCGCAGCAACATGCCGGAGCTGGCCGTCCTGATGCTGACGTCGTTCGACGACGAGGAGGCGCTGCTCGACGCGATCATGGCCGGTGCGTCCGGCTATGTGCTCAAGCAGATCAAGGGCTCGGACCTGGTCTCGGCGGTGCGCACGGTCGCCTCGGGCCAGTCGATGCTCGACCCGGCGACGACGGCCCGGCTGATGCGTTCCCTGCGCGCCGAGCCGGCCGGTGCGCCGGAGGTGGCGCCCGAACTGGCCGGCCTGTCCCCGCGCGAGCGGGAGATCCTGGCGCTCATCGGGGACGGCCTGACCAATCGCGAGATCGGCAAGAAGCTCTATCTGTCGGAGAAGACGGTCAAGAACCACATCTCCCGGCTGCTGGCCAAGCTGGGCGTGCAGCGCCGGGTGCAGGCCGCTGTGCTCGCCTCGCACCTGGAGCAGTCCGAACAGGACGCCCCGCGTCCGCGGTGAGTTCCGGGGCCGTACGGCGCGGGGCGGGGACCGTACGGCCCCTGCCCCGCAAGGTCGGGCGGGGCCACTGTGGAGAGGGTCATCGACCAGTTCCACCGCCCCTTCGGCAGAGGGCGGGGAGGAGACCCTCATGTCCACCGCGCTGCTCGACGTGGCGACACTGGAGAAACTGATCTCCGCCGCCGTGGCCGCCCCCTCGATCCACAACACGCAGCCCTGGCGGTTCCGGCTGGACCCGGACACGCCCGCGCTGGAGATCCGGGCCGCCGCGAACCGCGGTCTACGGCACATCGACCCGGCCGGACGGGCGTTGCACCTCTCGGTCGGCTGCGCGCTGTTCAACCTGCGGCTGGCGGTCGCGCACCACGGCTGGGAACCGGTGACCCGAGTGCTGCCCAGTCCCGCCGAGCCGGGCCTGCTGGCCGCCGTCCGCCTCGGCGGACCCACGCGCATCTCGCCGGCTCCGGGGTTGTACGACGCCGTGTGGCGCCGGCACAGCAGCCGCTTCCCGTTCTCCGAACGGCCGTTGCCCACCGCCCTGTTGAGCGAGCTGGCCGAGGCCGCGCACGCCGACGGGGCGCTGCTCGGCTTCGCCGACCCGGACGAGCGGGACCGCCTGCTGCGGGTGACGCTGGAGGCGGAGCGGCGCACCACGGCCGACCGCGACCGTTCCTCGGAGAGCCGCCGCTGGGTCCGGGAGCCGGACGCCGCCGCGCTGGGCATACCGCCGACGGCCGTCGGGCCGCAGGACTACCGCGACCGGGTCCCGATGCGGGACTTCGGCGCCCATCGCCACCCCGCCGCACTCGCCGCCCGCGTCTTCGAGGAACGGCCGACGATCGCCGTACTGTCCACGGCACACGACCGCCGGGCGGACTGGCTGCGGGCCGGGCAGGCACTCCAGCACGCCCTGCTGGTCGCGACGGTCCACGGCGTACGGGCCTCGCTGCTGCATCAGGCCATGGAGTGGCCCGACCTGCGCGGGGAACTGGTCCGTGGACCGGAGGACGGGCGGGCGCACGCCCAGATGGTCATCCGTCTGGGCTACGGCCCGGAGGGGCCGGCCTCCCCGCGTCGTACGGCGGCGCAGTCGCTGGAGCGGGACCGGCTCGCGGCACCGGGCTGAGCCGGGGCCCACCTCGGTACGGCACCGGGTCCGCGCCTTCCGCGCACCGCTCCGCGGACAGCTCGCCGACGTCCTCCGGCGCGGGGCACTGCCACTCGTGGATACTTCCCGCGCCATGGATGCAGGGGGTGGTCAGCTTCCGTCGATCGGACTCCGCTTCATCTCATGCCCGCCGTCCCGTCCGCGGACGGACTCCAGCCCTCCATCCACGAGATGCTTAATTGCATAATTTCGCAATTGGTTAGATGCTCTGTTTACTGTGTTGGCAGGTAGCTATGGGCGCGGCGATCCGCATCCCCCAGGGTCAGGCGTCCGAAGTGGGAAATGAGGGGCTCGTCGTGTCGGTTCCGCTGTATCAGGCCAAGGCCGAGTTCTTCCGGATGCTGGGGCATCCCGTACGGATACGGGTGCTGGAGCTGCTGCAGGACGGCCCGATGCCGGTACGGGAACTGCTGGCCGCGATCGAGGTGGAGCCCTCCAGCCTGTCGCAGCAGCTCGCGGTGCTGCGCCGGTCGGGCATCGTCACCAACCGGCGCGAGGGCTCGACGGTGGTGTACGCCCTCGCCGGCGGGGACGTGGCGGACCTGATGCAGGCAGCGCGGCGGATCCTGACCGAGATGCTCGCGGGACGGAACGAGCTGCTGGCCGAGCTGCGGGAAGCCGAGGTCGCCGCGCGATGAGGATCCCTCTCGGCCGGGCGCGGGCCCGGCTCGCGGTGCTGCTGCCCGGCCGCGGTGATCTGCTGGAGGCACGTCGCGACCCGCGCCGGGACCTGCTGGCCGGTCTGACGGTGGCGGTCGTCGCGCTGCCGCTCGCGCTCGGTTTCGGCGTCTCCTCCGGGCTCGGCGCCGAGGCAGGGCTGGCGACCGCGGTCATCGCCGGCGCGCTCGCCGCGGTCTTCGGCGGATCCAATGTGCAGGTGTCCGGCCCGACCGGCGCGATGACCGTGGTGCTGGTGCCGATCGTCGCCGAGCACGGGCCGTCCGGAGTGCTCACGGTGGGGCTGATGGCGGGGGCGATGCTCGTCGCGCTCGCCCTGCTCAAGGCCGGAAAGTACATGCAGTACGTGCCCGCGCCGGTGGTGGAGGGCTTCACTCTCGGTATCGCCTGCGTGATCGGCCTGCAGCAGGTCCCGAACGCGCTCGGGGTGCCCAAGCCGGACGGCGACCGGGTGCTGGTGGTCACCTGGCGCGCACTGGCGGAGTTCGCCGAGCACCCGAACCGGACCGCCCCGGCCTTCGCCCTGGCGGTCGCCGCCGTCATGCTGATCGGCGCCCGGTGGCGGCCCGCGATCCCGTTCTCCATCGTCGCGGTGATCGGCGCGACGGTCGTGGCGCAGGCGGCGGGGCTGGACGCGGCGAAGCCGATCGGCGATCTGCCGTCCGGCCTGCCCGCGCCGTCCCTCGCCTTCCTCGATCCGGGTGCGCTCGGCTCGCTGCTGGCCCCGGCGATGGCGGTGGCAGCGCTGGCCGCGCTGGAGTCCCTGCTGTCGGCCTCGGTCGCCGACGGCATGACGGTGGGCCAGCGGCACGATCCGGACCGCGAACTGTTCGGGCAGGGACTGGCCAACGTGGTGGCCCCGCTGTTCGGCGGCGTCCCGGCGACCGGTGCCATCGCGCGCACCGCGGTCAACGTCCGTACCGGCGCCGGGTCCCGGCTGGCGGCGCTCACCCATGCCCTGGTCCTCGCCGTGATCGTCTTCGCCGCCGCGCCCCTGGTCTCCAGGATCCCGCTCGCCGCGCTCGCGGGCGTGCTGCTGGCCACGGCGGTCCGCATGGTCGAGGTCGGCTCGCTTCGGGCGATGGCCGGGGCCACGCGTTCCGACGCCCTGATCCTCGTCCTCACCGCGGTCGCGACCCTCGCCCTCGACCTGGTGTACGCCGTGGTCATCGGCCTGGTGGTCGCCGGTGTCCTGGCGCTGCGGGCGGTCGCCAAACAGGCCCGCCTGGATCAGGTGCCGCTGGACCGGGGTGACCACAGCGGGGAGGAGCACGCGCTGCTCGCCGAGCACATCGTGGCCTACCGCATCGACGGGCCACTGTTCTTCGCCGCCGCCCACCGCTTCCTGCTGGAGCTGGCCGAGGTCGCCGACGTCCGCGTCGTCATCCTGCGCATGTCCCGCGTCAGCACCATCGACGCCACCGGTGCTCTCGTCCTCAAGGACGCCGTTCAGAAGTTGCAGCGGCGCGGCATCGTCGTCATGACCTCCGGGATACGCCTCGGCCAGCGCCAGGTCCTGGACTCGGTGGGCGCACTGGAGCTCCTGTGCCTGGAGGGGCGTGAGTACGCCACCACGCCCGAGGCGATCGACAGCGCTCGCGCCTACCTGGAGGGTGCCGGTCTCATGCCGCTCCCCACCCGGGCGTCCCGTCCCGTCAGCGAGGAAACAGAGGAAGCCGTCGGATGAGCACTGCGCCCGCATCGCTGCGCATGGTCGAGGTCTCCGGGGCGGAGGCCCTGTGGCTGCCACCCGCTTCGGCAGCCGCGGTTCCTTTGAGGGCGACCTCCCATGTGGACGAGGTCCGCGAAGCGACCGGCACGGGCCGGCGCGTCAGCGTCGCAGGACCGGTCGAGGTGATCACCGACCTGGACGTGGCCGCCCACTACCTGCGCACCCTCGCCGGCTGGAGTCACGGCCCGCACGACACCCTGCTGCGTCTGCACCCCCAGATGGTGAGCGGACTCCGTCCCACCCGCGCGGGGGCGTGATGAGCACCCGGCTCGAAGCCCTCCCCCACCGGCACGTGGTGACACTGCCCGCGATGCCTTCCGCCGTGCGGATGGCCCGGGAGACCGCGGAGCAGGCACTGGCCGAGTGGCGCATCAGCCCCCGCCACCCCACCGTCGGCCCGGCCCTGCTGATCCTGAGCGAGCTGGTCACCAACAGCGTCCGGCATGCCGCCACCGTCTCTCCGCAGGTGACCGTCATCTACGCGGCCGGTGAGGACTGCCTGGCCTTCGCCGTCCACGACCGCCACCCCCACCAGCCGGCCCTGTACGGCGCGACCACCGACGCCGGTGCCCGCGGTCTGGCCACCGTCATGGAGCTCACCCTCGGCCTGGGCGGCACCGCGGTCGTCCGCAGCGACGCCGACGGCAAGGGCAAGAGCATCTGGATCACCCTCCCCCTCTGAACCGAACAGGCCGACCGCGCAAGGAAGTTGACGACCATGACCATCGAGTGGCGCTACACCGCGGAGCAGGACCTCGGCGTCCTGTCCGTCTCCGGATACCTGGGCCCGGACGCCGTCCGCCGCTTCGACGGTGCCGTCGGCTGGGTGGTGGGACGCGGCAGCGGACCGGTCATCGTCGACCTGACCGGACTGCGCGGCTGGTCGGCCGAGGGGCAGTTGGCGATCACCGAGGCCGCACGACGTCTGGCCGCAGCGGGCCGAGATCTGGAACTGGCCGCGATCCCCGCCGACGGCTCCCTCGTTCCGGCGGGCGACTGCCCGCCCATTCCCGTGCACGCCGACCTGATCGCCGCGCTCACGGTGCACAGCGCACTGAACGGCGAGCCGGCGGCGGGCCGCCGAGAGTGGCGGACCACTGGGTGGCCGACCGCGGACCACGAGGACGGGTGACCCCACGCCGGCCGGGGGCGAAGGCGCCCTCCGTGTCCCGTCGGGGTGCGACGGTGCGGAAGTCCTCCTTCGTCGCGATGGCCACGTCCTGGGCGCCACCCGTCGCCGCGAGTTGCCGGCCGGAGGTGCATGCGGCGACCGCGCGCCTCAGTCGGCGGTGCCCTCATAGGCAGCTTTCGCGGCGGCCGCCCCGGCGGCGGACATGGGTCCCACGCCCTGCGCGTGCAGATCGGAGGGTGACAGCGCCGGCGCCGCGAATGTCCTCCAGCGCGGGACGCGGGCTGCCGTCCACGTCATCGCGGTCGGCGACCGGCTCACCGCCCGTGGCTATGGCACCCCGGAACATCCGGTAGCCATGATTGCCGCGTTGCGCAGACAGGCCGCCACCACCCGCACACCGGGCAGTGCGGCGACCGCGACGGCCGCCCCGTTCGGGCGTCAGCGGCACCAGGCGCGCGACGAACTGGCCGTGGCGCAGATGGGCCGGTGAGAGCGACCAGGGGCAGTCGGGCGTGACGGCGTAGCGGGCGTCAGCCGTCCGCGCGCCGGACGGCTGGGCGTAGACGGCGACGGCCTTCTCCCTCCACGACGGCGACACTCACCGCCGTCGTGGAGGACAGCACATCGACGACGACCAGATGTCCACCGCCCCGGCCAGGCGGCCCGCTCCGGCCGGCCCCACTCGAAGCCGGTCCCGCTCCCGGTCACATCGCCCCTCGTGCTCGGATTCGGCGTGGCCGCTGCCGCAGGCGAGGATGGGCGGCATGTCTTTGACGAATGGGTGGATGCGATGCGCCGGGGACCGGACGCGACAACCGTGCTGCTCCGCCGGGGAGGTGACGGCACGATGAGCACGCCGCTTTACCAGCTGAAGGCCGAATTCTTCAAGACGCTCGGGCACCCTGCCCGTATCCGGGTCCTGGAGCTGCTGAGCGAGCGCGAGCACGCGGTCGCGGAGATGCTGCCCGAGGTGGGCATCGAGTCGGCGCACCTCTCCCAGCAGTTGGCCGTGCTGCGCAGGGCGAACCTGGTGGTGACCCGCAAGGAGGGCTCCACCGTCTACTACTCGCTGACCAGCCCGTACATCGCCGAGTTGCTGCGGGTCGCGCGCACCATCCTGTCCGGGGTGCTGGCCGGGCAGGCCGAACTGCTCGCCAACCTCCAGGCGGGCCAGTCCCGGGCGGAACCGCCGTCGTAGCGACGGCCCACCATCGACAGCCGCCTCCTCGGAGTTGACAGCTCTCCGTCCTGCGGGAGGGGAGGCGGCCGTCTTCACCTCCGAGTGACGCAACCCCGCTCGCGGGTGACCCGTCGGTCACCTGCGGACAAGTCCAGCGGCAAGGGAGTTCGGAGATCGCGGACGCCCGTGATCAGTGTTCAGTGAGGCTGGGCCCGTTCTCGCGCAGCACGGACAGCCGGCCCCGGTACTCCTCCTCGTCGATCTCGCCGCGGGCGAACCGTTCGGCGGGCACCGTCCGGCGGCCTGGCGAGCACGACGACTCCCGGCACCACGGTGGTCCAGCCGAGGGTGTGGTCGATGCGCTCGCGCAGGGCCTCGGCCGTCTCGGGCTCGCCGCGTCGGCCCCGGTGGCCGGGCGGCGGGCATGCTGTACCGGGGTGACGGGAAGGCCCCATGTGCCGCTCGTGGCCGAGCCACGTGTGCGCGACCGGGCACCTCCCCGGTCGCGCACACGCCGTGCGTCATGGTGAGCCCCTGCGCTCAGCCGGTCCGCACGGGGATGGTCCTGGTGCCTGCCGTCTTCCCCGGCACCGGGACCGTGATGGTCAGGACACCGTCCTTGTACTCCGCGGTCGCCTCGTCGCCGTCGGCGCCGGCCGGCAGCCGCACGGAGCGGGTGAAGGTGCCGTAGCGGAACTCGGTGTGGTGCTTCTCCTTGGTCTCCTCGGTGCGTTCGGCCCGCAGGGTCAGGATGCCTTCGGTGACGGTGATCTCGACGTCCACGGCCGGGTCGATGCCAGGCAGTTCGGCCCGCAGGACGTAGGTCTCGTCCGTCAGGTTCTCCTCGATGCGGATGCCGTGCGTCCCGGGAACCGCGTGGACCGCCGGGATTCCGGCCTCGACCCAGCCGAACAGGTCGGGGAAGGCCGGCCAGCCGGGCAACCGTTCGATCATGCCGCTCATCTCACCCTCCTCCTCGTGTCTTCCTGGTTCCAGGATCGTGCGCCGTGGCGGGTGTCCGCGTGGGCCGGTCGGTCCTGAGCCGGGCCCGTTCGGTACCTGTCAGCCGTTCATCCGTTTCCGCCACTGCGGACCGATCCGGTCCCACTCCGTGGCCCACTCCGCCAACCGCCGGCGTTCCAGACGAACGCACACCAGCCGACCGCAGACGAGCACGAAGCACCAGGCGGCCAGACCGGTCGACGCGCCTATGAGGTCCGTCTGGAAACGGGCCGCGGTGGCGGAGGGCGGCCTGCGCACCAGCCGGCCGTCGGTGTCGGTCCACACGGTGACCCGGTCGCCCTTCACCCCACCCGCTTCGACCTGGGCAGGGCCCGTCCGTGCCGTTCCGTCGGCGGCGGTCCAGCGCACCGTCGCCCACACCAGGTCGTCGCTGTAATACCTCGGCGCGGTCGTGGGCCGTGGCGCGTTCTCGGTCAACACGGCCTGTGTCAGGGCCAGTTCCGCACGGCGCTCTGCCAGGCTCCGCTCCGTGTGCGCGGCGTTCGTCACCCCCGCGAGCAGTCCCGCGGCGAGGGCGAGGAGCCAGGCGCCGAGGACGATCCAGGCCTCCAGGCGGTCGCCCGGGCGCCGCAGCGGGTTGTGGCGCCACCGCCAGAACAGCACCTTTCCCGTACGGATGCGTCGTGTCTTCACCATCGGTCGGCGCTCCTCTGCGCTGCGGCACACCCGGTTGTGGTTCGTCGCTGGAAACGTCTCATCCGAGGCGCGTGTGCCAGAGGGGCCGACGGGGGCCGATCAACGGGCCGTCCGGCTCTCCTCCGGGCCCAACTGGTCCCCCGCGTAGGGGAGATCGGGATCGAGATCCGGAACACGGGGGTCCCGATGGGCACTTCTGGCGTGTCCCGCCCATACGGTGCGCCGCCCGCGGACAGGCTCGGGCGTTTGAGGGCACTAAGCGACATTCCGGGGTGAGGACGCCACGAACGCTGTGAGATGTCCGAATCGTCGTCGGGGTGGAGGTGAGGCGCGGGTGGCCGACCATGTGAGGACGGAAAACACGCCGGCTGCCGGTGGGCCGGAGCGGTGCCGGTGCGGCGCGACGGTCGGCTCGGGCGAGCCGGGGCGGGCCGAGGAGAGGTTCCGGGGGCTGCTGGAGGCCGCGCCGGACGCCATGGTCATCGTCGACGACACCGGAACCATCAGGCTCGTCAATGCCCAGACCGAGGCGCTCTTCGGCTACCGGCGCGAGGAACTGCTCGGGGGGCCGGTGGAGTTGCTCATGCCGCACCGCTTCCGCCCCCAGCACACCGTGCACCGGGGCGGATACGCCGCGAACCGTCAGGTGCGGCCCATGGGGGCCGGTTTCGACCTGCACGGGCTGCGCAAGGACGGTACCGAGTTCCCCGTCGAGATCAGCCTCAGCCCGCTGGAGACGGCGGACGGTCTGCTCGTCTCCGCCGCCGTGCGGGACGTCAGCGACCGCAAGGCCGCCGAGGCCCGCATCAACGAACTCGCCGCGCTGGTCGAGTCGTCGCAGGACGCGATCCTCGCCAAGACCCTCGACGGGTACATCACCTACTGGAACGCCGCCGCACAGGACCTGTACGGCTACACCGCCGAGGAGGCCATCGGCCGGCACGTCTCGCTGCTCTCCCCGCCCGAACTCGACGACGAGATCAGCGCGTTGCTCGAACGGCTGCGGGACGGTGAGAAGGTCGAGCACTTCGAGACACTGCGGGTCACCAGCGCCGGGGCCCTGCTGGACGTCGACGTCACCCTGTGGCCGACCCGGGACACCCGCGGCACGGTGGTGGGCGCGTGCGCCATCGTGCGGGACATCAGCGACCGCAAGCGGGCGGAGGCCGAACTCACCGTCCTGTACGAGCAGCAGCGGCACATCGCCCTCACGCTGCAGCGCTCCCTGATGGGCACCCCGCCCGCGCTGCCCGGACTGGCCACGGCGAGCAGGTACCGGCCGGCCACACAGGGCGCGGGTGTGGGCGGTGACTGGTTCGACCTGATCCCGCTGGGGGCCGACCGGGTGGGCGTGCTGATCGGTGACGTGATGGGCCGGGGCCTCGAAGCCGCCGCCGTCATGGGGCAGTTGCGCTCGGCGGCGCACGCGCTGGCCAAGACCGGCATGCAGCCCCGGCAGCTGATGCAGGCCCTGGACACCTGCGTGGCCGACCTGGACGTGCCGGACCAGCTCGTCACCTGCTGTTATCTGGTCATCGCGCCGGACACCGGCACCGTGACGGTGTGCTCGGCCGGGCACCTGCCGATCCTCGTGGCGGGCGCGGCCGACGAGGTCAGCCGCCTGTCCTCCCCCGTCAACGCCCCGCTGGGCGTGGGCGACATCCTGTACGAGCAGTCCTGTACGGCGATACCGCCGGGCGCGACGCTGGTGCTCTACACCGACGGGCTGATCGAGACGCCGGGCAGCGACATCGAGGAGCGGGTGGGTGAACTCTCCGTCGTCCTGGACGAGTTCCTCGCCGGCACACCGTGTCTGGAGGCCACGGCCGACCATGTCCTCGCCAGCCTGCTGCCCGACCCGGAGAGCCACAACGACGACGTCACGCTCCTGCTGGCCCAGTTGCCCGCCGCGCCGCTGGCGGCCCTCGGCGTCGATCTCGCGGCCGAGCCGGCTTCGGTCCCGGAGGGCCGGGCGTTCCTGCACAAGGCGCTCACCTCGTGGAACTGCGCCACGAGCACCGACGAGGCACTGCTCCTGCTGTCGGAGACACTGACCAACGCGGTGCAGCACGCACAGGGGCCGATCGGCGTGCACCTGCACCGCACGGCGACCGACCTCACCGTGGAGGTCAGCGACCACAGCCCGCAACTGCCCCAGCCGCGGCTCGCGGCCGAGGACGAGGAGTCCGGGCGGGGTCTGATCCTGGTGCGGGCCCTCGCCGACACCTGGGGCGTACGGCCCACCGACGAGGGCAAGACGACGTGGTTCACGCTCCGGCTGTGAGCCGCGCCGTCCGGGCGGCCCCCTCCGGCCAGACGACCTCGACCGGGATCCCACGCGCGCGGGCGTAGGCGACGAGGTGGGCGGTGGCGTCCGTGCCGTCGGACGGCGACCCGTCCCAGACGGCCAGCACGGAACGGCTCGAACGGACGAGGAGTTCGTCGGCGCCGATGCAGTCGTCACGGTCGGCGGGGTCGAAGGCGGCCAAGCGGACCTCCCTGGCCTGCAGCAGCAGTTCGCGTGCTCCGTCCCGGTCGGGGCCGGGCAGCGGCGCGGGCACCGAGTGCTGGGAGGGCAGCAGCACGACGAGCCTTCGGCCGGACGCCCGCACCGCCCGCCCGAAGGCCACGGGCAGCCCCGCCCCGGCGCGCACCAGTCCGGCCGCGCCGTCCTCGGCACGTTCCAGGCGGTCCCGCAGTTCGGCCTCGACCGACTTCAGGGACACGGAAGTCAGGTCCCCGTGTCCGACGACGCCGATCACCGGACGTCCCCGGGCGCGGGCCTGCCGACCCGCACCACGTCCGCCCGCCGCCGGTACACCAGATACGGCCGGGTCAGATAGCCGACCGGCGCGCTCCACACATGCACGAGGCGGGTGAAGGGCCAGGCGGCGAAGAGGAGACAGGCGGTGACGGCGTGAAGCTGGAACAGCAGGGGGACGCCGCTCATCGCCTCCGGCTGAGGCTGGAGGGTGAACACACCGCGGAACCAGACGGAGACGGTCTCGCGGTAGTCGTAGCCGCCGCCGAAGACGTTGTGTGTGGCGGTCGCCGAGATGCCGAGCAGGACGGTGGCAGCCAGTAGTGGGAAGAGCAGCTTGTCGCTGCGGTCGGTGGTGAGCCGGATCCGGCGGGTCAACAGCCGTCGCGCGCACAGCATGCCGAGACCGGCGACCATGGCGACGCCCGCGACGGAGCCCAACCAGACGGCGGTGAGGTGGTACGCGTGCTCGGAGATGCCGGCGGACTCGGTCCAGGAGGCGGGCACCGCGAGACCGACGACATGTCCGGCGATCACCGCGAACGCGCCCAGGTGGAACAGCGGGCTGCCCCAGCGCAGCCACCGGCGTTCGAGGAGCTGGCTGGTGTGGGTGGTCCAGCCGAACTGGTCGTGCCGGTAGCGCCAGACGTGGCCGACGACGAAGACGGCGAGGCAGACGTAGGGGAAGGCGACCCACAGCAGGAGGTCGGCGGTCGAGGAGTTCATCGGTCGTCCTCCTGACGTGTGGGCGGGGCCTGCTCGGGCGGGGTGAAGGTGCCGGGCGGGGCGAACTCGCCGTTGCCGTACGGGTCGAGGCCCACCTCCTCGGCGGGCGGTCCCTGCGCGGCCAACTCGGCTACCGCCGCCAGGTCCGCCTCGGTGGGCGGCGGCAGCAGGGAGCGCAGGGCGGCGAGCAGGTGGTGGTAGGGGGAGCCGGCGTCCGTGAGGGCGTGGTGGATCAGCTCAAGGCCGCGCCGGTGCTGCCGCAGCGGTGCCTCGCCGCGTCCGGGTCCGGCCAGCGCGGCGAACTCCAGAACGACTGGGAGATGGTCGGGCAGTTCACCGCCGTCGATCTCCCAGCCGGCCGCACGGTAGCGCTGGGCCAACGCGAGCAGGGCCATGCCACGGCGGCGGGTGTCGCCGTGCAGGTAGTAGGTGAGGTAGAGGCTGCTCTTGCGGCGCAGGTCGAACATCTCGACGTAGTGCCGCTCCAGCGCATCGGGCTCCTCGGTCGTGAACCAGGCCATGAAGGCGGTGAGTTGGGTGGCGGCCTGGGAGACGGGGAGTGCGGTCACCGCGTCCGCCAACTGGCGCCTGTCAGCGCACAGTTCGGCATCCGGGTACACCAGGAGCAAGGACAGCAACCGCAGTTGCAGGGCGTGGCGCTCGGCCTCGTCCGGTGTCGTCGCCGTACGGCGGCGGGAGGCCGCGCGGATGCGGGTGCGGACGATCGCCGGGATGGTGGCTGGCAGCGGGCTCATGGACGGCCTCCGTCGGTCGCGCGGCGCAGGGTGGGCATGCCGAGCAGGACCCGGCGTTCGGACGGTGCGTCGCCGGACTCCACCGGGCAGCAGTTCTCCATGGCGGAGAGCGCAGCCGCGTCCTCCTTGTGCGCGGCGGGGACGACGTACCGGTCCTGGTACTTGGCGACGGCGAGCAGGCGGTGCAGGTCCTCGGCCTCGCGTGCGGTGAGCCCGACCGCCGTCAGGGCGTGCTCGTCGGTCTCCTCGCCGAGGGTGCGGGTGCGCATGTGGGAGCGGAGTGCGGTGAGTTTCATCAGGACTCCGGCCACCACGTCGGTGTCGCCTGCGGTGAACAGCTCGGCCAGGTACTCCAGCGGGATGCGCAGCCGGGTGACGGCGGCGAAGACGTGGTCGGGGTCGTCCTGGTCGCCGCCCGCGCCGGTGACGGCGTCGAGGACCGGGGAGAGCGGCGGGACGTACCAGACCATGGGCAGGGTGCGGTACTCCGGGTGCAGTGGCAGCGCCACCTTGAAACGGCAGACGAGGTCGTACACCGGGGAGCGGCGGGCCGCCTCCAGCCAGTCCTCCGGGATGCCCGACTCCCGTGCGGCGGCCCGCACTTGGGGGTCGTTCGGGTCGAGGAAAACCCCGCGCTGGGCGTCCAGCAGGTCCTGTTCGTCCGGGGTGGCCGCGGCCTCGCCGACGCGGTCGGCGTCGTAGAGGAGGAGGCCCAGGTAGCGCAGCCGTCCGACGCAGGTCTCGGAGCAGACGGTGGGCTGGCCGGCCTCGATGCGCGGGAAGCAGAAGGTGCACTTCTCGGCCTTGCCGGTGGCGTGGTTGACGTACACCTTCTTGTACGGGCATGCCGTCACGCACATCCGCCAGCCCCGGCAGCGGTTCTGGTCGACCAGGACGATGCCGTCCTCGACGCGCTTGTACAGGGCGCCGGACGGACAGGCCGACACGCAGGCCGGGTTGAGGCAGTGCTCGCACAAGCGGGGCAGGTGGAAGAGGAAGGTCTGCTCGAACTCGAACTTCACCTTCTCGGCCCACTCACCGGTGAGGTTGGGGTCACCGCCCGCGTTCTCGGGGGCGCCGCCGAGGCCGTCCTCCCAGTTGGCGCCCCAGGTGATGGCGGTGGGTCTGCCGGTGAGGACCGAGCGGGGGCGGGCGACCGGGATGTCCTGTCCAGCCGGGGCGCTGACCAGGTTGTCGTAGTCGTAGGTGACCGGCTCGTAGTAGTCCTCGATGGAGGGCAGGTCCGGGTTGGAGAAGAGGGACAGCAGGCGCTTGACGCGGCCACCCGAACGCAGGACCAGGCGGCCCCGCTTGTCGAGCATCCAGCCGCCCTTCCACTGCTCCTGGTCCTCGTAACGGCGCGGGTAGCCGACGCCGGGCTTGGTCTCGACGTTGTTGAACCAGGCGTACTCGACGCCGGTGCGGTTGGTCCACGTCTGCTTGCAGGTGACCGAGCAGGTGTGGCAGCCGATGCACTTGTCGAGGTTCATCACCATCGCCACTTGGGCCATCACGCGCATCTCAGTACTCCGCTTCCTGGCTGCGGCGGCGGATGACGGTGACCTCGTCGCGCTGGTTGCCGGTCGGGCCGTAGTAGTTGAAGGCGTAGGTGAACTGGGCGTAGCCGCCCGCGAGATGGGTGGGCTTGAGCAGCAGCCGGGTCAGGGAGTTGTGGATGCCGCCGCGCCGGCCGCTGACCTCGGTCTTCGGGACGTTCACCGTGCGATCCTTGGCGTGGTACATGTACACCGTGCCCTCGGGCATGCGGTGGGTGACCACGGCACGGGCGGCGACGACGCCGTTGCGGTTGTAGGCCTCGATCCACTCGTTGTCCTTGACGCCGATCTTCTCGGCGTCCTCCACGGACATCCAGATGACCGGGCCGCCGCGGGACAGGGCGAGCATGTAGGCGTTGTCCTGGTACTCGGAGTGGATGGACCACTTGGAGTGCGGGGTCAGGTAACGGACCGTCACTTCGGCCTGGCCGTCGCGGAGATGTTCGTCGCCGTAGTGGCGGCGGGCGTCCAACGGGGGCCGGTAGACAGGGAGTTGCTCGCCGAGTTCGGCGATCCAGTCGTGCTGGACGAAGAAGTGCTGGCGTCCGGTGAGGGTGTGCCAGGGCTTGCGGTGCTCGACGTTGATGACGAAGGGCGAGTAGCGACGGCCGCCGGTCTCGCTGCCCGACCACTCGTACGAGGTGATGACCGCCCGGGGCTGGGTGCGGGTGTCGGCGAAGGTGATCCGCTCGGCCTCGCGTTCGGCGGCGAGTTCCACCAGGCCCTCGCTGCCCGTCTGTTCCTGGAGTTGCCGGAAGCCTTCGGTGGCGAGCCGGCCGTTGGTGGTGCCGGACAGGGCGAGGATCGCCTCGCACATGTCGGAGGCGGTGGCCAGGGAGGGACGGCCCTCGGCGATGCCCTCGCGGACGGTGCCGCAGCGGTGGCGCAGTTCGTCGATCTCGCGGTCGGGGTGGACGGTGACGCCCTTCGTGGTCGTCCCGAGCCGGTCAAGGAGCGGTCCGACGGCCCGCATCTTCTGCGCTACGGCCGCGTAGTCCCGCTCGATGGTGACCAGCTTCGGCATGGTCCGTCCGGGGACCGGCTCGCACTCCCCCGCCTTCCAGTCCCGTACGGTCCCGCCGGGCTGGGCGAGTTCGTCGGGGGTGTCGTGCAGCAGCGGTACGGCGAGGACGTCGGTGCGCGTGCCCAGGTGCCCGGCGGCGAGTTCGCTGAACCTGTCCGCGATCGTCAGGAAGGTGTCGTAGTCGGTGCGGGCCTGCCAGGGCGGGGCGATGGCCGGGGTGAAGGCGTGCACGAAGGGGTGCATGTCCGTGCTGGAGAGGTCGTCCTTCTCGTACCAGGTGGCGGCCGGCAGGACGACGTCGGCGAGCAGGCCGGTGGAGGTCATCCGGAAGTCCATGGCGACCAGCAGGTCGAGCTTGCCCTCGGGCGCCTCGTCGTGCCAGACGACGTCCTCGGGGCGGGCCTCGGGTGGCGTCTCCTCGCTGCGTACGGCGCTGTCGGTGCCGAGGAGGTGACGGAGGAAGTACTCGTTGCCCTTGCCGGATGAGCCGAGCAGGTTGGCCCGCCAAACGGTGAGCACACGTGGGAAGTTGGCCGGGTCGTCGGGGTCCTCGACCGCGAACCTCAGCCGTCCGGCCTTGAGTTCGTCGACGATGTGCTCGGCGACGGGGCGCTTCTGCGCGGCGGCCTCGTCGGTCAGGTCGAGCGGGTTGCGGTTGAAGCCGGGGTGGCCGGGGGTCCAGCCGAGGCGTACGGCCTGCGCGAGGGTGTCCGCGAAGGCCTTGCCCTTGAAGCGGCCCTCGCCGAGCGGGGAGGCCAACTCGTCGGGACCGAAGGCCTCGTAGCGCCACTGGTCGGTGTTGAGGTACCAGTACGAGGTGCCGGCCATGTGCCGGGTGGGCCGCTGCCAGTCGAAGGCGAAGGCCAGGTGCTGGAGGCCCGTGATCGGGCGGATCTTCTCCTGGCCGACGTAGTGGGCCCAGCCGCCGCCGTTGACGCCCTGGCAGCCGGTCATCGTGGTCAGTGCCAGGAAGGCGCGGTAGATGGTGTCGGAGTGGAACCAGTGGTTGGTGCCGGCACCCATCGCGATCATCGAACGGCCCTGCGTACGCTCGGCGTTGCGGGCGAACTCGCGGGCGATGCGGGCGGCCTGTGCGGCGGGGACCGAGGTGATCGTCTCCTGCCAGGCGGGCGTGTACGGCTGGGACGCGTCCTCGTAGGACGTGGGCCAACTGCCCGGCAGACCTGGGCGGTTGACACCGTACTGGGCGAGCATCAGGTCGAAGACCGTGGTCACGAGCCGGCCGCCGACACGGCGGACCGGGACGCCGCGCATCATGGTCGAGCCGCCCTCGGTGGCACCCTCGTCGAAGCGCGGAAGGGCAATCTCGACGACGTCCTCGGCTCGCTCAAGCAGACTCAACTCGGGCTCGACTTCGCCGAGTTCGAGGTTCCAGCGGCCTCGCCCGGCTTCCCCCCACCGGAAGCCGAGCGAGCCGCCCGGGACCACCGGTTCCCCGGTGGCCCGGTCCAGGAGGACGGTCTTGGATTCGGCGTGTTCCTCGTCGTCGCGGCCGAGATCGGCGGCCGTGAGGAACCCGTTGGGGACCAGACCGTGGTCACCGTGCTCGCGCAGGGTCACGAGGAACGGCGCGTCCGTGTACGTCCTCAAGTACTGCTGGAAATACGGCACTTCGCGGTCGACGAGGAACTCGCGCAGGATCACGTGCCCCATGGCCATCGCCAGCGCGCCGTCGGTGCCGGGGTGCGGGGCGAGCCATTCGTCGGCGTGCTTGACGTTGTCGGCGTAGTCGGGGCTGACGGCGACGACCTTGGTGCCGTTGTAGCGGGTCTCGGTGAGGAAGTGCGCGTCAGGGGTGCGGGTGACGGGGATGTTGGAGCCCCACATGATCAGGTAGCCGGCGTTCCACCAGTCGGCGGCCTCGGGTACGTCGGTCTGGTCGCCGAAGACCTGCGGGGAGGCGATCGGAAGGTCCGCGTACCAGTCGTAGAAGGAGAGCAGGGTGCCGCCGATCAGCGACATGAAGCGGGCCCCGGCGGCGAAGGAGGCCATGGACATCGCCGGGATCGGGGAGAAGCCGGCGACACGGTCGGGGCCGTACGTCTTGATGGTGTGGACGTGGGCGGCGGCGACCAGCTCGCTCACCTCGTCCCAATTCGCCCGCACCAGGCCGCCCTTGCCGCGGGCCCTCTTGTAGGCGCGGGCCTTCGCGGGGTCGGCGGTGATCTCGGCCCAGGCGGCCACCGGGTCGTCGAGGCGGCGGCGCGCCTCGCGCCACAGTTTCAGCAACTCGCCCCGGACATAGGGGTAGCGGACGCGGCTGGGTGAGTAGGTGTACCAGGAGAAGGAGGCGCCGCGCGGGCAGCCGCGGGGCTCGTACTCGGGGCAGTCGGTGCCGATGGACGGGTAGTCGGTTGCCTGGTGTTCCCAGGTGATGATGCCGTCCTTGACGTACACCATCCACGAGCAGGAACCGGTGCAGTTGACGCCGTGGGTGGAGCGCACGACCTTGTCGTGCGCCCAGCGGTCGCGGTAGAAGCCCTCCCATTTGGGGTCGGCCTCGGTGAAGACGGCCCGGCCGTCGGCCGACACCTCACGGCGCGTCAGCAGACGGCGGGCGGCGAGCGGCCAGCCCTCGGCGGCGCTGCGCCGTGCGGGGCGAGCGGTCTTGTCGTTCTCCATGAACCGGGACGCTATGCGGGGCAGTGGCCGGCCCACCGTGGGCCGAACGGCCCCGGGTGGGTCCCGACCGGCCGTATCCCGAGGGCTTTCGGCCCACGCCCCCAGGCGGGGTGATCCAGAAGTCTGGCGTCAGTCACCCACCCGCAGAAGGGACCTGAGCCATGCTCCAGTCGTCGAGGAACCCCCAACAGGCGCCGCGGGCCCCGATCCCGGGGCGGGCCTGGCTGATGCTCGCCCTGGCCACCGTCGGATTCGCCGTCAACTTCTGGGCGTGGGCGCTGATCAGCCCGCTCGGCCCACGCTTCAAGGACTCACTGGGGCTGTCCTCCTTCCAGCAGTCACTGCTGGTGGCGGTGCCGGTCGTGGTCGGCTCGCTGGGACGGATTCCGGTGGGTGCGCTGACCGACCGGTTCGGCGGCCGGGTGATGTTCCCGCTGGTGTCCGCGGCGACCGTGATTCCCGTGCTGTACCTGGGACTTGCCGGCCACTCCTCGCTCACCGCGCTGCTGGTCGGCGGCTTCTTCCTCGGCGTCGGCGGTACCGCGTTCGCCGTCGGGGTGCCGTTCGTGAACGCCTGGTTCCCGCCCGAGCGGCGCGGTCTGGCCATCGGCCTGTTCGGCATGGGCATGGGCGGTACCGCGATCAGCGCGCTGAGCACGGTCAAGCTGGTGAAGGCCCACAGCGTGTCGACCCCGTTCCTGATCACCGCCGGAGTCCTGGTCCTGTACGCGGTGGTGGCGGCGCTGATCCTGCGGGACGCCCCGGACCGCGCGGTGCCGACCGAGCCGATCGGCCGGCGGCTGGCCGCGACGCTGCGGCTCGGCGTCACCTGGCAGGCGTCGGCGCTGTACGCGGTGGCCTTCGGCGGCTATGTCGCGTTCTCCGTCTACCTGCCGACCTATCTGAAGAACGGCTACGGCCTCACCCAGGACGACGCGGCGAACCGCATGGCCGGGTTCGTGCTGCTCGCGGTGGCCATGCGGCCGGTTGGCGGCTGGCTGTCGGACCGCGTCGGCCCGACGCGCGTGCTGACCGGGGCGCTCGCGCTGGTCAGCACGGGCGCCTTGATGCAGTCCGCCACCCCTGCGCTCGCCCCGCTGGGCACCGTCGCCTTCCTGGCCATGGCCGGGGCACTGGGTGCGGGCAGCGGCGCGACGTTCGCCTTCGTGGCGCTGCTCGCCCCGTCCAACCGCACCGGCTCGGTCACCGGCGTCGTCGGCGCCGCGGGCGGCCTGGGCGGCTTCGTCCCGCCGCTGGTGATGGGCTCGCTGTACGGCTCGTACGGTTCCTACGCGGTCGGCCTGTTGCTGCTGGCTGCGGTCGCGACGGGCGCGCTGGTCTTCACCGGGACCGAGGTGCGGCGGGTGCTGTCCCGGCGGGCGGCGCTTCCGGCCGCGCACTGAGGGCGACAGGGCCGTTCGGCCCGGGCAAGGGACACGTGGCCCCTGCCCGGGCCGTCGTCCGTGCACGGATGCCGAGAGCGCGGGGCCCGTGTCGGACGAGCGAGCGGATGGAGCTGGACGGGACCGGATTCCCGCAACCCACCGGCGAGTTCGAGGAGTTGGCGGCGGACAGCGTGGTGGTGGCGCTGGGCCAGGACTCGGAACCGTCCCTGCTGCGGACGCGCCGGACCTGGCCATGGACCACGGCATGGTGCGGGTCGCCGACGGCAAACCTCATGACGGACCGTCAGGGTGCTTTTGCCGACGGGGACTTGATGCCAGCCGAGCGCACGGTGACCGTGGCCGTGGGGCAGGGCAAGAAGGCGGCGCGGCACATCGACGCGTAGACGAGTCCACCGCACTGTTCGAGGCTCGCAGCTGCATGTCCTGCGGCAACTGCTTCGGCCGAGTGCCCGAGCGGGGCGATCGAGATGGTGCCGGAGGAGTGATCGGCCTCCGCTGACGGAGCCGAGAGCCCCGCCCGACGGAACGTCAACGGTCCTTCTGCCGCAGTCGGTCCTCGGTCTGGGCCGCGATGACGGCCGCCTGGATGCACGGGTCGAGGGCGACGTGGACGCCGAGGCGATCGCGTACATCCGGGACGGGACACCCTGCTCGTGGTCCACGCACGCGAGGCGAGCGCTCATGAGCTGGCCGACCGGCTGCGCCGCCGCCTGGACCGGCTCGCACACCGTGCGGACACCGCACGCAGGACGGTCGGGCCGCCACCCTGGCGTGGCGGGACGGCCTGAGGGCGAAAGGGCGCTGCCGCTGCGGGAGTTGTTCCCTCAGCGGCGGCGCCCCGGGCCCGATGTGCTCCGAGCGGTCAGAGCAGCCAGCGGTTGCGGCTGACGAAGGGCAGCCGTGCCCACACCCTTGCCCAGGCCCCAGGTGGCGCCCGCGCCCGCGGCCGCCAGGGCGATCAGCGCGACGGCGTAGACGAGGTGGTAGTCGGCGAACGGGTTGGTCGACATGCTCGGCGTGCCGTCCGACAGGTGCTTGGCCGGAGGCCATTCCGCGATCCACATCAGGGCCATCATCGCGGTGCCAGCGACCAGCGCCAGGCCGATGCCCAGCAGACCGAGCATGAACAGCCGGTCCGCCCAGCCGGCCCCGGCCCAGTCGTGGAACGTGGCCGTGCACTGTCATGATCTTCATCCCTGCCGAGGGGCTGCAGGGGCCATGCCCAGGGCCCGAACGTCCTTTTCGGCAGGGCTACTTGGCGCCCGCCCGCGCGGGTCACCGGGCCGTGGGCACCAGCACGACCGGGCAGTGCGAGCGATGCAGCAGGGTGTGCGCGACCGGGCCGAGGTGCGGGCCGACGTGCCCCTTGCGGCGGTGGGCACCGATCACCACGACCGCTGCCTCGCGCGTCGCCTCCAGCAGAGCGCCGGAAGGCCCGGTGCGGACCGTGCGGGCGTCGACGCCCACGGTGGGGTGGTGCTCCCTCAGCCGGGCGAGGCTGAAGCGCGGCACGGCCGCTTCGGCCCGGTCCCGCTGTGCCGTGCGCCGCTGGCCGGGGCTCGTCGCGGGGAGCAGCGAGGGGAGTTCGGGGGTGACGTGCCGGTGGTTCTGCGCGTGCAGGACATGCAGCCGCGCTCCGCGACGCTCGGCCTCGGCGAACGCGTAGACGGCCGCGTCGACGTCGGTGTCGTTCTCCAGGCCGAGCAGGACCGCCGGTCCGTCGGCGGAGGGTGCGGTGTCGCACGGGTGGTCCTCGCGTACGACCATCAGCGGCCCGTGCGCGTGGGCGGCCAGCCGCAGGCTCACCGAGCCGAGAAGTGTGCCGGCGACCCCGCCGAACCCGCGCGTGCCCACGACGGTGAGGGCCGCGCACCTGCTCTCCTCGGTCAACACCCGTACGGCCGGGCCCTCTACGGGCTTGGTCATCACCCGCAGGCCGGGGTGGCGTTCGTGGATGCGGGCGACAGCCGACTCCAGGATCGGTCCGGACTCGTCGCGGTCGGACACGGCGTAGACGACCCGCAGTTCGGTGCGCCGACGTGCGGCCTCGTCCGCGGCCCGGTCCAGGGCCCGTACGGAAAGCAGTGAACCGTCCACGCCAACGGTCACGTGATGGAGAGTCATGGTCCCGTTCCCTTCTCTGCCGTGCTCTGCCGTGCGGGGTCCCGCAATGGCTCCGAGCGTGATACTCGTCCCGCGCGGACACCGGGGGCAGGGGCCTCAAGAACCGGGCCGGGGCGCCGTACGGCCCCTTTCGACAGGGCCGTACGGCGCCCCGGCAGAGGGTCGTCACCGGCGTTCGGTCGGAGACGGACGAAGGCCCGCCCCGGTCGGGCAGCGGGCCTTTGCGACTCGGCTCCGGTCTGCTCATCCCCTCTCGGAGCGGACGGCGGCGACCGGGCATCGCACGTCCCGGAGCACTGCCTCGTCGAGCGGGCCGGCCGTGCCTCGTCGGCCGTGTGCGCCGGCCACGACGAGCTGGGCGTCGGCGCTCAACGTGATCAACGTCCGGCGGATCCGGCCCTTTACGACTCGCCGGTTCACCTTGACCTCGGGGTGACGCCCCCTCAGCCGGATCAGAAGGGAGGCGGGCAGGGAGTGCGAGCGCCGCTGCCACAACCGTCGTGTGTCGAGCACCAGCAGCGGCACGCCACGCGCTTCGGCTTCGGCGAAGGCGAACTCGGCCGCTTTCCGGGCCGCCATGGACTCGCCGCCGACGAGCACGACCGATCCGGCGGGCTCCCGCCTGCCACAGACCACCAACACCGGGCGCGAACCATGCGCGAGGAGCTGTCCGGCGACGGAATGGTGTCGCGAACCGCCGGGGCCCGTGCGCCGATGACCGACGACTGTGAGTCCGGCGTCCCGCGACTCCGACTCAAGTACCCTCGCCGGCTCTCCCACGAGGACCTCGCACCTGACATCGACGCGGGGCGCGGCGGATCGAGCACGCCGCTCGGCCTCGGCCAACGCGCCGTTGGCGCCGCCGTGGTCCCACTCCGGCCGCAGGCCCCAGGAGCCCACGCCGTCCGTCACCCGCCCGGCGGGCCAGTCGACGGCGTGGACGAGTTGCAGTTCCACACCCTGGCGTTCGGCGGTACGTGCGGCGGTCTCCACCGCGACCAGACTCGACGGTGAACCGTCCACTCCCACAACGACCGGACCGCGCATGACGGCCCCTCCTCTTTCTCCGTAGCTGCCCGCTTCTGTGGTCAGGCTCCTGCGCCGTGAAGGGTCCCCACAGGGGCCGTATGGGAGTCGGCGTGGGTGCCGTCCGGCCCCTGTGTGGGACGGCGGCCCGGTCCGGATTCCGGGCGCGCTCTTCGAAGGCGTCGACGGCTTCAGCTTGTGCTGCGAAAAGGCCCAGCTCCGTCAGCCGCACCCGGTACAGCTTTTCGCCATCAGCTCCCCCACACCGGCACACGTCCACAGATGCCCGGCCAGCCGCCCGCAGTCGAAGGATCTCCTGAGAGGACCGGGCAGCCGCGGGCACCTTCTCGGGGCGGAAAGCCAGGTCGAGGAGCAGCCCTCGCCCGCCGGACGGGTCGGCGAAGTCACCTCCTCGTCCGGGTGGTCCGGCACTGGGCCAAGGCCGTGTAGCCGGGCACGGTGTCGGCCCACCGAATGGGACGTCCAACAGCCTGACAGCCATGTCCGGCCTTGCCGAGATCTGCCCTCGCCGAGGTCCGCGCGGTCAAGGACGCGACGCCGGATCTCTCGGACAGCGGTGGCGCTCAGCCCGGTCGTTCCGGCGAGAAGTGGAGCGTGAGCAGGGCGTCGGCCGGGATGAGCTTGTGCTGCGGCAGTGCGGCCGGGCCGCAGGAGCCGCTGCCGATGCCCTGGTGGGCCAGATCGAGGGTGAGGTAGAGGCGGTCGCGCGGTTTGAGGTCGGTCGTGTGCCGTGCGGCGTCCAGGTCCTCGGCGGTCCACCGCCGGGCAGTGAAGTCGAAGCCGGGCCAGCCCTCGACCCGTAGCCCGTGGCCGGAGGTGTCGGTGAAGGTCGCCCAGCGGGCGTCGCTGCGGTTCCCGTTCTCCTGCGGCATCACATACGGGGTCTGCAGTGCGTCCACGTCGAGGGCGAAGCGACCGATCCTGGCCGCCTGTCTGCTGTCCCGGTACGACTCACCCGGGCCCAGGCCGAACCAGGCGACCTGGTCGAGCACCGCCGGGACGGTCATCCGCAGTCCCAGCCGGGGCAGGGTCAGCCCGCCCCAGTCGCCCTCGGTCTCGACGGAGAGGTCCAGGCGCAGCGACTCCTCGGCGCCGCTCCACCGGTAGGTGGCGAGCAGGGCGAGGTCGGTGGCCGCGGGGGCGACCCGGGTGCGGACGACGTACGCGCCGTCCTCCGGCTCCGCCGCGACCGTGCGGTGCCGCATCCGGTCCAGGCCGGCCGCGAGCCAGGCCCGGGCGACCGCGAGTTCCTGGCCGCCGCGGTCGTTGTCGGTGGGGGCGCGCCAGATGTCCAGTCGGGGCCCGTCGACCGGCAGCTCTCCCAGCCGGAGCAGGAGGCCTGACGCCGGGTCGAACCGCCCCGGGCCGAGGGCCACCGCGGTCCCGCCGCGACGCGGTCGGGCAGGGGCGGGGCCGGGGGTGGAGTCGGGGACCGCGGGCGTCCGGCCGGTGACCGGGAGCTGGCCCCAGGCGACCTCGTGCCCGGCCTCGGCCCAGGGCTGGTCTCCAGCGAGGACGGCGCGCACGGTGAGCCAGGACTCGCCGACCGTGTCGGGCAGTTGGGGCAGCGCCGGCTCGGCGTACTCGCCGGTCGCCGTCTCCGGTACCGCGAGGGTGCCGTGGGCGACCGGGATGCCCTCCTGCTCCACCGTCCAGGTGAAGGCGAGGTGCGCGAGGGAGCGGAAGTCGTACCGGTTGTCGATACGGACCGTGCCCGGCCGGCCGGCGGTGATCCGCACCGGGGCGATCACCTTCTGGTACTCGACCAGTCCCGGAGAGGGTGTGCGGTCGGGGAACAGCAGCCCGTCGGCGATGAAGTTGCCGTCGTGCAGCGGTTCGCCGAAGTCGCCGCCGTAGGCGTGGTAGAGGGTGCCGTCCGGGGCGTGCCGGGGGATGCCGTGGTCGATCCACTCCCATACGAAGCCGCCCTGCAGCCGCTCGTACCGCTCGAAGAGGTCCTGGTACTCCGTCAGGCCGCCCGGGCCGTTGCCCATGGCGTGGGCGTACTCGCACTGGATGAAGGGCAGCGCGCGGCGGTGGGCGTCGCGCTCGGGTGTCGAGGCCGGTGCCTCCGCGCGCCGTCCGATGGCCTCGACCTCCTCGTGCGAGGCGTACATCCGGGAGTAGACGTCGACGTAGGGGCTGTCCCAGTCGCCCTCGTAGTGCACCGGGCGCTCCGGGTCGCGGGTGTGGCACCAGGCGGCCATGGCTTCCAGGTTCTGCCCCGTCCCGGACTCGTTGCCCAGCGACCAGAGCAGGATCGAGGGGTGGTTCTTGTCGCGCTCGACGGTGCGCTCGATCCGGTCCAGGCACGCCTCTTGCCAGATCGGGTCGTCGGTGGGGTTGCCGCGCCAGCCCACCTCCTCGAAGCCGTGGGTCTCCAGGTCGCACTCGTCGATCACCCACAGCCCGTACTGGTCGCACAGGTCGAGGAAGTCCGGGTGCGGCGGGTAGTGGCTGGTCCGGACGGCGTTGATGTTGTGCCGCTTCATCAGCAGGACGTCCCGCAGCATGGTGGCCCGGTCCAGGGCGCGGCCCTGCTCGGGGTGCCACTCGTGGCGGTTGACGCCGCGGAACACGATCCGCCGCCCGTTCACCCGCAGCAGGCCGTCTTCCACGGCGATGCTGCGGAAGCCGATGCGCAGGTCGACGGTCTCGCCGGGGGTGCTGAGTACGGCGTCGTAGAGCCGGGGCTCCTCGGCGGACCAGGGCTGGATGCCGGGAACCCGGTGGGGTCCCGCCGGGTCGACCCGGTGCAGGCCGAGCTCGGGGACGCTCAGCACGGCCGGCGTGGACGTCTCGACGCGGAGGACGCCGGTGCCGGTGGCGTGCTCGTAGCCGGCGTGCACGAAGTGGTCGTCGAGCGAGGCCCGGGGCCTGGCCAGCAGGGTGACGTCACGGAAGATCCCGGACAGCCACCACATGTCCTGGTCCTCCAGATAGCTGCCGGCCGACCACTGGTGCACCCGCACCGCCACGGTGTTGCGGCCCGGCCGCAACAGCCGGCCCACCTCGAACTCGTGCGCCAGCCGACTGCCGGCCGCGTGGCCCAGCAGCTCGCCGTTCAGCCAGACCCGGAAACAGGAGTCCACCCCCTCGAACCGCAGCAGCGTCCGCGCGCCCTGCTCGGGCCAGAGCCAGTGTTCCGGCAGGTCGAAGGCGCGGCGGTACTCCCCGGTCGGGTTCTCGTCGGGCACGTGCGGGGGATCGACCGGGAACGGGTAGCGCACATTGGTGTAGGCGGGCGAGCCATGACCGTGCAGCTGCCAGTGGCCGGGGACCGGGATCTCGTCCCAGTTCTCCCAGTCGGCGTCGAACCCCGGCGCGGGGTCGGCCGCCGTCGGGCGCAGCCGGAAGCGCCAGTTGCCGTTGAGGCTCAGCGCCGGCGCGTTCGATCGAGCCGTGGCGCGGGCGGGCTCGAAGCCGGTGCCCGGTCCCGGGTCCTCGTAGTAGGGCAGGTCCACGGAACTCCTCGGGACGGTGGTGGGCGGGCCGATCGGCTCTCCGAACGGCTGAGCGAAAATCTAGGAAGGCCCTGGAGCCACGTCAAGAGCGAACGATCAAATGATCTCGAAACGAAAGCCGCAGGCGCACTGACATGCTCTGATGTGAGCGCCTATATGGCGGTAAGCTCCCCCGGCGAACCGGATCGAACGCCGGACGACGACAGGATAACGATCGAGTGTGCGATCGAAAGATTTCCGATGATTCGCTCTTGACTGCGATCGAACCGGTCCCAATGATGGCGTTCCAACGGCACCGGAACCCCACGCCCCGGAACGTGCCTCCGCATACACCCCTTTCCACGGCCCGGTCGGGCCCGCCCTCGCCCGAGGAGCCCCGCAATGACGCTCAGTTCCCCCGCAGTCCCCGCCCCGAGATCCCGCCGCGGCCGTACGTTCGCCGCCGCCGCGTGTGCCGCGCTCTCACTGACCCTGGCCGCGGCCTGCGGCAGCAGCGACAGTGACAGCCCTGCCGCCGGCACCTCCGCCAACCCCGCCGAGATCACCTTCTGGTCCTGGACGCTGAACGCCGACGCGGTCGTCGCCAAGTTCAACGCGACCCACCCCGACATCCACGTGAAGTACTCGCAGATCACCAACGGCACCGACGGCTACGCCAAGATCTTCGCGGCGATCAAGGCGGGCAACGGCCCGGACCTGTTCAACTGCGAGTACTCGGAGCTGCCGAACTTCGTCAGCCAGGGCGACGTCCAGGACATCAGCAAGTACGTCCCCAAGAGCGTCACCTCGAAGTTCGCCGAGGGCGCCGTGCAGGCCACCACGCTGGACGGCAAGACCTGGGCGGTCCCCTACGACGTAGAGCCGCAGATGCTCTACTACCGCAAGGACCTGTTCAAGAAGTACGACCTGCCCGTTCCCACCACCTGGGACCAGTTCAAGGCCGACGCGGTGGCGCTGAAGAAGGCCAACCCCAAGGCGAGGCTGGTCAACTTCCCGACCGACGACGCCTCCACGTTCTCCGGGCTGGCCTGGCAGGCCGGCGCCCAGTGGTTCGGCACCCAGGGCGACTCCTGGAAGGTGAACTTCCAGGACGCCGCGACCCTGAAGGTCGCCTCCTACTGGCAGGGCCTGATCGACGCGGGTCTGGTCGGCACCGCCACCACCAGCGACCCCGCGCTCGCCGCGGACACCACCGCCGGGAACGTCCTCGCCCAGATCAACGGCCCCTTCGAGGCCGCCTACCTGAAGACCGGCTTCGCCGACCAGTCCGGCAAGTGGGCCGTCGCCCAACTGCCCACCTGGGACGGCACCCCGGCGGCCGGCGCCGTCGGCGGCTCCAGCTACGCGGTGAGCAGGACCAGCAAGAACGCCGCCGCGGCGGCCGAGTTCGCCACCTGGATGTCCACAGACGCGGACGCCGTCGCCGCCCGGGTCAAGGGCGGCGCCTCCAGCGCGCTGCCGGCCGTCTCCGCGATGGCCGATGTCGCTCAGAAGTCCTTCGACTCCACCTTCTTCGGTGGCCAGGACGTCTACGCGCTGACCAAGCAGGCCGCGCCCACCGTCAAGACCGGCTGGACCTGGGGACCGACGATGGTCTCCACCTGGGCCGACCTGGCGAAGCCCTGGGGCAGGCTGGGCAAGGGCGGCACCATAGCCGCCGCGCTGAAGACCGGCCAGGAGGAAACGGTCAAGCAGATCAAGGCCGCCGGTCTGAACGTCTCCGACGGCTGAGGCGCGCTCCATGGCTGACATCCAGCCGGCCGCGGCCCCTCGGAAGCCCGGAAAGGCTTCCGCGGGGCGCGGGACCGGCACAGGCAGGACCACGCGCGGGGACCGGAGCAAGGGCGCGGCGGCAGTGCTGCTGGCCCCCTTCTTCCTCCTCTTCGCCCTGGCCACCCTCGCCCCCATCGGCTACGCCCTCTGGCTCAGCCTGTTCCGCGAACACCACTCCGGACTCGGCTACGGCCCGGCCACCACGGTCTTCAGCGGGCTGTCCAACTACGCGACGGCCCTCGCCGACCCGGACTTCCGGTCCGGCTTCCTGCACGTGGCGGTCTTCGCGCTGCTCTACGTCCCGCTGATGCTGGCCGGATCGCTCCTGGTGGCGCTGCTGCTGGACTCCGCACTGGCGCGGGCCAAGCGCTTCTTCCAGCTCACGCTCTTCCTGCCCCATGTGATCCCGGGCATCATCGCCGCGATCATCTGGCTCTACCTCTACACGCCGGGCGTCAGCCCCGTCGTGTCGGCGCTGCGGTCCGGCGGGATCGGCTTCGACCTGGGCTCGACGACCACCGCCGTGCCCGCGATGGCCAACATCGCGATCTGGGAGGTCCTCGGCTACAACATGGTGATCTTCTACGCCGCGCTCCAGGCCATCCCCCGGGAACTGCTGGAGGCCGCGGTCCTGGACGGCGCCTCCGAACTGCGTGCCTCCTGGAGTGTCAAACTCCCGATGATCCGCAGCTCGGTCGGGCTGGTCGGCCTGTTCACCGCGGTCGGCGTGATGCAGCTGTTCCAGGAGCCGCTGCTGCTGAACCGCTCGGCGCCCGGCGCGATCACCGCTGACTGGACGCCCAACCTCTACAACTACGTCCAGGCGTTCAAGAACACCGACTACGGGCTCTCCGCGGCCGGCTCGATCCTGCTCGCGGCCGTCTGCGCCGGTCTGTCCTTCGCGGTCACCCGGATCTCCAACCCGTGGAGGAGCGCATGACCAGCACACCTGTCGAAACCCGCGCCCGGGCGGCAGAGCCGGCCGCGGAGCCCGCCCCGCCGTCCACCCGGCCGCCCTCCCGGCCGCGGACCATGTCCGGCGCGGCCGTGAACACGGCGCTCGCCCTGGCCGCGTTGTACACCTTCTTCCCGCTGCTGTGGATGCTGGTCGCCGCTGCCAAGGACCCCACCGGGATGGCGGCCGGCGACATCTTCACCCCGCACCACTTCGACCTGCTGGGAAACCTGTCCGGGCTGGTGCACGAGGACGGCGGGATCTACTTCCACTGGTTCCTCAACTCGCTCCTCTACGCGTTCGGCGGCTCCGCCGTGTGCGCGCTGATCAGCGTCGCCGCCGGCTACGCCTTCGACAAGTACACCTTCCCGGGCAAGGAGAAGCTGTTCGGCGTCGTGCTGCTGGGCGTCCTGGTCCCCAGCTCCGCGACGGTACTGCCGCTGTACCTGCTCGCCTCCAAGGTGCACCTGGTCAACACGGTCTGGGCGGTGCTCATCCCCTCGGTGGTCAACCCCTTCGGGGTCTACCTGGCCCGGGTCTTCAGCACCGGCTACGTTCCCGACGAGGTGCTGGAGGCCGCCCGCGTCGACGGTGCGGGCGAACTGCGCGTCTTCCGCTCCATCGGACTGCCGATGCTCAAGTCGGGCTTCACCACGATCATGCTGTTCCAGTTCTCCGCCATCTGGAACGGCTTCTTCCTGGCCCTGGTCATGCTCTCGGACAAGAGCCTCTACCCGGTCAGCCTCGGCCTCTTCATCTGGCAGAACAACGTCATCGAGGACCCGGCGCTGATCTCCTTCGTGATCTGCGGATCGGTGATCGCGGTGATCCCCGTCGTAGCCCTCTTCCTCTGTCTCCAGCGCTTCTGGCGCTCGGGACTCACCGCCGGAAGCGTGAAATAGCCGCCTCCGGCCAGCAAGGAGCCCCCCGTATGACCACCGCACGGCCCCGCACCCTCCTCGCCATGCACCCGGGCCTGGTACCCAGAATCCTCGGCCCCCGAGGTCTGGCCCAGCTCGCCCGGGTGGCGGACCTGGTCCCCGACCTGGTTGCCGACGACTTCGGCCGCCCCCTGGTGGCCGAGGCCCTGCGCGACACCGAGGTGCTGTACACCTTCTGGGGCTGCCCGCCCGTGGACCGTGAGGTCCTGGCGGCGGCGCCCCGGCTGCGTGCCATCGTGCACGCGGCCGGCTCGGTCAAGTACATCGCCACCGAGGACAGTTGGCGCGCGGGCGTCCGGATCTCCTCGGCGGCCTGGGCCAACGCCCTGCCGGTCGCCGAGTACACCGTCGCCGCGGTGCTGATGTCCAACAAGCGGCTGCTGCAGATCCGCGAGGACTTCCGGCAGCGCCGCGAGATCGACTCCTGGCACCACCGCTACACCGGCATAGGCAACTACCGCCGCGCTGTGGGCGTCGTCGGAGCCTCCCGGATCGGCAGACGCGTGATCGAGCTGCTACGCCCCTTCGACCTCGACATCCTGGTCCACGACCCGTACCTGTCGGCCGCCGAGGCATCGGCGCTGGGCGTGCGCCGGGCCGGCCTGGACGAGCTGTGCGCGGCCTCGGACGTGCTCAGCATCCACGCTCCCGCGCTCCCCGAGACCCGGCACATGGTCGACCGGCGCCGGCTGGCGCTGATGCCGGACGGCGCCACTCTGGTCAACACCGCGCGCGGCTCCCTGGTGGACACCGAGGCGCTGGTCGAGGAGGTGGCGTCGGGCCGGATCCACGCCGTGCTCGATGTCACCGACCCCGAGCTGCTGCCGGCCGACTCCCCGCTCTACGACCTGCCCAATGTCCTGCTCACCCCGCATGTGGCCGGCTCCATCGGCGGCGAGCTGCACCGGATGGCCGACTCGGCGACGGCCGAACTGGCCCGCTACGCCCAGGGGTTGCCCTTCCAGCACCCCGTCCTGCAAGAGGAGCTGGAACGTACCGCCTGAGCTCCGGCCGAACGGGTCAGGAGGCCGCGGCGTCGTCAGCGGTCGACCGGCGCACCCGCAGTTGCGGCAACAGGTCCAGATGGCGGCGGGGTGAGTCCGATCCGGGTTCCTCCGCCAGCCGGTCCAGCAGCATCCCTACGGCCGCCTCGCCCAGGGCGCGCTTCGGGGGCGCCACCGCTGTCAGCGGCACGTCGGCCAGAGCCGCCATCTCGTCGTCGTAGGCGACCAGGGCGACGTCCTCCGGCACCCGCAGCCCGCGCGCCTGCAAGTGCTGGAGCAGGATCAGCGCCTCCGTGTCGGTGTGCACCAGCACGGCGTCCACCGTCTTCGCCGCCACCAGATCGGGGAGGCGGCGGAGGCGGGACTCGGAATCCTCCTCGGCCAGGTCTTCCGGCTGGTCCAGGCCCATGGCGTCCAGCCCGGCGTGGTAGCCGGTGCGGACGAAGCCGGCGGTGGGGGTCGTCTCGGTGAGCAGCAGGGCGATCCGGCGGCGGCCCAGCGCGGCGAGGTGGCGCACGGCGGCGCAGGCCCCGTGCACATGGTCGGTGCAGACCCGGTCGAGTTCGGCCGCGGCCGACCCGGGTGCGGCGCGCCGCTCCAGCAGCACGGTGGGCACCTGGAGACCGAGGATGGTCCGCTCCTCCGCGGCGGTGGGAGTGGTCCCGGCCCAATTGGGGGTCAGCAGCAGCCCGTCCGCGCCCGCGGCGAGCATCGACGCGATCTGGGCGGCGTCCTCCTCCTGCCGGTACTTGGAGATGCCCAGCACCAGCCGGGCGCCCGCCGCGGCCGCGGCGGCCCGGGCACCCTGGATCACCTCGGCGTAGTAGTACTGATCGGCCGGCACCAGCAGACCAAGCACCGGCGCCCCGGCCTCGACGGGGTGCCGGACCGGAGCCGGGGCGGCCCGCTCCGGCCAGGTCACCGCACCGTGCACCCGGCGCAGCCGCCCCAGCTCCGCCAGTGTCTCCACGTCGCGCCGGGTGGTGACGGCGGACACCCCCAGCTCGGCGGCGAGCTCGGACACCCGCAGGCTGCCCCGCTCACGGACCAGTTGCAGAATGCGTTCCTGGCGTTCATCGACCGACGGTCGCACAACGGGCTCCTTCGCCGAGGTCTTTCGCAGGGTCGATCATACGGTCAGACGTTCAGCAGCGGTGTGCTTTTGGTCATTCATTTCGCCGGAATCCATTGACGCGATCATTTGGAAGCGCTTACCTTCTGGCTCACTCAAGCCCGCACCCTTCGGGAGAACGGGCCCAGCGGCAAGGAGGCCACATGGGTGCGCATGTCACACGGCGAAAGTTTCTCCAGGTCAGCGCGGCCGCCACGGTGCTGGCCGCGGCGGCCCAATGGGTCGCTCCCGCACCGCGCGCCTGGGCCGCGGACGCCTATGACACCCTGCGCGGGCGCTGGCTGGGTCTGCTGACCGGCAGCGGCTTCGACTCCACCGCGGCCCCCTTCGCCTCGGCCCTCTCCACCCTCGGCAGCACGGCGACGACCTACCAGAGCGCCATGGCGGTGGGCACCGCCTCGCTCTGGAGCGACCTGCCGCTCGGCACCGTCTCGGGCAACATGACCACCAGCTACTCCCGGCTGAGAACGATGGCTCTGGCCTACGTCCAGCCGGGCACCGGCCTGACCGGGAACGCGACCCTGGCCACCGCGGTCACCACCGGCCTGGACTACCTGTACAGCAACGCCTACACCGCCACCGCCACCACCTACGACAACTGGTGGGACTGGCAGATCGGCAGCCCCGAGGCGCTGCTGGACACCGCCGTGCTGATGTACGCGCAGCTCACCTCGACCGAGATCGCGAACTACTGCGCCGCCGTCGACCACTACGTCCCCGACACCGCCGTGGCGGCTTACAGCGGTACCAGCACCGGTGCCAACCGGGTCGACCTGTGCCGCGTGATCGCGCTGCGCGGCGTCGTCGGCAAGAACTCCGCGAAGCTGGCCACCGCCTCCGCCGCGCTCTCCCCGGTCTTCCCCGACGTGATCATCGGCGACGGCCTCTACCCCGACGGCTCGTTCATCCAGCACAGCTACGTCCCCTACACCGGCTCCTACGGCGAGGTCATGCTCAGCGGCCTGAGCCGGATGCTCTGGCTGCTGTCCGGCTCCACCTGGGCGGTCACCGACACGGGGCAGCAGAACATCTTCGACTCGGTCGTCTCCTCCTACGCGCCCTTCCTCTACAACGGCCTGGTGATGGACGGCGTGGTCGGCCGCGCGTGCAGCCGAGGCGTCTCCGTCACCGATCCGCTGCAGATCCAGCAGGACGACCACCGGCGCGGGCACGTACTGATCTCGGACATCCTGCGGCTGGCCGACTCCGGAGTCGCTTCCACCGCCCAGAGCTCTCAGTGGAAGGGCATGGTCAAGGGTTGGCTGCAGCGCGACACCTACAGCCCCTACCTCTCCGACGCCGCCCAGGGCGTCCCCGAACTGGCCCGGGCGCAGACCCTGTTGAACGACTCCACCGTCACCGCCACGGCCGAGACCAACGGCCACCGGATCTTCGCCATGGACCGCGCGGTGCACCGCCGCTCCACCTGGGCCGCCTCGGTCAGCATGTGCTCGGCGCGGACCACCTTCTACGAGAACGGCAACGGCGAGAACGTCCGAGGCTGGCACACCAACAACGGCATGCTCTATTGGTGGGGTTCGACCTACGGCAACGGCCAGTACTCGGACGCCTTCTGGCCCACCGTCAACCCCTACCGCCTGCCCGGCACCACCGTCTCCACGCTCCCCCTCGCCGACGGCGCGGGCGGCACCTGGGGCGCTCCCCGCCCGGCCGCCGTCTGGGCCGGCGGCGCAACCGACGGCACCTACGCCGCCGTCGGCCAGGACGTGCGCGGCCTGTCCTCCACCTTGACCGGCAAGAAGTCCTGGTTCTTCCTGGACGACTCGGTGATGTGCCTTGGCGCCGGGATCACCTGCACCGACGGCGTCGCGGTGGAGACCGTGATCGACAACCGCAACCTCGGCTCGGACGGTACCCACTCGCTCACCGTCGACGGCGTCGCCCAGTCGACCGCCCTCGGCTGGACCGCCCAGTTCACCGGTGCGAAGTCGATGGCCATCGGTGGATTCGGCGGCTACGTCTTCCCCGGCGGCGCCACCGTCAACGCACTGCGCGAGGCCCGCACCGGAGCCTGGTCCGACATCAACGGCTACGACACGACCACCCAGCTGACCCGCCGCTACCTCACCCTCTGGTTCGGCCACGGCACCAACCCGAGCGGCTCCTCCTACAGTTACCTGCTGATGCCCGGCGCCAACGCCTCCGCTGCGGCGGCCCGCGCGGCGGCGCCGACGGTCACCGTGCTCGCCAACACCGCGACCGTGCAGGCCGTCGCCGACAGCGCCTCGGGCGTCACCGCGGCCAACTTCTTCGCGGCCGGCACCATCGGTCCGATCACCGTCAGCGCACCCTGCTCGGTACTGATGCGCGAGCAGAGCGGCACCCTCACGGTGAGCGTCGCCGACCCCTCCCGGACCACCTCGACGGTGAAGGTGACCATCGCCCGCTCCGGGTACGTCTCGGCCACCGCGGGCACCGGCATCTCGGTGCTGTCGTCGAGCTCCGGCACGATCACCCTGCTGGCGGAGACCGGCGGCAGCCAGGGCGCCTCCCGCACAGCGACGCTGAGCACCTCGGGTACCGCCCTGACCGCCTCGACGGCGACCCTGCTCGCGGCCGGCGCCGACGCCTACGTCCGGGACGGCAGCGCCTACGGCACCGTCAACTACGGGACCACCACCACGATGGTCGTCAAGAACACCAACACCACCGCCAGCGGCTACTCCCGGGAGGCGCTGCTGAAGTTCGACGTCTCGGCGATCACCGGAACGGTCTCCCGGGCGGTGCTGTGGACCTACGGCGTCGTCTCCGACTCCGGTGGCACCCAGACCTCGCTGCAGGCCTTCGCCACCGCGAGCGACAGCTGGACCGAGTCCGGGGTCACCTGGAACACCTCCCCCGCACTGGGAACGGCCCAGGGAACCGGGCAGATCTCCACCGCCGCCGACTGGATCGGACTCGACGTGACCAGCGCCGTCGCCTCGGCGGTCACCTCGGCCGGCGGCGACGGCACCGCCTCTCTCGCGATCTGGCAGCCACTGAACGCCGTCGGCCTGGCCGTCGTGCTCAACAGCAGGCAGAACTCCGTCAACCCACCGGTGCTCCAGATCGTCAGTCACTAGGCCGCCGAGCCTTCGGAGTCTGGTGCACCTGCCGGTGTCGACTGTCGCTCCCCTGGGCCTTGGGGGGACATTTAACTACCACGCCTCTCATCGGCGTGTACGACATGTACTCCGCCTCTCTCGCGGCCCGCCATTACGACGGGCTGTTCGTATCGGGGTTCGGGTTCGCCGCGTCCCATTACGGGCTGCCCGACATCGGATTCATCGCCTGGCCGGACATGGTTGCCTTCACGGAACGGCTGCGGTGGGCCTTTCCGAATCACCACCTGCTGGTGGACATCGACGACGGCTACGGCGACCCGGAAGCGCGTACTGGCCTCCAGAACCGATCTCGTGGTCGTCGCGCGGACCGATGCCACGGACGAGGCCGAGATCCTCGTCCGTGCCAAGGCACTCGCCGCCACCGACGCCGATGTCGTGCTGGTCGACGGAGTGCGCGATGTCGAGGCGATCCGGCGGATCCGGGCCTCCATCGGTGACAAGCCGCTGCTGTTCAACCAGATCGCCGGCGGCCGTTCGCCGCGGCTGTCGCTGACCGAACTGGCGGAGCTGAGTGTGCACGTGGCGATGAACAGCGCGCTGGAGGAACTCAGGGTCTCGGACGGGCGCCTCCCCGCCCCGGACAGCGGCACCGACGGCACCAGGGTCGGCGTCGCGGAGTCCATTGAGCTCGTGACCCACAACCTGCGGGGAAAACAAGGGGTTTGAGGCCGTTCCGGCCGATTCCGCGTGATCGACCGTGAGTAGAGTCGGACCATGGAATTCCGCAAGCTCGGCCGCAGCGGTCTGACGATCAGTGAGATCGCGTACGGCAACTGGCTCACCCACGGATCCCAGGTCGAGGAGGACGCGGCACTCGCCTGCGTACGGACCGCCCTCGACGCGGGGATCACCACCTTCGACACCGCCGACGTCTACGCGCAGACCCGGGCCGAATCCGTGCTCGGCCGGGCGCTGAAGGGCGAGCGGCGGGAGGGGTTGGAGATCTTCACCAAGGTCTACTTCCCGACCGGTCCCGGCCCCAACGACCGGGGCCTGGGCCGCAAGCACATCATGGAGTCGATCGACAACTCGCTGCGGAGGCTGCAGACCGAGTACGTCGACCTGTACCAGGCGCACCGCTACGACCCCACGGTGCCACTGGAGGAGACCATGGAGGCGTTCGCCGACGTGGTCCACTCCGGCAAGGCCCACTACATCGGCGTCTCCGAGTGGACCGCCGACCAGATCCGCGGCGCGCACGCGCTCGCCCGGGAGCTGCGCATCCCGCTGGTCTCCAGCCAGCCGCAGTACTCGATGCTGTGGCGGGTGATCGAGGACGAGATCGTGCCGACCTGCGAGGAACTCGGGCTCGGGCAGATCGTCTGGTCGCCCATCGCCCAGGGCGTCCTGACCGGCAAGTACGCGCCGGGTGCCCCGCTGCCGGCCGGGAGCCGCGCCACCGACGACAAGGGCGGCGCGGACATGATCGGCCGGTTCCTGCGGGACGACGTCCTGGAACGGGTCCAGCGGCTCAAGCCGCTCGCCGAGCAGGCCGAGCTGTCCCTCGCCCAACTCGCCGTGGCCTGGGTGCTGCAGAACCCCAACGTCTCCGCCGCCATCATCGGCGCCTCCCGCCCCGAGCAGGTCACCGAGAACGTCAAGGCCGCGGGGGTCAAGCTGGACGACGAGCTCATGCGGGCGATCGACACGCTCCTCGACCCGGTCGCGGAGCGCGGTACCGCCGAGGACTGACGCCGGGCCCTTCGCGCAGGTCGGCGGCCGCGACCATCCCCCATGCAACACACTGGACGGATGGAGTCCACGCCCCGCAAGAACCTGCGCGAAGAGCAGAAGATCCTCACGCATCGCCGGCTGCTCGACGCGGCCGTCACGGTGTTCACCGAGAAGCCGTTTCTCGATGCGCGGATGGAGGACATCGCCCAGGCCGCCGGGGTCACTCGGGTCACCGTCTACGCCCACTTCCCCGGCAAGGCCGAGATCGTCGACGCGCTGGTGGAGCGTGTGTACGGGGTGATGGGCGAGGCGTTCGCCGACCTGGCCGCGCTGCCGCGGTGGACCCGGGGCGCCATCAGGGCCTGGCTGGACGAGGCGGCGGCCCGCTGGCGGGATATGGCGCCCGTCCGCCGGGTCGCCAACGCGACGGCCCCGGCGGCACTCCGCAGTCTCGGTGAGGGCCGGGTGCAGTACGTCGAGGCGCACGAGCGCTATGTCGCCATGCTGGTCGGTCACCCCGAGCGCTGGCGGGGTGTCGATCCGGCGGAGGCCCGCCAGCGAGCGCTGATGGCCGTGCTGCAGACCGAGTCGTTCTTCTCCGCCTGGATCGCCGTCGAGTGGCCGCTGGAGACCGCCGACCCCTTGCATCTGCTGGCCGACTCGCTCTGTCACCTCCTCGCCCCCGCGCTGGAGAACGACAGCGCACCCTCGCCCGGCCTCTGACGCCACGTCAACTCGACGTAGCAAAAGGGTGGTTGCCCTTCGGAACCGAAGCCGAAGGGCAACCACCCGTGGAGCAGGGGCCGTTGGTCAGCCGGTCTCGCCGATCGTCGTCGCGCCGGCGGCCGGGTGGGTCGCCGCCGTGGCCTCCGGCTCCGTCTCGGCGTGCGGTGCGTGGGCGCGGATGCCGATCGTGACGAGGGCCACGGCCGCGGCCACCAGCATGCCGATGCCGCCGACGAGGGCGCAGGTGTGCAGCGCGTCCGTGAAGCTGGCGCCGTAGGCGGCGAGGGCCTGGCCCGTCGCCTCGCCGGTGTTGAGGTGGAGGAAGGCGCCCGCCTGGATGCCGACGCCGTTAACCAGGCCGATGACCTGGCCCTGGTCGGCCGGGTTGAGGCCGGAGGCGGCCACGTGTGCGGGCAGGGTGTCCAGGGTGCGGTTGGTGAGGACGACACCGAAGATGGCGGGGCCCAGCGCGCTGCCGATCTGGCGCAGGGCGCTGTTGGCGGAGCCGGCGGTGCTGCCCAGGCGCCGCGGGAGACTGTTCATCGCGATCGTGGTGATCGGGGCCATGGCCAGCGCGATACCGAGGCCGAGGACCGCGATGACCAGGACGGCCTCACCGGTTCCGGTGGTGGCGTCGAAGAGGTTCACCAGGAGCGCCCCGATGCCGCCGATCACCAGGCCGGTCGCCAGGACGAGGCCGGGCGAGAAGCGGTGCATGAGCCGCCCGACCACCGGGCCGAGGACGACGGTGAAGCCGTTGAGCGCGATCAGGCGGACCCCGATGTCCCAGGTCGAGGCGTGGTGGACCAGGCCGAAGTACTCGCTGAGCGAGAAGACCAGGCCGACCTGGGCGAACAGCGTGAGCGCCATGACGAGCGCGGCCCCGGAGAACGCCTTGGACTTGAAGAGGCGCATGTCCAGCATGGGGCAGCGTGAACGCAGTTCGACGAAGACGAAGGCCGGCAGCGCGAGGGCCGCCACGACGAACGCGGTGACGACCTCGGCCGAGCCCCAGCCCGGAGCGCCCCCGCCCTCGATGACGCCGTAGACGACGGCGGTGATGGCGACGATCGCGAGGAGCTGGCCGGGGATGTCGAGGTGGCGTTCGCGGTCCGAGCGGGAGTCGGCCAGGAGGAAGGCGCCGACGACGACCGTGACGGCGCCGATGGCCAGGGTGGGCAGGAAGATCCAGCGCCAGCTCGCGTGCTCCACGATCAGGCCGTTGAAGAGCGGGCCGAGGGTCAGCCCGAGGCCGAGGGCGGCCGTCCACAGGGCTATCGCGGCGCCCCGCTTGCGGTGGTCGGGGCAGACGTGGCTGATCAGACCGAGGGTCGCGGGGAGCAGGGCGGCGGTGCCGACGCCGGTCAGTGCCTGGCCGACGCAGACCTGGACGACGCTGTGCGCGGTGAGGGCGATGAGACAGCCGACGCAGGACAGCGTCAGACCGATCAGGTACATCTTTTTGCGGCCGAAGAGGTCACCGATGACACCGAAGGTCAGCAGCAGGGCGGCGGTCGGCAGGATGAAGGCGTCGGTGATCCACTGGAGCCCGGTGGTGGAGGCGTCAAGCGCCTGCTGGATCACGGCGAGCGCGACCGACACACCGACGACCGGCAGGTAGGAGACGAAGACTCCCACGCAGGCCAGCACGATGGTGGCGGTGACGTTCCGTGACGGGGAGTCCGGCTGAGGGGATGGAGGCGAGACTTCGGAGACCAGGGTCGGCATGGCACCTCATAAACGTCGTACGGGGGCGGATTGACCGGGTGTGAACTGCGCGTGGCGTTCCGTGCGTGGCTACGGCGGGGGTGACGGTGCCGACTCCGTCTGTCGCATCCCGCGGCCCGGAACTTGACGTGGTTGTTCGGCTTGAATCTCCATTGACGTAAGCCATTTCTTTTCGGGAAATCGCTTCGGACCGTATACCTGGGACCCGGTCCTGGAGATGCCGTTGGGCCTGCAAACTAAGGTGAACAGCGGTGACGACACACTGCTCTGCCGAGCGAGAACGCGCAGGTGGCGGGCTGTTCAGCCGGTCGCGACGTTGGTGGTGATCAGCCGGAGGAGCTGCTTGGCCAGGGCGTCCTGTTCGGGTGTGAGGCCCATGGCGTCGCCGATGGCGAGGGGTACGGCGGCGGCCCGCTCGCGCATCCGCTCCCCGGTGTCGGTGAGCCGGATGGCGACCGAGCGCTCGTCGTCGCGCCGGCGTTCGCGGCGCAGCAGACCGCTCGCCTCCAGCCGCTTCAGCAGCGGGGAGAGCGTGCTGGATTCGAGCTGGAGCGCGGTGCCCAGGTCCCGTACGGAGATCGAGTCCTGCTCCCAGAGGACGAGCATCACGAGGTACTGCGGGTAGGTCAGGCCGAGTCGGTCCAGCAGCGGGCGGTAGCGGGCGGTCACCGCGCGAGAGGCCGCGTACAGCGCGAAGCACAGTTGGTCGTCGAGGAGCAGCGATCCCTCGGCCGGTTCGGCGGCGGCTGGGCTCATGGTGCGGCTCCTCGCTCCGGTGCCTGCTTCAGGGCAATGGCCAGCTTATCGTTCAGGTCCGGCCGATTCTATCGAGCGCGCTTAAGTTGTGCACGACTTAGTCGCGCGCTACTCTCACCCTTGTGCCGCACCACCCACCCGTGGCACTCGATCCGAGGAGATCGTCATGACCGACAGCACCGCACCCCGTCCCGTCCTGGAACCCGCCGCCCAGGCGTTCGTCGAGGCGACAGCGAACCCTCCTTACCTCTTCGACCTCACCCCCGCCGAAGGCCGCAAGGCCGTCGACGACGTCCAGTCCGGCGACATCACCAAGCCCGCCGTCGACGAGGAATGGATCACCGTGCCCGGAGGACCGACCGGGCAGGTCAGGGCCCGGATCGTCCGCCCCGCCGGGGTCACCGGCACGCTTCCGGTGATCCTCTACATCCACGGCGCGGGCTGGGTCTTCGGCAACGCCCACACCCACGACCGCCTGGTGCGCGAACTCGCCGTCGGAGCGCGGGCCGCCGTGGTCTTCCCGGAGTACGACCTCTCCCCCGAGGCCCGCTACCCGGTCGCCATCGAGCAGAACTACACCGTCGCCCGGTGGATCGTGCAGGAGGGCGCGGCCAAGGGCCTGGACGGCGGCCGCATCGCCGTCGTCGGCGACTCCGTGGGCGGCAACATGTCCGCCGCACTCACCCTCATGGCCAAGGAACGCGGCGACGTCCCGCTCGTCCAGCAGGTGCTGTTCTACCCGGTCACCGACGCCGCCTTCGACACCGGCTCCTACCACCAGTTCGCGGAAGGCTACTTCCTGCGTCGCGACGGCATGCAGTGGTTCTGGGACCAATACACCACCGACGAAACCGAGCGCGCCCAGATCACCGCCTCCCCGCTCCGGGCGACCACCGAGCAGCTCATCGGACTGCCCCCGGCCCTCGTCATCACCGGCGAGGCCGACGTCCTGCGCGACGAGGGCGAGGCCTACGCCAACAAGCTCCGCGAAGCCGGGGTCGCTGTCACCGCCGTCCGCTTCCAGGGCATCATCCACGACTTCGTCATGCTCAACGCCCTGCGCGAGACCCACGCCGCCGAGGCCGCCATCACCATGGCGATCCAGACCCTGCGCGAGGCACTCGCCGCCAACTGACGCACGATGCCCTGGAGTTGACGCCTCGTCAGTCGGCCAGCATCTTCGTCAACACCGCGCGCTGCACCGGGAGTACCTCGCCGTGCAGCGCGCGCCCCTTCTCGGTGAGGGTGACCCGCACACCCCGCCGGTCCTCCGCACACAGGCCGCGCTCGACCAGGCCGTCCTTCTCCAGCCGGGCGATCAGACGGGAGAGGGCGCTCTGGCTGAGGTGGACGCGCTCGGAGATCTCCTGGACGCGGAACGCGCACGATCCGCCGGACAGTACGTCCAGCACCTCGAAGTCGCTGCCGCACAGGCCGTGTTGATGCAGAGCACGGTCGAGTTCGCACTGTGTGCGGGCGTGCAGCGCCAGCATCTCCCGCCACTGGTGCACGAGCGCCTGCTCGGCCTTCTTCGCCGCCATGACAGCGCACCGTAGCAGAGAAGCCGCTTTGTTGCATCGTAATTAAATGCGTTTGCATTCGATGCATACGCATGTAGTCTCTGCGGCATGACCTCTCCGCTCACCCCTCCGCTGTCCGAGGGACGCTGGACCCCACGGCTGTGGGGCACCCTGCTGGTGCTCTGCGCCGCGATGTTCCTGGACGCGCTCGACGTGTCGATGGTCGGCGTCGCCCTGCCCTCCATCGGTTCCGAACTCGACCTCTCCACCTCGACGCTCCAATGGATCGTCAGCGGCTACATCCTGGGATACGGCGGGCTGCTCCTCCTCGGCGGCCGGACCGCCGACCTGCTCGGCCGCCGCCAGGTCTTCCTGGTCGCCCTCGGTGTCTTCGCGGTGGCCTCCCTGCTCGGCGGCCTCGTCGACTCGGGCCCGTTGCTGATCGCCAGCCGCTTCATCAAGGGCCTCAGCGCCGCCTTCACGGCACCCGCCGGCCTGTCGATCATCACCACGACCTTCGCCGAGGGCCCGCTGCGCAACCGCGCCCTGTCCATCTACACCACCTGTGCCGCCACCGGCTTCTCGATGGGGCTGGTCCTCTCCGGCCTGCTCACCGAGGCCAGTTGGCGCCTGACCATGCTGCTGCCCGCACCGATCGCCCTGCTCGCCCTCCTCGCCGGCCTGAAGCTGCTGCCGCGCAGCGAACGCGAGAAGGACCACAACGGCTACGACGTCCCGGGCGCCGTCCTCGGCACCGCGTCGATGCTGCTGCTCGTCTTCACCGTCGTACAGGCCCCGGAGGTCGGGTGGGCATCGGCCCGAACTCTCCTGTCGTTCCTGGCGGTTGCCGTCCTGCTGACCGTGTTCGTGTTCGTCGAGCGGCGCTCCGCCGGGCCGTTGATCCGGCTCGGGGTACTGCGCTCCGGCAACCAGATCCGCGCACAGCTCGGCGCGATGACCCTCTTCGGGTCGTACGTCGGCTTCCAGTTCCTGGTCACGCTGTACATGCAACAGCTGCTCGGCTGGTCGGCGTTGCACACGGCACTCGCCTTCCTGCCGGCCGGTGCCCTGGTGGCGGCGTCCTCGACGAAGATGGGCGCGATCGTCGACCGGTTCGGCACCCAGCGGCTGATCGTGGTGGGCTTCGCGCTGATGGTCGTGGGGTACGCCCTCTTCCTTCGAGTCAGCGTCGATCCCGGGTACGCCTCGGTCATCCTGCCGTCGATGCTGCTGATCGGCGCGGCCTTCGCGCTGGTCTTCCCCTCGCTCAACATCCAGGCCACCAACGGGGTCGAGGATCACGAACAGGGCATGGTCTCCGGGCTGTTGAACACCTCGGTGCAGGTGGGCGGCGCGATCTTCCTGGCCGTCGTGACGGCCGTGGTCACCGCCCACGCCCCCGCGCACGCCACCCCGCAGGCGGTGCTGGACAGTTACCGGCCCGGACTGGTCGTGGTGACGGGCATCGCGCTCGCCGGGTTGCTGATCACGCTGCCCGGGCTGCGCGGCCGCGGTGGCCGGCAGTCGCAGTCCATCGTGGTCGCCAAGTCCACCGCGACGGAGGCGGAAGCGGAGCGCGTGGCGGTCCGCGACTAGGGGGACGCCTCCACTGAGTGTGCGCCCGGCGGGCTTCGTTGCCCCGCCGGGCGCACACGTGTGAGACTTCCGGGATGACCACGACCGGGGGACGGCGCACTCAGGCCGAGCGGGACGCGATGACCGTCGAGATCGGATACGCGCTGGCCAGCGCGGTGTTCGTGGCTGCGGTGCTCTTCGGGGCGGTCGCCGGTCCCGCGCTGCTGTTCGAACTTCCGCGTACCGTCGAGACGTTGCTGGTGCGCGGGGCGCTCGTGCTCGTGCCGGTCGTGTTCCTCGCCCGGGTGGTGACCGTGCTGTACGGGTACCGGCAGGGCGCGGGTCAGCCCAGCCAGCCGGGGCGGACCAACCCCGACTCGTAGGCGAGTACGACCAGTTGGGCCCGGTCGCGGGCGCCCAGTTTCACCATCGTGCGGCTGACGTGCGTCTTGGCGGTGAGGGGGCTGACGACCAGGCGGCGGGCGATCTCCTCGTTGGAGAGGCCGATGCCGACCAGGGCCATCACCTCCCGTTCCCGCTCGGTGAGTTCGGTCAGCGCGTCGGCGGTCGCGGGCTCCTTGGAGCGGGCCGCGAACTCGGCGATCAGCCGTCGGGTGACACCGGGCGACAGCAGTGCGTCGCCCTCGACCACCGCCCTTACCGCGCGCAGGAGTTCGTCCGGTTCGGTGTCCTTGACCAGGAAGCCGGAGGCGCCGGAGCGGATCGCCTCGAAGACGTACTCGTCGAGTTCGAACGTGGTCAGCATGACGACCTTCACGTCCTTCAGGCCGCCGTCGCCGGTGATACGGCGGGTCGCGGCCAGGCCGTCGAGCAGCGGCATGCGGATGTCCATCAGGACGACGTCCGGGCGCAGTTCGCCCACCTTGCGCACGGCCTCCTCGCCGTCGGAGGCCTCGCCGGACACCTCGATGTCGGGCTGGGCGTCCAGCAGCGCCTTGAACCCGGCCCGGACCAGTGACTGGTCGTCGGCGAGCAGTACGCGGATCACCGGTCGTCCTCCTTCGCCTGTGTCGTCAGGGGCAGTACGGCGAGCACCCGGAAGCCGCCGTCCGGGCGCGGGCCCGCCTCGATCGTGCCACCGAGGGCGGCGGCCCGCTCCCGCATCCCGGCCAGTCCGTTGCCGCTGCCTCCCGCGTCCGCGCCGGTCGCGGGTCCGTCGTCGTCGATGCGCAGCCGTAGCTCCCGGGGGTTGTGATCGACGTGCACGCGCGCGTGCCGCGACCCGGAATGCCGTACGACATTGGTGAGAGCCTCCTGGACGATGCGGAAGGCGGCGAGGTCGGTGCCGGGCGGGAGGCGGGGCGGTGTGCCGTCGAGTTCGACGGTGAGGCCGGCGCTCGCCGCCTGCTGCACCAGTTCGGGCAGCCGGTCGAGGCCGGGGGCCGGGGCCCGCGGTGCGTCGCCCGGGGTGCGCAGGGTGTCGAGGACCTGGCGGACCTCGCCGAGCGCCTCCTTGCTTGCGGCCTTGATGGTGGTGAGGGCCGTGCGGGCCTGCTCGGGGTCGGAGTCGAGGAGCGCTAGGCCGACACCTGCCTGGACGTTGATGACGGAGATGCTGTGGGCCAGGACGTCGTGGAGTTCGCGGGCCATCCTCAGTCGTTCCTCGTCGGCACGGCGGCGGGCCGCCTGGGCGCGTTCGGCGCGGTCGCGGGCCCACTGTTCGCGGCGGGTCCGGGCCAGTTCGGAGATCGTGGCGATGGCCACCACCCAGGTGGCGACGGCCACTTCACCGCTCCACGGCATTCCGTGGTCGTGCTGCGGGGGCAGCCACCGGTAGAGCCAGTGCGCGACCAGGAGATGCGCCGCCCACAGCACGCCGAGCGCGGTCCAGGCCGCCCAGCGCCGCCCGGCGACGACAGCGCCGAAGCAGCCGAGGGCGACGGTCAGGAAGACGGGGCCGTAGGGATATCCGGCGCCCAGGTAGAGGACGGCGAAGAGCACGGTGCCGAAGGCGACCGGCACGGGGTACCGGTGGCGCCACAGGAGCAGCGCCGATCCGGCGACGAGCAGCACGCGCGCGTAGATGTCGAGCGGGACCCGGTCCTGCTGGCTGTGCGAGGCGAAGTTGCTGCCGATCAGCACGAACACGGTGACCAGCAAGGTGGAGCGCCACGGCCACCGGTGCGGCGCCGCCGGCTCGCCCTCCGGGCGGTTCCACCACGGCGGTCCGTAGCGCCACCACCGGGGTGGCGCTCCGCCGCGTACACGCTGCTCGTCCATGCACGTCACGCTAGACGCCGGGCGGCGCTGGGGGCGTCAGCCCGGCGGGGTGATCACGCGTACTTCCCGGGGAGTACGTCTTTGGGTCAGCCGTCGCTGAGACCCACTCCGAGGGCGAGTCGCCGTACCGAGTGGTGGAAGAACCGCTCGCGGTCCTCCACGACGCGGTGGAACTGGCCGAAGAGTTCGAAGCCGACCAGGCCGTAGAGCTCGGCCCAGGCGGCGACGAGGGCCACGGCCGTCGCGGGTGGGAGGTCGGTGGCGAAGTCCGCGACCATGCGTTCCCCCTCGGGGCGGAGCTCGGCCGGGAGCGGGGGTTCGGTCAGGGTGCCGGCCCGGTGGGCGTCCTGGGCGATGCCGATCAGGAGGAGGCCGATCCGGGCGGCGGCCGGGACCGTCGTCTCGGGCGCGACGTAGCCGGGCACGGGTGTGCCGTAGATCAGCGCGTACTCGTGCGGATGCCCGAGCGCCCAGCCGCGCACGGCCTCGCACACAGTCGTCCAGCGTCGCAGCGGCCCGTCGTCCGCCACCGCGGAATGCGCCGTCTCCACGGTCTCCCCGAGGGAGTCGTACGCGTCGATGATGAGAGCGGTCAGCAGGTCGTCGCGGCTGGGGAAATACCGGTACAGGGCGGAGGAGACCATGCCCAGCTCACGGGCGACCGCGCGCAGCGAGAGCTTGACGGCGCCCTCTGCGACGAGCTGTCTGCGGGCCTCGTCCTTGATGGCTGCGGTGACCTCGATCCTGGCGCGGGCGCGGGCCCCTTGTGTGGTGCTCATACGAGCCAGTGTGCCATGGAATCGGAGCAGTGCACACAAACGAGAGCGGCGAACAAAAAGGAGAGCAGTGCTCTTGCGCTGGATCACCGATCCGATGCAGACTGATGCCAAGCGAGAGCAGTGCTCACAAAAGTGAGCGACGCTCTCCATGACCTTGGGAGTCACCATGAGCACGCACGTTCAGAAGCCCGGCTGGTTCACCGTGAACGTCTTCAACCGCGCCGTCGCCTGGTTCACCCGCCGCGGTCTCAGCGTCTGGGGTTCACGGGTGCTGGCGGTCCGCGGCCGCAAGAGCGGCGAGTGGCGGACCACCCCGGTGAACCTGCTGACGGTGGACGGCCAGCAGTACCTCGTCGCTCCGCGCGGACACGTCCAGTGGACGCACAACATGCGGGCGGCGGGCGGCGGCGAGCTGCGGCTCGGCAAGAAGGTGGACGCGTTCACCGCGACCGAGGTCACCGACGACGACAAGGTGCCGCTGCTGCGCGCCTACCTCAAGCGCTGGAAGGCCGAGGTCGGCGTGTTCTTCGGAGGAGTCGGCCCCGACTCCTCCGACGACGAGCTGCGGCGGATCGCCCCCGACCACCCCGTCTTCCACGTCACGGTCAGGAGCTGACCTCGCCCTCCGCGGGCTCATCGGGCGCGACGGGTTCCCCGATCCTGCGGTCGAAGGCGGTCAGCGCGCGCTGTGCCATGGGGTGGCTGCGCACCAGCTCGCCGAGCGTGGTCGAGCCCCGGGTGATGTCCATGAAGGCCTTCCAGGCAGGCCGGAAGCCGGTGAGGGCGGCGTGGAACAGACCGGGGCGCCGCTCGAAGACGGCCAGCATGGTCTTGCCGACCTTCATCTCCACGCCGAGCCCCGCCTTGATCGCGAACGCGTAGTTCAGGGCCTGGCGGCGGGTGTCCACGGCGTCGTGCGCCTCGGCGATCCGCACCGCCCACTCCCCCGCGAGCCGGCCCGACCGCAGCGCGAAGGAGATGCCCTCCCGGGTCCACGGCTCCAACAGCCCCGCCGCGTCCCCGCACACCAGCACCCGCCCGCGCGAGAGCGGCGAGTCGTCGGCGCGGCACCGGGTCAAGTGCCCTGAGGAGATGCTCGGTTCGAAGCCGGCGAGCCCGAGCCGGGCGACGAAGTCCTCCAAGTACCGCTTGGTGGCGGCGCCTTCACCGCGCGCGGAGATCACCCCGACCGTGAGCGTGTCGCCCTTGGGGAAGACCCAGCCGTAACTGCCGGGCATCGGGCCCCAGTCGATGAGCACCCGCCCCTTCCAGTCCTCGGCGACCGTCTCCGGCACCGGGATCTCCGCCTCCAGGCCCAGGTCCACCTGGTCGACCTTGACGCCGACGTGGGCCCCTATGCGGCTGGCGCTGCCGTCGGCGCCGACGACGGCCCGCGCGAGCACCGTCTCGCCGCTCTGGAGGACCAGGGCGACCGTGCGCCGGTCCGGCACCGCGGAGCCGTGCTGCTCGACCCGTGTCACTGTGGCGCCGGTGCGCAGCTCGGCGCCGGCCTTCTGCGCGTGCTCGACGAGCTGCTGGTCGAACTCGGGCCGGTTGATCAGCCCGAACAGCATCTGCCGGGACCGGCGGGTCCGCGTGAAGCGCCCGTTGTTCGAGAACGTTATGGCGTGTACGCGGTCCTTCAACGGCAGCTCGAAGCCGGGTGGCAGCGAGTCGCGCGAGGGTCCGATGATGCCGCCGCCGCACGTCTTGTAGCGCGGCAGCTCGGCTTTCTCCAGCAACAGCACGCGCCGTCCCGCGACCGCCGCCGCATAGGCGGCCGAGGCCCCCGCGGGTCCCGCGCCCACCACGACGACGTCCCACACCCGCTGTTCGTCGTCCGCCGAAGAGTTCTCGCTGCTCACGATGGTCTACTGCTCCCGATCAAGCCGCTGCCGCACCTGTCCCCCGCATCCTACGGCGGACATCGCCACAGGCCGTTGTGGGAGGATCGACGGCATCATTCGTACAACGTCGCACCCACAAGGAGCGTGCCCATGTCGTCGAATCCGGTCGCCGAGACCGTCGCCTCGCTGATGCCCACGGCGCGGAGAGAGCTCACCGAGCTGGTGGCTTTCAAATCGGTGGCGGACTTCGACCAGTTCCCGAAGAGCGAGAGCGAGGGCGCCGCGAACTGGGTCGCCGACGCGCTGCGCACCGAGGGCTTCCAGGACGTGGCGGTGCTCGACACCCCGGACGGCACCCAGTCGGTGTACGGCTACCTGCCCGGCCCCGAGGGCGCGAAGACCGTGCTCCTGTACGCCCACTACGACGTGCAGCCGCCGCTGGACGAGTCCGCGTGGACGACCCCGCCGTTCGAACTGACCGAGCGCGACGGCCGCTGGTACGGGCGCGGTGCCGCCGACTGCAAGGGCGGCGTGATCATGCACCTGCTCGCGCTGCGCGCCCTCAAGGCCAACGGCGGTGTCCCGGTGCACGTCAAGGTGATCGCCGAGGGCTCGGAGGAACAGGGCACGGGGGGCCTGGAGCGGTACGCCGAGGAAAACCCCGAGGTGCTGAAGGCCGACACGATCGTGATCGGCGACGCGGGCAACTTCCGGGTCGGTCTGCCGACGGTCACCGCCACCCTGCGGGGCATGACGATGGTGCGCGTGCAGATCGACACCCTCGAAGGCAACCTGCACTCGGGCCAGTTCGGCGGCGCCGCGCCCGACGCGCTGGCCGCGCTGATCCGTGTACTGGACTCGCTGCGCGCGGAAGACGGCTCGACGACGGTCGACGGCCTGCCGGCCCAGGCATCCTGGGACGGACTCGCGTACGAGGAGCAGCAGTTCCGCGCCGACGCCAAGGTGCTGGACGGCGTCGAGCTGATCGGATCCGGCGCGGTCGCCGACCGGATCTGGGCGCGCCCGGCCGTCACGGTCCTCGGCATCGACTGCCCGCCGGTCGTCGGCGCCACCCCGTCCGTGCAGGCCGGCGCCCGCGCGCTGGTCAGCCTCCGTGTCCCGCCGGGCATGGACGCCGTCGAGGCCGCCAAGCTGCTCCAGGCCCATCTGGAGGCACACACCCCCTGGGGCGCCCGGGTCCGCGTCGAGCAGATCGGTCAGGGCCAGCCCTTCAGCGCCGACACGACCAGCCCGGCGTACACGGCGATGGCCGACGCGATGGCGGTCGCCTACCCCGGCCAGGAGATGCAGTACGCCGGCCAGGGCGGCTCCATCCCCCTCTGCAACACCCTCGCGGCCCTCTACCCGCAGGCCGAGATCCTCCTCATCGGCCTCAGCGAGCCGGAGGCGCAGATCCACGCGGTGAACGAGAGTGTGTCGCCGGAGGAGTTGGAGCGGCTGTCGGTGGCGGAGGCGCTCTTCCTGCGGAACTACGCGGGCAACTGAGCGCGTACCGAACCTCGTTGAGGAAGGGCACCGAGACCATGCGGTTCGTCTTCACCGGCCGGGTGATCGAGTGGCGCGGCCCGTCGCCGTACTACTTCGTCCCCGTGCCGGACGAGGAGTCGGCGGACATCCGTGAGGTCGCCACCATGGCCTCGTACGGCTGGGGTGTGATTCCCGTCGAGGCCCGGATCGGCGAGGTCGGCTTCACGACGTCGCTCTTCCCCAAGGACGGTGGCTATCTGCTGCCCCTCAAGACAGCTGTACGCAAGCCCCAGGGTCTCGCGGCGGACGACGAGGTGACCGTGGAGATGACGGTCCGCCTCCAACTCGGGGCCGCCTGAACGAGGATGGCCGCATGTCCGACACCTCGCGCATCGCCGTCCACAGCGACATCGCCACGTCCCTCGCACTCCTCTCCGACCACGAACTCGCCGAACTGGTCGCGGCCGGAACGCCCTTGGGGACCGGTGTCGGCGGTCGCTCGGTGCTGGTCGAAGTCGACGGCAGAAAGGTGTTCGTGAAGCGGATGCCGTTGACCGATGTCGAGCGGCTGCCGGAGAACGTGCGGTCCACGGCCAACGTGTTCGGGGCGCCCGCCTTCTGCCACTACGGCATCGGTGCCGTTCCCAACCCCGGCTTCGGCGTCTGGCGTGAGCTGGTCGTCCACGAGATGACGACCAACTGGGTGGTGTCCGGCCGCTTTCCGGGCTTCCCGCTGCTGCACCACTGGCGCGTACTGCCCGACCCGGAGCAGTGGCTGCCCGAGGAACTCGCCGACGTGGAGCGGAACGTGGCCTACTGGGGCGGCGGGCGTGAGCACATCGAGGCACTGCGCACGGCGTCCGCGAGCCTGACACTGTTCCTGGAACACCTGCCGTACACCCTGCACGACTGGCTCTCCGCGCAGCTGCGCACCGGCGATCCCGATGCCGCCTGCGCCCTGGTGGAACAGGGGCTCGTAGCCGTCACCGGATTCCTTCACGAGCACCAACTCGTGCACTTCGACACCCACTTCAGGAACATCCTCACCGACGGACGGCAGCTCTATCTCGCCGACCACGGCCTCGCCCTCTCACCGCGCTTCCAACTCACGGCGGACGAGCGCGACTTCCACGACCGCCACCGTCACTACGACCGCGCCTACGCCCTCTCCTACCTGGTGCACTGGCTCGTCGTGGACCTGTACGGCTACGGCAGGGACGAACGCCAGGAGTTCATCCGCGCCTGCGCCGACGGCAAGCGTCCCGAGGACATCCCCCGTGCCGCCGCCGGACTCATCTCCCGGTACGCACAACTCGCCGCGACCGTGGGCGACTTCAACCGGCGTCTGGCGCAGGAGAGTCGGCTGACTCCGTACCCGTCGGCCGAGACACTCGGGATCGCCTACAACAACTCGACGCTCTCCGCGTAGTGACAGGCGACCGGGTTGCCCCCGCCCCGGTCCACAAGCGCCGGTATCTCCTCCACGCAGGACGTGCGTTCGCTCTCGGTGAGCTGGTTGGCGAACTTCGGGCAGCGGGTGCGGAAGCGGCAACCGCTGGGCGGGCGGACGGGGCTCGGGACGTCGCCCTGGATGGTGATCCGTTTCCGGGCGCGTTCCTTGCGCGGGTCGGGCAGCGGGATGGCCGAGACCAGGGCCTGGGTGTACGGGTGTGCCGGGCGGGCGAAGAGCTGCCGGGCGGGGGCGATCTCGACGAGGCGACCCAGGTACATGACGGCCACCCGGCCGGCCACGTGTCGCATCACCGACAGGTCGTGGGCCACGAACAGGAACGACAGGCTCAGTTCGCTCTGCAGGTCCATCAGCAGGTTGAGCACACCCGCCTGGATCGACACGTCGAGCGCCGACACCGGCTCGTCGAGGACGATCACCTTCGGGTGCAGGGCCAACGCCCTTGCTATGCCTATGCGTTGGCGTTGGCCGCCGGAGAACTCGTGGGCGAAGCGGTTGCCGTGCTCGGGGTTGAGCCCGACCAGGCGCAGGAGCTCGCGGACCTCGTCCTTGGCACCGGTCCCGTACCGCCCGTGGATGCGCAGGGGTTCGGCGACGATCTCGTGGACGGTCATCCGCGGGTCGAGCGAGGCGTACGGGTCCTGGAAGACGATCTGCAACTCGCGGCGCAGGGGCCGCATCTGACGTCTGCTCAGTTCGGTCAGCTCCTGCCGGCCGTAGCGGACCTGACCTGCCGTGGCCCGCTCCAGGCCGAGGACGGTGCGGGAGATCGTCGTCTTTCCCGAGCCCGACTCCCCCACCAGGCCCAGGGTCTCGTTCTCGTGCAGGTCGAAGGAGACTCCGCAGACGGCGTGCACGTCGCCGACGCGGCGGCGGATGACGCCCTTGGACATGACCGGGAAGTGCTTGACGAGGTCACGGACCTGGAGGACCGGTTCGCCGGTGCCGCCGTGGCCGGGCAGCGGCGGCAGGGAGGTGGCGGCCTGCGCGGGCGCGGTCATACGGGGTCCTCCTCGGGGTTCGTGGCGGGGGCCGCGTCGGCGAAGCGGGCCAGGGCCTCGGTGTCCGCGCCGACGGCGTCGAAGACCTGACCGGCGCCGGTGTCGACGAGTTCGTCGGCGAAGTGGCAGGCACTGAGATGCAGATCGCCCCCCGCTCTGCGCAGGGCGGGTTCGTCCGTGTCGCACACGTCGCGGCGCATCGGGCAGCGGGGCGAGAAGGGGCAGCCGGGTGGCAGGTTGAGCAGGCTCGGCGGTGAGCCGGTGATGGGGGTGAGCCGTGCCTCCTCCCGGTCCATGCGGGGCAGGGAGCCGAGCAGGCCCAGGGTGTAGGGCATGCGCGGGGTGTAGAAGATGTCCTCGACCGACCCCGTCTCCACCATCCGGCCCGCATACATGACCGCGACCCGGTCGGTGTGGCCGGCCACCACACCCAAGTCGTGGGTGATGAGGACGAGGGCCGCGCCGGTCTCGGCGCGGGCGGTCTCCAGGGCTTCGAGGATCTGTGCCTGCACGGTGACGTCGAGGGCGGTGGTCGGTTCGTCGGCGATGATCACGTCCGGGTCGTTGGCCATGGCGATCGCGATGACGACGCGCTGGCGCATCCCGCCGGACATCTCGTGCGGATAGCTGTCGACGCGCCGCTCCGGGCTGGGGATGCCGACCGTGCCGAGGAGTTCGACGGCCCGTCTGCGGGCATCCTTGTGTTTCATCTCCGGGTTGTGGCGGAGCAGGGTCTCGCTGATCTGGTAGCCCACGTTGTAGACGGGGTTGAGCGAGGTCATCGGGTCCTGGAAGATCATCGCGATGCCGCTGCCGCGCAGGTCGGAAAGGCGGGCGTCGGACAGCCCGAGGAGTTCGGTGCCCTCGAAGCGGACCGAGCCGCGGACCCGGGCGCCGGCCGGCAGCAGCCCCATCACAGCGAGGGCGGTCACCGACTTCCCGGACCCGGACTCGCCGACGATACCGAGCGATTCACCGCGGTCGAGCCGGTAGCCGACACCGCGCACGGCCCGTACGGTGCCGTCCTCGGTGCCGAACTCGACGCTGAGGTCCTCGACTTCGAGCACGGCGGACGTCACGGGGACCTCGCGCACTCCATGACTCGTGGTCGTCACTGTCGCACCCTTTGCTGCCGGGGGTCGAAGGCGTCGCGCAGTCCGTCGCCGATGAAGTTGATGGTCAGTGCGATGGCGATGATGAACGCGCCGGGGATATAGAAGAGCCAGGGCCGGGTGTCGACCGCCGTCTGCGCCTGGGAGACCAGCAACCCCAGGGAGGTGTCGGGCGGTTGGACACCGAAGCCGAGGAAGGAGAGCGCGGTCTCGGTGAGGATGCCGGTCGCCACCAGGACCGTCGCGTTGACGATGATCGGGCCGAGGGCGTTGGGCAGCAGGTGCCGGAAGATGATCCGCACGTCGGAGGCGCCGAGCGCCCGCGCCGCCTCGATGAACTCCTTCTCGCGCAGCGACAGCACCGAGGAGCGCACCACCCGGGCCACGTACGCCCAGGTCAGCCCGGCGATCACGATCGCGATCCAGTACCAGGAGCCGCCGGTGCGCGAGGAGATGACCAGCGCGATCGCGAACAGCGGCAGCGTGAGCACGAGGTCGGCGATGCGCATCATCACCGCGTCGACGATGCCCCGGTAGAAGCCCGCGATGGCGCCCCAGATCGCGCCGACCAGGGTGGAACCGAGCGCGATCATGATAGCGATCTTCAGCGAGGTCTGGGTGCCGCGCATGACCTGTGCGTAGGCGTCGTATCCCGAGGAGTTGGTGCCGAACGGGTGCTTCCAGGACGGCGGTTTGGAGTTGTCCTCGGTGTACTTCTCGTAGGAGTAGTGCCACAGGTGGGGGCCGATGAACGCCCACAGCAGGATCAGCACGAACACGACCAGGCTGACCATCGCGGCCCGGTGCCGCACGAAGCGGCGCAGCACCAACTGGGTCTGGGTGCGCTGCCGTACGGTGAACTCGTGGTCGCCGGGCGGCAGTTGAGTGCCCGCGGACCCCGGTGCCTCGATGTCAGTCATAGCGGATCCTCGGGTCGAGTACGGCGTAGAGGAGATCGGCGATGAGGTTGAACCCGATGACGACGACGGCGGAGAGCAACAGCCAGGCCATGGTGCGGTAGACGTCGAGCGTGGTCGCCGCCTGGACCAGCATCTCGCCCATGCCGTGCCACTGGAAGATCGTCTCCGTGATCACCGCGCCGCCCAGGATGATCGCGATGTCGAGCGCGGTGACGGTGGCGAGCGGGATGAGGGCGGTGCGCAGCGCGTGCCGGGTCATCACCCTGCCGCGCCGCAGCCCCTTGGCGCGGGCGAGCCGTACGTAGTCGCTGTTGAGGACCTCCAGCATGGAGGCGCGGGTATAGCGGGTCCAGGAGGCGAAGGAGACCAGGGCGAGCGTGATGGTCGGCAGGATGAGATGGCCCACGTGATCGGTGAACTCGTTCCAGGTGGTGTCGACTTCGAGATACGGGGACTTCTCGCCGATGGTGCCGAGGAACTGGCTACCGGTCTTCTCGTTGAACCAGATTCCGGCCTGCTTGAGGAGGACCGCGAACCAGAACACCGGCATCGCGAGGAACAGGAAGCCGAAGAAGGTGATGGTGTAGTCGGCCGCGGAGTACTGGCGGATGGCGCTGAACACGCCGAACACCACGGCCAGGATCAGCGCGAGGATCATCGCCGCGGCGACCAGCGTGATGGTGACCTTGAACCGGGTGAACAGGTCGTGCCCGATGTTCAGGTTGGCCTGCACGGACGGGCCGAAGTCGCCGTGCAGGACGCCGGTGATCCAGTTCCAATAGCGTTCCATCACCGGCTGGTTGGCGTGGATGTGCCGGGCGAAGGCGGCCACCGCCGCCTTGCTGGGCGCGGGTTGACGTGAGGTGGCGAAGTTGGCCACCGGGTCACCGGAGTTGATGACGACGAGGAACACGATGAACGTCGAGATGATGAGGACGGGTATGGAGACGAGGATGCGACGCACGGTGTAGGCGAGCATGCGGTCTCTTCTCTCGGAGGCCGGCGGGTCGGGGATGCCGTCCGGGCCGGGCCCGGCCCCGGTGTCGCCGGGGCCGGGCTCGACGGGCGTGCCGGTGGTGCTACTTCTTCAGGCCCCACTCGCCGGTGTTGTAGGCCGGGCCCACGTTCGACGAGTTGTTCCGCATGTTGACGAACCTCGTCTGGACGGCGAGGAACGTCGGCTTCTGGTAGAGCGGCAGCACATAAGCGTCGTTCACCATCAGCTGGTCGGCCTGGTTGAGGAGTGCCGCGGCCTTCGTCGCGTCCGTCTCACCAATGGCCTGGGAGATCAGGGAGTCGACCGTCTTGTTGCTGTAGCCGCCGTAGTTGCCGCCGCCGCCGGTGAACCAGTTCTGCTGCGCGCCGCTGCTCGGGAACGGCGGTGCGACCCAGGCGAAGACGATGATGTCGTACTGGTGCCCGGCGAGGACCGTGCCGAGGTCGGCGGCCCCGATCGGCTTGATGGTGATCTTGATGCCGAGGCTCGCCAGGTTGCTCTGCAGGATCTGGCACTCGCTCTGCCGGATCTGGTTGCCGGTGGTGTAGCGGCAGTTGAAGGGGCCGACGGCCTTGCCGTCCGGTGTCTTCAACGCCGTGCCCACGCCGGTGAACTTGGCGTCGGTGAGGTACTTCTTCGCCTTGGTCAGATCACCCGATCCCTGACCGGTGCCGCTGACCACGTCCTTGTAACCGGCCTGCCCGGGAACGAAGTTGTGGTTGCCGAGCGGCTTCACGGCCGGGTCGAACTGGCCGACCGTCTTGGCGATGATGTCCTTGGTGTTGATCGCCGTGAACATCGCCTGCCGCAGCGCCAGGTACTTGCCGATCACCGGGTCGTGCAGGTTGAGGTCGAAGTGCTCCCAGGTCAGCCCGTTGCCGATGGCGTACGTGATGCCGGGGATGTCCTTGACCTGGTTGACCAGGTCGACCTCGGGCTGCGGGTAGATGGCCTGAACTTCGTTGTTCTTCAGGGCTGTCGGCTCTTGAGTGGCGTCCGAGATCACCTTGAAGATCAGCCGCTGGAGGGTCGCCTTCTTCGCGCCGTACCACTTGGGGTCGGGTACATAGGTGGCGTGGTCGTTGTCGACCCACTGCTGCATCTTGTAGGCGCCCGCCGTGGGGTACTTGGTGGGCGGCGTCTTCAGGAAGTACTGCCAGGCCTGCGCCATCTGCGTGGCCGTCATGGCGGCGGCGTCACCGACCTTGGCACCGGAGAGCTTCTCGGCGGTGTGCGCGGGATAGAGCGGATAGCCGGCACCGAACAGCGACTTCCAGTCCGAGTACGGCTTCGACATCACCATCGTGAATGTCTTGCCGTTGTCGGACGGCGTGAGGGACTTGATCCGGTCGTAGCCCGCGGTGCTCTGCGGCAGGCAGCCCTTGGTCTGCGTGGAGTCGCTGGCGGGCGGCGGCGGGCAGTCCTTGCCGTTGTTGGTACGCCAGTAGTAGATGAAGTCGTCGGCGCTGATGGGCGTGCCGTCGTTCCACGACGCCTTCGGGTTGATCTTGTAGACGACAGTCTGCGGGCTGGTGCTGGTCTGTGTCGCCGAGGTCACCAGGTCGGTGTTCAGGGAGACGGTGAAGTCCGGCTGAGGTATGAACACCTGCGGCAGGACGACCTCCAAGGCCTCCGCGTTCTCGAAGGTGTTGCCGTTGACGTCCTGGACGTTCCACTGCTGGATGTTCTTCTCCAGCACATAGGTGAACGTGCCTCCGGACTTGGTGGCGGCGGAGTTGCAGGTGTTGGCCTTGCCCACGGTGTTGCAGGACGTGAGCCCGGCCGAGCTGCCCTTGTTGGAGCTGCCGCCCCCGCCGCCGCTACTGCAGGCGGTGAGCGCCAGGGCGAAGCCGGCGGCGAGGGTGAGGGCCCGGGTGAGGGCCGAGGATGGCGCGCGCATGTTCCTCTCCTTCGACCGGCACGAGATCCGGTCCCGTCAAGGCGGCCGGCGGCCGCGAGAGAACTGAGCTGCGCAAAGACGTTAGGGCTCCGATGTACCTTCTTCACGTTCTTGTTCATACCGGGAAGGCGACAATTCGCCCTCGCTTTGTTATCGGAATGCCCCACGCCCCGCAAAATCACCAGGTCGTGTCCCCGAATAGGCAAAGTCCCTTCCAACATCGTTGATCAGACCGCAAATTCACGTGCCGTCAGCCGACCGGAATACCAGCTTCCAGATACAGCGCGGCCCCGCGTTCACGGGCCCGCAGCGCCCACCGCAACCGCTCGTAGCGGACGGGCGGCAACAGGTCCGCGGCCTCCTGTTCGCTGGCGAAGCACCAGCCGCGCAACTCGGGCCCGGGCAACAGCAGCCGACCCGCCTCCGCCGCGTCCAGCCGGCCGCCGTCGAAGAGGAGGCGCAGTCCGCCGTAGCCCGGTGGTACGGGCGACTCCCAGTCGACGACGAGCAGCCGGGGTACGTCGTCGAGGACGATGCCGGTCTCCTCGGTGACCTCGCGCATGCCGGCCCGGGCGGGCGCCTCGCCGGGTTCGACGACCCCGCCGGGGAACTCCCAGCCGGCCTTGTAGGTGGGGTCGACGAGCAGGACGCGGTCCTGTTCGTCGAAGAGGAGCACTCCGGCCGCGAGGGTCTCGGAGGTGGGCTCCGGGGTCTGCACGATGTCGCAGACGGGCACGGCACCACTGCCGACCGCCCCGGCGATCCGGGTGGCCGTCTCGTAGGGGGTGAGCGCGCTGGTGTCGACGAGATGGGCGTCGGCGGTGAGCCAGGAGGCGAGCGCGGCGCGGTACGGCTCGATGTGGTCGTATGCCCACTGCTGCATCCGCAGCTCGCCGTCGGGGAGGTCCGGTGGGATCTCCCGGGCGGCTATTCGTTCGCGCAGGATCGTTTCAGCCGGAGCGAGGAGGACATGCCGGACGGCGATCCGGCGCGCGGCGAGACCGCCGAAGATCTCGTCGCGGTACTCCTGGCGCAGCACGGTCATCGGAACGATGAGGGTCCCGCCCAGCTCGGCGAGCATGGCGGCCGCCGTGTCGATCACCAGCCGCCGCCAGATCGGCAGGTCCTGGAAGTCGCCGACCTCCGCGAGACGCTTGGGCGGGAGCAGGCAGGGCAGTGCTCCGCCGATGACCTCCGGGTCGAAGAGCGTGCTGTTCGGGATCAGGTCCATCAGTTCCCGTGCGGTGGTCGTCTTCCCCGCACCGAACGCGCCGTTGATCCAGACGACGGTCACAGTTCCCCCTCTTCTGTTGGCCCCCTGAGGCTTGCCCGTTCCACCCTGCCACGGAAACCAGCCCCAGTTGAGAGCGCGCATACGACGGCGCCGGTGCCCCCTCCGACGAGGCACCGGCGCCGTGCGCTTCCGACCGGTATCAGCTGTTCTGTCCCAGGGTGCCCTCGTCGACGGCGAGGCTGCCGTCGCTGACGAGATGGTCCACGGAGCCCACGGTGTCCTTGACGTTCAGATCGCCGAGTACGTCGTGGTCGTGGGAGTGCGACGGAGTGATCGCGGCGACGACGAATCCGGTGGCGAGGGAGGCGATGGCGAGCATGCTGCGCTTCTTCATGCCCCGTTCAACTGACGAAGCGCGCCGGGGTCACGCCCGGACGGCCCGCCGGGCGGAACCGGCCCCGTCCCGGGCCCGTCGCACGAGATCCACGGCCGCCTCCGGCCACTGCGGATGATCGAAGCTGAACCCCTCCGCCAGCAAGCGACCCGGGACGACCCGCCTGCTCTTCAGGAGGAGTTCGGTGTCCGAGCGCAGGGCGAACGCGCCCAGTTCCGCCATCCACTTGGTGGCGGGCAGTCCCACGGGGACGCCACGGGCGGCTCGCAGGACGCGCATGAAGGCGCGCTGCGGGAGCGGTCCCGGGGCGGCGAGGTTCACCGGTCCTGCGATGTCGTCGCGGTCGACGAGGAACTCGACCGCGCGCACGAAGTCCTGGTCGTGGATCCAGGAGACGTACTGGGCGCCGCCCGCGACCGGACCGCCGAGCCCGAGCCGGACCAGCCCCGACAGGACGTCGAAGACACCGCCGCGGTCGGGGCTCATCACCATGGCGGCGCGCAGCGCGACCTTGCGGGTGTGCGGGGTGTCGGCGCGTTCCTGCGCCAGCTCCCAGTTCTTGGCGATCTCCACGCTGTAGGACCAGTAGCCGGGGACGTCCGGTTCGGCGCCGCCGATCAGACCGGTGGCCTCGTCGTTGGGGGCGTCGTAGCGGTGGGCGTAGACGGTGGCGGTGCTCATCTGGAGCCAGACGCGCGGCGGTTGCGCGGCGGCGGCGATGGCCTCGCCGACGACCCGGGCCGAGTGGACTCGCGAGTCCATCATCGCCTTCAGATTGGCGGGCGTGTAACGGCAACTGACGCTGCGCCCCGCCAGGTTGATCACGACGTCACTGCCGTCAACCTCCCGGGCCCAGGAGCCCAGCCTCTCGCCGTCCCACCACACCTCACGATCACGCGCCGGCCGCCTGCTCAGCACGACGACCTCGTGCCCGGCCCCGGTCAGAGCACGGTTCAGCACCGCGCCCACCTGTCCCGTACCACCGGGAATGACGATCTTCACAGGGCTCCCCCTTCGGTTCGGAGTGAGCCTAGCGCAGAAACTTGAACGCGTTCAAAAGTAAATCGCCTCGGCCTGTTGGCCGACCGGCACGCGCTCAAGAATGCGCCCGCCGTCGAACTCGGCCTCGGCGCCACTCCGTTGATCCAGGCGGCCACGCGGGCCCCGCTCACCACGACGGTCACCCCGCCCGCGGGGACACCGACGGGGTCGTACGACCTGACGCTCCAGGCGAGTTACCGCTCACCGACCGGCAACACCCTGCCGTTCACCGCGTCCGCGGTGGTGGCTCCCCAGGCGGGACCCTCCTACCTCGGTGACCTGCTCTGGTTGTCAACGACTAACGGATACGGGCCCGTTGAGCGCAACACCAGCAACGAGGAGAGGGCGGACGGCACCAAGGTCGCCTCGACCGGCGTCCTCACCAACGCGATGCCCGCCCAGCCGGTCACGGCGGATGTGACCGGCGCCCAGGTGGTCCGGCTCCTCGTCACCAACGGCGGTGACGGGATCGACTCGGACCACGCGGACTGGGCGGACGCTCGACTCACGTGCTGAGCAAGGACGTAGGCCACTGAACGAACGTTTCGTCCGCTCGGTTCCTCACACCCCGGCCGAGGTCGTGCTCGCCCGCCCGGCGAGCGCGGCCGCGGCCGCTCCCACCAGCCCGGCGTCCGTGCCCATCTGAGCCGGCGTCACCGTCAGGCGTTGCACGAAGGACAGCGTCGCGTAGTCGCTCAGGGCCTTGCGCAGCGGCGTGAAGAGCACGTCGCCCGCCTTGCCCACGCCGCCGCCGATCACGGCGATGTCGATCTCGACGAGGGTCGCGGTGGCCGCGATACCGGCGGCGAGGGCCTGTGCGGCCCGCTCGAAGGAGGCCACGGCGACCGGATCACCGGCGCGGGCCGCGGCGGCCACCGCGGCGGCAGAGGCATCGCCGTCCGGGCCCGGCCGCCAACCGCCCTCGACCGCCCGCCGGGCGATGTTGGGACCGCTGGCGATCCGCTCCACACACCCGCGCGAACCGCACGGGCAGGCGTCGCCGTCCAGGTCCACGCTGATGTGGCCGATGTGGCCCGCGTTGCCGGTCGGCCCGGGGTGCAACTGCCCGCCCAGGACGAGGCCGCCCCCGACACCCGTGGACACCACCATGCAGAGCGCGTTGGCGTGCCCGCGCGCGGCACCCTGCCAGTGTTCGGCCGCCGTGATCGCCACACCGTCGCCGATCAGCTCGACGGGCAGGCCCCCGGTCGCCGCACGCACCCGCTCGACGAGCGGATAGTCGCGCCAGCCGGGCACGTTGACCGGGCTCACGGTGCCCGCGGAGGCGTCCACGGGACCCGCGCTGCCGATGCCGAGGGCGCTCGCGCGGGACCACGAAGGCGATGCGGTGAGCTCCCCGAGCACCTCCTCCACGGCGCGCATCACGGTGTCGCCGTCGTCCTGCGAGGGTGTCGGGCGCTGCGCGCGCACCAGGATCTTGCCGTGGCCGTCCACCAGCGCCCCGGCGATCTTGGTGCCTCCGATGTCGAGCGCGGCCACGAGGTCGGTGTGCATCACAGTGTCAGATCTCCCCGTCAAACATGAGGTACCACCAGAAGGTGAGTTGGACCGGTCTCGCGGTGGGGGCGCAGGCCGGAGATATCGGTGGACAGTCTCTCTCGCATATGACAACGTTGTCCAGGCTCTATGCTCGACGCCACATCCTCATACAAACCCATGGACCTATGCATCCCCCGTGGACGACAGGACAGGACAGCGCATCGTGCCAGAGACCGCCCGCCGCCCCGAGAACCGCTACGGCAACCGTCCGACCATGAAGGACGTGGCCGCACGCGCCGGTGTCGGCCTGAAAACGGTGTCTCGCGTGGTCAACGGCGAACCGGGCGTCACCCCCGACACCGAGCGTCGCGTCCAGGAGGCCATCGACGCCCTCGGCTTCCGTCGCAACGACAGCGCCCGCGTCCTGCGCAAGGGCCGCACGGCCAGCATCGGCCTCGTCCTGGAGGACCTCGCCGACCCGTTCTACGGCCCGCTCAGCCGCGCGGTCGAGGAGGTCGCCCGCGCCCACGGCGCCCTGCTGATCAACGGCTCCAGCGCCGAAGACCCGGACCGCGAGCAGGAGTTGGTGCTGGCGCTGTGCGCCCGGCGCGTGGACGGGCTGGTGGTGATCCCGGCCGGGGACGACCACCGCTATCTGGAGCCGGAGATCAAGGCGGGCGTCGCGACCGTGTTCGTGGACCGTCCGGCCGGGCAGATCGACGCGGACGTCGTCCTGTCCGACAGCTACGGCGGCGCGCGCGACGGCGTCACCCACCTCATCTCCCACGGCCACCGGCGCATCGGCTTCATCGGTGACATGCCCCGCATCCACACCGCCGTCGAGCGACTGCGCGGCTACCGGGCCGCCATGGAGGACGCGGGCATACCGGTCGAGGACGCCTGGATGTCCCTCGGTGTGACCGACCCCGTGCGGGTGCGCCGGGCGGCCGAGGAGATGCTGACCGGCCCCTCCCCCGTGACCGCGATCTTCGCCGGCAACAACCGTGTGACGGTCACCGTCGTCCGGGTCCTGGCCGAACAGTCCCGCCGGGTCGCCCTCGTCGGCTTCGACGACTTCGAACTCGCCGATCTGCTCCAGCCCGGAGTGACCGTCGTCGCCCAGGACTCCGCGACCCTCGGCCGCACGGCCGCCGACCGCCTCTTCCGCCAACTGGACGGCACCCTCATCGCCCCGGAGCGCATCGAACTGCCCACCCGGCTGATCACCCGGGGCTCGGGCGAGCTGCCGCCGACGGACTGAGCGGCCCGTGGACGACCGTACTTTGGAGGCCCTGGGGCTCGCTCGGGCACCGCGCGAGGAACCCCTCACCTACCCGGGCGCCTGGCCCGCCACCTCCGGACTCCTCGTCGGAGACCGGTTCTTGCCCCTCGACGACCGCGTCACGTACGAGGACCGCACCCCGGTCCTCGCCATCGGTTCCAACGCCTGCCCCGGCCAACTGCGCCACAAGATGGCGGAGTTCGGAATCACGTCTCCCGTCCCGATGGTGAAGGCGCGGGTCACGGGTGTCGGCATCGGCGTCTCCGCGCATGTGAGCCGCATGGGTTATGTCTCGGCGTCTCCGATCAACTCACCCGGTGTCGTACGGGAGTTGTTCGTGACGTGGTTCGACGCGCGGCAGCTCGCGGTGGTGGACGCGAGCGAGGTCGCCTTCGACCGGGTGTGGTTGCCCGGGTCCGAGTTCCGCTTCGAGCCGGAGTCCGGGGAGTTGCCACGAGGCGTGTACGCGTACGTCAACCGACATGGGGTGCTGCATGACGGTACGGGCGTACCGCGCCGGCATCCGGGCGAGCGTGCGCTGCTCACCGAACTGCTGGGCGGCTCGGCGGAGTTGAGGAAGCTGTTCGGGCGGACGCCGGAGAAGTTCTGCAGGCGGGCGCGCGCGGACCGGGAGTTGTGCGAGCGGGGTACCCGACTGTTCCTGGAGGAAGGCTTGGTGACGGTGTCCGGCCTGGAGTGCTTCGGACGGTTTCAGCAGACCGGCAGCCCCGGGACCGGCTCGTCGTTGTCGCCGCCCTTGATGTAGACGTCGCTGACGTAGACGTTCGTGTTGCCGCTGTCGTCGTCCGTCCTGGCCCACCAGACGTTGGTCCACTGGCCGTAGGTCTCGCGGCGGCCCAGGTTCTGCTGGCAGAAGAAGTAGTTGGTCCCCGCGCCGAGGACTCCGGCTTCGGTGCCGGACGCGGTGTAGGACTTGGCGCTGCGCCACACCTGGCAGTTGTATTTGCCGCCGCCGATGGACTGGCAGGCGGCAGCGGGGCTGGGACTGGGGCTGTCATCGCCTGTCGTCGGGGTGCTTCCGCCGCTGGGGGGCGCTGACTTGCCCGGCGCGGTGCCAGGAGCCTTCCCCCCGGTTGTGCTGTTGCCCTTGTCCGTGTGCTGCTGCGTCGGCGCCTGGGAGCCGTCGTCGCCCTGACCGGTGGGCTTGGGGTCGGCCGAGCGGTCGGCGTCCGTGTGTCCGGTGGGCGAGGCGGGGCCGACCACCTCTCCGGCCGGGGGTGAGCTGGTCCTCGAAGTGACGGACGTGTCCCCGGAGTTGACCATGTGGGCGACGACGACTCCGGCACCGGCTAGGACGACAGCTACCCCAGCGGCGACCAGCAGGACGCGTGCCTTGCGGCGGGGCGGGTCGGGGCGGTCCATGGGGCCGGTCGCGTGAGGCGCGGGGGCGAGGGGTGGGCCGAAGCCCGGGGGCGTGGAGGCGGGTGGGAGGGCGTCAGGGGTGAGTCGCGCCGAGGAAGCGGGGGTGTGCTCTCCTGGTCCGGGTGGGGGTGCCACGCACGGGGTGTACGGCGATGCTGCAACTCGCGCCGATTTAGCGGGTATTGGCCCTTCGAATCCGGGGCGTCCCGAGGTCGCCGCGTTGCCCGGTCCCGCTGCCTCAGGCGTACCGCCGGTCGCCTGGCCACCGCCTGCGGCCGGCTCGCCGACGCCGGACATCCGCCCGGCCGAGGCTACGCGGTCCCCGATCCCGAGGCCGCGCGCGGCTGGCACGTCGGCCTTCGCGGACCCGAGTCCGGGCACGGTCCCCGTCGGCTCAGCGGCGCCCGCTCCCCCCGCGCCGGTTCCAGCGTCGACCAGGGGTGCCGCCTCCGAAGCCCCTGGTGCCCCTTGTGCCCCAGAACCCGCCGCCCGAGGCTCCGTTGGCTGCTTCGGTTCCGGAGTCCACGCTCCGGCGCCCGCTCCCGCGCTCCCCTTCGGCTCCACCGGCTCGAATCCCGGCGGTAGTTCGGGAACCCCGTCGCCGGTCACCCGCAATGTGGTCGTCGGTGAATCCGTGCCCGACGCGCCCGCCACCCCTTCCAGCAGCTCCCGCGCTTGCTCGGCGCCGGGGCGGGACTCCGGGCGTTTGTCCATCAGTTGACGCAGGACGGGGTCGAGGGGGCCCGCCCGGTGGGCTTCCGGCAGGGGCTCGGAGACGATCGCCGTGAGTGTGGAGTAGGTCGAGGTGCGGCGGAACGGTGAGGTGCCCTCCACCGCCGCGTAGAGCGTGGCGCCCAGGGCCCAGACGTCGGAGGCCGGGCCGGGGTCGGCGCCCTGGGCCCGTTCCGGGGCCAAGTAGTCCAGGGAGCCGATGAGTTCGCCGCTGCGGGTGAGGTGGGTGGCGGAGCCGTCGCCCGGGTCGTCCATGGTGGCTATGCCGAAGTCCGTGAGGACGACCCGGCCCGAGCGGTCGAGGAGGATGTTGCCCGGCTTCACATCGCGGTGCAGGACGCCGGCCGAGTGGGCGGCGGCCAGTGCCTCCATCACCTTCGCGCCGATTCCGGCCGCCTCGCGCGGGCCGATCGGGCCGCGCTCCGCCAGGACGTCGTCGAGGGAGGGGCCGTCAATCAGCTCCATGACGATCAGCGGGCGTCCGTCGACCTCGGCGATGTCGTGCACGGCGACCACTCCGGGATGACGCACCCGCGCCGCCGCCCGCGCCTCGCGCTGCATCCGCAGCCGCAGGTCGGCCAGTTCGGGCCCGTGGGCGTCGGTGAAGGTGCGCAGTTCCTTGACGGCGACCTCTCGGCCGAGGACCTCGTCCACGGCCCGCCAGACGACGCCCATGCCGCCGCGCCCGAGCCGGGCCACGACGCGATAGCGCCCGGCCAGCAACCGGTCGGTCCCGTCCACGCGTCCGCTCTCCCCCGAAGGCACCGCCGCTCCGTTCCTGTGGCACGACCATGAACGCCGTACAGCCTACGGGGCGGCGGTGACAACAGCATCCGACGTCAATACCTGTGACAGGTCCGCTACTTGGCGGATGCCGTCAGGTCACCCCGGCGCGGCGCCGCGAAGCCCTCCAGGTCCGCCCGGGTCAGCCCGGTCGCCCTGGCCACCTCGGCGATGTCGAGCGCTCCGCAGTCCAGGCCGCGCAGCAGATAGCCGCTGAGGGCCTTGGCGGTCGCGGGCTCGTCCATGACGTCGCCGCCGGCCCGGTTGGCGTAGCGGGTGAGGCGCGCGGCGGCCTGTTCGAAGCCTTCGCGATAGAAGGCGAAGACGGCCGCGTAGCGGGTGGGGATGTGCCCGGGGTGCATGTCCCAGCCCTGGTAGTACGCGCGGGACAAGGCCCGCCGGGTGAGGCCGTAGTGCAGCCGCCAGGCGTCGTGGACCCGCGCGGTGGGGCCCACCGGGAGGACGTTCGTGGAGCCGTCCGAGACGCGCACCCCGGTCCCCGCCGCCGCGACCTGCATGACGGCCTTCGCGTGGTCGGCTGCCGGGTGGTCGCTGGCCTGGTACGCGGCGGAGACGCCGAGACAGGCGCTGTAGTCGAAGGTGCCGTAGTGCAGGCCGGTGGCGCGGCCCTCGGCGGCCTGGATCATACGGGCGACGGTCGCCGTGCCGTCGGTGGCGAGGATGGACTGGCTGGTCTCGATCTGTATCTCGAAGCCGATGCGCCCCTGCTCCAGGCCGTGCGCCTTCTCGAAGGCCTCCAGGAGCCGCACCATCGCGGTGATCTGCTCGGCGTAGGTGACCTTGGGCAGTGTCAGGACCAGCCCCTCGGGCAGCCCGCCGGCCGCCATCAGGCCGGTCAGGAAGATGTCGAGGGTGCGGATGCCCCGGTCGCGCACTGGTGCCTCCATGCACTTCATCCGGATGCCCATGTACGGCGCCGCCGTGCCCTTCGCGAACGCCTCGGCGATCAGCCGGGCCGCGCGGGCGGCGGCCTCGTCCTCCTCGACGTCGGGGCGGGGGCCGTAGCCGTCCTCGAAGTCGACACGCAGGTCCTCGATGGGCTCGCGCTCCAACTTGGCCCGCACGCGCGCGTGGACGGGCTCGGCGAGTTCGTCGGAGAGGCCAAGCACGGCGGCGAAAGAGGCCGCGTCGGGGGCGTGTTCGTCGAGGGCGGCCAGCGCCCGGTCGCCCCAGGAGCGGATGGTGTCGGCGGCGAAGACGTCACCGGGGACGTAGACCGTGTGGACGGGCTGGCGGGTGCCGGGGTCGCCGGGGTAGCGGCGCTCCAGTTCGGCGTCGACCGGTGCCAGGGAGGCGCTGATCTCCTCGCCGACCACGCCCGCGAGACTCGTCGCCACCTTCTCCTGCTGGCCCTGACCCATCCCACACCCTCCAGTTTTCCGCTCTGCGGAATCAACAATCCGTAGAACGAAGTTATCCATGGAGCTTCCCGCCGGTCAACACCCTGTCCACGGCAGGAGCCCATGGCGTTCACTCCTGCCCCGAGGCCCTCTTCCGCCCGGCTCTTCGCCCCTTCATCCTGACTCCCAAGGGGAGGGGATGCACATGTCGACTGTCAGGACGGTGACGCGGCGCGCCGGGCTCACCACACTGGTGGCGGCCGCCGTCGCCCTGCCACTGATCGGAACCGTACGCTCCGGAACCGTCCGCAAGGAGACCAGGCTGCTGGACGTCATGACGTTCAACCTGCGCTACGCGAGCAGCGACGAACCCAACAGCTGGAAGGCCCGCCGCCCGGTGATGCGCGATCTGCTGCTCCGCGCGGCCCCCGACATCATCGGCACCCAGGAGGGCCTCTACCGGCAGCTCCAGGACATCAGGCACGACCTCGCCCCGCACTACGACTGGATCGGCGGCGGCCGCAAGGGCGGCAGCCACGACGAGGAGACGGCGATCTTCTACGACACCCGCCGGCTCGCCCCCGTCGAGTACGACCAGTTCTGGCTCTCCGACACACCCGCCGTGATCGGTTCCAATACCTGGGGCGGCGCCCACCCGCGCATCGCGACCTGGATCCGCTTCCGCGATCTCGGGGACAACGGACGGGAGTTCTACGTCCTCAACACCCACCTGGACAACGCGAGTCAGTACGCACGCGAGCGTGCCGCCACCCTCATCGCCGAACGCATCGCGGGCCTCGACCGGTCCCTGCCGTTCGTGGTGACCGGCGACTTCAACACCGCCGCGTACACCACCTCGGTCTACGACACGATGCTGGGCGCCGGCTTCAGGGACACCTGGGACGCGGCGGCGGGGCGCGGGAAGCTGTACGGGAGTTTCCACGGCTATCGCGCGCTCGTGCCGGGCGGTGCGCGCATCGACTGGATCCTGGTCACCCCGGGCGTCACCGTGCGCCGGACGACCCTGGACACCTTCTCCGAGAACAGCCAGTTCCCGAGCGACCATCTGCCCGTACGGTCCACCATCAGCCTGGGCTGAGCGGCCCGGACACGCGAGGGCCCCCACGACCGCGCGGGTCGCAGGGGCCTCGTACAGCCTGGCGGGATCAGCCCTTGCGGGTGGTGATCTCCTCGGTGAGCTGCGGGACGACGTCGAAGAGGTCGCCGACGACGCCGTAGTCGACGAGGTCGAAGATCGGTGCCTCGGCGTCCTTGTTGACGGCCACGATCGTCTTCGAGGTCTGCATGCCCGCGCGGTGCTGGATCGCGCCGGAGATGCCGTTGGCGATGTAGAGCTGCGGCGAGACGCTCTTGCCTGTCTGGCCGACCTGGTTGGAGTGCGGGTACCAGCCGGCGTCGACGGCGGCACGCGAGGCGCCGACGGCCGCGCCGAGGGAGTCGGCGAGGGCCTCGATGATCGCGAAGTTCTCCGCGCCGTTGACGCCGCGTCCGCCGGAGACGACGATCGCGGCCTCGGTCAGCTCGGGGCGGCCGGTCGACTCGCGCGGGGTGCGCGCGGTGACCTTGGTGCCGGTGGCCTTGTCGGAGAAGGTGACCGCGAGGGCCTCGACGGTGCCGGCGGCCGGGGCTGCCTCCACGGCGGCCGAGTTGGGCTTGACGGTGATGACCGGGGTGCCCTTGGCCACGCGGGTCTTGGTGGTGAAGGAGGCGGCGAACACCGACTGCGTCGCGACCGGGCCGTTGTCTCCGGCCTCCAGGTCCACGGCGTCGGTGATGATGCCGGAGCCGATGCGCACCGCGAGGCGGGCGGCGATCTCCTTGCCCTCGGCGGAGGACGGCACCAGGACGGCGGCCGGGGAGACGGAGTCGTAGGCCGCCTGGAGGGCGTCCACCTTGGGGACGACGAGGTAGTCGGCGTACTCGGCGGCATCGTGGGTGAGCACCTTCACCGCGCCGTGCTCGGCGAGCGCGGCGGCGGTGTTCTCGGCACCCGCACCGAGAGCGACCGCGACGGGCTCGCCGATACGGCGGGCCAGGGTCAGCAGCTCCAGGGTGGGCTTGCGGACGGCGCCGTCCACGTGGTCGACGTAGACGAGAACTTCAGCCATGGGGATGGTCTCCTGCGTGCTTGCGAAGTCTGAGGGGCGGTAAGCGAGTTGGGCGGAAGCCTTAGATGAACTTCTGGCCCGCGAGGAACTCGGCGAGCTGCTTGCCGCCCTCGCCCTCGTCCTTGACGATCGTGCCGGCGGTGCGCGCGGGGCGCTGGGCCGCGGAGTCGACGGCGCTCCAGGCGCCTGCCAGGCCGACCTCGTCGGCGTCGATCTCCAGGTCGGAGAGGTCCCAGGCCTGAACCGGCTTCTTCTTGGCGGCCATGATGCCCTTGAAGGACGGGTAACGCGCCTCGCCCGACTGGTCGGTGACCGACACGACGGCCGGCAGGGAGGCCTCCAACTGCTCGGAGGCGCTGTCGCCGTCACGACGGCCCTTCACCACGCCGTCCTCGACGGAGACCTCGGAGAGCAGCGTGACCTGCGGGACGCCCAGGCGCTCGGCCAGCAGGGCGGGGACCACACCGGCGGTGCCGTCGGTGGAGGCCATGCCGGAGACGACCAGGTCGAAGCCGGCCTTCTCGATCGCCTTGGCCAGCACCAGGGAGGTGCCGATGACATCGGTGCCGTGCAGGTCGTCGTCCTCGACGTGGATCGCCTTGTCGGCGCCCATGGACAGCGCCTTGCGCAGGGCGTCCTTGGCGTCCTCGGGGCCCACGGTCAGGACGGTGATCTCCACGTCGTCGTCCGAGTTCTCGGAGATCTGCAGCGCCTGCTCGACCGCGTACTCGTCGAGCTCGGAGAGCAGACCGTCCACGTCGTCCCGGTCGACGGTCAGGTCATCGGCGAAGTGCCGGTCGCCAGTGGCGTCGGGCACGTACTTCACAGTGACAACGATCCTCAAGCTCACGCCGGCTCTCCTACTGCATCGTCATTTTTCGGCTGCCTACTTCCAGGCAGCATAGGCGCCTAGAACGGCCGTTCCCGGTGGGGGCGACCGGTGCTCCGAGCGAAATATTACTCGCCAGTACGCACCACTACGCTCCCCCAAGGGGTGCCCGCTAAGCAAGCGCTTTGAACTGTGACCTGTGCAACGCAGCGTAATCGGAACTCGACGCTTTCGCAGGGTGGCCCGTCACCCCGAGAGAGTGGCCTCAGTCACGCAGCCCATTGAAGCGCCCCTGGTGGTAGAGGAGCGGCCGGCCGGAACCGGCGGGATCGCCGAGGACGACCTCGGCCACGACGATGCGGTGGTCCCCGGCGGGCACGCGCGCGACGACCCTGCACACGAGCCAGGCGAGCACGTCGTCGAGGACCGGCACACCCTCGGGCCCCTCGCGCCAGGCGGTGGGCGCCCCGAACCGGTCGGCGCCGCTGCGCGCGAAGGTGGCGGCCAACTGCTCCTGGTGCTCGCCGAGGAGATGCACGCCGACATGGTCGGCCCCGGATATCGCCGGCCAACTGGAGGCACCGGTGCTGATCCCGAAGGACAGCATCGGGGGCTGCGCCGAGACAGAGCTGAGCGAGGTGGCGGTGAAGCCGACCGGACCGGCGTCACCGCTCGCGGTGATCACCGCCACACCGGCCGCGTGCTGCCGGAAGACGGAGCGCAGCAGGTCGGGGGAAGCGAGCTGAGGAGTACGGGTGCCGAGGTCGGGCGTGGCCGGCATGGAGTTGTCCTTCTGCGGAGGGGACGAGCGGGACCGTGGCTGCTCAACAGCCCGGACAGCGCGCGCTCGCGGTGCGGGCGAGGTCGACGTGCACCCGCCCGAAGAGAAGGAGTTCCGAAGGCATACGGTCAGGCTGACGATAGGTGGTGCGCACAGTCAAGTACGTTCCGGTATATGGGAGATGCCTCACCGTGGTCGTCACAGCCGTCAGACCGCCTCCCCCAGAGCCGCGATGACATCCGCCTTGCGGGGGAGGCCGGTGGCACGCCGCACGACCCGTCCGTCCGCGTCGAGGACCAGCACGGTGGGGGTCTTCAGGATGTCGAGTTCGCGTACGAGGTCCAGATGGTCCTCTGCGTCGATCTCGATGTGCCGGACGCCCGCGACCATGTCGGCCACCTCGCCCAGCACCCGGCGGGTGGCCCGGCAGGGCGCGCAGAAGGCGCTGGAGAACTGCACCAGGGTGGCCTTCTCGCCGAGGTCGCCGCCCAACTCGGCGGTCCCGAGCCGTTTTCCGCCGTCGCGCCCGCGCACCCGTACTCTCCCGCTCCGCCGCCGATGCAGCACTCCGTAGGCGCTCGCCACCGCGAGCACCGCCACGCACACCATGAGTCCGGTCATCCCCGACTTCAGCGTTCACGAGACTGCAAAGATTCCCAGCACTACGAATCGTTTCCGCTGCGGAATCCTGGGTTCATGGACATCGACGTGAGAGGACCGCGGTTCGGAGCGGCCCTGACGACCGTAGTACTGGCGGTCGTGCTGATCACCGGCAGTTTCTGGCTGCTGGCGTGGCAGACCCTGGCGTTCGCGCTGGGTGCGGCGGGCGGCGTGGGCCGTTCGCCCTACGGCTGGCTGTTCCGGACGGCCGTACGGCCCCGGATCGGGCCGCCGACCGAGTTCGAGTCGCCGCGGCCGCCGCGGTTCGCGCAGGCGGTCGGGCTGGTCTTCGCCGGGGTGGGTCTGGTCGGTTTCGGCCCGGGTCCCGAGTGGCTGGGACTGGCGGCGACCGGCGCCGCGCTCGCCGCCGCCTTCCTCAATGCCGCTTTCGGGTACTGCCTGGGGTGCGAGATGTACCTGCTCGCGCGTCGCGTCACAGTACGTGCACAGTAAAGGCAATTTAAAAGCCCGAGGTGGATCAAGTAATGGACGTGACGAGGATCTCGCCGTTCTGCGGCACGAGGACTGGCCACTCGTCCGTTCTTGGGGCACGATCTGCGCAATGCCGTAAACCTACGGCTGCGTAACTTTCCCGCCCGGAGAACCCCTTCCAGGCAGAGAGAAGGGTCCACCCCGTCCATGGCTGAGCTTGTCTACCGCCCCGTCATCGGTCTCGCACAAACGCTGTTCAAGGCCTGGGACCTCAAGATCGACTGCAAGGGGTCGGAGAACATTCCGCGCTCGGGCGGCGCCGTGCTGGTCAGTAACCACATCAGCTACCTGGACTTCATCTTCGACGGTCTCGCCGCTCTGCCGCAGAAGCGCCTGGTGCGCTTCATGGCGAAGGAGTCGGTGTTCCGGCACAAGATCTCCGGTCCGCTGATGCGCGGCATGAAGCACATCCCCGTGGACCGCAAGCAGGGCGAGACGGCCTACCAGCACGCACTGGAGTCACTGCGCTCCGGCGAGATCGTCGGCGTCTTCCCCGAAGCGACCATCTCTCAGTCCTTCACCCTGAAGAGCTTCAAGTCCGGTGCCGCGCGCATGGCCCAGGAGGCCGGCGTCCCGCTGATCCCGATGGCCCTGTGGGGCACCCAGCGCCTGTGGACCAAGGGGCACCCGAAGAACTTCAAGCGCAGCCACACCCCGATCACCATCCGGGTCGGCGAGCCGGTGGAGGCTCCTCAGGACCAGTACGCGGGCGCGATCACCCGCCGACTGCGCGAGCGCATCCAGGAGTTGCTGGAGGCCGCCCAGCGCGCGTACCCGGTGCGGCCGAACGGCCCGGACGACACCTGGTGGATGCCCGCCCATCTCGGCGGCACCGCGCCGACCCCCGAAGAGGTCAAGGCCGCCGAGGCCCGCTGAGCCGTCATGCCGGGGCGTGGACGCAGATCCGCGCCCCGGGGCTGAACTTCCCCAGTAGTTCGGCGAGTTCGGCCCCGGCGTTCTCGACGTCGGCCACCGGCATCGGCGCCAGACTCTCCAACAGGAAGACGGCGGAGGCCGATTCCTCCGTGAGCCTGGTGCGCGGCCCCTGCCGCCAGTTCCAGCGGCGGCAGGTGACACCGGCCGCGTCACACCACACCACCTCGCCCGCGTCCGGGTGCTCGACGACCTCCTCGCCGCCCGCGACGGTCACGAACTCCTCGTCCCCGACGGCGCGTTGAAGCACCATCCCGCCCTGGATGCGGTCGGTGTCCTCACCGCCCACAGGGATCAGGTGGGCGACGCTGATGGCGTTGTAGAGGTCCACCAGGAGATTGATCCGGGGCAGCCCGCCGTCCGAGAGCGCCCTCTTGGCCAGCGCCTCGGCCGAGTTGCGGGTGCGCGACGGCTTCGATCCGAACGCCGTGTACACCTCGCGCCAGGCCGCCATGTGCGGGTCCTCGTGCGGGGCGCGGCCGTCGAGTCGTACGGCGAGTCGGCGGGCCGCGTCGTCGAGGAGCGCCGAACTCGCGCCGGTGCTCGGCCCGTTGACCAGTCCGTGCGCCTCGATCGCGAGATGTGTGAACCCGGGGGCGAGGGCGCGGACTTCGTCGGACACGGTCAGCGTGAGTGCCATGGTTGCCTCAGAGTGCGGTCGGGAGCGTCTTCCACAGGTACGGCCGGTCGGGGGCGGCTTTGAGAACGCTCAGCACGACCGCAGGTGGTTCAGCGTACAGGACCGGATAGTCCAGCTCATTGAACTCCGGATCCGGTACGAAGGCCAAGCGCTCACCGTCGAGGGAGAACTGCGCGTCCACGCCCGGCTTGTTGCCGCGCGGGTCCTGCCGGTGCCAGGCCCCGTTGAAGCGGACGGCCACCAGCCCGTGCACCACGTCGAACTTCTGATAGCACAACGCGGTGGGGATGTCCTCGGCCCGCAAGAGTGCGGCGAGGGCGTGCGCCTTGGCGTAGCAGATGCCGGTGCCCTGTTCCAGGACATCGGAGGCCCGCCAGGTGACGCGCAGGTCGCCGGAGTCCTGCGAGTGGGGAATGGTGTCCCGCACGAACTCGAACGCCAGCCGTGCATAGCCATACGAGTCCGCGGCGCTGCCGGCAAGGCGCGCGGCCGTCTCCCGCACGAGGGGATGCTCGTGGTCGATGACCTCGTCGGCGGCCAAGTAGGCGGACAGGTCAGAGGTGTTCTGGATCAGCTCCATGACCGGAGAGCATAGGAAAGCGATCACCCGAGAGTCAATGACTTTTCAGGTGACCGCATACCTATGCATTGCATCCATCTGTCCGTCAGCGCGCCATCTCCTCCTTGAGGGCCGCCACGAACGCGTCCACGTCGTCCTCGGTCGTGTCGAAGGCGCACATCCAGCGGACGTCGCCGGCGGCCTCGTCCCAGAAGTAGAAACGGAACCGCTGCTGAAGGCGCTCGCTCACATCGTGCGGGAGACGCGCGAAGACTCCGTTTGCCTGCACCGGGTAGAGGATCTCCACACCGTGCACCGCGCGCACCCCCTCGGCGAGGCGCTGGGCCATCTCGTTCGCGTGGCGGGCGTTGCGCAGCCACAGGTCCTTGGCGAGCAGCGCCTCCAACTGCACGGAGACGAAGCGCATCTTGGAGGCGAGCTGCATCGACAGCTTGCGCAGGTGCTTCATGTGACTGACGGCGTCCTGGTTGATCACCACGACCGCCTCACCGAACAGCGCGCCGTTCTTGGTGCCCCCGAGCGAGAGGATGTCGACGCCGACCGCGTTGGTGAACGTCCGCATGGGGACGTTCAGGGAGGCGGCCGCATTGGCTATCCGGGAACCGTCGAGGTGGACCTTCATGCCGTGCGCGTGGGCGTGGTCGCAGATCGCGCGGATCTCGTCGGGCGTGTAGAGGGTGCCGAGTTCGGTGCTCTGGGTGATCGAGACGACCTGGGGCATCGCGCGGTGCTCGTCGTCCCAGCCGTAGGCCTGCCGGTCGATCAGTTCGGGGGTGAGCTTGCCGTCCGGGGTGGGCACCGTGAGCAGTTTGAGGCCGCCCATGCGTTCGGGGGCGCCGCCCTCGTCGACGTTGATATGCGCGCTCTCGGCGCAGATCACCGCGCCCCAGCGGTCGGTGACCGCCTGGAGCGCGACGACGTTGGCGCCGGTGCCGTTGAAGACCGGGAAGGCCTCCGCCGTGGCGCCGAAGTGGCTGCGGATGATGCCCTGAAGGTGGTCGGTGTAGTCGTCCTCGCCGTAGGCGACCTGGTGGCCGCCGTTGGCGAGGGCGAGGGCGGCGAGCACCTCGGGGTGGGCGCCGGCGTAGTTGTCGCTGGCGAAGCCGCGGATCTCCGGGTCGTGGTGGCGTCGGGCCTGCGTAAAAGGGGCCTTCGGAGGGTTCACGGCTTCTCGGTCAGCCACAGACGGTGTCCGTTCACTTCGGTGGCGGGCTTGTCCCAGACGCCGACGATGGCCTCGGCGAGATCCTTGACGTCGGTGAAGCCCGCGAACTTCGCGTTGGGGCGTTCGGCGCGCATCGCGTCGTGCACCAGCGCCTTCACCACCATGATCGCGGCGGCGGAGGTGGGGCCGCCCTCGCCCCCGGCCTTGCGGTAGCCGTCCGCCATGGCGAGGGTCCAGGCCTCGGCGGCGGCCTTCGAGGCGGAGTACGCCGCGTTGCCCGCGGTGGGCTTGCTGGCGCCGGCCGCGCTGATCAGGAGGTAGCGGCCGCGGTCGCTGCGCTCCAGGCCGTCGTAGAAGGCCAGGGAGGTGTGCTGGACGGTGCGGATGAGCAGCTTCTCCAGCAACTCCCAGTCGGCGAGGTCGGTGTCGGTGAAGGTGGCGCTGCCGCGCCAGCCGCCGACGAGGTGGACCAGGCCGTCGATGCGGCCGAAGTCCTTCTCGATGTGCTCGGCCCAGTCGCGGGTCGCCTGCGCGTCGAGCAGGTCGACCGTGTCCCCGACGACGGTGGCACCGCCGTGCGCGTAGCGGGCCGCGTCCACGGCCTCCGCCAGACGTTCGGGATGCGCGTCCGAGCCGACGACGGTCGCGCCCGCCTCGGCCAGCCGCAGCAGTACGGCATGGCCCGCGGGCCCGCCCGCTCCGGCCACCGCGATCACCGCGCCGTTGAGCGCCCCGTTCCCCATGGTCCTCGCCTCCTGAGCCACTTCTGTCGTGCGGTCGCTCACGCGGCGACCTGTTCGGCGCTCTCCACCCGGATCCCCTTGGTCGAGGCGATCACGTTCTTCAGCTTCTTGGAGAGTGCCTCATAGAACATGCTCAGTGGAAACTCGTCCGGAAGCACGTCATCCACGAGTTTCCGCGGCGGCTGGGTCAGGTCCAGGGCGTCGGGGCCCTTGGCCCACTTGGAGCCCGGGTGCGGGGCGAGATAGGTGGCGACCAGCTCGTAGGCCTTGAACCAGTGGACGAGCTTGGGTCGGTCGATGCCCGCGCGGTAGAGGTCCTCGATCTCGGCGCACAGCCGGTTGGTGACCTCGGGGGCGCGCCGCCAGTCGATGTGCAGCTTGTTGTCGGTCCAGCGGACGACGTCGTGCTGGTGCAGGTAGGCGAAGAGGAGCTGGCCGCCGAGTCCGTCGTAGTTGCGGACGCGTTCGCCGGTGACCGGGAAGCGGAACATGCGGTCGCAGAGGACCGCGTACTGCACGTCACGGGCCTGCGGGACGCCGTCGGCCTCCAGCTTCACGGCCTCCTTGAAGGCGGTGAGGTCGCAGCGCAGCTCCTCCAGGCCGTACATCCAGAACGGCTGGCGCTGCTTGATCATGAACGGGTCGAAGGGCAGGTCGCCGTGGCTGTGGGTGCGGTCGTGGACCATGTCCCACAGCACGAAGGCCTCCTCGCAGCGCTTCTGGTCGTCGACCATGGAGGCGATGTCCTCGGGCAGTCGCATGCCCAGGATGTCGACGGCGGCCTCGGTCACCCGGCGGAAGCGGGCGGCCTCGCGGTCACAGAAGATGCCACCCCAGGAGAAACGTTCCGGCGCCTGGCGTACGGCGATGGTCTCCGGGAAGAGCACGGCCGAGTTGGTGTCGTAGCCGGCCGTGAAGTCCTCGAAGGTGATGCCGCAGAACAGCGGGTTGTCGTAGCGGCTCTCCTCCAGCTCGGCCAGCCAGTCGGGCCAGACCATGCGCAGGACGACCGCTTCGAGGTTGCGGTCCGGGTTGCCGTTCTGCGTGTACATCGGGAAGACGACCAGGTGCTGGAGGCCGTCCCGGCGGTTCGCGGCGGGCTGGAAGGCCAGCAGCGAGTCGAGGAAGTCGGGCACCTGAAAGCCGTCGTCGGCCCAGCGCTCCAGGTCCGCGACCAGCGCGGCGTGGTAAGCGGCGTCGTGCGGGAGGAGCGGGGAGAGTTCCTCGACCGCACCCGTCACACGGCGCACGGTGCGCTCGACGTCCGCGCGGTCCGGGGCACCCTCGGCCGTGAAGTCGATCGACCCGTCCTTCGACTGCCATGGCCGGATCCGCTCCACGGCATCCTTGAGCACGGGCCATGCCGGATGCTCCACCACCCTGGTCACGGGAGGAACCCGCTCCTCCGCACCCACCTGCACAAGAATTTCAGTCATGCCCCATCCTCCACGGGAGAACCTCGCGTAGGGACACCGTATGCGTTCATGGTTTCCCCCAGCAAGGGGAGGCTCCGCAGATTATCCTGCGCACCCCGGACTTTCACCGCTATTTTTCCTGTCAGACACGGAGAAGGCGATTACTTCCACTGTGATGGGGTAGACACCGACGCGCATGGAACCGGGGCTCGGTTCCGGTCAACGTCCGCGGCACTCGTCCACGGAGGAGTGACGGCGACGCGTGGTACAGCGCCAAGTGCGTTGTTGCCCCGTGTACGCGCGGGTACATCGCCGGGTCCGGCCATTAGGCTGCGGCTCTGCCACGTGGACGCCGGTGTCCGGCCGCGCCCACGCGCGCGTGCCGAGCCGCCGTCGACGGAAGCGAGTTGAACCTTGAACTTCCTTACCATCGGTCACCGCGGAGTCATGGGTCTCGAACCCGAGAACACTCTCCGTTCCTTCGTCGCCGCCGAGCAGGCCGGCCTCGATGTCATCGAACTCGATCTGCATCTGAGCAAGGACGGCGCCCTCGTCGTCATGCACGACGCCGACGTGGACCGTACGACCGACGGGACCGGTCCGATCGCCGAGCGGACCCTCGGCGAACTGCGCACCCTGGACGCGGGCCGCGGCGAGCGCGTGCCCGTCTTCGAAGAGGTACTGGACGCGGTCGCCTCACCGCTCCAGGCCGAGATCAAGGACCTGGCGGCGGCGCGGGCGCTGGCCGAGGTCATGCAGCGGCGCGACCTGGCCGGGCGGGTCGAGGTGTCGTCCTTCCACGACGAGGCGATCGCCGAGATCTCCCGTCTGGTGCCCGGTGTACGCACCGCGCTGATCGCGAGCCGTTTCGGCCCCGACGTGGTGGACCGGGCCACCGAGGCCGGTGCCGAAACGGTCTGCCTCAACATCCGCCGGCTGACCCTGGAGGTCGTCGAGGCGGCCCGCAAGGCGGACCTCAAGATCATCGGCTGGGTGGTGAACACCCAGGACCAGCTACGGCTCGTACGCGCCCTGGAGCTGGACGGCGCGACCACCGACTACCCGGAGATCAAACGCACCGGCCGCTTCACGGCATGACCCTCACACCAGCGGCTTGACCAGCAGCTCGAACTGCAGGTCCTCGCGCTGCGGAATGCCGAACCGCTCGTCGCCGTACGGGAACGGGGTCATCCGGCCCGTACGGCGGTAGCCGCGGCGCTCGTACCAGGCGATGAGGTCGTCGCGTACGGATATCACGGTCATGTGCATCTCCCGCACGCCCCAGGCCTCGCGGGCCGTGCGCTCGGCCTCCGCGATGATGACCTTGCCGAGGCCGCCGCCCTGGAGCCGCGGACTGACGGCGAACATCCCGAAGTAGGCGTGGTCGCCCCGGTGTTCGAGCTGGCAGCAGGCGACGACCTGACCGTCGCGTTCGACGACCAGCAGTCGGCTGTCGGGCGACTTGATGACCGCGAGCACACCCTCGGGATCGGTCCGCTGCCCTTCGAGGATGTCCGCCTCGGTGGTCCACCCGGCCCGGCTGGAGTCCCCCCGGTAGGCGGACTCGATCAGCACCACCAAGGCGTCCGCATCGGCGTCGGTGGCGTCGCGGAAGGTCAGTCCGGTGGCGGCGGTGTCCATGGTGCACAACTCCGATCAGGGCGCGGCTCGGGCAGAGACGAGAGTAACTCGGAAGAGCCACTAGGCTCCGGCCGCATGGTGCACGTACTGAGCAGCCGAATCCTGTTGCGCCCCGGCGATCCCGAGCGGTCCCGCGCTTTCTACGGCGAGCAGTTGGGGCTGGCCGTCCACCGGGAGTTCGGCACGGGCCCGGAGCGCGGGACCGTCTACTTCCTCGGCGGCGGCTTCCTGGAGGTGTCCGGGCGCTCCGACACCCCGCCCTCCCCCGCCGTACGACTGTGGATGCAGGTCGCCGACGCGGAGGCCGCGCACGAGGAGCTGCGGGCGAAGGGGGTCGAGATCGTGCGGCCGCCGGTAAAGGAACCCTGGGGGCTGATCGAGATGTGGATCTCGGATCCGGACGGGACGCGGATCGTGCTGGTGGAGGTGCCGGCGGATCATCCGTTGCGTTATCGGCCGGGGATCTAGGCCTACGGCGGGCAGGGCTCCCCTTCCCCGTCGGATGGCCGGGGTCGCGGCCCGGGCATAGCGTGCGGGGAGGGGAGTTCTCTGCGGAAGGAACGCCATGAAGCTCGACAAGCCGGTGACCGGTGGACCCTGCTGGACCGAGTTGGGGACCAGTGATCTGGAGGCGGCCAAGCGGTTCTACTCGGACCTGTTCGGCTGGCGTACGGAGACCGATCCCCGGCAGGAGGCGGGCGGTTACACGGTCGCGCACGTCGGGGACGCGGCGGTCGCCGCGCTGACGCCGCTGTACCAGGAGTCGCAACCGGTGGGCTGGAACCAGTCGTTCGCGGTGGCGGACGCCGACGCGGCCGCGGAGAAGGTGCGGGCGGCGGGCGGGACGCTGGTGATGGAACCCGTCGACGTGTTCGACATCGGGCGCTTCGCGGTCGCCCTGGATCCGGGCGGTGCCGCCTTCCAGATGTGGCAGGCGCGGACCTTCCCCGGCGCCGGGCTGTTCAACGCGCCCGGCGCGCTGGGCTGGGTGGAGTTGCTGACGCGGGCGCCCGAGCGGGCGCAGGCCTTCTACACGACGGTGTTCGGCTGGACCGTCCGTCCCTCGGAGCACTACCCGCAGTGGGGCATCGACGGTGCCGACTTCGGCGGCATGATGACGATGGACGAGAAGTTCCCGCCGGAGGTGCCCCCGCACTGGCTGCCGTACTTCGCCGTGACCGATGTCGACGCCTCCGCCGCCACGGCGACGGAGGCGGGCGGCGCGGTTCTCATGGAACCCACGTCCGTCGGCGACGTACGGCGGATCGCGGTGCTGCGGGACCCGCAGGGCGCGGTGTTCGGGGTGTACGCGGCGGCCGACGAGGCGGGCTGAGCCGGCCGCCCGTGCCCCGTCCTCAGGCCAGCCGAGTCACCGTCACTCGGTCGATCACGGGTGCGTACGCGGAGCGTTGGCCGTACTGGTTCCTGGAGTGGCCGTCGTGGTCCGGGAGTTCGTCGGCGGTGAAGGTCAGGGTGTTGGCGCCCGCGTCGAGGGTGACCGGGACGGAGAGGTCGCGGAAGTCGTTGAAGTGGAAGGTCGTGGGGAACAGCACGCGCTGCGGGACGCCCCCGTTGACCGCGATGTCGGCGTGGCGGCAGACCGGGTCCGGGTTGTAGTGGGTGGCGGGTGCCTGCTCGCCGTTGGAGTAGCGGATCGTGAGCGCGTGGCGGCCGGCGCGCTCTGCCGTCACAGTGAGGGCGAGGGCGTTCCCGGGGCCCGCTCCGATGCCTTCCACCGCCTTGCCGCCGGTGGCGAACGTGTGGGCACCGGTGACCCGGGCACCGCCGGTCGTGACGCCTTCCTCGGCCGGGTGGGTCGAGGTGGGGAGGAGGCCGCGTGAAGGCCCTGCCTGGAGGCGGTCCAGGACGAGCTGGTCCGAGGTGGCGGCGACGGTGACCTTGTTGATGCCGGACACGAGGAACAGGGGCACGGAGGATCGTTCAACAATCCCCATGCCGTCTCCATCGATTGTCCTCATGCCGTCTCCGCCGAACGTCCCCACGTCCACGCCATTGATCGTCGACACATCCTCGCCGTTGACCTTCAACACGCCCTCCCCGGAGCCGATCAGATCGACGCTCACCGCCGCCTCCCCGTCGTCCGCCGCGTGCACCCAGAAGGTGGCGGTTCCGCCCCTCGGCAGTACGGCGACGCCGGGGCCCGAGGCTCCGCGCCACGCATAGCCGACGCGGGCACCGCCGCCCAGGGCCGCGAACTCGGCGTCGTACAGCGCGGGTGCGTTCACGTGCTCGTCGCGCAGGGCGAGGTCGAGCCTGTCGACGACGGCGTCGCCGCGGGTGGCGCCGAGGTCGGGGTCCTGGGCGGCGAGGGTGATCGTGTGCGCGCCGGCGGTCAGCTCGACCCGGGTGTCGGTGTGCCCCCACACCGCCCGCTTGTAGCCGAGCGGCAGCCGGAGTTCCCGCGGGTGCCTGCCGTCGACCCGGAGGAAGACATTGGTGGGCCCCTGTTCGCGCACCGCGTCGGCCAGGTTGTAGGAGTTGGCGAAGACGCTCACGTCGTACGTCCCGTCCTCCGGGACCTCCACGGAGAAGGCGAGCACGCCGTCGGACCCGGTACGGAGTCCGCCCACGTGGTAGCCGGTCGAGCCGGCGAACCTGTCGACGGCGGACGGGGACCCCTCGGGCCCGTTCAGCGAACGGCCGCCGCCGAGGTAGGTCGCGTCCTCGGCCTGGTACGTCCGCCGCCAGCCGACCGAGGGCGGCAGCGCTACGGCCCCCTTTCCACCCGGGGAGAGGATCACCTGGTACGCCGACATCTCCTCCAGGTCCGCCAGACGCAGCGTCACTTTGCCGTCCAGAACGGGCAGTTCGTGATCTGCGAGCCGCAACGGCTGGGCGGAGGCGCCGAGTTGGCCCGTCCAGGGAATCTCCTGGAGCCGCAGGTGCACGGTCGTGCCGAAGACTTCGGGGTCGACGTGTTCGAACACGACGTCCGCGGCCCCGCCGGCGCCGCCGAGCAGCACCCGCGCCTGCCGCTTGTCCCGGTCGAGCGCGGCGACGCCCTGCAGCGTGTACTGGATGTTGGGGTGGGGCGCGTCGACCCGGACGGTGTTGCCGGTGAACTGCCCGTAGGCGTTGAACAGCCACCACTGGCCGTTGCCCTTGTTGGCCTCCACGGCCGAGTCGTTGAGGTTGCCGTCGATGTTCCAGTACGCCATGTCGGCGTCGACCTTGGACTCCTCGATCGCGGCGATCCACTGGATCATCTGCCCCGGCACGGACAAGTGGTAGTTGTGCGCGTACTCGTTGAGGTTGACGGGCAGCGGGCCGATGCCCAACTCCCGCTCCAGCGCGCGGTACTTGGTGACGTTGGTGCGGATCTCGTCGGGCGAGGACAGCTCGTGCCAGGTGATGACGTCGGGCAGGACGCCCTCGGCCTTGGCGAACTCCAGGAAGCCGCGCACCTCGTCGTACAGGATGGAGGTGTTGGGGCCGGCGATGCGGGCGCCCGGGTCGAGGTCCTTGATGAGACGGTGGATGTCCCGCCAGGCGGTGAAGTAGCGGTGCGGGTCGGTGCGCCAGGAGACCTGGTCGTAGCTCCACTGCCCCGTGCCGAACATGTTGCCCTCGGGTTCGTTGAACGGGACGTAGACGACATGGGACTTGTACCTGCCCAGTGCCAGCACCTGTTCGACCTGCCTGCGGACGCGGGCCGTGAAGTCGGCGAGTCGCTCGGCCCCGGTGTCGCCGGGCCATTCATAGGGGAAGCCGCGGTAGATGTCGGTCATGTAGACGTAGACGTCCCGGCCGCCCGCCTCGACGAAGGGGCGCAGGATGTCCAGGGCGTCGGCGCCTGGGTGCTGGGTGCCGTCCTGGGCCTTGGTGGAGACCGTGCGGACGTACATGCCCTCGACGAGGTTGCGGCTGGGGACGCCGGCGCCGTAGAGGCCGTAGAGCGTGCCGCTCGCGCCTCCGTGGAAGGGGCCCGTTCCGGTGCCGAGGTCGATGGTGAGCGTCTCGCGGGCGGAGGCTGCGGCTGCCACGGCATCAATCCCTTGTTCGACATGTCGTATGCCGGTCGGCGTCCCGAACCGGCCTGGTCGAACGTAGGGAGATCACGCGATCCGCGTCAACGGTCCGTCACCGTCCGGGTGCGGCGGCTCAGACGCGCAGCACGCCCGGTCGGCCTTCCAGCTGGACGAGCAACTCGCCGAGAAGGGAGGCGAGTTCGCCCTGTCCGGGGCTGTCCAGGCCGGACAGCACGGTGGTCTCGTAGGCGAGTTGCTCGGGCAGGATGGCGTCGACGAGGTCGCGGCCGGCGTCCGTGAGGCGGACGTGGGCGACCCGGCGGTCGCGGGTGTCGCCGCGGCGCTCGACCAGACCGCGTTCGGTCAGGTGCTTGAGGCGCTTGGTGACGGCGGCGCCCGAGGAGAAGGTCTCCCGGGTCAGCTCGCTCGGCGTCAGCTCGTGCCCGGTACGGCGGAGCGCGCCGAGGAGGTCGAACTCGGGACGGCTGAGCCCCGCCCGCCGCAGGGGCGCGTCCTCGGCCTGCTGGAGCAGGGCTGCGCACCGGTTGATGCGGCCGATGATCTCCATCGGGCCGGTGTCGAGGTCGGGGTGCACGGCCTGCCACTGCCCGACGACGGCGGCGACGGTGTCGCGCCGCATCGCACCCGGAGTGGTCGGGCGGGCCGGGTCCGGCCCGCCCGCCGGCCGTCCGTTCGTTGCCGTCATCCCCGTACGCCCTCCGTCTTCCCGCCTGTGCGCCGATCCACGGCGATCCAGGGGCGCGGCCCCCGGCGTCGTACCGTCGCGGCGAGCGTACGGTGTCCGGACCGCTCGGCGAGCACGACCCGCTCCTGCGGCAGGGCGCGCTGCCACCACTCGCCGGACGCGGCGTCGACGATGGCGCGCAGTTCGACCAACGCGGCGGCGAGCGCGCGGTGCGCGGAATCCAGGGCTCCGGGCGCGGGATCCCGCTCCGCGAGGAGCCGCGCGGCCTGCTCACGGGTCTGTTCCACCGCGCTCAGCGCCTCCTCGATGCGGTCGGTCGCGCGGCGGTTGGTGACCGCGACCGCGGCGACGAGGCCGACCAGGGCGCCGACGAGGGTGTCCACGACCCGCTCGGTGATCAGCTCGCCGGGCTGCTGGGTGCGGGCGAACTCGGTGACGAGCAGCGCCATCGGAGTCACACAGACGCTGCCGAGCCAGTAGTTGCGGCCGATCAGTGCCTCGGCTCCGAAGTTGAAGGCGAGGCAGCACAGCACGAGGGCCGCCGGGTGGAGGTGGGCGAACGGGGCCACGGCGGCGAAGACGAGCACACCGGCGAGGTTGCCGACGACGCGCTGGACGCCCCGGCCCCAGGTGAGGGTGATATTGGCCTGGTAGAGGGAGGCGGCGGTGACGAGGGCCCAGTACGGGCGGCCGATCCCGAGGGCGAGGGAGGCGTATCCGGCGAGGGCGCAGCCGAGCGCCGTGCGCAGCACGAGGGGGGTGAGCGGGCCGAGCCTGGTCCACAACGGGTGGGCGGGGGTGGCGAGTTCGGCCTCCACGCCGAGGAGTTCGGCCGCGGCGCCCACGGTCTCGTCGGCCTGCGGGACCGGTCCCCTGCCGCGCAGTTCGCGCGCCCAGGTGCACAACCGCTCCGGGTCGGTGTCCGCGGGTGCGGCGAGCGCGACCTCGGCACGGACGACGAGGCGTTCGAGAGCGCGGCGGGGCGCGGTGCGGGTGCCGGTGGCGAGCAGGGACTGCCAGGCGGCGTGGACGGCGGCTGCCGCGGCGGCACGCGCGCGTGCGTGGCCTTCGCCCTGAGTGGCCGCGTACGTGGCGGCCGCGTTCAGTGCCTGGGCGGTGGCGCGGCGCTCGGGGCCGTAGGGACGGACGAGCCCGGGCGCCATGCCGACGAGCCAGGCCCAGGCGCCCGCGGCGGCGGCCGGCGCGAGGTGGCCGGGGACCTGGCCGAGCGTCTGCGGCGCGAAGAGCGAGGCGGAACTGATGAAGGTGAGGACCACGTTCCCGGGCGGGCCGATCCGGGTCGCGTCGCAGAGTCCCTTCTGTACGGCGGCCAGGGCGGCGCCGACCGTGACGAGGACGACGGCGTTCGTGGTGAGGGAGGCCGTGACCAGCGCGACGGCGAGACCGCCGATCATCCCGAGCACCACCCACACCAGGGCGCGGGCCCGGGCGGCGTACGGCTTGTTGTGGGCGTAGAGCGCGCACAGGGAGCCGGCCATCGTGTACATCGCCAGGTCGAGGCGGCCGAGGCCCAGCAGGATCAGGTTGGGCGGGGCGACCGAGGCGACCACGCTGAGCGCGGGCTTGAACCAGATGTCGGAGGGCCGGCCGAGGCGCAGCACGCCGGTGAGCGGGAGACGTCGGACGCGCGGGGTGGGGGCGGGGGTCGCACTGCTCATGGGGCACAAGTTTAGCAGGTGTTTTACTCGTGAAACATTCCCCGCGAGCACACCTCCGATACGGCGCCAGTCTGCCGCGCTCCGCCGAGTGCTCCCCGTGTACACCGTTGCGCTCGGTTGCGCCCCGTGCGGCACGGGCATCCTGTGACCGACTGTCGACGGAGAGTGAGGCCGAGGGCGGAGCAGGGGAGGTCGAGCCACCCGCGCCGTTCGTCAGAGACACGGATCAGGGGGGATGCGCGTGCATGGTGGACCGGCTTCGCCCGGCTGGCTGCTGGTCGCGTTGTGCGCGGCGACCGGGGCCTACTGCCTGCTGCGGATGCGCAGCCCCGTCGAGGAGCAGCGCCGGGCCGCGGGCGGCGAGGCGCTGATGGGCTTCGGCATGGCCGCGATGGCCGTGCCCGCCGCGGTGTTCAGCCCACCGTCGTGGGCCTGGCCCGTCTACGCGGCGGTGTTCGGCGCGGCGGCGCTGCGCGCCCTGTGGACGGCGCGCAGGAGCCCGCACCATGTGCACCATCTGCTGGGCACCGCGGCCATGATCTACATGGCACTCGTGATGGCCGCCTCCCCCGCACACCACCACGAGCACGGTGGCTCCGGAGTCCCGCTGGTGACCGGCGCGCTGCTCCTCTACTTCGTCGGATACGTGCTGCTGTCGGGGGCCCGGCTGGTGCCCGCGTCCGCCACGACCGGCGGCACCGGGAGCGTCGGGTGGGGCGATCGGCCGGAGCTGGCGCGGGCGTGCCGGCTCTCGATGGGGATCGGCATGGTCGCGATGCTGCTGACCCTGTGAAGGAGCACGGGGAGCCGGGACGCGGGCGCGGTTGTACGGAATCGTGGTCTGCGTCACTTTGGCGTGACAAGCCGTACCCCTGATCACCGCGCCGCTCATAAGGTGCTCCCATGATGGTCCCCGCGGCACTGTTGCTGCTCGGCGCCTTGGCCGCCGTAGTCGCCCCACGGCTGCTCGCCCGGGCCGACTGGTCGGACCATGAACCGGTGGTCGCGCTGTGGGTCTGGCAGTGCGTGGTGGTGGCCGTGCTGCTGTGCTGCGCCCTGTCGATGACGCTCAGCGCCGCCGCCGCGTGGCAGGCCGTGCGCGGTCATGTCTTCGCCAGTGCGCCGCACGCGGTCGTGGACGCCTATCCCCTGGTGACGACCGGGCCTTGGGCCGCCGCGACCGCGGTGATCCTCGCGTGCGGCGGGGCGTGGACCGCGGCGATGCTGGTCCGGGAAGTCGTACGGGCCCGGGCACGGCGTCGGCTGCGCAGGGCCGAACTCCTCGTACGGGCCCCGGTGTTGCCCGGCGAGGAGCCCGGTGCCGAGCCGCTGGTCGTCCTGGAGGGTGAGCGGCCCGACGCCTGGTGGATGTCCGGTACCGCGCCCCAACTGGTCATCACCACGGCCGCGTTGCGCCGGCTCAAGGGTCGACAGTTGGACTCGCTGCTCGCCCACGAGCAGGGGCACGCGCAGGCCCGGCACGACTGGCTGCTGCACTGCTCGGGCGCGCTCGCGAACGGGTTTCCGCAGGTGCCGGTGTTCGCCGCGTTCCGCGACGAGATGCACCGCCTGGTCGAACTCGCCGCCGACGACATGGCCTCCCGCCGCTTCGGCCGGCTGACCACGGCCCTCGCGCTGGTCGAACTCAACGAGGACCGTGGGGTGTTCGGCCCGTGCCCCACCCCGCAGGCCCATGTCCCGCAGCGGGTGCACCGGTTGCTCACTCCCCCGGACCGGCTCACTGCGATGCGCCGCCTGGGCCTGACCGCGACGGCGGCGCTGGTGCCGGTGGTGCCGGTACTGGTGGCGTTCGTACCCGGGTTACGGGCGCTCGGCTGAGGAGCGGCCGAGGTTCGCCCGCACACCGTGGGTCGACGTGGATCGTTCCATGGGCACACCCCCGAACGCCCGGCGCGCCGCCGTCTCCCCGGCGCTGTGCTCGGCGGTGCTCCTCACCCTGGTCGCCGTCGAGTGGCGTCCGCTGACGGACTGGGTCTGGGACCCGCTGACCGTGCGCCTTGTGCCCGGAGGACAACAGCATGCGGGACTGCTCTACCGGCCGAGTGGAACATCGCCGCGTAAGATCACCACATGAACGCCGTCCTCTTCGACTTCTCCGGAACCCTCTTCCGCATCGAGTCCACCGAGTCCTGGCTCCGTGCCGTGCTGCGCGACACCGGGATCACGCTGTCCGAGCCGGAGTTGGCCGAGGCGGCGCGGGCGCTGGAGTCGGCGGGGGCGATGCCGGGTGGGGCGCAACCCGAGCGGCTGCCCGAGGAGTTCGCCGAGGCGTGGGCGGCGCGGGACGAGAGTGCCGCGCTGCACCGGGCCGCTTACACCGGCGTCGCCCGCCAAGTCCCGCTCCCCGACCCGGCGTTGTACGACGCGCTGTACGACCGACACATGGCGCCGGCCGCCTGGACGCCGTACCCGGACACGGAGGACGTTCTGCGGACTCTGCGCGAGCGCGGGATCGGTGTGGGTGTGGTCAGCAACATCGGCTGGGATCTGCGGCCGGTGTTCCGCGAACATGGCCTCGCCCCCTACGTGGACGCGTACGTCCTGTCGTACGAACACGGCATCCAGAAACCGGACTCACGCCTGTTCGCCGTCGCCTGCGAGGCCCTCGGCGTCGACCCGGAGGACGTGCTGATGGTCGGCGACGAACGGCGGGCGGACGGCGGGGCGGCGGCCCTGGGGTGCGGGGTGCACTTCGTGGACCACCGGCCGGTCGCGGAGCGGCCGGACAGCCTGCGGCCGGTGCTTGAGCTGGTCGGGCCGGGCGGGCTTCAGGAGCGGGGCTGAGACAACCCCGGCCCATCGGTCCGCGGCGTCGGCGGGCCTGCCTCGGCCGACCCCGGCGAGGTTGCGCTCGACTCCTAGTCGGAGGCCTGAAGCGCCCGCACCGATCGCCTCACCCCTGATACCCCTCCACCTCGGACTCCGGCCGCACTCGCGCGTCGTCCGGGTTCTCCCCGAACTCGACCTTGGCGCGGCGCTGCCTCAACAGGTCCCAGCACTGGTCGAGTTCGCGTTCCAGTTGGCCGAGTCGCTGATGTTCCGTGGTGCTGTCGATCGTGCCGGACGCGAGGGCCTCCCGGAGCTTGCGCTCGTCGTCGACCATCTCGTTGATCCGCGCGAAGATCTGCTGGTCCTGCTCCATGCCCGTGCTCCTCCTCGGCTCGACACCCGTGCCCACTCTAGGGACGGTTCACAAGCCGTGCGACAGATGTGCGGGAAGGAGACGCCGAAGGACGGGTCAAAGGTCGCCCGAGGAAACCATTGGGTGAAAAAGGAGCCGCCCGCCTGAGACGATCCCCCGCGTCGCCCCAGACGGACGGCAGCATTGGCCAGGCCCCCACGACGGGGGACCCGGACGCCCTGAGTATAGTTGGCTGATAGCCAGTCAACGCAGGAGTTACAGCATGTCCCCGCGCAGCGCCTCGGTCAATGAAGAGTTGCGACGGCGTTCCCGGGAGCGGCTCCTGCTGGCGGCCCTCGAACTGGTCGGTGAGCGCGGATACGAGGCCACGACCTTGGGCGACATCGCGGACCGGGCCGGCTCGGCGCGGGGCCTGGTGTCGTACTACTTCCCCGGAAAACGCCAGCTCGTACAGTCCGCGGTGCACCGGCTGATGCACCGCACCCTGGAAGAGGCCCTGGAGTGCGAGCCCCGGACCGACGACGGTCGGGAGCGGATGGCGCGGGCCATAGACGCGATCCTGGGCCTCGCCCACGACCGGCCCGTGCTGATGCGCCAGCACATGGCGGGGCTCCTCCAGGGCGAGGGTTTCGTGCAGTGTCCGGAGCAGCGGCGCCTGTCCGAGCTGCTCGGGGAGACCATCGCGCGGTACGGGTCGGGAAACGTCCCGTCCGACTACCCGATGCTGCGGGCGCTGCTCATGGGCGCGGTCTACGCGGCGCTGGTGCCGGGGGTGCCGATGCCGATTCCGGTACTGCGCTCCGAACTGTTCAAAAGGTACGGTCTCGACCGGGAGTTGGGGGCTCCGCGGAATCCCGGTGCGCCGGGCGGGGTGGCCGACAATGACCTGTCACGGTTCTTCGAGACCGAAGACCGGGCGGCGGACGAGGACAACTCCACGGCCCGCAACGGCAGTTCCGCGACCGTCAGACCCGGTGACGACCACCCCACCCTGCCCACCAACGCCTGAACGTTTGATCCCCTGATCGCCTGACAGGCCTGCTCAGCGCCGCGCATGACGTGGCGTCAGATACCCCGCGTCGCGCGCCTGCGAGATGAGCCGCAGCGACCGGCGCCGGCTGTGCCCGGTCGCACACATCACCGCGAGGACGGGATCGACGCCCTCCTCCTGCGCGGCTCGATACTCCTGGGCGACCAGCCAGCGACCCTCGATGCCGCGCGGCCAGGCCGGACGGGCCCGGCGCGCACCGCCCGGCTCCACCCCCTCCTCCCCTTCCGCCGCCTCCGGTTCCAGTCCGCACGCCTCGAACAGCGGCCCCTCGATCCAGTCGGCGAGGACCGTCAAGTCGTCGAGGGACAGGGCCGGTTGGGCCCGTACGTCCTCGACGGAGACGTTCTGCTCGGACACCACGGCGAGTGCGTCGACCCGGGCACCGTCGGTGAAGGCCAGCCGGACGTGGAACCACGAGGTGGTCCCGTCGTGCTCCTGCACTTCCCACGCGGGCCACACGGACACCGCACCGTCCGCCGGGCAGCGATCGGAAAGATTAAGAAAGGATGCTTCTAGCACACACGCAACGTAACCGCATGATCACATTCCATACGAACGGACACGCGCGCCCACCGTGGACCGGCCCGCACGGCACCCTGTCAGCGGAGCGCCGGTGGTGCGATCCTGGAGCTGTCAGTGGTCTGGCGATTCTGCGATCTCCTGTGTGCCTCACGGGTTAGGAGTTCCGCCGTGCTGCGTGTCGCCGTCGTAGGTTCCGGACCGAGCGGGGTCTACACCGCCCAGAGCCTGGTCCAGCAGGAGCCCGGAGTGCTGGTCGACGTGCTGGACCGGCTGCCGTGCCCCTACGGTCTGGTGCGCTACGGCGTGGCGCCCGACCACGAGAAGATCAAGTCCCTGCAGAACAATCTGCGCACGGTCCTGGAGCACGAGCGGGTGCGGTTCCTCGGCGGGGTGCGGGTGGGGCCGGGGCCCGGCGGGCTGACGGCCGCCCGGCTGCGGGAGCTGTACGACGCGGTCGTGTACTGCGTGGGCGCGGCCACCGACCGCCATCTGGGGATTCCAGGCGAGGAGCTGCCGGGCAGTTGGTCGGCGACCGAGTTCGTGTCCTGGTACAGCGCGCACCCGGACTCCACCGCCGACGGTTTCGTGCTCGGGGCTCGCTCGGCCGTCGTGATCGGCCTGGGCAATGTCGCGGTGGACGTCACGCGGATGCTGGCGCGCGGCGCGGCCGAGCTGAGCCGTACCGACATGCCCCAGGCGGCGCTCACCGCGCTGGCCGCGAGCGGTGTGACGGACGTCCACATGGTGGGCCGGCGCGGTCCCTCGCAGGCCCGCTTCACCACCAAGGAGCTGCGCGAACTGGGCAACCTGCCGGACACCGAAGTAACCGTGGATCCGGCCGAGTTGGCGCTCGACCCGGACTGTCTCGACCCCTCGGCGCTGCCCGCGGCCCAGCGCCGCAATGTGGAGACGCTGCGCGACTGGGCCGCGCTGCCTCCCTCGGGCGCCCCACGCCGTATCCGGCTCCGCTTCTTCCTCCGTCCCGTCGAACTCCTCGCCGACGGGAGGCGCGTGGGCGCCGTGCGCTTCGAACGCACCGCGCCGGACGGCCGGAGCGGAGTTACCGGCACCGGTCAATTCGAGGACATCGAGGCGCAGTTGGTGCTGCGCTCGGTGGGATATCGCGGGGTGCCATTGGACGGGCTGCCGTTCGACGCCGATCTCGGCACCGTGCCGCATCGGGCGGGCCGCGTCATCCGCGAGGGCAGGACCGTGCCCGGCGAGTACGTGGCCGGCTGGATCAAGCGCGGCCCGACGGGAGTCATCGGAACCAACCGCCCGGACGCCAAGGAGACGGTGACGTCTCTGCTGGAGGACGCCTCCATGCTCGTACGACGGGACGCGCCCGAGGACCCCCTCGACGCGCTGCGTGCCGAGGGGATCGAGCCGGTCGAGTGGGCCGGGTGGGAGGCCATCGAACGGGCCGAGGCGGCGCTGGGGGCCTCACTCGGGCGGGGTGGTGTGGTGAAACTGCCCGACTGGGCGGCTCTGCTGGCGGCGATACGTGGGTCGCGCACATAGCGGAAGGGCATGACACACAGCGGCAACACCACAGACATCAACAAACTGTTCAAGGCGCTTACGGTCTCGTGCTGTTCGCATGTTCGTCCCCCTCCGCCGCTCAGGAGTGCCCATGGCCACCACCACACCCGTACATCCCGTCGACGAGGTCCCGCCCGTACGGCAGTTGGCCGCCTTCGGGCTTCAGCACGTGCTCGCGATGTACGCGGGCGCGGTGGCGGTGCCGCTGATCGTCGGCGGGGCGATGAAGCTGTCGGCCGCCGATCTGGCGTATCTGATCACCGCGGATCTGCTGGTGTGCGGTATCGCGACGCTCATCCAGTGCGTCGGCTTCTGGCGGTTCGGGGTGCGGCTGCCGATCATGCAGGGCTGTACGTTCGCGGCCGTGTCGCCGATGGTGCTCATCGGTACGACGGGCGGCGGACTGCCCGCGATCTACGGGTCCGTGATCATCGCCGGGCTGGCCATCGCGCTGCTCGCGCCCGTCTTCGGCCAACTGCTGCGCTTCTTCCCCCCGTTGGTCACCGGCACGGTGATCCTGATCATCGGTCTCTCGCTGCTGCCGGCGGCGGGCAACTGGGCGGCGGGCGGCCAGGGCGCGAAGGACTTCGGCGAGCCGAAGAACCTCGCTCTCGCGGCCTTCGTCCTCGTGGTCGTCCTGGGTGTGCAGCGGTTCGCGCCGGCGTTCCTGAGCCGGATCGCGGTGCTGATCGGTATGGCCGTGGGGCTCGTGGCCGCGGTGGCGTTCGGGTTCACGGACTTCGGCGGGGTCGGGGACGCCGACTGGGTCGGGATCAGCACGCCGTTCCACTTCGGTACGCCCACCTTCCATGCCTCGGCGATCGTGTCGATGCTGGTGGTGGCGCTGGTGACGATGACCGAGACGACCGGTGACCTGATCGCGGTGGGCGAGATGACCGACCGCAGGATCGAGCCGCGCTCCCTCGCCGACGGCCTGCGCGCCGACGGCCTCTCCACCGTCCTCGGTGGTGTCTTCAACACCTTCCCGTACACGGCGTACGCCCAGAACGTCGGCCTCGTCGGGATGACCCGGGTGCGCAGCCGCTGGGTCGTCGCGGTCGCCGGTGGCATCCTCGTCGTCCTCGGCCTGCTGCCCAAGCTGGGCGCGGTCGTCGCGGCGATACCGGCGCCGGTGCTCGGCGGCGCGGGCCTGGTCATGTTCGGCACGGTCGCCGCGAGCGGCATCCGCACCCTGACCAAGGTCGACTTCAAGGACAACCACAACCTCACCGTCGTCGCCGTCTCGGTGGCCGTTGGCATGCTGCCGGTCGGGGTGCCGACGGTGTACGCGCGGTTCCCCGACTGGTTCCAGACGGTGATGAACAGCGGGATCAGCGCGGGGTGCCTGACGGCGATCGTGCTGAACCTGGTCTTCAACCACTTTCCGACGAAGGGCGGTTCATCCACCACCACGGCTGCCGCGAAGGAGTCGGTCGCCTAGGCCTTGTCCGCCGATCAGTCAAGTGGGAATACCTTCTTGCCGACGGCAGCTTCGACTCACTCCTCGGTGCCGGCGAGGACGAGGGCGGTTGTGTCGTCTTCGCGATCTCGCCCGTCCTGTCCACCGCACTCGCGGAGGCCGAGGGCCCCAAGTTGCGTGACCTTGCCGCTCTCGTCAGCGGCGCCCGTCGCCAGAGCCACGGCGTCTACTAGTGGGTCGCGTAGGAGCTCACGTTCGGAGCCGGATGGCGAGGACCTGTCCGGCGGATCGGGCCGCAGAGAAGCAGCGCTGCATGGTCGACGGCTGGGGCATGAGCCGCCGGAGAGGCCTACCGCAGCAGCCCGGCGGGGACCGTCGCCGCCAGTACCCCGTACCCCTTCGGGTTGAGATGCAGCCAGTCGCCCACCTGGAGGGACTCCAGCAGTCGGCGCGGATCGGCAGGGTCGCGTACGGCGCGGTCGAAGTCGAGGACCGCGTCGAAGTGGCCGCTCGTCCGGATCCAGGTGTTGACCACCTGGCGGCAGGACTCGCGTTCGCCCGCCGGGTCGTCGTAGGTGTTGCCGCCGAAGGGGAGCAGGGTGGCACCGTAGACGCGGATGCCCTGGGCGTGGGCGCGGACGACGATCTGGTCGTAGGCGGCCAACAGGTCTTCGGCGAGCCGGTGTTGGGCGGCCGGGGTCGCCTCGGCGGTGCCGATGTCGTTGACGCCCTCGAAGACGATGAGGCGGGTGACTCCGCTGCGGGTCAGGACGTCGCGGTCGAGGCGGGCGAGGACATTGGGGCCGAGGCCGTCGTTGAGGACGCGGTTGCCGCCGGCGGCCTGGTTCAGGATCGACACGGCGGCGGTGGCGGGGTGGGCGCGGAGGCGGTCGTAGAGCTGGTCGGGCCAGCGGTCGTTGGCGTTGGTCGTGGAGCCTCGGCCGTCGGTGAGCGAGTCGCCCAGGATCGCCACGGCGGTGGTGTCGCGCGGGGCGAGGACCTCGACGTCGCTCAGCAGGTACCAGTGGTCGACCGGGGTCGCTCCGGGCAGGTCCTCGTCCTTGGTGTGGTCTCCGGTCCGGAGATACGACGTCGTGCGGGAACCCGGGTGCGAGGTGAGCGCGAGCGAGGGCTGGCCGGCCGCCAGGTAGGTCGTCACGGTCAGGACGGACGCGGCGGGCAGGTCCAAGTCCACTGGGTCGGAGACCAGTTGGGCGCCGACCGGGACGGTCGCCGACGCGCGTCCGGCGAAGGTGACCGGCCTGCCGCTGCCGGGCACGATCGCGCTCGCTCCCGGCTTGCCGTCGACGGGGAGCGCCACCGTCACCGCGGTGAGCGGGAGCGGGGTGTCGCCGTAGGCGTTGGAGAAGCGCAGCCGCAGGGTACGGCCGCCGGTCGTGATGCGGAGTGTCTGTCGCAGGGTGGTGTCGACCAGGACCGAGCCGGTCCCGGTGAAGGGGGCGGGCGGCAGGTTGGCGGGTTCGGTGAGTTGGGGCATCGCCGTCCAGGTGTGCACCCAGTGCGCGGTGGAGTGCGTCGAACTCCCTTCCGCGTGTGCCGAGTTGGTGGCGACCAGCGCCGACAGCGCCGTTGTCGTCGCGGCGATCGCGGTCCGTCTCGTTGGCTGCACAGAACCTGCCTTCCTCTGAGGGGAGTTGGGGCAGGGTGCGTGCCGGAGGCGATACGGGCACGCACCCCGAGGTGGATCAACCGACCGTGCAGGATGTCCCGTTGAGCGTGTAGGCGGTGGGCGACGCGCTGTTGCCGGTGTGGTTCGCCTGGTAGCCGATGGTCACGCTCGCGTTCGGGGCGATCGTGCCGTCGTACGACACGTTGGTGGCCGTCACCGCGCCGGAGGCCGGTGTGTACGTCGCGCCCCAGCCGTTGGTGATGGTCTGGCCGGTGGGCAGGGTGAAGCCGAGCTGCCAGCCGTTGACCGTGGTCGTGGCGGTGTTGGTGATCGTCACGGAGGCGGTGAGGCCGGTGTTCCAGGCGCTGGTCGTGACCGTCACTTTGCAGGGACCGGTGGACGGTGGGGGTGTGGTGCCGCCGCCGGTGAGGCCGAAGAAGGTGAGGACGCGGGCGCCCATGCCGTACGTGTAGAGGTTGTGGGTGACGCCCTGGAGGCTGATCGCCTCGACAGGGGCTTGGTCACCGGTGGCGCCGTAGCGGGTGCGGGTCCAGCCGCTCACCGGGGAGTCGGTGGCGGCCGGGGTCTGGCTGACGCCCAGCACGTTCGTCCACTGCTTGATCTCCTCCCCGAAGTTGGGGTAGAAGAGCGTCGCGTCGGCGGTGCCGTGCCACAACTGCATACGGGGGCGGGCACCGGTGTAGCCGGGGTAGGCGCCGCGCACCAGGTCGCCCCATTCCTGGGGGGTATGGGTGACGGTGCCGTTCGCGCAGGCGGTGTTCCACTCGGAGCCGTCGGTGGTGGCGAAGCAGCCGAAGGGCACACCGGCGAAGGCGGCGCCGGCCGCGAACACGTCGGGGTAGTCGCCGAGCAGGACGTTCGTCATCATCGCGCCGGAGGAGATGCCGGTGGCGAAGACGCGGCTCGGGTCGGCGGAATAGGTGCTCTTCACCCAGTCGACCATGGACTTGATGCCGACCGGGTCACTGCCGCCGTCGTGGTGCAGGGCCTGCGGCGAGGAGACGTCGAAGCACTTGCTGGCTCGGGTGACCGACGGGTAGACGACGATGAAGCCCAACTGGTCGGCCAGCGAGGCGTATTCGGTGCCGGAGTACATCGCCGGGCCGGATCCCCCGCAGTAGTGCACGGCCACCACGACCGCCGGGTGTGCGGTGACTGCGGCCGGGACGTACACGTACATCTGCAGGTTGCTGGGGTTGGTGCCGAAGCCGGTGACCTCGGTGAGGGTCGCGGTGGGGACGGCCTCGGCGCGGGCGGCGGCCGGAGGTGCAACCAGCGTCAGGGCGGCGAGTAGCGGCACCAGTGCTCCGAAGAGGGCCAGGAGCAGCGAACGCGGCGGTTTCGCGGCGGACTTGAGGGTGTTGTCGGCTGTGGGGCGCACGTCTTCGTCCCTTCCAGATCGCGGCTCGTGCGGCATCGTTCGGGGCGGACCATCGGCATCGTGACATGGACATGAGCGCCTTGGAAGCGCTCCCACACTCCGAATAGTTTCGGCGCGAAGCGTTGACTAGAAAGCGCTTGCACCCTACGTTCCGTTCAGATGTGTGACCACGGCGTCCGTCGCCACACACATCGTTCACGTAGAAGACCAACCCACAATCCGGCGACAACGACCTCGGAGAAGGAATCGGGACATGACTTCTTCCTTACGGCCACGCGTGCTCACCGGCGCGGCGGCGGCCTTCGGCCTCTCGCTTGGCATGCTTATGACATCCGGTGCCCTGTCGCCGGCCAGCGCCGCCACCTGGCCCACCGCGAGCGGCAGCCAGGCGGTCACCTCGACCATCTCGGTCTCGGGCACCAAGGACTACGGGATGCTGCGCCTGTACGGCAGTGGCGACCTGGGCACGGGCAGCCAGGACGAGGACCAGGGCCCCATCCTGGAACTGGCCCCCGGCGCCGTCGTCAAGAACGTCATCATCGGCTCCCCCGCCGCCGACGGCATCCACTGTCTGGGCAGTTGCACACTACAAAACGTGTGGTGGGAGGACGTCGGCGAGGACGCGGCGACGTTCCTCGGCTCCTCGTCGTCCAACGTGTACACCGTCAACGGCGGTGGCGCGAAGGAGGCCAGCGACAAGGTGTTCCAGTTCAACGGCGCCGGAACGCTGAACATCTCCAACTTCGCGGCGCAGACCTTCGGCACCTTCGTCCGCTCGTGCGGCAACTGCAAGACGCAGTACAAGCGCACGATCAACCTCAACACCATCGAGGCGACCTACAAGGGCAGCAGGATCGTCGGCATCAACACCAACTACGGTGACAGCGCGACCCTGAAGGCCATCACGATCGTCGGGGACACCAGCAAGAAGATGATCCCCTGTCAGAAGTACATCGGGAACAACACGGGCGCGGAGCCGCCGACCAACGGCACCGGCCCGGACGCCACTTACTGCAAGTACGCCTCCTCGGACATCACGTACAAGTGAGCCTCCGGCGGTGACTGCGGCCGCGCCGGGCTCACTCGGGTCATGCCCGGTTTCCCAGCACGGTCGCGGTCAACTCCCGTCGGCGGCGCGTGTATGCGGTGCGCAGGGCGGGGCCCGGCCAGTCGGCGGGCAGGAGTTCGGGGGGCAGGACCGGGTCGGCGAGCAAGTGGCGTACGGCGGCGGCCAGTACGGTGAAACGGTCGGCCGGAGAGTCTGCGGTGGCGGTGATCCTGGCGAGCAGCGTCTCGGCCGTCTTCGCCCAGACCTCAAGTGGCCACAGGTCCATGGCCAGTTGACGGGCGGGCTCCTCGGGCCGGGTGGTGAAATGCCGGGCGACCGCGCCGAGTTCGTCCGGTCGGGGCCGTAGCAGATTGGCCGGGCGGAGCCAGACTCCCTCGCGGAGTTCGGCGAGGCGGAGTGCGGTCAACTCGCCGCGGAGTTCCGCGCGTTCGGCGGGGCCTCGGCCGGTCGCGGTGACGACGGTCATCTCCCAGTCGCCGTCCCACGGCCGGGTCTCCGGGTGGACGGCGATGTCCTGGCGGCGCTGGCGTTCCAGCAGGCGGTCGCTGAGCCGGTAGACCGCGTCCGTGCTCAGCAGGTCCCCGGCGGCAACCATCCGGCTGAGGGCGGCCCGCAGGGTGGATCCGGCGACGCCGAGCGGCTCGACGGCGCGGAGCAGATCCCGTACGGGCAGCTCGGGCGGATGCGTGCCCAGCAGGAGGCTGAGGACGACCGACCGCGCGGACAACGGGCGCAGCTCCACCTCGCCGGGCCCTTCTGACACGTTCATCCGCATGGCCTCGTACTCTACGTGGCGGTTCTCGTGTTACATCATTGCTGCAACCGAAGCATAAGTGCAACACTACCCGTATGGCCCAGACACTCGCGCACATACCGCCGTACCCGCCGGACGCCACGCACGACGTCACCAATCAGCCCCCGCCCCTGACCCCGTACGACGCCTCCGAGGACGCGGCCCTGCTGGAGGGGCTGCGCAGGGAGGGCGCCGGGTGGGCCGAGGAGGATGTGCGGCGGCTCGGTCTGGCGGCGGGGAGCGAGGAGGCGCAGGAGTGGGGTGAGCAGGCCAACCGGCACGAGCCGGTGCTGCGCACCCACGACCGGTACGGCAATCGGGTCGACGAGGTCGAGTTCCACCCGAGCTGGGATCGGCTGATGGGGGTCGCCGTCGCCGAGGGGCTGGCCGGCGCGCCCTGGGCGGACGAGCGCCCCGGCGCGCATGTGGCCCGTACCGCGCGCGGACTGGTGTGGGGACACACCGACGCCGGCCACGGCTGCCCGACGTCGATGACGTACGCCGCCGTCCCCGCCCTGCGCGCCCAGCCCGAACTGGCCGCTGTCTACGAGCCGTTGCTGACCAGCCGCGTGTACGACCCGGTCCTCCGCGTGCCGACCGAGAAGCGCGGGCTGCTGGCCGGGATGGGGATGACCGAGAAGCAGGGCGGCTCCGACGTCCGTACGAACACCACGGCGGCCACCCCCACCGCCGAGCCCGGTGTGTACACACTGCGCGGGCACAAGTGGTTCACGTCGGCGCCGATGTGCGACGTGTTCCTCGTCCTGGCGCAGGCTCCGGGCGGGCTGTCGTGCTTCCTGGTGCCGCGCGTGCTGCCCGACGGCAGCCGCAACGTGTTCCGTATCCAGCGGCTGAAGGACAAGCTGGGCAACCGGTCCAACGCGTCCTCGGAACCCGAGTTCGACGGGACCGTCGCCTGGCTGGTCGGCCCCGAGGGACGCGGCGTCAAGACCATCATCGAGATGGTCAACTGCACGCGCCTGGACTGCGTGATGATGTCGGCGACTCTGATGCGCAAGACGCTCGTCGAGGCGGGTCATCATGTGCGGTACCGGTCCGCGTTCGGCGCGCGGCTGCTCGAACAGCCCTTGATGCGCAATGTGTTGGCCGATCTGGCGCTGGAGTCGGAGGCCGCCACGACCCTCACGCTGCGGCTGGCGGGCGCGGCCGACCGTGCGGTGCGCGGGGACGAGGCCGAGTCGGCGTTCCGCCGGATCGCCACCGCCGTGGGCAAGTACTGGGTCACCAAGCGCGGCCCGGCCTTCACGGCGGAGGCCCTGGAGTGCCTCGGCGGCAACGGGTACGTGGAGGACTCGGGCATGCCCCGCCACTACCGCGAGGCTCCCCTCCTCTCCATCTGGGAGGGCTCGGGGAACGTCAACGCCCTTGATGTGATGCGGGCGTTGACCAGGGACCCCGGCACGGCGGAGGCCCTGTTCGCCGAACTCGCCCTCGCCCAGGGCGCGGACACCCGCCTGGACGCCGCCGTGACCCGCCTCAGGATCCTGTTGGGCGAGGCCACCGAGACGGGCGCCCGCCGCCTGGTGGAACACATGGCCCTCACGCTCCAGGCCTCCCTCCTCGTACGGCACGCCCCCGCCGCGGTCGCCGACGCCTTCTGCGCGAGCCGGCTGGGCGGCGACTGGGGGCACGCCTTCGGCACCCTTCCCGACTCCGCCGGCCTCGACACGATCCTGGCCCGCGCCCTGCCCGAAGGGGACTGACCCTCGGCCACCTCTCGGTTCCGCTTCGTTGTCAGTGGCGTGGTGCAGACTCGTGATCGTTGGCACTTCGTCTGGGGGAGGACAACGTGTTCACGGGGATCGACGAGGTCGACTGGGCCACACTGCGGCATGCGTGCGGCAGTGCGGCGGACGTGCCCGGACTGCTCAGGGGACTGGCCGCCACGGACCCCGTCGAGCGGGCGGGCGCGCTCGACGGGATGTACGGCGTGGTGCACCACCAGGGGATCGTGTACGACTCGACGCTCGCCTGCGTTCCGTTTCTGTGCGCGCTGATCGCCTGCGAAGAGGTCGCGGAGCGGGGCGAGTTGGTGGAACTCCTGATCAGCATCGGCCAGGGACACGGGCTCCGGGAGAGCGCGGACGCCGCCGTCCGCGCGGGGGCCGAGGTCTTCGCCGGGCTCGTCGGGGACCGGGATCCCGATGTGCGCCGGGCGGCTGCGGAAGCGCTGGTCCAGTTCCTGGACCAACCCGCGCGCGTGCTCGGCCTGTTGCGGCAGCGGATCACGGTGGAACGCGACGACCGGGTGCTGCTCGCCCTCGTCGAGAGCCTCGGCCTGTTCGTACGACGGCACCCGGCCCACGCCGGCGAGGTGCTGGACATCCTGCTGGCGCTCGGCACTCCGCCGTACGATCCCGGGCTACGGCTTGCCGCGCTCGGCCAACTCGCGGGCTGCGCGCCGGATCTCCTTCCCGCCGACCTGGTGCCGACCGTCGTCGGACTCCTCGGGGAGCGGTCCGAGCGCCGCCGGTCGGGCCACCTGGACCGGGACACGCTCGCCGGGCGGTTAGGGCGACTGCGGCCCTCGGACGAGGAGGGCGCGCAGCTGATGCGTACGCTGCACACCGCGCTCGGTGGGCGACTGACGGACCGGATCGCCCTGCTGGAAGGGCAGTTGACCAGTCCGGACCCGGCCGACCGTTGCAACGGTGTGTGGCTGTCGGCGGCGCTGTTCCGCGAGTGGCGGGGCGACCACTCGGCGTCCGTCGAGCTGATCGGTGAGCAACTGGGCGCGGAGGCCGACCTGTTGCGCGATGCCGCGGTGTCCGTCCTGGGGGATCTCTTCCATCTGGCCGCGCCTGCCGCCGATCACCTCCACGCGCTGGTGAGCGCACGCCCGGACTTGTGGGTGCGGCGTTGGGGGCATGGGGCGCCGCCGACCCTGGGCGGTCCGCTCAAGGCCCTTGCCCGCAGCGGCGATCCGCGGGCGACGGCGGTGCTGGCCCAGGTGCTGTCACTGCCGGTGGTGCCCGACGATCTGGGGCAGGTGATCGTCCACCTCGGCCGGTCCGCCGCACCACTCGCCCCGGCGCTACGACACCGGCTCGGCCGGGTGCCCCTCGACTCCCCCGAGACGTTCGACTGTGCCGTACCGCTCCTGTCGGCGCTGACCGCGCTCGCCGACCGGGAGGCCGTGCCGGAGGTGTTGCGGCTGTTGCGCGGGATGCCGGACGGGGTGCGGTCCAGGCACCGGATCGTGGAGTCGGCGGTTCGCGCGCTCGACGCGTTCGGGGACGGTACGGCCGAGGTCGTACCGGTGCTGCGGGGGCTGCTGGAGTCCGAGTGTGCGGCTGTGGCCGCCGGTGCGTTGTGGTCGGCGGAGGGGGATGCGGCGGCCGTACTTCCGGTGTTGGTACGGGAGTTGGAGAGTGTGGATGCGGTCCGGCGGCGGGCCGCCGCAGAGGTGGTGGCGCGGCTGGGGTCGTCTGCTGCGGCTGCGTCACCGGGGTTGTCGCGGATGATCGCGGCGGGGTGCGAGTGGGAGCGGACCGTGGGCGCATGTGCGTTGTGGCGGGTCGCCGGGGAGGTGGAGAGGGTGGTTCCGGTGCTGCGCTCAGTCTGGACGGAGCATCCGCGGGTGCGGGGCACCGTCGCTGCGTGTCTGCTCGACATGGGGGCGGCCGGGGCGCCGTTGCGGGACCTGGTGGAGGCGGAACTCGCGGCTCCGCGGCGGCATTTGGTGCGTGCGGGTGGGCATGGTGGCGGGGATCTGCTGGAGGATGAGCGGTTGTTGGGGGTGTGCCGGAAGGTGTGGGCGGGTGTTGCCCGGTAGGTGTGGGTGGCGGGTACGGCGACGGCCCGGCATCTGGCTGCAACGGGTCGGGGGCGGTCAGCCGTGGCAGGGCGGTCAGCCCGCCCCTCGACCCCGGTTCGGGTGTGCCGGTAGGCACGGCAGTCGGGACGCGCCGGAGGACAAGCGATCGCTGGGGGTGTGCCGACAGGTGCCGACTGGCGAGACCCGGTGGGGTCCGTGTGACGGGCACAGCCAGGACACGGCATGCGGCGACAGACCGGGGCGCTCGGCCGAGACAGGGCGCACGGCCCGCCACTCAGCCCCCGTTGGCGCGAGCCGGCAGGCACGACAGCCGGGCCGTGCCGAAAGGTACGGGCCGGTCAGAGTCGGTAGGTGTCCCCGGCTGCAGGCCAGTGGCACCCCGTCCGGTCAGCGCGCTCAGCCCGTCTTGCGGCCCCACAGTGGGCCGAAGCGTGCCCACTCCTCGTCCCACTGGTCCATGCGTCGGCGTTCCAGGCGGATGCGGAGGGCGCGGGCGCCGACGAAGGGGACGGCCGCCGCGCCGACGCCCAGGAGGGTGCCGATGAGTGTGGCGCGCAGTTGGGCCTGTGAGGGGGTGGCGGGCTTGGTGACCAGGTGGCCCTGCGGGTCGGTCCAGACGGTCACCGGGGTGCCCAGTTCGCTGCCGGAGGGGACACGTATCTGGCCGGTGTGCGAGGAGCCGTCCGTGGCCGTCCAGCGGACCTTCGCCCAGACCATCTCGCTGTTCGTCCGGCTGGAGTTGGCCGGGGAAGGGCCGGGCGCGTCCTGGGTCACCAGGGCCACCACGGGTTTCCAGTCGACACGTTCCTGGGCCAGCTCGTGTTCGACGGACCTCGTCGCCGTCAGACCGGCGAGCACACCGGCGAGGACAGTGATCAGCCAGGCGCCGAGCACGATCCACGACTCCACCGCATCGGCACGGCGCTTGAGCGGATTGCGCCGCCACCGCCACAGCCACACCTTCGGACCTCGGAACGCCATCGAAGGCATCCTCCTCATGAACGCACTGACACGCCGAACCGCCTTCCCATACGGGAGACGTCTCCCCGATGCTCACGACGAATACCCCGAGCCGGCGTTCCCATGGCTGCCCGGGCTCGCGCAGGCGCTGGGTACGGGGCTATCGCAAAACCACCCACACCGACCGGGTCCGGCGTCCTGACCTGGGGTGATGGCGATTCCGGGGGCCACTGTCAGTGGCGGGGTGCAAACTGGCCAGGGAGAGGGGCGAAGTCGCCAAAAACGCGGTGGAGGTGATCGGCATGACTGAGGTGCTGCTCGCGGTGGGTACGCGAAAAGGCCTGTTCATCGGGCGCAGGCGGGGTGGCGTCTGGGAGTTCGACGAGAGTCCGTACTTCAACGCGCAGGCGCTGTATTCGGTCGCCGTCGACACACGGGGCCCCACGCCGAGACTGCTGGCCGGTGGCGACAGCGCGCACTGGGGTCCGTCCGTGTTCCACTCCGACGACCTGGGCCGCACCTGGGCCGAGCCCGCGCGGCCGGCGGTCAAGTTCCCCAAGGACACGGGTGCTTCACTGGAGCGGGTGTGGCAACTGCACCCGGCGGCCGCGGAACCGGACGTGGTGTACGCGGGGACGGAACCGGCCGCGTTGTTCCGCTCCGAGGACCGCGGCGAGAGCTTCGAGCTCGTCCGCCCGCTCTGGGAACACCCCACCCGCTCACGGTGGGTGCCGGGCGGTGGCGGAGAGGGACTGCACACGGTCCTCACCGACGAGCGCGACCCGCGGGCCGTGACGGTCGCCGTGTCGACGGCCGGTGTGTTCCGCACGAGCGACGGGGGCGCGAGCTGGGAGCCGTCCAACTCCGGTGTCTCGGCGGTGTTCCTGCCGGATCCGAACCCGGAGTTCGGCCAGTGCGTGCACAAGGTCGCCCAGGACGCGGCGACCCCGGACCGGCTGTATCTGCAGAACCACTGGGGGGTGTACCGCAGCGACGACGCGGGCGCGCACTGGACGGACATCGGCGAAGGACTGCCGTCCACGTTCGGCTTCGCGGCGGCGGCCCATCCGCACCGTGGCGACACGGCGTATGTGTTCCCGATCAACGCCGACTCCGACCGGGTGCCCGCCGAGCACCGTTGCCGGGTCTTCCGTACGGCGGACGCGGGCCGGAGCTGGGAGCCGCTGACGGCGGGCCTGCCGTCCGAGGACCATTACGGCACGGTGTTGCGCGACGCGATGTGCACGGACGGCGCGGACCCGGCGGGCGTGTACTTCGGCAATCGCAACGGCGAGGTGTTCGCGTCGGACGACGACGGCGACAGCTGGCGGCAGTTGGCGTCCCATCTCCCGGACGTGCTGTGCGTGCGCGCCGCGGTCCTCGCATGAGGGCGGGCGCCGCCGGAACCGGAACTCCCGTGCGGGCAGGCTTCGTTCAGAGCCTTCGACGGTTCGGTCGTTCTCGGTCGGGCTCGGCCCTCCGGTTGATCGCCGGGCCCTGTGCGGCAGTAGGGTGACGCCCGTGGCACCACGACCGTTGCATGAGATCGTCGAACCGGGCTGGGCGAAAGCTCTGGAACCCGTGGCCGGACGCGTCGCCGGGATGGGGGAGTTCCTGCGCGCGGAGATCGCCGCCGGGCGGACCTATCTACCGGCCGGACCCAATGTCCTGCGCGCCTTCCAGCAGCCCTTCGACGACGTCCGCGTCCTGATCGTCGGACAGGATCCGTATCCGACCCCGGGGCACGCGGTAGGGCTGTCCTTCTCGGTGGCCCCCGAGGTACGTCCGCTGCCGCCGAGCCTGCTCAACATCTACCGGGAGCTCAACACGGACCTGGGGCTGCCCCAGCCGTCCAACGGCGATCTGACGCCGTGGAGCCAGCAGGGGGTGCTGCTGCTCAACAGGGCGCTCACCACGGCTCCGCGGAGTCCCGCGGCCCATCGCGGCAAGGGCTGGGAAGAGGTCACCGAGCAGGCGATACGGGCGCTGGCCGCGCGCGGCAAGCCGCTGGTGTCGATCCTGTGGGGCCGCGACGCCCGCAACCTGCGCCCTCTGCTGGGCGACCTGCCCTCGGTGGAGTCCTCCCACCCCTCTCCGATGTCGGCCGACCGCGGCTTCTTCGGCTCCCGCCCCTTCAGCCGCGCCAACGACCTGCTGGTCCGGCAGGGAGGACAACCGGTGGACTGGCGCCTGCCGTGACCGTGCCGGAGGCCGGTGCGGACGGGGTGGCGGATGCCGTCGGCGGGTTTCTCGCCGTGGACTCCGGAGGTTCAGGGCTCCGTGTCGTCGTAGGCGGGGCCGGTCGTCCGGTGTCCGGTCCGCTCTCGTCGGGAGAGCCTGTTCGGACCGGTGCTCGGGGGATCGACGCCGGGCATCTCATGGAGCAACTGGTGCCCATGGTGCGCGCCCTGGCCGGTGCGGACGAGGTGGGCGGGCTGGGTACGGCTGTGATCGGGGCCGCCGGTCTCGCGACCCTCGGTGACGGGTTGCGGGCCGAGTTGCCGGGAGCGCTGGCGCGGGAGTTCGGGGTGCAGACGGTCGCGCTCGTCGCCGATGCCGTCACCGCCTATGCGGGCGCCCTCGGGGCCCGGCCCGGTGCCGTGGTTGCCGCCGGTACCGGGCTCATCGCGATCGGTACGGATCTGATCGGCTGGCGGCGGGCCGACGGCTGGGGGCATCTGCTGGGTGACTGTGGTGGCGGGGCCTGGATCGGGCGGGCGGGGCTGGAGGCGGCGCTGCGTGCGTACGACGGGCGGGAGGGCGGCTCCGGTGCGCTGCTGAGTTGTGCCGAGGAGCAGTTCGGGGCGATGCCGGGGTTGCCGGGCAAGCTGTATCCGCGGCCGGACCGTCCCGCCGTACTCGCGTCGTTCGCGCCCCATGTCGCCGCGTGCGCCCCGGACGACCCGGTGGCCGACGGCATCCTGTGCGCCGCCGCGCGGTGCATGGCCGAGTCCGTCGTCGCGGTCTGCCCGCCCGTCGGCGAGCCCCATGTCGCTCTCACCGGTGGGCTCTTCAAGATGGGCGACCCCCTCCTCGTACCCCTGCACGAGGAGTTGGCGAAGCGGCTGCCGCACGCGCGGCGGGTTGCGGCGGAGGGTGATCCGCTGGACGGCGCGGTGCGGATCGCGCGCGATCTCGCGGCGGGCGTCCTCACACTGCCGGGTGACGACGTGATGGTGCGTGTGGTGACCGCCGGGGGACGGGGTGATCAGTTCTGATCCGTACGTAACTCATCAGACAAAACAGGACGGATACCGCTCACCTGCACCCTCCCCGAACAGGGGAGCCCAGGAAGCCAGTAACATGCGTCGCCATGAGCTCCCCCACTGGGCCCGCGTCCGGCCTGCCAGTACGAATGCCGCGACCTCGCCAGCCCGGGCGGCACCGCCGACCCGAGCCGCTGGCGGCTCCCGAGGGCGCGCCCGCGTTCGTCCTCGCCGTGCCGGGTACGCCCAGCGCCGCCACGCGCAGCCTCGCCGAGGAGGTCGTGAGCATCGCCCGCTCCGAGCTGCCCGGTCTCGACGGGCGCATCGGTTACCTCGACGGGGACGACGCCGAGTTCCCCACGCTGACGTCCGTGCTCGCGCACGCCGCCGAGGAGCGCACCGCCCGCTTCGAGCAGGCCAGGGCCGCCGGTGCCGACGTCAAGGAGCCCGACGGTCCCGTGGCTGTCGTGGTGCCGCTACTCGCCGGTCCGGACAGCGCGCTGCTGCGCCAGGTCCGCCAGGCGGTCATGGACAGCCGGGTCGCGGCCGACCTGACCGATGTCCTCGGCCCGCACCCGCTGCTCGCCGAGGCACTGCATGTGCGCCTCTCCGAGGCCGGTCTGGCCCGTGCCGACCGCGCCAGGCTGTTCAACGTGGCCACCGCCGCGGACGGCATCGTCCTGGCCTCGGTGGGTGGCGAGGAGGCCGTGCAGGCGGCCGGGATCACCGGGATGCTGCTCTCCGCGCGCCTCGCCGTGCCGGTGATGGCGGCGGCCCTGGACCAGGACGGTTCGATCGCGGCCATCGCCGAGCAGTTGCGGGGTTCGGGCTCGCAGCAACTCGCTCTGGCGCCCTATCTGATCGGCCCCGAGATCGACCCGGAGCTGCTCCAGGCGGCCGCCGCCGAGGCGGGCTGTGCCGCCGCCGAGGCGCTCGGCCCGTACCCGGCGATCGGCAAGCTGGCCCTCGCCAAGTACACGACGGCGCTGGGTATCGCCCCGCCGCAGCCGCAGGGCGCGCCGGTTCGCTGACCCACCCCGTACACGTAACGCCGTAGCGCCGACAGGGCCCCTCCTCACGCGGGAGCGGGCCCTTCGGCATGTCGACGAGGGCTCAGCCGAACACCACGCAGGACGCCGCACTCACCTCGATCGAGCCGCCGCGCCGAGGTACGCCGGTGGCGGGGTCGACGGCGAACCAGGTCACGTCGCCGGACCGCTCGTTCGCCACGTACAGACGGCCGCCGGCCTCGGTGATCGCGCGCGGCCAGTGGCCCCCGCAGGGCACCGTCCCGACCAGGCGCAGCCCCTCCCCCTCGACGGCGAGCACGGACAGGACGTCCTCGCCCCGGGTCGCCGTCCAGACGAAACGGCCGTCCGGTGAGGCCACGATGCCCGAGGGGTAGGCGGCGTCGCCGGCCGGGGCGCCGGGCAGTACCGATGTCTCGGTCAGCGGCTTCAGTGAGCCGTTCTCGGCGTCCCAGCGGCAGACGGTGACGGTCGGAGTGAGTTCGTTGAGGACGTAGGCATGACCACCGTCCGGGTGGAAGGCCAGGTGACGGGGGCCCGAGCCGGGCCGGAGGGCGATCTCGCGGTGGAGTACGGGGCGGCCGTCGGCCAGCGTGCAGACCCGCACGGAGTCGGTGCCGAGGTCGACGCTGACGGCCCAGCTGCCACTCGGGTCGGGCTGGATCTGGTGGGCGTGCGGGCCCCGCTGGCGCAGTTCGTGCGGTCCCGAGCCGATGTGCCGCAGCTGTCCGGAGGGGCGGTCGGCCAGCGTGCCGTCCGGGCGGACCGGAACGGCGGTGACGGTGCCGGAGCCGTAGTCGGCGGTCAGGACGTGTCCCGCGAACAGGCTCAGGTACGTCGGTCCCGCACCACCGACGCCCACCGGCGCCCCGAGCAGCTCGGGCTTGTCCCCGTTGACGCGGAAGGCGGCCACCGCGCCCTCGGCCGTCTCACTGACCGAGTAGAGGGTGTCCCCGTCAGGAGCCAGGGCCAGGTACGAGGGATCGGGGACGCCGTCGACGCTGCCCAGGACGGTCAGCGCACCGCTGCCCGCATCCACCGTCGCCGCGACGACACCCGGTCCGCCCGCCGCCGTGAACGACCCGATGAAGGCCCGCCGTTCACGCCTGCCGCCGTCTGTCACCGCTGTCCCCTCTCGGTCTGCGCTGTCCGGAGTGACGGTAGCAGTCGATCACGAACGGTCTAGACCAAAGCGGCTACTTGGTCACTCTCGCCCGCGACGGCTCGGCAAGCTCCACCAGAGCCGGTTCCAAGCCATGGAGGTGGGGCAGCGCAGGGGGCCGAGCCTCAGCGAAACCCCCAACCCGCCCGACCACCTCCGCTCAAGCCCCCACAAGCCGCGACCCCGACCGCGCACGCAACGGCTCCGCAAGCTCCGCCAAGGCCCGTTCCACACCATGGAGATGAGCCAGTGCGGGTTCCGCAGGCGGTCGGGTCGCAGTGGTCGTGAGGTGCGCCCCGTCGCCCTCGGTGAGTGCCTCCACCGCTGTCTCCACGCGGCGGCAGGCGGCGGACAGGCGGGTGTCGTGGGAGGCCTCCGGGTCGGTGGTCACGGTGGTGAGGCCGCGGATCTCGTGGGCGCAGGCGTCGAGGAGGGCGAGGACTCGGTGGGCGCGGCGTTTGCGGCCGAGGGCGGGGTTCAGCGGGTGTACGAGGGGGGCTACGGACTGCCGTACCCGGGCCAGGAGTTGTTCGAGTTCGGCGACGCGTGCGGCGGGGTCGGCCGTGGTGGAGCCGGCGAGGCGGGCCGTGGCCTCGGCGGTGCAGGTGTGGACGCAGTGCAGGGCGCGTTGGATCCAGGCGTCCGTGGTGGTGTGGGTGGTCACCGGGAGCACGAGGAGGACGGCCAGTACGGCACCGAGCGCGCCGACTCCGGTCTCCGCGAACCGCAGCGCCAGCAGGCCCGGATTCAGGACGCCCAGGAGGCCGTAGAGCAGTTCGGCCATGAGGGTCACCGCGAGCATCATCCAGGTGTAGGAGACGGCGGCCGAGTAGAAGATCGTGAAGACGCAGGCCGCGACCAGAATCGCGGTGGGGACGGTCGCGCCGTGGAGCGGTACGGCGATCAGCAGGCCGAGTCCGACGCCCAGGACCGTGCCGAGGACGCGGCGGAAGCCGCGGACCACGGTCTCGCCGCGCGAGGCGGTGTTGACGAAGATCCACCAGGTGGCGCCGACGGCCCAGTACCAGCGCTGCCCGGACACCAACTGGCCCACCACGAGCGCGAATCCGGCGCCCGCGGTCGCCTGGACGGCCTGCCGTGTGGTCACCCGGGCCAGACCGCGGCCGGCCGGCGGGACGGGTACGACGGGCGGGGGCTGTCGGCGCTCGTAGCACCACAGGCCGAAACGCACCGCCGCCGCGGTGAGGACGGACAGGACCACGGCGGCGTAGAGCGCGGGCAGTTGGGCGGTGGTCGCGTGCAGGAACTGCGCCACGAAGAAGGTCATGAACGCGAACACGCCGAGGCTGTGGCCGCGTGGTCCCCAACGACGGACGTAGACGCCCGCGCCGACCACGGCGAGGAAGGTGAGGTCCCGTGCGACGGGGTGGTCGTGCAGTGCGGCCGCGGCGGTGAGCACCGGCAGGCCCGCGCAGGGCAGCAACGCGGTGGTGACGGCCTGCCCGCGCACCGTGGCGTCCGTGACCGTGAACAGGGCGAGCAGCGCGGCGAGACCGCCGGTGACGGCGCCCGCGAGGGACTGTCCGGTCAGCCCGCAGACGACGACCGCGAGACCGATGCCGAGGACGGCCCGACCGGCGAACCGCAGCCGCGTCCGCCCCGGGTCCGGAGCCACGAACACCCTCTTCAGCACTGTTTCCCGCCCCCTGCGCACACCCGCACGAAAAAGGCGCCGCGGAGGTCCGCAGCGCCATCGACCGGCCCATCACAGCATCATCGGAGCGACTGGCTCAAGTGGCTCACGAATCACTGGGCCATTGGCACAGCTAGGTGGAACAGGGCCATTGGTACAGTCGTTGCCCATGAGCGTGGACGAACTCGACACCCGCATCCTGAGGCTGCTCCTGGAGCAGCCGCGTACCAGCGTGCGCGAGTACGCACGGCTGCTCGGCGTCGCCCGGGGCACGCTCCAGGCCCGGCTCGACCGGCTGGAGCGGGACGGGGTGATCACCGGTACGGGCCCCTTCCTCTCCCCCGCCGCGCTCGGCCACCCGGTGCTCGCGTTCGTGCACATCGAGGTCACGCAGGGGCATCTCGACGAGGTGGGGGACGCGCTGGCCGCCGTGCCGGAGATCGTCGAGGCGTTCTCGATCACGGGCGGCGGGGATCTGCTCACCCGGGTCGTGGCACGGGACAACGGCCACCTGGAGGATGTGATCCAGCGGCTCATCAGCCTGCCGGGAGTGGTCCGCACCCGCACCGAGATGGCGCTGCGCGAGCGCGTGCCGCACCGGCTGCTGCCGCTGGTGGAGGCGGTCGGCCGCGCGGCCGTGAAGTGACCCTTGGCATCCTGAGCACATGAGCAATCTCGGCGGCCTCTCGGTCATCTTCGATCTCGACGGAACACTCGTGGACAGCGAGCCGAACTACTACGAAGCCACCCGGCAGACCCTCGCCGAGCACGGCGTTCCGGACTTCACCTGGGTCCAGCACGAGCGCTTCGTCGGCATCAGCACCCAGGAGACTCTTGCCCTCCTAAAGGAGCGCCACGGGCTCACGGCGCCGCTGGAGGACTTGCTCGCGGAGACGAACCGCCGCTATCTGGCGCTGGCCCGGACGGCCACGCGTGTATATCCCGAGATGCGGAAGTTCGTGGAGCTGCTGGCGGCCGAGGGTGTGCCGATGGCGGTGGCCTCGGGTTCCTCGCCGGAGGCCATCGGGGCGATCCTGGCGGGGACCGGACTCGACGCGTGGCTTCGGACCGTGGTCTCGGCGGACGAGGTGGCGCGGGGCAAGCCCGCGCCGGACGTCTTCCTGGAGGCCGCGCGCAGGCTCGGGACGGCTCCGGCCGACTGTGTGGTCCTGGAGGACGCGGCTCCGGGCGCGGCGGCGGCGCGTGCGGCCGGGATGCGCTGCATCGCGATCCCGTATGTGGCCGCGCAGGCCGACGCCCCCGAGTTCGCCGCGGCGGGGCTGCTGGTGCGGGGCGGGCAGGCGGAGTTCAGCGCGCAGGGGGCGTACGACTGGCTGGCCGGCTGACGCGACTCCCGGGCCGTAAAACCCGAATGCGCCCGCTTGGTCGGTTCTGGGACCATGCCGGAATGATCGACCGACTCGAACCGCTGGTCATCCGGCACACGCTCCGCGTCCCCACGCCCACGGGTCCCGTGGGTGAAGGCGCCACCGCCGCACGGCAGTTGGACGCCGTGCTGCTGTCCGTGGGCTTCAAGCTCTCCGCGGAGCTGCTGGAGCGGCTGTCGGGGCTGTCCGAGGAGACGGTCGTACGGATCGCCGGACGCACCCTGAGCACCGTGCGCGAGCTGGTCGGCGATCACGTCCGGCACAACGTCTACTTCATCAATTTTCCGGCCGGCGTGCCGGACACCGTGGACTTCTGGATGTCGTGCGTCGCCGATGCGCTCTGCGACGAGAAGACCCGCGCCGGAACGCTCGACCAGCTGCGGACCGGGGTGGTCAACCTGCTCAGCCTGCCGGCCTACGGCAGGTACCAGCACACGTACGCGGACATGCTCGCCGCCCAGGACGAGTTGATCGCGACCGCGGGCGACCGGATCACCGTGCTGCACGCGGGCGGTGACCTGGCCGACGAACTCACCGCCCTGTACCTGGCGTTGGCGGGCAGTGACACTCCGCTCGGCGAGGAGCACCGGCGGGACCTGCGGGCGCTCGCCGAGCGGTGCGTCGACGGGCCGCAGCCCGAGGCGATCCCGGTCCGGGAGAACCGGGCGATCGTCAACCAGGCCCGGTTGACGGCCGGTTCGGCGCCGCTGCTGGACACAGTGACCGATGTGCTGCGGCTGGCCTGCGCGTTGTCGGACGGCGATGTGACGCTGGCGGAGGCGACCCGTTTCCGGTCGCTGTCCCGTCCGGTGCGGCGGGCGCTGCTCGCCGGCCTGGACGCCGTGGTCGCCGCGTCGCCCGCGAAGCTCGCCGACGTGGCCGTACATCGCGAGGAGTGGAAGCGGCTCGGTGAGCGGCTGCACCCGCACGAGTACCCCCAATGGCCGCACGCCGCCGAGGTGTTCGCGGTCGCGCGGGGCGAGCGGAAGGCGCCGTCGTTCGAGGGCCGGGTCGAGGAACTCCTCGCGGTGAACGACGTGTTGGGCGCCGTCGAGCTGCTGAAGTCGGCGCCCGGCAAGCTGTTCCGTGCGCTGGACCGGCTGCTGCGCACCGCGCTCACGCAGGAGGAGCGGGACGCCGTGGTGGCCGCCGCCGAACAGGTCGTGCCCGAGGTGTCGGGCCGGGTGGCGCTGTCGGTGCGCGAGCATCTGCACAACCGGGCCCGGGAGACCGGGGAGTTGCGGGTGTTCGTGAACCGGCGCGGCCGTGCCTGGGTGACCGACGACGAGCGGTCGGTCGTAGGGCCGGCGGAGCGGGCGCGGCTGATCGCGGCGATCGACGACGAGACACGGCGTCGACTGCCTTGCCCGGAGCGGCTGTTGGTCGATCCGGACATGCTGGACGTGGCACTGCCGTTGAGCGGGAAGGCGACGGCGGCCGGGCTCGGGGTGCTGCCGCGCGGGTCCGTGTCGCCGGTGGAGGGCGAGTTGCTGCGCTTCTTCGTGTACTGGAAGGAGACCGAGCAGCGTACCGATTTCGACCTGTCGGCGTTGCTGCTGAACGCCGACTACTCGACGAACACCTGGTTGTCGTACACCTCGCTCACCGAGGTCGAGGGCGAGCACTCCGGTGACATCACCGAAGCGCCGGACGGGGCCTCGGAGTTCATCGACCTGCGGCTGGGCGCCGTACGCGGGGCGTTCGTCGTGCCGCAGGTCAACATCTTCGCGGGCGAGGACTTCGAGGAGGTCGAGGAGTCGTTCTTCGGGTTCATGCTGCGCGAGGGCGAGCAGCGGGGCCGGCCCTTCGAGCCGCGTACCGTGCGGTTGAAGTCGGAGCTGCGCGGTGCGGGGCGGGTCGCGCTGCCGTTGGTGTTCCTGCGCGGGGAGGACGGCCGTTGGCGGGCGAAGTGGCTGCACCTGTACCTCAAGGGCAGCCCGTCCGCGAACCGCGTGGAGGAGAACCGGGTCACGGTCGCGACCCTGCTGCGCGGCATCGTCGAGCGCGAGCAGCTCACCGTGCGCCATCTCGTCGGTCTGATGGCCGGGGAGGCGACCACGGTGACCCTGTGGGACGGCGAGACGGTCCCCGACGGTCCGGTGACCTACATCGGGCTGCGCCGCCCGGACGGGCTGCCCGAGGGTTCGCGGATCGTCACCCCGGAAAACCTGCGCGACCTGATCCCCGCCTGACTGCTACCGTCGGCCGTGGCGAGGCCATGAACGGGCTTCCTTCTCACACTTTCCTGTAACCAGTCCGTTCGCCTTCCTCGCCCTCGACGTTCCGTGAGGGGTGCCCCAGGGCGCCCCTCACGGCGTTTCCCCACCTAAACCCCGCTTTCCCTACTTGTGGGACAATCCTCTATGCGTGGATGAAAGGTCACCGAAAGGCCACCGCAGTGAGCAGAGCGAAGGACGGGACCGGCTACGACAGCCTGCGGCTCGACCGCTCAGGTCAGGCCGAGGCCTTCGATGCCATCGGGGACCGGTACGACGAGGCCTTCCCGCACAAGGAGGGCCAGGTCGCCGCCGGTGACTGGCTGGTCGAGTCCCTCGATCCGCGCTCGCGTGTGCTGGACCTCGGCTGCGGCACGGGTGTGCCGACCGCCCGGCAGCTCGCGGACGCCGGTTTCGAGGTCGTGGGCGTGGATCTGTCGGGGCGGATGGTGGAGCTGGCCCGGGAGTACGTGCCCGCCGCCACGTTCCATCAGCTCGATCTCGCCGACCTGCGCCCGGGCGGTCCCCGTGACCTGGGCCGCTTCGACGGTGTCGCCGCGTTCTTCTCCCTGCTGATGCTGCCGCGCCCGGAGATCCCCCTCGCGCTGCGCACGATCCACCACCTCCTGACTCCGGGCGGCCTGTTCGCCCTGTCGATGGTGGAGGCCCATGTGGACGACTTCGAGATCCCCTTCCTCGGCAACACGATCCGGGTCTCCGGCTATCTCCTCGACGACCTGCGCAGGATCCTGGACTCCGCGGGCTTCGAGATCGTCAAGGAGACCTCGTACACCTACGCCCCGGCGGTCGCCGACGTCCCGCCCGAGGAACAGGTCTTCCTCTGCTGCAGACGGCGCGACTGAGGCCGTAGCACCGACACCGCGGCCTCGGGCCGCACCAGTGGACGGGACGAAGCGTGACGGAGCAGCACAGCCCCCGTGACGGCCCCGCCGGAACCGCCCGGCGAGGCACCTCGTCGAGCGGGCCGGTGCCCCTCACCCGGCCGGCGTCCGTGTCGCAGACCGACCGGCTCCAGTACCTGGACGTGGCCACCCGGCGGATCGCCCGCGGGATGGACCTGGACGAGACACTGCGGGAACTGCGGTGGGCGGCGGTGCCCGCCTTCGCCGACGCGATCGTCATCCACCTGCACGACCCGCTGCCCGTAGGGGACGAGAAGTCGGCCGCACCCGTCGTGCTGCAGTTGCACAGCATCGACCGGGCGCCGGAGGCGAGGTCGGCGTTGCTGATGCCGCACGCCGAGTACGCGGACGTGACCGAGCGGGTGCAGCCAATGGTCACCGGCCGGCTCTCGCGGCTGCTGCTGAGCGGGCAGCCGGCCTTCGGCGACGCGTCGGGCATCGGCCCCGCGGTTACCGAGCTGCTCGGTCCCGCGGCGAGCGCGCCGGGGACGCTGCCGCCGGGCCGCCGGCTGATCATCGCACCGCTGCACGGCCGCCACCACGTCATGGGCACCGTCGTCCTGCTGCGCCGCCCCGACCGGTCCGCGTTCACCGGTGACGACCTGCTCGTCGCCTCCCAGCTCGCCACCCACACTGCGATCGGCGTCCAGAAAGCGGTGATGTACGGCCACGAGGCCTCCGTCGCGGACACGCTCCAGCACACCATGCTCCCCTCGTCGCTGCCCGAGCCGACCGGCGTGCAACTGGCCAGCCGCTATCTGCCCGCCTCCAAGACGGCGCAGGTCGGCGGCGACTGGTACGACGCGATACCGCTGTCGGGAAACCGGGTCGCGCTGATCGTCGGCGACGTCATGGGCCACTCCATGACCTCGGCCGCGATCATGGGCCAGCTCCGCACCATCGTGCAGACCCTCGCCGGTCTCGACCTGCCCCCGCACGAGGTGCTGCACCACCTCGACGAACAGGCCCAGCGGCTCGGCAGTGACCACATCGCGACCTGCCTGTACGCGATCTACGACCCCATCTCGCACCGCCTCCTCATGGCCAACGCCGGCCACCCGCCCGCGGTGCTGGTGCGCCCGAACGGTCACGCGGAGGTCCTGCGGGTGCCGCCGGGTGCCCCGATCGGGGTCGGCGGAGTCGTCTTCGAGTCCGTGGAGATGCCTGCGCCCACCGGCACCACCCTGGTGCTGTACACCGACGGCCTGGTCGAGTCCCGCGACACGGACGTGGGGACGGGCGTGGAGGCCCTGCGCACCCATCTCCAGTCCACCCCGCACCGACAGCGCCTCTCGTCGCTGGAGCGGCTGTGCGACCGGATCCTCGCCGCGCTGGCGCCGGGGCCCCGCGACGACGACATCGCCCTGCTCACCGCCCGCTTCGAGGGCTTCCCCCCGGACAGCGTCGGCTACTGGCACCTCGCCCCCCACCCGCTCACCGCGGGCCAGGCCCGCCGACTCACCCGCAGGGTGCTGCGCCGCTGGGGCCTGGACGACCTGCTCGACACCACGGAACTCATGGTCAGCGAGGTCGTCACGAACGCCGTGCGGTACGCCTCACGTCCGATCTCCCTACGGCTGCTGCGCACCGACGTGCTGCGCTGCGAGGTGACCGACGACTCGCCCCAGGTACCCCGGATGCGGGAGGCGGCGCCGAGCGACGAGGACGGACGCGGGCTGTTCCTGGTCGACCGGCTCGCCCTGCGCTGGGGTGCGACGCGGCTGAGCACCGGCAAGGTCGTCTGGTTCGAGCAGCGGATCCCGAAGGCACGGGCCGAGCACAGCGGGACGTGACTCCGCTCCGTGCTTTTTCACATCGGACCAGCCGCACCGGTGCCGCCCTTGAGGCGTTCCAGGTCGGAGGGGCGCACCTGGATCACGACCACCGCGATCAGCGCGGCGACCACCGTGAAGATCGCGGCCATGACGAAGGCGGCCGACGCGCCGGCGGTGAGGACGTGGTCGCCCCAGGTGCCCGGGAGCTGCCCGGTGCGCTGGAAGCGGATGCGTTCGGCCGGGGTGGCCTGGGCCAGGAAGGCGGGGATCTGGTCCTTGGCCTCGTTCCTGCTGGCGGTGCCGAACATGGTGACCAGGATGGACAGTCCGAGCGAACCGCCCACCTGCTGCATGGCGTTGAGGAGTCCGGAGGCCGCGCCGGTCTCCTGGACGGGGACGTCGGAGAGCGCCATCAGGGTCAGCGAGACGAACTCCATGCCCATGCCGAGGCTGAACACCAGCATCGGGCCGAGCACGCTGCCCAGGTAGGTGGAGTCGACGTCCGTGAGCGTCAGCCAGGACAGGCCCGCCGCCGCGAGGATCGCGCCCACCACCATGAACGGCTTGGGCCCGTAGGTCGGCAGGAACCGTGAGGCCAGACCGGCGCCGACCGCGATGACCGCGCTGACGGGCAGGAAGGCGAAGCCGGCCTCCAGCGGGCTGAAGCCCAGCACATCCTGCACGAAGAGCGTGAGGAAGAAGAACATGCCGAAGATCGCGGCGGCGAGACAGAGCATGATGCCGTAGGTCCCGGCCCGGTTCCGGTCGCGGAACATGTGCAGCGGGGTGATCGGCTGCCGGGAGCGCCGCTCGACCAGCACGAACAGGGCGAGGACGATGACGGCCGCGCCGAACGAGGCCAGGGTGAGCCAGTCCCGCCAGCCCTCCTGCGCGGCCCGGATGAAGCCGTACACCAGCAGCACCATGCCCACGGTCGAGGTGAGCGCTCCGGTGATGTCGAAGTGGCCCGCATGGCGTTCGGACTCGCGGATCCAGCGCGGGGTGGCGAGGACGATGAGCAGTCCGATGGGCACGTTGACGAAGAGCACCCACCGCCAGTTGAGCCATTCGACGAGGATCCCGCCCATCAGCAGACCGATCGCCCCTCCACCGGCCGAGACACCGGCGAACACCCCGAACGCCCGGTTGCGTTCCGGGCCTTCGCGGAACGTCGTGCTGATCAGGGCGAGCGAGGTCGGGGAGGCGATGGCACCGCCGACGCCCTGGAGGGCGCGTGCGGCGAGGAGTTCACCGGAGTTCTGGGAGAGCCCGCCGAGCAGCGAGGCCAGCACGAAGAGCAGCACGCCGAACACGAACACCCGCCGCCGGCCCAGGATGTCGCCGGCCCGTCCGCCGAGCAGCAGCAGACCGCCGAAGGTGAGGGTGTAGGCGTTGACGACCCAGGCCAGGCTGGTGGTGGAGAAGCCCAGCGAGCTCTGGATGTGTGGGAGCGCGATGTTCACGATGGTGATGTCGAGGACCACCATCAACTGGCAGGACGCGATGACCAGCAGCGCCATGGTGCTTCCGCCACCGCCCGTCTCCCGGGTGGTGGTCTGCTCCGCGGAGGTCTGCTGGGGGCTGCTGCTCATGTCGGGTCGCACTCACGAGACGTCGGCGGACGGAGGCGTCCACCGGATGCTCACCGTTCGACCGTACGCCCGGCCCATGGTCCTCACCACTCGATCATCACGGGCCCGCGCGCTAGGTTCACACATGACAGGACATGGGGAGAAACCTTTGGTGACCAAGGTCGTCGTCGACGGACGGACGCTGTCCTACGGCGATGTCGTCGCCGTCGCCCACCAGGGTGCCCAAGTCGCCCTGGGCGACGGGGTGTTGTCGCGCCTCGCGGACGAACGGGCCGTCGTGGACGACGTCGTCGACCGGCAGGTGCCGACGTACGGTCTGACGACGGGGCTCGGCGCCCGCTCCCCGTACGCGCTTCCCCGTGCGGAACTCGACGCGTTCAGCGTCCGCACGGTGCGGGGGCGGGCGAACGCGGTCGGCGATCCGCTGCCGATTCCGGTCGTACGGGCGGCCCTGCTCGCCCGGGTCAACGGCCTCGCGGGCGGTGGCAGCGGGGTGTCGCCGCGGATCCCGCGACTTCTGGTGGCCCTGCTCAACGCGCGGGTGCATCCGGTGATCCCCGAGGTGGGGTCCATCGGCGCCTCCGACCTGTGCCAGATGGCGCATGCCGGTCTGGTCGTCATCGGCGAGGGGAGCGCCGAGTACGGCGGTGAGGTGCTCGACGGCGCCACCGCTCTGCGCCGGGCCGGTCTGACCCCGGCCCGGCTCGGTCCCAAGGACGGCCATGTGCTGTGCAGCGCAAGCCCGTTGGCGGCCGGCGTCGGCGCGCTCGCCCTGCACGAGGCGGGCGCGGTCCTCGCCCTGGCGCAGGCGGTCACGGCACTGACCTACGAGGGCTTCCGGGCCAACACCAGCCCGCTCGACCCGCGAGTGCTGGCCTTGCGCCCGGCCCCCGGACAGTCCCGCGCGGCGGCCGAACTGCTCGCCCTGCTGGACGGCGGTGACCTGGGCGATCCCAGTAACGCCCGCCGGGTCCAGGACCCGGTCAGCCTGCGCTGTGCCGCCCAGGTGCACGGTGCGGGGTACGCGGCCCTCGACTTCGCGGACGGCGCGCTGCGTCCCGAGCTGAACGGCTGCGGCGACAACCCTGTGGTGCTGCCGGGCACCGGCGAGATCCTGTCCTCCGGCAACTTCCATACCTCCGGCCTGGCCCTCGCCTACGACACCCTCGCGCTGGCCCTGACGCAGACGGCCGCGATCTCCGCCGAACGCATGCGCAGACTCCTCGCCCCGGCCGTCAGCGGGCTGCCCGCGAACCTCTCCCCGTACGGCCCGGAGCGCTCCGGCTTCGCGCCGCTGGTCAAGACCGCGCAGGCGCTGGTCGCCGAGGTCCGCATGCTGTCCACGCCGGTGTGCACCGACCCCCGGCAGGGCGCGGACTCCGTCGAGGACGACTCGACCAACGCGGCGCTCGGCGCACGCCGGTTGACCACGATGCTCGGGCGGCTGCGCCAACTCCTCGCCGTGGAGGCGGTGGTGGCCGCGCAGGCGGTGGATCTGGCGGCACCGGCCGCGCTGGGGCGGGGGCCGGAGTACCTGCACCGCGCGATCCGGAAGGCCGTGCCCAGGCTCGACGACGACCGGCCCCACGGCGTGGACGTGGAGACGATCAGCCGCGACATCCTGGGATCCGACGACGTCCGCAGCACCCTGAACGCCTTGGCGGGAGACACGACATGACCAACGTCGACGTACACCAGCATCTGTGGACCCCGTCGCTGGTGGCGGCTCTGCGCGCCCGCCGCGAACCGCCGTTCCTGGACGGCTGGACGCTGTTCCTGGACGGTGAGCCGCCCTTCGGGATACGGCCCGCCGACCACGACATCGCCCTGCGCGCGGACCTCGCCGCCGCCGACGGCCTGGGCCGGGCCCTCGTCTCGCTGTCCGCGCCGATCGGTGTGGAGTGGCTGCCCGCGGCCGAGGCCCGGCCCCTGCTCGACGCGTATCACGACGGCGCGGCGGCGCTGCCCGAGCCGTTCGGGGCCTGGGCTGCGGCCTGCGTACGGGACATCGACGCCGCCACCACCGCCAAGGACCTCGACCGCGGCTTCGCCGGACTCCAACTGCCCGCCAACTCCCTTGCCGACGCGACCGGTTATGCCCACTGCGCCCCGCTCCTCGATCTGCTCGAAGAACGCGATCTGCCGCTCTTCGTCCACCCGGGGCCCGCGGTGGGCTCCTCGGCGGACCCTGGCTGGTGGCCCGCGATGGTGCCGTACGTCCAGCAGATGCACGCCGCCTGGTACGCCTTCCGCGCCTTCGGCCGCCCGCGCCACCCGCATCTGCGGGTGTGCTTCGCGCTGCTCGCCGGCCTCGCCCCGCTGCACGGGGAGCGACTGGCCGCCCGGGGCGGCGGACCGGGCGAGGCCGATCTGGGTGTCTTCGTCGAGACCTCGTCGTACGGACCGACCGCCGTCGAGGCCATCGTGCGGGCCCTCGGCGTGAACGCGGTGGTCCAGGGCTCGGACCGGCCGTACGCGGAGCCGCCGAGCCACCCCGGCCACGGGCTGGGCGGAGCCGCCGCGTATGCCTTCCGCATCGCCAATCCCCGGCGGTTGCTGACCGGCAAGGGGTGACGGTACGTCAGTTGGCCGCGTTCATCAGGTCGAGCGCGCTCTGCTGCCGGGCCGCGTCAGTGGAGTCCACCGGGCCGGCCCAGTGCAGCCCGTACGCATCAAGGGAGTTGCGGTCGCTCGCATAGGCGGTGTCTGCCTGTCGTTTGATGTAGGTGGTGTAAGGACGGTCGGACAGACGGGAGTTGAAGGCACTCAGCCCCCGGATGTACGCACCCTTGAACGACGTGGCGTCACCGTCGCAGCCACTCGTCTCGCACGGCTCCCGGAGGATTCCGCCGGAGTTGAGCGCCGTTGACGTGGTCGAGGCGTCGCCGATCTGGCGGCCGGTGGTGAGGAGGGCGGAGTCACCGGTCGCCCGGTACAGCTCCGACAGGCCGCCGAGCAGCACGCCCTGGTTGTACGACCAGGTGGTGTCGCCGTTGTTGCCACAAGTGGCAAGGTCGATACCGTCGTTCACCAGATGGGAACCGTTGATCATCCCGGTGCCCTTGAACCACGACCACTCGGCATTGGCCCGGCCGAGGTAGGCCGTGTCGCCCGCGATGCGGTTGTGCAGGGCCGCGTTCAGCTCCAGGTAGAGGGAGTTGGCGATCGCGTTCTTGTAGGTCCTGGCGGTGCTCCACCACACGCCGCCACCGCAGGTCGAGTCCCAGTACCGGGCCATGTAATCGGCGTCCGCGCGGGCGGTGTTGAGGTAGCGGCTGTCTCCGGTGAGGTCGTAGGCGTCGACCCAGGCCAGGCCCCACCAGCCGGTGTCGTCGATGTAGTCGTTGGTGAAGTTGCCGCCCTGGGCCGAGAGGTTGCGGTCGTAGGTGGTGGCGATGGCGTACTTGTAGCTGCCCATTCCGGTAACGCGGATGTTGTCGACGAGGGCGGTCAGGGCGTTGGCGGAGTTCCACCAACCGGTGGTGTCGAAGAGGCCGGTGCCCAGGTTGTACGACTGCATCAGCGCGGTGGCCGCGGCGGTCGGGCGGCTGCCCGCGTTCCACGTCGTCCTGGCCCACGACGTACAGGCGATCTCGGCCCGGTCACCGGCCTTGCCGCACGCGCGCAGGGCGCCGACGCCGAGGGCGTTCCAGTCGTCGACGTTGTACATCAGAGTGCGCCAACCTCCTTGCCCCGCGGGGATGGTGGTGTCGCCGAGCCTGCTGCCGGAGCTCCAGGTGCGGCCGCCGTCGAAGGAGCGGTCGAGCCAGACCTCGTCACCGGGGCTGCCGCCCGTGACCGAGGCCCAGCCCATCGCGTCGGAGTCGTCGAAGTGCAGGGCGATCGTGCGGGAGTAGATGGTCGCCGAGACCGGTTGGCGGTCCCCCGGGGACAGGGCCGGATCGCGGGCGTCGCAGTACTTGTTGCAGACCGTGGCCAGAGGGGCGGCGTTCGCGACGTCTCCGGCGACCGGCACGGACAGGGCCAGGGCGGCGATCAGGCCGGTCCCGACTCGCCTGATACGCCGTGCTGTTGGGTTCATACCGGCTCCGTGGGTGAGGGGATGCGGACGGTCAGCCCAGGCGCCACTGCTGATTGGCACCGCCGTTGCAGGACCAGAGCTCCAGCGCCACGCCGTTGACGTTGCCGGCCGCCTGGTCACCGCCGGTGACGTCGAGGCAGCGGCCCGACTGGGTGCCGGTGATGGTGCCGTCGGGGTTGAGGCTCCACTTCTGGTTGGCGCCGCCGCTACAGGTGTAGAGCTCCACCTTGGTGCCGTTGGCGGTCTGGTTGTCGTAGGCGTCCAGGCACTGGGTGCCGCCGTAGAGCCGGAGTTCACCCGCCGCCGTGATGGTCACGGCCTGGTTGGCGCCGCCGCCGCAGTCCCAGATCTCGATCTTGGTGCCGGGGGTGGTCTGGTTGTCGTAGGCGTCGAGGCAGCGGTTGGAGGAGGCGCCGATGAGCGGGTGGGTGGTGCCGACGCTGGTGCCGCTGCCGGCGGAGACCCGGTACATCACGGAGCCGTGGCCGGGGACGCTCGCCGAGATGGCGCCGGTGGTGCTGCTGATCACGTGCGACCAGAGGTTGTTGAGCCGGTACGAGGACGCCGAGGGGAGGCCGGCCGCCGTCGCGGAGGTGGTGATGGTGGCTGCGGAGGAGTTCTCGTTGAAGAGGACCACCGACACGTCGCCGTTGGCGAGGGGCTTGGAAAGGACGTGCAGACCACCCGAGTTGGAGATCTCGGTGCCCTGCTTGCCCAGGGAGTCCTGGTCCACGGCGATGACGTCCTTGTTGCCGTAGAGGGAGAGGGTGGCGGCCGAGGCCTTGCGCAGGTCGGTGCCGGCGATCAGGGGTGCGGCCATCTCCGACCAGAGGCTGAAGTGGGAGCGGTCCTCGGTGAAGGACATGCCGTTGCCGACTTCGAGCATGTCGGGGTCGTTCCAGGCGCCCGGCTTGGCGTACGGGGCGAGTTTGACGTTGGCCTTGTAGATCGACACCACGGTGGAGAAGTTGACGTTGATGTCGTCGGTGGTGCGCCAGCTGTTGCCGACGCCCGCGCCCCAGGTCCACACGTCGGCGAGGCCCCAGTTGCAGAGGCTGTAGACGATCGGGCGGCCGGTGTTGGCGAGGGCGTCGCGCATCGCGGTGTAGCGCTGCTGGTCGGGCACGTTCTGGTGGTTGCAGTTGTCGTACTTGAGGTAGTCGACACCCCAGGCTGCGAAGCTGTTGGCGTCCGTCTGCTCATGGCCCAGGCTGCCGGGGTAGCCCGCGCAGGTGGCGGTGCCGGCGCTCTCGTAGATGCCGAGCTTGAGGCCCTTGGCGTGCACGTAGGCGGCGGTGCCGCTGATGCCGTCGGGGAACTTGACCGGGTCCGGGACCAGTTGGCCCGCCGAGTTGCGGGCCGAGGTCATCCAGCAGTCGTCGATGTTGACGTACTGGTAACCGGCGTCCTTGAGACCGGAGGAAACCAGGTAGTCGGCGGTCTGCTCGACGAGTTGCTCCGTGACGTTGCAGCCGAAGGCGTTCCAGTCGTTCCAGCCCATCGGAGGTGTCTTGGCCAGGCCGTTGTCGAGGGCCTGCGCCGGCGGTGCGGCGCGCAGCACCAGCAGGGCCGGGACGAGGGCCAGCAGCAGCACCATCGAAAGGGCTGCGCTCAGACGTCTCTTGAAGGGGGACGGGACGGTCATGTCGAGGTCTCCTGCTTCGCCGTGTGGGGCCGGACGACTCACCATTGGAAACGTATCCATCGAGAAGAGTCCACCAGCCGAGCGCCGCCGTCAATGGTCCGGACCATGACGTCGTGGAGTGAACTACCGGCGCTGTCCCAGCCGTTGACGGCTCACGGGTGCGCGATCTCGCCGGTCCCGCGTGCGATCAGCTCGACCGGGAGGACGGTGCGGCCGGCGGGGGAATCGTCGCCGTCGATGCGGTCCAGCAGGATGTGGGCGGCCCGGCGGCCGAGTTCCTCGGTGTCGGAGGTGACCACCGTGACCGGCGTGGGGAGCATGTCGGCGAGCTTGAAGTCGTCGAACCCCACGACCGCGACGGCGACTTGGAGGTCGCGGCAGGCCCGCAGCACCCCCTCGGTGAGGAAGCCCGTGGTGGCGAAGACCGCGGTGGGCGGGTTCGCGGAGGTGAGCAGGGTGCGGGTGGCGGCAGTCGCCTCCTCGGTGGTGCCGCGGCGCAGGGTGACGACGAGGTCCTTGTCGGCCTCGATACCGCTGCGGCGCAGTGCCTTGCGGTAGCCGCGCAGGCGGCGGCCGGTGCTGTAGTACGAGGGGGCGACGAGGATCGCGATTCGGCGGTGGCCCTGGTCGATGAGGTGCCGGGTGGCCTTGTGTCCGCCGTCCTCGTTGTCGACGAGGACGACATCGGCCTCGGCGCCGGTGGCCGGCCGGTCCACGAAGACGATGGGCACGTGGTCGTGGCCGTTGATCTCGTCGAGGAAGGCGTGGTCGCCCTGGTCGGGGACGATGATGAGCCCGGCGACCCGGCGCCCGATGAGCTCGCCGACGGCCCGGCGTTCGACCTCCGGGTCCTCGTCGGCCGTGCTCAACAGCACTGCGTAGCCTGCCTGGTTGGCGACTTCGACGGCGGCTTTGGCCAGGGAGGCGTAGAACGGGTTGGTGAGGTCGCCGAGCAGCAGTCCGATGGTCATCGAGTTCTGTCCGGGACGCAGTGAGCGCGCGATCTCGTTGCGCTGGTAACCGATGGCGCTGATCGCCGCGTTGACCCGCTCGGCCGTCTCCTCGCGGACCGTTCCGCTGCCGTTGACGACACGGGAGACGGTGACGACGGCGACTCCCGCCCGCTCCGCGACATCGCGCATCGTGGGCCTGGTGCTCTGGCGGTGCGGGGAACGACTGCTCACGTGGGTCGTAGACCACCCTTCCGTCGCGTACCGGGGCCGGGACCGCCCCCAGGATACGGTTGCGGGTCCCGGCCGGTAGGCGGCGATCAGGGTGTGATCGTGAGGCTGCCGTAGTCCGAGAGGTTGGTGAGGCCGGCCTGGGTCAGGGTGGTCGCTCCGGTCGTGGTACCCGGCATCACGATATGGCTCAGGGCGACGCCCGAAATGGGCGCGCCGGGAAGGCCGTTGATCCGCGCGGCGGTCGTACCGGCGTCGCGGACCCGGACGTTGGAGATCGTGACGCCGGTGACCGGGCCGATGCCCGCCGTGTTGCCGGTCATCATGGCGAGCCAGGTCCGGTTGCCGTCGTTGCTGAAGCTGAGCCGTTCGATGTCGATGTCGTCGAACTTGAGGTTCGTCGCGCTCGCCGTGCCGTACTTGTGGTGGACGCCGATGCCGACCGCCGCGTCGTAGACGACGACATGCTGGAAGGTGACCTTGTTCTGCGACTCGTAGACGCCCTGGCCGACCTTGACGCCGTAGCAATAGGTCCAGGAGACAAGGTCGTTGAAGGTGACGTTGTCGAGCGGCCGGGGGGTGCCGGGGACGGTCTTGTAGATGTCGGCGCCGGCCGGCCAGGTCTTGGTGCTGAACGGGTCGTCGAGTCCGATGCCCATGGCGTGGTCGACGGTGACGTTCGTGGACTCCATGACGTCGATGCCGTCGTTCTCGCCCATGTCGAATCTGTTGAAGATCTTGATGTTCCGGAAGGCCAGGTCCGAGGAGCGCAGCGGGATGACCGCCCAGCTGCTGGACTCCCGGAAGGTGATGCCGTCGACCGTGAAGCCGCTCGTGTAGATCGGGGCGAGCAGGTTCACGCCGAGGTTGGAGGGCGCGAGCGCGGCCTTGCCGTTGCCGTCGATGATGCCGCGGCCGTAGATCTTGATGTTCGAGGACGAGTAGCGGGTGGAGATGAACCAGGTGAGGTCGCGGCCCTGCGAGGTCTTGTGGCCGTTCACCACATAGTGGGCGGCGTCCCCCGTGTAGCGGAGCACCGCGCCCGGTGCGAGATAGAGGGCGAGGTTGCTGCGGAGGTAGAGGTTGCCCAGGGTGTAGACGCCGGCCGGGACGTACACGATGCCCTGGGTGCCGTTCGCCGAGCCGTACGCGGCGGCGTCGTTGAGCGCGTTCTGGAAGGCCGTCGTGGTGTAGGCGCCGGTGTTCGGCTGGGCCGAGTAGGGCGCGCTCTGCACGTTGAAGATCCCGGTGCCGCCGGTCGCCGGGCGGTCGGTCTCGGCCGGGTCGGCGGCGATGACCAGGTTGGGGCGGCCGTCGAGCTTGACGATGAGGTACTCGTCGTTCTGGACGGTGAAGGTCAGGGTGGGACCGCTGACGGTCCCGGTGATGCCGAGCTTCTGCGGGCTGATGCTGTAGGCGCCGATGGCCGTGTTGTTGACCTTGGTGACGGAGATGGTCGCCGTGCCGGTGCCCAGGGCGAGTTGGGCGATGTCGTATCCGGTGTACTTGGTGACGGGTACGGCCGTTCCGTTGACGGTCAACCGGTAGTCGGTGGACGCCGGATAGATGGACGGGACCGGGTACGCCGTCACGGTCCCGGCCGCGGCCTGCGCGGAGTGCGGGACTCCCAGCAGTGCCGCGAGGCCGAGCAGGAGTGCGGTCAGCCCGAGGGCCAGGCCGCGCCTGAGGCGGCGGCCGCCTCTGTCGACAGCGTTCGTGCTCAATCGTGATCCCATCCGGTGCGTCCTCCCGTATGACAACGTTTCCACCGCACATGACGATGTCAGTGGTCTGGACCACCATAGCGCCCATCCCTTGCCCCTCCCTTGTCATCTCAGGACGAACCTCCGTCGCCCGGGACTCAACTCCCGCAAACAGAACGGCGATCCCCCGGTCCGCTCCCGAATCGCTGCCATATTCGAGAACCACTTCGGAGGTGGCTGTGACGCTAGAGGCGACGACATCCCTGACGGCAGTGACACCCGCGGCGGACCGCACCGCCGGACGTATCGCCGACCTGGAGCACCGTCGGGCACGGGCGGTGGTCACGGCCGCGCCCAGAAGACGCGGGGCGCTCGGCGCACGGGAGCGGATCGAACGGCTGCTGGACGCGGGCTCGTTCGCGGAGACGGGCGGGTTCGTACGGGCCAGAGCCGTCGGGGACGGGGCCCGACGCCCTTACGGCGACGGGGTCGTCACCGGATACGGCACGGTCGACGGACGCCCGGTCTGTGTGTTCGCGCAGGACTCCACGGTCTTCGGCGGCAGCATGGGCGAGGCGTTCGGCGAGAAGACCGTGGCCCTCATGGAACTCGCCCTGAAGACCGGGTGCCCGGTGGTCGGCCTCAACGACTCGGGCGGCGCCCGCATCCAGGAGGGCGTCAACTCGCTCGCTCTGTATGCCGAGTTGGTGCGCCGCAATGTGAAGGCGTCCGGGGTGATCCCGCAGATCTCCGTCGTGCTGGGTCCGTGTGCGGGCGGGGCCGCCTACTCCCCCGCGATCACCGACTTCACCGTGATGGTGGACGGCGCCTCGCACATGTTCGTCACCGGTCCCGACGTCATCGAGGCGGTCACCGGCGAGCGCACCACCGCCGAAGACCTGGGCGGCGCCCGCACCAGCAACTCCGTGAACGGGAACGCCCACTTCCTCGCCGCCGACGAGGAGGACGCGCTCGACACCGTACGCGACCTGCTGTCGTATCTTCCCGCCAACAACCTGGACCGGCCGCCCGAGTACGCGCCCGGTGCCGTCGCCGACGGCACCCCGCTGGACGAGATCGTGCCGGACCGGCTCGGCCAGGCCTACGACATGCGGGACATCCTGCGCGCCGTCGTCGACGACGGTGAACTCCTGCACGTCCAGGAGCTGTTCGCGCCGAACATCATCTGCGCGCTGGCCCGGGTCGAGGGCGCCAGCGTCGGGGTCGTCGCCAACCAGCCGCTGCACTCGGCCGGTGTCCTGGACATCGACGCCTCCGAGAAGGCCGCGCGGTTCGTACGGTTCTGCGACGCGTTCGGCATCCCGCTGCTGACCTTCGCCGACGTCCCCGGCTATCTCTCCGGCGTCCGCCAGGAGCGGGGCGGCATCATCCGGCGCGGCGCCAAACTCCTGTACGCGTACGCCGAGGCGACCGTCCCGAAGGTCACCGTCGTCGTGCGCAAGGCGTACGGCGGCGGGTACGCGGTGATGGGCTCCAAGCACCTCGGCGCCGACCTCAACCTCGCCTGGCCCACGGCCCGTATCGCCGTGATGGGAGCGGAGGGCGCCGTGGGTGTGCTGCACCGGCGCGAACTCGCCGCGGCGGACGACCCCGAGGCGTTGCGGGCCGACCTGGTCGCCACGTACGAGAGCACGCACGGGACGCCGTACCCGGCCGCCGAACGCGGGTACGTCGACGACGTGATCGCCCCGCGCGACACCCGCGTCCATGTCGCCCGTGCCCTGCGCGCGCTGCGCGGCAAGCGGGCCCCGATGCCGGAGCGACGGCACGGCAACATCCCGCTCTGACCGCCCTGTTGACTCTCTTCGCCCTGTTCGCCCTCGTCAGCCGACACCGCGATGTACCGCGATGTGAGGAGCCACGCCGATGGACAGCCGCCGCCCCCCGCTCGCGCCCGCGTACCGGACTCTGCCCGAGTACGTGCGGCACTGGGCCGAAACCGCCCCGGACCGCCGGGCGTTCACGTTCGTCGACCACCCCGCCCCCGACTCCCGCGGTGTGCACCGCACTCTGACCTGGCAGCGCCTGGACGTGCGCGTGCGAGCGCTGGCCGCCCGGCTCACGCAGCAGGCCGAACCCGGTGCACGAGTCGCCCTGTTGTGCCCGCAGGGGACGGACTACATCACCGGTTTCCTGGCCGCGCTGACCGCCGGCATGGTCGCCGTACCGCTGTATCCGCCCGGTCTGCCGGGGCACGGCGACCGGCTCGTCGGGGTGCTGGCCGATGCGCGCCCCTCGGTCGTGATGACCACCGGACGCGCCCTCGCGGAGGTGACCGACTTCTGCGAGCGGGCGCGGGTGCCGGTCCTCGCGGCGGACCGCGTTCCGGACTCGGCCGGCCTCAACTGGCAGGCGCCTGAGCCCGATTCGGCCGCGACGGCCTACCTCCAGTACACGTCCGGGTCCACCCGGGCTCCGGCGGGCGTGGAGATCACCCACGCCAATGTCGTCGCCAACGCCCGCCAGGCGCTCGCCGCCTACGGCGCCGACGCGCACCAGGTGACCTGTGTGGGCTGGTTGCCGCTGTACCACGACATGGGGTTGGTGCTGAGCGTCGCGGCCCCCGTCGTCCGGGGGCTGCTGTCGGTCCTCATGGACCCGACCGCGTTCCTGCACGAACCGGCGCGCTGGCTAAGGCTGTTGGCCGCGCATCCGCGCGCGCTGAGCGCCGCGCCCAACTTCGCCTACGACTACTGCGCCTCCGCCGTCACCGGGGCGCAGAAAGAGGGGCTGCGGCTGGACGGGATCGCGGCGCTGATCAACGGCAGCGAGCCCGTCCGGCCCGGCACCGTCGACCGGTTCCACGCCGCGTTCGCCGCGCAGGGCTTGGCGACGGAGGTCCACTGTCCGTCGTACGGGCTCGCCGAGGCGACCGTGTTCGTCAGTGCCGCCCGACCCGGCCGGCCGCTGGGCCGGTTCGCCCTCGACCGGGACGCGCTGGCCGCCGGGAAGGCGCTGCCCGCGCGGCCCGAGGACCCCCGGGCCGTGCTCCTTGCGGGGTGCGGGACACCGGTGGGGCAGCGGGTGCGGATCGTCGATCCGGTCGGCCGCGCCGTGCTGGCCGAGGGCGAGGTCGGGGAGATCTGGGTGCAGGGTCCGAACACGGGGCGCGGCTACTGGAACAACCTGGCGCAGACCCGGCGCGTGTTCCGTGCCTCGCTCGGCGAGGAGGCGCCGGGCGACTGGCTGCGCACCGGCGACCTCGGGACCGTCCTGGACGGGCAGTTGATCGTCACCGGGCGGCTCAAGGACCTCATCGTCGTCGACGGCCGCAACCACTACCCGCAGGACGTGGAGGCCACCGCGCAGGACGCGCACGAGGCCGTACGGCGGGACCGGCTCGCGGCGTTCGGGGTGCCGGGCGGCGCGGGTGAGCGGGTGGTGGTCGTGGCCGAGCACGCGCGGACCGTCCGCCTGCCCGACATCGACGTACCGGCCTTGACCCGGGCCGTGCGCGCGGCCGTCTCCGCCCGGCACGGACTGCGCCTGGCCGACGTCGTCCTGGTCGCGCCGGGCGCCGTGCCCCGCACCTCCAGCGGAAAGGTCTCGCGGGCGCTGACCCGCGCCCGCTATCTGGAGGGCGCCTACGCGGCGGAGAGCGCGGTATGACGGCCGCCGACGAGAGAGCGCTGCTGCGCCGCCGGATCGCGGAACGGGTCGCCGGGTGGCAGGGCACCCCGGTCGCCGACCTCCCCATGGACCGGCCGCTGGCCGACCTCGGCATGTCCTCGCGGGACGCGGTCGTGCTGGCGGGCGAGTTGTCGCTGCTGACCGGGCACGAGTGGCCGGCGACCCTGCTCTGGGAGGCGCCGACCGTGGACGCGCTGGTGGAGCACGTGTGCGGTACGACCACGCGTGCCGCTCGGCAGGACCCCACTCCGGTGGCTCCCGGCGAGCCCGTCGCGGTCATCGGGGTCGGCTGCCGGCTGCCGGGCGGGGTGCGCGGTCCGGCCGACTACTGGCGGCTGCTCATCGACGGCGTCGACGCGATCGGCCGCGTCCCCGAGAACAGATGGGGGGACTTCACGGCGTTCCCACCTCCTGAAACTCCTTTGTACGGCGGCTACTTGGACGACATCGCCGGGTTCGACGCCGACTTCTTCCGCATCACCCCGCGCGAGGCCGCGGTGATGGACCCCCAGCAACGCGTCCTCCTGGAGGTCGTCCGGGAGACCCTCGACCACGCGGCCGTTCCCGCCGCCGCCCTCGCGGGCACGGCCACCGGCATCTACGTCGGCGTCTCGGCCCCGGAGTACGGACAGCTCACCGGCGCCGACGCGCACGCCGTCGACCCCTGGGCCCCGGCCGGCGCTGCCCTCAGCGTGACGGCGGGCCGGCTGGCGTACGTCCTGGACACCCGCGGCCCCACCATGGCGGTGGACACGGCCTGTTCGTCCTCCCTGGTCGCCCTGCACCAGGCCTGCGTCAGTCTGCGCGACGGCGAGACCGACACCGCGATCGCCGCCGGGGTCAACATCCTGCTCTCGCCCGTCGTCGGCGTCGCCTTCGCACGCGCGGGGGCGCTCGCGCCGGACGGCCGCTGCAAACCCTTCGCCACGGCGGCCGACGGCATCGGCCGCGGCGAGGGCTGCGCGGCGGTGCTGCTGAAGCGGCTGTCCGACGCGGAGCGGGACGGCGACCGGGTCCTCGCGGTCGTCCGCGCGACCGCCGTCAACTCCGACGGCCGTTCCAACGGCCTGCTCGCCCCCAACCCGGTGGCGCAGCAAGCCCTGTTGACCACCGCGTACGCGCGGGCCGGGCTCTCCCCCGCGCACATCGACCACGTGGAGGCGCACGGCACCGGCACCCCGCTCGGTGACCCGATCGAGGCGGGCGCGCTCGGCGCGGTGCTGGGCGCGGGCCGTGACCCCGAACAGCCGTTGCTGCTCGGCTCGGTGAAGGGGAACCTCGGCCATCTGGAGTCCGCGGCCGGTCTCGCCGGCCTGGTGAAGACGGTCCTCGCCCTCCACCACGACCTCGTCCCGCCGTCGCTGCACGGCGGCACCCTCGCGGACCAACGGCTGCGCGTGGTCACCGAGCCCGAACCATGGCCCCGCTACGGCGGCACGGCCACCGCCGGTGTCTCGGGCTTCGGGTTCGGCGGCACCAACGCCCATGCCGTACTGGAGGAATGGCGCCCCGCCGTCGTCCCGGTCGACGAACCCGTCGCCCACCTCCATCTCCTCTCCGACGTCGACACCGAGCGCGTCCGCGACACGGCTTCCCGCCTCGCCGCATGGCTCCGCACCCCCGAAGGCAGCACCGCCCGCCCCGCCGATGTGGCCCGCACGCTCGCCGGACGGGCCGGACGCGGGCCCGTGCGCGCGGCCGTCGTCGCCCACGACGTCGGTGAACTGGCCGATGCGCTGGGCGTGTTGGGGCAGGGCGGGCCGGACACGCGCGTGCTGACCGGCGACCGCGATCTTGTGGGACGCGGCCCGGTCTGGGTGTTCTCCGGGTACGGCAGCCAGTGGGCCGGCATGGGGCGTCAACTCCTCCTGGAGGAACCGGCCTTCGCCGCCGCCGTGGAGAAGCTCGACGCACGGCTGGCCGACTCGTTCGGCTTCTCCCTGCACGAGCACCTGACCTCCGCCGGGGATCTCGACCGTCTCGACGTCTCGCAACCCGTCCTGTTCGGCGTCCAGTTGGCACTCGCCGAGCTCTGGCGGTCCTACGGCGTCGAGCCGGTCGCCGTGATCGGTCACTCCCTGGGTGAGGTGGCCGCCGCCGTCTGCGCGGGCGCGCTGGACGTGGCGGACGCGGCCCGGGTCGTCGCCGTACGGGCGCGGCTGCTCGGGCGGTTGCAGGGTGGCGCGATGGCTGTCGTCGACCTGGAGGACGGCGAACTGCCCACCCTGGAGCGGGACTTCCCGGGGGTTCAGGTCGCCGTCCACTCCTCGCCCCGGCAGAAGGTCGTCACCGGTGACGAGATGGCCGTGGCCCGGCTGGTGCGCCGCTTCGAGGAGCGGGGGCGGGCCGCCCGGGCCATGCGGGTCGTCGGCGCCGGGCACTCGGCGCAGGTGGACCCGCTGCTGCCGGAACTCACCGAGGCGCTCGCGGACGTGCGGGGCCGGGCTCCGCGCATCCCGGTCTACTCCACCGTCCTCGACGACCCGCGCGGAGTAGGCGAGTTCGACGCCGAGCACTGGGCCGCCAACCTGCGGCGGCCGGTGCGTCTGGACCGGGCCCTCGCCGCTGCGGCGGCCGACGGCCACACCGCCTTTGTGGAGATCTCGCCGCATCCGGTCCTGGCCCGGTCCGTCGCGGACACCGTGGCCGGCGCACTCACCGTCGGCACACTGCGCCGCGACGCCGCCGGATCGGCCGCGTTCCTAGGGGAGTTGGGGGCTCTGTACGCGGCGGGGCTGGACCTGCCGCTGCCGTCCGGCCGGGTCATCGATCTCCCGGTCCCGCGCTGGCGGCACGTCCGGCACTGGTGGACCGACGGGCGAACTCCGGCCGCGACGACGGCCGCACGCGAGTGGGCGGAGCCGGCGCCGGACGCGGGAGACGCGGTGACCGCCCGCCTCAGCCGGCACATCGCCACCGTGACCGGTCATCCCGCGGCCCGGATCACCCCCGCCACGGCACTGGCCGACCTCGGCCTGGACTCCCTCATGGCGGTCCGCATCCGTACTGCCCTGGAACGCGACTTCGGCGTCGAACTGCATCTGCGCGAGCTGTTCGACGCCACCACGGTCGCCGAACTGGCCGACCGCGTGAGCCGGTTGACCACCACGCCACGCCTCCTGCACGCGGGCGGCACACAGCCTCCGCTCTTCCTCTTCCACGCCGCCGGCGGATCCTCCGACGTCTACCGCGCACTCGCCGGGAACCTGGGTGAGGACAGGCCGGTGCACGGACTTGACCGGATCGAGGACGCCCGTACCGTGTCCGAGAAGGCCCGCCGTTACGCCGAGGCGATCACCGCCGCTCACCCCGACGGGCCGTATCTGCTGGGCGGTTGGTCCTTCGGCGGGTTCGTCGCCCAGGAGACGGCACGACAGCTCACCGCGTCCGGCCGGGATGTCGAACTCGTCGCGCTCATCGACTCCGTACGCCCCCTCCCCCACCCGGATCGCGTCCGCACCCACCTCATGGGCTTCGCCCGGCACATCGCCGACACCTACGGCGTCCAACTTCCCCTGCCCTACGACGATCTCGTGGCGCTGGACGACGACCACGAGCGCATCGACCTCGTGCTGGGCGCCTTGCGCGAGGCCGTGCGGGTGCCGCCCGCCGCGCTGGAGCACCAGCGTGCCTCCTATCTGGACCTGAGGATCGGCGAGGCACACCAGCCGGGCCGGTACGAGGGCCGGGTGGTCCTGTACCGGGCCACCGAACCGGCACCGCACACCGTGCGTGACCCGGCGTACGAACGCGACGACGACGCGCTCGGCTGGGACGAGGTGTGCCCCCGGCTGACGGTCGTACCGGTGGCGGGGCACCACCTCTCACTGCTCGACCCTCCGTACGTCGACGAGATCGCCGCCCATCTGCGGCGGGTGCTCGCCTCACCGGGCGGTCCCGCCGGACCGGACTGAGGAGCCGCCATGCCCTGCCACCACCCTGCCGGAACGTCCCCCAGCACCGCCGAGCCGCAGTACCCTCCCGCCGCCGTGTCCCGCCGTACCGTCGCCAGAGCGGCGGCGGCCACGGGGCTGGCCGTCCTGTTCGGTGCCACGGTCTCCACCGGCCACGCGCGGGCCGCGACCCAGATCTCGGCGCGCACCTTCGACGTGTCCGTGTCCTCCCCCGCTCTGGGCCGCAGCGCGCCGGTGCGGCTGATCCTGCCGTCGGACTTCGCCGCGCAGCCGAGCCGGACGTACCCCGTGCTGTATCTGCTGCACGGCGCGCACGACGACTACACGTCCTGGACCCGGGAGACGGACATCGAGGCCTTCACCGAGGGCCGCGACCTGATCGTGGCGATGCCGGACGCGGGACCCACCGGCATCCCCAGCGCCTGGCGCTCCGGCCCCGACTACGAGACCTTCCAGCTCCAGGAGGTCCCGGCGCTGCTCGCCCGCGACTACCGGGCGTCCGGTGTACGGGCCGTCGCCGGGGTGTCCACCGGGGGCTACGGCGCGATGGCGCACGCGGCCCGCCACCCGGGCGCGTTCACCGCCGCCGCGTCCTACAGCGGCATCCTCGACACCACGGCCCCCGGTGTGCCCTCGCTGGTGGACGCCATCGTGGCCCGGGAGAGCCTGGTGACGACGTCCCTCTGGGGCAACCCCCTGCTGGACGCGCTGACTTGGCGGGCGTTCAATCCGCGGGCCCAGGCCGGGGGGCTGCGCGGGACGCCGCTGTACGTGTCCAACGGCAGTGGGGTGGCAGGAGGTTCGGGCGACTGGCTGCCGGAGGCGCTGGAGAGTCTGCTGTGGCCCTCCGCGCACAGTTTCACGGGCGTTCTCGCGCTGCTCGGCATTCCGGTCACCACGCACTTCTACTCGGGCGGCGGACACAGTTGGGCCTACTGGAAAGGGGAGTTCACCGCCTCGTGGCCGATGCTCGCCGGTGCGCTGGGGCTACCGGAGTGATGTCGGTGCAGCCGGGGCACGGAACGGAGCGCAGGGGACGACCGTCCAACACAGGACGTCCCCCTCGTCCCACGGGCAACAGCCTGTGGGCGAGCCGCCTCCGGGGGAAAGGAGTGTCCGTCGTGGCTGTCCCCACCCCGCGCGGAGTACCCACCGAGCCCGGGACCGCTCTGGTTCCGCCCGAGCTCGCCGAGCTGCTGCGCGCCCAACTCGCCGCCGTCTCCGACGAGGTGGAGGAGGTGGTCCGCAGTGAGGTCCCCGAGTACGCGCGGCTGGCCGACGAGACCGAGCGCGACAATCTCAGGGCCGGGGTGGTGCAGGCGCTCACGCTGTTCGTCGACCACATCGCGGACCCGCACGGCCAGAGTGCCGCGATGGCGGCGACGTACTACCAGGAACTCGGGCGCGGCGAGGCGCTGAAAGGCCGCAGCCTGGACGCGCTGCAGTCCGCGTTACGGGTGGGCGGGTTGCACGCCTGGCGGCTGATGGGCCGGACGGCGGAGGAACTCGGCCTGGATTCGGCGGTCGTGGCCACGCTGGGAGAGCTGGCGTTCCGGACCGTGCACGAGGTCGCGGAGGCGGCGGCGGCAGGGTACGCGGAGGCGCAGTCCCGCAGCACGGACGAGGTGGAGCGGCGGCGCCGGCGGCTCCTCGATCTGCTGCTCGGCGAGGGACCGGTGTCCCTGGAGGCGGTACAGGACCTCGCGCACGGTGCCCGGTGGCGGGTGCCCTCGCGGGTCGCGGTCGTCGCGCTGGCGGGTCCCGCCGACCCTCGCACGGAGGACCGGGCGCCCGCCCTGCCGGGCGCGCTGGCCGACATGGCGTCGCGGCCGCCGCGCGTGCTGGTGCCGGATCCCGAGGGCTACGGCCGGTTCGGTGGCCGTTCCTTCGTCCTCGGCCTGGGCGGCCGTCCAGTGGCGATCGGTCCTACGGTCCCGGTCACCGAGGCCGCGCGGTCGTTGCGGTGGGCGACCCGGGCGCTGGGCCTGATGGGGCGCGGGGTGCTGCCCCGGCAGGGGGTGGTGCTGTGCGCCGACCATCTGTCGACGCTGCTGCTGTACGGCGACGAGCCGCTGCTCGCCCAGTTGGAGGCCCGGGTCCTCGCCCCGCTGGAGGCCGCATCGGAGGGCCAACGCCCGCGCCTGGCCGAGACGTTGCTCGCGTGGCTGCTCAGCGGCAGCAACGTGCCCGATGTCGCGGCCCTGCTCCACATCCACCCCCAGACGGTCCGCTATCGCCTGCGTCAGCTGGAGAAGCTCTTCGGGGACTCACTCCACGACCCCGGCACCCGTCTGGACCTGATTCTCGCCCTGCGCTCGGCGGCGTCGCGCGAGAGCGACCACGACTGACGACCACGACTCACGATCGCGACTGACGACCGCGACTCACGAGCCGACAAAAACAGGGACGGTTTCTGAATTCCCGTCCATAACACTCGGTAGAACAACGCGAATACCTTCGGGATGTCCTTTCCACAGGCGCTTCACATGCGCCCCACCCTCAAAGGATTCCCATGCGTATTCGCTTATGTCTCGCCGCGCTCTCCTTGGCGGGCGGGGCCGGGCTCGCCACCCTCTCCGCACCCGCCGCGTCGGCCGCCACCTGCTCGGATCTCGACGTCGTGGCGGCTCGCGGCACCTTCGAGCCTGGCACGCTCGGTCTGATCGTCGGCGACCCGGTGTTCTCCGCACTCCAGAAGAAAATCACCGGAAAGAGCCTCTCCAGCTACGCGGTGAACTATCCCGCCGACCTTTCCCTGACGTCCGCCGCGACAGGGAACGCCGACGTGGTGAACCACGTGAACGCGCAGGCGGCCGCCTGCCCGAATCAGCGTTTCATTCTCGTCGGCTATTCGCAGGGCGCGAACGTCGTCGACAACTCCATCGGGATCAGCAGCGACGGCGCGGTGGTCGGCAGCCCGATCGTGGCGACCATCCCCGACGCGCTCGCGCCCCGGGTCGCCGCGGTGCTGCTGTTCGGCAACCCGATCCGGGCCCTCGGCAAGAGCGTCACCGGCACCTACCAGAGCCGCACCATCGACTTCTGCGCCAACGGTGACCCCATCTGCCAGAACGGCGGGACCGACGTCCTGGCACACCTCGGCTACACCTCCGACGCCGACGCGGCGGCCACCTTCGCCGCGGGCAAGGTCTGAGCCATAGCAGCACCAGCGCGGTAGGGCCCGGGAGTTGATCCTCCCGGGCCCTACCGGCTTACGCAAAGGGTTACTTGGGTGCTGCGGCGAATCCCGCGAGGCTGGTGGAGACGGTCTCGGGCCGGCCGTCGTTCTGGACGGGGGCGGCGGTCAGGACGTCGAGGTGCTGGTAGCCGGGGGCGATCACGGGGTGCAGGTCGGCGGGGATGTGGCCGGCGAGCAGTCCGTCGCCCGCGAGCACGGTGAGCGTCGGGTTGGCCGTCAACCCCTCCGGGTGGACGACGAGTTGCTTCACCTGCGGGGAGGTGGCCAGCTCGATGTCGGTGACCAGCTTGGTCGGGAAGTACTGCTCGGTGAAGTCCAGCGGCTGTTCCCCCATGCTGCGGGCCAGCTCGTGGATGTCGGTGACCTCCTTGGAGGCGTTGGTGAACGGGGTGCCGTCGGCCGACCGGTACCCGGGGTCGTCGGCGTCGCCCACCCGGTCGTAGTTCCGCCAGGTGTAGAGCGGGCCGTGGGGCTGTGCGGGAATCGCTTTGTACTCGACACCGAAGAGCTGCGGCTGATCCGAACTCCCGTTGGCTGCCGGGAAGTTCTTGTCGGTGATCGGCCCGCCGTCGAAGAAGCCGACACTGCTCTGCAGGAAGGCCAGCGGCACGGAGTTGTCGTCCATCAGCGCGCCGAGCACCGCGTCGTTCGTGAGCCGGAAGTCCTTCACCGCGGGCGAGCCGGTGAGGAACGTGGCGGTGTCCTTGGAGAACAGGAAGCGGTTGGTGGCCTCGATGTTGACGTTGGAGGGGAGATAGGCGGGCAGGTCCGCCTCACCGTCCGGGTCCTTCACGGCCCCCAGGCCGGCGATGGCGAGCAGGGTCATGGTCTCGGGGTTGAGCAGCACCGGCGCGGACAGCGAGCGCGGCAGCACTCCACTGTCGAGGCCGGCCTGCACGACGCCGTAACCGAGCCCGATGTCGGGCAGGTTGGTGTCGTCCGGGATGCTGCCGCTGAGGTCCGCGAGCGAGGTGGAGATCGTCGTGTCGAGGGCGAAGTACCCGGCGCACTGGTTCTGCCCGGCATCCGCGGTGGTGGCCGGGTTGCCGTCGAAGTCGGCCGCCGCGAAGTACCCGGTGATGACGCCGCCGAGCGAGTGTCCGCCGCACAGCAGCTTGCGCTTGCGCAGCCCCTGGTCGGGCAACTCGGCGACGAGGAGGTCGTATTCGTCCCGTACGGTCTGCTCGATGCCGAGCTTCGCCATCCAGCCGAGCTGGTCGTTGCCGACGAACCCGGCGAAGGTCCGGCCGCCGACGGCCTTGCCCCGGTAGTAGTAGTCGACGGCCGTGTGCTGGTCGCCGGAGGCGATACCGGTCGGATCCTCAAGGCAGTTGGAGCGCCGGTCCAGGGCCCAGAACTCGATGTGCCGTCCCTGCGTGGCGGCCTGGGCGACCGTGTCGCGGGCGACGCTGTCGAACGCGCCGGCCCCCTCCAGGATGCCGGGCTGCGCCACCAGGATCCGGTCGGCGTCGGCCGAGGCGCCCGGCCCGTCGGCGGAGCGGTAGCGGAGGTACGACAGCCAGTCGCACGCCGCCGGGCGGGCGCCGAACGACTGCGGCAGCGGCACCTTCACCCGCACCAGCGACTCGACCACGCCGTCGGCGGGGTGCGTCGACGCCACCGGGGTCTCGCTGCGCGCGCTCTCGCCCTGTGCCTGTGGGGCGGCGGCGGTGAGCGCGCCCGCGGTCAGCAGCGCCGCGAGCGCGGCACCGCGCCATGTCCTTGTCCGTCCTGTGGTCCGTCCTGTGCTGCGACTCGTCTTCATGGCCGGACCGTAGGGCGGTCGGGGCCACCGGTTCAGGTGGTGCTCACAAGAACGCAGCGCCCGGTGAACGCCTTGTCATCGGCCCGCAGAGAACGGACCGGTGGGGTCAGGCGTCCTTGATCGTCGCGGTGACGGGTGTGCCGGTCTCGATCGTGCGGCTGACGGTGCACAGCCGGTCGTGGGAGACGGTGACCGCCCGGGGCAGGATGGCGCGGGCCCGGTCCCCGGCCTCGCCGTCCGGGAAGGTCACGGCGAAGGTGACCGCCAGGTCGGTCAGGCGGTTGCCGAGTTCGTCGGTGACCTTGTTGCCGGTCACGGTGACGGTGAACCCGTCCGGCTCCGTGTGCCGGGTGGTGGCGACGTCGACGTCGGCCGCGGTGCACCCCCCGATCGCGGCGAGCAGCAGCTCGACGGGGGTGAACTCGGTGGAGCCCTCGGACGCGGTGCCGAAGTCGACGGTGCCGCCGCGGGCGTTGGTCGCGGTGAACCGGCCGGGGCCGGTGCGGTCGACGGTGACGAGGCGCAGGGAGTTTTCGCTCATGGTGGCGATCTTCCCAGAGAGCCCCACCGGACGCCCGTCGTCGTCCGGTGCGGGCAGGACGTGACCGTGCTGCCCGCACCGGCCTGTTCAGGAGACCTGTGAGGCGTCGACCAGGACGACCCGGTGGTTGTACTGGATGGTGTAGTACTTGGCCGCGCCGGTGACATAGGTGTCGCCCGAGACGAAGAAGTCGTCGGCGCTGACCGGCGGTTGGGTGGCCACGTAGGCCTGGCCCGCCGGGAAGGTGTAGAGGGTCAGGGGCTTCTGCGTGGACGGGGACAGGCCGGACGGGTACTCCGACGCCTGCGGGTAGCCGGAGCCGTACAGGGTCGCGGCCTGGTCACCGGAGTGCACGACGGTGACACCGGGCGCGGCGCAGGTGTTGACGCCGCCGGGGTTGTAGAACCACACCTTCGCGCCGCTGAACCAGATGGCGGTCCAGTCGCCCTGGACGTCGGCGACCACGAACTGCTGGCCCGCCGCGACGGTGCTGCCCCAGTCGTGGATGGAGTCGGTGCCCGCGCTCGCGCCGGGGTGGATGGCGGGGTCGGCGAACAGGGGCGCGTCAGCGCTGGGGGCGGTGCGCACGGGCAGGAAGTTCGACGGCTCGGTCTGGTCGGTGCACGCGGTGGTGGCGCCCGTGGGGTCGTCGGCCGGACAGACCTGGACGGTCTGCTGGTTGGTGGAGAACCTGGGGCTGATGGTGACCGCCGAGCCCACCGTCGGGGTGTGCCGGGCGGCGCTCTGCGCACGGGCCGTCCGCGCCGGGGCGACCATGCTCATGAAGGCCGTCCAGTCCCAGTAGGGGCCGGGGTCCCAGTGCATGCCGGTGATGTAACTGTCCTGCGGGCCGGGCACGTTGTCGTGGCCGATGATGTGCTCGCGGTCGAGCGGGATGTCGAACCTCGCGGCGAGGTACTTCACCAGGTCGGCCGTCGCCTGGTACTGCGTCTGCGAGTACCAGGTGGCCCCGTGCGCGGCATAGCCCTCGTGCTCGATGCCGATCGAGTGCATGTTGAACCAGTAGTTGCCGGCGTGGAACGCGATGTCCTTGGTGGGCGTCATCTGGGTCACGGCCCCGTCCGAGGCCCGCATGACGTAGTGCGCCGAGTCGCCGGAACCGGCCGTCTGGAAGATCTTGATCGCTGAGTCGTACGACGACTCGGTGTCGTGCAGCACGATGTACTTGATCTGCACACCGTCGCCCGGCCGGCCCGCGACCTGCCCGTTGGAGGCGGCCGCGGCGAGGAACGTGCAGTCCACCGTGGGCGGGCACTCCGTGTCGGTGGCCGTCGCGGCGGTCTTCAGCTTCAGTTCGGACAACTGCTGCGTCTCGGGATGGACCGCCCGCTGCGCCGCGAGGCGGACGCGCTGTCCGTCGACGGTGGTGCGAGCGGCGCCCGAGGAAACGGTCTTGAAGACCCGGTCGGCGAAGAGCTGCGCGGCCTTCCGGTCCGAGGACTGGCTGTACTTGGCGACCGCCCCGTACCAGTCGGCAGGATCGCCGGACGTCGTGCCGGCAGTCTTCTCCTTCGTCAACTCCCGCTGGTACGAGGCGAGTAGCGCGGCACCGGCCCGGATGTTCGCGCGGTCGTCGGTGCGCAGCTTCGCCGCGGAGATGTGGGTGAGTTCGGCCGCCGCGTCAAGGGTGTGCAGGGCCGGGTCCGAGGTCAGCTCGGCGAGGTCACCACGGCCCGCGGCGCCCGCCGCACCACCCGACACCATCGTGGCGGTGACGTCCGTCAGGTTCATCGGGCCGTATCCGCCGGAGGTGTTGTACTGCCCGTCGTGGTCGTCCCACTGGGACTCCTGGTACGACACGGCCAGGAGTACGGGCAGCGGTACGCCGAACTCCTTCGCCGCGTCGGCGAAGGAGGACTGCCGGTCGGCGGCGGGGGTCTGGGCCGCCTGTGCCGTCGACGGCAGAACGGCGAAACATCCCGCGGCCACGGTGCCGCCGGCGAGGATTCCGGCCAACAGTCTCCGGGGGGATCTTCTGCTTGAGGATTGCTGCAAGGCATGTCCCTTGTACGTGTTGTCCCGATGGTTCACAACTCCCCCGACCGACACACGAGTCGAGATCTCCCCCAGGTTGCCACTCACCCCGGTCACGTCGACGTCCGGTCCGGGCGTGTCGCCCAAGGTCCGGTAAAACCCGTGCGGGGCAACGGAGTTGGGGCCCATCTGCGGATCTCCCAACGGGCCCTGGACGCAAGCTCACTGACGACACATCAGGAACGCACTCGCAGGGGCTGCACCTCCCACACGCGACGAAATCCGCAGTCAGATCGCGCAAGAATTTGCGCGACTTGCGCCCACTTGCGGTCGCGTCTCAACGGTTCAGAAGAAGCGCACACCCCGCCACTACCCGGTCATGGGCGCTTCTGGTGAAAATTGTGTCGCTCAAGCCGTAGACCATCCCATCCAGCTCTGCAATATTTCGATGAATCAACGCAAAATCCTGCCTCACCTTGATCGTCCTGCACCTTTCTGCACCACTCCGCCAGGAATGAGCCGCCCTCGCCGCCCCACCGGCGCGCGAGCCTCCGCAGGAAGCGACCTCGCATGACTCGTCACAAGCAGAGATCCCCCGGGCGGCGCGCAGCGACCGCCGCACTCGCCTCCGCCGTCATGGTGCTGGGCCTGCCCGCCGTCGCCGCGCACGCGGCCGGTGGCCCCAACGCCGCCGCCGACGCCAGGACTTCGGCCGGCAGCACCCGTGGCACGCATGCCGCCGCGAACATCACGGACGGCGACCTCGACACCTACTGGCAGGCCGGAAAGAAGTCCGCCCAGTGGGTCCAGACCGACCTCGGGCGGAGCAAGCGCGTCCGTCAGGTCGTGCTGCGGCTGCCCGAGGGCTGGCAGACCCGCAAGCAGACGCTGGCGCTGCAGGGCAGCGCCGACGGAAAGAGCTTCGCCACCCTCAAGTCGTCGACGCAGTACGTCTTCAGCCCCGGCGACGACAACACGGTGAAGATCTCGGTCCCCGCGACCCTCGCCCGGTACGTCCGGGCCGACTTCAGCGCCAACTCGGTCGCCGGCACCGCCCAGCTCGGCGAGATGCAGGTCCTCACGACCGCCGCCTCGACCCCCAACCTCGCCCAGGGCAAGCCTTTCAGCGAGAGCGGGCACGCCGATGTCTACGGCGCGGCCAACGCCGGTGACGGCAACCGCGACACCTACTGGGAGAGCACCAACAACGCCTTCCCGCAGTGGCTCCAGGTCGATCTCGGCTCGTCGGTGAAGGTCAACCAGGTGGCGCTGCGGCTCCCCAGTGGCTGGCCGAGCCGCAGTCAGACCTTCAAGGTCCAGGGCTCGACCGACAACCAGAACTTCACCGACCTGACGGCCTCGAAGGCGTACACCTTCGACAGTTCCACCGACCAGTCGGCGACCATCAGCTTCGACACGACCACCACGCGGTACGTGCGCGCGCTGTTCACCGCCAACACCGGCTGGCCCGCCGGGCAGGCGTCCGAGCTGGAGGTCTACGGCCCGGCGACCGGCGACGCCCAGGCACCCACCGCACCGGCCAATCTGGCCTACACCGAGCCGGCCACCGGTCAGATCAAGCTGACGTGGAGCGCGGCCACCGACGACACGGCCGTCACCGGCTACGACGTCTACGCCAACGGGCAGTTGAGGGCGAGCGTCGCCGGGAACGTCCTGACCTACACGGACACCCAGCCGGCCGGCAGCGACATCACCTACTTCGTGCGGGCCAAGGACGCGGCGGGCAATGTCTCCGCCAACAGCAACAGCGTCACCCGCAAGGGAGCGAGCGGCGACACCCAGGCCCCGACCGCGCCGGGCAACCTCGCCTACACGCAGTCGGGCAGCGACGTGAAGCTCACCTGGCAGGCGTCGAGCGACAACGTCCAGGTGACCGGCTACGACGTGTACGCCAACGACCAGCTCGTCAAGTCCGTTGCCGGTGACGTCACTTCGTACACCGACACCCCGTCGCCGACGGCCACGGTCACCTACTACGTGAAGGCCGAGGACGCCGCCGGGAACGTGTCGGTGGCGAGCAACAGCGTCACCCGGGCCGGCAACGGTTCCGGATCCGACCTCGCCCAGGGCAAGCCCATCGAGGCCTCCTCGTACACCTTCACCTATGTCGCCGCGAACGCCAACGACGGCCAGGTGAGCACCTATTGGGAGAGCGGGGGAGGCGCCTACCCGGCCACCCTCACCACCAAGCTGGGTGCCAACGCCGACCTGAGCCAGGTCGTCGTCAAGCTCAACCCTGACGCCGCCTGGTCCACGCGCACCCAGAACATCCAGGTGCTCGGCCGCGACCAGGACGCGACCGCGTTCACGAGTCTCGCCGCGGCGAAGGACTACACGTTCAACCCGTCGAGCGGCAACACGGTGACCATCCCGGTCTCCGGCGCGGCGGCCGACATCCAGCTCAAGTTCGCCTCCAACACCGGAGCCCCGGGCGCGCAAGTGGCCGAGCTCCAGGTGATCGGCACCCCGGCCGCCAACCCGGATCTCAAGGTCACCGGCATCACCAACTCCCCCGCCGCACCGGTCGAGTCGGACGCCATCAGCCTGACGGCGACCGTCACCAACAGCGGCAGCAAGGCGTCCAAGGCCACCGACCTGAACTTCACGCTCGGCGGCACCAAGGCCGCCACCGCCGACGTCCCGGTCCTCGCGGCCGGCGCCTCGACAACCGTCACCGCGAGCATCGGCGCCCGGGACGCGGGCAGTTACCCGGTCGGCGCCGAGGTGGACCCGTCGAACAAGGTCATCGAGCAGAACGAGGCGAACAACGTCTTCACCCGCTCCGACGCCCTCGTCGTCAAGCCGGTCTCCAGCTCCGACCTGGTCGCCGCACCGGTCGCCTGGACCCCGTCCAGTGCCTCGGCGGGCGACAACGTCACCTTCACCGTGGCCATCAAGAACCAGGGGACGACGGACTCGGCCTCCGGCACCCACGGCGTCACTCTCACGCTCCTGGACTCCAACGGCGCGACCGTCAAGACACTCACCGGTTCCTACAGCGGCACCATCGCCTCCGGCCAGACGACCGCTCCCGTCAGCCTCGGCTCATGGACGGCCGCCAACGGCAAGTACACCGTCAAGACGGTCATCGCGGACGACGCCAACGAACTGCCGGTCAAACGGACCAACAACACCACCGCGCAAGCCCTGTTCGTCGGCCGCGGCGCCGACATGCCCTACGACATGTACGAGGCAGAGGACGGCACGGTAGGCGGCGGCGCGAAGGTCGTCGGCCCCAACCGCACGATCGGCGACATCGCCGGCGAGGCCAGCGGCCGCAAGGCGGTGACCCTCAACTCGACGGGCCAGTACGTCGAATGGACCACCCGCGCGGCGACCGACACCCTGGTCACCCGCTTCGAGATCCCCGACGGCACCGACACCACACTCGACATCTACGTCGACGGCCAGTTCCTCAAGGCCATCGACCTCACCTCCAAGTACGCCTGGCTGTACGGCAACGAGACCGCGCCCGGCAACTCCCCGAGCGCCGGAGCCCCGCGTCACATCTACGACGAGGCGAACGTCCTTCTCGGCAGGACCGTCCCGGCCGGCTCCAAGATCCGCCTCCAGAAGGACGCGGCCAACACCTCCACCTACGCCGTCGACTTCATCAACCTCGAACAGGCGACGGCCGTCCCCAACCCGGACCCGGCCGCCTACACGGTCCCGGCCGGCTTCTCCCAGCAGGACGTGCAGAACGCGCTCGACAAGGTCCGCATGGACACCACGGGCAAGCTCGTCGGTGTCTACCTGCCCGCCGGTGACTACGAGACCTCAAGCAAGTTCCAGGTCTACGGCAAGGCGGTCAAGGTCCTGGGAGCCGGGTCGTGGTTCACCCGCTTCCACGCGCCAGCCTCGCAGGAGAACACCGACATCGGCTTCCGGGCCGAGGCGACCGCCAACGGCTCGTCGTTCACCGGGTTCGCCTACTTCGGCAACTACACGTCCCGGATCGACGGTCCGGGCAAGGTGTTCGACTTCTCCAACGTCTCGGGCATCACCATCGACGACATCTGGGTCGAGCACATGGTGTGCCTCTACTGGGGCGCCAACACCGACAGCATGACCATCAAGAACTCCCGCATCCGGGACACATTCGCCGACGGCATCAACATGACGAACGGCTCCACGGACAACCACGTGGTCAACAACGACGCCCGGGCCACGGGCGACGACAGCTTCGCGCTCTTCTCGGCGATCGACGCGGGCGGCGCCGACGAGAAGAACAACCTCTACGAGAACCTGACGTCGACCCTCACCTGGCGTGCGGCCGGTATCGCCGTCTACGGCGGCTTCGACAACACCTTCCGCAACATCCGCGTCGCCGACACCCTGGTCTACTCCGGCATCACCATCTCCTCGCTGGACTTCGGCTACCCGATGAACGGCTTCGGGACCGATCCGACGACGATCGAGAACGTCTCCCTGGACAGAACCGGCGGCCACTTCTGGGGCTCGCAGGTCTTCCCCGCCATCTGGGCGTTCTCGGCCTCGAAGGTCTTCCAGGGCATCCGGGTCAACGACGTGGACATCGACGACTCCACCTACGGAGGAGTGATGTTCCAGACCAACTACGTAGGCGGACAACCGCAGTTCCCGGTGAAGGACACGATCTTCACCGACATCTCCATCACCAACTCCAAGAAGAGCGGGGACGCGTTCGACGCCAAGTCCGGATTCGGCATCTGGGCCAACGAGTTGCCCGAACCCGGTCAGGGACCGGCCGTCGGCTCGGCCACCTTCGTCAACCTGCGGATGAGCGGCAACGCCCAGGACATCCGCAACACCACGTCCACCTTCACGATCAACGTCCAGTAACTCCCGGGAGCACGACATGAAGCGGGGCCGTCCTCGATCGTCGGGGCGGCCCCGCTTCCGCTGCGACGCCGGCACTGTCACACGGCGGGACAGGGCGGGTCGAAGTCCGTCCCCGTGAAGTAGCGAGCCCATTCGGCTCTGGTGATCCTCGGGTACGCGCTGTCGCAGATGCGGGCGGCGACCCGGTCCAGGTGGATGTCCCACAGGCGGATCGTGAAGTCGTTGCCGCCGGTGGCCAGGGTGTCGCCGTGCGGGCCGAACGCCACGGCCGGTACCGGGTTCGCGTGGCCCGAGAGGATGGCGGGAGCGGTCGTAGCGCCTACGGTCCACAGCAGGGCCTTGCCGTCGGCGGCTCCGGCGGCCAGTCGGCGGCCGTCCTCGGAGAAGGCCAGTGCGTAGAGCCAGGAGCCGGACGCCCGGAGCCGCGCCGCCTTCGGCGGGCGGCCGAGGTCGCCGATGTCGATCAGCCAGACCGTCCGGTCGGGGCGGTGGACCGCTGCCAGGTGGCGGTTGTCGGGGCTGAACATGCCGTCGGTGAGGGGGAAGGACCGCAACGGGGAAGGGAGTTCGCGGGGTTCGCGCGATTGCCCGATGTCCCAGAACCGCAGGGAGCCGACGTTGCCCGTGCTCGTCACCAGCGTGCGGCCGTCGGGCCGGAACGACGCCATGGTGACCTCCGGTCCGCCGTCGGCGAGCCGGCTCAGTGGGCGGGGGCGGCCGGGGTCGGCCAGGTCCCACAGTCCGGCCCCGTGCTGCGCCCACACGACCAGCAGTCGGCCGCCGGGCCCGAAGCGGGCCCCCGCGACCTCACCGGCTTCGCAGCGGAGGACGGATCTGAGGCGCGGTCTGCGTGGTGCGGTCACGTCCCAGACGCGGACGGTGGTGTCCTCGCTCGCGGTGACGAGGGTGCGCCCGTCCGGGCTGAAGGCCACGGACCGGACGAACCCGGTGTGCCCGCGCAGGACCGCCAACGGCCACAGGGCCCGGCCGCCGGCGACCTGCCACAGCCGTGCGGTGCCGTCCCAGCCGGCGCTGGCGAGCATCTGGCCGCCAGGGGCGAACGCGAGGGACGTGACGACGTCGTCGTGGGTCCCCAGGGACAGGTCCCGCAGGTCCAACAACCGGTCGGCGTCGGCGAGCACCCGGCCGTCCGGGCTGAACGCGGCCTGGTAGGCCCCACCGGGAAGCGCGCTGACGCGCCTCGGGCGGTCCGGTTCGGTGACGTCCCAGAACAGGGTGGACCCGCCGACCGAGACGAGAGTGCGTCCGTCGGGGCTGAACGCGACCGACCAGACGATCGCCGTATGGCCGGACACGACGGTCGGTCGTCGCCTCCGAGGGCCGCCACCGACCTGCCAGATCCGTGCGGTGTGGTCCCAACTGCCGGTCGCCACGGTCCGGCCGTCCGGGCCGAACGCCACCGAGGTCACCGTGTCGGTGTGTCCGCGCAGCACGTCGAGCAGGCGCGGAGTCGCGGGATCGGTGACGTCCCACAGCCTGGCGGTGGTGTCGCCGGTCGTCGCGAGCGTACGGCCGTCCGGGCTGAAGGCCGCCGAAGTCACCGCGCGGGCATGGCCGTTGAGGGTGGCAAGTCGCCGAGGCCGCCGGGGATCCCGCACGTTCCACAGCCGTGTCGCCCCGTCGGTGTGGCCGGTGGCGACGATGTCGCCGTCGGGCCGGAACGCCACCCACGTCGGCGCGGCGGACACCTCCGGCAGCGTGCTCAGCGCGACGGGCGCCCGTCGGTCGGTCACGTCCCACAGCCGCACCGACCGTTCGCTCGCCGTCGCCAGCACGCGGCCGCCCTGCCCGAACGCGACCGACCACAGTCGCCACGGCTGCTTGAGGACCGCCAACTGGGCCGGGCGGTGCGGGTTGTTGACGTCCCAGATCCGGACCGTGTGGTCCCAGCTCGCGGTGGCCAGGACCCTGCCGCGCGGGGCGAAGGAGATCGAGACAACGTCGGAGGTGTGGCCGGTGAGGCGGCTCGTGTACGGCGTCGCGAAGGTGTTCATGAGCTGATCGCGGACGTCGGCCGTGGGCGCCAGCCGGTACGCGGCCAGGTTCAACTGTGCGGCCAGCGCCGGGTTCTGCTGCCGTAGCTCGGTCGCGTCCGTGGCGACCTTGCGCGCGACGGCCACGTTGCGCTGCTGGACGGCCGCGTCGCGCGAGTCGACGGCCAGTACGCCGGTGGCGACGGCGGTGATCACCAACACGGTGAGCAGCGTGACCAGTTGGCGCAGTCGGACGGTCCGCCGTCTGACCGCCGCCATTTCGCCGGCCTGTGCGTCGCTGCTCGCGTCGAGGAAACTCCGTTCCCTGGACGTCAGTCGGCCGCCGTCCGCGGCGGCCAGGTCCAGTGCGGCGGCGAGGCGGGCACCCCGCCACAGGGCGTGCGGATCGCGGTCGTGCGCCTGCCAGTCGGCGGTGGCCTCGGTGAGCTGCCGGTGCAGGAGCAGCCGCTCGCGGTCCTCGGTCAGCCAGCCGCGCAGCCTCGGCCAGCACCGGATGATCGCCTCGTGGGTGATCTCGACGTATCTCTCGTCCAGCGTCACCAGCCGTTGCCGGGCGAGGTGTTCGAGCACGAAGGCGGTGTCGGGGCCCGGGTCCAGCTCGTCCGGGGTGACGCGGCGTCTGGTGTCCTCGGTGCCGTCGCCGAGTGCCGTCAGCCGGAGGAACAGCGATCTGGCGAGTTCCTGGCGCACCGGCGTCAACTCCCGGTAGGCGGTCTCGGCGGTCCGCGCGAGCGCGTGCTGGATGCCGCCGGCCGCCAGGTATCCGTCCAGCGTGAGGCGGTTGCCGCTGCGGCGGCGCCAGGTCTCCACCATCGCGTGCGAGACCAGGGGCAGCGCGCCCGGCTGACCGGTCGCGTCCGCGACCACCGCCGCCAGCAGTGGACCGGTCACCGTGCAGCCGGCGAGTCGGGCCGGCCGGGTGATCGCCTCGCGCAGTTCCTGGCTGCTCATGGGGCCCACGGCGAGCTGCGCGTCGCGCATCGCCTCGACCAGCCGGGGTTCCTGGACGCAGTGGCCGTAGAAATCGGCGCGCACGCCGAGCACCACCCGGGTCCGGCTGGTCGGCGCGGTGGTGGCGGCGATCAACTGGGCGATGAACGCGTCGCGTTCGTCCCGGTCGCGGCAGAGGGTGAAGACCTCCTCGAACTGGTCGGCCACGATGAGGGTGTCGACGTCCGGTGCGCGATCGATCACGGCCTGCCGGATCCGCAGGTGCAACGCCTCGGGATCGTCGCGCAGTTCGGCGACGAGGGCGCCGGGCGCCTCGCCCGTCATCGCGGCCAGCCGGACGGCGCACTCCTCCAGGGGGTGGGGGCCCGGCGTGAGGAGCATCACCGGCCGGCCGGCTGCCCGCGCACGGGCGACGAGCCCTGCCCGCAGCAGCGAGGACTTCCCCGATCCGGACGGCCCGAAGACGGCGAGGAACCGGCGGTCACGCACTCTCGCGAGCACCTCGTCGGTCAGCCGCTCGCGCCCGAAGAACCGGTCGGCGTCCTCCGGTTGGAACGCCGAGAGCCCGGCGTACGGCGTGCACGTCCCGCTGGTTTCCCCGGGCCCCTCGTCCTGCGCACTCGCGGCGATCTCGGCGGCGGTCGTGTGCCAACGGGACTCCCACACGCGGCGGTCGCCCTGGCACGCCTCGACGTACGCGAGCGTGACGCTCAGGCTCGGAAACGTGCGCCCGCCGGCCGCGTCGGACAGCGTCGTGGACGAATAGTGCGCCGTCTTCGCCATGGTGCGGTACGGCGGCCCGCCCGCCTTCTCACGCAGTCGCCGCAGGTCGGCCGCGAAGCTCGTCAGCGGACCGCTGTCCAGGTCAAGCGGACGTTCGGCACGTGGCACGCGGTTCCCCTCCCGAGCCTTTCCAAGGCCCCGACGCGCCCTGGTTGTCCGGCTGTTGATGTCCGGCGTCGACGGCCCGGCGCCGGACAACCCGCGCCGGATAGCCATGAGTCAGCGCAACCGCGCACCGACCATACGGAGGGACAACATGAGGGCTCTGAAACAACTGGTGCCGCTGCTGGCGGCGATCGGGCTCACGATCGGCGCCGTCGTGACGGCACTGCCGGCACACGCCGCGGCACCGCTGCTCAAGTCCAACCTGAACGGAAGGTGCGCCGACGTCTTCGGCTTCCATCAGGAGAACGGCGCCTCCACCGTGACGTGGGACTGCCACGGCGACACCAACCAGCAGTGGCGCTGGGACGGTGAGCAGATCCGCTCCGGCATGAACGGCAAGTGCCTGGAGATCTACGGCTTCAACCGCAGCGACCAGGGCTCGGTGAGCCTGTGGGACTGCACCGGCGGCAGCAACCAGATGTGGTTCCGCAACGGCAGCGAGATCCGCAGCCGGATGAACGGCAAGTGCCTCGACATCCTGGGCGGCCGGCCTGAGAACGGCCAGCTCCTGGTGAGCTGGAGCTGCAACGGGGCGAGGAGCCAGAGCTGGGACTTCTGAGCGGTGGCCCGGTCCGGCACATGAGGTGCCGGACCGGGCCACGGTCGTTCGCGCACGGTACTCACGTCGGTCGCACACGCGACGAGACTCGCGCACCGCGTACGAGGTCAGGGGCCGAACGGACCGCTGTCACCCGAAGAGGTCAAGAGCCCGCGAGAAAGGTGAGCCGGACCTGCCGGTCGGCGTTGTCCCTGTTCGTGTCGACGAGACACACGGACTGCCAGGTCCCGAGCTCCAGCCGCCCGCCCAGCACCGGCAGGGTCGCGTGCGGCGGGACGAGGGCCGGGAGGACGTGGTCGCGGCCGTGTCCGGGGCTGCCGTGGCGGTGCTGCCAGCGGTCGTCGGCGGGGAGGAGGGTGTGCAGGGCGGCGAGGAGGTCGTCGTCGCTGCCGGCGCCCGTTTCGAGGATCGCGACGCCCGCGGTGGCATGCGGGACGAAGACGTTGAGGAGGCCGTCACGGCCGGCCGCCGCCTCCCGCAGAAAGGCCTCGCAGTCGCGGGTCAGATCCATGACCCGCTCCCGGGAGCCGGTGGCGACGTGCAGAACGCGGGTGGTGAAGGCTGCTGACATGCTCCCATCCTGACCCATGCGCCGGGTTGCCCACGTTCACCTCCGGCCCGCCGCTTCTGAAGGCCGTCGACGTCAGCGAGGTCGGGAGGTTTGTGACATCGGCGCGGGCAGCGGGCGCCGAGCGCGCGGGAAGATCGACGCCCCCGGTGCTGTTCGAACAGTCGTGAACAATACCCGTGAGGTCGACGTGGTCGTCATAGGCGCCGGACAGGCAGGACTGGCCGGCGCCTATCACCTGCGGCGCACCGGTTTCCAGCCGGAGCGCGACTTCGTGGTGCTGGACCACGCGCCCGCGCCGGGCGGCGCCTGGCAGTTCCGGTGGCCGTCGCTGACGTACGGCAAGGTGCACGGGATGCACGCGCTGCCGGGCATGGAACTCAGCGACGCCGATCCTGCCCGCCCGTCCGCCGAGGTGATCGCCGATTACTTCGCCGCCTACGAGCGGGCCTTCGACCTTCGGGTACGGCGTCCGGTGGACGTGAAGGCGGTCCGGGAGGGCGAGGGCGGGCGGCTGCTCGTCGAGACGTCCGACGGCACCTGGTCGACGCGGGCGCTGATCAACGCGACCGGCACCTGGGACCGGCCGTTCTGGCCGCGCTATCCGGGTCAGGAGACGTTCCGGGGGCGGCAGTTGCACACCGCGCAGTACCCCGGGCCCGAGGAGTTCACCGGGCTGCGGGTGGTCGTGGTGGGCGGCGGCGCCTCCGGCACCCAGCACCTGATGGAACTGGCCCCGTACGCGGCGTCGACGACCTGGGTGACCCGGCGTCCGCCGGTCTTCCGCGAGGGCCCCTTCACCGAGGACCTGGGACGTGCGGCCGTCGCGCTGGTGGAGGAACGGGTACGGCAGGGGCTGCCCCCGAAGAGCGTCGTCTCCGTGACCGGTCTGCCCCTCAACGACGCGATCCGCCAAGCCCTCGCGGACGGCGTCCTGGACCGGCAGCCGATGTTCGACCGGATCACCCCCGACGGTGTGGCCTGGGACGACGGCCGGCGGGTGGACGCCGATGTCATCCTGTGGGCAACCGGCTTCCGCGCCGCGATCGACCACCTGGCCCCTTTGAAGCTACGCGGCCCGGGCGGCGGCATCCGCCTCGACGGCACCCGGGTGACCGCGGACCCGCGCGTCCATCTGGTCGGCTACGGCCCGTCGGCCAGCACGATCGGCGCGAACCGGGCGGGACGCGCGGCGGTACGGGACATCAGGCGGTTGCTGGCCGGGGAGCCGGTCGCCGCCTGACCTCACCTTCCTCGCCCCGGGCCGGTCACTTCGCAGGCGACGCGCTCTTCTTCTGGGCCGCGTTGAACTCGGCGACATTGCGCTGGTGTTCCTCGTACGTGGCCGCGAAGCGGGTGTCGCCGGGCTTGACCGTGACGAAGTAGAGCCAGTCGCCCGGGGGCGGGTTGATCGCGGCGCGCATCGCGTCCTCGCCCGGGTTGTCGATCGGGGTCGGGGGCAGGCCCATGCGCTGGTAGGAGTTGTAAGGGCTGTCGAGGCGGGTGTCGCTCGTGGTCGTCTTCAATGTGGCGCGGTTGAGCGCGTAGTTGATGGTGGAGTCCATCTGGAGGGGCATGCCTCGTTCGAGGCGGTTGAAGATGACCCGGGCCACCTTCCCCATGTCGGCCTTGGACGCTGCCTCGGCCTGCACGATGCTCGCGATGGTGACCGCCTGGTAGACGTTCATCGCGTTGCGCTGGGCGCCCGCGGCGACCGGGGCGCCGTTGAACTTCCGGTTCGCGGTGTTGACCATGAAGGACAGCAGCGACTCGGGTGTCGCCTTCCCCTTCAGCGGATACGTCGCCGGGAAGAGATACCCCTCGGGGTTGCCCTCCGCGTCGTTGGGCAGCTTCAGGCCGGCTTTCGCGATCGACTTCTTCGTGGTGCCGACCGGCAGCGCGAGGACCTTGTCGACAGCTTCGTAGATCTGTCCGGAACGCCAGCCCTCCGGGATGACCAGTGACGTGGGTCGAGTGTCCCCCTCGCTCCCCAGGCTCAGCAGCGGCACCGCCACGGCGGTGCCGGCCACGACGGCCCCGGTCGCGATGAGGGCGACCCGGCCCCGGCGGGTCAGTCGAATCGTGCTCCGTGGCGGAGTGTTCATCTGCATGCGGGCACGGTAACCCGCATAACGTCACAAACCCGGCATATCTTCAGCTTGTCGGTTCCAGTTGGGCATCCCGGCGTACGAGGGCCGCGTACCGCCCGTCCTGGTCGAGCAGTTCCTCGTGCGTGCCGCGCTCCGCCACCTTCCCCGAATCGAGGACGACGATCTGGTCCGCGCTGCGGATCGTGGACAGCCGGTGGGCGATCGTGACCGTGGTGCGGTTGGCCGACAGGGCGTCGATCGCGTCCTGGACGGCCGCTTCGGTGCGGTTGTCGAGGGCACTGGTCGCCTCGTCCAGGATGAGGACCGGCGGATCGCGCAGGATGGTGCGGGCGATGGCCAGCCGCTGCTTCTCGCCTCCGGAGAACCGGTGGCCGCGCTCGCCCACGACCGTGTCGTAGCCGTCGGGCAGGCCCGCGATGTGCTCGTGGATCTGCGCCGCCCGCGCCGCGGCGTACAGCTCCTCGTCGGTGGCGTCCGGCTTGGCGAAGCGGAGGTTGTCGGCGACCGAGGCGTGGAAGAGGTACGTCTCCTGGGAGACCACGCCGACGGCACGCGCGAGCGTGTCGAAGTCCAGGTCGCGGACGTCGACCCCGTCGAGGGTGACCCGGCCGCCCGTCACGTCGTAGAGCCGGGGAACGAGATAGCCGAGGGTCGACTTTCCGGCGCCGGTCGGGCCGACGATCGCGAGGCTGTTGCCGGCCGGGACGGTGATGTCGATGCCGTCGAGGATGGGGCCGCTCTTGGTGTCGTAGTGGAACTCGACGTCCTGGAAGGCGACTTCGCCCTTGATGCTGTCGAGGTGGACCGCGTTCTCGCGCTCGGTGATGTCGATCGGGAGGTCGAGGTACTCGAAGATGCGCGCGAAGAGCGCCAGCGAGGTCTGGATCTGGACGCCGGTCGACAGCAGGCTCACGGCCGGGCGGAACAGGCCCTGCTGGAGTGAGACGAAGGCGACGATGGTGCCGATCGAGACGTCCGGGCCGCCCATCTGGAGGGCGATTCCGGCGGTCCAGTAGATGACCGCGGGCATCGCCGCCATGACGATCGAGATGACGGCCATGCGCCAGCGCCCGGCCATGTTCGACCTGACCTCCAGGTCGACCAGCCCCTCGGACTCCTCGGCGAAGGACCGGGTGAGCGAGTCGGAGCGGCCCATGGTGCGGCCGAGCAGGATGCCGCTGACGGACAGCGACTCGGTGACGGTGGCGGCCATCGAGGCCATCTGCTTCTGGCGTTGGGTGGCGATCTTCTTGCGTTCGTTGCCGACCCGGCGGCTGATCCAGACGAAGACCGGGAGCAGCAGCAGCGAGACGACGGTCAGCCGCCAGTCCAGGGCGATCATCGCGATGATCGTGGCGACCACGCTGGTCAGGTTGGAGACCAGGGAGGTGGCCGTGGAGGTGACGGTGGCCTGCATGCCGCCGATGTCGTTGGCTATGCGGGACTGGACCTCGCCGGTGCGGGTCCGGGTGAAGAAGGCGAGCGACATGCGCTGCAGCCGGCCGTAGACCGCCGTCCGCAGGTCGTGCATGACACGCTGGCCGACCGTCGTGGAGATCAGGGTCTGCAGTACACCGAAGATGCTGGTCAGAACGGCGCTCAGGATCATGCCGAGCGCCAGCAGGCTCAGCAGACCGGTGCGGCCCTGCGGGATGGCGACATCCAGCGTCTCCTTCAGGAGGAACGGGGTCGCCACGGTGACCAGGGACGCGGCGCCGACCAGGAGGCCGACGACCGTGAGCCGGGCACGGTAGGGCTTGAAGAGCTTGAGGATGCGGCGCACCTGCCGGGGCTGGTCGGTCGAGGTGCCGGGGGACGGGGTCCATTTGATGTCGTCGCGGGGCATGGTCTCCTACGGATGGTGAGGCGATCAGGACGGTTGGAGCGGTGATGACTCGTGGAGCGATGAAGACTGGTGGAGCATAGCTCATTGTTACCTATACTCACAATGAACCAGGTCCTGATATTGTTCCCGCATGACCACCCCCGATTCCGACGGCCTGCTCGCGGAGCAGCTACTGCGGCTCACCCGCAGGGTGCACCGCATCCAGAAGCGCCATCTGGAGCAGCGCGACCTCGGCATCACCCCGGCCCAGTCCCGCCTGCTGCGCACCCTCGCGCACTTCGGTTCCCCGCCAAGGATGGCCGACCTCGCCGAACGCCTTGAGGTGGTGCCCCGGGCCGTGACGACCCTGGTCGACGGCCTGGAGGCGAGCGGAAAGGTGCGGCGGGTGCCCGACCCGTCCAACCGGCGGGTGATCCGGATCGAGATCACGGACGACGGCCGCAAGGCGCTGAGCGAGCTCCGGGGAGCACGGCGGAGCGCGGCGGACGAGATCCTGGCACCGCTCACCGACGTGGAGCGCGAGGTGCTGCGGACCTTGCTGGACACCCTGGTGGACGGGACGCCCAGCCCGCACGAGGCGCACGGGCACTCCTGCTGACGTCCGGCCCGGGGCGCATGAGCGCCGACCACCGACAGGCGTGAGCCGTCACCCCGGCCAGTCCGAGTTCTTCGCGCCCTCGCCGACCGGGCGGCACGGGTCACGTCCGTCTGCACGGGTGCCTTCGCCCGCGCCGAACTCGGTCTGCTCGACGGCCGTTCGGCCACGATCCACGGGCGGCAGGCGGAGACCCTGGCCCGCCGCTACCCCCGGGTGCGCGTCGAACCGGACGCCCTCCACATCCGCGACGGCTGCTTCGTCACCTCGGCCGGCATCAGCGCCGGAATCGATCCGGCCCTCGCGCTCATGGAGGACGGCCATGGCGCCGATGCGGCCAGGGACATCGCGCGCGAGCTGGTCTCTTCATGCAACGCCCGGGCGGCCAGTCGCAGTTCTCCGCCGCGACCTCGACCCGGCCGCCGCGCACGGATCCGCTACGGTCGCTGATCGCGTCCGTGCCGGCCGACCCGGCCGCCGACCACAGCCTGCCCACGATGGCGGCCACCGCGGCCGTCAGTCCGCGGCACCTGACGCGGCTCTTCCGCACCGAACTCGGCACCACACCGGCCCGTTGGGTCGAACGGGTCCGTCTCGACCGCGCCCAGCAACTCCTCCTCGAAGGTCACAGCGTCACCTCCGCGGCGCACCACAGCGGGCTCGGCACCGACGAGACCCTCCGCCGCGCCTTCGCCCGCCAGCTGGACACCACGCCGACGCACTACCGCAGCCGTTTCGCGAGCACGCGCGGCCAGGCGCACATGGACTCAGCCGCCGCCGGGAGTTGACGCCTACGGCGACCGCATCCCGTTCAGCAACGCTGCGAGGATGCGCGTCAGTTGGGGCTCGACGTCGACCAGGGCATGCGCCAACTCGGGACGGGACTCGTAGAACGTGCGCAGGCGCGTACCCGGGGCGGCCATCTGCAGGAGCGCCCCGGCCATGCTCGTGGCCGTGGCGATCACGTCCACGGCCGCACGCTCGGTGATCGCGAGCAGGCGGCACAACTCGGCTGCCACGGCGGCGACTTCACCGAGGACGACCGTCTTGAACTCGTACACGGTCTCCAGCGAGACATTGCGTTCCAGGTTCAACGGCGCCTGAGCGAGCAGGTCGCAGAAGAACGGCCGCGCGACGAGCGACGACGCGACGACGGCCGCGACCGCGCCGGGGTCTCCGTCGGCGAGGTCACCCAGCCGCCGACGGAGCACCACCGACCACTCCTCCCAGCCTTCTGCGGTCAGCGCCAGGAAGATCTGCTCGCGGGTCTCGAAGTACCGGAGCATGGCGGACTTGTGCATGCCCACGGCGGCGGCGATGTCCGTGAGAGTGACCTCGCGCACGCTGCGTTCGGTGCCGAGGGACCGGGCGGCGTCGAGGATCGCCCGCTCGCGCTGCTGTTTGGCCGCCGCGCTGCGGGCGCGCTGCGGGCTGGGGCTGGGCGTGGTCATGACGCAGAGCATAGCGCAACGCGGTTGCATTAATAACGAAACAGTGTTTTGCTAGCTCCATGACTCAGACATGGTTCATCACCGGTTCGTCCCGCGGTTTCGGCCGCGACCTCACCGTCGCGGCCCTGGAGGCCGACGACCAGGTCGTCGCCACCGCACGCAAGCCGGAGCAGTTGGACGACCTCGTGGAGCGGTACGGCGACCGCGTCCTGCCCCTCGCACTCGACGTCACCGACCGCGCGGCCGCGACAGCGGCCCTGCGGGCGGGAGTCGACCGTTTCGGCAGGATCGACGTGGTGGTCAACAACGCCGGGTACGCCAACCTCTCCCCGGTCGAGACGACCCCCGAGGACGACTTCCGCCGACAGTTCGACACCAACTTCTGGGGCGTCTACAACGTCTCCACCGCCGCGCTCCCGCTCCTCAAGGCACAGGGCGCGGGCACGGTCGTGCAGTTCTCGTCCATCGGCGGCCGGGTCGGCGGGAATCCCGGACTCGGGTCGTACCAGGCGGCCAAGTTCGCGGTCGACGGCTTCACCCGAGTACTCGCGGCCGAGACCGCGCCGTTCGGCATCCGGTACCTCGTCGTGGAACCGAGCGGCTTCGCGACCGACTGGGCCGGACCCTCCATGCGGATCCCCGACGTCGCGCCGGAGTACGACAAGACCGTGGGCGCGCTGATCCGCCACTTCGACAGCACCGTGACCGCCGCGGGCGACCCGAGGCGCGCCGGGGAGATCCTGGTCCGGATCGTCAAGCAGCCGAAGCTGCCCTCCCATCTCCTCCTGGGTGTCGCCGCCGTGGAGCTGGCGCAGGACTATTCACGCGCCCAACTCGACGAGGCGGCGGCCTGGGAGCGGGTCAGCCGCTCGGCCGACTTCGACCAGCCCTACCCGGTCGACCTCGTCGACCACATATAGCGAATCGGGCCGCGACTCCCCCACCGCACCGACGGATCAGGAGCCACGGCCCACCCGGGCCGACGTCAACTGGCCTCGGAAGCCGGTTCCTTGACGAGCTGTGCGGGGATCTCAGCGTCCGCCTCCGCGTCCACCTGCACATCGTCTTCTACGACCGTGGTCTCACCGTCGAGGACCCTCCTGGCCCGCTCGATGTCGAGCGCGCCCTCCCAGCGGGACACCGCGAAGACGGCGACGCAGTTGCCGAGGAGGTTGGTGACCACCCGCATCGAGTCCATGATGCGGTCCACGCCGAGGAGCAGGGCCACCGCTCCGGCCGGGATCGCGCCGAGCGAGGACGCGGTCGCGGACAGGGCGAGGAAGGCCGAGCCGGGGATGCCGGCCATGCCCTTGCTGGTGAGCATCAGCACCAGGACCACGGTGATCTGCTGGCCGAGGCTGAGGTCGACGCCGACGGCCTGGGCGATGAACAACGTGCCGATGGAGAGGTAGAGCGAGGCGCCGTCGAGGTTGAAGGAGTAGCCGGTGGGCAGCACCAGGCCCACCGCGTCGTCCCGGGCACCGGCGTTGCGCAGCTTCTGCATCACGCGCGGCATGACGGACTCGGTGGAGGCGGTGCCGAGGGCGAGGAGCATCTCCTCGCGGATGTAGCGGAGGAACTTCCAGAGGCTGAGCCCGGTGACCATGCGGAGCGCGACGGCGAGGAGGGCGACGAAGAGCGCGGCGGCGACATAGCAGAGGATGATCAGCTTGGCGTAGGTCTTGATCACGCCGAGCCCGTACTGGCCGATCAGGACGGCCATCGCGCCGAACACGGCGAGCGGGGCGAGCCGCATGACGAAGCCGACGATCGCGAAGATGATCTCCTGTGCCTGTTCGATCGCGGGCAGTACCTGGGGCACCTTGGTGTGGCCGAGGTGGAGCAGCGCGGCGCCCACCAGGCAGGCCAGGATGAGGACTTGGAGCAGGGAGTTCTCGGCGAAGGCGCCGATGAAACTGGTGGGCAGCGCGTTGACGATGAACTCGGTCGTCGACGGCAGTGAGCCGCCGCCCGTCTTCGCGTCCACCGCCGAGGTGCTCAGCGTCGACGGGTCGACATGCATCCCCGAGCCGGGCTGGACGACATTGGCGAGGACGAGGCCGATGATCAGCGCCGCGGTGCTGGCGATCTCGAACCAGAGCAGCGCCTTGAGACCGATCCGGCCGAAGGCCTTGAGGTCACCGGCCTTGGCGATGCCGACGACGACCACGCAGAACACGAGCGGCGAGATGATCGTCTTGATGAGCCGGGTGAATCCGTCACCGAGGGGCTGAAGGTCCGTGGCCACGTCCGGCCACAGCTTTCCGACGAGGATTCCGAGGACGAGTGCGCAGGCGACCTGCGCGAAGAGAGAGGTACGCAGTATGCGTGCGACACGTCGCGGCAGGGGCGGGACGGACGGCGGCACGGGCACTCCTTGAGGGGGACGGTCGATCGCGGGAGTCGAGTGGGGTGACTTCTGCGATACGGAAAACGGCTTCCGTGTGGATCACTTTGGAGCCGTTGTTGATCCCCCGGAAAACCTCCGTGTGACAGCCGTGTAAATCACGAACCCAGTGACGCATCGCACGCACGACAGTTCAGCAGCCGCTGCGGTCCTCGGTGAGCACTCCCTGCACGGTCGTCAGGGCGCGGTCGTAGCAACCGCCCGAGCCGTGGAGCCGATAGCGCTCGCCCGTCGTCCCGACCGCGTGCCGCTGATCACGGGGCACGTTGATCGAGTAGGTGGCGTCCCCGGTATAGGTGTCGTCGAGCCGCGACCACCCGGTCCGCCGCCCGCCCCTCGTATCGAGGGCCGCCGCTCGATCGCCCAGCGCGAGAACGGTACGCAGCCGATCGTCCGTCCCGATCGTCGTCGAGCCCTTCATCGTGTACGTCCGATGCGTGGCCGTCGTCCGGGCCGGCCCGCGCCCGTCCACGGTCACCGACTCGTCGTCCGTCCAGCTCGCGTCGAGCGCGTCCATGTTCTCGCCGTCGGTCCAGCGGTGCGCGGATGTGTTCGCGAGCCTGCGGTCGACGGTGGTGGCCACCCGCCCGTGCGAGGTGTCGACGTACCCGGCGACGGTCAGCCGGTGGCCCGCGTCGGTGTCCACGCGTTCCTCCGAACCAGGCGTGTACGTCGAGGAGTTGGCGACCTCGCCCACCCGGTCGGTGGTGAGCTTCCCGGTGACGTGGGCGCGCTTCGCGTCCTGCCAGACGAGCACGTTCACCGGCGCGCTCCAACCGCTCTGCCCCTCGGGCACACCCACGACGGAGACGTCGATGTGGTGCGGGCGGCCGTCGTTGAGGAGCCCGGCGAACGGCGTGAGGTCGTATTCGATCGGCTTGACGTCGAAGGCACGGGGGCCCGGAATCACGTACCAGAGAAAGGGGTTGGACCAGCCGCCGGTCCACACGTTGGGGAACGGCGCGGCGATTCCCGCGAGTTGACCGTCGACCTTGATCTGCACCTCGCGGTAGGGACCCTTGTCCGCCTGGCAGGAGTACGGCGCCGAGTCGGGCACGGCGAGATACCAGAACTCCTCGCAGCCGCCGCCGGATCCGGTGGCGTACACCTCCGCGACGATGCGTTCGCTGTTGCGCGGGGTGGTGACGGTCGAGTCGGCGGCGGGGGTGAGGACGCTGTCGGGGGTCTGCGCCGCCGCGGGTCTCCCCTCGTAGAAGGTCAGCGTGGCCTTGACGCCGATGACTCCGGTGTAGGTGTCGTCGACGACGTTGCCGATGAGCATCTCGACGTCCTGGGCGGCGCGGAAGGTGGCGCTGTAGCGCGTGACGTCCTTCTCGACGGACCAGGCGATGCCGTCGGGCGAGGGCTCCGGTGTGGAGGTGCGCAGGATCTCGACCCCTCCGACGTGCAGGTAGCCGAGCCGGTCGTACTGCCGTCCCTTGACGGTGCCGTCGAGGCGCAGCACGACCTTGCTCCAGTGGTCCCCGCAGCCCCTGGGTGGCGTGTATGTCCCCCGGTACGGGGTGAAGTCGCTGAACTGCGCCTCGGCGAGGGTGACTCGGCAGGACTTGGTGGTGGGTTCGGCGATCGGCGGGGCGGCGGTGAGGGGGTCGTGCCAGTCGGTGCCGAACTCGACTGGGACGTCTGCCCGTTGGGCCGAGTTGTCCGTGGCCTGAGCGGGGCTCGCTCCGAGGAGGGTGCTCGCCAGGAGGGTCGCTCCGGCGAGCATGGACATGACTATCCGGCTTCTCATGGGCGGTGTTCTACCCCTTGAGATCCGCCCTGTCCCCCATCAGCACCACCGGATGCCGCGCCGGGTCGAGCGTGCGCAGCAGGTACTCCATCGCCTCCTTGGGCAGGCTGACGCAGGCCGACGTACCGCTGCCGTGGTCCAGGTGCAGCCAGATCCCGCCACCCTTCTCCTCGCCCTCGGGCTGCTCCGCGTCGTCGGGCGGAGTGCCCTTGACGCGGTTGTAGTCGATGGCGATGACATAGTCGAAGTCGTGCCAGTGCGACTCGTCCCAGTCGCGCGGCGCCTCGTACGACTCGTCCTGGCTGTACGGGAGTGCCGCGCCCGGGTCGTCGAGCACGCCCCCCGCGGCGGTCAGTGTGAACACGCCGACGGGGCTGCGCTCGTCGCCGAGGTGGTGGTCGAGGGTCCAGCCCCGCTTGCCGTTGTGCGCGGGCCAACTGCGGGTCCGGTCCCAGGTGGAGCCGTGTTTGGTGAACAGCACGGCGGTGGAGTACGGGGAGTCCTTGCCGTCGCCGTAGACCGCGAGAACCTGGTGGGTGTCGGCGGGGATGTCGCGGTGCAGCCGGTCGCCGACGTCCGGGATGCGGGTCGGGGCCGGGGTGGCGACGGCCTTTCTCGGGTGGGTCGCCGAGGGTCCCGGCCTCCCCTCGCGGCCACCGGTGTGTCCTGTGTGCGCGCCTCCGCACGCGGACAGGGTCGTCATCGTCAGGAGGGAACCAAGAGCCGCCATCGCGACCATCGCACGTCGTGTGCCGCCACTCTGCATCGGCCCATGCTCACATCACGTTCGATGACATTACGTGAGGTCACGGACATCTCACCACGGATGGGTGAACGCCGGATCCGGCCCCCGGCAGGGAAAACCGCTTGCTTCCGACCACGCTGCGACGCGAACCTTTCACGGTTTGTTGCCGCACTCCGCGGTTCCTTCCGCCCCCTGACAAGAGCCACTGGGACGTCATGCAGATTCAAGACCTTCCGTATCCCGACCCGGGTGTGCCCGACGCCCGCTCGGGACCCCGCTTCCTGTGGTGGCTCGGCCGGAACCAGCTCGGCGGCCAGTTCAAGTCCCTGGCCTGGGGGCTGCTGCACTTCGTGTCCGTCTCCGCGCTGCCGTTCTGTGTGGGGTTCGCCGTGCAGGCCGTGGTGGACCGCTCCGGCAGCCGACTGGCCCTGACCGGCGGGCTGATGGCGCTGTGCGGGGCGGGCATCGCCGTGGGCGACACCTTCCTGCACCGCGCCGCCGTCACCAACTGGATCACGGCCGCCGCCCGCGTCCAGCAACTGCTGGCCCGCCAGGCATCCCACCTCGGCTCGGCGCTGACCCGGCGGGTCGCCGCCGGTGAGGTCGTGGCCGTGTCCACGGGCGACGTCGAGAAGATCGGCTGGTTCGTGGAGGCGCTGTCCCGCTTCCTGGCCGCCGCGCTGACCATCGTCATCGTGTGCGTCGGCCTGTTCGTGTACCAGCCCGCGCTCGGTGTCGTCGTCGCCGTGGGAGTGCCACTGCTGGCGGTCTCCGTGCTGCCGCTGCTGCCCCGCGCCACCCGGCGTGCCGATGTGCAGCGGGAGAAGGCGGGCCGCGCCACCGAGCTGGCCTCCGACACCGTGGCCGGGCTGCGGGTGCTGCGCGGCATCGGCGGCGAGGAACTGTTCCTCGACCGCTACCGCCGTGCCTCGCAGGAGGTCCGCCACGCGGCCGTCCGCAGTGCCCGGATGTGGGCGATCATCTCCGCGGTCCAGGTGCTGATGCCGGGACTGCTGCTGATCGCGATCGTCTGGCACGGCGTACAACTGGCCCGCCAGGGCCGGATCACCGTCGGCGAACTGGTCACCGTCTACAGCGCGGTGATGGTCATGTCCTACCCGCTGCGGCACTTCGAGGAGATCGCCATGGCGTACTCCTTCTCCCGTCCCTCGGCGAAACGCGCCGCCCGCGTGCTCTCCCTTGAACGGGTCACCGACACCGTGGGGACGCGCGCCGCCGAGGCGCCCTCCGGGGATCTGTACGACCCGGACACCGGTCTGCTCGCTCCCTCCGGCCGGCTCACCGCAGTGGTCTGCGGTGACCCGGACGCGGCCGGGCGGCTGGCGGAACGCCTCGGCGGACACCCCGCCGAGGAGGGCACCTCCGTGCTCCTCGACGGCGTACCGCTCGACGAACTCCCCCTCGACTCGGCGCGCACCGCCGTCCTCGTCCAGGACAAGGACCCGGTACTGCTGTCCGGTTCGCTGCGTGAGCTGCTCGACGTGCCCGCCTCGGGCGCGGTCGGCGCGGCGGAGGCCCTGGCCGCCGCGCAGTGCGGGGACGTGCTGGTCGCGCTCGCCCAGGGGTCGCTCGACACCGAGGACCCGATGGACGCCCGCATCACCGAACGCGGACGCTCCCTCTCCGGCGGCCAGCGCCAGCGGCTCGCTCTGGCGCGGTCCCTGATCACGGACCCGGAGGTGCTCGTCCTGGACGAGCCGACCTCCGCCGTCGACTCCCACACCGAGGCCCGGATCGCCGACGGCGTAAGGGAGTTGAGGACGGGCCGGACCACGGTGGTGTTCACCAGCTCGCCCCTGCTCCTGGACCACGCGGACCGGGTCGTGCTGGTGCACGAGGGCGAGGTCGTGGCGGTCGGCACCCATCGCGACCTGCTGCACGGCGAGCCCCGCTACCGCGCCGTGGTGACCCGCGAGACGGAGGACGAGTCCGCACCGCGGGACTCGTCGGATCACGACAAGGCTCCTCTCCGAGGTGGCCTGGACGACGACGAAGCCGCTCTGCGGAGCGCACTGGAAGAAATCGAGGAAAGCGCATGATCGGCGTGGCGCCCCCGGCCTACGACCCGGCGGCCCCGACCACGGCCAACACCCTGCCGGTCGGCGCCCCCGCGACCGTACGGGCCTACGTGTCCGAACTGTTCCAGCGGCATCGCCGCGCCTTCCTCCTCCTCGTCGGGGTGAACACGGTCGCCGTGATCGCCTCGATGGTGGGCCCCTATCTGCTCGGCGACCTTGTCGAGCGGGTGTCGGACGGGGCACGGGAACTCCATCTCGGCCTGACCATCGGGGTGTTCACGGTCGCGCTCGCCGTCCAGGCCGTCTTCATCCGGCAGGTGCGGCTGCGCGGCGCGATGCTCGGCGAGCGGATGCTGGCCGATCTGCGCGAGGACTTCCTCGTACGGTCGGTCGGGCTGCCCCCCGGCGTCCTCGAACGGGCGGGCACCGGTGACCTCCTCTCCCGCATCACCACCGACATCGATCGCCTCGCCAACGCGATGCGCGAGGCCGTACCGCAACTGGCGATCGGTGTGGTGTGGGCGGTGCTGCTGCTCGGCGGTCTGGTCGTGACCGTGCCGCCGTTGGCACCCGCCGTGCTGGTCGCGGTGCCGGTGCTGGTGGTCGGCTGCAGGTGGTACTTCAAGCGGGCCCCCGCCGGCTACCGCTCCGAGGCCGCCGGATACGCCGCCGTGGCCGCGGCCCTCGCCGAGACCGTGGACGCAGGCCGCACCGTCGAGTCCCACCGCCTCGGCGACCGGCGCATCGCCCTCTCCGAGCGCCGCGTCAAGGAGTGGACCGCCTGGGAGAACTACACGCTCTGGCTGCGGTCGGTCCTCTTCCCGGTCATCAACGTCACTCATGTCACCGTGCTCTGCTCGGTCCTGATGCTCGGCGGGGTCTTCGTCCTCCAGGGCTGGATCGGGGTGGGTGAGCTGACGACGGGCGCGCTCATCGCGCAGATGCTCGTCGACCCGGTGAACCTGATCCTGCGCTGGTACGACGAGCTCCAGGTCGCGCAGGTCTCGCTGGCCCGGCTGGTCGGCGTCCGTGACATCGAGCCCGACGCCGGGGACGGCGCCCTGTCCCCGGACGGCCGGGACGTGCACGCGGACCGGGTGCACTTCGGCTACCGCGAGGGCGTCGACGTGCTGCGCAAGGTGTCCCTGGAGGTCGCGCCCGGCACCCGGCTGGCGCTGGTCGGCCCTTCGGGTGCGGGCAAGTCCACCCTGGGCAGGCTGCTCGCCGGTATCTACGCGCCCCGGGACGGCCGGATCACGCTCGGCGGCGCCGAACTGTCCCGGATGACCGCGGAACACGTCCGCTCCCATGTGGCCCTTGTCAACCAGGAGCACCACGTCTTCGTGGGCTCGCTGCGCGACAACCTCCTGCTCGCCCGGACCGACGCGGCGGACGCCGAGCTGTGGGCGGCGCTGGGCGCGGTCGACGCGGACGGGTGGGCACAGGCGCTGGAGGACGGTCTGGACACCGAGGTCGGCTCGGGCGGGCTCGCGCTCACCCCGGCCCAGGCCCAGCAGATCGCGCTGGCCCGGCTGGTGCTGGCCGACCCGCACACCCTGGTCCTGGACGAGGCGACCTCGCTCCTCGACCCCCGCGCGGCCCGTCACCTGGAACGCTCTCTGGCCCGCGTCCTCGACGGCCGCACCGTCGTCGCGATCGCCCACCGCCTGCACACCGCCCACGACGCGGACGTCATCGCCGTCGTCGAGAACGGCCGCATCAGCGAACTGGGCAGCCACGACGAGTTGGTCGCGGCGGAGGGCGCGTACGCGGCGCTGTGGCGGTCCTGGCACGGGTGAGGGGGGCTCCGCCGGTGGGGCGGTGACTGGCCCGGGGGTTGGTTGGGGGCTGGTGAGGGGGAGGTCCGGGAGGAGGTGACTGGGCTCCAAGCCGGTGGGGGCTGATCGGAAAGGCAGCTGATCGGCCCGCGGGTCGGTGGGGGCTTGCCGGGGAGGGAAGTGTCCGGCCCGCGGGCCGGTGCGCGGTTCCCCGCGCCCCTGTCGGGGCACGGCCGGCCGAGGCGGATGTGCGGGCGATGACTGCCGGTGGGCCGGGGCCGTGTCGCCCCCGGCCCGGGCCCGTGCCGTTGCGCGGTGGGGAAAAGGGGTGGAAGGCTGGGGAGCGGCACCGGTTCGGGGAGTGCCCGGGAACCACGAGGTTCGTGCCGGGCGCCGCCTGTGCCCCGCACAGCGGCGACCCGCCGCCGACCGCGGTGAGAACGGGCCGGTCCCCACCACCTGGAGGTACCCGTGAACAGCGTCGACGGATGGGGAGACGACGTCTACCAGCCCGACGGATCCGAGGTGCAGGACGACGCGGGTCTGCTCGACGCGGAGGACACCCTGGTGGCCGACGGCGTCGAGGACCCCCTCGACCGCGGCTGGTCCCCGCCGGACCGCCCCTGGGCGGTGGAACGGGCCGATGTCACGGCCGCCGAGCGCCGGCACGGTGAGACGCTCGACCAGCGCCTCGCCGAGGAGAACCCGGATCTCGCCGCGTTCGACGGCGACGGCCTCGGCGACTCCGAGGACACCGACGGCGAACTCCTGGACATCGAGGTCGGTGACCTTCGCTCCGGCCGGCTCGTGGCACCCGACGAAGGGGCGCACGAGGACGAGGAGAGCGCCCTGATCGCCACGGACGTCGGCATCGACGGTGCCGCCGCCTCCGCCGAGGAGGCCGCGATGCACATCGTCGGCGAGGACGAGGACTCCCTCTACGGCTGACCTCGCCGTCCCCTCGCCGTCACCGACACCCCCGCCGCGCAAGGAGCAGCCATGCAGCAGGACAAGCAGCCCGACTACCACCCCGTGGTCTTCCGGGACCGCGCCGCCGGATACGCCTTCCTGACCCGGTCCACCGCGACCAGCGACCGGACCATCGAGTGGGACGACGGCGAGACCTACCCGGTCGTGGACGTGGAGATCTCCTCGGAGAGCCACCCCTTCTACACCGGCAAGGCCCGGACGGTGGACTCGGAGGGCCGCGTCGCCCAGTTCGAGCGGCGTTTCGGCGGCGGGGCGGGCCAGGGTTCCGGCGGGGCGTGAGCCGCCGCCCACGCCGACGCCGGTACTGACGCCCGGCCTCAGATCACGTTGAGCGCCGCCGCGCAGCCCACGCCGCCGAGCAGTATGAACACCGGCATCAGCACCTTGAGCTCGATCCAACTGCCCGCGCGGAACCGCATCACCTTCGGCGGCCCGATCGGGTACCAGCGCTTCCGGCCCAACGGGATCGGCCACAGGATCGGGCAGCCGGAGACGGTCAGCGCGTCCCCGATGTCGTGCACCAGTGCGCCCAGCACGACCGGCAGGCCCAGCCACAGGTACTGGTGCTGCTCCGTGAACAGCCAGTCCGAACCGTTGCCCGGCTTGTCCAGCACTCCGGCCAGGATCCACGCGCTGGTCGCCGCCAGCAGCCACACCAGGATGTCGCTGCTGGAGCCGCGGGCCGCCCGCCACAGCAGACCCTCGATGGCCAGCACCATGTGCACGAAGAGGATCGCCAGCACTCCCCAGCGACCGCCCAGGATCGCCACGCCCGCACTCCCCGCGCCGATCAGAACCGCCCACAGCCAGGTGTGGGTGAGGGTCCGGTGCCCGCCGGAGCGGCGCGGGTCGCCCTGCTTCCTGGTCCCCTTGTAGACGGCGTACGAGAGCTTGTCGACGACCTCGCACACGGTCCGGGAGACGGGTCCGAAGGCCCGGGAGATGGTCGCCGCCTTGTGGTCGAGGTCCGGGGCGAGCGCGGCGCCGGCGCAGATCAGGGCGCCGACCAGGACCACCGGCCAGGGCATCGGATGCCCGGCCGCGGCGGTCGCCGCTCCGACGCCGAGCCAGGCCGCCGCTCCCGACAGTGAGTGTGCTGGTCCCATCATGGCCGTTCTCCGCCCCATTCCTCTTGTGCCGCCGGTCAGTTGCCCGTTCGCTCTGACACCGCGTCGGCGGCACAGCGTATCGGTAGCGATCTTCGTCCCCGCAGCCGATTCCCCCATCGGCCGGGACGCCAGGCAAGATGGGGTCGTGACCCTCATCGACCAGTTGCCGCCGACCGCAGATCCCGACGCCCTCTACGAAGCCTTCGAGTCGTGGGCCCAGGAGCGCGGTCTCACGCTCTACCCCCATCAGGAGGAGGCGCTGATCGAGGTGGTCTCCGGTGCCAACGTGATCGTGTCGACGCCCACCGGCTCCGGCAAGAGCATGATCGCCGCCGGTGCGCACTTCGCCGCGCTGGCCCGGGACGAGGTCACCTTCTACACCGCCCCGATCAAGGCGCTGGTGTCGGAGAAGTTCTTCGAGCTGTGCAAGATGTTCGGCACCGAGAACGTCGGCATGCTGACCGGCGACGCGTCCGTCAACTCGGACGCGCCCATCATCTGCTGCACCGCGGAGGTCCTCGCGTCGATCGCGCTGCGCGACGGCAAGCACGCGGACGTCGGCCAGGTGGTGATGGACGAGTTCCACTTCTACGCGGAGGCGGACCGCGGCTGGGCCTGGCAGATCCCGATCCTGGAGCTGCCGCAGGCGCAGTTCATCCTGATGTCGGCCACGCTCGGCGATGTCGCGATGTTCGAGAAGGACCTCACCCGGCGCACTGGGCGCCCCACTTCGGTGGTCCGCTCGGCGACCCGGCCGGTGCCGCTGTCCTACGAGTACAAGCTGACCCCGCTCACCGAGACGCTGACCGAGCTGCTGGAGACCAAACAGGCACCGGTCTACATCGTGCACTTCACGCAGGCGCAGGCGGTGGAGCGGGCGCAGGCGCTGATGAGCATCAACATGTGCTCGCGCGAGGAGAAGGACCAGATCGCCGATCTGATCGGCAACTTCCGCTTCACCACCAAGTTCGGCCGCAATCTCTCCCGTTACGTGCGGCACGGCATCGGTGTGCACCACGCCGGCATGCTGCCCAAGTACCGGCGTCTGGTGGAGAAGCTCGCGCAGGCGGGCCTGTTGAAGGTCATCTGCGGTACGGACACGCTCGGCGTGGGCGTCAACGTGCCCATCCGCACGGTGCTGTTCACCGCCCTGGCCAAGTACGACGGCATCCGAGTGCGCACACTGCGCGCCCGTGAGTTCCACCAGATCGCGGGCCGCGCCGGGCGCGCCGGCTTCGACACCGCGGGACTGGTGGTCGCCCAGGCCCCGGAACATGTCGTGGAGAACGAGAAGGCGCTCGCCAAGGCGGGCGACGACCCGAAGAAGCGCCGGAAGGTAGTCCGCAAGAAGGCGCCCGAGGGGTTCGTCGGGTGGTCGGACAGCACCTTCGAGAAGCTCATCGGCTCCGAGCCGGAGCCCTTGACCTCGCGCTTCCGGGTCACGCACACGATGCTGCTGTCGGTGATCGCGCGTCCCGGCAACGCCTTCGACGCGATGCGGCATCTCCTGGAGGACAACCACGAGCCGCGCAAGCAGCAGTTGCGGCACATCCGGCGCGCGATCGCCATCTACCGCTCGCTCCTGGACGGCGGCATCGTCGAGAAGCTCGACACTCCGGACGCCGAGGGCCGCATCGTGCGTCTCACGGTCGACCTGCAGCAGGACTTCGCCCTCAACCAGCCGCTGTCGACGTTCGCGCTCGCCGCGTTCGAGCTGCTGGATCCCGAATCGCCGTCGTACGCGCTGGACATGGTGTCCGTCGTCGAGTCCACGCTGGACGACCCGCGGCAGATCCTGGCCGCCCAGCAGAACAAGGCGCGCGGTGAGGCCGTGGCCGCGATGAAGGCGGACGGCGTCGAGTACGAGGACCGCATGGAGCGCCTCCAGGACGTCAGCTACCCCAAGCCGCTGGAGGAGTTGCTCTTCCACGCGTACAACACGTACCGCAAGAGCCACCCGTGGGTCGGCGACCACCCGCTGTCGCCGAAGTCCGTGATCCGTGACATGTACGAACGGGCCATGTCCTTCACGGAGTTGACCTCGTACTACGAGCTGGCCCGCACCGAGGGCATCGTGCTGCGCTACCTCGCCGGCGCCTACAAGGCCCTCGACCACACCGTCCCGGACGACCTCAAGTCCGAGGACCTGGAGGATCTGATCGCCTGGCTCGGCGAGATGGTGCGCCAGGTCGACTCCAGTCTGCTGGACGAGTGGGAGCAGTTGGCCAACCCGGCGGAGATGACCGCCGAGGAGGCCCAGGAGAAGGCCGACCAGGTCAAGCCGGTCACCGCGAACGCGCGTGCCTTCCGGGTCCTGGTGCGCAACGCGATGTTCCGCCGCGTGGAACTCGCCGCGCTCGACCATGTCGAGGAGTTGGGCGAGCTGGACGCCGAGGCGGGCTGGGACGCGGATGCCTGGGGCGAGGCGATGGACAAGTACTGGGACGAGTACGAGGACCTCGGCACCGGACCCGACGCCCGCGGGCCCAAGCTGCTGCTCATCGAGGAGGAGCCGCAGCACAACCTGTGGCGCGTTCGGCAGATTTTCGCCGACCCGAACGGCGATCATGACTGGGGCATCAGCGCGGAGATCGATCTCGCGGCCTCCGACGCGGAGGGCCGTGCGGTCGTCCGTGTCACCGACGTCGGCCAGCTCTGAGCACAGGAGAAACCCACCCATGACGAACCCGGCGGAGCGGCTCGTCGACCTGCTCGACCTGGAGCAGATCGAGGTCAACATCTTCCGCGGCCGCAGCCCGCAGGAGTCCCTGCAGCGGGTCTTCGGCGGCCAGGTCGCGGGCCAGGCGCTGGTCGCCGCGGGACGCACCGTGGAGGACGACCGGCCGGTGCACTCGCTGCACGCGTACTTCCTGCGCCCGGGGCGACCGGGCGTGCCGATCGTGTACCAGGTCGAGCGGGTACGGGACGGGCGGTCGTTCACCACCCGCCGGGTCACCGCCGTGCAGCAGGGCCGCACGATCTTCAATCTGACCGCCTCCTTCCACAAGCCTGAGCAAGGTCCTTTCGAGCACCAACTGCCGCCGGCGCGTGAGGTCCCGGACCCGGAGTCCCTGCCGACGGTGTCGGAGGAGGTCCGGGCCCATCTGGGCGCGCTGCCCGAACAGTTGGAGCGGATGGCACGCCGTCAGCCCTTCGACATCCGATACGCCGACGGGCTGCGCTGGAGCGCCGAGGAGATCAAGGGCGCCGAGCCGCGCAGCGCGGTGTGGATGCGCGCGGTCGGGCCGCTCGGCGACGATCCGCTGGTGCACACCTGCGCGCTGACGTACGCCAGCGACATGACGCTCCTGGACGCCGTCCGCATCCCCGTCGAGCCCTTGTGGGGACCGAGGAGCTTCGACATGGCGTCGCTGGACCACGCCATGTGGTTCCACCGGCCGTTCCGCGCGGACGAGTGGTTCCTGTACGACCAGGAGTCCCCCGTCGCGACCGGCGGCCTCGGTCTGGCCCGTGGCCGCATCTTCGATCTCGAGGGACGCCTGCTCGTCTCGGTCGTCCAGGAAGGGCTGTTCAGAGCGCTGTAGTCATGGCACCGCTGCCGACGCGTGAGCCGCCGTACCTCACGCGTTTCTGCGGCGCAGCCAGCCCAGCACACGGCGTGATCGCTCGGGCTCCCGCACCGGCTCCGGCTGGTGTTCGCTCGGAGCCGGCGGTGGTACGGCCGGTTCGGAGGCGGGTCGTGGTGCGGGGCGGTGGCGGCGCGCCTCGTCCAGCACCTGGGTCAGATCCGCCCGCAGCCAGCAGATCTCGTCCGGGTCGTCCGCCGTCATGATCCGCTCGGCGAGGTGGGCGGCGGGCGAGCCCGGCGCGCCGTGGGCGGGCGGCGCGGGCCGGAAGCGGTTCAAGTGGGCGCGCTCGTAGGGGTCCTGGACGATTTCCGCGATCTGGACCGGGTCGAGCAGAGCGGACAGGGCACCGGCGCGCTCCCACGGGCCGTCGGCCTCGCGCAGCAGGAATCCCAGATGGCGTCCGCGCCAGTTGCGGGGCCGCAGGTCCAGGCCCGCTTGGAGTTGGTCCCGCAGCCCTTCGGGTGTACGGCCGTTGAGCAGTCGGGTGTGGTTCTTGTCGGTGGCGAACTGCCGTAGCTCTTCGGCGAGATAGAGCCAGACAACGGCCCGGTAGCGGTTCAGATAGAACTTGACCGGCACCACCAGTCCCAGCCGGGCGAGGCGGGTGAACCTGGCGGAGGTGACCTCCATGAGGGCCGCGCCGTCCGTGGTGCCCACGGTCCTGACGCTCTCCCTGAGTGATTCCGGGAACCGCTCCGCGGAGCGCAGCCGGTCGATCTCGGCGCGGGCGACGCTTCGGCCGCCACCCCCTTCGTCCGGCACGGTGCGGATGCGTCCGAGGTGTACGGCGAGGTCGAACTCGCCTCGCTTGAGCCCCAGTTCCCGAGCCGCACGACTCGGCGTGCACGAGACGTCGGACGGTTTGGTGATGGTGTTGCCTGCCATGGTCGATCTCCCCCGCGGAGTTCATTGCTCACGCTGTGTGCGCTTGCGATGAACAAACCGTAGCCGGTTCGGCGGATCTCGCGGCAAGCCTGTGGATAACTCCACGGAGGCAGGAGAACTCGCAGGTCAGAGGTCTGTGACAGGGGTCCGCTCGGGCTGTCGGGCGTCCACGCCGAGGTGCTCGCCGACGCGGTTGACGAGGAGCGTCATCTCGTAGGCGATCTGGCCGATGTCGGCGTCCGCGCCGCTGAGGACGCACAGACAGCTACCGCTGCCGGCAGCGGTGACGAACAGGACGGCGTCGTCGAACTCGATCATCGTCTGTCGCACCCCGCCCGCGCCGAAGTGGCGTCCCGAGCCCTTGGCCAGGCTGTGCAGGCCGGACGAGACGGCGGCGAGATGCTCCGCGTCCTCACGGCGCAGTCCCGTGCTCGCGCCCGTCACCAGGCCGTCGTTGGACAGGACCAGAGCGTGCCGTACATGCTCGACACGCTCGGTCAGATCGTCCAGCAGCCAGCTCAGCCCCTGGTTCTGCGCCATGTTCCGCCTCCCCGTGTCGCGTCTCCCCCTGGCCGGAGGATCTCCCGTCAGACTTCACCACCTCGGTCGCCGGGGGCAAGGAGGACAGGGACATGGCGCAGAAGTTGACCGACGAACAACTGCGGGCGTTCGTCCCGCACGGCACGCGCACCGGCGCGCTGTCGACCGTCCGCACCGATGGGAGCCCTCGTGCCGCCCCGGTCCGGTTCCTGCCGGACGGGGACGACGTGGTGTACAACACCGCGAAGGAAACGGCCAAAAGATCGCAATCCGGCCCGTGATGGGAGAGTCGACCTCGGAGTGAGGACTGCGTCTCAGCCCACGGAGTCGAGCATCCGGGCGGTGTGCATCCGCCCGGCGTACTCGACGAGCCGGATCAGCACCTCCTTCCCCGAGTCGCGGTCCCGGGCGTCGCAGAGAACCACCGGCGTTCCCTGGTCGAGGTCCAGCGCGCGGGAGACGTCGCGGGCGCCGTAACTCCGGGCACCCGCGAAGCAGTTGACGGCCACCACGAAAGGGATGTGCCGGTGCTCGAAGTAGTCGACCGCGGGGAAGCAGTCCTCAAGCCGCCGGGTGTCCGCGAGGACCACGGCTCCCAGGGCGCCCTGCGAGAGTTCGTCCCACAGGAACCAGAAGCGGTCCTGGCCCGGTGTGCCGAACAGATAGAGGGAGAGGCCGGACCTGATGGTGATTCGGCCGAAGTCCATGGCGACGGTCGTCGTGACCTTCTGGTCCACGCCGTCGGTGTCGTCCACCAACTGACCGGCCTCGCTCAGCAGTTCCTCGGTGCGCAGCGGCCTGATCTCGCTGACCGCGCCCACCATGGTGGTCTTGCCCACGCCGAATCCACCGGCTACCAGGATCTTCAATGCCAGGGCGGTCGTCTCGCCGCCTTCGGCATCGGAGTGCTCGGAGACCATCGATCACTTCTCTCGGGAGTGCCGGCAACGCTCGACGTCCGTAGGTGTGCATCCTGGCAAGTGCGGCCTAGCCCTGGGCAGTTGTACCGGTATTTGCCCGATGTGACCGCCTCGCGCCCGTTCGGTGCGCGAAAGGGTGCACAAGGCGGTGCCGTAGCCGTTCGAGTGGTTCTGAAGTTTCGTCACAGTGCTCGAAGCCCTTCGATCACCTCGCGCAGAATCCGTTCGTCGGGTAGCTGCGCGGGCGGCACCGGTCGGCTGACGGTGACGCAGCCGAGTTCCAGGAGGTCGCCGAGGAGCACCCTGACCACTCCCAGTGGCAGGTCCGCTCCGGCGGCGAGTTCGGCGACGGACTGCGTTTCCGTGCGGCACAGGTCGACAAGGGCCCGATGTTCCGGCCCGAGCCCGGTGTCGTCGTCGAAACCGGGCGCGCCCGCGTCCAGCGTGACGAGCGCGATCAGGTCGAAACGCACTCCCGTAGGGCCTGGTTTGGTACGTCCGCCCGTCATGGCGTAGGGGCGGACGAGTGGCCCGGCTTCCTGGTCGTACCACTGGCTGCCCTGCTCGTGCTGGGCGCCGGTCATGTCTTCGGTCATCTGGGTGGACCGCTTTCTCGCCTCATCCGGCGGCGGGCGGCCGCGCACCGACGCGCGGCGGCGTGTAGAGGTGCTCGCCGACGCGCTTGACCAGCCGTGCCATCTCGTACGCCACCAGGCCTATGTCGGCGGTCACGGCGGTGAGGACGGCCAGGCAGGAGCCGTCTCCGGCGGCTGCCACGAAGAGGAATCCGTCGTCCATCTCGACCATGGTCTGCCGGACTCCCCCGGCGCCGAAGTGCCGCCCGGCGCCCTTGGCAAGGCTGTTGAATCCGGAGGCGACGGCGGCGAGGTGTTCCGCGTCCTCGCGTTCGAGGTCGGTCGACGCACCGATGGCGAGACCGTCGTTGGACAGCACCACGGCATGCCGTACTTCGCCCACGCGCAGCACCAAGTCGTCCAGCAGCCAGTCGAGTTCACCGGACCGTTGGGCGGCCCTCATGCTCGGGTCCTGGATCACGCGGGGTCTCCTTCGCTGCTGTCGCTGCCCGTTGCGGGCCCTGGGGTGGCACTACGGCCTGGGTGCCTGCCGCCGCCGCGCGTCCAGCCTTCGCGGTAGGCCGCCATCCGGTCCCTTACGACCTCCGGGGTGCGGTGTTCGCCGCGTGGGGCGGCCGGTGCCTGTTCCCGTACCGGGGCGGGCTGTTCGCGGAGCTGGGGGGCGAGGTTCGCCTGGCGTACCCGGCGCGGGAGGTCGTCGCTGTCTTCGGTCCCTTCGGTGTCCTCGGGAGGGCGGTGCAGTCGCAAGGTGGTCACTCCGGGGGGCGGGGTCTCGTCCGTCCGTTCCGCCGCGGCCTGTGCAGTGGCCGCCAGGGCGGGCCGGTCGACCGAGGACGGGACGGACTCCTGGTGCTGGGGGGCGGAGGGCACACGCGCGTACTCGCGTTCCACGGCCCGCTCCCCGTCCTCCACCGCCGCGCGGGGAGCACGTTCCGACGCACCGCCGTGCAGCAGTGTCTTCGGCAGCAGTACGACCGCGGTCGTACCCCCGTAGGGCGAGGTCCGCAGGTGCACCTTGATGCCGTGGCGGGCCGCGAGCCTGCTGACCACGAAGAGGCCGAGCCGGTCGCTGTCGAAGAGGTCGAGGGCCTCGGACTGTTCGATGCGGCGGTTCGCTTCGCCCAGGGACTCCTTGCCCATGCCCAGTCCCCGGTCCTCGACCTCGACGGCATAGCCGTTGCCGACGGGTTCGCCGGTGACCCGCACGCGCGTGTGCGGCGGCGAGAACTGGGCGGCGTTCTCCACGATCTCGGCGAGCAGATGCGTGAGGTCGGCGACGGCCGTGCCGACCACGGAGGCCTCGGGGAGTTGGCGTACCTCCACGCGCGCGTAGTCCTCGACCTCGGAGACGGCGGCGCGGACGACGTTGGTCAGGGAGACAGGCATGCGCCAGGCCCGGCCCGGTGCCGCTCCGGAGAGAATGATCAGGCTCTCGGCGTGCCGTCGCATCCGGGTGGTGAGGTGGTCGAGGCGGAACAGGTCGCTCAGTTCGTTCGGGTCCTCGGAGCGGCGCTCCATGCTGTCCAGAAGGCTGAGTTGACGGTGCACCAGGACCTGGCTGCGGCGGGCGAGGTTGACGAAGACCCCTGAGATGCCGCTGGCGAGTTCGGCGCGTTCGACGGCGGCCCGCAGGGCGGCGCGGTGCACGGTGCCCAGGGCCTCCGCGACCTGTCCGGTCTCGTCCTCCGCCGGCGGTCCCGGCGGAGCCTCCGCCCTGATGTCGATGGCCTCCCCCGCGCGCAGTCTCCGCATCGCTTCGGGGAGTTTGTGGCGGGCGATCCCCAAGGCGTCGTTGCGCAGACCCACCAGTTCGACGACGAGACCTCGTCCGATACGGACCGAGATGACGAGCGACGCCACGACGGCGGCGAGACCGAGCAGGACCGCCGCACCGGCCGGAGTGAGCAGCCCGCGGGTGAACGGATCGGCACGGTCCGCGACGCCGCTGCCCGCGTCGGCCTCGATGGCGCGCATCCCGTCCTGCACGCGTGCGTGGGCGCTGTTCCAGGTGGTCTCCGGAGCCGCGGAGATCGCCCGGGAACCGGAGCCCGCGGCGAGGGCCCTGTCCTCGACGGCGCCGACCGCCGCGTAGGCGCTGGTGTCGGCGAGTTTCCGCCAGGCGTCGTGTTCGGAGCCGCGCAGATCGGCGACCGCGGCGTCGGTGAGGGTACGGCGGGTGTCGACGGCGCCGGTGAACAGCCTCAGCCGCTCCCCGTCGAGGCTGCCGTCGAGACGGGCGGCGGCGAGAACCACGTCCTCCTGGGACAGCGACTCGCCGGCCCGGGAGAATTCGAGCAGCACGCGCGCGTCGGATCCGAGTTCGGCGTCCTGGATGCCGGTGAGCGCCCCGCCGACGGCGAAGGCCGACGAGATGGCCTTCGTGTACTGCCCGTACGTCTCGTCCCAGCCCGCGCGGTGGCCGAGCACATCGGCCCGCAGCGACCGCAGTTGCTCGACTCCGGTGACGAAGGTCTCCAGGCGTCCGGCGACTCCGGCCGGCAGTTCCTCGCCGTCGGCGATCGTGCTGTCGTCACCGAGCCGCAACCGGGCGACCGCCCGGTCCGTGTTCGCCGCCAACTGCTTCAGGTCGCCGCTCGGCTCGGCACCGGGATCGACGGCATGGCGCACGGCGGCCGACCTCTCGGCCTGCAGCGCTGCGACGGCCGCCGCGACGGGGGTGCGCACCGCGGAGTCCACCCGCTGCAACTGCCGTAGCCGGGCGACGTCCTGGGCGGTGCTGACGGTGGCGTACGCCCACAGGGCGAGCAGGGAGACGACCGGCACCATCAACAGGCAGACGATCTTGGCTCGTACGGTGCGCGGACGTATACGCCATCGCCCCGCGCGCGGGGGTATGTCGTCCGGCGACGGGTCGAGGGGCTCGTCGAAGAGTTCCTCGGCGGGTGGTCCGGCGTGCGCGCGACGACCGCGCACGGGCGGCGTCTCGGCGCCGGCTCTCGGGGTCCTACGGGGGGTACGCATGGCCTCCTCGCTCGGAAGTGGTTCGGGGCATGTCGTGCGGACCGTGACTGGTCCGGTGCAGACCGCTAGCGGGCGACGCTCTCGACCGGCCGCTGGGCCGAGGCGGTCGCCTCGCGTTCTCCCGTCGTCGGTGACAGTGCGACGTACGCCGAGGTCAGGAACAGGTAGGACCCGAGGCCGACGGCGAGGGGGAAGATGAACTGCATCGCGGTGGCCCCGGGCAGGGCCGCGCCGGACGGGGTGACGTGCACGCGCACGGCGAACATGCCGGTGTAGTGCATGCTGGTGACGGCCGCCCCCATGACGAGCGAGGCGACGGTCACCGCGATGGGCGACTTGATGTTGAGGCCCGCCCACAGGGCCGCGGTCGCCGCGACGACGGCGATGAGGACGGAGAGTCCGACCAGCAACGGGTCGTAGCTCACGGCACCGTGCAGGTGCATCGCCGCCATGCCCAGGTAGTGCATGCTCGCGACGCCCAGTCCGGTCGTGAGGCCGCCGAGGAGGAGTGCGCGGGTCCGGTCGCGGCCGTAGCCGACCGCGAAGACGCCCGCGCAGACGACGACCATGGCGACGAGGAGGCTGAGCACGGTGAGCGGCACGTCGTAGCGGATGTCGGTGCCGGTGACTCCGAAGCCGAGCATGGCCACGAAGTGCATGGTCCAGATGCCGGTGCCGATCGCGGAGGCCGCGGTGATGAGCCAGTTGCGGCGCGACCGTCCGGTGGCACCGAGCGCGCGGACGGTGCAGCGCAGTCCGAGTGCGGCGCCCATACAGGCCATCACGTATGACAGCACGGGGGTCAGCCAGCCGAAGGTGGCGTGGTCCAGGTGTCCCATGACCAGGGGACGCTAGTGGGGGCATGGGCGTACAAAGGGGGCGCATTTCGAAAGGTGTTGAAATATGACACAGAGAGGTACGTGAACGACCGCGTCACGTTCGAACGTGTGCGCCGAGACGTCGTCCGTGTCGGTGCGGGATCATGCGGAGCATGAGCGACGACCACACGCACGTCCAGGAGTTCTTCGGCGCGCGCGCCGCCGACTGGGACAGCCGCTTCCCGGACGACGGCCCCGCCTACGCCGCCGCGGTCGCCGAACTCGCGTTGCGCGCGGGAGACCGTGTGCTCGACGCGGGCTGCGGGACAGGGCGCGCCCTGCCGCCGCTCCATGCCGCCGTGGGGCCGTCGGGAGTGGTGGTCGGGGCCGATCTGACCCCGGCCATGCTGGAGGCCGCCGTAAGGGCAGGACGGGACCGTGAGGGGTACCTGCTGCTCGCCGATGTCGCCGCGCTGCCGTTGCGTTCGGAGTCGCTCGACGCCGTGTTCGCGGCGGGCCTGATCGCACACCTGCCCCAACCGGAGCCGAATCTGCGGGAGTTGGCTCGCGTAGTCCGTCCCGGCGGCACGCTGGCCCTGTTCCACCCGATCGGCCGGGCCGCGCTCGCGGCACGTCAGGGACGGCAGCTCACCCCGGACGACCTGCGCGCGGAGGCCAACCTCCGTCCCCTGCTGGCCAATTCGGGGTGGCGCATGACGTCGTACGCGGACGAGGACGCCCGCTTCCTGGCGCTGGCTGTGCGTCAGGGGTGAGTCCGCGCGCGGGTCACATGTTTCCCTCGACCGCCGCCACGAAGGCGTCGGGGTTGTCGAACATGACGTTGTGACCGGCGCCGCGCACGGTCACCACGCGCACGCCCGCCGCCTCCAGGCCATCGCCGCCCGCGAGTTCACCGCTCGACTCGCCCTGGAGATACACGCGGTCGATCGCGAGCCCTTCGAGGATCGCGCGCATCACGGGTTCCGATCCGCGCCGGAGCCCTACGGCGGTGCGGTGCAGGGCGCGCGCATCGGCCAATCGCATGGTCGCCGCCCACAGAGGGCCGACCTTCTCCAGCACGCGCGTGTATCCACCGTCGACGAATTCCTCCTCTTCGTAGGAGGCGATTCCACTGCTGCCCGCCGCAGCAGGCGGAAAGGCGTCCAGGTTGGCCTCCGTGAGGACCAGCCGGGCGACGAGGTCGGGCCTTCGATGGGCGAGCACGATGGCGACGGCGCCACCCATGCTGTGCGCGATCAACTCCGCACCAGTGACATCTGCCGCATCCAGAGCGGCTGCCAGGGCGTCGGCATGGTCTTCAAGGGCGTAACCGAAGCCTTCGGGCCGGTCGCTGATGCCGTGGCCCGGCAGATCGACGAACAGACTGCGCCGGCCCGCGAGTTCGGGGCGGGCCGCGATGTGCGCATGGTAGACGGCCGACATGGATCCCAGTCCGTGCACATACACACGCGCGGGTTGCACCCCTGGCACCTCCGTCCACCGGATGCAGCTCCCCTTGTCGTCGAACTCGGCCTGCTTCATTGCACCCTCCTTGGCGCCGTTCCCGTGATCAGCACCCGCAAGAGAGTACATCGCTGCCGATGTATTGCGTGCACGATGCACCAAGGGATTGATGTACAACGCTGATGCGACAGAATGCGGGCATGCTGGAGCTCGCCATCCTCGGTTTCCTGTACGACACCCCGCTGCACGGCTATGAGCTGCGCAAACGCATCGCCGCGCTGGCGGGGCACGTGCGGCCCGTCGCCGAGGGCACGCTGTATCCCGCGATCAAGCGGCTGGAGAAGGCGGGGCTTCTGGCGCGGACCACCGAGCCCGGCGCCGTCGCCGCCCCACGTCACGTCCTCACGCTCACCGATGAGGGAAGGCGCGAACTGCGGCACCGCCTCACGGAGCCGGTTCAGCGCGATATCACCGATGAGAACCGCTGGTTCACCGTCCTGGCCTTCCTCAGGCACCTCGACGACCCCAGCGCCCAGGCTGCCGTGCTACGGCGTCGGCTGGCCTTCCTGGAGGAACCCGCGAGCTTCTTCTACGACGGTGACCGACCGCTGCGCGCCGAGGAGTTGGACGATCCCTTCCGGCGCGGCATCCTCACGATCGCGCGGGCCACGACCCGGGCCGAACTGAGCTGGCTTCGGGCCACGATCGACTCACTCGACGGCTGACCCACCCCCGCGCGGGTCGCTGGAGGCGCTTCACCGCGCCGCCCCCCTTATGTCGCCGCAACTCCAACTCTACGTTGGGTAGCAGTAGATGGACGGTCGGCGACAGAAAACCACGCAGGGGGAAGGTGGTCAGCATGTTCGACAGGCCCCGCAAGACCTTCGCCAGATTTCTCACCTCCACGCGCGCGGAGGCGGACACCCGCCCGGAACGACGCCCGCACAATTTGTTCGAGGCCGCGGCCGTCTATGTCTCGGCCCGCGCGGAGGACGACCAGGACCGGATCGAGGAAGCCTCGGGATGGGTGTCGCCGGAGGCGCTGTCCTTCGGGGTGAGCGAGTTGGCGTGCCGGGCCGTCGTGGCGCTCGCCAGGGAGCGTGACGAGTCGCCGCGGACGGTGGCCCGCGCCCTTCTCGGGCTCCCCGCGGCCTGACACTTCGGGTTACCGGCGGTCATTTCGCCCTGTCCAGACGGAAAACTGCAGCTCCGGGTGTACTTGGGAGTCGTGACAAGCGGCTTCCGCGCACACTAGGGTGCGCGCGGTTGGATGAACGATGGGGAGGCTGGGATGGCCGACACGGACGAAGAGGCCGTCGCCGCCGAGGACGACGCGCTCTATGTGCTCACGGCGGTGCTGCTGACGCCGGCGAAGTTCCCGAGTGTGCTGGGCGACGACTATTCGGAGGCCTGCGCGGCGCTCGGTATGGCGCCGCTCGCCGACGGGTACGGCCTGGTGCTCGGCCAGGACGGTGACGGTTCGCGGTGGACGGTCGTCATCGACGACGTGTCGCTGGTCGCGGTGGCCATTGCGTCCTGGGACTGCGGCATGGAGTACGACCTGTCGCCGAGCGAGCGCACGGTGGTCGCGGCCCTGCCGGGCTGGCCGCTCGCGGTCGCCGTCGCGGCCCCCAATGTGCCCGCGCCGCACGATCCGGACCCCGATCTCGTGGACCGGCCGCCGCTGGCCCCGCCGGACACCACCACCTGGGGTCCGGCACAGCGGCGGCTGGGTGCCGACGAGATCGCGCTGCAGTGGGCTCTGTGGCGGGAGCAGATCGACGACTCGGTCTTCGCGGCTCAGGACGGGGCGGGCGACACGTCCGAGACGGACAAGGCCACCTCCGACGGCGACACCGGCGACGACGAAGGGACCGCCGCCGACACGGAGACCGAGGTGGACTCGGAGACCGCGGCGGACGTGCAGAGCGAGGCGGACGGATCGTCGTCGGGCGACACCTCGTCGGACAGCACCGCGGAAGGCACGCAGGCGGGCCACAGCGGGATCCGGCGGGTACTGACGGAGCTCCGCGCGTATGTGGACAGCCCGCCGCCCCTCGGCCGCGTCCGATCATCCTTCGCGCCGGGCGAGGCGCGGACGCTGCGCGCCGACGGCCCCGGTTGGTCGATGGTGGCCCGGACCGACGACATCGCGTTCGTCCTGCTCGACGAGGAGCCCGGCGAGGTGCTGCCGGTCGGCCGGGGCCCGGAGTTGCCCGGTCTCCTCGAAGCGCTCGACAAGATGGCCGTACGGCCGAGTTGAGCGCCGGACGTCGGACGCCGTCCGCGGGCCTGTCGTCGGCAGTCCTGCGGACGGCGCTGTGCTCTGCTCTGCTCCTGTGTGGCGGACGGGAACGCAGCGGTCGTCAGTGCGTCAGCGGCCGATCTCCTTGCCCGCGACACGGCGCAGCCGACGCCGCTGCGAGGGGTCCAGCGTGAGATACGCGGCCGTCGGCACTCCCACGACGATCAGGAATGAGACCCACCAGGGCAGCCAGAACAACAGGATCAGTCCGACTGCCACACCTCCTACGGCGATCTTCGCGTTCTTCGACATATGTCGCCTCCTCCGCGGCCGCAGCCGCTCTCTGATCTGAAAACGGGTCCGCGCTTCCCACGGTTCCGGATCGCGACCCTGAGACATCCCTGAGGCGCTTCCCCTACTGGTACCCGAGCACCGCTACCCGGCCGTCGGCCGGTCCGTCACGCGCCATACTCCGCCTGCTCCGTCACTCCGTCCTCAGCGGCTCTCCCACCTCGTGGAGGTGTCGCAGGGCCTGCCGGTAGGAGTCGACGAGGCCGGTCTCCACGAAGGGGATACCCACATCCTGACAGTGGGCGCGCACCAGCGGCTGCGCGAGCCGCAGATTGGGCCGCGGCATGCTCGGGAAGAGGTGGTGTTCGATCTGGTAGTTGAGGCCGCCGAGGAACCAGTCGGTCAGGGCGCCGCCACGGATGTTGCGCGAGGTGAGCACCTGGCGGCGGAGGTGACCCCATCGCTCACCGTCGGGGTCGGGCATCTCCATGCCCTTGTGGTTGGGCGCGAAGGCCAGGCCGAGGTGCAGGCCGAACAGCGCCTGGTGCAGCGCGGCGAACGCGAGGGCCTTCCCCGGGGACATCGAGGTCAGCAGCAGCGTCGCGTAGGCCACGACGTGGCTCACCAGAAGCGCGCCTTCGACGGCCCGCTCCCGACGGGGCTGCCGACGCAGATCCTGAAAACCGTGCACCTTGAGGGCGATGCCTTCGAGCAGGGTGAGCGGGAAGAACAGCCAGGCCTGGTTGCGGGTGAGCCAGCGCCGGAATCCCGAACGGACCTTGGCCTGCTCGCCGGTGAAGACGAGGATGTCGGCGACCACGTCCGGGTCCTTGTCGATGTGGTTGGGGTTGGCGTGGTGGCGGTTGTGCTTGTCGTTCCACCAGGAGTAGCTCATCCCCAGGAGCAGGTTGCCGTGGATCAGGCCGATGACGCGGTTGACGGCCCGGTTGCCCGCGATCTGCGCGTGGCCGGCGTCATGGCCTATGAAGGCCGTCCGGGCGCCGAACACGGCCAGCAACGGGGCGAGGAGCAGGCTCAGCCAGGAGTCTCCGATCAGGACGACGCCGGTGACGATACCGGCCAGCGCGAGGGCGTTGACGGAAACGCAGAGTGCGTACCAGGCCCGTCGCCGCTCCAGCAGTCCTCTGCCCTTGACCGTGCGCAGGAGGGGCGCGAACTCGCTTCCTGGGGGCGCCACGACGGCGTCTCCAGGGTCAGGTGCGCCGACGACTGCGGTGATCTGGGACATGTCCGGTCTCCGGCTCTCTCAGGTAACGGGGTGACCTGAGCAAACGTACGAATCGGTGACCGGTCGCGACCATGGCGGCACCCCCCGTGTCCGTACGGGGGTCAGCCGGGCCCTCACAGGGGGGTTGACGACACCGTCGCGAACCCAGTCCCGGAGCGTCGACCTGAGGAGGGGAAGCACCCGGAAAAGACGATGGCAAGGAGGTCGTCCACTCCTTGCCACACCCAACGTATAGCGCAGCGGGGGACTTGCGGCAAGGCCCGGGTCGTCCTCCAAAATGGCCGACCGAGGCCAGGACCTGCGGAAACGCGAACTTCGCGAAGCGCGGCCACGCGGAGCGGCCGGTCGGTGGTCGGTGGTCGGTGGTCGGTGGTCGTAAACCAATCTCGTTGGATGGGCGTTCTGATGATTGACGTGATCGTGGTCGGCGGCGGACCGACCGGTTTGATGCTCGCTTGCGAGTTGCGGCTGCACGACGTGCGCGTGGTCGTGCTGGAGAAGCTGACCGAACCGACCGGGGAGTCCCGCGGTCAGGGTCTGCACGCGCGGAGTGTCGAGATCATGGACCAGCGCGGCCTGCTCGACCGGTTCATCGCGGTCAGCGAGAAGTTCCAGGCCGGCGGTCTCTTCGGCGGCATCATGAAGCCGTGGCCGGACGGGTTGGACACGGCTCATCCGTACGGCGTCGCCACCCCGCAACCGGTCACCGAGCGACTGCTAGACGAGCGCGCGGTCGAACTCGGGGCCGAGATCCGGCGCGGATGCGAAGTTGTCGGGCTGAGCCAGACCGGCGACGGCGTCACCGTGGAACTCGCGGACGGCACGCACCTGCGCTCCCGCTACCTCGTCGGCTGCGACGGCGGCCGCAGCGCGGTGCGCAAGCTGATCGGCGTCGGCTTCCCCGGTGAGCCCGCGACTGTCGAGACACTGCTCGGGGAAATGGAGGTGGCCGAGGATCCCGCGGCGATCGCCGCGGTCGTCGAGGAGGTCCGCAGGACCCAACTGCGGTTCGGCGTCAGCCCCGGCGAGGACGGCGTGTATCGCGTTGTCGTGCCCGCCGACGGCGTGGCCGAGGACCGGGCGGCCGCACCGACCCTCGACGACTTCAAGCAGCGGTTGTGGGCCGTCGCGGGCACCGACTTCGGTGTGCACTCGCCGCGCTGGCTGTCGCGGTTCGGCGACGCCACCCGGCAGGCCGAGCGCTACCGCGTCGACCGGGTCCTGCTGGCCGGCGACGCGGCCCACATCCATCCGCCGACCGGCGGGCAGGGGCTCAACCTCGGCGTGCAGGACGCGTTCAACCTCGGCTGGAAGCTGGCCGCCGCGGTCAACGGCTGGGCTCCGGAAGGGCTGTTGGACAGCTATCACACCGAACGGCATCCGGTGGGCGCCCGCGTCATCGACAACACGCGCGCGCAGATCACGCTCCTGGGGACCGATCCCGGCGCGACCGCACTACGGGAACTGTTCTCCACGCTGATGGACTTCGAGGAGGTGAACCGGTACGTGACGGGGATGATCACCGCGGTCGGGATCCGCTACGACTTCGGCGAGGGGCACGAGCTCCTGGGCCGACGCCTGCGGGACGTGAAGCTGAAAGAAGGTCGCCTCTACGAGCTGATGCACGGCGGCCGCGGACTGCTGCTCGACCACACCGGCCGGCTCTCGGTGTTGGGCTGGGCGGATCGCGTCGACCATGTCGTAGACGCCGGCGAGGAGTTGGACGTACCCGCGGTGCTCCTACGGCCGGACGGCCACGTGGCGTGGGTCGGTGACGACCAGGCGGACCTGCTCGGACAGTTGCCCAAGTGGTTCGGTGCCTCACGCTGAGCGCCGAACAGCCTTCCTGGGGAGTCGATCGGTCGCGGAGCGGAAGTGAAGGCCGTCGCTTCTCGCAGCGGAGCAGAGCTCCCTGAGTGACCGAAGATGCCGCGCCTTCCCGATGAGCGGCCGACACTCTCACTTCACCTGGCAGTCGACCGGAGTTCCCTACAGGGCCCAACTCTGGCCGCTGTCAACGAATTTGTCCTCAGGAGGCCCGATGTCCCCGCACGCCCCCTTCCGGCGCCGTGTCCGTCGCCCCGTCGCGGTAGGTGTTCCGCTGGCCGTGGTGGTCGCACTCATGGCGTCCGGTACGGCCGCCGGAGCCCCCGCCGGGAGCCAGGCCGCTCAGGTCACGCGCACGGCGACGCTCGGCGACATCCCGCTCGGCGCGTTCAGCGACGCGCTGCTGCCCGGGACGGTGGACAACGACCGGGGAGTGGATCTCGGCGGCATCGGCAGCGACATCTACCCGGCCGGCCGCAAGGGTGAGTACTGGACCGTCACCGACCGCGGGCCCAACGGCCAGATCAAGGTGAGCGGGACGAAGCGCCGTACGTTCCCGGTGCCCGGTTTCGACCCGGCGATCGTGAAAATCCGCGTCTCCGGGGACACGATCAAGGTCCTTGACGCCATCCCGATCACCACGACCTCCGGGAAGGGCGTCACCGGGCTGTCGAACCAGCAGGGACGCGACGAGGCGCCGTACTCCTACGACGCGCAGACGGCGCTGTCGTACAACCCGAACGGGCTGGACACGGAGGGCATCGTGCGCGCCGGGGACGGGTCGTTCTGGCTCGTCGACGAGTACGGGCCCAGCCTGGTGCACGTCTCCGCGCGCGGGAAGGTGCTCACGCGGTACGTGCCCAAGGGGCTGCACCTGACCGGGACCGACTACCCGGTGGTGGAGGCGCTGCCGGCCGTCCTGCTGCACCGGAAGATCAACCGAGGCTTCGAGGGGCTCGCCCAACTACCCGGCGGTGACCTGGTGATGGCCCTGCAGAGCCCGCTGTCGCTGCCGGACGGGGATGCCGGGGACGCGTCGCTCAACACCCGTCTGCTGCGCTTCTCGACGAAGAAGCGGGCGGTCACGGCGGAGTACGCGTACCGGTTCGACCCGGTGAACGTGGTCGACCCCAGCGAGGACGACACCTCCGAACTCAAGATCTCCTCGGTGGTCGCCGTGGGCGGCGACCGACTGCTCGTCGAGGAGCGGACCGACAAGGCGGCCCGGCTCCAACTGGTCGAGCTGGGGCGCAGGTCGAACATCCTCGGCGGCCCCTACGACGACGACACGACGTCCCCGTCGCTGGAGCAGCTCGACGACCCGGCGGCCTCGGGTGTGCCGGTACTGGCCAAGAAGCTGGTCGTCGACCTGGGGACCGTCTCCGGGGTGCCGCAGAAGATCGAGGGCGTCGCGCGCGTGGACCACGACACGCTCGCCCTGATCAATGACAACGACTTCGGAATGACGGACGGCGCGGGCGCGTTCGACGCCCAGGGGCGGCTGATCGACAGCGGCATCAAGACGACCCTGGTGTACCTGAAGCTGCCGCACGGCATCTGAGGGCCCGTCGCCCCGTCGACGCCTGGGGCAGCTAGCCGAACAGGGAGGGGAGCAGTGACTCGATGTCGCTGGGCACCTCGCTCGGCAGGTTCGACGGAAGCGCGGTCGGGAGCTTGGTCGGCAGGCTGCTGGGGAGTTTCGTCGGGAGGGTGAGGGACGGGCTCCGGCTCGTGCTCGAACTGCTCCCGGCGGGCGCCTTCTTGTCCGGTGAGTCGTGTCCCCCGGAGGCCATCAGCGCGACGGCGACGACGGCCCCGGCGAGCACGATCACGGCGAGCAGCACGAACAGCGGGCGGGGGCGCCTGCGCGGAGGCGGTCCATGCTCCCCGTAGCCGCCTCCCGAGTCCCCGTAGCCCCCTCCCGACGCGTGGCCGAAACCTTCGGGAGGTGGTCCGAAGCCGCCTCCCTGAGGCGGAGTGGCGCCCGGTGGGCCGGGCGGTCGGGGCGGTACGGGCGGCATGGCCATACCGTCCAGAGTCGCCTCGTAGCGGTCATGACGCGACCCCCGCGCGGTGGTTGATGCGGACTCATGCCATGGATCGCATGGTTCCGGAGCATTCCGCGCGGAAGTCGGTCACAGTCGGGAACCTGAGTGACGCACGCGTGCGTGCGGTCAGCCGCGGGCCCCCAGGAGGTGGTCCATGGCGAGCTGGTCGAGCTGCTCGAAGGCCATCCCTCGCTTGGCGGCCGCCTCCACGTCGAAGTCCTCGAACGCCGAGCGGTCGGCGAGCAGCGCCTTGAGGCCGTCGGCCGCGGTCTGCTGCGCCAGTTCGTCCAGACGCGAGGCGCGCAGCGCCTCCTGGACCACCGGGTCGGCACGGAACGCCGCCGAACGCTCCTTCAGGATCAGGTAGTTGCGCATGCAGCCGGCTGCCGACGCCCACACGCCGTCGAGGTCCTCGGTGCGCGGGGGCTTGAAGTCGAAGTGCTTCGGGCCGGCGTAACCGGCGCTCTCCAGGAGGTCGACCAGCCAGAAGGCGGCACGCAGGTCGCCGTTGCCGAAGCGCAGGTCCTGGTCGTACTTGATGCCGGACTGGCCGTTGAGGTCGATGTGGAAGAGCTTGCCCGCCCACAGGGCCTGGGCGATGCCGTGCGGGAAGTTGAGCCCGGCCATCTGCTCGTGGCCGACCTCGGGGTTGACGCCGTAGAGCTCCGGGCGCTCCAGGCGCTCGATGAACGCCAGGGCGTGGCCGACGGTGGGGAGCAGGATGTCGCCGCGCGGCTCGTTCGGCTTGGGCTCGATCGCGAACTTCAGGTTGTAGCCCTGTTCGGTGACGTACTCACCGAGGAGGTCGAAGGCCTCCTTCATGCGGTCGAGAGCAACGCGTACGTCCTTGGCGGCGCCGGACTCGGCGCCCTCGCGGCCGCCCCAGGCCACGTAGGTCTCGGCGCCCAGCTCGACCGCGAGATCGATGTTGCGGATCGTCTTGCGCAGGGCGTAGCGGCGCACGTCGCGGTCGTTGGCGGTGAACGCGCCGTCCTTGAAGACCGGGTGCGTGAAGAGGTTGGTGGTCGCCATCGGCACCTTCATGCCGGTCGCGTCGAGGGCCTCGCGGAAGCGCTTGATGTGCGACTCGCGCTCGGTGTCCGAGGACCCGAAGGGGATCAGGTCGTCGTCGTGGAAGGTCACACCGTGGGCGCCCAGCTCGGACAGGCGCTGCACCGTCTCGACGGGGTCGAGGGCACGGCGGGTGGCGTCGCCGAACGGGTCCCTTCCCTGCCAGCCGACGGTCCACAGGCCGAAGGTGAACCTGTCCTCGGGGGTGGGCTGGTAGTTCATGACGCGGCTCCTTGTTGCTTCGCTCCGACTATTTCGTCATGGCGGTTTACAAATTAGTATGCCGGAGCGTCTCTGGGAAGGGACAATGTGTCTCCGGGCGGAGACGCATGCCGCACACAAGGGAGAAACCCGATGTCAGCAGCCGAGGGTCCGCTCGTCGTCGGCGTGGATTCGTCCACCCAGTCCACCAAGGCACTGGTCGTCGACGTGTCCACCGGACGGATCGTCGCGAGTGGCCAGGCGCCGCACACCGTCTCCTCGGGGGCGGGCCGGGAGAGCGATCCCCGCCAGTGGTGGGACGCCCTGTGCGAGGCCCTGCGCCAGTGCGGGGACGCGGCCCACGAGGCGGCCGCCGTGTCGATCGGCGGTCAGCAGCACGGCCTGGTCACCCTGGACGCGCAGGGCGAGCCGGTCCGCCCGGCCCTGCTGTGGAACGACGTGCGCTCGGCGCCGCAGGCCCGCCGTCTGATCGAGGAACTGGGCGGCCCGAAGGCCTGGGCGGAGCGCACCGGCAGCGTGCCCGGAGCCTCCTTCACGGTCACGAAGTGGGCCTGGCTCACCGAGCACGAGCCGGAGGCGGTGCGGGCCACAGCGGCCGTACGTCTCCCCCACGACTACCTCACCGGGCGGCTCACCGGGCAGGGCACCACCGATCGCGGCGACGCCTCCGGCACCGGCTGGTGGGCCTCGGCGACCGAGTCGTACGACGAGGAGATCCTCCGGCACGTCGGGCTCGACCCGGCGCTGCTGCCCCGGGTGGTGCGGCCCGGCGAGGTGGCCGGGACCGTGCGGGACTGCCACGATCTGCCGTTCTCCAAGGGCACCCTGGTCGCTCCCGGCACCGGCGACAACGCGGCGGCCGCACTGGGTCTCGGGCTGCGCCCCGGCGCGCCCGTGCTCAGCCTCGGCACCTCGGGCACGGTGTACGCGGTGTCGAAGCACCGCCCCGCCGACCCGTCCGGCACGGTGGCGGGCTTCGCCGACGCGCACGGCGACTGGCTGCCCCTGGCCTGCACCCTGAACTGCACCCTCGCCGTGGACCGGATCGCGGCCCTGCTGGGCCTGGACCGGGAAGCGGTGGAACCGGGCACCTCGGTCACCCTGCTCCCGTACCTGGACGGCGAGCGCACCCCGAACCTGCCCAACGCCTCGGGCCTGCTGCACGGCCTGCGCCACGACACCACCGGCGGCCAGCTCCTCCAGGCCGCCTACGACGGTGCCGTGCACGCCCTGCTGGGCGCGCTCGACCTGGTCCTCGACGCGGACGCGGACCGCACCACGCCTCTCCTGCTGATCGGCGGGGGTGCCCGGGGCACGGCCTGGCAGGAGACGGTACGGAGGCTGTCGGGGCGTCCGGTCCAGGTGCCCGAGGCGAAGGAACTGGTCGCGCTCGGCGCCGCCGCGCAGGCCGCGGGCCTGCTGACCGGCGAGGACCCGGCCGCGGTGGCCCGCCGCTGGAACACGGCCGCCGGGCCGGTGCTGGACGCCGTGGAGCGGGACGAGACGACGTTCGCCAGGATCTCCGGGGTACTCTCCGACGCGGCTCCGCTGCTCGAACGGGGGACGGACAGCCGTTGACACACACCCGGGGGAACGGACGCACACCGATCGAGGGCTGAGGGAGGCATGACCGCACCGCTGCACGAGGCGCACCCCGCCGGGCCCGGGCGTGCCCTGCCCGACACCCAGCAGGGCATGCGCCGCCGCAACCTCGCCCGGGTGATGCACACGGTGAGCGCCGAGGGTCCGCTCTCGCGTGCGGCCGTCGCCTCGCGCATCGGGCTGACCCGGGCGGCGGTGTCGACACTGGTGGACGAGCTGATCCGGTCGGGCCTCCTCGAAGAGCTGGGCCCCGAGCGGCCCGGCCGGGTGGGCCGGCCCGGATCGGCGCTCGCCGTCAGCGGGCGCGGTCCGGCCGGGATCGGCGCGGAGGTCGGGGTCGACCATCTCGCGGTCTGCGCGGTCGATCTGCGCGGCGAGATACGGGCCCGGGCGGTGCGGCACGGCGTGAACCGCGGCCGCTCCCCCGAACCCGTACTCGCCGAACTCACCGCGCTGGTACGGCAGGTCGTCGCCGAAGCGGACGCGGAAGGCCTGTGGCCGGCGGGGCTCGCGGTCGCCGTGCCCGGTCTGGTGGCCCGCGACGGCCGCACCGTCGTCCGCGCCCCGAACCTCGACTGGCACGACACGGATCTCGGCGCCCTGCTGCCCGCCGAACTCCCGCCCACTGTCGACAACGAGGCCAACTTCGGCGGTCTCGCCGAACTCTGGCTGGGCGAAACGACCCCGCGTGACTTCCTGCATGTGTCGGCCGAGATCGGCATCGGCGCCGCAGTTGTGGTGGACGGGGGTCTGCTGCGCGGAACCCGGGGATTCGCGGGCGAGTTGGGGCATGTGCCGGTGCGTCCGGACGGACCGGAGTGCGCCTGCGGCGGGCGCGGCTGTCTCGAACAGTACGCGGGTGAAGAGGCGGTGCTGCGGGCCGCCGGTCTGGAGCCCGGCGCGGACCGGGTCGGGCTGCTCGCGACCCGTGCGGCCGACGGCGACGAGGCGGTACGACGTGCCCTGTACGACGCCGGTACGGCGCTCGGCATCGCGCTGACCGGCGCGGTCAACCTGCTGGATCCCCGACTGGTGGTGCTGGGCGGCGCGCTGTCCGGACTCGCGCCCTGGCTTCTGCCGTCGCTGGAAGCCGAGTTGGCGCGTCGCACAGCGGGACCCGCCTGTCCGGTGTCGGTGTCGCGGCTGGGGCCCGAGGGCCCGCTGCTGGGCGCCGCGCACTCGGTGGTGCGGGCCGTGCTCGACGACCCGGCTTCGGTGGCCGAGCGTGCTGTGGACATCGTGGCCGAACAGGCCTGAGACACAGCCGACTTCACTCGTCCGAGTGGCCGGGTTGTCCACAGTTTCGCCGTAGTCCACGGAAGCACGCCACGCTCTACTGCCCAACCCGCAAGCGCCGTACCGTGATTCACGCGAGGCGCAGCCGTCGTGTCGTGAAGACGGGCGGGCGTGGACGGGTGGACAAGGGGGGATTCACGTGTCGGGGGAGACGGTTCAGGGACTGCGGCAGGATGCCGTCGGGCTGCGTGAGGTGCTGTTCCAGAGCATCACGGCGATGGCGCCGGCCGCCGCGGTCGCCGCGTCGATCCCGTCGGGCGCGGCCTTCGCGGGCGGCAGCCTGCCGCTGTCGGTGCTGATCGCGCTGGTGGCCTGTCTCTTCACCGCGTCGTGCGTCGCCGAGTTGGCCAGGGAACTGCCCGCCGCCGGCTCGGTCGCCACCTACGCGGCACAGGGCCTGCATCCGGCCGTCGGTTTCCTGGTGGGCTGGGGCTATGTCTTCGTGGAGGCCCTGGTCCCGCCGCTGCTGCTCCTGCAACTCGGCTTCACCACGGCGGGCACCCTGCATCAGGAGTGGTCCTCGTACCCGGAGAACCTGTGGTGGCCGTGGGCACTCGCGGGCGCCGCGGTCATCGCCGTGGCGGGCTGGTTCGGAGTGCGCGCCTCGGCCCGCTTCGGCACGGTCCTCGGAGTCTTCGAGATCCTGGTCTTCCTGGTCTTCGCCGTGTGGCTGATCGGCAAGGCGGGTGGGCACAACACCCTCTCGGTGTTCGGCACTTCGCACACGGCCAAGGACTACTCGGGTCTCGGTGGCGTCTTCGCCGGCTCGGTGTACACGGTGCTCGCGTTCGCCGGGTTCGAGGCCGCCGCACCACTCGCCGAGGAGACCCGCGACCCGCGCCGGACGATGCACCGCGCGGTGCTCGGCGCGGCCCTGGGGATCGGCCTGTTCTACGTGCTGACGACGTACGCCATGACGGTGTACTTCGGGCCGGACCGCTTCAGCGGATTCGGGGCCTCCGGCGCGGCGTCCTGGGAGGGGGTGGCACGCGCGTCGTTCGGACTGTTCTGGGTGCTGGTGTTTCTGGCCGTGGTCAACTCGACGATCGCCAACGCCAACGCGTGCGCCACCGTCTCGACACGCACGGCCTTCGCCCTGGCCCGCATCCGGGTGCTCCCCCGCGTACTCGCCACCCTTCACCCGCGCCACCGCTCCCCCATGGCCGGAATCGCCGTGCAGACCGTCGTCGCGGTCGGGACCGTGCTGGGGCTCGGCTTCGGCTACGACCCGGTGACCGCGTTCCTCCTGCTGGCCACGGTGATCGTCACAGTCGTCATCGGCGTCTACATCGTCGTGAACCTGGCCTGTGCGGGCTACTTCCTGCGCCGCAGGCGGGACTTGCTGAAGCCGGTACGCCACCTGCTGGTCCCGCTGCTCGGGATCGTCGCGTTCGTCCCCGCCCTGCTCACCGCGGCGGGCCTCCCGGTCTTCGACTTCGTGACCGAGCTGACCGCTCCCGTGTCGTACGCCGGACCGGTCGTCGGCGTCTGGATGGCGGCCGGGGTCGTGGTCCTGCTCGTTCTGCTACGCCGCCACCCCGAGCGAATAGCCGAGACCGCCCGTGTCCATCTCGACGAATCCGCCTCCACCGGCCTTGCGCAGAACGGAGCAGCACAGCCATGAACGACCCCCGGATCCTGACGGTGCGGCCCGAACCGGGCGAGTACGCCTGGACGTTCGGCGGTGCCCCGCCCGTGGCGCGGATCGCGCCCGGCACGGTTCTCGACCTGTACACGGAGGACTGCTTCGCCGGGCGGGTGCGGTCCGAGAAGGACCTGGTGTCCGAGGTGTGCGAGTTCCCGTTCCTCAACCCGCAGACCGGCCCCTTCCATGTGGAGGGCGCCGAGCCGGGCGACACGGTCGCCGTGCACTTCGTGTCGATCGAACCGGCCCGGGACTGGGCCGCCTCCACGACCGTCCCCCTCTTCGGCTCGCTCACCTCGACGCACACCACGGCGACGCTGCAGCCGCCGCTCCCGGAGACCGTGTGGATCTGGCAGTTGGACCGGACCCGCCGCACGGCGTTGTTCCGCGCCCGGGACAGTGACATCGAGGTCGAGCTGCCCCTCGACCCGATGCACGGCACCGTGGGCGTGGCCCCGGCCAACCTGGAGGTGCGTTCCGCGCTGGTGCCCGACGCGCACGGCGGGAACATGGACACGCCCGAGATGCGGGCCGGGGTCACCTGCTATCTCGGGGTGAACGTGGAGGGCGCGCTGCTCAGCCTCGGCGACGGACACGCCCGGCAGGGCGAGGGCGAGACGTGTGGAGTCGCCGTCGAGTGCGCGATGAACACCGTGGTGATCGTGGAGCTGCTCAAGGGCGTCGCCACGCCCTGGCCGCGCATCGAGTCGGACACGCACATCATCTCTACGGGTTCGGCGCGCCCCTTGGAGGACGCGTTCCGGATCTCCCAGCTCGATCTGGTGCGGTGGCTGGTGCGCGACTACGGGTTCAGCGAGCTGGACGCCTACCAGTTCGCGACCCAGGCCGTGGAATCGCCGTTGGCCAACGTGTGCGACACCAACTACACCTGCGTGGCCAAGATCCGCAAAGAGTGGCTGCCCGCGCGCGAGACTCACCGTGGGCTGCACGCGCGTCTGCGTGAGACCGCGGCGGCACTCCTCCACTGAACCGAAAGGCAACCGACCATGGAACGGGCAAGACCGCTCCCGAGCAGGCGATGGCTGCTGAAGGGCGCCGCCCTCGCCGCCGTCCCCTACGCGTTACTCCCCGCCCCGCAGGCCGACGCTCAGGCCCAGGCCGTCGACTACCCGTCGGCGGAGTGGCAGCCGGCGAGCGCCTCCAACTACACGGCGTCCAACCGCCCCACCGCCTATCCCGTCGACTACGTGGTCATCCACGTCACCCAGGAGACGTACGCCGACACCCTGTCCATCTTCCAGAACCCGAAGAAGAAGGTCTCCGCGCACTACCTCGTGCGCTCGGCCGACGGGCATGTGGCCCAGTGCGTCCGGGAGGCCAATATCGCCTGGCACGCGGGGAACTGGGACTACAACACCCGCAGCGTCGGTATCGAGCACGAGGGCTGGGTGGATCAGCCCGCGTACTTCACCGACGCCCTCTACGAGCAGTCGGCCAGACTCACGGCGGCGCTCTGCACGAAGTACGGGCTCCCCAAGGACCGGGCGCACATCATCGGGCACTACGAGGTGCCGGGTACCGACCACACCGATCCCGGGCCGAACTGGGACTGGACTCGCTACATAAGGATGGTCAATTTCGCCTGATCCGGGGCCGCCCGGGCGCGATGGGCATCGTTCGGGTCCGCCCCGGTCGAAACGGTTGTCCGTACCCTTCGCCGGAGTGACGATGTCCGCAGGCGTTTCACCGCCGTACCGCGGGTGTGCCACCGCTGTGCCGCGGTACTCGCGCCGCTGTATCGCCTTCCGGGAGGCCGAGTTGACCGATCCATGGGTGGCCCTGGAGCCGGGGGCCGACCCTGCCGAGCGGGTGCGGGTGCTGCGCCGGGCGCACGAGACGTTCGCCGTGGCCGGCACGGTGCCGCGACCAGTGAGGTCGGTGGTGGCCGATTCCTGGCGGCGTTCCGCGCGGGCCGGCGTCGGCCCCGAGGGCACGGCGAACGTGGAGTTGACGGACGGCGACCTGGGTGTCCATCGCGCGGCGCATCCGCTGGCCCGGGTGATGCCGCTGATCAGGGAGTTGGTGGGCACGTTCGCGGCGGACGGCGAGCATCTGCTGGCGGTGTGCGACGCGCAGGGCAGGCTGTTGTGGGTCGAGGGGCATCCGGCGACCCGGCGGAAGGCAGGCCGGATGAACTTCGTGCCGGGTGCGCGCTGGGCGGAGAGCGCGGTCGGGACGAACGCGCCGGGCACGGCGGTCGCGGTGGACCGTCCGGTGCAGGTGTTCGCGGCCGAGCACTTCATCCGGCGGGTGCAGCCGTGGACGTGCGCGGCGGCTCCGGTGCACGATCCGCGCACCGGGCGGGTGCTCGGTGCCGTGGACATCACCGGTGGGGACGGGCTGGCGCATCCGCACAGCCTGGGCTTCGTCCAGGCGGTGGCGCGCGCCGCCGAGTCCCAACTGGCTCTGCTCGCGCCGGAGTCGACACCCGCCGACGGTCCCGAACTGACCGCGCTGGGCCGGGACGAGGCCCAACTGTGCCTCGACGGGCGCAAGTTGAGGCTGAGCCGTCGGCACAGCGAGATCATGGTGCTGTTGGCCCGGCATCCCGAAGGGCTGACCGGCGACGAGCTGCTGTGCGCGCTGTACGAGGACGAGTCGGTTCCGCCGGTGACACTGCGGGCCGAACTGGCCCGGCTGCGCAGGCTGTTGGGGCCCGATCTGCTCGCCTCGCGTCCCTACCGGCTCACGTTGCCGGTGGAGTCCGATGTGGCGATCGTCGAGCGGCGGCTGGAAGGGGGTGCGATCACGGGAGCGGCGACGGCGTACCAGGGTCCGTTGCTGCCCGGTTCGCAGGCCCCGGCGGTGATCAGGCTCCGGGCCCGCCTCGCGGACGGCCTCCGTACGGCGCTGATCGCCCGCCGTGATCCAGACCTGCTGGCGGACTGGGCGCACGCGCCGTGGGGCGAGGACGACCTCGACGTATGGCGGGCGCTCGCGGCGATACGGCCGACGGCACCGGTACGCTCCCGCCTCGCCGCGTTGGAGTCCGAGTTGGCGGCACCGGGGACCCCGCTCCACTACACGCGGCGCGACGCAACGTGGATGCAACGTCCCGCTCCTTAGCCTCGCGCCGAGAGCTGTCCAACGGCGGGCAGCGCTGTTCCGGGAGGCAGACCAGGATGACCCGTTACACGGCACCCGGCACCGAGGGCGCGATCGTCTCCTACCAGTCGCGCTACGACCACTTCATCGGCGGCGAGTACGTGCCGCCGGCTCGCGGGCAGTACTTCGAGAACCCGTCCCCGGTGAACGGGCTGCCGTTCACGGAGATCGCGCGCGGCACCGCGGAGGACGTGGAGCGGGCGCTGGACGCGGCGCACGCGGCCGCGCCGGGCTGGGGCCGTTCGTCGGTGACCGAGCGGTCCGACATCCTGCTCAAGATCGCCGACCGGATGGAGGCGAACCTCGAACCGCTCGCGGTCGCGGAGAGCTGGGAGAACGGCAAGCCGATCCGCGAGACCCTGGCCGCCGACATCCCGCTCGCCATCGACCACTTCCGCTACTTCGCGGGGGCGATCCGCGCGCAGGAGGGTTCGCTGGGCGAGGTGGACGACGACACGGTGGCGTACCACTTCCACGAGCCGCTCGGGGTCGTGGCACAGATCATCCCGTGGAACTTCCCCATCCTGATGGCGACTTGGAAGCTGGCCCCGGCTCTCGCGGCGGGCAACGCGGTCGTCATCAAGCCCGCCGAGCAGACCCCGGCGTCCATCCACTACTGGATGAGCCTGATCGCGGACCTGCTGCCGCCGGGCGTGGTGAACATCGTCAACGGCTTCGGCGTGGAGGCGGGCAAGCCGCTGGCGTCCAGCCCCCGCGTGGCGAAGGTCGCCTTCACCGGCGAGACCACCACGGGGCGGTTGATCATGCAGTACGCCTCCGAGAACATCAAGCCGGTCACGCTGGAACTGGGCGGCAAGTCGCCGAACATCTTCTTCGACGACGTGTCGGCGGCACGCGACGACTTCCTGGACAAGGCGCTCGAAGGCTTCACGATGTTCGCGCTCAACCAGGGCGAGGTGTGCACCTGCCCGTCCCGGGCGCTCGTCCAGCGCGGCCACTACTCCGACTTCCTCCAGGCGGCCGTCGCCCGCACAGAGTTGATCAAGCCGGGGCACCCCCTCGACACCGACACGATGATCGGCGCCCAGGCCTCCAACGACCAGTTGGAGAAGATCCTCTCCTATCTGGACATCGGCCGGCAGGAGGGTGCGAAGGTCCTCACGGGCGGCGAACGCATCGACTACGCCGGCGAGTTGAAGGGCGGCTACTACGTCCAGCCGACGATCTTCGAGGGCGACAACCGGATGCGCATCTTCCAGGAGGAGATCTTCGGGCCGGTGGTCTCGGTGACGTCGTTCGACGACTTCGACGACGCGATCAAGGTCGCCAACGACACGCTGTACGGTCTCGGCGCCGGCGTGTGGACCCGGGACATCAACACTGCGTACCGCGCGGGCCGCGCGATCCAGGCGGGCCGGGTGTGGACGAACTGCTACCACGCGTACCCCGCGCACGCGGCGTTCGGCGGCTACAAGCAGTCCGGCATCGGCCGGGAGAACCACAAGATGATGCTGGAGCACTACCAGCAGACGAAGAACGTTCTTGTTTCATACAGTCCGAAGAAACTTGGGTTCTTCTAGAGTCTCAAGTCGGTTGCCTGGAAGCGCCGATGCGCTCCAGGCAACCCGACACCGGAGTCACTCTAGGTAAGCAAAAAGCTGCCTCAAGTCGATGGTCGACCTGCACGAGGACCGCCCCCGGACCAGTCACGGACCAGACTCCCGCCCGGGGTGAGGCAGGCGACAACCCTCTGACACGTGTGGTGGCACGACGCGCTCACCCCAGAGTGGAGGGGACCGGTTACCCGGCGGACTGTCAGTGCCTGCGCACCGTCCGGCTGCGGACCAAGGTCACCCGCGGCGCCGGCTCCCGCACCGCCGCCCTGGCCATGGTCTTCAAGCTCGTCGAGTCCGCCCAGCATCGGTGGCGGGGCGTGAACGCACCCCACCTTGTCGCCCTCGTCCGCGCCGGAGCCCGCTTCGAACGCGGCCAGCTCGTCGAACGCCCCGAGGCGGTCGCGGCGTGAGCACCCTCGCGGCCCAGGCCATCAGCACCAGGCGGCTGGACCTGCCGCCGCTGCACGTCGAGCACGCCGAGGAGATGGCTGCCGTGCTGGCCGATTCGGCCCTGCACACCTTCATCGGCGGCGCTCCGGACACCCCGCAAGCCCTGCGCTCGCGCTACCAGCGCATGACGGCAGGCTCGCCCGATCCTGCCGTGTCCTGGCTGAACTGGGTGATCCTGCTGCGTGAGACATCCTGTCTGGCAGGCACCGTCCAGGCGACGGTCAGCCCCTCCGGCCACGGCCCCATCGCCGAGATCGCCTGGGTGGTGGGGACCCCGTGGCAGGGAAGAGGCATCGCTACCGAAGCTGCCCAAGGACTCGTCGACTGGCTCAGCCGGCAGCCGGTGCACACCGTCATCGCCCACATCCACCCCGAGCATCGGGCATCCGCTGCCGTCGCCGCTGCCGCCGGGCTCACGCCGACCGACGAATGGCACGAAAGCGAGATCCGATGGCACCGGAGCATCAGACGATAACTTCACCGATCCACAGGTCTTGACTATTACTCAAGCCAGGTGTCGGTCAGGTTCAAGAGGCGATCTGCACGTTGCTCCTCAATGAGATCGTGCAGATTGCGCTGGGCATGCAGGCAGTTCTTCAAGCAATCGCTACAACCCAACTCACACGCAAGCCACTTCGCGCCCTGAATCGTCTACAACTCCGGCTCGCAAACGACCGGGTGATACCTGGGCTTACCGCCCACCAGTCCAAGGGACGCGATCGGGAGATTGCTGTGGGCCTCGCCCGCACTACCTGGTGCGATGGCACGATCTGAAGGCGGCGGCCCGCGAGCACGGCATCATCGAGGCCCTCGGCGAGGCCAGCCTCAAGGCTGACGCCGATAAGGCATACCAAGGCGCGGCCCGGAACATCCGAGTTCCCTTCAAGGGGCGCCGCCTCAAGCGGTGGCATTGACGTCACGACACCACCAACGCCAAGATCCGCTGCGTTGGCGAGCAGGCCATGGCCACGTTCAAGGGCTGGCGCCTCCTGAGCAAGCTGCTGCAGTACCAACCGCATCACCGCGATCGTCGAACCCGTACACCACTTCCCTGGACGCAACCTGGCGGTGATCAGTCCACGGGCCAGGTGTGCGCGGGTGCGTTGAGGTGCATGTAGTCCATGTACGTCAGCGTCATCCGGCGCAGCGCCTCCTGGCGGTCGCAGCCCGCCTTCTCCAGGTGGTGGACCGTCTCCGTCTGCCACAGGGCGCCGTTGCGGGCGGTGACACACCGCTGCTCGATGACGCCCAGCAGGGGCTCGCGCCATTCCGTGTCCATCCCGGCCAGCTCCAGGCCACGATGGGCGAGGGGCAGCAGCCGCCGCAACACCAGTTCCGTGACCGGCACTTCGCCCACCCCCGGCCAGTACAGGCGGGCGTCGATGCCGTCATGGGCGGCGGTGTGCAGGTTCTCCTCGGCGACCGAGAAGGACATCCGCGTCCACACGGGGCGGTCCTCGTCGACGAGGGCGCGGGTCAGGCCGTAGTAGAAGGCGCCGTTGGCGATGATGTCGGCCACTGTGGGCCCGGCGGGCAGCACCCGGTTCTCGATGCGCAGGTGCGGGCCACTGTCGGTGACGGCGTAGATCGGGCGGTTCCAGCGGTAGATCGTGCCGTTGTGCAGCGTCAGTTCGCCGAGTTCCGGAACGCCCCCGCCGTCGAGCGCCTCCTGCGGGTCCTCCTCGTCGCAGATCGGCAGGAGCGCGGGGAAATAGCGCACGTTCTCCTCGAACAGGTCGAAGACGCTGGTGATCCAGCGCTCCCCGAACCACACCCGGGGCCGTACCCCTTGTGCCTTGATCTCCTGGGGCCGGGAGTCGGTGGCCTGTTCGAAGAGGGGGATACGGGTCTCGCGCCACAGCTCCCTGCCGAAGAGGAACGGCGAGTTGACCGCGAGGGCGATCTGTACGCCCGCGACGGCCTGTGCCGCGTTCCAGTAGTCCGCGAACTCCTTGGGGGCGACCTGGAGATGGAATTGCGTGCTGGTGCAGGCGGCCTCGGGGGTGATGGCGTCGGCGTACATCGCGAGCCGGTCCACGCCGTCCAGCTTGATGCGCAGGTCCTCGCCGCGGGCCGCGAAGATCTGCTCGTTGAGCAGCCGGTAGCGCGGATCGCCGGACAGGGCGGTCTCGCCGACGTCCGCCTCGCCCAGCGTCGGCAGGATGCCCACCATGATCAGATGCGCGCCGACCGCCGAGGCGCGTTCCTCGGCGTGGTTGAGGGCGTCGCGGATCTCCTGCTCCCAGGAGCCGGGGCCGCCGGACAGGAGGCGGCGGGGCGGGATGTTGATCTCCAGGTTGAAACGGCCCAGCTCGCTCGACCAGGCGGGATCGGCGATCGCCTGGAGCACCTCGGTGTTCCGCATGACCGGGAGCCCGTCCTCGCCCACCAGGTTGAGCTCGATCTCCAGCCCGACCTGCGGCCGCTCGCTCTCGAAGCCGGACTCGCGCAGCATCTGCGCCAGGACGTCGAGGCAGGTGTGCATCTTGTCCCGGAACCGTCGGCGGTCCTCCCGCGTGAACACCAGGGCCGGCACGTCACGTCCCATTTGGCCCTCCCGAGTCCCCTCGGCGGATACCTCTCCCGTCCCAGAGTCCCACCTCCGAAGCGCCCCGGACAGTCGGCGCACAGCCCCGGGCCGGCGTGCGACGCCCCGCTCACAGAACGTGCGCCGCGGCCCGCAGCCAGAGCGGGGCCGCGGTGAGGGGGATGCGGACCCGACGCCAGGCGGGGCCGTCGATCGGACCTCCGGAGCCCGCGTACGGCAGCCACTCCCCCGGCGGGAACCACACCTGCCTGCGGCCACCGGGCGCGTACACCGGGGCGACCAGCAGATCCGGGCCCAGCAGGTACTGGAGGTCGGCCGCGTGGGCGTCCGGGCGGTCGGGGTGGTCCAGAGCCATGGGGCGGGCGAGGGGCTCGCCGGTGCGGACCGCGTCGGCGGCGGACCGGTGGAGGTACGGCAGCAGGCCGGTACGCAGCCGGGCCGCGTGCAGGACGGCCGCGTACACCTCCTCGCCGAAGTCCCAGGGCAGCCGGGACGTCATGCCGTGGAACCGGCTGAGGGGTGACAGCAGTCCGAACTGCGCCCAGCGGACGAAGAGTTCGGGGTCCGGTGTGCCGTGGAAGCCGCCGATGTCATGGCTCCAGAAGGGGTGACCGGAGAAGGAGAGCGAGAGGCCCGCGCGCAGGGTCGAGGCCAGGTCCTGCCAGCTCGCGTTGGGGTCTCCGGTCCACTTGGCGCCGTGTCGCTGGCCGCCGGTCCAGGTGGAGCGGCCCCAGGTCAGGCCGTGGCCGGCGACCTCCTGGGTGACCTCGGCGACCAGGTCGTTGAAGAGGAGCGGATAGAGGTTGTGCAGTCGGTCGCCGGTCATGCCGTTGTGGGCCACCGCTGCCACGGGGACGGCCTCACCGAAGTCGGTCTTCAGGACCGACACCCCGGTGGCCAGTACTTGGCGGACCCGGGCGCGGAACCAGTCGGCGGCGCCGGGATGGGTCAGGTCGAGGACGGCCGAGTCCGGGTGCGCGCCGTTCCACACCCGCCCGATCCACGTGGTTCCCGAAGGGACTTGCAGGAACCAGCCGTTGCGGTCGATCTCGGCGAAGTGTGGGCTCTCGACACTGAGATACGGGTTCATCCAGAGCGAGACGTGGAAGCCCTGTGCCGCCAGCTCGGCCAGCAGACCGCGGGGGTCCGGGAACGCCTCGTTGTCCCACTCCATGTCCGACCAGCAGCCGGGTCGCTGCCAGTAGGTGTCGATGTGCAACACCTCGCAGGGAAAGTCGAGTTCGCGGATACGGCGGGCCCGCTCGCGTACCTCGTCCGCGCTGTCCCGGCGGAAGCCGCCGGAGATCCAGGGTCCGAAGGCCCACCCCGGGGGCAGCAGGGCGGGTCCGGTCAGATCGCGGTAGGCGCGCAGGCACTCGGAGGGGGTGCCGGTGATCAGGTAGTAGTCGAGTTCCTCGTCGGGGACGGTGAGCGACCAGGCGCCGGTGTTGCTGTGCGCGAGGTCGAAGGAGGCCGCGGTGGTGGTGTCCACGAGGACGGCGTAGCCCCGGCTGGACAGCAGGAACGGGACCGCCTTGTAGGAGCGGGTGCCGGTCGAGCCCTGGGCGTCCTCGACCCAGCAGTCCACGCGCTGTCCGCGCAGGTCGGGACCGGTGAAGCGTTCGCCGAGGCCGTAGAAGTGCTCGTCGGGCTCGGTGAACCAGCTGTCGTGGTAGGCGAGTTGCCCGTCGGCGAGCTCGGTGACCCCGAGGGGCAGGACGGTCGTGCGGTCGCCAGGGTCGCTCACGTCGGTCGCCTGTCGTAGACGACAGCCCCTCAGTTCCAGTGTCAGGGACGGGAGTTGGACGTCGAGCGTCAGAGCGCCCAGTCGGAGGGTGAGCGTGTCCGGTGACCGCTCGACCAGACAGCCGGTGTCGGCCGGTGCGGTCACGACGGAGACCCTGGGTGCCCTCGGTACCCCGTCCAACCGCAGGGTGATGCGCAGGGAGTTGTCCGTCGCCGGGCGCAGGCGGAGCGTGCCCGTACGTCCGGCCGCCGTGCGTACGTCGAGGCTCGCGCCGTCCTTGCCGGCGGCGGCGACACAGGCAGTGGCCAGGGGATCCAGCAGGGCCGGGACGAGGAGTGGGGGCGGTGCCACCCAGGGCGTGCAGTCACGGGGGTGCATGGCCTTCAGCCCCTCACGCTGCCCGCGGTGAGCCCGCCGACGATGAAGCGCTGGAAGACGGCGAAGACGCAGACCACCGGGATGCTGATGAGGGTGGCGGTGGCCATCAGGGCGCCCCAGGACGTCCCGTGCTGTCCGATGAAGGCGTTCAGCAGGACGGTGACGGGCTGGACGTCGGGCCCCTCGGCGAGCGTGAGCCCGAACAGGAACTCGCCCCAGCCGATCAGGAAGGACAGTCCGGCCGCCGCGACCACACCGGGCACCATGAGCGGCAGCACGACCCGCAGCAGCACACCGGGCAGTCCGCAGCCGTCGACCAGGGCCGCCTCCTCCAGTTCCGGAGCGACGCTGCGCATCACGGGACGCAGCACGATCACCGCGAAGGGCAGCGTGAGCGTGGTGTCGGCGGCGATCAGGCCCAGATAGGTGTCGGTGAGGCCGGCCCGGCGTTCGAGGATGAACAGCGGGGCCGCCAGCACGATGGCGGGCGGGAGCTGGGAGACGAGGAGCGCGAGCACCATCGCGCCCGAACCGCGCATCCGGATCCGGGCGAGGGCGTAGGCGAGCGGGACGCCGAGCAGCAGGGTGAGGGCGACCACCCCGCAGCAGATGACGAGACTGTTGAACAGGGCGCGGGTCAGGCCCTCGTAGCCCAGAGCCGTCGAGTAGTTCTCGCCGGTGAGAGGGGCGGGCACCCACTGCGGGTCGGGGGTCTGGATGCGGTCGGGCCGCGTGAGGCCGGTCTTCACCATCCAGTACACCGGCAGCAGGAAGGCGGCGGTGATCAGCGTGGCGAGCGCGGTCAACAGCCAGGGGTGGCGCGGTGGTCTCATCCGGCACCTCCCGCCGGCGCCTCTTCCTCACGCCGCAGCCGTCGTACGTACCAGGCCCCTGCCAGCAGGGGGAGGACGAGCAGCAGCAGGCCCGCCGCCGCGCCCTGGCCGAACCGGAAGAACGTGAAGAAGACCTCGTAGACGTAGAGGGACAGCACGCGGGTGGCGTCGACGGGGCCGCCGCCGGTCATCACGAAGACGAGGTCGAAGACCTTGAAGGTGTAGAGGAGACCGAGCAGGAGGACGGTCACCGAGACGGGCCGCATCAGCGGGAGGGTGAGGTGGCGGAAGCGCTGCCAGGCGTTCGCTCCGTCGATGGCCGCGGCCTCGTGGAGTTCGGGGTCGATGGTGTGCAGTCCCACCAGGAGCAGCAGCATGTTGAAGGGCACGCCGACCCAGACGTTGGCGAAGACCACCGCCGCCATCGAGGTGGAGGGGTCGGTGAGCCAGTCGTGGGAGAGGCCGCTCAGACCGACCGCCTGGAACAGGGCGTTGTAGGCGCCGGACTCGGCGTCCAGCATCCAGCGGAAGAGAGTGCCGCTGACCACCGGGGGCAGCAGCCAGGCGACCAGCAGGAGGGAACGCAGCAGGCCGTTGAAAGGGAAAGGGCGGGCGAAGAGCAGGGCCAGGGCGAAACCGATCGTGAACTGGAGCAGCAGCGAGGCCAGGGTGAAGACCAGGGAGAGGCGTACGGAGTGCCAGAAGGCCGGGTCGTCGGTCACGGACCGGTAGTTGTCCAGTCCGTTGAACCGCTCGGCGCCGCCGAGGAGTTGGCCCAGGTCGACATCGTGGACGGAGGTCCACACGTTGTACAGGAGCGGGTAGGCCAGGAAGAGGGCGAGGAAGGCCAGGCCCGGCAGGCAGAAAAGGTAGCCGGTGCGGCGGCGGCGCGTGGAGAGCGACAGGGGCTGTCTCATGGCGCGCCCAGAGCTTTGTCGATCTTTCCGGCGGCAGTCCTGGCCGCGGCGGACGCGGACGCGGAGCCGGTGAGCACGCCCTGCTCCGCCTCTGCGACGGCCTGCGAGGCCTCGGCGTAATGGGCGCCGTACTGGCGTGGCCGGGCCAGGGGCAGCTGGCTGAGGAAGAGCCGCAGAGCCGGGTCGGAAGCCCAGCTGCCCCGGTCGGCGAGGTCCTTGCGGGCCGGGAGTTCACCGAAGGACACCAGGTACGGCACCAGGACCGAGGGGCGTTGGGTGTACTCCAGGACCTCCCACACCTTGTCCACGTGCTTGCTGTTCGCCATCGCGACCCAGTTCTCCCCGCCCAGGCAGGTGGCGGCCTCCTTGTCGCGGGGCAGGGCGACGACGTCCCAGTCGAAGTCGGCCTTCTTGAGGGTCGGGATCTGCCAGGGGCCGTTGATCTGCATCGCGGCGCGCTGGTTGAGGAAGCGGGTGTTGACGTCCTGCTGGGTCCAGCCCACGCACTGTTCGGACAGGGAGCCCTTGGCGATCAGTTCGTCGAGGAAGGCGAGCGCGGTGGCGCCGTAGGTGCGGAAGGTGTCCAGGTCACCGCCCGCCTGCCAGAGGAACGGCAGGAACTGGAAGACGCCCTCCTCGGTCTTGATCGCGCTCAGTGCCAGGCCGTAGCGGTCCCCGCTGGTCAGCCTCTGGGCGGCGGAGGCCAGTTCGTCCCAGGTGGTGGGAGGTTCGACGCCGGCGGACTTGAGCATGCGGGTGTTGCAGTAGAGGGCGAGGCAGTTGCTGTTGTTGGGGATGCCGAGGGTCTTTCCGCCGACCTGGCAACCGGACCAGGGTCCCTTGTAGTACTGGTCGGCCTGGCCCCATTTCTCGACTCTGGCGGTGAGGTCGGCCAGCAGCCGGCTGCCGCCGAGGGTGTTCATGGCGACGTTGTCGACGATGGCGAGGTCGGGCAGGTCGCCGGAGATCGCGCCCAGGGTGATCTGTCGTTCCAGCTCGGCGAAGGGGAAAGTCCGCCGCTCGATGCGCACGTCCGGGACACCGGCCTCGATGTCCTTGATCAGCCGGTTCATTCCGGGCTGGAAGTTGTCCAGGGTGAAGTAGTCCCACCACCTCAGGGTCACCGGCCCCGAGGTGTCCGAGCTGCAGGAGGTCAGACCGAGAGCGGCGGTGGCCGCCGCCGCGCCGGAGACACGCAGGAAATCACGGCGGTCGACGGGGTACGACATGGTCTGCTCCCAGTGGTTCGATGATCGGGCACAGAAACCGACATATCAGAAATTCATGTCGATATCGGGGAACTCGGGGAGGTCGGACTCGGGTTCCGAACCCGGCACCGGTCGGCAGCGTCCGGTGCTCCCGCGCAGGGTGATCAGCGGTTTCAGCAGGACGTGCCGGGGAGGTGAGTCCGGTGCGCGCAGCCGCCTCATCATCAGGTCGACGGCGACCCGGCTCATCTCCTTGGCGGGTATCTCGGCGGCGGTGAGCGGCGGGTTCACCTGTTCGGCCCAGGGGCTCGCCGCCACGCCGACGACGGAGAAGTCGCGCGGCACGGCGCGGCCGTTCCGGGTGAGTCCGCGGTAGACCCCCTCCAGGGCCGCTTCGTTCATGGTGACCAGCGAGGTCGTCGCCGGGTCCTCGCTCAGGATGCGTTCCACGACCTCCTCCCCCGAGGCGAGGTCGTCGCCGCACAGGTAGGCATGCGGGGTGAGCAGCAGTTTCTTCATCGTCTCGGTGTAGCCCTCGTCCCCGAGGCGGGCGAAGCCGTAGCCGCTGTCGAAGAGCTGTTCGGACCGGTTGACGAAGGCGATCCCGCGGTGGCCGAGGTCGGCCAGGTGCTGGACGCAGCCGCCGGCCAGACCGGCGAAGTCCAGGTCGACCCAGCCGGCCACGTCGGCCCGGTGGTTGCGGCCAATTGCCACGAAGGGGAAGCCCGCCTCGGCCAGGTACGCGACGCGGTCGTCCTCCCGGCGGATCTCCATGACGATGACGCCGTCCACACGCCGGTCGTCGACCATGCGCGGGAAAGAGGGGTCGTCGTGACGTCCGGCGGGCGCGAGCAGCAGGTCGTAGCCCTGCTGGGCGGCGGCCTCGGCCACCCCGCCGACGAAGGCGAGCTGCATGGTGGTGTACTCGCCGAGGCGGCCGGCGGGCGGATAGAGGAGCCCGAGCGTGTGGGTGCCACGGCCGGCGTCGTCGGTTCCGGGTCGCGCTGCCATGGTCAGCCGGCCGGGAGGGACTGTTCGGCCCAGATGGTCTTGCCCATGGGGCCCTGCCGGGTGCCCCAGCCCTGGGTGAGCTGGGCGACCATGTGCAGCCCGCGACCGCCCTCGTCGTAGGTGCGGGCACGGCGCAGATGCGGGGCGGTGTTGCTGGCGTCGGAGACCTCGCAGATCAGGGTGCGGTCACGGATGAGCCGCAGGCCGATCGGTACGGCGCCGTAACGGATGGCGTTGGTGACCAGCTCGCTCACCACCAGCTCGGTGACGAACGCCACCTCCTCCAGTCCCCACGCGGTGAGCTGGCGGGTGACCTGGGCCCGGGCGTCGGCCACCACCGCCGGGTCGGAGGGCAGCGACCAGGCGGCGACCTGGTCGGCGTGCAGGGCGCGGGTGCGGGCGAGGAGCAGAGCCACGTCGTCGTAGGGACTCGCGGGCAGCAGGGCCTTCAGGATGGTGTCGCAGGTGGCTTCCAGCGAGGTGACGGGACCGGCCAGGGCCTCGCAGAGCCGGTCGAGCCCCAGGCCGACGTCACGCTCCCGCGCCTCGACCAGGCCGTCGGTGCAGAAGGCCAGCAGACTTCCCTCGGGCAGCTCCAGCTCGGTGCACTCGAAGGGCAGCCCGCCGACCCCGAGCAGCGGGCCGGGGGTCAGCTCGACCACGCGGGCCGTGCCGTCGGGGAGCAGCACGACGGGCGGGACGTGTCCGGCGCTGGCGAAGGTGCACACGCGGGACACCGGGTCGTAGACGGCGTACAGACACGTGGCGCCGATCTCGCCGCTGACGAGGTAGGGCTCGTCCGGGTGGATGTCCTCCAGGTCCGTGGCGAGATGCGCGACCAGGTCGTCCAGATGGGTGAGGAGTTCGTCCGGGGGCAGGTCGACGTCGGCGAGGGTGCGGACGGCGGTGCGCAGCCGGCCCATGGTGGCGGAGGCGTGGATGCCGTGTCCGACGACGTCCCCGACGACCAGGGCCACGCGGGTGCCGGACAGCGGCACGACGTCGAACCAGTCACCGCCGACGCCCGCGCCGGTTCCGGCGGGCAGATAGCGGTACGCCGCCTCGACGGCCGCCTGTTTGGGCAGGTCGCGGGGCAGCAGGCTGCGCTGGAGCGTGAGGGCGTTGGTGCGTTCGCGGGTGTAGCGGCGGGCGTTGTCGACGCCGACCGCCGCCCGGCCTGCGAGTTCCTCGGCGAGGATCAGGTCGTCCGGTTCGAAGGGCGGGGAGCCGCCGCTGCGGGTGAAGACCGCGACGCCGAGGGTGATGCCCCGGGCGCGCAGCGGGGTGGCCATGACGGAGTGGAACCCGAACTCCGCCACCCGGGCGGTGCGCCTCTCGTGTCCCGCGATCCAGGCGGCGAAGTCGGGGTCGTCCACGCCGCTGAGCACCGGTTTGCCGTCGGCCAGGCAGCGGGCGGGCGGTGAGAACGGCGGGTAGGTGTCCATGTCGCCGAGGTCGATGGCGGCCTCGGGCACGTCCTCCCCCTCGGCGCTGGACTGGTGGGCCACCCTGCGCAGCACCACGGCCGCGTCGACCTGTCCCGGCACCGGCTCCTCGCCGCGCAGCACCGAGTCGAGCAGGTCCACGCTGACGAAGTCGGCGAGGCGGGGCACGGCGAGGTCGGCGAGCTCCTGGGCGGTACGGGCCACGTTCAGGGTGGTGCCGATGAGGGTGCCGGCCTCCTGCAACAGGGCGAGCCGCTGCCGGGCCGCGTGCTGGTCACTGCTGTCGAACGCGGCGGTGCCCACCCCGACGACCTCACCGGTGCCGGGGTCGCGAACGGGCCACAGCTCGATGACCCAGGCCCGGTGACGGGCCGAGCTGAGGAGGACGGCGGACGTGTCTCCGGGGCCGCAGGACGGCTCCGGGGAAAGACACTCGTAGTGCAGCGGGACACCCTCCTCGGCGACCTGGCGCACACACCGGAGGAAGCCTTCGTCGGCGAGGGCCGGCGCCCGCCGCTCACCGCCCGTCAGGGGAGCGCGCTCCCCTCCGCCATGCGCGACCGCGTTCCGCTGCCATGCGCCGGACGCCGTGGCGTGGGTGGAGAGCGCGATCGAGGACTGGTCGAAGGCCCACTGCACCAGGGGCGGGCCCGGGTCCTGGGAGAGGGCCACGACGAAGGACCGGGCTCTGCCGTCGACGTCCAGCGAGGGCTGGGCGTGCAGGGTCGTGGCGACGCGGTGGCCGTCCCGATGCCGCAGTGCCGCCGTGCCCCGCCATTCCTGGGAGCCGGTGAGGGAGAGTCCGGTCGCCTCGGGAGTTCCCGCACCGAGGAGCAGCTCGGTCGCGGGGCGCCCTACGACCTCCGGGGCACGGTGGCCCAACAGTCGTCGAGCGCCTTCGCTCCACCCTGTGACCACGCCGTCCAGACCGAGGGTGACCGTCGCGACATCCGATGACCACCCGCTGTGACCGTTCCCTTGATCGAATGTGGCCATTCTTGCTCTATTCGCGCGGTGAGGTGCCTCACAGACCCAGAGTGCGCGCCGCACCGGAATCGGACAAGTCAGATCCGGCGCCCCCCGGGCGCGCAGGCGTCAGACCCGTATCGCCGCCTGTCTCTCCGTGTCTCTCCGCATCTCTCACAGCGCGGTCCCCGGATCGCAGCATCCCTCACGCCGCAGATGCCGGCTCACCTCGAGCCATTCCGCACCGGACGAAGCAGTGGACGGCGCGCCGGTGGACGTGCCGGAGCGCCGCGCGGAGTCGAACGTCCGCCTTGCCGACGGCGAACGGCTCAACTGGGGCGGCCCCATCTTGCCGGGCATGTGCGACGACCGACCATGGCACTGACCAGCCTGGCGATCATGATCGAGGAGAGCCTGCTCGAGTGGACCTGGCAGGTCTGGCCGGTTTGTCCCCGGCATGACCTCGGCGTCCACGGCTCGGAGCGAGATGGTACGGCCGTATGGTGGTGCGCGGGCGATGGCGGACACATCCTCGCGCCAGTCGGCGAACTCGCGCGCTGGGCAGCCGTCGTCGTAATTAGGGTCGGCGGTGGGCGCGGAAGTCCTGCACAGGGAGCTTCACGCTCTGACAGCTGGAAACTGACGCCTCGTCGACTACTTCTGCTTCCACCTCGCCACCCGCCAGGACAGATACCTTCACCGCCTGCCCCGCGCGCTCACTGCAGAAGAACTACACCCACGTCGTGTTGATCCCATGGTGGTCAGCCGTCCATGACCAGCCCAGTGGCGGCAAGGCATCCGTCGACCAGGTGGGGTCGGTACTGGATCTGCTTCAGGCTGCGCTTGACGGCTCGGGCGAGTTGGTCGAGGTCGGCGGCGGCGAGGTTGCCGATGGTGCGCTTGGCCAGCGACCAGATGCCTTCTTGTGGGTTGAGGTCCGGCGCGTAGGACGGGAGTTGGAAGACGGTCAGCCAGTCCTTGTTGGCCTCGAGGGTCTGCTGCACGATCGGGTGACATCTGAACTGGCTTGCCCTGTAGGGCGGGTGGGAAGGATGTCGCTGCACCCAAGCACTATCCGGAAGAGTTCCGTCAGTACGTCGTGCAGGTCGCGAGGAACCGCGGCCCGGGCGTGACGGTCGAGCAGGTGGCCGCCGACTTCGGAGTCCACGCGATGACGCTGTGGAAGTGGGTGCGCCGCGCGGACATCGACGACGGGACAAAGCCCGGAACGCCCAGCCAGGAGAGCGCGGAGCTCCGGGAAGCGCGCCGACGGATCAAGCTGCTGGAGCAGGAGAACGAGGTCCTTCGCCGGGGCGCAGCCTACTGTCGCAGGCTCATCTGCCGGGAAAACGATCTACTCGCTCGTGAAAGAGCTTGCCGTGGACGAAGTGCCCGTCACGGTGACGTGCCGGGTTCTCAAGCTCGCCAGACAGCCCTACTACCGCTGGCTGGACCTGCCGGTCACCGACGCCGAGTTCGGCGCGCTTCGCCATGGTCGCGACCAGCTGGGACACCGGACTCATTCATCTAGCTGGCGCATGGTGTCACTTAATGCCAATATGACACTGAGTGATTGTGCTGGTGAAAGGGCGGCGAAAAGATGACCGACGACGTGGCATCGACCGGACGCAGCCGTGGCGGGATGAGTGAGCAGCGGCGCCGTCGTGTACGTCTGGAGATCTCGCGGGAGGCGGCACGCCTGTTCTGGGCGCAGGGCGTCGACGGCACGAGCGGTGACCAGATCGCGGAGGCGGTGGGTCTGTCGACCCGCACCATCTGGCGTCATTTCCGTAGCAAGGAGAGCTGCGCCGAGCCGATCGTTGCGCAGAGCGTGGAGTGGGAGCTGGCCACTCTGCGCAGTTGGCCGCTGCACCGCTCTTTGGAGGAGCACTTCGCCACGGAGGCGAAGCGGTTGGTCAGCGAGATCAGCCCGTCGGAGCAGGCCGATGCCGGGCTGGGCGTCAAGATGATTCGATTGGCCGAGACCGAACCGGCCCTGCGCACGGCCTGGCTGATGGCCTGCGATCAGGTGGAACACGAACTGGCCGCGGTCATCGGGACTCGGCTCGGACTCAAGCCCGACGACCTGCAGGTACGTCTGCACGCCGCGGCCGCCGCTGCCGCCCTGCGAGTCATCAACGAGTACGTCGGAGCCGGCCTTCTGGACGGCACCGATCCGCAGAAGCTCGGCGACGAGAATTTCGCCTTCATCGCGGACGCTGTCCGCACGGCCACCGGGGGCGCGGTGGGCGACCCGGTCCACATCGACGAGGCGCCCGCCGAGCCGGACGAGGGCGCCCCCGATCGACAGGAGTAAACGGTGCCCCCTGAGCGGACACTCCGACCGGCTCAGCCACGGAGGCAGGAGGGACCCGGCCGCTGCCCCACGCACCCTGTACGCCGCTCGACCGCCGATCTCCCAGGGCACGACAACGCCGTAGCGCCCATATGAACTCTGTGGCCCAGGGCGTCATTTCGGCCAGTCCGACGAAGACCTCGGCCCTCCATCCCGGCTACGGCGGCCGGTGGCGCCTGGCCCTGCTGTAGATTCCGCAGATTCGCGAGCACTTCCGCGTGATCATGAGCACCGATCGAGCATCTGCGTGATCACGGGCAGCGGCCTGCGCGGCAACGCTCGACACACGGGTTCTTAGGCGCGACGAGTTCAGGTCGTCTCACGCGGTCCGCTGCGGCGGTACCCCTCCCAGACCGGGCCGCCCGCCGCGTCGAGGACCTCCGTGACCAGCGAGGTGAGGCCCTCCGGTGCGCCGCGCAGCGCGGCTTGCGCCGTCTCGTCCAGGCGCGTGGCCAGGTCCGGCGCGACGGGTTCGAGGCGCCGGGCCAGCCACTTGCCGCCGCCGAGCCATGTGCCGTGGGTCAGCAGCGCCAGCTCGCCACTCCGCCGGACGAGTTCGGCCACGACGAACAGCCGCTCCCCCACATCGGTACAGGCTGCAAAGTCGTCGAGCAGGTCCGTCAGCGCGTACCGGGCGTCTTCGAGGGCCGTGTCGGTGACCGGGGGCGGGCCTGAGGCCGCGAGGCGTTTCGCCGTCTCCGCGATCCGTGCTCCTGTCCCGTCGGCGTCGAGCAGCAGCGCCCCCTCGGCGCACATCCACAACAGGGGCGAGTTCCGCTGCACGATCTCTGGGGTCACAAAGGTGTGCCAGGAGTCCTCGGTGTGCACGAACAACTCCACCGGCCAGTCCCCGTACCGCAGGCTCTCTCGGTACGGGGCGGGCGGGCCGTCGAGCAGCACGACGATGTCCAGGTCGGACCAGGCAGTACGTCGGCTCGTCAGGACACTGCCGCCGAGGAATGCGGCGCGGGCGTGGGGGTGGCGCTCCAGAACAAGGGCACGTGCAAGGTCGAGTACATCCATGCCCACACTCTGCCTTGGCCCTGCGGACTCCGAGGCACGGCCCCGTATGGAGAGTCGCATCCGTACACCTCCGGAGTCGGAGTTGTGTTCATGATCGTCGGTGAAAGCCCGAGGTCAACGTGGCCAATGTCCTAGGACCCGATGCCGTTCTCCGGCGCTCGGACATCGGCGTCCGACGACCCGCTCCCGCGCCACCTCGACGGCCGCAACCTCTACGGCAAGTCGGCGACGAACTGAGCGAGACGGCCGGCGCGGGAGCGGGTCGACAGCGATCGCCGAACCGCCGTACGGACCGTGATCGCCATACCTGATGACGGGCGACTCGCTGGGCGGGGACTTCCCCGAGGTGTGACTCAGGCCACGTCGCGCAAGGTGGCTTCGCTCGTCACTCACTGCCAATATGTCACTTAGTGACGAACGCTTGGCCCCCAAGACGCACCCGGAAGAGCTGATCATCATGCAGACCACCAGTCCCCAGGAGGCGGCGACCGACATGCACACAGAAGGCCACCCGAAGAAGAAGTCGGCGCTCGAACAGGCGGGCGGCACCAAGGGGGTCATCTACTCGGCGCTGCCTGCCGTGGTGTTCGTCGTCGCCAACAACGCCGGTGGACTGAAGGTGGGCATCCTCGCCGCTCTACTCGTCGCCTGTGGCATCGCGGTAGAGCGGCTGATGCGCAAGGAGTCGATCCAGCCCGCGCTCGGCGGCGTGTTCGGCGTGGCGATCGCCGCCGGCATCTCCTGGTACACGGGATCCGCCAAGGACTTCTTCCTCATCGGCATCTGGGCGAGCCTGGTCGGCGCCGTCGCCTTCGTCCTCTCCGTGGTGCTGCGCTGGCCCCTGGCGGGCCTGATCTGGAACTCGACGACGGGCAAGGGCACCGTCTGGCGGGCGGACAAGCGTTCGCGGATCTACTACGACGTCGCCACCCTGGTGCTGGCCACCATCTTCGGCGCCCGGTTCGGCGTCCAGCAGTACCTCTACCGGGCCGACGAGGTCGGCTCACTGGGCTTCGCCAAGATCGCCATGGGTTACCCGCTCCTCGCCGTCGGCTTCCTGGCCGTCGCCTGGGCCGCCCGGGCTTCCGACAAGCGACTGAAGGCCGTAGGGCTGCTGCCCGCCAAGCGCAGCTGACCGACGGCTTCCGCTCCTCGTCCGTGCCGGACGGGCCCCACACGGCCCGTCCGGGCACACGCGTCCGCACCGCGCAGCGACCAGGACCGATTCGGGCGTCGTCCCCTGTGGGGTTGCCGACGCCCGCACCGCCGCTACGGGCATGCGGCCGGGCACTTCCTGGCCCTTTGCCGGCAGCCGCACCTGAGCGACGCCTTTGTCCCACGGATGAATGACGAGGTGAACCCATGCAGGTGAGCAGTTGCGTCGGACCTGGGATGAGCGAGCAGCGGCGCTGCCGGATCCGGTTGGAGATCTCTCGGGAGGCGTCGCGTCTCTTCTGGGAGCAGGGCGTCGCCGCGACCAGGGGCGACCAGATCGGCGAAGCAGTGGGCCTGTCGACGCGTACCATCTGGCGCCACTTCCGGAGCAAGGAGAGCTGCGCCGAGCCGATCATCTTGCATGGCGTCGAATGGGAGATGGCCGCCCTGCGACGCTGGAAACCCGAACTCTCCCTCGCTGACCATCTCGCCGATGAGATGAGCAGGCATGGCCGCGGCGCCGACAGGGCGGAGCGCGCCGACGACGCGCTCGCGATGAAGATGATCGCGCTCAGCACGAGGGAGCCCGCACTCCGCACGGCCTGGCTGATGGCCTGTGACCATGTAGAACGCGAACTGGCCAGGAGCATTGCCGGCCGACTCGACCTGCCGGCCGACGACTTCAGGGTGCAGATGCACGCGGCGGCCGCCTCGGGCGCCCTACGGGTCGTCAACGAGGAAATCAGCGAGGCCCTGCTCGGCGGTGCCGACGTGCGCCAGTTCGCCCATGCGCACCAGCTCCTGGCCCAGGCGGTCCGCAGCGCCACGGGAGGCGCCGTGGGAGACGCGGCCACGACCTGATCCGTACGCGACGACACCGTCAGACCGCACAAACACCGGCATTTAGCGTCACGTTCGGCATACGTACGAGCCGGCCTCCCGCACTGTCCGCCGGGGGTGACACAGGCCGGATGGCAGGTCGATCCACCGGCGCCGGACGGATGCCGCCCGTTCCCGATCCCTCGGAGACTTTTCCCCTGCGACGACAGGGCAAGCACCACACCCAAGCCCTGCTCTGCCTCGCCCGACGACGGGCCGACGTCCTCTTCGCCATGCTCCGCGACGGAACCCTCTACGAATCCCAGCCAGCCACGGCAGACGGCCTCTAGGACGAAGTCCCGTCCCCGGCCGGAAGGTGGACAGCCACGTCATAGTTGGCAGTCCCTCCCGCCAGTGCCCTCGGGCTCACGCCATGAACGTTGTCCCGGCCAGGGTCAGCACCGGCTCCCAGAAGGAGCCGAATCGTCCCGCCTTCGCCCCGCGAACAGAACACCGCCCTCCACAACGGCGTATTGCCATGACGGTCCACGACATCGACCGCCGCCCCCGCGGCCAGCAACGCTTCGACGACCAAGGGAGCTTGCGCATGGGCAGCAAAATGCAGCGGAGTCCAACCCTCGGCGTCGACAGCCCCCGGGTCGGCGCCGTCAGCCAGCAGCGCCCTCAGGCCGCCCACGTCAAAGGCCCTCTGGCGTCCGGCGCGTAAGACCGGAGGAGCCGCGAGGAGACGGCGGTTCAAGGAGTGGACAGGGGCTCGGCGACGATGGCCGTCGAGCCCCTGTCGGCCTCAGTGGAAGACCCGCTCCACGAACGCGTCGAGGTTGCCGCGCAGGCGCTCGATCTGCTGCTCGACAGTGAGGGACTCCTCCATGCGCCCGCCCGGTGCCGCCGTCTTCTTGCCCCGTACGTACAACGAACAGTCCAGGTCGGCGCAGATGTAGAGGCCCACCGAGTTGCCTGCGCGGCCGGCCGGGCCTGCCTTGGGGGCGGTCATGAGGGAGACGCCGCTGCCGGGATGCGTGGTCAGGCACAGCGAGCACAGGCTGCGGCGCAGGAAGCCGCGGTTACCGGAAGCGGAGCGCAGAGAAAGGCCGACGAGTTCATCGGCGCGTTCGACGACGAGATACTTGCGGTCGGGTGCGGACAGATCGAACCAGCCCAGGAAGTCCAGGTCGTCCCAGTGGTCGAGGTCCGCCAGGTTCTTGGGCAGGGGGAGGCGTTTGGCCTCGCCCTTCGAGCAGTTGGCGAACGACGTGCGGATGTCGTGCTCGGACAGGGGTTTCATGGAGGATCCTTCGAGGGGCGAGGCGAAACGGTGGCGGGACATGACCCCGGCTCGCTAGGCCGGTGCGCCGTGTCCGGCGTGCTTCGACGTCTTGTGCCGTACGGTGAGGCCCGCTACCAGGGCGGCGAGAAGCAGAACGCCCGCCGAGCACCGGTAAGCGACGGAGAAGCCGTGCACTATGCCTTCGTCGAGGATCGCGCCGCCGTGGGCCGGATCGTGCACGTGCGAGTGGACGTAACGGCTGGTGGCGCCGGTGGCGATCGTGTTGAGCAGTACGGTGCCCAGCGAAGCGCCCATCTGCTGAACGGTGTTGAGGACAGCCGAGGCCACACCGGCGTCCTGCGCGGGCACGCCGGCGGTGGCCGTCGCGTAGACCGGCATGAAGGTCAGGCCCATGCCCAGACCGAGCAGCAGCAGGGCGGGCAGCACGTGCGGGACGTACTGCGCATGCACGGTCAGGCTGCTGAGCAGCAGCATGCCGGCGGCGGCCAGCACCATGCCGGACGACATCAGGATGCGCGGCGCCGTGCGTGGCAGCAGGCGGGCCGCGATCTGGGTCGCGCCGATGACGATACCGATCGAAATCGGCAGGAAGGCCAGGCCCGTCCGCACCGGCGGGTAGCCGAGGCCGACCTGCAGGTAGTACGTCAGGAACAGGAAGACGCCGAACATGCCGATGGTGGCCAAGCCCATCGTCGCGTGCGAACCGGCCCGGACACGGTCCTTGACGATGCGCAGCGGCAGCAGCGGACTCGCCGCGCGGCTCTGCCACCACACGAAGGCGGCGAGCAGGATCACGCCGGCCACGAGCAGCGTGAGCACCGACGGGCTGGTCCAGCCGCGAGGTTCGGCCTCGCTGAAGCCGTACACGAGGGCGACGAGCCCGCCGCAGCCCAGCAGCGTGCCCGGCACGTCCAGGTGCCCGCCCCGGCGGCCGGAACGGTCGCGCAGGAAGGCCGGTGCGCCGAGCAGGGCGGCCAGCGCGATGGGCACGTTGACGTACAGGGACCAGCGCCAGTTCAGGTACTCGGTCAGCAGACCGCCCACGATCAGTCCGACCGCGCTGCCGCCGCCGGCCAGCGCACCGTAGACCCCGAACGCCCTGGCCCGCTCCTTGGGGTCGGTGAACGTCGTCGTCAGCAGCGACAGGGCCGAGGGCGCCAGGACCGCCGCGAACGCACCTTGCAGGGCCCGCGCCGCGAACAGCATCCCGGGACCGGCCGCCGCGCCGCCCAGCGCGGAGGCCGCGGCGAACCCGGCCAGACCGATGACGAAGGTGCGCTTGCGGCCCACCAGATCGGCGATCCGGCCGCCGAGCAGCAGCAGCCCGCCGAAGGCCAGCGTGTAGGCGGTGATCACCCACTGCCGGTCGGCGTCCGACATGCCGAGAGCGTGCTGGGCGGAGGGCAGCGCGATGTTCACGATGGTGCCGTCAAGGATCACCATCAGCTGGGCGAGGGCGATGACGGCCAGCGCCCACCAGCGCTTCGGATCCGGTGCCGGAGTCGCGGCGGGAACCTCGCGGTCCGGGGAACGGTCGGTGGCCGTGGAAGGGGCGGACGGAAGGGATTCCCCTCCGGGACGTTTCTTGATCATGGCGATCACGCACGTTTCGTGTCGAAGTGCTGTCGAGACAGCCGGCCAGGGACGGTCGCAGTGGTGACGACGGGCCGGTGTACGCAGCACGGGGACACGGCATGGCGGTGGGGCAGCGGAAACCGCGAACAGCACCCAGGGCCTGCCTCGCCAGCCGCGTGTCACTCACGCCGACGCTCTTGCTGGCCGTGAGGCGGAGAGTGCCGAGATCACGGTGACCAGCAGAAGAAGGGCCCGTCTTCGGGCACGCGCCCCCGCGGCCCGCACGGCGCGAACCGCGCAGGCCAGGACATCTCGTGACAGGGCATCTCAGGAAGATGCCAAAGCCAAGAAACAAGAAGGGGGAAGAGTTATCGCGCGCCGCAGAGGAGGGAGGGCACACGGCCGGAGGCAACTATGGCCGCAACGCATTCAGCACGGTCCATGTCTTTCGCCTCCTTCCGGGCAGGGCACGCGGTGCGTGTCGACGCCGAGCGCGCCGAACGGGGCGGCAGAGAACCTGCCGCGTGAAATCCCGGACACCTTATCCCATCGACGCCATCGCGCGACCGGAATTGCCGACCGCCCGCACACAATGGGTGATTGCTTGGGGGTGGAAGTCCGTGGGGGGGGAAGAGGTGGCGCTAACCCCGAGCCGGGAGTGCGGGCGGGAAGCCGTTGACGACGTCTGACAGCTGCTGGTGCAACCCCGCCACGTACTCCTCACGCCAGATGCGGGCAACGTAATGCCAGGACACCGAAAAATGCCCTCGCGCCGCTTCAAGTGGTCAGCCAGCGTTCGCGTCGACCAGTGTGAGATGCCCGGAATCCGCGAGCGGGGCCATTCCTCGTCAAGGCGATCACCCGGGCCCGCGCCCGAGGCGGCACCTGGGTTCGTGGCTCGCCCCGGCGCTTGTCCTCCAGACCGGCAACACCCCGCTCGACATAACGCGCTTTGCAGCGGGCCACCGTCAGCGGCGCCACACCGGCGAGTTCGGCGATGTCCTTGCGCCGCCGCCCCTCAACCGACCACAGCACGGTCCGTGCGCGAAGCCCCACGACAGCTGGCACATCCCGCGAACCCACCAACTCCCGCAGCTCAGCGATCTGTTCAGAGCAAAGAGCCGTACCAGACCTGTAGGCTCCCAAACCGCGTGACACGTCGATCTTCGTTGGCCCGGGGTTTCTCGGTTGTCTCATGACGCTGTCACCTGGGTCGAGCCCCAGATTCGTGGCGTTTCTCCGCAGGCGAGGATCGGGGGCCAGTGGCGCCGCGATGCCGGGATGAACCTGGGCCTGTCCCCGAGAGACCGTGGTCAGTCCGCCACCAGGGCCACTTCCAGGGCTTCGGCCGTCAGTTTGCCGCGTGGGCCGATGGCGTCGGCCACGCTCAGACAGGTGCTGTCGTGGAAGACACTGAGTTCGTAGTGCACGCGTGACCCCTGCGCATCGACGCGGGTCTCGGCGTCCACCCCTGGACCACTGGGGTGCCTCCCCGGTGCGAGAGCACCGGGGTTCCCGGTTTCGTGGGCACATCCGGGTCACGACACCCACACAAGAGAGGCCCAGCCATGACCGTCCCGCTTCCCGTGGTCTTCGTTCACGGACTCTGGCTGCACAGCACCTCCTGGCAGCCTTGGACCGATCTGTTCCGCGAGGAGGGCTACGACCCGTCCGCGCCCGGGTGGCCCGGCGATCCCGACACCGTCGAGGAGGCGCGCCAGAACCCCGAGAGCGTCGCCGGCTATGGCATCGACGATGTCGTCGAGCACTACGCGGCCCTGATCGAGGCCCTGCCCGTGCGGCCCATCGTGATCGGTCACTCGTTCGGCGGGATGATCGCGCAGAAGCTGCTCGGCCAGGACCGCGCCGCCGCGGCGGTCGCGATCGACGCCGCACAGATCAAGGGCGTTCTGCCCTTGCCGCTGTCCGCGCTGAAGGCGACCTTCCCGGTCTTCAAGAACCCGACCAACAAGCGCCGGTCGGTCTCCCTGACCGCGGAGCAGTTCCGCTTCGCGTTCGGCAACGCCATCGCGGAGGAGGAATCGGCAGCCCTGTACGAGCGCTGGACCATCCCCGCGCCGGGCAAGCCGCTGTACGAAGCCGCCTCCGCCAACTTCAACCCCCACTCGCCGGCGAAGGTCGACACGGACAACAGCGGACGCGGCCCGCTGCTGCTCATCTCCGGCGGCAAGGATCACACGGTGCCGGAGGTGGTCACCCGGGCCACCCTCAAGCAGTACCGGCACTCCGATGCCGTCACCGACATCATCAACTTCCCCGACCGCGGGCACTCCCTGACGATCGACGGCGGCTGGCGCGAGGTCGCAGACACCGTTCTGACCTGGCTGCGGCAGCAGAGTCCGGAGACCGGACGATGAGTTCCCGTGCGCCCCGGACTGCCGGAACATCCGGTGCCGACGCGGGCCTGGCCGGGCGGACCGTTGTGGTCACCGGCGCCGGGCGCGGCATCGGACTGGCCGTCGTCGAGGCCTTCCTCGCGGCCGGCTCCCGCGTCGTCGCGGGATCGAGGGAACGCACCGATGCCCTCGACCAGCATGTGAAGCAGGGTGCTGAACTCACCGTCGTGGAGCTCGACCTCGCGGCGCCCGACGGTCCAGCCGCGCTGGTCGCCGAGGCCGTCGCGGTCCATGGCGGGGTCGACGTCCTGGTGAACAACGTAGGGGCGGTGCGACCGCGGATCGACGGCTTCCTGGGCGTGACGGACGAGGACTGGGAGTGGACGTTCACGGTCAACTTCATGGCCGCCGTCCGCACCACCCGGGCCGCGCTGCCGCACCTGCTCGCCACCGGCGCGGGCCGTATCGTCACCGTCTCCTCGGTCAACGCCCGGCTGCCGGACCCGCTGGTCATCGACTACGGCGCGGCGAAAGCAGCGCTGACCAACTTCTGCAAGGCCCTGTCCAAGGAGGTGGGGCCACGCGGTGTGCGGGTGAACACCATCGGTCCCGGCCCGGTGGAGACGGCTCTGTGGCAGGGCGCCGGCGGTGTCGCCGCCACGGTCGGCCAGTCCCGCGGCGTCGACCCCAAGGAGGTGGCCCGCGGTGCGGCCAAACAGTCGGTGACCGGCCGCTTCACCCGGCCGTCGGAGGTGGCCGATCTCGTGCTGTACCTCGCCGGTCCGCAGGCGGCGAACATCACCGGCGCCGACTTCGTCATCGACGGCGGCCTCGTCGAATCCCTCTGACCGGCCGTCACGACACGGCGGGCGCCAAGCCCGCCGTGCCTCGCCTCTCCTCGCATCCTTTGGAGCGATCAGTGAGATTCCGCATGCCCAGATCCCGCCGCCTGGTGGCCGCGGTCTTCGCCCTGGCCGTCGGCCTCGGCTCGACCACCCTCACGGCCGCGGCCTCCACCAAGCCGGCAGCGCCGGCCGGCGAGCGGCTACCCGCCGGCTTCAGCGAACACAAGACCCAGGTCGCCGGGACCGGCATCGACTACGTGATCGGCGGCCACGGCCCGACCCTGGTCCTGATCCACGGCTACCCCCAGACCTGGTACGAGTGGCACGGCATCATGCCCGCGCTCGCCAAGCACTACACCGTCATCGCGCCCGACCTGCCCGGCGCGGGCCTAAGTGACGCCCCGGCGTCCGGCTACGACAAGAAGACCATGGCCGCCACGCTGCACGCCCTCCTGGTGTCGCTCGGCAAGGACCACGACGTGAATGTCGTCGGCCACGACATCGGCACGATGGTCGCCTACTCCTACGCCGCGCAGTACCCGCACAGCGTCAAAAAGCTCGTGCTCAGCGAGGCCCCGATCCCTGACCCGGGCATCTACAAGTTCCCGGCGCTGACGGCCAAGGGACCCGGGGTGTGGAACTTCGGCTTCTTCTCGTTGCAGACCGGCCTCCCGGAGAGCCTGATCCGGGGCCGCGAGCTGGCCTGGACGTCGGGCTTCATGCGGGGCATCGCGGTACACAAGGACGCCCTGACCCCGGACGACCTCACGGTCTTCGCCTCCTACCTGCGCGACTATGCACATCTGGAAGCGAGCTTCGCGTGGTTCCGGACGTTCCCGCAGGACATCGCCGACAACGCGCGGTTCCAGAAGAAGCCCCTGACCATGCCGGTGCTCGCGATCGGCGCCTCCGGAAGCCTCGGTTCGGCGGTCGCGGACCAGGTGCGCCACTACGCCACCCACGTCACCCCGGCTGTCGTCCCCGACTCCGGCCACTGGATCTACGAAGAACACCCGAAAGAAATGACTGACATGTTGCTGCACTTCCTCGGCAGCCACCGATGACCTCAGGAGCGGAAATGACCCGGTTCTTCCCGACCTTCGGCCCGACGGCCGAGCGCGAACCCTTCTGGTTCCTCGGCGGCCAGGCCAGGATTCTGCTGCCCGGCACCGCGACCGACAACCGGCTCAGCCTGATGGAGTTCGCCGACCCGGCCGGCCACGCGCCCCCGCACCACGTCCACGAGGACGAGGAGGAGGTCTGGTTCGTCCTCGACGGCGAGGTGACGTTCTTCGTCGGTGACCAGCGCCACGACCTGGTGCCCGGGCAGGTCGCGTACGGGCCGCGCGGGGTTCCGCACAGCTATCTGGTGCGCTCGCCCGAGGGGGCGCGGATAGCGGTGCTGTTCAGCCCGGCCTGCATCGAGGAGTACTTCAGGGCCAACGGCACCCCGGTGGCCGAGGCCGGGGATCTGCCGCCGGAGTCCGATCTCGCGGCGGTCGTGGCCTCCGCCGAGGCCTTCCACCTGCGCGTCACCGGACCGCCGCCGTCCTTGTGAGTCGGACGGCACCGAAAGAGCAGGAAACACGAGGAGGACGAGGAGAACAGTGATGACAGGCATCGAACCCGTCCGATCGCACACAAGGATGGGAAACGCCGCAGAAAGCTGATGCTCATGGCGCTGGCGATCGGGACACTGCTCGCGATCCCGACGCTGTCCGCCGCCACGCCCGCCGACTCGGCCTCCGCCGCAAACGCCGCGACGGCGTCAGCCACACCGAGCACACCGAGGCCGACCGTGGTCCTGGTCCACGGTGCCTTCGCGGACTCGTCGAGCTGGGACGCGGTGGTATCGCGGCTCCAGCGCCAGGGGTATCCCGTGATCGGCGTCGCGAACCCGCTCCGTGGCCTGGCCGGCGACTCGGCCTGAGTGTCCAGTGTCCTGGACACCATTCCCGGGCCGGTCGTCCTGGTCGGCCATTCCTACGGCGGCGCCGTCATCACCGACGCCGCGGTGGGCCATCCCAACGTCAAGGCCCTGGTGTACATCGCCGCGTTCGCTCCCGACCAGGGCGAGTCCAGCCTGGCGGTCCTCGGGGAATAGCCCGGCAGCCAGCTCCCGTCGGCGCTGACGGTCCGGCCGTTCCCGGGCGGGCAGGACGCCTATGTCAACCCCGCGGACTTCCGGCAGGTCTTCGCCGCCGACGTGCCGGCCGGCAAGGCCCGGCTGATGGCGGCCGGACGACGGCCGGCGGTGTGGTGGCCGCGTTCGCGGAACCCAGCGGCACGCCGGCATGGAAGACCATTCCCTCCTGGTTCCTGGTCGCGGGCGCCGACCACGCCATCCCGCCGGCTGCCGAGCAGGCCATGGCGCTTCGCGCGGGTTCTCACACCGAGGTGGTCCGCGGCGCCTCGCACGCGGTCCTCGTCTCGCATCCCGACGCCACCGCGCACGTCATCGAGGCCGTCGCGCGCGCCACCTCCTGAATCGGCGTCATCCGTGTTGGGTGTGACTTCAGGTGAACGACGCCTGTCTCTCCCACAGAACCCTCCTGACAGCTATGAGTTCCTCGGGGGTCAGTCCCCGGTCACCACGCCCGGTTCGCCGATCGCCCGGGGGATCTGCTTCCGGGAGGTGATGCCGAGCTTGCGGAACACCTTGTTCAGATGGAACTCGACGGTCGAGGCGGTGACGAACAACCGCGTCGCGATCTCCCCGTTGGTCAGCCCCGAGGCAGCCATGGAGGCCACCTGACGTTCCCGCGGTGTGAGATCGAACCTGGTCTCCTCCGTCCGCCTGCGGGCTGTCTCGCCGGTCGCCAGCAGCTCGATCCGGGCCCGCTCGGCATACGGCACCGCACCGCAGGCGTCGAAGCTCTCGTACGCGGCGCGCAACTGCCTCCTGGCATCGGAACGCCGCTTGCGGCGGCGCAACCACTCGCCGAACAGCAGCCGGGACCGGGCCAGTTCCAGGCCCAGCGGCCCCTGCCCCAGCAGTTCGACCGACTCCTCGTAGAACTTCTCGGCATCGTCACCCTCGGCCATCAGCGCCCGGCCCAGAGCCAGGGTGCCCAGGGCCCAAGGAGTACCGGCGAGCGGGGTGCGTTCCTCCAGCCGGGCCAAGGCTCCGGCCGCGCCGACCCGGTCGCCGGTGCGCACGCCGGCCTCGATGAGCAGCGGCAGAACGAGGTTGCCGCACGTCGGAGGGTCCTCCTCGAAAACCGCCCGGGCGTGCTCCATCGCCTGCTGGTAGTGGCCCTGCCCCAGCTCGAACGAGGCCAGCGCGTGCTGTGCCATCAACTGATGCAGACCCAGGCCGATGCTCCTCATCTCCGCTGTCCGCCGCACCGCCGCCCGCAGCCCGGCCTCCCGGCCGGTCAGGGCGAACAGGTGGAGCCTGTTGATGTCTCCGCCGCCGGGGAACCCGGTGGCAGTCACGATGTCGTCGAACTCCGCGTAGCGGACCTCCGCCTCCGCGAACCGTCTGTCCAGGAGTTCGTAGCGCGCCTCGACGAGCAGCGCGATGCTCAGCGCGTACAGCGCGCCGGCATCGCGGTCCGCCGCCACCAGGCGGTCGGTGATTTCACGCGCGGCCTCGACGTCCCACAGATCGTCGCAGGCCATCAACAGCATCACCGCGAACGGACTGTTCGCGTCCCCGATCCCGCCGCCGCTCCGCAGTTCGTCCAGAGCGGTACGCAGCACGGGCGCGCCGCGCTCATAACCTTCGGCCACGCGACGGGCCAGACCCTCCATCAGCAGGTCACGGCCGCGCACCGGGGAGTCCAGGGCGTGCCGCGCGGCGACCGTAGCCGCCGCGACCTCGGTCAGCGTCGTGCCCCGCGTGCAGTCGTGGGCGACCAGCGCGGCGTGCAGCGCCTCGCAGAGCAACTCCCAGGTCAGCCGCGGGTCCTGTGGGCCCAGCCTGGTCACCGCGTCCATCAGCATCGCCGGGACGTCGGCGACGGCGATCTGGAACATCAGCACGGTCGCCCGCATCCGCAGCTCGCGCGTCCGCATCACCGGTCCACGGATGTCGGCGCCGGCCACGTCCAGCGCGGTCCGTGCCGCAGGCGCGTCGCCGGACATCAGATGGGCCTGCGCCGTGTCGAGCAGCCGCTCGGCCCGTTTGTCCGAGACCTTGGTGAAATCGGCGGCGCGCGACAGGAACAGGGCCTGCTGGGAGTAGCCGCCGCGGGAACGAGCTCGCTCGGAGGCGGCCTCCAGGTCGTCGGCGACGCCGTCGTCCAGGCCCTCGGCGGCCTCGGCCCGGTGCCAGGCGCGGCGGTCGGCGTCCCGCACGGCGTCGCAGGCGGCGGCCAGTGCCGCGTGCACCCGGCGGCGCTCGCCGGGTTCGGCTCCGGCGTAGACCGTCGAGCGGATAAGGGGATGCCGGAAGGCCGTCGTCGTGTCCCGGCCGAGGATTCCCGCGCGGACCGCCGGCTGGACGGCGCGGGCGGACAGGCCCAGCCGCCCGGCGGCCAGCCATATCAATCCCGTGTCGTCCGAGGGGGCCGCCGCGAGCAGCAGCAACAGGGTTGAGGTCTCCGATGGCAGGGCGCGGACCAGGCGCCGGAAGTGGCCCTCGATCAGGCGGCTCACCGGCAGCGGGTCGGGCAGCGGGGCGATACCGGACAGTTGCTCGCCGGCCAGGGCGTCGGCCAACTCCAGCAGCGCGAGCGGATTGCCGCCGGTGCCGGCGACGATCCGGTCGGCCACGTCCGCGTCCATCCGCCGGGGCGCCGAGGAGAGCAGTACCTTGGCCTCCGGCCCGGGCAGACCGGTCACGGAGTGCACGCTCAGCGCGTCGAACAGGCCGTTGTCCGCGAGCCCGTCGCGGACGGCGATGATCAGGCCCAGCGAGTCGGCGTGCAGCCGGCGAGCGGTGAAGGCGAGCGCCTCCGCCGACTCCCGGTCCAGCCACTGCGCATCGTCCAGCAGGAACAGCAGCGGCTGATCGGCGGCGGCCGCAGACAGCAATGTCAGCGTCGCCAGGCCGACCAGATAGCGGTCCGCGGGCGGCCCCGACACCAGGCCCAGGGCCGCGTCCAGCGCGGCCCGCTGCGGCCCGGGCAGGCGGCCCGCCCGGTTCAGGAACGGCCGCAGCAACCGGTGCAGCGCGCCGAAGCCGAGACCGGTCTCGGTCTCGACCGCGGTCAGCCGGACCACGCGCAGCTCAGCGGCCTGAGCCGCGGCGTACTCCAGCAGTCGGGTCTTGCCGATCCCGGGTTCGCCGGTCAGCACCAGGACTCCGCTGAGGCCGTCGCGCACCGCGTCGAGCAGTCGTCCGATGGCTTCGCGTTCGGCGTGGCGGCCGACCATCGGCGGCCCGGATGCGTGCTGGATGCCGTTCCACACCATGGGAGCGCTCCCCCGCTTGTCGATGTCCTGACATGGGGAACATTAGGAACGCCGCGCAGGCGGAAGCGAGCGTCATGTGACGGTGGTCAACGCGGTGCGCTGACCACCGTCCGCAGCTCGGCGCGCGAGACCACGCCCAGCTTGGGGAAGATCCGGTGGAGATGCGAGCTGACGGTACGGTGCGACAGGTAGAGCCGCTGGCCTATCTCGCGGTTGGTCAGCCCGTCGGCCGCGAGCTGGACGATCTGCAGCTCGTGGGCGGTCAATCGGTCCCGGGCGTCCGGGGCCCGGCGGCGGCTGGTCTCGCCCGCGGCGCGTAGTTCCCGGCGGGCCCTCTCCCCCCAAGGGATCACGCCGAGGGCGTCGAACATGTCGCGGGCGGCACGGAGGTGGTCGCGGGACTCGACACTGCGTCGCCGACGCCGCAGCCATTCGCCGTAGGCCAAATGCGTACGAGCCCTGATCAGCGGCCAGGCGCTGAGGTCGGCGCTCAACGCGGCCGCGAAGAGCGGCTCGGCGTCTTCGTCGGCGGCCAGCAGCGCCCGGACCAGTCGCAGGTCGGCGTGGAGCACGGGCGCGGAGGTCACCGTGGCGACCTCCTCCAGCTCTGTCACGATCGGGCGCACGGCCTCCAGCCGCCCGCAGTGCGTCGCCGCGTCGACAAGGTCACCCACGGCCGTCAGCCGCAGGGCGACCTGGAACGCGGGATCCGCCGGATCGTGCAGCCGGCGGAAATGGCCGAAGGCCTCCTCGAACCGGCCCGCGCCCAACGCCGCCAGCCCGCGTGCCATCGACGCGGTGGCCAGCACCGGACGTGCCCCGGCCGGCAGCCCGATCTCCTCCGCCTCACCGGCCAGCTCCAGGGCGGAATCCGCCTCACCGCGCAACGCGGCCAGCTTGGCCGCGGTGGCGGTCATCAAGGCGTACATCATCGTCTGGCTGGTCTCGCGCGCCAGCCTTCGCGACTCCTCGGTCGCGGCGATCGCCGCGCCGAGGTCACCGACCACGAGAGCGCTCCACGCGTCCGCGCCGACCGTCCGGGCCAACAGCCCCAGGCGTCCCTGGGCACGCAGCGGCGCGCCACCGGCCGCCGAGAACGCCCGCGCCAGGTCGAAGCCGCCGACGAGGAGCGCGGCGGTGCTGAGCATCCGGTAGGCACGGCCGTCGTCGCCCTCCTTCAGGGCGACGTGCCGGACACGGTCCAGGACGAAGGCGCCGCGGTCGACCGGCGCGACGTAGGCGCAGATGGCCAGACGCCACGGATCGAGTTCGTCCAGCTCCATCCGCTCCACTGCCCGCAGGACCCTGCGGCGGCCCTCCGGGCCCGGTTCGGACCAGAAGCACAACTGCGCGGCGCTCCACAGGATCCGCAGCGCCAGCGCAGCGTCTTCCGCGGCCATCGCCTCGGCGAGGACCGTCAGGGAGTTGGCCCCTGACGAGTGGCTGTGCAGTCCCTCGTCGAAGCTGCCGCGAAGCCAGACGACCGTGGCATGCTGCCGCCGCGACAACGGCCCGGTGAGCGCCTGGTCCAGCAGCCGGGTCACGGTCTCGGGCCGGCCGAGCTCGACGGCGAAGTCGGCGGCACGCAACAGCCGTTCCGCTCGGCGGTCGGCGTCCTCGCTGAGCGCGGCGGCCTGTTCGAGGACCGTGACGGCCGCCGCCATGCCGCCGCGGCGTGCGGCCCGGTGAGCGGCGTCCTCCAACGCGGCGGCAACCGCCTCCTCCGGGTCGTCGGCCGCGGCAGCCCGGTGACGCAGTTGCCGGTCCGGGTGTTCGTCGAGCACAGCGGCGAGCGCGGCATGTACGGCATGGCGGACGCCGGTGGGCATGGTCTGGTGGATCGCCGACCGCATCAGCGGATGTCCGAACCGGAGTTCGCTGCCGACGACTTGGACGAGCCGTGCGCACACGGCCGGGTCGAGTTCCGCGGCTCCGACCGTCGCGCCGGTGAACAGCCGGGTCGCGCGGTAGATCTCGGGGAGCGACGAGCTGTCGTTGAGGGCCGCGATCCGTAGCAGACCGCGGGTGATGTCGGGCAAGGTCTCCAGGCGGTCGGTGAAGGCCCGTTCGAGCCGCTCGGTGAGAGGCAGTTGGGAGATGTGCGGATCGGCCGACACGCCGAGTGTGCGGGAGAGCTCGGTCAGGGCCAAGGGGTTCCCGGCAGCCTCGGCCAGCAGTCGGCGATGCGCGGTCGGGCGCAGATCCGGGGCGCGGTCCGCCAGGATCTCCGCGGCCTGGCCGTCCGTGAGCGGGCCCAGGGGTACGGAGGTGACTTCGTCGGAGTTGAGGCGCGACCGGTAGCCGTCGCGTGCGGCTCCCACTATGACCACCGGCTCCGTGCCGACTCGGCGCGCCACGAAAGCCAGGACACTGGCGGTGGCGTCGTCGAGCCACTGGACGTCGTCGACCAGGACCAGCACCGGCGCGACCGCGGCCGCGTCCGCCAGCAGGTTGAGGACCGCCAGACCGACCAGGAAGATGTCGGGGACACCGGCCTCGGCGTGCCCGAGAGCGGTGTCCAGGGCCTGCCGGTGCGGGACTGCGAGATCAGCAGCTCCTGCGGCCAATGGGCGGAGGACAAGCTGCAGACCGGCGTACGGGATGTCGCTCTCGGCCTCCACACCGCTGGTGCGCAGGACCCGGTAGCCGAGCTCCTCGGCGAGGGCGGCGGTCTCGGCGAGCAACGCCGTCTTCCCGATACCGGGCGTCCCGCGGACCAGCACCGCGCTCCCGTGGCTTCGCGGCTCGGCCAGCAGCCGGCGCAACAGATCCAGCTGATCATCCCGACCGATGAACTCCACGTTCCCCCCATCAGCCGGGTCCCCCGACTCGGTCTGTCTGGAAGGTCAGGGTACTGCGCCGAGGTCGAACGATCTGTAACGGGAACCAGGACGCGAAGGACTCTCGCTTGGCCTCGGCCCAGGACCAGACGGTGTCCGCACGGCTCTTCCGCTCGGCCGCCACGCTCGGCCGCCAGGGAGCAGTCGCCCAGCAGCCCCCGGCCTCCAACGGAGCGGTCATGTCGGCGCGTTGCAGCAGCAGACCAAGAACCTCCTCGTGTCCTACTCGCCGAAGAGGCTGGGCTTCTTCTAGAGCCTGAAGTCGGTTGCCGGGAGGGTTCGTCACGCTCCCGGCAACCCGGCACTCTCACGACCCGCGACCGCGTACAGGCAAGCTGGGCTGCGGAGTTGGAGTCGGTCTTCGCGCTCTTCCGCGTCGAGCACACCGGGCTCCAACGGATGGATGGCGGACCGCGTCCCTGGTGGCAGCCCCTGCCCCCGTTCACCTCGCCGACCAACCCGCGACACAGGGCAGTCAGAACATCGCAGCCTGCGCACGCGCGTCCCAACGCCCAGGCCTCGCAACCGGATTGCGGTTAGGGTGCTGATGGCTCACAAAGGGGACATGGCGGGGGGCTCGCGTTGGATCGTCCGGCAGGTGAGGACCTGGAAGCCGACCCGGGCCGGTTCACGGCGCGCGCGGTGCTGCCCCCGTCGCTGCGCCCCCGGTTCGGACTGATCGCGGTCCTCGCCGCGCTGGTGGTCGTCACGCTCGGGGTCCGGTACTCCGGCCACAGCGCACCCGGCGCGGTGGACAGCTGGATCCACCGGCCCACGGCGGACAACGTGGGCCCGCCGTGGCGCCAAGTCGCCCTGGTCCTGGACTTCTTGGGGGAACCCGTGGGATCGGCGACGGTGATCGCGGCCGGTGTGGCGGGCTGTCTGCTGGTTCGGCGTCCCCGTGCGGCGGTGCTCGTCCTCGCCGGTGCCGGCGCGACCGTGGGGACGACCACGCTGCTCAAGCATGTGGTGGGACGCACCATCCACGGCCCCGGCAACCTGTCCTACCCGAGCGGGCACACCGCCTTCGCCACCGCGCTCGCCCTCATGGCGGCGCTGTTCGCGACGGACCGGCTCGGCCTCGGGAGGGCGGCCGGTACGTCGCTCGTGCTCGGGGCGGGGCTGGTGGCCGGCGTGGTCATGGGGTGGGCGGAGGTCGGGCTGGGCGCGCACTATCCGACCGACGCTTTCGGCGGCTGGTGCACCGCGCTGGCGGTGGTTCCGGCGACCGCGTGGCTGGTCGACCGGACCGCCGACCGGCTGGGCGGCCGGCCGTCCGGTCGGAGGGCCGACGCCGGTCGGCGCGCGCCCCTCTGACGTCACCTCACGCCAGGCGGCGGAACACCGGCTTCACCGCCCGACCGGCCAGCCAGGGGGTGGGGTCGGCTGCGTCCAGTGCCTTCCGGTACACCGCGCAGGCCTGGGCCACCACGTCGACGGTGCGGTCGATGTCCTCGTCGTCCAGTGCGCTGCTCACCACGAAGGACGGGGCCAGCACTCCGCCCGCGAGAAGCCGGCGCAGGAACAGGGTGCGGTACTGCTGCGACGGCCGCAGGTTCTCGTCGAGGGTGGCGAAGACCAGGTTGCTGGCCCGGCCCCGGACGACGACGTGATCGCCGACACCCATGGCCGCCGCGACGTCACGGACACCGGCCGCCAGCCGTTCGCCGAGAGTGTGCAGCCGCGCGGTGATGCCCTCTTCGACGTAGGTGCTCTGCACGGCCATCGCGGCCGCCAGGGAGTGCGTCTCGGCGCCGTGGGTGGTGGACAGCAGGAAGACCCGGTCGCCGGAGTCGCGCAGCCCGCCACGCTCCATCAGGTCGCGGCGCCCCGCCAGCGCGGAGACGGCGAATCCGTTGCCCAGCGCCTTGCCGAACGTGGAGAGGTCGGGGACGACGCCGTAGAGGCCCTGGGCGCCCGCCTCGGACCAGCGGAAGCCGGTGATCATCTCGTCGAAGATCAGTACGCAGCCGTGCCGGTCGGCCAGTTCGCGCAGGCCGGCGAGGTAGCCCGGCGGCGGCTCGGTGTGGGTGGCGGGTTCGAGGATCAGACAGGCGATCTCGTCCGGGTACCGGGTGAGCATCTCCTCCGTGGCGGCCAGGTCGCCGTAGGGAAAGGACGCGATGAGCTCGGTGGTCGTCGACGGGATGCCCGCGGACATCGGTGTGGTGCCGATGAACCAGTCGTCGACGGAGAAGAACGGATGGTCGGAGCAGAGGGCCACCCGTGAACGGCCGGTGGCGGCGCGGGCGAGGCGTACCGCGGCGGAGGTGGCGTCGGAGCCGTTCTTCGCGAACTTCACCATCTCGGCGGTCGGCACGGTGGCGAGGAAGCGTTCGGCGGCTGCGACCTCCACGATGGACGGCCGGACGAAGTTGCTGCCGCGGCCGAGTTCGCGGCGCACCGCCTCGATCACGCGCGGGTGGGCATGGCCGAGGCTGACCGACCGCAGGCCGGAGCCGTACTCGATGTAGCGGTTGCCGTCTACGTCCCACACGTGGGCACCGCTGCCGTGGCTGATGACCGGGGCCAGGTTCTCGGGGTACTGGTCGTCGCCCTTGGCATAGGTGTGAGCGCCCCCGGGGATCATGGCGTGCAGCCGTTCGTTGGCTGTCCGCGACAGGGGCAGGTCAAGCACTTCGGTGTCCACGCGGACCTCAGCTTTCTCTGTGCTTCAGGACCTCGGCGAGGCTCGGTGCCTCCCGGTCCCGTTGGGACATCAGCGCAACCGGCAGCGGCCAGGGAATGGCCAGCTCCGGGTCGTCGTAGGCGATGGTCACGTCCTCCGCCGGATCGTGCGGGCGGTCGATCCGGTACGAGGTGTCGGCGGTGTCGGTCAGTGCCTGAAAACCGTGCGCGCATCCAGCGGGAATGTAAAGAGTTGGTTGTGATTCTCCTGTGAGTTCAAAGGAGGCCCAATGGCGGTAAGTCGGGGAATCCTGCCGTAGATCCACGACCACGTCGAAGATCCGCCCGTACGAGCACCGCACCAACTTGGCCTCGCCCGCGCCGGATCGCAGGTGCAGGCCGCGCACCACGCCCCGCACCGAGCGGGACAGGCTGTCCTGGACGAAGGCGTTCGGGTCGAGGCCCACCGAGCGGACCACGTCGGCGTCGAACGTGCGGCAGAAGAAGCCGCGTTCGTCGGTGTACGGCGTCGGGTCGAAGAGGAACGCGCCGGCGATCTCCGGGACTTCGGTCGCTTTCATGGAGACTCCTGCCGAGCGTGGGCGTGGGTGTGGTCGGTCGTGGGGAACACGGCAGCGGTCAACGAGCTGAACTGGTCGTCCAGTTGGCGGGCGGCGGCCTGGTTCCGCTCGGCGAGGGTCTGCCGAAGTTCGGCCGATCGCTTCTCCAGCGCCCGGAATTGCTCCAGCAACCGGTCGGCGTCGACCTCGCGCGCCGGGTGGCAGTACGCGCCGAGGCCCATCCGCTCCATGAGGGCGTCGCTCTTCGCCGCGTAGCTGAGGGCGAGCACGGGTGTGCCGGTCTTCAGCGCGCAGATCAGGTTGTGGTAGCGGACCGCGACCACGGTGTCGGCGGCTGTCATCTCCTTCATCAGGTCGGCCAGGGAGGCCGGTTCGGCGGCGGTGACCAGGGGTGAGCCGACTGTTTCGAGGATCGCGGCGACCACCGTGGCGTCGCACCGGTCGCCGGTGAGCAGCCGGACCGGTCTGCCCTCCTCGACCAGGGTGCGCACGAACCGGATCGTCCCGTCGAGGTAGCGCCGGTATATCTCGTCGGCCCGGGCGCGGTCGTCGTTGCCGCCGTGGAAGTCCATGACACCGACGCAGACCGTGCCCGGCACGTCCGAGGGCGTGCCCGCGGGCGGCGCCGGCAGGGAGAACGCGAGGTCCGGGTAGACCTCGTCGCGCGCGGTGTTCACGCCCATCGCCCGCATCGCGTCCCGGGACTGGGCGTCCCGGTAGGACCGGTAGGCGGCCAGGCGCCCCGACCAGCGGACCAGGGCGCGGGTGGGCCGGTTGCGGATCTCGGCGGCGCCGACGCTGACCAGCGCGACCCGGGTGCGCGTCAGCTTCCCGCTCGCGCAGAGCAGGAACAGGGAGTACGGGAAGCCCCACGGCCGTAGCGGCAGGGTGGCTTCCAGGACGCCCATGCCCGGCACGATCACCACGTCGTGGCGGCGTACCCAGGCGGCGGTGCGGAAGATGTCGACGAACTTGCCCAGGCCCTTGGACGCGATCGAGCCCACGCGGGACGCGGTGCGGTACTCGGCGCGGTTCCAGTGCATCCGGGTGGCGGGGATACCGAACCGGGCCGTCACGGCCTCGGGTCCGCCGCACAGGGCGTCCACGACCGCGTCCGGGTGGTCGGCGCGGAGGTATCCGAGGACGGCTTCGAGCGATCCGTCGTTGCCGAGGTTGCCGGAGCCGAGGAGGCCGAACACCCCGACGCGCACCGGCTGTTGGGGCGCGGAGGTCATGTGTGCCTCCCCTCGCGGCCGGCGACGAGGGCGTCCACGGAGACAGTGAGCTGGGCGGGGTCGACGGGGGCGCGGTCCTCGACCCGCTCGCCGGCGCCCGGGCGGACCCGGCTGGTCATCCACGAAGCCAGGTGGCGGTAGCAGGCACGCCGGTCGGCCGGGGAGAGCGGGGCCCGCCGGATCGCGGACGCGAAGCCCCAGATGTACTCGGCGAGCAGCCGGGGCGTCGGGTGCAGCGCGCCGGCCCGGCGCGGGTCGAGGTTGACGCAGCGGGCGCGCTTGGAGGGGTTGGCGCGTTCGGCGCGGGTGGGGTGGTCGCGGCGGAAGTAGAGCAGTTCCGGCACCTGGTGGAAGCGTCCGTGCAGGGTGATCTCGGCGACGAACGTGCGGTCCGCGTGGTGGTAGCTGTCCATCGGCTTCACCCGGCGCAGCACGTCGGCCCGTATGACTCCGTAGAAGTCGTCGCCGCCGGGCTCGAACAGCAGGCTGCGGAAGCGTTCCGGCGCGCTCGGGGAGCCGGTGGCGAGCGTGTACTCGTAGGGCACCGTCACCTGGCCGTCGCCGTCGATGACCGCCTGGTCGGTGTGGGCGAGGATGACGTCCGGACGCTCGTCCAGTGCTTCTATGCAGCGCGTCAGCAGGTCACGGCCGTAGAGGTCGTCGTGCGAGGCCCACTTGAAGAGCTCGCCGCGGGACTCGGCGAAGACGTGGTTGTGGTTCGGCGTGGCGCCGATGTTGCGGGGCAGCCGGAGGTAGCGGATGCGGGAGTCCTGCGCGGCGTACTTGCGGCAGATGGCCTCGGTGCCGTCGGTCGAGGCGTTGTCGGAGACGACCAGTTCGAAGTCCTCGTAGGTCTGGCCGAGCAGGGCGTCGAACGACTCGGCCAGGTACTCCTCGCCGTTGTACACGGGCAGGCCGATGCTCAGCCTCGGTCGGTCGGTCATGAGGTCCTCACTTCGGGGATGGGTTCGCGGTGGTGCTCGCGCAGGGCGGAGCGCAGTTGCAGCCACCACACGGCCGAGCCGCTGATGGTCGCGGCGGCGACGCCCCAGGCCGAGCCCGCCGTACCGCCGAGGGCCGCTCCGCCGAGGCCGCCGCCGACGTAGCAGGCGGAGGCGAAGAGCTGGCAGCGCAGGCTGCGGCGAGCCGCGCCGAGCGCGCGCAGTCCGGCCGCCGCGCCGGTGCCGAGACCCGCTCCCGCGACACTGAGGGTGATCTGCACGATGAGGTGCGAGGAGGAGTGCCAGACGTCGCCGAGCGCCAACTCGCCGAGCCGGCCCGGCATCAGCAGCAGCGCCGAGCCCCAGAGCAGCGCTCCGGTGGCCTGTCCCCCGCCGAGGTAGAGGCAGAACCGGCCCAGTCGGTCCGGGGCCTGCCGCAGCACGCGGGCCGCCTCGGGGACGGTGACCAGCGACAGCCCCATCAGTACGGCGAGGAAGGGGCCGAGGAGGAGTTCGGCACCGCGCACCGCGCCGACCGCGCTCACTCCGACGATCACGCCGAGGCCGTACGCCCGGAGCTGGCTGGCGCCGCTGAGGCTGACGTTCTCGACCAGATACCGGTAGCCGAGGTCACGCTGTTCGCGCAGCCAGCCGCGAGCCTGTGCCGTGCGGGGCCGGATGCCGGACTGGACGCAGCCGTATCCCGCCGCGACCGTGGCGGACGCGCCCCAGGCGAGCACGAAGGCGGCCACGGTGTCGACATGGGCCGCCACCACCATGGCGGGGATCAGCGCGATGCCCCACACGATGTCATTGACGAACGCCTTCCGGCCGTCGCCGGCGGCGAAGAACGAGAACCGCCAGGCGTCCTGGAGCAGCAGTCCCGGCATCATGAGACCGAGGGCGGCGAACGCGGGCCCGACCCGGCCGCCGAGCCCGAGCCCGGCCGCCAGGCACAGCACGCCGAGAGCCGTGCCGACGCAGAGCGCGGTACCCGTCGAGCGGGCCACCGCCCCGCGCCAGGACGGCTCCGGCACTCCGCTGAAGCGGACCACGAGCGGGTCGGTGGCAAGGCCGCGGGAGACGTTGAGCACCACGCCGTAGGTCACCCAGGCGAGGCTGAACACGCCGAACGCGGTCACGCCCAGCGAGCGGGCCACGTAGATGCCCACCGCGAAGTTGCTGATGCTGGAGGCCGCCTGGTCGGCCAGTCCCCAGGAGAGCCGGCCGACGAGGGCCCGCTTGGCGGAGCGAACCGGCGCCGCCTTCTCCCCGTCGGTGGTCGTCGATGTCATGTCTTGATCAGCCCGGCCTCGTGCAGGGCGTCGGCCGCTCCGGCGACGCTGTCGAAGGACAGCCCGGACCGCTCGGCCACGTCCAGCAGACTGTGCTCGCCGTCGGAGAGGTTGAGCACCCAGAGCATGGCCATCTGCGCCTGCTTGGTGTCGCTGCGTCCGCCGAGCGCGTCGTACAACCCGCGTCGGCCAAGCTGGGGTTCGCCGTAGGGGCTGAGGTTGAGGTAGCGCCGGTTGCGGTCGAGTACGGCGAACGCCTCGCGGCAGACGGCGAGAGTGTCGGTCATCGCCTCCGGGGAGACGAAGTCCGGGTTGTCCGCCGAGGTGTGGTACTCGGGGTAGCCCGCGTACGGGGTCCGGCTGAGCGAGCCCACGCCGAGGTTGAACCCGGGTGAGCAGTACTGCCGCTCGTCGTAGCCGTACGGCGTGAACTCGTTGATGTGGTGCGGGCGTTCGGAGGCGGTCAGTACATGCCGCAGCACGCGGTCGATCTCCGCGTCGCCGCGTCTGCTCTGCTTGTACGTCAGTTGACCCGAGTCGCCTGCGCAGGCAAGGACGAGCCCGTGCTTGACCCGGTCCACCCGTTCCGCGTTGCGGGCCAGCCAGGTGATGGCCCCGATGGTGCCGGGCGCGTAGATGAACCGGTAGGTGTAGTACGGCGTTTCCCGCGCCAGCGCGCGGGCCAGGAAGGTCGCGACCGCGATGCCGGCGAGGTTGTCGTTGGCCAGCGACGGGTGGCAGGTGTGGCAGGAGACGATGACCTCGTCGGCCACCTGTCCGGGGACCACGTGCTCGGCGTAGGTGAGGTGGCCGTCCGCGAGGGTGGAGTCGATCCGCACCTCGTAGTCGCCGTCGGGCAGCGCGTCCAGGGTCTCCTGCGCCAGGCAGAAACCCCACTCCGGCTTGTAGTAACTCGTGCGGTACGGCACCCAGTTCGGGTGGTCCGGCAGCGTGTGCAGGTGTGCGCGCAGCTCGGTGAGCGGCATGGTCCGCGCCACCGGCACGCTGTAGCCGAGCACGTGCAGGCTGGACTCGGCGAAGTCGACGACCCGCCGGCCGGTGCTGTCGGCGATGTACGCGTCCCGGATGTTCCACTCCTGCGGAACCGTCCAGTCGAGCACCTGCGTCCCGGTCGGCACCTCGTGCACCCGCAACGGGACGTACTCGCCGACGATGTCCAGGGTGGCGCGCACCCCGTCGCCGGTGATGCTCCGGCAGAGCGGGTACAGCCGCTCCACCAGTGCGTGCATCTCCTCGCCGACTCCGGTCATCGGCGCCACCGCAGGGTGTCGTCGACGGTGCCGGCCTCGGTGGCCGCGCGCAGTACGGCGAGGCGGGTGAAGCGCTGCTCGAAGTGCTCCCGGGTGAGCCCGAACTTCCGGTAGGCGTCGGCGAGTTCGAGGGCACCCTGCTTCACCGTCCACTCGCAGTCGAAGTCGGGTATCGCGGCGCGGAAGCGGGAGAAGTCCACCCGGTACGAGCGCGGGTCGGCACCGTTCTCCCCGGTGATCACGACCTTCGCGCCGGACACCGCCTCGGCGACCTGCTCGGCGATCTCGGCGACCGTGACGTTGTTGATCTCGCTGCCGATGTTGAACGCCCTGTCGTGGACCGCCTCGCGGGGCGCGGTCAGCGCGGCCGTGAAGGCGCGCGCGATGTCGGCGGCGTGCACCAGCGGGCGCCAGGGGGTGCCGTCGGAGAGGACCAACACCTCGCCGGAGAGCAGCGCGTGGCCCACCAGGTTGTTCAGCACGATGTCGGCGCGCAGCCGGGGCGAGTAGCCGAAGGCGGTGGCGTTGCGCATGAACACCGGGGTGAAGTCGTCGTCGGCCAGCGCGTGCACGTCGTCCTCGACCCGCACCTTCGACTCCGCGTACGGCGTCACGGGGCGCAGCGGGGCGTCCTCGGTCACCAGGCCGTCGCCGCCCGAGGCGCCGTAGACGGAGCAGGTCGACGCGTAGAGGAAGCGCCGAACTCCCGCGTCACGGGCCAGCTTTGCCAGTCGTACGGACGCGTGGTGGTTGATGTCGTAGGTCAGTTCCGGCGCCAGCGAGCCGAGCGGGTCGTTGGACAGCGCGGCCAGGTGGATCACGGCGTCCACCCCGGCCACGTGCTCGGCGGTGAGGTCGCGCAGGTCCACCCGCACCCCGGGCGGGTCGGCGGGCCGCGGGCCGAGGACGGAGTCGGCGAACAGGCCGGAGTCGAGGCCGACGACCTCGTGTCCGGCGGCGGTGAGGACGGGTGCCATCACGGTGCCCAGATATCCCTGGTGTCCGGTCAGTAGTACGCGCAAGGTGTTCAACCCCCCAGGTTGAGCGTGAGTTTGGTGACGGCGAAGGCCTCGGCGTAGCGCGCGTGGCATTCGATACCGCGGATCCGGGCGAGGCCGAGGAAGGCCTCCCGGTCGTACCACGGGCGGTGCCGCTGCGAGGGGTAGTGCTCCTGCAGCAGCCGTACCTTCTGTTCGGCGGTCTCGGTCTCCAGCGGCTGGTAGGCCGCCGGCCGGCCGAGGTCGCCGTCCCACTTGACGATCTCGTAGCCGAGCACGAGGTGGTCACGGAACGCGGTGGTCATCAGTTTCGCCAGGCCGCGGTGGTCCTGGTGGGCGTCATCGGTGCGCGGTGCGAGGACCAGTTCCGGCTCGGTCCGCTCGCGCAGTTCCTCGACGGCGGCCTTGGCCTCCTCCCAGTGCGCGGGTAGTCGGCCGTCCGGCAGCTTGTGCACGGTCAGCCGCAGGTCGGCGTCCGGGCAGAAGGCGGTGAGCGCGGCCTGTTCCTCCTGCTCCCGTTCGCTGCCGCCGCCGGAGAGCACCAGCGCGTCGACCTGGATACCCGGCCGCGCCCGGCACAGCGTCAGCAGGGTGCCGCCGGCGCCGATGGCGATGTCGTCGCAGTGGGCGCCCACGACGACGATCCGGTCGAGCCGACCGGCTCCGAGCCTGATCACGCACGCACCCCCGCGCTGTCCCGCTCCCACACGGCCCACGGGCGGTCGCCCCGCGCGTAGGCCTCGTCGAGCGCGGCCCGCTCCTTCACGGTGTCGGTCGGCTTCCAGAAACCGCGGTGCTGGTGGGCCACCAGCCGCCCCCGCTTGGCGAGTTGGGAGCAGCCGTCGGCGACCAGGTCGCCGTTCTCCGGTATGTGGTCGAAGACCTCCTGGCGGAGCACGAAGTAGCCGCCGTTCTCCCACAGCGGCATGTCGCTCACCGCGGTGATGCCGCCCACCAGGCCGTCCTCGCCCAACTCCACGCAGTGAAAGGAGGATTGGGGCGGTACGACCATCATCGACGCGCCCGCGTCTCGCTGGGCGAACCGGTCGATCATCTCCGGCAGCGGGGCGTCGGTGAGGACGTCGGCGTAGTTGGCGAGGAACATCTCGTCGCCGTCGAGGTGGTGGCGCACTCGGCGCAGCCGCTCCCCGATGGGCGACTCGATGCCGGTCTGCGCGAAGGTGATCGTCCAGTCGGCGATGTCGGTGGAGAGCAGCTCGGTCTGCCCGCCGCGCAGGACGAAGTCGTTGGAGGCGGTCTCCTCGTAGGTGAGGAAGAAGTTCTTGATGTGGTGGGCGCCGTAGCCGAGGCACAGGATGAACTCCTTGTGCCCGAAGTGCGCGTAGTAGCGCATGACATGCCAGATCAGGGGTCTCGGTCCGACCATCGCCATCGGCTTGGGGACGTCGTCGGAGGTTCCGTTGCGCATGCGCATCCCGTAACCGCCGCAGAACAGGACGACCTTCATGCTGTGACCTCTTTCGCGTGCGCGACCTCGACGATGCTCAGTTCCGGGATGGGGAAGACGAGCCGGCCGCCCCACTCGTGGACGTAGGAGAGCTGCTCGACCAGTTCGGCCCGCAGGTTCCACGGGAGGACGAGGACGTAGTCCGGTTTGTCGACGGCGATCTGCTCGGGCGGCAGGATCGGGATGCGGGTGCCGGGGGTGAACCGGCCGTGCTTGTACGGGTTGCGGTCGACCGTGTACGCGAGCAGGTCGGGGCGGATGCCGCAGTGGTTGAGCAGGGTGTTGCCCTTGCCGGGGGCGCCGTAGCCGACGACCGTCTCGCCGCGCTCGGCCGCGTCGATGAGGAACCGGAGCAGGTCGCGGCGCACCTTGGCGACCCGGGCGGAGAACTCGGTGTACCCGGCCAACTCCTGCAGCCCGGCGGCCTTTTCGCGGGCCAGCACGTCGGCCACCCGCTGCGAGGGCTCCCCCGCGACCTCGGCCGGCCGGGCCCACAGGCGGATGGAGCCACCGTGCGTGGGCAGCAACTCGACGTCCACGAGGGCGAGTCCGCCGCTGGCGAGGGCCCGGATCGCGGAGGCGACCGTGTAGTACTGGAAGTGCTCGTGGTAGATCGTGTCGTACTGGTTCTCCTCGATCAGGGTCAGCAGGTGCTGCACCTCGATGGAGACCCAGCCGTCGTCGGCGACCAGCGCACGCAGTCCCTGGGTGAACCCGACCACGTCGGGGATGTGCGCGTACACGTTGTTGGCCACGACCAGGTCCGCCGGGCCGTGCTCGGCGCGGATGGCGGAGCCGGTGTCGGGGCTCAGGAAGTCCGTGAACGTGGGCACGCCCGCCTCCCGCGCCGCGGCACCGACGTTCACCGAGGGCTCGATGCCCAGGCAGCGGATCCCCCGGTCCACCACGTGTCGCAGCAGGTAGCCGTCGTTGCTCGCGACCTCGACCACGAAGGCGTCGGTGCCGAGATCCAGCCGCTGTACGGCGCCGTCGACGAAGGTGCGCGCGTGCTCCACCCAGGAGGTCGAGAACGAGGAGAAGTACGCGTACTCCTTGAACGTCTCCTCCGGAGTGATCAGCGGCGGTATCTGCGCCAGCCAGCAGTCGGTGCAGACCCGCAGGTGCAGCGGGTACGCCGGCTCCGGCCGGTCCAGTTGGTCCGCGGCGAGAAAGCTCTCGCACGGCGGTGTCGCCCCGAGGTCGACGACGCTCGCCGTCGCCTCCGAGCCGCAGAGTCGGCATCGTGTCATGTGCTGTCCCCATCCCCCCTGCCCGCGTGGGTGTCCCCACCGCGAGCCAGTGCTGACCGTCCCGCGATCGCGGTGCGGTACTCCTCCAGCAGGCGCTCCAGGCCGACGGCCGGGCTGAATCCCTGCTCGTAGCGGCGCCGGGCCGCCTGCCCCATCTCCCGGTTGCGGTCCGGGTCGGCCGCGATCCGGCGGATGCCGGACGCGAGCGAGGCGGCGTCGCCGGGCCGGTGCAGCAGCCCGGTGACGCCGTCCTCGACGAGTTCGACGAAGGCGCCGTGCCCGGCGGCGACGGTGGGCACCCCGGCCGCCATCGCCTCCACGACCACCAGGCCGAACGCCTCCAGCCAGGTCGAGGGCGCCACCACGGCGACCGACCGCGCGATGGCCTTTCGGCACTCCGCCGGGTCCAGCAGGCCGACGTGGCGCACGTCGTCCCGGCCGGACGCCCAGGCGGTGATGTCTTTCTCCAGCGGCCCGGTGCCGGCGATCGCTAGCGGGACGCCCACCCCGCCGCCCGCCGCGACCTCGTCCCATGCGGCCATGAGCAGCCGTACGCCCTTGGCCTCGGCGAGCCGGCCGAGAAAGAGCACCTGCTCGCCCCCGCCCTCCCGGCGGATGTCGGGTTCGGGGACGAAGTTGTGCTTCACCGCCAGGCGTTCGGCCGGCATGCCGGAGCGCACCAGGACGTCGCGCTGCGCGGCGGAGATGCACAGGAAGCGCTCCACGCCGGTCCACCAGCGCCGCCGGTTGGCCGAAAGGCTGACCGCGAGCGGCACGGTCGCGAGGCGGGAGTCGCGGTAGCAGCCGTGCCGGACGGCGGGCAGCGGTGTCGAGCCGACGCACTCGGTGCACGGGCGGCCGTCCCGCTGGAGGGTGCCGGGCGGGCACACCTGCGTGTAGTTGTGCAGGGTGGCGACGGCGGGCACTCCGGCGTCGGCGCAGGCGGCCAGCACCGCGGGCGACAGGAGCGGGAACACGTTGTGGACGTGCACCACGTCCGGCTGGTCCGCGCGCAGTCTGGCTGCCAACTCCTTGCGGACCGCCGGGTTCCACGGAACCAGGAGCGGTACCGCGACCTTGCCGAGGAGGGAGCGGGCGCCGATGTCGTCGCTGCGCCGCTCGAACAGCTCGACCCGGTGGCCGGCCGCGCGCAGCAGCTCCACCTCCTGGTCGACGACCTTGTTCTCCCCGCTCGGTTGCGCCGAGTTGTAGCGGTTGTGCACCACGAGAACGTGCATGCTCAGTTCACCTCCGATCTACGGGCCCAGCGCGGAACGTGCCGTCGGGGGGCTTCGGGCAGCGCGAGCGGAGCGGCCTTGACGGGTGCCGCCAACAGCGAGGCGGCCAGGGCCAGATGGAGCAGATACGGCGAGGCGTCCCCGAGACCGGCCTCGGTGTACGAGGCGATCGCGCAGTAGCTGATCAGGAAGATCGCGCAGGCCCGCTGCAACGACGGCGGGCGCAGCAGCGCGACACCGCCGAGCACGACGATGATCACCGCGACGAGGGTGACACCGACCAGACCCTGCTCGTTGTAGACGGCCAGCCAGCTGTTGTCGATGGGCAGCCCGCCGAAGGACTTGTCGCCGAGGCCCACGCCGAACAGCTGCTGCGCGGTCGACCGGGGCTCGGCCAGCAGGGCGTTCCAGACCTTGGCCCGGCCGGTGAGACTGGAGAAGTTCTCCTGGCTCTGGCCGCGCAGGAACCAGGTCTGCAGCGCGGAGGCGAAGCCGACCGCGGCCACCACGGAGATCAGCACCGACCAGCTGAAGAAGCGGCGGGCCGCGGCGCTGGTCAGGATGAGCGAGCCGATCGCCAGCGCCAGCCCGAGCAGCAGGCCGAGCGTGGCCGTCCGGGTGTGGGTCAGCGCGAGCAGCACCAGTGACGGCACGATGACCAGCACGGCGCTGGTCCGGTCGGTCCGTCTGCCGATGACGAGCAGCGCGGTGAGCCCGATGATGACCGCCGCGTACTGCCCGATCTGCGGCGGGGTGAGCGGCCACAGCGCGCCGACGAGGCGTCCGCCGTAGAGGCCGGGCAGGGCCTTGCCCGGGGAGACGACCAGGCCGAGGGCGACCGAGCCGAGGACCGCGAAATAGGCCCGGATGTGGTAGCGGACGAACGTGAGGCTGCCGTCCCACCAGCGGCTGAGCAGCCACAGCGTGCCGACGAAGAGGGTCAGCCGGAAGCAGCGGAACAGCGCGCCCATCCCGGACTCCAGGCTCGCGCTGGAGATCACGCTCGACACCAGCAGCAGGCTGAGCAGCAGCACGTAGGCGCTGGATCTGATGCGCACCCGCTGGTTGACCAGGAGCGCCAGGCCGAACGCGGCGACCAGCGAGCCCATGGTGACCATCTGGATGAGGGAGCGGGGCAGCGGGACGATGGTCTTGGCCCCGGCGGAGCCGAGCGTGTTGAGGACCAGCAGCCCCCAGACGATCCCGACGATCTTCGGTGTGCCGGCGGTGCGCGGTTCGTCTTCCGGCCGCGTCTCCGTCGTGGCCGTTCCGCGCGTCAGGTTCTCACTCATCTCAACCACCGGCCTGTAGGTCGAGGGTGCTGCCCTTGTCCTGCTGGTACGGCGGCGCCTGCCACTGCCCGAAGTCGAGCACCTTGCTCTGGTCCTCGGCGACGAACTTCCACGGCCCGACGTAGACGTTGTCGTGCCAACTGTTGTGCTGCTTCTCGGTGATGGCGTCGGCCACCCCTTCGCCGTGGTAGGGCGACCAGTCCGGATAGGTGCCGTAGTTGGACAGCACCGCCATGCGGTCGCACATCTCCGTGCACTTGACGACGGACTGGTCGAGCACGAAGCGGTTGTCGTGGATGTCCACCCGCTGGGTCTTCCACCGGCAGTCCGAGTAGAGCGGGGCCTTGGTGATCGCCGGGCTCACACAGCTGCTCGTCTTCTTCACCAGCAGGGTGCAGTCACCGGAGGAGGTGTTGGCCGGGCTGTTGCAGAACCGGTCGGCGTTCTCCCACAGGGTGATCCCGGACCAGTTGTCCTCCAGCACGTTCCCGTAGATCTCGATCTTGTGGGTGCGCGCCTTGACCCGCGGTTCGCCGCCGGACTCGGACAGGTAGACGGTCGCGTACGGGAAGTTGTCGCCGCTGTCGGCCGCCTTGCGGCCCTCGACCCAGTTGTTCCGCCGGATCGTGTTGTCCCGGATGACCGCGTTGTAGCTCGTCTCGTAGATCAGTGCGGCGCCGTCGTTGGCCTCGATCACGTTGTTCTCGATACGGAAGTCGTTGTTGTTGGTGTCGGCCCACAGCCCGGTGCCCCGGTTGTCGTGCACCCAGTTGCCGCTGATCTCGGCGCCGTCGACCTCCCAGAACTTGATGCCTCCGGTGCAGCCGCAGCCCTTCTGCTTCCGCTCCCAGTCACCGGTGTTGTTGCCGACGATCTCGTTGCCCTCGACCACCAGGCCGGTGATACGGCCGTTGCCCTTGTAGGCGTTCATGCCGTACTGGCCGTTGTCGCGCAGGCAGTCGGCGCGGACCTGCTGGTGGGCACCGGCCATCAGCCCGGCGCCGGAGTTGTCCTGGATCGTCGAGTGTTCGATGACCCACCCGTCGGCCGAGTCGTGGTTGACGACGCCCTCGTCCTGCGGCGCGACGAAGCCCCGCACGGTGAGATAGCGGATGGTGACGTCGGCGGCGTTGCCGGTGAAGGCGTACTGGTTGACCTTCCGGCCGTCGAGCACCGCGCCCGGCGCGCCGATGTAGTGATCCCCCTTCTTGGGGATGACCTGGGCGTAGCGGTCCCGCTCAAGTCTGTGCGTGCCGGGCTTGAGCCAGAACGTGGTGTTCGGAGGGCTGCTCTTGGTCTTCGCCGCCAGGTCGCCGACCACCTTGGGGTCCACGGTCACCGCGCCCGCCGGCGCCTTCGCCGGTCCGGCGGCGGGGTTGGCGCACACCCGGGTCACGGACCGGGCGGCGGACGTGGCCGTGGACGGCGCGGCGGCCGGCTTCGTCCTGGCCGGGGCGCTCGACGTACTGTCGCAGCCGGTCGCCGTCAGCAGGACCAGCGCCAGCGGTGCCGCCGCCGACGCCCAGAGCCGTCTCCTGTTCCTCACGCGGCCCCCTGGCCGCGGAACCCGAGCACGGTGGTGAACCCGTCCGTGCCGTCGGCGAAGCCGGTGCCGACCAGCGTGGTGGTGGGTTCCTTGCGCCCGAATCCGGCGGAGTACCAGCCCAGCGGCGGTGCGCTCTCGCCGTGGTGCGCCCGCCAGGACAACTGCTTCGGCAGGTCGAGCACCGCGGAACGCCCCTCGCCGTCCCGGATCCAGGTGAGCACCGCCCGGTGCCCGGCCAGGTCCGCGGCGATCGCCGGGCCGAGGTGGAACGCCAACCGCACGTCGCGGCGCGGGCCACGCACCTCGTCGACGATCCGCAGCTCCCGGCTCGCGGCCGTCAGCTCCACCCGGCGGCGGTGCGTCGAGCCCTGGTAGCCGTCGTGCTCGGCGGCCCAATGGGCCACCTCCGCACCGGAGTTGCCCACGTCCAGGACGCGGGTGCGGGCGTGCCGGGCCCACAGGAACGGGCCGCCGGAGACGGACTGGTCACCACCGTCCAGTTCCAGGGTGTTGTGGCCGAGGGTCGAGCGGAAGTACTGCCGCCACTCGGGCTGCCCGTGGTAGCAGTACGTCCCCGGATCGGCGAGCACGTCGATCCCGTCGTGCCGGACCTCCACGGACAGCGCGTCCGCGTGGGCGTGCGCGGCGATGGACAGGAAGCCGTGCGGACCACCGTCGCAGCGGCACCAGATCTCCTCCGGACCGCGCAGGACGGTGAGCCCCGCGTCGGCGAAGTGGGCGGGCCTGGTCGCCGGGCGGACGGTTCCGTCCTTCGCGTACGGCCTGATGAGCGCGGCCAGCAGCGGGGTGCGCACGTCGGTGGCGGTCACCGCCGGCCACCAGTCGAGCCGGCCGAACACGGCCTCGCCCGTGGTCAGGAGCGAGGCCCAGCGGTCGGTGCCCGCGCCGTCCACGATCAGGCCGAAGCCGTCGTCCGCGTCGCCCTGGCGGGGCGGTCGCAGCCGGTTGTCCACCACGGCGGCCAGCGCGTCGGTCATCCGCAGCAGCACCAGCCGGAGCGAGGCGGGAACCGGCACGCCGGCGGCATCGGCCTCGGCCAGCGCGGCCAGACCGAGTTCCAGGACGAGTCCGTGGTACTCGGTGGCCAGCTCGCGGTTGAGACCGGAGTCGAAGGTGTTGGCGCGCAGTTGCCGCTCCAGCGACCGCAGCGCGTCGGACCGCCAACGCGCCGACGCGGGGAACCAGTCGAAGGCGCAGGCCGCGGCGAACTGTCCGGCGGTCTCGGCGATGACGTGGTTGTTCGCCGAGGAGCCCCGGCTGGGGAAGGCGGCCAGCCAGCGCTGGTGGTGCCAGATCTGGTTCAGCGCGACCGGGTTGTCCTCGAACAGCTCGGCCGCGCCCGGCCAGCCGTCGAGCAGCCGGCGGATCCACACCCAGGACAGCAGCCGGATGCCCAGCTCGATGCCGCTGATCCAGTGCACACCGCGCAGCGGCGGGTTGGCCGCCCACCACGAACGCAGGTGCCCGGCGACGCGCTCGGCGTACCGCTCGTCCCCGGTGACCGCGTAGGCGGCGGCGAGCACGGTGAGGTACTGGTGCCGGGACGGCTCCCAGATCTGCTTGATGTCCCCGGCCACGTCCTCGTCGCGGTACGGCACGTCGAAGGCGTAGCCGGACGGCGCCCGGCGTCCGGTCTTCGGGTCGTAGGACCAGTCCGGGTCGGTGAGGTCGTCGCGGTCCACCCCGAAGAACTCGGCGTGCCCGGCCATCAGTCGGTCCGCCTCGGCGACGAGTCGTTTCACGGCGTCCGGCGGCACCTCGGCGATCGTGCCCGTGGGCAGGACCGCGGTGAACCGGACGCCGGTGACGGTCGGGCAGTCGGGCGGCGCCGACCGCCAGCGCCGTCGGCGCACGGTGTCGCCCGCCCGGCCCGCGATCTCGCGCGGACCCATCCGGGACAGCCGGCGCAGGTACCAGCCCGCGCTCATGGTCATGGCGTCCTCGCCAAGGTCACCGGAGTACCGGCGGCCAGGCCGGTCTGCACGGCGAGGGTGGCCGCCGTGGTGGCGACCAGCGACTCCAGCGGCACCGGCATCGGCCCGCCGGTCCGAACGGCCTTGACGAACGCGGCGAGTTCGGCGTTCTGCCCCTTGTCCCGGGCCTTGGGCAGCCGCGAACTGACCCACTTCTTACGGCCGTGGACCGAGGCACGGACGAAGTCGTCGAGCCGCAGGACCTTGCCGTCCGCGAGCAGGTCCAGGGTCTCCTTGGGGAAGCCGGGGGCGCCGGTGGTGACGTAGCTGATGGTGGCGGTCGATCCGTCCGGGTAGCGCAGGACGACCTGGAGGTCGTCGTTTCCGGGCGCGGCCGTCGCGTACACGGAGACCGGGTCGGCTTCGAGGAGCAAGCTCGCCGTATCGATGAAGTGGCCGCCCTCGCCGGCGAACCGTGAGCCCTCGGCGCCCTGTTGGAGATACCAGCTGCCGTGCTGGAGCTTGCCCGCGTTGACCAGGTAGCGCAGGCTCGCCGGACCGGTCCGGACGCCGAACCGCTCCTTGGCCTCCGTCAGCAGCGGCGCGAAGCGGCGGTTGAAGCCCACCTGGAGGCGGTCGTTGCCGGACTCCTCCACCGCCGCGAGTACGCCGGCCAGCTCGTCCTCGGTGAGGGCCAGGGGCTTCTCCACGAACACGGTCTTCCCGGCCAGCAGTGCCTGCCGGGTCAGTTCGGCGTGCGAGCTGTGCCGGGTGACGACGAACACCGCGTCGACGGACTTGTCGCCGAGGACAACGTCGAGGTCGGTGGTCGCCTTCGCGAAGCCGAACTTCCGCTGCGCGTTGGCCCCGGAGAGCGCCGTCGTGGTGACGACGGTCGACAGCTCGACGCCCTCGCGCCGGGCCAGATGCGGCAACAGCATCGACGTCGCGTAGTTGCCGGCGCCGACGAACGCGAGACGGACCGGAGTCTTCGCGGACCTGGCCGGGGTGGACACCTTGGCGGCAGGAGGCGCTGCGGGCACGGTCACCGACGGGGCCTGAGCCTCCCCCGCTTCCTCCTCCTGCTCGGGATACCGGAACAGCACGGCGACGGCCTTGAGTTCGCCGTCCTTCAGCCGCTGGTACGTCTCCACGGCGTCGTCGAAGTCGGCGATGTGGGAGACCAGGGGCTCGACGTCGACGCGGCCCCGGGCGACGAGGTCGAGGAAGCAGGCCAGGTTGCGGCGCTCGGTCCAGCGGACGTAGCCGATCGGGTAGTCGCGTCCCTCCAGCTCGTACGACGGGTCGTAGCGGCCGGGGCCGTAGGAGCGTGAGAAGCGGACGTCGAGTTCCTTCTCGTAGTACGCGTTCCACGGCAGGTCCAGGCGGCACTTGCCGATGTCGACGACCCGGCCGCGGTCCCGGGCGAGCCGGGCGGCCAGTTCGACGGGCTGGTTGCTGCCGCCGCCGGCGGCCAGGAACACCTGGTCCACGCCGTGGCCGTCGGTGAGTTCGGCGACGGCGGCTTCGACAGCGGCCGAGGCGGGGTCGCCGCAGGCCGCGGCACCCAGCTGCTCGGCGAGCTCGCAGCGCGCCGGATCCGGGTCGGCGCCGACCACGCGGACTCCGGCGGCCGTGAGGAGCTGCACCACCAGCTGTCCGATCAGGCCGAGGCCGATGACCAGCGCCACCTCGCCGAGCTGCGGCTCGCCCTGGCGGACGCCCTGCATCGCGATCGAGCCGACGGTGCCGAACGCGGCGTGCGGCGGCGCGAGGCCTTCAGGGACCGGGGCGTAGAGGTTCTTCGGGACCCAGTTCAGCTCGGCGTGCAGCGCGTGTTCGTTGCCCGCGCAGGCCACGAGGTCGCCGACCTTCACGTCGTCGATCCCGGCGCCGACCTGCTCGACCACCCCGCACAGCGAGTAGCCGAGCGGGGTGTAGGAGTCCAGCTTGCCCATCACCTTGCGGTAGGTGGCGGGCAGCCCGTTGGTGGCCACGCTCTGCATGACCTTGGCCACCTGGTCCGGCCGGGAGCGGGCCTTGCCCAGCATCGACATGCCGGCCTCGGAGACCTTCATGAGCTCGGTCCCGGTGGATATCAGCGAGTAGGCGCTGCGCACCAGCACCCCGCCCGGCTTGCACCCCGGTACCGGAACGTCGAGCACCGCCAGCTCGCCGCTCTTGTAGTTCTGTACAACCTGCTTCACCGGAACTCCTGTTTTCTAAGCCGTCGTCCGAGCGTTCTGGGCGGAGCCAGAGGTCGCGTCGCGATACCAGTACTCGAGGGTCAGTACGTGCCACAGATGCTTGGAGTAGTCCGCCTGTCCGGCGGCGTCCTCGGCGACCATCCGGGCCAGCGCGTCGCGGCGCAGCAGCCCGGAGCGGACGAGCTCGCCGTCGTTGACCACCTCGCGCACCAGCGGTGCCAGGTCCCGGCTCATCCAGGCCCGCAGCGGGGCGCTGAACAGGCCCTTGGGCCGGTACACGATCTCGCGGGGCAGAATCGAGGTGGCCGCCTCCTTGAGGACGGCCTTGCCCTGTCGCCCGACGATCTTGCGATTGCCGGGTACGGCGAACGCCGCCTTGACCACCTCGATGTCCACGTACGGCACCCGCACCTCGGTGGAGGCGGCCATGCTGGAGCGGTCCGTGTAGGCCAGGTTCAGGCCCGGCAGGAACATGCGGGCATCGGTCAGGCACATGCGGTTGACGAAGTCGTCGAGGTCGTTGTCCTGGTAGACGTCCGTGTGCTCGGTGACCACGTCGTCGACCGTCCCGGCCAGATCCGGGTTGAGCAAAGCGAGCAGCTCGTCCTGGTCGTACATGGTGTAGCTGCGCCGGAACGCGGTCTCCTCCGGCAGATCGGCGAAGGAGAGGAACCGCTTCGCGAACCGCACCGACCGGTAGCCCCGGGTCGCCGAGGCGACGGGCAGCCGGTCCACCACCCCGGAAACCCCGCGCCGCAACGGTCGGGGGACGCGCTGGTAACGCAGCGCGAGCAGGTTCGCGAAGTGCTTGCGGTACCCGGCGAACAACTCGTCGGCGCCCATCCCCGAGAGCATCACCTTGACCCCGGCCTCCCGGGCGGCCATACAGATCAGGTACGTGTTGATCGCGGCGGGGTCGCCTATCGGCTCGTCCAGGCTGTACGTCATCTGCGGCAGCAGGTCGAGCACGTTCGGGGCGATCTCGATCTCGTGCAGGTCGACGCCGAACTTCTCGGCGACCTGCCGGGCGTAGCGCAGGTCGTCCGGCATCGCCTCGAACTTGGCGTCCTCGGCGCGGAATCCGATCGTGTACGCGGAGATCCCGGGCTGGTGGCGGGCGGCCAGCGCGGTCAGATAGCTGGAGTCGAGGCCGCCGGAAAGGAAGGTGGCCACGGGTACGTCGGAGATGAGGTGGCGGCGGGTCGACTCCTCGACGATGGCCGCGAGGTCGGGCTGTTCACCGGCCAAGGCCCGCGCCCGGCCCTCGGCGGCGACGTCCTTCAGGTTCCAGAAACTGCCGCGCTCCACCCGGCCGTCGGGTCGGCACCGCAGCCAGCTCCCGGGCGGCAGCTTCTCCGCCTCGCGGAACGCGCAGCGCGAGTCCGGCACCCAGTAGTAGAGCAGCGAGGCCACCAGGGCCGCCGGGTCCACCTCCAGCGATTTTCCGGTGACGGCGGCGAGCGCCTTGAGCTCGGAGGCGAACATCAGGCCCTCGCCGCGCCGGAGCAGGAACAGGGGCTTGATGCCGAGCTGGTCGCGGACGAGCACCAGGTCACCGGTGCGCTCGTCGAAGATGCCGAACGCGAACATGCCGCGCAGCCGGGGCAGGCAGTCCGTGCCCCAGCGCCGCCAGGCCTCCAGGACCACCTCGGTGTCGGAGGTGCCGCGGAAGCGCACCCCGGTGGCCTCCAACTCGGCGCGGAGTTCGGGCGCGTTGTACAGCTCGCCGTTGTACGTCAGGGCGAGGCCGTCCGAGACCATCGGCTGGGCGCCGGTCTCGGACAGGTCGACGATGGCCAACCGGCGGTGTCCGAGCTGTACTTCGCCGTCACCCAGGGGGTGGCCGTAGCGGCCCGAGCCGTCGGGGCCGCGGTGGGCGAGGGTGTCGGTGAGCCGGTCGGTGACGGCCTTTCCGTCCGGCCATCGGTACGTGCCCGCGATGCCACACACGTCTACCGCACCTCCTGGTCGTTGTCCGGGACCCGTGCGGCCCGTATCGGCTGCCGTTCGGTGCGACGGCGGCCCTGCGCGTTCTGCCAGGTCGGCCGCTCGGTCCGGCCGCGCAGCGCGTTGGACAGCCCGTCCCACAGAGTGCCGTCGGTCCGGTCGCGCGGATCGGGATCGATCAGCACCACACCGACGACCGGGATGCCCTGGTCCGCGAGCTGGCGTGCCACGGTGTGCAGCCAGGCGGCACTGCCGTGCCCGGCCCGTACGACGAGCACGGTGCGGGTGCCGAGGTACTGGAGGTCGGTCCACGCCGTGCCGGGTGCCACCGAGCCGACGCCGATCCGCTGGTCCTGGGGGGACACGGTCGCGGCGTGTTCGCCGCCGACCACGGTGGGGTCTCCCGGTTTCGGGCGGCGGCCCGAGAGCTGTGTGCCGGGGAGACCGTCGACGACGGTCACCGGACCGTCCTCCCCCAGGGCCCGGGCGAGACCGAGGGCGATCGCGGTCGTGCCGCGCGCGCAGCCCAGTTCCAGCAGCGACAGCGGTTCCGCCGAGCCGCGCGCGGTGCGGGCCAGCGTCGTGGTGAGCCGCTCCCGTGCCACCCGGGTCCGCCGGCGCTGCCACAACCTGCCCGACCGGCGGGGCAGTTCCGCGATGACCGAGGCGCCGAGGTTCGCCGCGATGTCCCGGCGCAGCACGGGGCGGTCCGCGACGACCACGCCGACCGCGGCCAGCGCGAGCCCGAGGAAGAGCCCGAGGACGAGTCCGACCACGCCGTCGGTGACGAGGGCCTTGGGCAGGGAGTGCCGTACCGCGCGCGCGGCGTCCACGATCTGGGTGCCGGCGACGAGCTGGGGCGCGCCGACGCGCGCCTCCTCGGCGCGCTGGCCGAAGTCGGAGATCTGCGAGGTGAGTTCGGCCCGCCGGGCGAAGAGTGATTCGAGGTTCGCCGCGTCCTTGGGGTCGCTGTCGGGCGACCGGCCGCCGATCGCCTTGTTGACGTCGGCGAGCTCCGTCTGCATGCGGTCGCGCTGGTCGAGCAGACCCTGGGCGTTGGCGTCGGCGATGTCCTGGATGCGCTTGGCGTGGTCCGCTACGAACGCCTCAGCCAGTGCCTTGGCCCGGGCCACCGCCTCCGCGTCGGTCTTGCCCGTCACATCGATCTCTAGGACGTTGTTGGTCAGTCCGGTGCCCCGGTAGTCCTTCATGAAGTCCTCCGGTTTTTCCGGGGACTTGAGGATCTTCAGGGCCTGACCGGCGATCCGCGAGGTCGCCAGCAGCTGGGCGTCGGTGCGGATCAGCGTTCCGGTGTCGTTGGGCTGGTCCTCCTGATGCGCGACCAGCACCTTGGTCACGGCGGCGGGGGCGGGCGGCATCAGGACCGCCACGGCCGCGCCGGCCAGCATCCCGAGGAGCGCCATGGCGCCCCACAGGCGGCGGCGTCTGCGCACCGCGACCACCAGTGCCTGGAGGTCGAGGAGCGGGGTGGCGGCCGACGACTCCGAAGTCGTACTCGTCGTCACGCTGGATCTCCTGTCGCGTGGCCATGGACCGCGAACGTCAAAGTGGCGTCGTCGGAAAGTCGGTCGGCGGTGTCCGTCGGTCGGGTGCGGACCGTGCCGGCGACGACGACGCCGACGAGCTCGTGCCCGCCGTCCGCGCACGCCTCGGCGATGCCGGCGAGTTCTCCGGCGGTCCAGCTCCCGGCGCTGAGGACGGCCAGGGCACCGGACTCGGTGTCGCGGTCCGGCACGATCGGCCGGTCCACCGAGACCTCCACGACCCGCAGCCGGGGGTCGCCGGTGGCCTCGGCGACGAGCTGTGCGGCGGCCAGCCGGGCGACCTCGTCGCCTTCCGGTACGACGACCAGCAGCCGCCGGGGGGCGGGCAGTTGGTCCCGGAGGCGGGCGCACACCCGCCGGTAGCGGATCCGCCGCTCGGCCTCGTCGCCGGAGCGCAGCGGGGCCGGTACGTCCCACCGGGTGTCGGTGCCGAGCAGCCGGCGGAGCCGGGCCCGTGCGCCGTGGCTCTCGGGCCGGTGCCCGTGCCGTTCGCCGGGTACGTCGACGGTGCCGAGGAACGGTGAGCCGAGCGCGGCGGCGATCTCCGGTTCGGTGCGCAGCCGGCGACTCACCCGTGCCGCGGCGAGATGGCCGACGATCGCGAGCAGGAAGAACAGCAGCGCCCCGGCGGCGATGAGCTGTGTCCTCGTCGGCGCCGACGCGCCGGTCGGCCGGGGTGCCGGTCCCATGACGACCATGCTGGCCTTGGCGGACGCCGGGTTGGCCTCCTCCAGCTTCTTCATGGCGTCCGCCAGCCCGGTGCGCAGACCCTCGAGTTCGGTGCGGGCCTGCACGCCCTCCACGGTCTGCCCGGGGTCGGCCGCGTCGGCCAGCTCGGTGATACGGCGGTTGGTCTCGGCCACCTGCTTGCGCAGCGCCTCGGTGGCCGTGTCCGCCGCGGGGTCGGTGCTGCCGCCCGCGATACGGGTGGCGAAGGTGACGAACTGCTGGGCCAGCTGGTCGGAGAGACGCTGCGCGCGCTCCGGGGTGTCGGCCGTACCGGAGACCTTGATGATGTTCCCGTCGTCCGCCTTGGCACTCACGTCTTTCTGCAGCTCGGTGCCGTTGACGCCCCACTTCAACGCGGCGGCCGCGCGGTCGACCACCGCCGAACTGGTCGCGATGTCCACCTGGGTCAGCAGTTCGCGCTCTTCCCACTGCCCCGGCAGCAGGACCGATGCCTCTGCCGTGTAGCGCGGCGGAAGCAGCAGCACCGAGGTGCCGTAGCCGAAGAGCGCGCCCACTACGGCGAGGACGGCGAGAAGCCGCCATCGCCGGCGGAGAATCCGTCCGATCGTGACCAGACGGATCGTGTCGTCATTCAATGGTGCGGCCTCTTCCCCGTACGGACCGGCCCGCTCGCCGACACCGGGGCTCGGTCCCGGCAGGCGGCGGCGTAGGCGGCGAGCAGTGACGCTTGCGAGTTCTTCCAGGACAGCGGACCGCTGATCCGCTCCTGGCCGGTCTTCCCCATCCGGGCCCGTTTCTCGGGATCGTCGAGGAGGAGCGCGATGAGCTTGGCGAACTGGGCCTCGTCGTTGGCGGGCGCGTAGACGGCGGCGTCGGCGGCGGAGACCCGCGCCTCCCGGAGGTCGAACGAGACGATCGGCCGTCCCATCGCCATGTACTCCAGGACTTTGTTCATGGTCGACACGTCGTTGAGCGGATTGTGCGGGTCGGGGGAAAGGCACACGTCGGCGGTGCACAGGTAACGCACCAGGTCGGCGTCCGGTATCCGTCCGGTGAACTGCACCTGCTCGGAGAGACCGAGCTGCCGGGACAGTTCCACCATCGCGTCGAAGGCGTCGCCGGCCCCGACGAAGACCGCGTGCCAGTCGGTCCGCCCGACCTCGTCGCGCAGTTTCGCCAGGGCCCGCAGGGCGTAGTCGACGCCGTCCTGGGGGCCCATGACGCCGAGGTAGCACAGCAGATGGGGCTTGCCGCGCTTCAACTCCGGCTCCGGCGGCACCGGTTGGAACCGGTCGGTCGCGGGCGCGCTGCGCACCACGAAGACGTCCTCGGGGCGCCGGCCGCCGCGGGTGAGCGCGACGTCCTTGTAGCTCTCGTTCGTGGCCAGCACGATGTCCGCGGCCCGGTAGGTGCGCCGTTCCAGCGCGCACACGGCGCGGTAGAGCAGGTCCTCGCCGCGGTCGAACCGGGAGAGGTACAGCTCGGGCACCAGGTCGTGCTGGTCGAAGACGAACCGTGCGCCGCGCCGCTTCATCCACAGGGCGGGCAGGAACAGCAGGTCGGGCGGGTTGCAGGCGTGGACCACGTCGACCGGCCCGACCTTGCGGGCCAGCCGGAGGGTGTGCCACAGCGCCGAACCGTACTCCCGCAGGTAGCCGGCCGGTCCTCCGGTGGCGGCGCGCAACGGGTAGCGGTGGATCCGCACCCCGTCGATCACCGCCTCCGGTTCCGTGTCGCGTTTCTCTCCCTGGGGGCAGATGACGTGCACGTCCCAGCCCGCGTCGCGCAGCGTGGTGCATTCCTGCCACACCCGCCGGTCGAAGGGGACCGAGAGGTTCTCCACCAGGATCAGCGCGCGACGGTTCGTACCGTCGCCGCTGGTCGCGTTACCAAGCAAGGCCCATGTATCCCGGTTCGGTCCGGCGCGCGTCGGCGTCGGGAAGGCGGATGAGGTCGACGATCAGCGGTTCGCCCGCGTGGGGCAGCGCCGCCAGTACGGCCGGGTCCTTGCTCCCGACCAGGCACACCTCCGCGTGGTCGAGCACCTCGTCGACGGAGTCGGCGAGGAGTTGCGCGAGATGCGGCAGGCGGCTCTCGATGTACTCGCGGTTCGCGCCGAGGAGCCGGGAGAGGCTCACGTTGGCGTCGTAGATCTTGAGGTCGTAGCCCTTGCCGAAGAGCCGCTCGGCCAGCTCGACGAGCGGGCTCTCGCGGAGGTCGTCGGTGCCGGGTTTGAAGGAGAGTCCGAACAGGCCCACCCGGCGTTTGCCGGTGCGCTCGACCAGGTCCACCGCGCGCTGGAGGTGGTCGGAGTTGGAGGCCAGCACGTGGGAGAGGATGGGCACCGAGACGTCGGCCCGCTGCGCCGCGTGGACCAGGCTGCGCAGGTCCTTCGGCAGGCAGGAACCGCCGAAGGCGAAGCCGGGCCGCAGATAGGCGGGGCTGATGTTGAGCTTGCGGTCGGCGAGGAAGACGTCCATCACCTGGTGCGAGTCCACGCCGAGTGCCTGGCACACGGCGCCCAGCTCGTTCGCGAAGCCGATCTTGAGGCCGTGGAACGCGTTGTCCGCGTACTTGATGGCCTCGGCGGTCGGTATCGGCACCCGGAACACCTCGCCGGGCAGGCCCTCGTACAGTGCCGCGACCGTGTCGCCGCTCGCCGGGTCGAGTTCGCCGATGACGGTCTTCGGCGGGTCGAAGAAGTCCTTCACGCTGGTTCCCTCGCGCAGGAACTCCGGGTTGACCGCGACCCCGAAGTCCACGCCGGCGGTGCCGCCGACGTGCTTCTCCAGGATCGGCACCAGCAGGTTCAGGCAGGTGCCGGGGAGCATGGTGCTGCGGAACACGACGGTGTGCCGCCCGCCCCGCTCGGCGAGCGCGGCGCCGATCTCCTCGGTGACCCGCTCCAAGTAGGTCGTGCACAGGCTGCCGTTGGGCTCCGACGGGGTGCCGACACAGATCAGCGACACCTCGCTGCCGGCGATCGCCTCGCGGACGTCGTCGGTGGCGCGCAGCGCTCCGGTCCGTACGACCTCGGCGATGAGCTCGCCGATACGTTCCTCCACCACCGGCGCCTTGCCGTCGTTGACCAGGTCGACCTTCACCTGGTTGACGTCCACCCCGATGACCTCGTGGCCCATGCCGGCCAGGCACGCGGCCGACACACAGCCCACGTAGCCGAGCCCGAAAACGCTGACTCTCATGACCGCTCTCTCCCCCCACGCAGGCCCCTGCGGCCTGCGGTCCGCGCGCCGGTCGGACGACCCGCGCGCATCAGTAGGCCCCCTGCCCGTGGATCACGGCACGCAAGGTCTTCCACAAGATCACTGTGTCCAGGGCGAGCGACCAGTCCTCCACGTACCGCAGGTCGAGGCGGACGGCCTCGTCCCACGACAGGTCGCTGCGTCCGCTGATCTGCCACAGGCCGGTGAGCCCGGGCTTGACCAGCAGCCGTCTTCGGATGTCCGGGTCGTACGCGGCGGACTCCTCCGGCAGCGGGGGCCGGGGTCCGACGAGCGACATGGATCCGGTGAGTACGTTGAAGAGCTGCGGGAGTTCGTCGATCGAGTACCGGCGCAGCACCGTACCGACCCGGGTCACCCGCGGATCCCGGCGGAGCTTGAACAGCAGGCCCGCGCCCTCGTTGCGGTCGGCGAGTTCCGCGCGTGCCCGGTGGGCGTCGGCGACCATGCTGCGGAACTTGAGCATGGTGAACTCCTGGCCGTCCTTGCCGACCCGGCGCTGGCGGTAGAACACTCCGCCCCGGCTGTCCATCAGCACTAACAGGGCGACGAGGATCATCAGCGGCGCGAACAGGAGCAGCAGGATCGCGGAGCCCAGCCGGTCGACGACTCCCTTGATGGCCCGGCGGCCTCCGGTGAAGGTCGGCATGCTGACCCGCAGCAGCGGTATCCCGAGCACCGCGTCGACGTGCAGCCGCGGGCCGGCCACCTCCATCAGCACGGGGGCCACGATCATCTCGGCGTCGCTGCCTTCGAGGTTCCAGGCGAGGCGCTGCAGCCGGTCCGGTGACCAGTGCGGGTCCGGTGTGACCGCGACGACCCGGTAGCCGTCGTGGCGGACGTGCTTGGCGACGTCCTCCAGCAGACCGATGACCGGCACTCCGTCCAACTGGTCGCCGTCCAGGCCGCCTTGGCCGCCGTCGACCCCGCGGCCGTCCGTCGTGCACACGGCCTCCACCCGCCAGCCGAGGTGCGGGAACTTGCGGGTCCGGCTGATCAGGTCGCGCACGGTTGCCGGGCTCCCGGCGGCGAGCACCGGTCTCAGGCAGCGTCCTTCGTTGCGCTGTTTGTGCAGCCAGAGACGGAGCACATACCGCTCCGTCATGGTGACGATCGCGATCGCCGGGATCGCGACGAAGATCCAGAGCTTGATGTTGCGCGAGGTCAGCGCGATCCCGCCGAGCGCCAGGACGACGGTCGCCGTGAACAGCGAGCGCCCCAACCGGCGGAATTCCTCGGCGCCTTGGCCGAGTACGGCCGGCGCCCACGAGCGGCTCACCGCGAGGGCACCCAGCACCAGCACCTGGGTGCCGAAGGCGAGAATGCCCCATTTCTCATGCCAGTTGGCCGCGTCCCGGGCCCCGAAGAAGTCTCCGATCGCCGCCACCACGGAAGCGGTGGCCACGGTGTCGCTGAAGATCACGGTACGTCTGTACCGCTGCTCCCACTCGATCGCCGGCTGTCCAATCGCCCCGTCCGCCAGACGCCCGCGCGCCGACGGAAAAGGGCCGACTATTCCCCCCTGCCGCACAGAACCCCCCAAGGTCCCCAGTGGTGTGACGTTGGTCGCCACACACTGTTTCGCCCCTGCGGAAGGCCCCCGCCCCCCGCACTGCAGCTCCCCCCACGGAAGCTCTCCCTCCGCTGTTCCCCCTCGGGAAGCCCACGCCCCCGGCGCATGACCTCCCGGCCGTGTCAGAACTTCGCGAGCACCCCACCCTGGCGACATTGGACTCGCAGGTCCCACCAGACTCCTGAAACGCACGGGAACCCGGCGCGACTTCGGATGCTCTCCATGCCCCAAGCCCCCCTCGGGCCAACGGAATTGGTAACCCCCACGTCCGACGCGAGAGGCACAACCGCTGGCCATCCGCATCGCCGGACGCATAGATCATCTTTTGTCGCCCGGTGTCACACTGTGCGAAGCAAGGTCAATCTAGACCATGTGTGCCCTCCTGGAGAGAGGTCTGTGTGGAATTTGTGCACAACATTTGACGCCGAGTCGATAGAACTGCGACTGCCCGCAGGTGCTTCGGGGACGGAAAACATGGCGTGCGCCCAGTGACGGCGGGAGTTCTCCGGACCGTTGGCACTGGCAACCGAACTTGTCCGGAACTGATCGACAGCACCGGAAAGGGAACTTCACCGTTCCGCTCACGCGGGGAGACGATGAGGCAGGCGTCGACCGGCAAGGCGTCGTTCCCGTCGCGGCCCGTCCGAACTCACCTCAGCGGGAAGAGCGTTGGCGCACCGGCGGGGCCAGAGGCGACCCGGTCGAGTTCCTCATCCAGCAGCAGCCGTAGCAGGAGTCAGGTCGAACGACAACGGGCCGTTCCCACGGCTTTCACTCGCGTCAGGCACGCGTCACCTCAAGTCCGCCGGAGGGGCTGCGGCGGAGTCGGAACCCTGCCAAGCGGGTCTGCCAATCGGCGTCCAGAGCGAGAATCAGCTGACAGGACGGCCAGTGACGGTCCTTCATCTGCCGGGCGGGAACGTGGAGTTCGTCCAGTTCGGCGACGGCGCGGTCCATCACGTCCGTGTACGAGAACTGGATCGGCAGCCGCAGGCCGCCCCGTCCGAGGGGCGGGAGGCCGGTCCGGGCCGGCCTTGTCCGGCGCGATCCGGTCCACGGTGGCCGGCTCCCCATCCGCCCGCCGCCGCACGACCACGACTTCCGAGCTCTCCCTGCTGTCACTGACCTGGCCCGGCCCGCGCGCGTGTCGTCCGCGTCCCCCACCCCGGCCGCCATCCGGCCGATCAGCACGCGCCCCGGCCGGCCCGCCGCGTCCAGCCGGAACGCACCGGCCCGCTCAGCCTGGTCCTAGCGATGCTCCTCGTGCCGTTGCCACGCCGCGTCCATCGCCTCCGCCCAGCCGGCCGGAGCGGCCTCGCCGTCCGCGTACGCGCGCTGCACCAGCGGGCTGAAGTCCTGCGTCGGCGGCACCGACCGCCGCGTGCCGTCCGTCACGGGAAGCCGCTTCAGCCAGTCCAGCCACCGCGGGAACATCGCATTACCCGTGGCCATCGGGTTCGTCTTCGGAGCCGGGGCGCTGGGGGCGGGAGTCCGAGCGGCCCCCGCCCCACGAGCCAGGTACCTGTCGCCGGGGGAACAGACACACCACCGTCCGGTGCGACGGCCGCACGCACCTTCCCAACTCGGGTTATGTCGATGCCCAGTTGCGGGAGCGCATCGACCGCCTTCCGTTCGGCCGGCACTCGCCGTCATCGACCTGGGCCGCGCGCATGAACGCCCGTCCGGCCGGCCCGAGGCGACCGGATACAGTGCGCGGGACGGCAGTCCTGGTCCGGAGGGGAAGCGTGACCGACACCAGCAACACCCGGCCCGCCGAGGGTGAGGCGCAACGGCCGCGGCGGAGCCTGCTGCGCCGCCTGATGCGCTACATCCCCCTGATCGCCCCCGTCCTGCTGTGGGCCGTGCCCTGCCTGGTGCTCCTGTACACCGGCCAGCACTGGCCGCTGCCGGTCACGCTGGTCGGCACCACCCTGTTCGCCCTCGGTCTCATCGGTATGCCGCTCGCGATGATGCGCGGCCACGGCCGGCGCCAGCAGGACCGGGCGGCGATCATCGGCGACACCCTCCTGGGCACCGGCTGGATCCTGTTCACCTGGTCCGTCCTGCTCGGTGTCCTCCTGCGGCTCGCCCTGACCGTGGCCGGCGTCGGCGGGGGCCAGGACCGGGCCCGTATCGTCACCTGGGCCGTCCTCGCCGTCAGCGCCGTGCTGCTCGGCTGGGGGTACGCCGAGGCCCGCCGCGTGCCGCGCGTGCGCCGCCTCGACGTGCAACTCCCGCGCCTGGGTGCCGGGTTGGACGGCCTCCGGGTCGTCCTCATCACCGACACCCACTACGGCCCCCTCGATCGCGCTCGCTGGTCGGCGCGGGTGTGCGAGACGGTGAACACGCTGGAAGCCGACGTGGTCTGCCACACCGGCGACATCGCGGACGGCACCGCCGAGCGCCGCCGCGCCCAGGCCGTCCCCCTCGGTACCGTGCGGGCGACCCGGGCCCGGGTGTACGTCACCGGGAACCACGAGTACTACAGCGAGGCCCAGGGCTGGGTCGACCTGATGGCCGAGCTGGGCTGGGAGCCGCTGCGCAACCGCCATCTGCTGCTCGAACGCGGCGGCGACACCCTCGTGGTGGCCGGCGTGGACGACGTCACCGCCGAGTCCTCCGGCCTGGCCGGGCACCGCGCCCACCTCGCCGGAGCCCTGGAGGGCGCCGACCCCGAACTGCCCGTCCTGCTCCTGGCCCACCAGCCCAAGTTCATCGACCGGGCCGCGGCGGGCGGTGTCGACCTCCAGCTGTCCGGCCACACCCACGGCGGCCAGATCTGGCCCTTCCACTACTTGGTCCGCCTCGACCAGCCCGCCGTCGCCGGCCTCAGCCGCCACGGCGCCCGCACACTCCTCTACACCAGCCGCGGCACCGGCTTCTGGGGCCCACCGTTCCGCGTCTTCGCCCCCAGCGAGATCACCCTGCTCGTGCTCCGCTCCCCGCGGCTGCCCACCCACGACACAGTCAGCGACGCCGATTGACCGCCTGGAGGGCCGGGTTGACGGCATGGGCGTCGCCGGCGTTGACGCTGCGGCCGGGGGCGACCACCTCGTCTATCCGGTCGAGGACCTCGGTGGTCAGTACGCGGTCGCCGGCGGGCAGTTGGGACTCCAACTGGTCGAGGGTTCGAGGGCCGATCAGCGCGCTGGTGACGGCGGGGTGACCGGTGACGAAGGCGAGCGACATCTCGACCAGCGACATGCCGTGCTCCTCGGCAAGGACGTAGAGCTTCTCCGCGGCCTCCCGCTTGAGGGCGTCGTCGCCGCTGACCGGCACCGGCCTGCCCGCTCCGAGCTTGTCCCGGTGGGACCGCTCAGGCTCGGCGCCCGGCCGGTACTTGCCTGAGAGGAACCCGCCCGACAGCGGACTCCACGTCAGCACGCCCATGCCGTATTTCCGCGCGGTGGGCAGCACATCGGCCTCGATGCCGCGGGCGAGGATCGAGTACAACGGCTGCTCGGTGACGAAGCGCGTCAGCGCGCGCCGCTCGGACGTCCACTGCGCCTCGACGATCTCCGCGGCCGAGAACGTCGACGTCCCGATGTAGAGCACCTTGCCCGCGCGCTGAAGGTCCGTCAGCGCCGACAGCGACTCCTCGATGTCCGTTGCCGGGTCGGGGCGGTGCATCTGGTAGAGGTCGATGTGGTCGGTGCCCAGCCGGCGCAGGCTGGCCTCGACGGCCTTGACGATCCAACGGCGCGAGCCACCCTGCCTGTTCAGCGTCGTCCCGTTCCGCTGGTCGCTCCCGCTCTGCCGGAGCATCCCGCCGGGCAGCCGGAACTTGGTGGCGAGCACCACGTCGTCCCGGTCGACGCCCTTGAGCGCCTTGCCGACCAGTTCCTCCGAGATCCCGTCGGAGTACGCGTCGGCGGTGTCGATGAGGTTGACGCCGGCGTCCAGGGCTCGTCGCACCAGGGCGGTGGTCTCCGCCTCGGTGGTGCTGCCGAAGGGTCCGAAGTTCATCGTCCCGAGGGCGAGCGAACTGACATGGACGCCGGTGCGCCCGAGAGTCCGGTACTGCATGGGGTCCTCCTGCGATCACAGGGCGATACGGCGATGATGACACTCAGACCCTACATGGAACTCAGTGCCAGATTGAGCCGAAAGCTAGGATGCCTCCATGAAGGCGAGTCCGACGAGTCCCAAGCCCTCCCTGCGGGAACGACAGCGCGCCACCGTGCGCGCCGAAATCACCACCGCCGCAATGGAGTTGTTCCTGGCCGACGGCTTCGAAGCGACCACCGTCGACCAGATCGCCGAGGCGGCCGGCGTCTCCCGCAGCAGCTTCTTCCGCCATTTCCCGGCCAAGGAGGACGTCGTCCTCGAAAGCATCGCCGACGCGGGCGAACGCATCCGCGAAGCCCTCCACGCCCGTCCGGCCCAGGAGTCGGTATGGGAGGCGCTGGGGCACGCGGTTGCCCTTCCGTTGCGCGGTTTCGTCGACGACCCCGAACGCAGCCTGCGCGCCAACGCGATGCTCACCCACACGCCTTCCCTGCGGGCGCGCCGTATCGAGAAACAGCTTCTGTGGCAGGACCTGCTCGTCCCCGAGGTCCGCTCGCGCCTCGGTCACCGCGCCGGCACCGCTCCCGATGCCCGCGCCCGTGCCCTCGTCACCGCCGCCCTCGGCTGCGCCGACGCGGCGATCCACGAATGGGTACGGGCGGAGGGCGACGCCGACATCCTCGGCCTCTACTCCGACGCCCTGGGCGCGGTCCGCTCCGCCGCCTCGTCGGCCGCGCCGTAGACCCCTCGCTCCACGACCTGTTCTACGACCTTCTCCACGAAGCCCGACACCTATCCCGGCACGAGGCGACCGCCCACCGAAGCGGACGGCCCCGTGCCGCTGTCCGACCGCCGCTCAGTCGGACGGGCAGTACAGGGGAGCCGTGTCCGCGCTGTCCTTGGTCACCAGGCGGCTCGGGACGTACACGATCTTCTGTGTCTTGTCCTTCCGCAACAGGGAGAGGGTCTGCGTCACCGCCAGGTCACCGAGGTCCTTGACCGAGCTGGAGACCGTGGCGGAGAAGCGCCCGTCCTTCAGTGCGGCGAGCCCCGCGTCGCTGCCGTTGACGGTGACGATCTTCACCGTTCCGGCGCCCGCCGCGTCCAACGCCTCACGGACACCGAACGCCATCTCCTCGCTGGCGACGAACACATAGCGAATATCGGGGTGAGCCTGGATCATCCGGGCCGCCGCGGCATTCGCCTCCGGCTTGTTGAACCCGCCTGGCTCGCTCGCGACCACCTCGACGTTGTGCGGCAGGTTCTTGGTGAATCCGCCGGCCATCAGGTCGGACGACGTGCTGCCGTCACCGAACACGACACCGGCCTGCACCGACTCCCCGTCGGCGTCCTGGGCGACCCACTGGGCGTCCAGCTTGCCGGCCTCGGCGACCTGGCCGAGAACGGCACCCAGGATGTCCTTGTCCCCGTCCGGCGGCAGCAGCGCCGTGAGCACGACAGGTATACCGGCCTTCTTGGCCGCGGCGATGTCGGCCTTGAGCGCACTGGCGTCGACGGTCATCAGAATGATGGCGTTCACCTTGTGCGCGATCATGTCCTTCACGTTGGACAGTTCGATCGTCGGGCTCTGCCGGGAGTTGGCCGTCCGCACCCGGGCCAGATTGTCACCCGCGGACTCCACGACCGCCTTCTGCAGGCAGCTGTTGAACTGCGACGAGCCGCCGTTCACGAATCCCAGCCGCACCGGGCCCGAGTAAGTGGCACCGGTGTCGGACTGCAGACCGCAGCCGCACAGCAGGAGGCCGAGACCGCAGACCGCCGCGGACATCGGTCTGATCCGTCGGGCGAGTTTCGACATGAGAAGCGAGCCTTTCGTCCCGACGCGGCGCCCCGGAACCGTGGGGTCGGCGTCGGCGGTTGTCGGGAGCCCGGCCGATGCCCACCATCGGCCGAACCGGTAACTGGAACGATCTAGTTCTGGCCGGTCCGGGCAGCTCGGCTCCAGGCCGCGAGGGCACACAGACGCAGACGCAGGCACGGACAGAGACGCCGATCAGGCACAGACCGGTACTAAATCGATCCAGCCCCGGAAACTAGCAGACCGGATCTCGTCACGACGAGCACCGCGCGGCAACTTTCCCGCAGCAACGCCTTTTATTTCAGGCCTTCTTGACGTTACGTCAGGACATGACTCGCGCCGCCTGGGGCCGGCGGGGTCCCGGTCGTCCCGCTGACCGAGAGGAGCCGTCCAGGATCCGGGCGCCCGCTCCTTACCCTCACCGGGAACGTCGATGGACAGAGGGAGGACGTCATGGCGGTTCCGACCACCCGTGACTGGCGGATCGTGGCACTGCTGCGCGCATGTGACCGGGCGGAGGTCCCCGCGCTCGTGGAGAAGGTCCGCGGCGAGATGGCGGAGCTGGGCGACGGACTCGGAGCGAGGGCCACTGAGGTCATCGTGGGACACGTCGCCGGTCCCGGTGAACGGGGTCCGCACGAGGGCATCCCCGAGTCGGACTACGACGTGGCGGCCGAGGTGGTGCTGGTGGCGCGGCCCGACAAGGCCACGGTGACCAAGTCGCTGGCCACCTTCGTCGAGCGGCTCGCCCCGCTGGTGTCGACCGAGGCCTCGATGGTCGCCGTAGCGCGCGAGAAGCTCTTCGACGACCGCCGGACCAGGCTCAAGTACCTGCATCCGCTCGTCCGCCAACCCCACCTTTCGCACGAGGAGTTCATCGAGAGCTGGGAGAAGAACGTCGGACCTGTGGTCGCCGCGCACCACCCGACGCGCGTCGGCTATGTGGCTCTGCAGTGCGACGACGAACTCACCGTGGCCGCGACCGGGGCCACCCGCTTCGGCGGCGGTGTGCCCGACGGCTTCGGCGTGGAGTGGTTCCGCAGCACCGACGACATGCTCCCGGCCTTCGAGTGGGCGGTGTCTCCGGGCAGCGCCGCAGGGGGTCCGGTGGACGAGCCGGGCGGTCTTCTGGCCTTGCTGGGCCGCTACGCCGACCTGTCCGCGCCGACCGCCATCCTCGGCATCGAGCCGAACCCTACGCACTGACCCGGGGGGCCGGGCCCGAGCGGCGCGCGTCACCTCCGGGGAGGCGCGTTCGGCGGCGGCGGTGCCGCCGGGCTCGCCCGTGTCCACGACTATCTGCGTGCCTGGCCGGACCAGATGGCCGTGCTGCTCTGTGTCGAATGTGCTCGCTGACCTCCCAGCCGAAGGCCGACGCCGCCGCTCTCGCCGGTGCGAGCCTGTTCGGCGACGGAGCGGCAGCGCCGGGCGTCCCGGGTCCCGTCGTCGTCGCCACCCGCAGTCGCCTCTATCCCCGCAGCGAACAGCTCATGCTCTGGGACATCGGCGCCGACGGTTTCCACCTGGTGCTGTCCCGGGAGATCCCGGACCTGACCGAGCGGTACCTGGGCGAGGACGTCCGGGCGTTCCTCGCTGACCACGGCCACGACATCCGGGGCGTGGCGACCTGGGTGTGCCACCCCGGCGGGCCGAAGATCGTGGACGCCGTGATCCGCTCCCTACGGCTACCACCGGACTCCCTGTCACGGACCCGGGCCTCGCTGTCCCGCAACGGCAACATGTCCTCGGTCTCCGTACTGGACGTACTCAGCGACACCCTCGCGGGTCCCCGGCCGGCACCGGGCTCGCCCGGCCTGTTGATGACCGATGGGGCGTCCGCTCACCTGACTGGGTGGCTGACGACACGACCGTCCTCCCCGGAGGATCTCCGCGCCGTTCTCGTCGACTCGGGCTGTCTGCTGATCCGGCCGATCGGAAGACGGTGGAATCCCCGGAGGGACTTCGAGGAGACCGTCCTCGCCCACCATCCCTCGATCGCGCCAGAGCGGTTCGCGGCAGTCGGTCCGACAGCGGATCAGCGTGGCCGGGTCTACTCGTCGAAGGTGACGACGACCTTCTCGGCCGCGCCCGGCGTGAGCGTCAGCTCGTACGCGCGCTCGGCCTCGTCGAAGGGCACGCGGTGGCTGATCAGCTTCTCGAACCGCTCGTGGTGTTCGGCGAGTTCGGGGGTGACCTCGAAGATCTCGGTGGGGTAGCCCTGGGAGGCGACGAGGGTCAGTTCGCTGCGCAGCATGCCGCCGAGGTCGATGTCGGAGCCCTGCTTCTGTACGGCGACCATGACCAGCTTGGCGTGCCACTTGGCGTTGGCGATCACCGCGTTGAAGACCGCCGGGGCGCCGGCGGCGTCGATGTAGATGTCGGTGCCGGGGCGGGGCTGGCCGAGCGCGTTGGCGGCCTGACCGTGCAGCTCGGTCAGCCGGGTCGTCACATCCTCCTCGGCGGAGTTGATCACGGCGTCCGCGCCGACGGCCAGCGCCTTCTCCAGGCGGGACGGGATGACGTCGGCGACGACGACGTGCTCGACCCCGCGCAGCTTCAGCCAGATCGCCGCGCCCAGGCCGATGGGCCCGGCGCCGAAGACGACCACCTTGTCGCCGGGCTTGGCCTCGGAGCGGTTGACGGCGTGCCGGGCCACCGCCATCGGCTCGTTCAGCGCGGCCACCGCGAAGGGCAGGTGGCCGGGGAAGACGGCCACGTTCTGCCCGATGACGGCGTTCTCGACGAGCAGGTACTCGCTCATGGCGCCCTGTGCGCCGCCGCAGCCGATGAGGCCGGACGGGTGACCGGTGGGGTCGATCACGACGCGGTCACCGGCCTTGAGGTCCGCGACCTCGGCGCCGACCTCGACGATCTCCCCGGCCGGCTCGTGTCCCAGGGGTACGGGGACGATCTCCCCGCCCAGGTGTGCGCGGGCGGGCATGCCGCCCATGTGCAGGAAGCTGACGTCGGTGCCGCAGATGCCGCAGGCCCGGATGCGTACCAGGGCGTCTCGCGGGCCGGGGGCGGGCCTTTCGACGTCCACCACCTCGACCTTGTCGACACCGCCGGTCCGGAGGGACTTCATCGTGGCCATGGGAAGGTTCGCTTTCTCTGGTTCTCTGGTTCTCTGGTTCTTTGGTTCTTTGGTTCTTTGGTTCGCTGGTTCTCGGCAGGGCTGAAGAGCCGTGGGGCAGGTGTTCCCGGTTCACGCCCAGTGCGTGTCGTCCCCCGGACGGTTCGAGGTCCCGCGGACCGGCTGCTGCTGGTACGGGGCGGGGGCGTCGTAGGTCGGCTGCGGGTACTGGGTGCCGTAGGCCGGGTGCTCGTACGGGGCGTCGTAGACCGGCTGCGGGTACTGGGCCTCGTAGCCGGGCTGCTGCTGGAAGGGGGCCTCGGACACCGGCTCCTCGGGGGCCGCCTGGCCGCCGTTGCGGTAGTTCGAGACGAGGCCGCCGGCCGCTCCCAGGGAGACCAGTCCCATGCCGGCCGCGGTCGCGATGCCCTTCGCGCCGTCCATCGTGAGGTAGGAGACCGCGGCCACGCCGCCGTTGAACAGGAAGAGGAACCACAGCACCGGCCGCGACGACAGGAACGCCTTGATCTTCGGCTTCTTCGTGATCTTCGAGCCCGTGAACAGCGCGACGGCGATACCCACGAACGTCGCGGCGGTCTTCGCCGTGCCGTCCAGGACCGCTCCCGCCCCTCCCATGCTGGTGGCCAGGCCGACGACGAAGAACGACCAGAGGAACAGATCGGCGAAGAACGACTTCACACGGGCCAGAGGCGACTTCGACATGATGGGATTTCCTTCGGGACGGGGAGCTGAGCGCTCTCGGAATCTCTGTCCTCTACGATTCCGTCGCCCGCTCGAACCCACGAGGGAGCACGCTCCCGAGCTGATGGTGTAGCCCGCTACACCATCAGCCTCCCAGCCCTCACGCGGTGCCGCGAACGCACGCGCGAGGGGGACGTCACCGCTTGGTGACGTCGGTGCGCCGGTTGTCCGGCTTGAAGGGGAGCGGGGTCACCGCCGCCCGGATCTCCCGCTGGGGGGTGCCGGGGCGGCCCCACAGGACGACGACCTCCGTGCCGGGTGTGGTGTGCGCGGGGTCGAGGACGCACAGGGAGATCATCGCCCGCAGGGTGGGACTCACCGTCCGGCCCGTGGCCACGCCCACCGGTTCGCCGGAGACCAGGACCTGGTCGAAGTGCGGTCCGCGGCCGCGCGGCATCTCCATCTGGTCGGGCAGCTCGGCCTCGCTCAGGAGCGAGGTGAGGATGCCGGCGATGTCCTGCTCGTTCCAGCGCAGGCCCACCAACTGGCGGGAGGGGGCGCCGCTTTCGGCGTCCCGGGCGAGTGCGTCGCGGCCGATGAAGTCGCGGTCGGGGACACCCTTGCGGAACCCCCAGCCCAGCTCGGCCGGCTTGCGGAAGTAGTCGGTCACCCCGTTGACCGGGACGAAACTGCCGGTGGGCACGCCCTTGCGGAACTGCCTCGGCGCACCCGGTGTGAGGATCGACGCCGGCAGATAGTCAAGGCCGTTGGTCGCGATCCCGGCCTCGATGTGCTGAACGGGCTGGGCCCGGAAGCCGAGTTGACGGATGCCGGCGTCCTGCCCGCTCGCCACGACCGCCGCCCAGATCTCGTTGGCGTGCCCGGTCGGCCCGTGCAGCTCGTACCCGAGTTCGCCCGAGATCCCGGTGCGCAGTACCCGTACCGGGACCCCGTCGACCGTCGACATCCGGCTGCGGCTGAAGCCGATGTCGCGGAGATCGTCCCCCGTCAGCTTCTCCAGCACGGCCAGGGACGCCGGGCCCTGGACGCCGAAGATGAACACGTCGGGGCTGATGTCGGTGGCCGCCGCGTCCCAACTGCCCAGGCCCAGTTGCCACAACAGCCAGTCGCAACTGCCCGCGGTGTAGACGAACTCATCGGGCCCGAGCCGGCACAGCACGCCCTCGGAGGCGATCCAGCCGTTCTCGTCGAGCTGCACATGGTGCTTGATCTGCCCGGTCTCGAAACGGGACAGGTCCCGCATCCCCAACTGGCCCAGGAACGCGAGCGCCTGCGGGCCGTGCACCTTCACCTTGTGCAGCGCGGTCCAGTCGCCGACGTAGCAGGAACCGACATGGGCGGCGCTCTCCTCGACCCAGTCCGAGTACTCCTCGGGGAGCAGCAACTGCGCGAAGCGGCCGTAGGTGCCCCGTGTGTTGCCCTCGTCCTGGGCCGCGGCGGCCGGGCTGAACAGCGCCGGCCGCTCGGTGATGAACGGTGCGTCACGCAGCCGGAGGACCGCCTCGTAGGTGCTGCGCTGCTGTGAGAAAAGGTCCATTTCACTCTCCGTCGAGTGGCCGTCGTCCAGGACGGCGTCCGGAGCGCCGTCCGGAGCGCCGCCTTCTTGCTAGATCGATTTAGTTGGACGGTAACAGCCAGTTCGGGGCGAGGCGAGTGTCGTGACGCACCGGTGATCGGTCGCGCGGTGCAAGCAATGCGGAACTTCCGCGCGGTACCGGGTCGGTCAGGACCGCCGGGACCCCCGCTTCCGTACCGGCACCTGCAGCAGGTCCTTACCCAGCACCATCGAGCCGCCGAAGCCGGCCCGGAGCGCGCTGTCGCGGAGCAGGCGGCGCCAGGTCGCGTCGGAGACCACGGACTCCTGTCCCGGACCGAGGTGGGTCGCGACCAGCGTTCCGGCGTTCGACTCGGCCGCGATCCGGCCGAGTTCCGCCACGTCCGTGTGGGTCGAGAGGATGTGGTCGATCAGCGTCTGGGGCAGGCCGAGACTCGCGAGACCCGCCGGGTACAGGGCCTCGTGGACCAGGACGTCCGCGTCCGCCGCGAGCGTGATGATGTTCGGGGTCGGTGACGTGTCGCCGGAGAAGACGACGCTGCCGTGGTCCGTGTCGAAGCGGTACGCGTAGGCGGGGAACACCGCGCCGTGCGGGACCAGGACGGCGGTGACCTTCATGTCGTCGTTCTCCATCACGGTGAACGGCGCCATGGTCGGCGCGGTGTTCGTCGCCGAGGCGCCGACACCGGACGGCGGCAGTACGTCGTGGACGTCCAGCAGGGTCGCCGGGTCGATGCCCGCGTGCTCGGTCATGAAGAAGGTCGGCGAGGCCGCGTACGCCTGACCGGCCAGCTTCGTCATCTCGACGGTGCCCGGCACGGGTCCGGGAGCCCCGGCGACGGTGGAGGCGACACCGACGGGACCGGGGCCGTAGACCTGGATCGGGGTCTGGAAGCCCTGCGCGCCCGAGGCGCCCGCCGACAGCAGCGGGAACGAGTAGTAGTCGACGACGTGGTCCGCGTGCAGGTGGGTCAGGAAGATGCCGGCGAGCGCCGGCATCGACAGACCGGCGCGCAGGTACTGGGTCACCGCTCCTCGGCCGCAGTCGACGACATACGTCTTGCCGTTCACCGTCAGCGCCGAGGAGATGCCGTAGCGGGTGGCCAGGGGCGGCGGTCCGCCGTTGGTGCCGAGCAGTGTCACCGACAGGCCCGTTCCGGAGGACGCGGTGGTGGTCGCCGCGGCGGCCGGCTCGGCGGCGAGCAGTGGTACGGCGACCGCGGCAGCGGCGGATGCCGCCATCGCGCCCAGTATCGTCCGGCGGGACGTCGGTTCACCCAAGGGTTCGCACATGTAGAGACAGCTCCTTCGCGGCTCGATTCGCGTTGCCACAGTGGTCACTTGGAGCACGGCTGTCCATCACTTGGCACAAAATATAAGTTCTCGGGGCGAACTATAAGGTTTCGCTCCGGGCAGGCCTCGGCGGAGGTCAGCAGGCGATCGTGGGGATCGGGTTCTTGGCGAACCACTCGGCGAGGAAGTCCAGGAAGACCGTGATCTTACGCTGGGTGCCGGGGCCGGGACCGTGGATCGCGTAGAGCGGCCGGTCGGGTGCGGCCAGCTCGGGGAGCTGGACCTGCAAGGCACCGGAGACGAGATCGTCGTAGACGGACCGCTGCGGCAGCAGGGCGATGCCGCGCCCGTGGACGGCCGCCTTCTGGAGCGCGATGTACGAGTTGGACGAGAAGGCCACGTTGCGGATCTTGTGCAGCGTGGAGGTGTGGCCGTGTCCGATGCGCCAGACCGGGTCGTTGACGTGCACCAGGCAGTCACGGGTGGCCAGGTCGTTGGGATGCGTCAGGGGGCCGTGTTCGTCGACGTACGCCTTCGACGCGCACAGGACGAAGGGCAGCGAGGCGATCTTCTTCAGGCGCACATTGGAGTCCCGCAGGTCCCGGGTGTGGAACGCCAGGTCGAAACCGCCGTCCAGGAAGTCGTACGTCCGGTCGGAGACGCCTCCCAGCTCGTAGCGGATGTGGATCTTCGGGTGAGCTGCGGAGAACGCCGCGATGGCGTCACCGAGGTCCAGGCTCCCGATCCACTTCGGGCAGATGATGCTGAGGACGCCCTCCGCCCGGTCGTGCAGATCCGCGATGTTGGAGTCCTCGGCGTCGATCTCCTTGACGATGCGGGCGGCGAACTCGGCGTACCGCAGGCCCGGTTCGGTCAGGCTGACCGAGCGGGCCGTGCGGTTGACGAGCCGGACGCCGACCTGCCGCTCCAGCTCGGCGACATGCCGTGACACCAGCGAGCCGGACGACCCCAGCGCCTTGGCGGCTCCGTTGAAGCTGCCGAGGTCGGCGACGATGACGAAGCTGCGCATGAGGAGCAGACGGTCCATGGCATTCCTCCGGTCGTCCACGGCGCCGGGGCCCCTCCGGGCCGCGTGAACAGAGGCGGTGTGGGTCGGGCGGAGCCGGTCGGCGTTCGACTAGGGTCGCTAGATCGATCTAGCGACCCTAGCAGAGAGCCCTCACGACCGCGAGGCCCGCGCCTCCCCCGCGCCCCTGATCAGTGCTTCTTCGTCGCGAAGGGACGCGACATGACCGTTCCGCGCACGCGGGTCTGGGCGTGGCGCTCGACGGCCGGGTTCGGCGAGCCGCCGTTCGGCTCGCCCCAGACGATCTCCACCTGGTCGCCAGCCGCGGCCGAGGGGTCGATCGTGCCGAGCGAGATCCAGCCGCGTACGTTCGCGGAGTACGAGGTGAGCATCGCGGCGCCCACGAACTCGCCGTCCTTCTCCACGCGGTCGAACTGGCAGGCGGTGTAGAACGCCGCCGGCATCTCGATGTACTTGAAGCGCTGGTCGCCCTGCTCGTACATGCTCGCGAAGATCTTCGCGACGTCGTCGCGGTCCCAGAGCACCCAGGCCTTGCGGCGGTGCGGCTGGTCCTTGATGGCCTCAAGGCCCTCGCGCCCGACGAAGTCGTGGTCGAACTTGAGGATGTGGCCGTAGCCGAGGTCCCAGGGGGTGAGGTAGTAGTCCTCGATACGGTCGGCCACGTAGCTGCCGCCGAGCGCGAGGTTGCCCTCGAAGGAGCGCGCCGACTGCCACTCCCGGAACGCCTTCATGTCGTCGCCGGTGTAGGTCGCCGGCAGGGTGTTGGCGATCCAGCCCGACTCGGTGGCGACCGAGGCGTAGGCGCGGGAACCGATCTGGCGCAGGCCGTATTCGGCGCCGGCCTCCACGATGATGTCCCGCACCGACTCGATGTCGGCGTACGGGCCGGTGAACTCGTAGCCCGGGAAGCCGGACATCCGGTGGTTCAGCGCGGTGACCTTGTGCGGGCCGACGTTGAAGCTGCCCATGGTGAAGAACGGGATGTCCGGCATCGGGCCGCCGTTGACCTTGTCGAAGATCGCCGCGGCGTGCGGGCCCTGGAGCTGGAGCCGGAACAGCTCACGGCCCTTGGGGTTGTTCACGGTGCGCTCGTCGCGGCGGACGGTGACGTCCCAGTCGCCGGTGTCCGCGTTGAACTGGACCCAGTTGAGGGCCGGCGGGCGGCCGACGATCCGGACGTGACGGTCGCCGACGCAGAACAGGATGCAGTCGCCGATCATGTAGCCGTCGGGGCGGACCGTGATGAGCTGCTTGGCGCTGCCGGGGCCGAAGCCCTGGAAGCTGTTCGCGCCGAGGTGCTCCAGCAGCCGGTACGTGTCGGGCCCCTGCACGACGAGGTCCGTCATGTGGTGCGACAGGTCCATCAGCGCCGCGCTGTTGCGCCACGCCTCCTGCTCGTCACGCCAGTTGCTGAACTCGGCCTTGATCGGGAACGGGTACGCCCCGGAGCGCCCCTGCCGCAGCAGGGCGAGCGCCCCTCCAGCCTTGTTGATCTCTTCTTCGAGACTGGCCATGGGATTCCTCTCGGTCACCGGCGCACAGCCTCGTCGCTGTGCCCTGAGACCATATAACAGATGCCTGTAAAGTTTTAAGGCGTCTGAAACAATGTTCTCGGGCGGATGGCGGATACTGGCGTCCCGTACAAACGGAGGGTGACGATGTCTTCGGCAATGGACAGCACGGGTTCCGCATGGCAGGACGGACTGCCGTACGTCCTGTGGCGCACACAGCAGGCCGTGCACGGCAGGCTTCAGGGCGCACTCGACGGACTCGGCGTCACGGTGACCCAGCTCGGTCTGGCCGTCCACATCGACGAACTCGGCCTGATGTCCGCCTCGGACCTGTCACGCCGCTTTCACATCACACCGCAGAGCGCGACAACGGCGCTCGCCCAGCTCGAACGCGCCGGGTGGGTCCGCCGACTGCCCCACCCGGTGCACAAGCGCGTCATCCTCCACGAACTCACCGAAGCGGGCCTGGCCGGCGTCGCGGACGGCCGCGCCCGCATCGCCGCGATCGACGGCGCCCTCGCCGAGATCCTCGGCGGCGGTGGGAAGGACGAGATCATCGGCCAACTACGCAAGGTGCTGGTCGCGTTGGAGGGGGAGGATCCCGCGTACGAGGCGATGTGGCCGGTGGTTCGCTCCAGTTCGTGAGCAGGGGTTGCGGATCGCGCTTCGGCGGGGGCAACAGGCTTATCGCTCGGGCCTGTTGGAGCTCGTGGTGTCCGAACTGTTGCTAGGGGGCCGGTGCGGCGGAGCGGGTCGCCGGTAGGAACGGCGTCAGACCGGTACTGGTCAGCGGGGGCTGATACAGGCGTCAGTGCCCGATGCGGCGGACAACAGGCCCACCACCAACGCCCGTCGGGACGCACACTGCCCCAACCACCCCTCCGACCTGCCAAGGCGGAGCAGGTCGCATGAAGCAACGGGCGCCAGACCGGCACTGCCGGTTTGGGCTGGTGCGGTACGGCTGCGAGCCGGAGGCGAGGTGGGCGTCGGCGGTCGACTCGGCGGGCAACAGGCGTACCGCCAAAGCCAGTTGGGGCACGCGCTGTCCGAAACCCGGGGCGTCGCGGGCCACCGCCCCACGCACCAGCCAACCACGGCCAGGGACCGGCCAACCATCGCCCCCTCACAGTCCCCGCCCATCACACCCAGGCCCGCTCAAACATCCCGCCGAGCACGGCCGCCGGCCCCGGTACTGATACCCAGCGCGTCGCGGGCAACGACCCCACCAGCCAACGGCGAACCGTCACCACACACCGATCACACCGACCCTCGCTCCACAATCCACCCCCGCACCGGTGCCAACCCCCCAGTACCGATCCCCAGAGCATCACGAGCCGCGATCCTGCCAAGGATCTCCGCGTCGATGTGGACGGTGGTGAGGGCGGGGGTGGACAGGGAGCCGTGTTCGGTCTCGTCGAAGCCGATCACGGCCATGTCTTGGGGGACTCGGAGTCCGAGGTCCCGGAGGGCGGCGAGGCTGCGGTGGGCGATGTCGTCGTCGAAGGCTGCCAGGGCGGTCACGTCGGGGTGGGTCGCCAGGAACGACTCGATGGCGGCGGCGCCTGCCTCGCGGGGCCTTGGGACGACCAGGCGTTCCAACGGTGGAAGTCCCAGACGGCGGGCGGCCTCCTGGGCGAAGCCGAGCCGGGCCTCGGTCAGGGGGAAGTCGTGATCGGGCATCGCCAGGCTGATCCGGGTGTGCCCCCGGTCGGCGAGGAACCCGATCTGGAGCGCGGCGTTGGCGGCGAAGCCGTTCTCCCAGTCGTCCTCGATCGGTTCGTGTCCCCGCATATAGGCCTCGCCGAGCCGCAGCACCGCCCGTGGCGCGATGGTGTCCAGGACCTTCTGCGTGGCCTCCGGGATCGAGTGCCCGTGCCGGACCAGCAGGATGTGGTCGTGTTCGGCCAGCTCCTCGTCCAGGCCGCGGACGTAGCTGCGGGAGAAGTTGCCCTCCATGCCCCAGTCGACGTTGAGCACGACGATGCGCGAGGAACCCTCACGCAGTGCGCGGGCGATGCCGTGCGGGACGTAGCCCAGATCCTGGGCGGCCTCCATGACCCGCTCCCGGGTGGCCGCGGAAATCGTCTGGCGCGGGTCGTCGTTCAGTACGAAACTCACCGTCGCCCGTGACACACCGGACGCCTTGGCCACGTCGGTCAATGTCACCCGGCCCGCACGCCCCATGCCGGAACACTCCCATCCGTCGGCCTTCCACGCTCCACCACGCTGAGTCAACTGTACGCGCTAGATCGTTTCAGCTCTCCGGATCACGACCCGACCCGCCGCTCGCTATGGCCAGCAACCGATGCGCCTTGAGCTCGGTCTCCTGCCATTCCCGCTCGGGTTCCGAGCCCCAGGTGATGCCCGCTCCGGTGCCGAACCTGAGGAGCCCTTCGCCACGGTCGATCCAGAACGTGCGGATGCCGACCGCCAGTTCACCGCGTCCACGGTCCGCGTCGACCCAGCCGATGCCGCCGCAGTAGGGACCACGGGGCGCCGTCTCCAACGCGCCGATGATCCGCAGGGCGCTCTCCTTGGGCGCCCCGGTGACCGAACCGGGCGGGAACGTCGCCTCCAGGAGCTCGGGCCAGCCCACCCCCTCACGCAGTCGCCCTCGCACCGTCGACACGAGATGGACGAGCCCTGGATGCTTCTCGACCGCGCACAGCTCGGGTACGACCACGGTGCCGGGGACACAGACGCGGCCGAGGTCGTTGCGGACCAGGTCGACGATCATCACGTTCTCGGCGTAGTCCTTCTCCAGCAGATCCGCCTCGGTGCGGCCGGTTCCCTTGATGGGCCCCGAGACCAGGTCTCTCCCGGTTCGCCGCAGGAAGAGTTCCGGCGACGCGGTGGCCACCTCCACACCGTGGTGCGGCAGGCGGATGACACCCGCGTACGGCGCCGGATTGTGCCGTGTCAGCAGGCCGGAGAGCGCCAGGACGTCGGCCTCCGGCGCGATCGGGGCGGACAGCACCCGGCACAGGTTGGCCTGGTAGACCTCGCCGGCGGCGATGTGCTCGCGGATACGGGTCACCCCGTCCGTGTAGGCGAGGTGGTCGAGCGAGGTGGTCCACGCTTCGGCACGCGGGCCGCGCCAGGGCGCCGTAGGAAGGTGGCGGTCGTCCGTCCGTCGTACGTCCATGCGTCGTACGTCGCGGAAGCGGGCGCATGCCAGGTGTCCCTCGAAGTCCGCCGCCACGGCCCAGAAGCCCTCGGAGTCCAGGGCCGAGGCGTCGTCGGTGACGTCCATGAGACCGGTGGCGAGCTGTCCGCCGAGTACGGCCATGGCGGGGAAGCGGTCCATTGCGAACCTCCTTTGCCGAGAGCGGCCCGCGTTCCGGCGGGTTCTCACGCCGCGACGGCCTCGCGCCCGGAACTCCACTGAGCGGCCCGCAGCGTGTTGACCAGGAGCATCGCGATGGTCATGGGGCCCACTCCGCCGGGCACGGGGGTGATGCGGTCGGCGATTCCGTCGAGTTCCTCGGAGCGGACGTCGCCGGCCAGGCCCGAGGGCGTCCGGTGGATGCCGACGTCGATGACGACCGCGCCGGGTCCGACATGTTCGGGGCCGATGAGCCCGCGGACGCCCGTGGCGACCACGACGATGTCGGCGGGACGGGTGACCGCGGCGAGGTCGACGGTGAACTCGTGGGCCACCGACACGGTCGCCCCGCGCCGCAGCAGCAGCTGGGTCAGGGGCTTGCCGACCAGCTCGCCCCAGCCGACCACCGCGACGTTCGCGCCCTGGAGCGGAACACCCTCGGCATCGAGCAGTTCGATGACTCCGCTGGGCGTGCAGGGGCGCAACCCCCGCTCCCCGCGGGCGAGGAGGCCGAGACTGGCGGTGGTGAGGCCGTCGACGTCCTTGGTGACGGGGATACGGTCGATCAGCGCGGCCGCGTCGAGCTGCCGGGGCAGCGGGAGTTGGAGCAGGATGCCGGAGACCTCCGGGTCGGCGGCCAGCGCGTCCACCACGGCGGCCACGTCGTCGTGGGTCGCGTCCTGAGGCAGGTGGCGGTGGAAGTCACGCATGCCGGCTTCCTTGATGGCACGCCGTTTCGCGGCGACGTACACGGCGCTGGCCGGGTCGTCGCCGACAAGGACGGTCGCCAGTCCGGGGACGCTTCCCGGGCTCGTGACCGCGGTCGCGGCGACCTCCTCGGCGACCTGCGAGCGGATCCGCCGGGCGATGCCGGTGCCGTCGATCCTGGTGGTCATGGTCGAACCGCCTTCGTGTGATGGGGAACGATTCGCCCGGGCGACAGGGGCGCGGGTGCCGGGTGCGGTCGGTGCGACCGCGGCCGTACGACCGCGGCCGTACCGGGCGGCCGTCGTCGTGGCACCCGCGCACCACCGTCGCGGCGGCCGGCCCGGTCGCCCGGCGGGAGCCGATGATCCGGGTCGCCGTCAGGCGAACACGATGGTGTGGTTGCCGTCCCGGATGACCCGGTCCTCGGCGTGCCACAGCACGGCGCGGGAGAGCACCGCGCGTTCCACGTCGGCACCGCGCCGGGTGAGGTCGGTGGCCGAGTGGGCGTGGGTGACGCGGACGACGTCCTGCTCGATGATCGGGCCCTCGTCGAGGTCCTGGGTGACGTAGTGGGCGGTGGCTCCCACCAACTTCACGCCCCGCTCCTTGGCCTTGGCGTAGGGGCCGGCGCCGATGAAGGCGGGCAGGAAGGAGTGGTGGATGTTGATGATCGGGATGCCGACGTTCTCGATGAAGTCGCCCGAGAGGATCTGCATGTAGCGGGCCAGGACGACGAAGTCGACGTTGCCCTTGAGCAGCCGCAGGTGTTCCGCCTCCGCGGCGGACTTGTCCGCGCCCTGGCAGGGGACATGGAAGAAGGGAATGCCGAACGACCGCACCTCCTCGGCGACATCGGGGTGGTTGGAGATCACCATGGCGACGGTGACGGGCAGTTGGCCCTGCCGGTGGCGCCAGAGCAGGTCGAGCAGGCAGTGGTCGGACTTCGAGGCGAAGATCGCGACCCGCTTGGGCACCGACAGGTCGCGCAGGGTGTAGCTCAGTCCGAACGTGTCCACCAGGTGCTCGTCGAGATCGGCGCGCAGCGCGGGCAACGCGGCCTGGAGACCGTCGAGTCCGAAGACCGTGCGCTGGAAGAAGGCACCGCCGTGCGGGTCGTCGGAGTACTGGTCGAGGGAGACGATGTTCGCGCCGTGGCTGCTCAGGACGGAGGTCACGGCGGCGACGATGCCCGTGGCGTCGGCGCCCTGGAGGACGAGCGAGGCCTGCTGGGCGGGGCGCTTGCCGGTGGTGGTGCGGGCCGGAGCGTCTTGGGTGAGGGTCATGCCGGGCTTTCCTTCCGGAAGCGGGCGGCCCAGTCGGAGGTGGCCTTGAGCCCGCCGAACGTATAGAAGTGGATCTTCAAGTCGCCGTGGCGGCCCGGGTCGTGGGCCGCGGCGAGGTCACGCAGGAAGCGGTCGGGTCCCGCCGTGCCCATGAGGTTGCTCAGGGAGAGCCCGTACTTCTTGACGACCGAGGCGCTGGTGCCGACCCCGAAGCGGGCCGCGTACGACATCAGCCGGCGCACTCCGGCGGGCCCGGGCACCCCGATCCGGACGGGGAGTTCGACACCCTGGTCGCGGACCTGTTCCACCCAGGTGAGCACGGGGTCGACGTCGAACCCGAACTGCGTGATGATGCCGCCCTCCAGGGGCTGGGCGGCGAGCGAGGCGTGCTTGTCGCGCAGCGCGGACCAGAGCGCGCCGTCGTCGATCGCGGGATGCCCTTCCGGGTAGCCGCTGACGCTGACGTGGCGGACGCCGTACTCCTGGAGCAGGCCCGTCTCGATCAGGGACAGCGAGTCGGCGTAGGGGCCTTCGGGATGCGTCGGGTCTCCCCCGACGACGAACACGTTGTCGGAGGTGCCGTCGTCGCGCAGGCCGGCCAGGAACTGCTCGAAGTCGGCGCGCGACCCCAGGCGGCGGGCCGATATGTGCGGCACCGGCACGAACCCGAGCCGCTTGACCGCCCGGGCCGCCTCCAGGCGCATCTGGAGGTTCTCGTTGCCGAGGAAGGTGACATTGATCCGGGTGCCCTGAGGGATGCTGTCGCGGGCCTCCTCCAGTTTGGGGACGTCCTTCCCCGTCATCTCCAGGGAGAAGTCCTCAAGCAGTGAGGTACTGACGGCTGTTCGTACGGTGCTCGCGGGATTCATCGTCTTTCGTCTCGCTCTCTCGTCTGCGGGGGCCGGGGTCCGGGGCACACCCGCGGCACCGCCGAGGCGGCCCGGGCGACCTGACGCCGCATCAGGAGTCAGGGGCCGGGCCGGCTCGGCGCCGCCAAGTGGGCTGGAGTCAGCGGTTGCGGCGGTAGAGGGTGCGCGCGTGCTGGTTGAACGGGGCGGGGTGGACGGTGGCACGGATGCGCGGGAAGCCGAGGTCGGCCTCGGGGTCGGTGCCGGAACCGGGGTGCTCACCCCAGACCACCGTCACCTCGGTGCCCGGCGCGGCGTGGTCGGCGTCGATCAGGGTCTGCGCCAGCACGGCCCCGACCGGGTCGATCGACGCGCTCTGCATGGTCATCCCGACCAGACCGGTGGCGCTCTCCACCCGGTGACGGGCGTAGGAAAGGACGAAGCCGGGGTCCTCGCCCTGTCCCAGGACGGTGCGCACGTCGTCCTGGTCGAGGAGGAGAGTGACCTTGCTGCGCAGCGGCTTCTCCTTGGCCTTCTGCAGCGCGTCCCGGCCCACGAAGTCATGGCCGAAGTGGATCACCTTGCCGTAGCCCAGCTCGTACGGGGAGACGTAGAAGTCCTCGATGTTCTCGGAGAAGTAGCTGCCGTTCAGCGGACGCTTGCCCTCGATGCCGAACATGGGCAGGTACTTGCGGTAGTCCGCCAGGTCCGGGTCGGTGTAGATGCCGGGGACGGGCGAGGGGATCCAGCCGCTCTCCACACTGGGCGTGGCGTAGGCGAGGGCGCCGACCTGGATAAGGCCGAGCGGCTCGCCCGCCTTGAGGAACGTCTCGTGGACGTACGCGGCGTGCTCCCACGGGCCGATGAACTCGTAGCCGGCCTGGCCGGCCATGCCGTGCCGCAGGGCGCGGATGGGGTGGCCGTCGAGGGAGACCGCGGTGGAGTGGAAGAACTTCGTCTCCGGCAGCGGCCCGCCGAAGACCCGCTCGACGAGTTCCGCCGCGAGCGGGCCCTGGATCTGGTAGCGGAACAGCTTCGGGTCGCCGCCGCCCGGACGGAAGGCGGAGGACGGGTCGGTGACGAACTCGACGTCGTAGCCGCCCTTTTCGGCGTGGTACTGCACCCAGTGCTGGGCGGCCGGGATCCCGCTGAGGAGGTACTTGTTCTCGCCCTCCCGGGCGAGGATCCCGTCGGTGACGATGTTGCCTTCGCGGGTGACCGGTACGTACTGCTTGGCCTGGCCGATCGCGAACTTCTCGAAGTTGTTGGTCCCGTGGTCGGCGAGCACCTTCGTGGCGTCCGGTCCCTCGATCCACATGTCGTACATGTGGTGCGAGAGGTTGAGGAGAGCCACGCCCTCGTGCCAGGCCGCCTGCTCCTGGCGCCAGCCGGAGTACTCGCGGTCGACGACCTCGGGCGTCCACGGTTCGGCGTCGGGCTGCCACAGCAGCTTGATCGGTGAACCGGCCTGGTCGATGGCGTCCTGGAGGGTGGGCATTGCCATGGTGACTCCTTGCTCGTAGCGACTCTCAGCGGTCTTGCTCAGGAGAACTTAATCGATCTAGTAAGTCAGTGAAGGATCCCTCACTCGACAGGTTCGAGGGGGAATCGCGACGCTAAAACGATCCAGCGGAAGCTAGCAGAGTGGCCCCGCCCAAGGCGAGTGCCGGATGGTGGATGACGGATTTCCTACGGACCCCGGTGCGGTCCCCGGTCGAGGTGCGCGCGGTACGCGGCCGCCATGCGCACCGCGTCGAGACCGGCGCGGACATCATGGACGCGCACACAGAACGCACCCCCGACGGCGGCGAGCGCGGAGACCGCCGCCGACGCCACGTCCCGTCCCGCGGGCGGCACCTCACCGGCGCCCCCGGCCGCGAGGGCCGCGCCGATGAAGCGCTTCCTCGACGCGCCGACGAGCAGCGGATACCCCAGCCGCTGGAGGGCTCCCAGGTGGGCGAGGAGCGCCCAGTCGTGCTCGGGTCGCTTGGCGAAGCCGATCCCCGGGTCGAGGACGACGCGGTCCAGGTCGACTCCCGCTTCCGCCAACCGCCTTACCCGCAGGGCGAGTTCGGCGACGACATCCGCGACGACGTCACCGTACTCGGCATGGCCGTCCATCTCGCGGCTCGGCGCACGCCAGTGCATGGCGATGTACGGAACGCCGGCCGCGGCGACGGTCGACGCCATGGCCGGGTCGGCCAGTCCCCCGCTCACGTCGTTGACCAGACGAGCGCCCGCCTCCACGGCGGCCCGGGCCACGGGTGCGTGCATGGTGTCGATGCTGGTGCACACACCGGCCCGGGCGAGTGCGCGCACCACCGGGACGGTCCGGGCGAGCTCCTCGTCCAGACCCACGGGGTACGCCCCCGGACGCGTGGACTCGCCGCCCACGTCCACGATGTCCGCTCCCTGGGCGGCGAGTCCCAGCCCCCGGTCGACGGCGCGTCCGGTGTCCGCGTACAGGCCGCCGTCGGAGAACGAGTCGGGCGTGACGTTGAGGATCCCCATGACCAGGCACCGGCCGGGCCGGGGCAGCCCGTCGAGTTCCTTACGTGTTCCCGGTCGCCCGACGGCGACGTCCTGCATGGTTGGCATCGGTGGCAACCTCCTTGACCTCGCGTCCCGCCGCGAGAAAGGAATGCTAAATCGATTAGGTAGCTCAGGTTAGGGGAAAATACTTAATCGTTCTAGTCCTTGCGTGTGGGTATCTTCGAGGGCGCTGGTGGAGAGGCCGGCGGGCAGGTGGGGACGGGCCGATTCGGGCCACGTGACCCGGTCGGACGGGCCCGGAACCGACGGAGTCCGGGGCTCCGGCCGCCGGATTCACACCGGTCGCGCTAACGCGCGGGGCCCTGTGTAGCGGATCGGCCACGCCTGAACGCCGATCCACTCCGCAGCGTCATGGAGGCGCAGGGTTACGGCGCCGGCCGTGCCTGCCGGACGGCAGCCTTCATCGCCGTCACCCCGCACCGCCCCTCGCCCCTCGCCCCTCGGGATCGTGACGGGCAACGCGAGCACGCATCACGCCCGCCGCGCCCACGGCACGGGACGCTCCCGCCCATTCCCCCGCACACCGACGCACCGCACCCTTCCCGATCCGGCCGGTTCACCGCCGGGTCGCCAGTAGGCTGGGTAAGCTGCGGTATCCCCTTCAACACCCGTCCCTGCAAAGGGACATGGCCAGCAGCGGTCGAGTCGACTCACTGCGTGAGGATGAAGCAACAGGTGCTGATAGCGGGCCGGTACCGGCTGAGCAACGCCATCGGGCGAGGCGCGATGGGAGAGGTCTGGCAGGCGTACGACGAGATCGCCGGGAGACCGGTGGCCGTCAAGCTGCTGCACGCCCAGAACTCCGAACCCACCGCCGCCGCCCGGTTCCGGCTGGAGGCCCAGACCGCGGGCCGGCTCAACCACCCGCACGTGGTGGGTGTCCTCGACTTCGGTGAGCAGGAGGGCCGGCTGTTCCTGGTGATGGAGCTGGTCGCGGGAGACAGTCTCTCCCGCGTGCTCGCCCAGGCGGGCTCCCTCGCTCCCGAGGAAGTGGCCCGTATCGCCGCCCAGTCGGCCGCCGGGCTCGCCGCCGCGCACGAACAGGGCATCGTGCACCGGGACATCAAGCCCGGCAACCTCCTCCTCGACGCCGAAGGCGACCTGAAAATCGGCGACTTCGGGATCGCGCAGTTCATGAACGACCCCGGTGGCGCGCTCACCGCGACCGGCCAGATCGTCGGCACCAGCCTGTACATCGCCCCCGAGCGCGCCCTCGGCCAGCCCGCAGGACCGCCGTCCGACGTCTACTCGCTCGGCTGCGTCCTCTACCAACTCCTCATCGGACGGCCGCCGTTCCACGCCGGCAGCGCCATCGCGGTACTCCACCACCACCTCGACACGGCCCCCGTACCGCCACGGGAACTCGGCGTCACCCTGCCGCCCGCCTTCGAGAACTATCTGCTCGGCCTCCTCGCCAAGCGACCCGAGGACCGGCCTACGGCACGTCAGGCCGCCGAGTGGTTCGCCTCAGGTGCCTGGAGAGGACGTCCCGAGCCCCTCCCGGCAGCCGCACCGCACCCCGCGCCGAAACCGCGCGCCGCCGCCTGGGACGCGGCCACGAAACCCACCCCGGACTCGGCTCCCGGCTCCGTGACCACGTACGCCTTCCCGTCCTCCGCGGGCAGTCCCGCTCCGGCCCACCGGACACGCCGTCGGCAGCGAACGGGAGTCCGCGCCTTCGTCGGACACCGGTCGAGGGCGGTGGGCACCGTCGCCGCGGTGGTCGTCTTCCTCGCCGCGCTGCTGGTCGGCATGGTGTGGTTCTCCCCCGACCACAGCTCGGCGGACACACCACCCACGGATCCGCCCCGCACCACGAGCCCCACCCCGGCCACGCCCTGAACCCTCGGTCGGCGAGAGCCTCAACTGCCCACGGCCCGCCCCGCCTTGGCCCAGTCGGCCTGCAACCGGTCGGGGAAGTGTGCCGGGCCGTGGGGAGTTGGGCCGCCAGGCCGTACAGGTACCAGGGTTCGACCTCGACGGCGAGGTCGCGGTCGTCGGGGAGTTCGTCCCGGCGCCGGTCGGCGAAGTCCTGGCCCGGCCTCGTCGAAGGTCGCGCGATGCATGTTCGCGACACCGAAGGCCGCGTCCTGCTTGCGCCTCTGCCGGGCCCCCAACTGACCGCTCACACCCGCCTGTTGGACCCGACCACCGACACGATCCATCGCCACCGTGCACACGGTGCGGTCATCTCCCGCCTTCTCGCCGTCTGCCGGGCCGCGCCCCCTCGGCGGGTGAGCGGCTCACCGGGTCAGCGGCTCACCGCGTCGACGGATGGTCGGTCAGCCGTTGTTCGTCGCGCGCTCCGACCACCGTCAGCCCGGCCCCGTAGAGGACGAGAACCGCTGCCAGCAGCAGGTAGTAGAGGGCCGGCAGTGGTGTGAGGCCGAGCAGTGAGCCGAGCGGGGACAGGGGCAGCAGCAGTCCTGCGGCGGTGAGGGCGGCGGCTGCCCAGCCGATCGGTCCCGGCCGGTTGCCCTCGGCCGTGTGTCGCCCGGAACGCAGCAGCAGCATCACGAGGGCCTGGGTGATGAGGTTCTCGGTGAACCAGCCGGAGTGGAACACCGCCGCGTCGTCCAGGCCGTCGGGTCCGTTCAGGGCGAGGAAGAGGACGCCGAAGGTGGCCAGGTCGGCGACGGCGTTGAGGACGCCGAACCCGGTGATGAACCGGAGCAGTTCGCGGGGGCGCAGCGCGGTCGGCCGGCGCAGCACCGAGGGATGCGGGCGGTCGTGGGCAAAGGCCAGTTGGGCGGCGTCGAAGCACAGGTTCTGCGCGAGTACCTGGGCCGGGAGCATCGGCAGGAAGGGCAGGAGGAGGCCGGCGGCGAGCATCGCGATGACGTTGCCGAGGTTCGAGGAGAGCGCGACGCGCAGATACGTGGTGATGTTGCCGCCCGCGTGCCGGCCGGCCGCGATGCTGTGGCCGATCGCGGTGAGGTCCTTCTCGGCGAGGACCACGTCGGCGCTCTCCCGGGCGACGGCCACGGCCTCGCGCGGGGCGAGGCCGACGTCGGCGGTGCGCAGGGCGGGCAGGTCGTTGACGCCGTCGCCGAGGTAGCCGACGGTGTGGCCGCCCGCGCGCAGGGCGGCGCAGACGCGGGCCTTGTGTTCGGGGGCGCAGCGGGCGAAGACGGTGGTGCGGGCGGCGACCTCGGCGAGTTCGGTGTCGTCGAGCCGGTCGACGCGGTCGGCGGTGAGCACGTGGTCGGCGGGGACGGCGATGCCGAGGTCGCGGCAGACGCGGGCGGCCGTGCCGGGGTGGTCGCCGGTGAGGATCTTGACGGTGACGCCCCGGTCGGCGAGGACCTTCAACGCGTCGGCTGCGGTGGGTGCGAGGGCGTCCTCGAAGGTGAGGAAACCCCGGAAGGACAGGCCCTGTTCGTCGGCCGGGCCGTATGCGCGGGTGCGGGCGGGGACTTCGGTGACGGCGACCGCCAGGACCCGCAGTCCGTCGCCCGCCAGCTCGGCGGCGCGGGCGAGAAGCCGTTCGTGTTCCGGCCGCGTCAGCGCGCAGCGTTCCAGTACGGCTTCGGCGGCGCCCTTGACGACCAGGGTGTGCGTGCCCAGCCGGCCCGGCGTCCGGACGACGGCGGTCGCGAGCCGCCGTACCGGATCGAAGGGGAGGGCGGCCACCCCGTCGTGGGCCATGAGGTCGTCCTCGTCGACGGCGTCCAGGACCGCCTCGTCGAGGGCGTCCGGCAGGGGCAGATCGGCGAGTTGGAGGGTCCACCAGGCATTCACCGCGGCCCAGCGCAGCACCTCGGGGTCGTCCCGACCGTCCGGGCCGAGGGCGCGGTCGAGGGCCGGCCGGTCCTGGGTGAGCGTGCCGGTCTTGTCCAGGCACAGCACGTCGACCGCGCCCAGGTCGTGCAGCGCGGGCAGCCGTTTGACGATCACCCCGTGGGTGCGGGCCAGCAGCGAGGCGCCGCGTGCCAGACAGGTCGTGACGATGACCGGCAGCATCTCGGGGGTCAGTCCGACGGCCACCGCGACGGCGAACGGCAGGGTCTCCAGTCCCCGATCGCGCAGGGCCGCGTTGGCCATGAGGACGAGCGGCGGGGTCAGCAGCATGAACCGGATGAGGATCCAGGAGATGCCGTGCACCGTGCGGTCGAAGGCGCTCGCCTCGCGCCGGACCGCCGCATGCGTGTGGGCGGCGGCGAACCGCGTCCACGCCCCGGTCGCCACGACGACGGCGGTGGCGCTGCCGGAGGTCACGCTCGTGCCCTGGAAGCAGAGTTGGGGCCGGTCGAAGGACGTACGGTCGACCGCCGCATCGGCGGCGTCCTTCGCGACCGGCGCCGACTCCCCCGTGAGCGCGGCCTGGTGCACGGTGAGGCCCTGCGTGCGCAGCAGCCGTACGTCGGCCGGGACCAGGTCGCCCGGGCCGAGCCGGATCACGTCGCCGGGCACCAGTTCGACCACGGGGATCTCCCGGGCCTCCGGCGGCGCGGCCTCGTCCGCGCGGCGCAGGACGGTGGCGGTGGTGGCGACCAGCTCGCGGAGCGCTGCCATGGAGCGGTCGGCCCGGTACTCCCCCGAGGTGCGCAGCACACAACTCACCGCGACGAGCAGCAGGATCACGCAGGCGGTGCCCCAGGAGGCGACGAGCGCCGACACCAGCCCGAGACACAGGAGTACGGCGGTGAACGGATCGCGCAGGCTGCGCAGCAGCACGCGCGCCCAGGAGATGCCCCGGTGGTCCGGCGTGACGTTCGCACCGAAGCGCGCCTGTCGCTCCTCGGCCGCCGCCTCCGTCAGACCACGCGGCCCGCTGTCCAGCCGCCGCAAGGTCTGCAACACGGTCGGCGCTTGCGCTCCCGGGTCCGCGGTGGTCTCAGCCACCGGTCCCGCGCAGCTCGCGCACGCGTGCGGACGGGGCGTCGGCGCGCGCCGCCAACTGCCCAACCATCGACCGCACCACGGTCACCACGTCGGGGTCGTCGACGAAGTAGATCTGCCGGCGGCCCTCCCGGCGGGAGCGGACGAGGCCGGCGAGTTTCAGCTTCGCCAGGTGCTGGCTGACGGCGGGCAGGGCTCCGCCGACTCGGTCCGCGAGGTGGGTGACATCGCACTCGCCCTGTGCCAGCGCCCACATGAGGTGCAGCCGCGCGGCCGACGCCAGCAGACCGAAGGCGGCCGCCGCCTCCGCCAGCACGTCGGCAGTCGGATCCTCGAAGTCACCGATGTCCGCCGCCACAGCCCTCTCCCGTCCCGCCCTGATCGTCACCCGCCGTACTCGGGGCGCTCCAGTCTAGGTGCCCCGAGACGTCCGCCCCGGCGCCGGGGAACCGCCGCGACCGTCTCGCTCCGGCGCGCACCGCGCCTCGATGCGGTCCAGCAGGAACGGCACGATCCCCCACTCCGACAGAGCCAGTTCCCACTCCTCCCGCACCCACACGTCCTCGGGCCCGTCCGTGCGGGACGCCCCGTCGGCCGCGCCCATGAGCGACCAGGCGAAGTCGCCCACCATCGCCCCGACGGCCACGGCTCCGGCGATCAGTCCCGCCGTCAGCAGGCCGTCACCGACGTAGGGCCGCCCGCCTGGACCGCGCATTCCGAAACCGAGCACCAGCAGCACGGCCGCGACGACAGTGACCAGGACGAGTACGGCCAGCAGCAGGCGACCACCGCGCGCCCCGGCCGGGGAAGCGGGGTTGCGCCGGTCGTCCCCCGCCTTCCCGGCTTCCAGATGGGCGCGATACTCCACCGCGACCGCCTCGGCGATGTCGGTGCGCGCCTGGAGCACCTGCCCGCGCAGTTCCTCGCGGTCGAGCGGCGCGCGGGACCGGTCCCACGCGTCCCTGACCCGCCCGGAGTCCAGCGCCCGGTCCAGGACCCGCTCGAAAGCGACATCGACGTCCGCCTCGGAAAGCTCAGGTTCCGGCATGCATCTCCCCCGATGAACGAAAGCCCGCGGTAGCCGGAGCCGACCGCGCGAGCGGTGAGGGTTGGCGAGTGTAATGGTTCGCGGCTTGCGCAACTCGCAAAGGATCAGGATCTGTCGGACGGACGCGGATTCTCCACACGGGAGATCCAGGCGGTGAGCAGCCCTTCGAGCGCCTCGGCCTCGGCAGGGGTCAGCGAGTCCAGCAGCCGGCGTTCGTTGCGCATGTGGTCGGTGAACGCCTGGTCGATCAGCTCGCGTCCGGGCTGGGTGAGGGCGACGATCCGGCCGCGCTGGTCGTCGTCGGAACGGCGGCGGGTGACGAGTCCGGCCCGCTCCAGGCGGTCGATCCGCTTCGTCATCGCACCCGTGGTGACCATGGTGTGCGCGGCGAGTTCGCCGGGTGCGCGCTCGTAGGGTTCACCGGCTCGACGCAGTGCGCACAGGACGTCGAACTCGCCCTCGCTGAGTCCGTAGCGCCCGTAGACGAGGCAGAGCTCCTCGGTGAGATGGTCGGCGAGGCGGTGGAGGCGGCCGATCACGCCCTGCGGGGAGATGTCGAGGTCGGGCCGCTCGCGACGCCAGTCGGCCTGGATGCGGGCCACACGGTCCAGAGCTTGCGGATTGTCCATGCCTACACAATAGCTTCCAAGGAAGCTATATTATCTTCCATGGAAGCCAATCTGCGATGGGTGGCCCTGACCGCCGTCGCGCCGGTGGCCTGGGGCGCCAACTACTACGTCACCCATGAATTCCTGCCACCCGACAGTCCCCTCTACGGAGCGGCCCTGCGGGCGCTCCCCGCCGGTCTCGTCCTGCTGGCCCTGCGCAGGCAGCGACCGCGCGGCGCGTGGTGGTGGCGGTCCGCGGTACTCGGGCTGCTCAACGTGAGCGTGTTCTTCGTCCTCGTCTACGCCGCCTCCCAACTGCTCCCGACGAGCATCGCCTCGACCGTCATGGCGATGTCCCCACCGGCGATGATGCTCATCGCCTGGGCCCTGGTGTCCGAACGGCCCGGCATCGCGCACCTGGTCGGCGCCGCGATCGGGCTCGCCGGGGTCTGTCTCATGCTGCTCACGGGAGCGGACGGGGTGAGCGTGCCGGGTGTCCTCGCCTCGGCCGCGGCCATGCTCGTGTCGGCCTTCGGCCACATCCTCACCAAGCGGTGGAACGACACCGGCACCGATGTCCTCGCCTCAACCGCCTGGCAGCTCACGGCTGGTGGACTGTTCCTGCTCCCGGTCGCGGCAGCCGTCGAGGGCCCTCCGCCCGCCCTCTCCACACCCGCGCTCCTCGCGTTCGGCTACGTCACCCTCATCGCCACGGCCCTCGCCTTCGCGGCCTGGTTCACGGGTCTACGGCACCTTCCCGCAGGGACGGTGGGCCTGGTCGGACTCCTCAACCCCGTGACGGGAGTGCTGCTCGGCACGGCGGTCGCCGGGGAGGTGCTGACGGGCCGGCAAATGTGCGGGCTGGCACTGGTCCTGGCGGGGGTCGTGCTCGGGCGGCCCAGCCGGGCGGGCCGTAGCGGCAGCAGCCGGATGCCTCCACGTCCCGCACCCGCCGAAGGTCCTGTCCGAACGCTGCTGTCCAGGTCCCGCCGCTAGGCAGACGGTGTTCCTGTTGCGCGGCGCCACGAGTCGAGGCTCTGCCGTGTCTGCCGACCCCATGTGCTGGACGTCGAGAGGCGCGGTCGACGGCACATGGCGTCCCGGCACATCGCCCCACTTCACCAAGCGCCTACGACCGCGCAGCACGTGCCGATACCGGTACGTGCCCCTCAGGCCGGAACCCCGGCGCGTCGCAGACATGACCGCCGTTGAAGGTTCCACCGGCGACAGCGCACCTCGCTCACCGGCGACCGTCCTCGCCGTCCCCCCTGTCCCGCTCGCCCGGGCTGACAAGTCCCGTCTCGTACGCGACCACGACCGCCTGGGCCCGGTCGCGGAGGGAGAGTTTGGCGAGGATGTGGGAGACGTGGGTCTTGACCGTGGCCTCGGAGAGGTGGAGGCCAGTGGCCAGTTCGGCGTTGCTCAGGCCTTGGGCGAGGAGTCGTAGGACGTCGAGTTCGCGGGGTGTGAGGGCGGCGAGGTCGCGGTGGAGGGCGGCCGTTTCCGGGGTGCGGTGGGCGAAGCGCTCGACCAGGCGGCGGGTGATGGCGGGGGCGAGCAGGGCGTCGCCCGCGCGGACCGTGCGGATGGCGGCGACGAGGTGTTCGGGGGTGACGTCCTTGAGGAGGAAGCCGCTGGCGCCGGCGGCGAGCGCCGCGTAGACGTAGTGGTCGAGGTCGAAGGTGGTCAGCATGACCACACGCGGCCCGTCCGGCGAACCGGTGAGGATGCGCCGGGTCGCCTCCAGGCCGTCCATGTCGGGCATCCGGATGTCCATCAGCACCACGTCGGGCCTGGTGCGGCGGACCGCGTCGACGGCTTCGGCGCCGTCCATCGCCTCGGCCACCACCTCGATGCCGTCGGCGTCGAGGATCAGCCGGAAGCCCGTGCGGACGAGGGCCTGGTCGTCGGCGACCACGACACGCGGTGACCGGTTCACCGGTCCTCCAGAGGGATCAGGGCCCGGACCCGGTAGCCGCCGAGCGGGCGGGGGCCGGTGCGCAGGGTGCCGCCGTAGACGGCGAGGCGTTCGCGCAGGCCTATCAGGCCCCGGCCGTTGCCGGTGGTCGCGGCCGGGCCGGGTCTGCCGCCGGTGTCGGTGATCTCGACGTGGAGTTCGTCGTCGCCGTAGGACACCCGGACGCTCGCGTCGGCTCCGGACGCGTGCTTGACGGTGTTGGTCAGGGCCTCCTGGACCACGCGGTACGCGGCGAGTTCGACTCCAGCGGGCAGGGGGCGGGGGGCTCCGGAGACGGTCAGTTCGACGGGCACACCGGCGCTGCGCATCCGGCCGACCAGCGCCTCCAGCCGGTCCAGGCCCGGTTGCGGGGCGAGGTTCTCCGGCTCCGCGCTCTCAAGGTCCAGGTCCATGGTGAGCAGGCCCATCACGTTGCGCAGCTCCCCCATCGCCGCCCGGCCGCCCGCCTCGACCGCGAGCAGTGCCTCACGGGCCAGGTCGGGTGACTTGTCCATGATCTTGCGGGCGGCGCCGGCCTGGATGACCATCACGCTCACGTTGTGGGTGACCACGTCGTGCAACTCGTGCGCTATCCGGGCGCGTTCGTGCTCCACGGCCCGGTGCAGCTCCTCGGCACGTGCGCTCTCCACCGCGGTCAGCCGGGTGCGGGTCTCGGCGGCCCGTAGTTTCCAGGTCCTGAGGCCGAGGGCGGCCACGACGATCGGCACCGAGATGAACAGGGGGACGTACTGGGTGGGCACGGTGGGGGCGACGTAGATGTACGGGGTGGTCGGGCCGGCCTGGCCCGACCCGCTCATGAGGGCGACCACCACGCAGAGGCCGGCCAGCGTCGGCAGCCGGTGGGGACTGTAGGCCGCCGCGCTGTAGGCGGCGATGACACACGCGTAGAAGGTGAGCCGGGCCACTTCGTCCGGGGTCAGTGCCGTCGCGACCGTCACGATGGACAACACGGCGAGGGGGTAGCGGCGCCGCCACGCCAGCGACGCCGAGGACAGGAACACGAGGATCACCAGGTCGGTCATGCGGTACCGGTGGGCCTCGTCGTAGCCGTCGCCCCACGCGTACTCCATCGCCACGACCGTGAGGACCAGCGCGAGAGCGGCGTCCGCGAGCCGCTGCTGCCCGGTGGTGCGCGGCAGTCGGCCACCGGGGCGCAGCAGCGCGCCGGCCGCTCGGCGCAGCCGGGCCGGGACTTCCTCTCCCACTGTCACCGGCCCATTCTCTCGGCCCGCCGCCCCGTCCGGAATCCCTCCGGCGGACGGGCCGCATACATCCTTCGCCTACATCTCAGGGATGACATCACGGGCCATCGTCCCAGTGCGGTAGGGCAATTGGTCCGGTCGACCGGCGCGCCCGGCAGGGCCGCCTTCCTAGCGTCGGTGGCATCCGGTCCGACACCCGAATCCGAGGAAGGCCACCATGACAACACCGATCGTCGAACTGCTCGACGTGAGCCGCCGCTACGGCAGCGGGCCGCCCGCGCTGGAGGACGCGTCGCTGAGCGTGCGGGCCGGTGAGGCCGTCGCGGTCCTCGGACCGTCGGGCAGCGGCAAGTCGACGCTGCTGAATCTCGTCGCCGGTCTGGACCGGCCCGACTCCGGGAGCGTCACCGTGGACGGCGTGCGCGTGGACCGGTTGGGCGAGGCGGGGGCCGCCCGTTACCGGCGGGCGAAGATCGGGATGGTGTTCCAGTTCTTCAATCTGCTGGACGATCTGTCGGTCGCCGACAACGTGGCCCTGCCCGCACGACTGGCGGGGCTCGGGCGGCGCGAGTCGCAGAGCAGGGCGGCCGAGCTGTTGGAGTCGCTCGGTATCGCCCGGCACGCCCGGGCCCACCCGGGACGGCTGTCCGGCGGCGAGCGCCAACGGGTCGCCGTGGCACGGGCGTTGATGAACCGTCCACCGCTGCTCCTGGCCGACGAGCCGACCGGCGCGCTGGACTCCGCGTCCGGCGAGGAAGTCAGCCGACTGCTGCGGGAGTTGAACGCCGACGGGCAGGCGATCCTCGTGGTCACGCACGACTTGGCGCTCGCGCGGTCGTGCACGCGGCGCACGGTCCGCCTCGTCGACGGCCGGATCACGTCGGACGTCACCTCGGACGCGGCCACCGCCACCACGGAGCCGGAGTCCGTCCGATGAGCGCGCTGGGCCGGGTGATCCGTTCGGGCATGGCCCGCCGCCGGGTGCAGACGCTGGTGATCGGGCTGGCCACGATGCTGGCCGTGACCTCGTCCGTGCTCGGCGGAGCACTGCTGGTGTCGTCCGAGGCACCGTTCGAGAAGGCCTTCGACCGGCAGCACGGGGCGCAGTTGACCGCGCAGTTCGACGCGCGCCGAGTCACGACCGCTCAACTGACGTCCTCAGCGCGGGCGTTCGGGGTCACCGGCGCGTCCGGCCCCTTCCCGACCACGAGCATCGCGCCGAGTTTCGGCGGGCAGAGCGGATCGCCGATATCGGTCGCCGGGCGCGCCACACCCGCGGGCACGGTCGACAAGCTGGCGGTGACCAAGGGCCGTTGGGCGCAGAAGCCCGGCGAGATCGTCATGTCCGCGGACACCGGCCCCGAGGTACCCCTCGGTCAGAAGCTGGACTTCCCCGACCTGCCCGGTACTCCGACGCTGACGGTGGTCGGGGTGGCCCGCTCGGTCGGCCAGACCGCCGACGCATGGGTACTGCCGTCGCAGATCGCGCAGTTGACGCCGTCCGGCAAGGTCGGCGGCTACCAGATGCTCTACCGCTTCACCCACGCCGACACCTCGGCCCAACTGACCCGGGACCGCGCGGCGGTGACGGCGACGGTACCCGCGAAGTCGCTGACGGGGGCTCAGTCCTGGCTCGGCGTACGGAAGATCGCCACCCGGAACACCTCCCTGTTCGTGCCCTTCCTCGTCGCGTTCGGGGTGCTTGGCCTGGTCATGTCGGTCCTGATCGTCGGCAACGTGGTCGCGGGCGCGGTGGCCACGGGGCTGCGCCGCATCGGCATCCTCAAGGCCGTCGGCTGCACACCCGGCCAGGTCGTACGGGCCTGCGCCGGCCAGGCCCTGATCCCGGCCGCGATCGGAGCGGCCCTCGGCACGGTCACCGGTCACCTGCTCGCCGTCCCCGTCCTCTCCGACACCGCGGACGCCTACGGCACGGCCGGGCTCGGCGTCGAGACGTGGGTCGATGTCGCGGTCGTCGGCGGGGTGTTGACGGTGGTCGCCCTCACCGCCTGCGCAGGCGCCTGGCGAGCGGGACGGCTACGGACGATCGACGCGTTGGCGGTGGGCCGGGCTGCGGCGTCGGGGAGGGGGTGGTGGTCTGTCGGGCGCGTTGGGGTGGTGGGTCAGGGCAGGTGGGCGCCGGAGCACACATCCCCAGCAGGCCGCCGCCGTCGGGCGGCCTGGCGCACCCCGGCGGCAAGCCAGGACCGCCTCACGGTCGGAGGCTCCCCGGTGACGGGCCGACGTCGGTGGGCAACCCGGCTCATCCGGACGGCGGACCAGCGCCGAAGGACAGTCAGCCGCTCCCCGGCCGCAGAGCACCACCACGACCGGCAGACCGTCGAGCACAGCCCGGCCCCGAGCCACGCCCCGCAGACGACGCTCCCCACCCGAACACCTCCCCCTCCCACGCCCCTGGGCCATCGCGCGGCCCAACTCGCCGCCCGCCTCCCCCTGTCGCGCCCCGTCGGGCTGGGGCTCGCGCGGCCCTTCGCCCGGCCCGCGCGTACGGTCGCCATGGTCGTCGCCGTGCTGTTCGGGACCGCGGCCGTCACCTTCGCGACCGGGCTGTCCTCGTCGTTGGGCGAGGTGATCGCGGCGAAGAACCACAACGCCGCCGATGTCACCGTCGGAGCACCGGCGAGGCAGGTCGGCCCCGGCGAGGCGGTCAGGCCGGGGCAGCGGCCGAGCGACGTCGACCCCGCCGCTGTCACCGCCGCGATCGCGGCCCAGCCGGGCACCCGCGCGTACTACGGCAGCACCTCCACGGAGGCGGCCGTATCGGGGATGAGCGGAGCCGTCACCGTGACCTCGTTCGACGGCGACGCGTCCTGGGGCGGTTTCACGATGGTCGACGGGCGGTGGCTCCGCAAGGCGGGCGAGGTCGTGGTGCCGAGCACGATCCTGACCGCCACCGGGGCGAAGGTCGGCGACGGCATCACACTCACCGTGCGGGGCAAGGCAGTCGGGGTCCGGATCGTCGGCGAGGTCTTCGACACCAGCCACGACGGCCGAACGGTCCTCACCGACGCCGCCACGCTCAAGGCCGCCGTACCCGACCTCAAGTCCACCAGCCAGTACGTCGATCTGCGGCCCGGCACGGACACGGACGCGTATGTCACCGCGCTCAACGCCGAGTTGAAGCCCTTGGGGGTCAGCGCGACCAGCACCAAGTACTCCAACGGCAGCGGGACAGTCACCGTCATCGACTCGCTCACGGCCCTGCTCACCCTGATGCTGGTGTGCGTCGCCGGACTCGGTGTGCTGGGCGGGGTCGTCCTCGACACCCACGAGCGCGTCCGCGACCTGGGCATCCACAAGGCGCTCGGCATGACACCCCGGCAGACCGTCACGATGGTCGTCGCCTCGGTCGTCCCGCCCGGGCTGCTCGGCGGCGCCCTCGGCGTACCGCTCGGCCTGGCCGTGCACAGCGCGGTGATCCCCGCGATGGGCCACGCGGCGGACCTACGGCTGCCCCGGTCCGTCGTCGATGTCTACGACCTCCGGGACCTGGCCCTGCTCGGGCTCGCCGGTGTCGCCGTCGCCGTCCTCGGTTCCCTGCTGCCGGCCGGCTGGGCGGCACGCATCCGCACGGCGACCGCGCTGCGCGCCGAATAGCCGAGCCGGACGGACGGGCCGACCGGACACGCAACCCTCTCGCAACCTTGCGCGTGCTGCACTGGGCCACCGCATCCGGCTTCCTGGGGACGGCTGACATGGACGAGAACACCCCGCGCGTCGAACTCACCCCCGCGGCGGCCGACCTGCTGCGTCAACTCCACGAGCGGCACGGCCCGCTGATGTTCCATCAGTCCGGTGGCTGCTGCGACGGCAGTGCGCCCATGTGCTACCCGGAGGGCGAGTTCCGAACCGGCGGCTCGGACGTGCTGCTCGCCGCACTGGAGGTCGAGGGCGTGCCGGAGCCCGTGAGGTTCTGGATCTCGCGCAGCCAGTACGAGGTGTGGAGCCACACGCGCCTGATCGTGGACGTCGTAGCGGGTCGCGGCAGCGGTTTCTCGCTGGAAGCACCCGAGGGGGTGCGTTTTCTCACCCGTTCCCGTGTAGTCGGCGCCTAGGAGCCCCGCCGGTCACTGTCTTCTGATGCACTTCCCCTGAGTCCTGGGAGAGTTGACGAGACATCAGGGGGCACTGTGACGCACCGTCAAAAGCGTTTCAGAGCAGAGCGGTTCAGAGCCGGCAGATCGGTACTCACATATCTCACGGCATTCGGCGCGCTGGCCGGTGCGGCCCTGGTGGGGGCGGCACCGGCCGGCGCCGTGCAGGGCGTCACCCGGCTCGCGCCGGGCGTCACCTACCAGCAGTTCGACATCACGGCGGCCAAGGGTGTGACCCACGCCCATGTGGTCGTCGTCGACCTGCGCAACACCCGTGTGCGGGTCAACCTGCTGTACCCGGGTGCGGTGGCGGCCCGGAAGCCCGTCTCCGCGCTGGCCGACTCGGTGGGTGCCGTCGCGGGCGTCAACGGCGACTTCTTCAACATCACCGAGACCCAGCATCCGGGCGTCGAGGCCACCGGCTCCACCGACGGACCGGAGATCGCGAGCGGTGCCGCGCTCAAGGCGGCGGTGCCGGACGGCCAGCGTTTCGGGCCCGCGCTGCCGCCGGGTACGAACACGCGGAACGTGCTCGGTGTGGGTGTCGACCGGGTGGCCCGGCTGGACAGCCTCGCCCTCAGGGGGACGATCCGCACCCCGACGGGGCGGCTGACGCTCCGCGGGTTCAACCAGTACGCGCTGCCGGAGAACTCCATCGGTGCGTTCACCACACAGTGGGGAAATGCCTCCCGGGTGCGTGCCACATGTGGCACGGACGCGGACCGGGCCGCCGCCTGTAGTGCGAACACCTATGAAGTGACGCTTCGCGGCGGCCGGGTCGTATCGTCCTCCACCACCCCGGGCAGCGGCGCCATCGCCGCGGGCACCACCGTGCTCGTCGGCCGCGAGGCGGGCGCGCAGCGGCTGCGGGGGCTGGTCAGGGGCGAGCGGGTGCAGGTGCAGCACCGTCTGGTGGCGTCGAGATCAGGGATCGCCTACCGCTTCGCCCTCGGCGGCTACCCGGTCCTGCGGAACGGACAGCCGCTGGCCGGCCTCGACAACACGGCCTCGGCCGTCCGCACCGCCGTGGGGATCGCCGACAGGGGCCACCGACTGCTGCTGTTCGCGACGGACGGCGCGGTCGCGTACCGCAGCGGCCTGACGATCGCCGAGGTCGCCGCCCAGATGCGGAAGTTGGGCTCGGTCGACGCCTTCAGCCTGGACGGCGGCGGCTCCACGACCCTGGTCGCCCGCGCGTCCGGCGCGAGCGCCGTCACGGTACGGAACCACCCCAGCGGCGGCGCCGAACGACCCGTACCGAACGGCGTCGGGGTCTTCTCGACGCGCTGACCTCACGGACGCAGTCCGCTCACCAGGTCCGCGGTGGCCGTGAGGCCACTGTGGATCGTGGGCGCCACGCTGGTGCTTGCCATGAAGAACCCGAGCAGTGCGCAGACCAGCGCATGGGAGAGCTTCAGCCCGCCGCTGCGCATGAAGATCACCGCAAGGATCAGGAGCAGCAGCACCACAGAGATGGAAATGGCCATCGACGTCCTCCTCCGCCACGCCGGCATGTCTGGTTCGCGGCGTTCGGCCGCAAGTGTGGCGTAGCGGAGGGTTCAATCGGCCTACTGACGTGCCCCCCGAACGAGTGGTGTCACACGACGCGTCTCACGCCGAGTGGTGTGCGTCCAGGAACGCTTCCAGTCCGGCCAGGTCGTCCGTGTTGAGGAAGTCCACACCGGCCGCGAACAGTTCTTCCCACAGCGCGTCACGGGCGGGTCCCGCCACGTCCGGGGTGTTCCAGAACCGTACGGTCTGCCCGTTCGCGTGCGCCTGCCGGACGACGGAGCGCAGCTTCTGCCGCTCGGCGTCGGGGAAGGCGCCGGTGCCGAGCCAGGTGAAGTTGGCCTGCCAGTCGTCGCTGATGAGCGAGATGAAGGAGGCGGGCGCCGAGGTGCCGAGGTCGGCGAGCCGGCCGTCGTAGAAGGCGCGGCGCACGGTCTGCGCCTCCATGGGGGTGCGGGCCGCACGGTCGCCGGAGATGACGTTGGTGACCGCGCCCTGGTGGACACGTCCGTGGGCGTACGTCGTGAACAGGTGCTGGTAGCGCTGGAGATGGCGGTCGAGTTCGAGGTACGTCGAGGAGCCCTCGGTCTTGATGTCGATGAGGAGTTGGAGCGGCTTGTGCCAACCCCGGTAGACCGAGCCGTGGTTGGCCTTCACGAGGGCGGAGAGCGGGTCGAGGTAGAGGGATTCCAGCGTGCGGCTCGGGTCGAGTTCGGTGGTGTCGTGGCCGATGAGGAGTTGGTCGCCGACGAGGAAGATGTCGGCCTCGACGCTGCCGAAGCGGTGGTCGAGGGCGTCGAAGAGCGGCCGGGGGTGCTCGTAGTCGTTGTGGGCGTGGGCGCGCCACAACGGGCGCGGGCGGTGCCCCTGTTCACCGGCGAACGCGCTGCCGGCGGGCGGGGCGAGGACGGCCGCGAGGGTGGCACCGAACGCGGTGAGGGCTCTGCGGCGGGTGATGAGGGCCATGGTGTTCCTCCCTGTGGGGCGGGTTCGAACCACAGGGAGTATGAGGCTGTCGGGACGCCAACGAACCTGTACATGCCAGGAGTTGGCCGGACCGCCCTCGCTTGTTCACTCCTGCGGCGGGAGCGCACGGAAAAGCCCGCCCCAGGTGGGACGGGCTTCACCGGATGTCCGGCCGACGGTCAGGGGGCTTGCAGATCGACCAGTTCCGCCAGGGCCTCGCGGTGGGCGCCCGCCGTGCCGTAGGCGATCGAGTCGGCCTTGGCCCGCTTCAGGTAGAGGTGCGCGGGGTGTTCCCACGTCATGCCGATGCCGCCGTGCAACTGCACGGCCTCCTCCGCCGCGTGGACGGCGACGGACGCCGCGTAGGCCTGGGCGACGGCCACCGCCACGTCGGTGTCCTCCCCGGTGGTGAGGGCGTCGGCCGCGTTGCGTGCGGCGGCCCGCAGGCTGACGACCTCCAGCCAGAGCTGGGCGAGCCGGTGCTTGAGCGCCTGGAATCCGCCGACGGGCCGGTTGAACTGCTTGCGCTCCTTGAGATACCGGACCGTCTCCGTCAACGTCCAGTCGGCGAGCCCGAGTTGCTCGGAGGCGAGCAGCCCGGCACCGGCCCGCAGGGCGCGTCGTACGGCGGGTTCGGCGTCGCCGAGGAGGCGTCCGGGGGCACCGTCCAGGCGTACGGTCGCCAGCGGTCGGGTCAGGTCCAGGGACACCTGCGGGGTGACGGTCGCCGCCGTCGCGTCCACCGCGTACAGCCCGCCGTCGTCCGCGGGCACCAGCAGCACATCCGCGGCGGCGCCGTCCGCGATGCCGGTCAACTCCCCGTGCAGCGTGCCGCCTTCATGGCGTACGACCTTGTAGGCGTGGCCGGGAGCGACACTGAGCGCGACGGCGAGGGCCCCGATCCGGCGGCCGGACGCGAGGTCGGCGAGCAGGCCCCCTTCGGCAGCGCAGGCCAGCAGTGCCTCGGTGGCGACAACTGCGCTCGTCAGATACGGCACGGGAGCGACCGCGCGGCCCAACTCCTCCAGTACGACGGCGACTTCGCGATGGGTGGCACCCTGGCCGCCCTGCGCCTCGGGCACCAGGAGTCCGGCCAGGCCCATGCCCTCCGCGAGGGCCTTCCAGGCGGCGAGGTCGTGCGGGGCGTCCGACTCGGTGCGCGCGATGACACCCGCCGCGTCGCAGTGGTCGGTGAGCAGGTCCCGGACGGCGGCGCGGAGCGCCTCTTCCTCCTCCGAGTAGAGAAGATCGGGCTGCGCGTTCATCGGGCCAGGTCCTTCCATGCGACGTCCTTGTCGGTGCGCGGCTCGGCCGGCAGGCCGAGGACGCGTTCGGCGACGATGTTCAGCAGGACCTCGCTGGTCCCGCCCTCGATGCTGTTGCCCTTGGAGCGGAGGTAGCGGTATCCGGCGTCGCGGCCGGTGAAGTCCACCAGTTCCGGGCGGCGCATGGTCCAGTCGTCGTACAACAGGCCTTCCTCGCCCCGGAGTTCGACCTCCAGGCCGCTGATCTCCTGGTTGAGGCGGGCGAAGGAGAGCTTCATGCCGGAGCCCTCGTGACCGGGCTGGCCCGCCACGAGCTGCTGCCGCAGCCGTTCACCGGAGAGCCGGGCGACCTCGGCCTCGACCCAGAGCTCGAGGAGGCGCTGGTGGAGGTCGTGGGTGCGCAGCTCGGGGCGCTCGCGCCAGGTTCGGCTGATCGGGCCGATCATGCCGCCCTCGCGGGGGATGCGCATGCCGCCGATCGAGACGCGCTCGTTCATCAGCGTGGTCTGCGCGACCCGCCAGCCGTCGCCGACCTCGCCGAGGCGGTGCGCGTCGGGAATACGGACGTTCGTGAGGAAGACCTCGTTGAACTCGGCCTCGCCGGTGATCTGGCGCAGCGGCCGGACCTCGACCCCGGGGTCGGTCATGTCGCAGACGAAGTAGGTGATGCCGGCGTGCTTGGGCACGTCAGGGTCGGTGCGCGCGATGAGGATGGCCCAGCGGGCGAGATGGGCGCTGGACGTCCACACCTTCTGCCCGTTGACGACCCAGTCGTCGCCTTCACGCACCGCGCGCGTATCGAGCGCGGCCAGGTCGGACCCGGCGCCCGGCTCGCTGAAGAGCTGGCACCAGACCTCCTCGCCGACCCAGAGCGGCCGCAGGAACTGCTGCTTCTGCTCCTCCGTGCCGTACTTGAGGATCGTCGGGGCGGCCATGCCGAGGCCGATGCCGATCCGGCGCGGGTCGTTGTCGGGGGCGCCCGCGGCCTCCAACTCGGCGTCCACGACGGCCTGGAGGGCGCGCGGGGCACCGAGGCCGCCGAGGCCCTCGGGGTAGTGGACCCAGGCAAGTCCCGCGTCGAAGCGGGCCTTGAGGAAGTCGAGGCGGTCGGTCTCCAGGGGCGGGTGCGCGGTCAGCAACTCGGCCGTGAGACGCCTGAGTTCGGCTGCGTCGATGGTCATGCGGCGGCTCCGTTCTCCAACGACGAGTTCTCCGACGACGGCAGGATGGTGACCCGGCCGGTCGTGACACCGTCGGCGACCCGCTGCACGGCGGCGGCCGCACCGCTGAGCGGCACGCGCTCGCTCACCAGGGGCTTGATGACACCCCGGGCGGCCAGGTCGGTGAGCTGCTCGTGGCAGTGCTGGATCAGCTTCGGGTTCTTGGTGGCGTACAGGCCCCAGTGCAGGCCCTGGATCGAGTAGTTCTTCACGAGGGCGTGGTTCAGCGACGGGCTGGGGATGGTGCCGCTCGCGAAGCCGACGACCACGATCCGGCCCTCGAAGGCGACGACCTTCGTGGACTGCGTGTAGGCGTCGCCGCCGACCGGGTCGTAGACCACGTCGGCACCGCGTCCGCCGGTGGCCTCCTTGACGGCCGCGACCACGTCCTCGGTACGCCGGTCGATCACTACATCGCAGCCCAACTCCCGTGCCACGGCTGCCTTTTCGGCACCGCCCACGACACCGATGACGGTGGCACCGGCGGCCTTGCCGAGCTGTACGGCGGCGCTGCCGACCCCGCCGGCGGCGGCGTGCACGAGCAGGGTCTCGCCGGCCTCCAGGTGGGCGCGCCGGTGGAGGCCGAACCAGCCCGTCTGGTAGCCGATGTGGAGCGCGGCCGTCTCCGCGTCGTCCAGCGACTCGGGGGCGGGCAGCAGGGCGGCGGCGTCCGCGACGGCGTACTCGGCGAAACCGCCGTACGGCAGCGCCGGGTTGGCGATCACGCGGCGGCCGTCCTCGGTCTCGCCGCAGATCTCCACACCCGGGGTGAACGGCAGCGGCGGCCTGACCTGGTAGTGGCCCCGGCACATCAGCACATCCGGGAAGTTGATGTTCGCGGCACGCACCTTCAGCAGGACCTGGCCGTCGCCGGGTGTGGGCGTCTGCACCTCCTCCAGGCGCATCGCCTCACTCGGCTCGCCGTTCTGGTGCACTTGCCATGCCTGCATGCGGGGCCTCCACGGGACTGCTTCGTCGATCCGGGCTCGTTCGCATACTAAGCGGTCGCTTGCCGATCAGGGAACAGTCACGTGGGTCACGCACACCATCGGACGGCATGGCACGGCATCGGCGTGTCATGCCCGCCGGGGCTTCGCCCGCACATGCATCCGCTCCCCCTGCGGCCCGAACAGGCTCAGGAACTCCGCCGGCCCCTCCCCCGTCGACCCGAACCAGTGCGGCACCCGCGTGTCGAACTCCACCGCCTCCCCCGCCGCGAGCACCACATCATGCTCGCCGAGCACCAGCCGCAACCGCCCCGCCAGCACATACAGCCACTCGTAGCCCTCGTGCGTACGCGCCTCGGGTTCCTCCTGGCGCTGGGGCACCAGCACCTTGAAGGCCTGGAGTCCGCCCGGCTGGCGGGTGAGCGGCCAGTACGTGCGCCCGTGCCGCTGGATCGGTTCGGAACGCACCCGGGGATCACTCACCGGCGGCGTCCCCACCAGCTCGTCCAGCGGCACCTGATGGGCCCGCGCGATCGGCAGCAGCAGCTCCAGGCTGGGCTTGCGCAGCCCCGACTCCAGCCGGGACAGCGTGCTCACCGAGATGCCGGTCGTCTCCGAGAGCCCGGCGAGGGTGGCGCCCCGCTCCTTCCGGATCCGCCGCAGCCGCGGGCCGACCTCCGCCAGGACCTCGTCCGTGTCGTCGCTCATGACCGATATTGCAGTTTCGGCAAACACATTTGTCAATGCGGCAGGGAGGGGCGACCTTCGGGGGCGGAGGTGGTCACCATGACCGACACGTACGAAGTCATGTCCGGCACATACGAAGTGGTCGTCATCGGCGGCGGCGCGGCCGGTCTGTCCGCCGCGCTGGTCCTGGGCCGGGCCCGGCGCCGCACACTGGTCGTCGACGCGGGCGAGCCGCGCAACACACCCGCCGCGCACATGCAGGGCTATCTCACCCGGGACGGCATGTCACCCGCCGAGTTCCTGGCCCTGGGCCGCGAGGAGATCGCGCGCTACGGCGTCGACCTGGTCCGGGACCGGGCGGTCGACGTCACGAAGGGCGCCGACTTCGCCGTAGCCCTGGCGGGTGGGGAGACCGTGCACGCGCGGCGGCTGGTGATCGCGACCGGTCTCAAGGACGAGCTGCCGGACGTTCCCGGAGTCGCCGAGCGCTTCGGCCGGGACGTGATCCACTGCCCGTACTGCCACGGCTGGGAGGTCCGCGACCAGGCCTTCGGGGTGCTCGCGACGACGCCGATGAGCGTGCACCAGGCGCTGATGGTCTCGCAGTGGTCCAAGGACGTGACCCTGTTCCTGCACACGGTCGCCGAGTCCGAGCTGACGGACGACGACCTGCGCAGGCTGGCCGCCGCCGGTGTCACCGTGGTGCCCGGCGAGGTCGCGGGACTGGCCGTCGAGGACGACCGGTTCACCGGCGTCCGCCTGACGGACGGCACCACGCACCCCCGCGAGGCGCTGTTCGTCGCACCCCGCGCAATCCCGCAGACCGGCCTGCTCGAGCAACTGGGCGCCGAATTGCAGGAGACCCCGTTCGGCGCCTACCCGGTGGTCGACCCGACGGGTCTGACGACCGTGCCCGGGGTGTGGGCGGCCGGTAACGCGATGGGCTTCGCCGAGCAGGTCGTGAACGCGGCCTCCGCCGGCTATCGCGCGGGCGCCACGATCAACGGGGACCTGCTGATGGCCGACCTCGACGCCGCCGTCCGGGTGTAGACCGCCCGCCTCCGTTGCACGATGGCTGCATGCTGCTGACCCGGCTCGCGCATGTGTCCCAGGAGGTCGCCGCCACCTCGGCGCGGTCCCGGAAGATCGCTCTGCTCGCGGAGCTGTTCCGGGACGCGGAGGCCGACGACGTCCCGATCGTCATCCCGTATCTGGCGGGCCGCCTGCCACAGGGCCGGCTCGGCATCGGCTGGAAGGTGCTGAGCAGGCCGGTCGACCCGGCCCGCGAACCCACCCTGACCGTGCGGGAGGTGGACGTCCGCCTCACCGACCTCGGCAAGGTCTCGGGCGCCGGTTCACAGGCCGAACGGGCGCGTCTGGTGGGCGAGTTGATGGGCGCGGCCACCGCCGAGGAGCAGCGCTTCCTGTTCGGTCTGATCACCGGCGAGGTCCGGCAGGGCGCACTGGACGCGGTCGCCGTGGAGGGGCTCGCGGAGGCGACCGGCACCCCCGCGACGGACGTACGGCGGGCGGTGATGCTGGCCGGTTCGCTCCAGACGGTGGCCGAGGCCCTGCTCGCCGAGGGCCCCGCCTCCCTCGACCGCTTCCGGCTGACCGTGGGCCGCCCGGTCCTGCCGATGCTCGCGCACAGCGCCTCGTCCGTCGCCGAGGCGGTGGAGAAACTGGGCCACTGCGCGGTCGAGGAGAAGCTCGACGGCATCCGCGTCCAGGTCCACCGCGACGGCGACGTCGTACGGCTCTACACCCGCACCCTCGACGACATCACCGACCGCCTGCCCGAACTCACCGCCGCCGCCCTGGAGTTGAGAGGTGAGCGGTTCATCCTGGACGGTGAGGTCATCTCCTTCGACGCGGACGGCCGCCCCCGTTCCTTCCAGGAGACGGCGGGCCGGGTCGGCTCCCGGGTGGACGTGGCGACGGCCGCCGCGACCGTCCCCGTCTCCCCGGTGTTCTTCGACGCGCTGTCGGTCGACGGTCACGACCTGCTCGACCTCCCCTTCGCCGAACGGCACGCGGAACTGGCCCGGTTGGTCCCTGAACCCATGCGCGTCCGCCGCACGCTCGTCTCCGGCCCGGACGACGTCCCCGCCGCCGAGGCCTTCCTCGCCGAGACCCTGAAGCGCGGCCACGAGGGGATCGTGGCCAAGGGCCTGGACGCCCCCTACAGCGCGGGCCGCCGAGGCGCCTCCTGGCTGAAGGTGAAACCCGTCCACACCCTCGACCTGGTCGTGCTGGCCGCCGAATGGGGCCACGGCCGCCGCACCGGCAAGCTCTCCAACCTCCACCTGGGCGCCCGCACGGCGGACGGCTCCTTCGTGATGCTCGGCAAGACCTTCAAGGGCATGACCGACGCCCTGCTGACCTGGCAGACCGAGCGCCTCCGGGAGCTGGCCGTGCAGAGCGACAGTCACGTGGTGACCGTACGGCCCGAACTCGTCGTGGAGATCGCGTACGACGGTCTGCAGAAGTCGACCCGCTACCCGGCCGGTGTCACGCTCCGCTTCGCCCGGGTCGTGCGCTACCGCGAGGACAAGCGACCGGAGGACGCCGACACCGTGGAGACGCTGCTGGCCGCGCACCCCGAGGTGAAGCTGTGAGCGCGGCGGGTACCGGGAAAGGGAAACGGAGCGCCGGACTGCTGTTGTTCCGGCACACCGATCAGGGCCTGGAGGTATTGCTCGGCCATATGGGCGGCCCGTTCTTCGCTCGGCGCGATGCCGGGGCGTGGAGTGTGCCCAAGGGCGAGTACGAGCCCGACGAACCGGCCTGGGACGCGGCCCGGCGGGAGTTCCAGGAGGAGCTGGGGCTCGCGCCGCCCGACGGTGTGGCGATCGATCTCGGCGAGGTGAGGCAGACCAACGGGAAGGTCGTCACCGCGTGGGCGATCGAGGCCGACCTGGACCCGGCGACCATGGTGCCCGGCACCTTCGAGATGGAGTGGCCGCCGAAGTCCGGGCAGGTCCAGGAGTTCCCGGAGCTGGACCGGGTCGAGTGGATGGGCCTCGACCGGGCGCGGGCCGTCGTCGTCCCGGCGCAGGCCACGTTTCTCGACCGGTTGGCGGAGCACTCGGACTGAGCAGATGCGTACGCGTTGCGGCCGTTCCGGCTACGCGGGAAGGTCGAAGCACAGCCCGTTCCAGGAGGTCAGCCATGCCCATCGCGACGGTCAACCCGGCCAGCGGCGAGACACTCAAGACGTACGAGGCCATGGGTGCCGAGGAGATCGAGCGCCGGCTTCAGCTCGCGGAGGCCACCTTCCGCACCTACCGGACGTCCGCCTTCGCCGAACGCGCCCGGTTCATGCACCGGGCCGCCGACCTCCTCGACGAGGACCAGCGGGACATCGGCCGGATCATGACCACCGAGATGGGCAAGCCGGTCAAGCAGGCCCGCGCGGAGGCCGCCAAGTGCGCCAAGGCGATGCGCTGGTACGCCGACCACGCGCGGGAACTGCTCGCCGACGAGGAGCCCGCCGCCTCCGACGTGAAGGACTCCGGCGCCTCCCGGGCCCTGGTGCGCTACCGGCCGCTCGGCCCGGTGCTCGCGGTGATGCCGTGGAACTTCCCCCTCTGGCAGGTGATCCGCTTCGCGGCACCCGCGCTGATGGCGGGCAACGTCGGCCTGCTCAAGCACGCCTCGAACGTCCCGCAGACCGCCCTCTACCTGGAGGACCTGTTCCATCGCGCGGGCTTCCCCGAGGGGTGCTTCCAGACCCTCCTCATCGGCTCCGGCGCGGTCGAGGAGATCCTGCGCGACGAGCGGGTGAAGGCGGCCACCCTCACCGGCAGCGAGCCGGCGGGGCGGGCGGTCGCGTCCGTCGCCGGGGACATGGTCAAGAAGACCGTGCTGGAGCTGGGCGGCAGCGACCCGTACGTCGTCATGCCGTCCGCCGACATCGACCGGGCCGCGAAGACCGCGGTGACCGCGCGGGTGCAGAACAACGGGCAGTCGTGCATCGCCGCCAAGCGGTTCATCGTGCACACGGACGTCTTCGACGCCTTCGCCGAGCGGTTCGTGGCCGGCATGAAGGCGCTGACGGTCGGCGATCCGCTGGTGGAGGAGACCGAGGTCGGACCGCTGGCGAGCGAACAGGGCCGGAGCGATCTGGAGGAACTCGTCGACGACGCGGTGGAGAGCGGGGCGACCGTGCTGTGCGGCGGCGAGCGCCCCGACGGGGCGGGCTGGTTCTACCCGCCGACCGTCCTCGGCGACATCACCCGCGAGATGCGCATCCACCGCGAGGAGACCTTCGGCCCCGTCGCCACCCTGTACCGCGCGGCTGACCTCGACGAGGCCGTACTGATCGCCAACGACACGCCGTTCGGGCTGAGTTCCAACGTGTGGACGCGGGACGAGGCCGAGGTCGACCGTTTCGTACGCGATCTGGAGGCCGGTGGGGTGTTCGTCAACGGGATGACCGCGTCCCATCCGGCGCTGCCGTTCGGCGGGGTGAAGCGGTCCGGGTACGGGCGGGAGCTGTCGGGGCACGGAATCCGCGAGTTCTGCAACATCACCACGGTATGGCACGGAGCGTGAGCATTCCGCGGCTACGATCCCCTCTGTGAACCGCGAAGTGACTCTGCCTCTGATCGTCGACGACCGCGGGACCTTGCAGGTGGCTGCGGCGGATGTCAGCAAGCTGCTCCGTACGGTGGGTGGTCGCTGGCTGCACCTTGTCGAGGCCGGGGATGAGGGGCTGGACGAGGACACGGTCGCCGCGTTGACGATCGAGCTGGCGAAGCTTGCCGATCGCATTGACGTTGCGTGTATCGCGCACAGCAGCGGGGGGTCCTCGTAGGGGAGCGAGTGAGTGCGGGTTCGCTGTAGCTGGAAGCGCACGCCGCCCGGGAGGGGCTGGTAGGTGTGCAGGCGGGGCTCGTCGATGCCGCAGGCTGCCGCGTATGCCTCAAGGTGCTCGGCCGCGAGTGATTCGCCCTCCGCGAGCAGCGTGAAGAACTCGGCGGTGGCCGCTCGGTGTGCCGCGATCAGGGGGACGAGGGGGTTGGCGGGCAGCGGATCCTCCCACAGCGCGTCCACAGAGTTCACTGATCCGACCTTTACACAGGGTCCCTGAATTGGAGTAGTCCACCGCGAGATCGTCGCCCCCAAGGGTGATCGTGGGTGCACCACCCTCTGAGGTGAACCACCTTCTGACCGGCGGGCGAAGGCCTACCGGAAGGCGAAAGCAGGGACGGTTCATGGCGACTTTGTGCAAACCCTCGGTGTCGGTTCCCGAGCATGTGATCACGATGGAGGAGACGCTGGAGCTGGCGCGCTCCCGTCACGCGGACCACCCCAACCTGCCGCTGGCCCTCCGGCTGATCGAGAACACCGGTGTACGGACCCGGCACATCGTGCAGCCCATCGAGGAGACCCTGAAGCACCCGGGGTTCGAGGACCGCAACAAGATCTACACGGCCGAGGCGAAGGCCCGGGTCCCGGCGGTCGTCCAGCGCGCGCTCGACGAGGCCGAGCTGCTCACCACCGACATCGACGTGATCATCTACGTCTCGTGCACGGGCTTCATGATGCCCTCGCTCACGGCCTGGCTGATCAACGAGATGGCCTTCGAGTCCACCACCCGCCAGATCCCCATCGCCCAGCTCGGCTGCGCGGCCGGCGGCGCGGCGATCAACCGGGCGCACGACTTCTGCACGGCCTACCCCGAGGCCAACGCGCTCATCGTGGCCTGCGAGTTCTGCTCGCTGTGCTACCAGCCGACCGACCTCGGCATCGGCTCCCTGCTCTCCAACGGGCTGTTCGGCGACGGCATCGCCGCGGCCGTGGTGCGCGGGCGGGGCGGGACCGGGATCACGCTCGAACGCAACGGGTCGTACCTGATCCCCAAGACCGAAGAGTGGATCATGTACGACGTCCGGGCCACCGGCTTCCACTTCCTGCTGGACAAGCGGGTGCCGGCCACCATGGAGCCCCTCGCACCGGCGCTCCAGGACCTCGCGGGGCAGCACGGCTGGGACGCGGCCGACCTGGACTTCTACATAGTCCACGCGGGCGGGCCCCGAATACTCGACGACCTGAGCAAGTTCCTCCAGGTCGACCCGCACGCGTTCCGGTTCAGCCGGGCCACCCTCACCGAGTACGGCAACATCGCCAGCGCGGTCGTCCTGGACGCGCTGCGGCGGCTGTTCGACGAGGGCGGCGCCGAGCACCGGGCGCGTGGACTGCTCGCCGGGTTCGGACCCGGTATCACCGCCGAGATGGCGCTGGGCCGCTGGCACAGCGACGACCGAGAGACGGCCTGAGTACGGCATGACTGACGAGACGCTCACCGAGACCCTGCCCCCGGTCCGGCCCTGGCCGGCCCTCGATCTGACCGGGGTGGACTTCGACCCGGTCCTCGCCAAGCTGATGCGGGAGGGTCCGGTCAACCGGATCAAGCTGCCCAACGGCGAGGGCTGGGCCTGGCTGGTCACCCGTCACGACGACGTGCGGATGGTCACCAACGACCCCCGGTTCAGCCGCGAGGCGGTGATGGACCAGCCGGTGACCCGGCTCGCCCCGCACTTCATCCCGGCCCGCGGCGCGGTCGGCTTCCTCGATCCGCCGGACCACACCCGGCTACGGCGCTCGGTGGCCCCGGCCTTCACCACGCGCGGGGTGGAGCGGGTGCGGGAGCAATCCCGGCTGCTGCTCGACGAGTTGGTCGACGAGCTGCTCCGGGACGGGCCGCCCGCGGACCTCACCGAGAGAGTGCTGAGCCCCTTCCCGATCGCGGTGATCTGCGAGCTGATGGGGGTGCCGGCCGTCGACCGGCACGGCATGCACACCTGGACCCAGCTCATCCTGTCCTCCTCGCACGGCGCGAAGGTCAGTGAGCGGGCGAAGGAGGAGATGGGCGCCTACTTCGGCGATCTCATCGGCATGCGCGAGGGCAGCGACGGCGAGGACGTCGCCTCGCTGCTCGGCGGGGCGGTGGGCCGGGAGGAGATGACCCTGGAGGAGGCCGTCGGGCTCGCGGTGCTGCTGCAGATCGGCGGCGAGGCGGTCACCAACAACAGCGGGCAGATGTTCTACCTGCTGCTGACCCGGCCCGATCTCGTCGAACGACTGCGCGCCGAGCGGGAGTTGAGGCCGCAGGCCATCGACGAGCTGCTGCGCTACATCCCGCACCGCAACGCGGTCGGGTTGTCCCGGATCGCCATGGAGGACGTGGAGATCCGTGGCGTACGGATGCGGGCCGGCGACCCGGTGTATGTGTCGTACCTGGCCGCCAACCGTGACCCGGACGTCTTCCCGGACCCCGAGAAGATCGACTTCTCGCGCAGCCCGAACCCGCATGTGTCCTTCGGCTTCGGCCCGCACTTCTGTCCCGGCAACATGCTGGCGCGGCTGGAGTCCGAGCTGCTGGTGGACGCGCTGCTGGACCGGCTGCCGGGGCTGCGGCTCGCGATTCCGGCCGATCAAGTGCCGTTCAAGAAGGGCGCGTTGATCCGCGGGCCCGAGGCACTACCCGTGACGTGGTGAGGTGCCGGTGACGGCGACGGAGGGGCTGCTGGTGCCGCCGGGGCACGGCCGGATCGTGCAGACACCGGCGCAGCACGTGACGTTCAAGGTGACCGGCTCGCACTCGCGGACGGCATCCACCTTCGAGGTGGTGGTGCCGCCGGGGTTCGACGTCGGGGCCCATGTGCACACGCGCAGCGAGGAGTTGTTCTATGTGCTCGAAGGCGAGCTGGACGTGCTCGCCTTCGAGCCGCGCATCCGGACCCCGGACAACTGGCAGCGCTGGGAGTCGAATTCGGGCACCCGGGTGGTGCGGGCGACACCGGGGACGGTGATCGTCGTACCGCCGGGGTGCCCGCACGCGTTCGCGAACCCGACTCAGACGCCCGCGAAGATGTTCTTCCAGGCGTCTCCGCCGCCGGACCACGAGCGGTATTTCGAGGAGCTGTTGGAGATCCTCGGGGGCGGGGGGCCGCCGGACCAAGCGGCGATCGAGGAGTTGCGGTCGCGCTACGACATCGAGCAGCTCACGCCCCTGAAACACCGGTAGTTCCGCGCTGCGCCCCGCATCAGCGGATCGGCATCCCCGACAGGGTGCGGGCGATCACCAGGCGCTGGATCTCGCTCGTGCCCTCGAAGATCGTGTAGATCGCGGCATCGCGGTGCATCCGCTCGACCGGGTACTCGCGGGTGTAGCCGTTGCCGCCGAGGATCTGGATCGCCTGGCCGGTGACCTTCTTGGCGGTCTCGCTGGCGAACAGCTTCGACATCGAGCCCTCGGCCGCGGTGAACTGCTTGCCGTTGACGGCCATCCAGGAGGCGCGCCACACCAGCAGCCGGGCCGCGTCGATGGACGTACGCATGTCGGCGAGCTGGAAGGCGACGCCCTGGTTGTCGATGATCGGGCGGCCGAACTGCTCGCGCGTCTTGGCGTAGTCGAGGGCGACCTCGTAGGCGGCGCGGGCGGTGCCCACCGCCATCGCGCCGACGGCCGGGCGGGACGCCTCGAAGGTGGCCATCGCCGCGTTCTTCACGCGCTCGCCGCCGGCCGCCTTGGCGCGCTCACGGGCGCGGGCGAGGCGCTCGTCGAGCTTCTCCTTGCCGCCGAGCAGGCAGGAACCGGGGACGCGCGCGTTCTCCAGGACGACCTCGGCGGTGTGCGAGGCGCGGATGCCGTGCTTCTTGAACTTCTGCCCCTGGGACAGGCCCGGGGTGCCGGCCGGGACGATGAAGGAGGCGTGGCCCTTGGAGCCGAGGTCCGCGTCGACGACCGCGACGACGACATGGACGTTGGCGATACCGCCGTTGGTCGCCCAGGTCTTGGTGCCGTTCAGGACCCACTCGTCCTTGGCCTCGTCGTAGACGGCACGCGTGCGCATGGAGGCCACGTCGGAGCCGGCGTCGGGCTCGGAGGAGCAGAACGCGGCGACCTTGACGTCGTTGGCGTCGCCGTACATCTGCGGGATCCAGGTGCCGATCTGCTCCTCGGTGCCGTTGGCGAGGACGCCGACGGCGGCCAGACCGGTGCCGACTATGGAGAGGGCTATGCCCGCGTCGCCCCAGAACAGCTCCTCCATGGCCATCGGGATACCGAGGCCGGTGGGGTCGAAGTACTGCTGGGCGTAGAAGTCCAGGGAGTAGATGCCGACCTTCGCGGCCTCCTGGATGACCGGCCAGGGAGTTTCCTCACGCTCGTCCCATTCGGCGGCGGCGGGGCGGATGACGTCGGCGGCGAAGCCGTGCAGCCAGTCCCGCACCTCCTTCTGTTCGTCGTTGAGTTCCATGGTGAACTCGGCCATGACTCCTCCAGCAGCGCACTAGCATGTTACTTGCGGTAACGACAGAGTCTGTTACCGACGGGTAGGAAAGTCAACTCCCGATGACCGGTCAGCAGCCCGACAACCCGTTCGAGGTGTAGGGCACATTGAGTGCTAGTTTGCGCAGGCGTCACCGATTCAGCACGGGTGGGGAGAGATCATGGACACCACGCAGCGGACCGATCAGCAACGGTCCGCCGACCGCCGACGGCGAGAGCTGTTGGAGGCCGCGGACAGAGTGGTGCTGCGTGACGGCCCGCAGGCCTCGATGAACGCCATCGCGGCCGAGGCGGGTATCACCAAGCCCATCCTGTACCGGCACTTCGGTGACAAGGGCGGACTCTACGCCGCCCTCGCCAAGCGGCACACGGACGCCCTGCTCTCCTCGCTGCGGGCCGCGCTGGACGCGCCCGCCGAGCGGCGGGAGCGGGTCGAGGCCACGCTCGACACCTACCTCGCGGCGATCGAGGCACTGCCTCAGGTGTACCGGTTCCTGATGCATCCCGTGGAGGGCGGCCAGACCGCGGACCAGGGGTTCGACACCGGGAACCACTCCGTGCCGTTGCTGCGGCGGATGGGCGAGGAGCTGGCCCAGGTCATCGAGGAGCGGGTCGATCTCGGACCGAACAGCCAGCAGCTCGCCCGGGTGTGGGGGCACGGCATCGTCGGCATGATGCACGCGGCCGGGGACTGGTGGCTGGGGGAACGGCCTTGCGGTCGGGCCGAGTTGGTGCGGAGTCTGGCTGATTTGTTGTGGGGGCGACTGGCTGCCGCCGGGGACAAGGTCGGCGGGCCGGGGTTCTAGGGTCACGCGCAGCTCACCGGTGCCACGAGGCCCGGGTCGCCTGTCTCATCAGTCTTCTGTGCCGCCAGCCGGTGACCCGGTCCGCGTACACCGTCCCCTCCACGTGGTCGTACTCGTGCTGCAGGCACCGCGCGAACCACCCCGTCCCATGCACGGTGATCGGCTCCCCGGTCACCGTGAAACCCTCGACCACCGCGTGGTCGTAGCGTTCCGTCCCCGCCTCCAGGCCCGGTAGGGACAGACAGCCCTCGGGACCCCTCAGCACCACACCGTCCGCCTCGACCAGGCGTGGGTTGACCATATGGCCGAGGTGGCGGATCTCCTCGTCGTCGGGGCAGTCGTAGACGAACACCCGTAGGGACTCGCCCACTTGGTTCGCGGCCAGGCCCACGCCCTGGGCCGCGTACATCGTCGCGAACAAGTCCTCGACGAGACGGGCGAGTTCCGGGCCGAAGTCCGTGACTTCCTCGCACGGGGCATGAAGCAGGGGGTCGCCGAGCAGGGTGAGGGGACGGACTCGCCCGTGGGCGCCCGGGATGGAGCCGTATCGCATGGGCGCAAGGGTACGGTTCTCTACGGCGCACGCCCGCCGCGAGGCGTTCGCGGTGCCGCGGTTCGGGCACTGATACGGATCTCGATAGGCTGAGGTCCACACCACGTTGCCGGAGGCAGAGGCGCGGCGCGTACGCAAGGAGGATCGAGAACTGATGGCAGGCAACTCGGACCCGCTCACGCCGCGGGCCAAGCTCGCCGTGACGGCGGGCAAGGCGGTCGCGGCGGCATCGCGTGCGGCGGGGCGGGGCAGCGGATCGGTGATCGGCGGCCGAGTGGCACTCAAACTCGACCCCGACCTGCTGGCCCGGCTCGCACAGAGTCTGGATGTGACCCTCGTCTCCGCGACCAACGGGAAGACGACGACGACACGACTGATCGCCGAAGCCCTGGGGGCCGCCGGACCCGTCGTGTCGAACGCGCTCGGTGCCAACATGCCCGCCGGTATCACCTCGGCGCTGGCCGGCGGCTCCGACGCCAAGTTCGGTGTCATCGAGGTCGACGAGAAGTACCTCGCCGGCGTCGCCCGGGACACCGACCCCAAGTGCATCGCGCTCCTCAACCTCTCCCGCGACCAGTTGGACCGCGCGGCCGAGACCCGCATGCTCGCGGAGAACTGGCGTGAGGGGCTGGCCGGTTCCAAGGCCGTCATCGTCGCCAACGCCGACGACCCGCTGGTCGTGTGGGCCGCCTCCTCCTCCCCCAACGTGATCTGGGTCGCGGCGGGGCAGATGTGGAAGGACGACGCGTGGTCGTGTCCTTCGTGCGGTGGCGTGATGCAGCGACCCGGCGACGACTGGTTCTGCGGTGAGTGCGGATTCCGCCGTCCGACGCCGAGTTGGGCCCTGTCCGGGGACCACGTCCTCGACCCGCACGGCTCCGCCTGGCCGATCCACCTCCAGCTCCCGGGCCGCGCCAACAAGGCCAACGCCGCCTCCTCCGCCGCCGTCGCCGCGGTCTTCGGGGTACCGCCGCAGGTCGCCCTGGAGCGCATGTACCGGGTGCAGGCGGTCGCCGGACGGTACGACGTCGTCCAGTTCATGCAGCGCGATCTGCGTCTGCTGCTGGCGAAGAACCCGGCGGGCTGGCTCGAAACGTTCAGCCTGATCGACCCGCCGCCCACCCCGGTGATCCTCTCGGTGAACGCGCGCGGCGCCGACGGCACCGACACCTCCTGGCTGTGGGACGTCGACTACACGCGCCTCACCGGCCACCCCATCTTCGTCGTGGGCGACCGCAAGCTGGACCTCGCGGTCCGCCTGGAGGTCGCGGGCCAGCACTTCCAGGTCTGCGACAACCTCGACCAGGCCGTGCAGATGGCACCGCCCGGCCGGATCGAGGTCATCGCCAACTACACCGCGTTCCAGGACCTGCGCCGCCGCGTCGGCAACTGAGACCCAGAACCCCCAGAGGACGAATGACCATGAGCGACAACCAGCTCCGTCTGGTGTGGATCTACCCCGACCTGCTGAGCACCTACGGCGACCAGGGCAACGCCCTCGTCGTGGAGCGCCGGGCGCGGCAGCGCGGCCTCGACGTGGCCCGGCTGGACGTGCGCAGCGACCAGCCGATCCCGACCTCGGGCGACATCTATCTGATCGGCGGCGGCGAGGACCGCCCGCAGCGGCTCGCGGCCGAGCGGCTGCGCCGCGACGGCGGCCTGCACCGGGCGGTCGGCAACGGCGCGATCGTCTTCTCGGTCTGCGCCGGCTACCAGATCCTCGGCCACGAGTTCATCAACGACCTCGGCCAGCGCGAGCCCGGTCTCGGCCTGCTCGACGTGGTGTCGACACGCGGCGAGGGCGAGCGGTGCGTCGGCGACGTCCTCGGCGACATCGACGCGCGTCTGGGCCTGCCCCCGCTGACCGGCTTCGAGAACCACCAGGGCATCACCCACCTCGGCCCCACCGCCCGCCCCTTCGCCAACGTCCGCCTCGGCAAGGGCAACGGCACGGGCGACGGCACCGAGGGCGCGTACAACGACACGGTGTTCGGTACGTACATGCACGGTCCCGTGCTGGCCCGCAACCCGCTGATCGCGGACCTGCTCCTCAAGCTGGCCCTCGATGTCAACGCGCTGCCGCCGATCGACGACCGCTGGTACGAGGCGCTCCGCAACGAGCGCATCGCCGCAGCTCAGCAACCTGCCTGAGCCGGCCGTACATCTCGTCGCCGGATCCCGGAAACCAGCCCGTCTGACGGCTCGTCCGCGCAGGTGAGCGGGGTCGTCCAGCAGGCGGACGCACGCTACGATCCCGCCCCCTCCTGCCGTTAGGGTGGCGGGGTTCGTACCGGACAGCGTGGTCCGGTCCCGGCCCACGTCGATAAGGTTCTTCGGGCTATGCGCATTGGTGTCCTCACGTCCGGCGGCGACTGCCCCGGCCTGAACGCCGTCATCCGGTCCGTCGTGCACCGCGCCGTCGTGGACCACGGCGACGAGGTCATCGGCTTCCGGGACGGCTGGAAGGGCCTCCTGGAGTGCGACTACCTCAAGCTCGACCTCGACGCGGTGAGCGGCATCCTCGCCCGCGGCGGCACCATCCTCGGCTCCTCCCGCGTCCAGCCCTCCCATCTGCGGGACGGTGTGGAGCGGGCCAGGGGTCACGTCGAAGAGCTGGGCCTCGACGCGATCATCCCGATCGGCGGCGAGGGCACGCTCAAGGCGGCCAAGCTGATGTACGACGCCGGTCTCCCGATAGTCGGCGTTCCCAAGACCATCGACAACGACATCGCGGTCACGGACGTCACCTTCGGCTTCGACACCGCCGTCGGTGTCGCCACCGAGGCGCTCGACCGGCTCAAGACGACCGCCGAGTCCCACCAGCGCGTCCTGGTCGTGGAGGTCATGGGCCGCCACACCGGCTGGATCGCGCTGCACTCCGGCATGGCGGCCGGCGCGCACGCCATCGTCGTACCTGAACGCCCCTTCGACATCGAGGAGTTGGCCGCCCGCGTCGGTGAACGCTTCGAGGCGGGCAAGCGGTTCGCGATCGTGGTCGCGGCGGAGGGCGCCAAGCCCCGTGCGGGCTCCATGGAGTTCGACGAGGGCAAGAAGGACGTCTACGGCCACGAGCGCTTCGCGGGTATCGCGCGGCAACTGTCGATCGAGCTGGAGGAGCGCCTCGGCAAGGAGGCGCGGCCGGTGATCCTCGGGCACGTTCAGCGCGGGGGTACGCCCACCGCGTACGACCGGGTGCTGGCGACCCGGTTCGGGTGGCACGCGGTGGAGGCGGCGCATCGGGGCGAGTTCGGGAAGATGACCGCGCTGCGGGGCACCGACATCCGGATGGTCTCGCTGGCGGAGGCGGTGGAGACGCTGAAGACGGTGCCCGCCGACCGGTACGAAGAGGCGGAGTGCGTCCTGTAGCTCGTACCTGAGCGAAACCGCCCCCGGTCACGATCGTGGCCGGGGGCGGTTCTAGTCTGGGTGCGGACAGACTTGCACAACCCCCACGAATCAGGAGCCGTCCGATGGATCACGGCGGGCACGGCATGACGATGGATCTGCCGCCGTTCACGTTCGGGCGCGGGCTTGAGTGGTCGGCCGACCCGTTCTTCCTGACGGCCTGCCTGCTCGGACTCGGGCTGTACGGCTGGGGGGTCGTCCGGCTGCGGCGGCGCGGGGACGCGTGGCCCGTGGGGCGGACGATCTCGTACGTCATCGGTGTGCTGACCGTCGGTCTCGTGATGTGCACCAAGCTCAACGACTACGGCATGGTCATGTTCAGCGTGCACATGGTGCAGCACATGGTCATCAGCATGCTGTCGCCGATCCTGCTGCTGCTCGGTGCCCCGGTCACCCTGGCGCTGCGCGCCCTGCCGCCCGCCGCGCGGGGTCGCAAGGGGCCGCGCGAGCTGCTGCTGATGTTCCTGCACAGCCGGTACATGAAGGTCATCACGCATCCGGCGTTCACCATCCCGCTGTTCATCGCGAGCCTCTACGCCCTGTACTTCACGCCGATCTTCGACTTCCTGATGGGCTCGAAGACCGGGCACATCGCGATGATGGTGCACTTCCTCGCCGTGGGTGTGGTGTTCTTCTGGCCGATCATGGGGGTGGACCCGGGGCCCAGCCGGCCGGGCTATCTGATGCGGATGCTGGAGCTGTTCGCGGGGATGCCGTTCCACGCGTTCTTCGGCATCGCGTTGATGATGGCGTCGGAGCCGATGGTCGAGACGTTCAAGCACCCGCCCGCCTCGCTCGGCATCGACGCGCTCTCCGACCAGAACGCGGCCGGCGGTATCGCCTGGGCGTTCAGCGAGGTGCCCTCCGTGCTGGTGCTGGTCGCCCTGTTGTTCCAGTGGTACAGCTCGGAGCAGCGGCAGGCCAAGCGGCAGGACCGGGCCGCCGACCGGGACGGCGACAAGGAACTTGAGGCGTACAACGCCTATTTGGCCTCATTGAACACACGAGGCAATTGAACACACGCGGCAACTGAACGGCAATTTCATTCAGTAGCATAAAGCGCGATGGGGGAACCGCCGCCGGGGGAGCGGTAATGACATTTCGCGCAGTTGTGCAAAGGACCGGAATTCCGGTGATCCGCAGGATCGCCGTGCTGCTCGTCTGTGTCCTGGTCATGAGTGGATGCGGCGGGGGCGCACATATGTTCGCCGTGCAGGCGGTCGCCGCCGGAGTTCCGTCGCTCGCGCCTTTCTTCGACGAGAAACAGGGACTGGGGCAGGACGCCGACATCCGCTCGATGCCGGTGCGGGGCACCTTGCAGCAAGGGGACACACCGGGTCTGTACGGAGGCACCAAGAAGCCGACCATCTGTGACGTGGCGAAGCTCAAGAGGTTTCTGACCGATCCCGCGAACCACCAGAAGGCGGTGGCGTGGTCGTCCGTGCTCGGCATCACGACGGACGAGATACCGGCCTATCTCGACCGGCTCACACCCGTGCTCCTGCGTCACGACACTCTCGTGCAGAACCACGACTACAAAAAGGGAAAGGCCACGCCCTTCAACTCCCTTCTGCAGGCGGGAATCGCGATTCTCGTCGACGAGCAGGGGGAACCCGCCGCGAAGTGCTCGTGCGGAAATCCGCTGCGTCCGTTCAAGGGCGACGCAGGTCGGATTTCCGTCAAGTTCGCGGACGGCAACAGGAAGTGGAACGGATATGAGCCGTCCTCCGTGGTGGCCGTACGTCCGGCGCCGCGGCCGATGGAGCGACTCGCCCTCGTGGACGTCGACGATCCCGACCGGGGCATCACGCGTCCGGTCGGTACGACGGGCAAGCGCGACACCGCCTTCGACACCCGGCAGCGGCACCCGGTACCGAACCTCATGGGGACGACGTTCGGGGAGGCCAGGCGGCACCTGGTGAACAGCGGTCTGGCCGTCGGATACGCGGGGAGCGCCGCGCCGTCCGACGACGCGCGGGTCACCGCGTCCGACCCGCCCGCGGGGACCGAGCTGCGGTTCGGGCAGTACGTGCTGCTGAGTGTCTCCGACGGGACGAGCGGAAGGGTGAGCGGAGGGGCGACGTCCACTCCCCCGGCTCCGACGACCTCCGGGCCGACACTGGGCCCGCCGACGTCCACGGCACCGCCCTCGACGACGTCCACGTCGGCACCACCCCCGTCTTCCGCGCCGCCTTCGTCGCCGCCTCCGTCCTCGTCACCGCCCTCTCCCCCGTCCTCGCCGACCAGCGCGCCACCGCCGTCGAGCAGTTCGGCTACGGCTGCCTCGCCCTCGGTGGTGACCAGCTCGCCGCCGACAAGCGCACCCGTCACCAGCAGCGCGCCGGTGACGAGCAGCGCCCCTGTCACGAGCAGCGTGCCGATCACCACGGAACCGGTCACCAGTGACCCGGTGACCGGCACGCCCGCCACGACCGAGACGTGACGTGGACCGGGGAGTGGGCCGGGTCATCGCCGGCCGCTATCTGCTGCTGAACAAGCTGGGCAGTGGGGGTATGGGACATGTGTGGCTCGCACATGACCAGAGGCTGGCCTGTGAAGTCGCGCTCAAGGAGATCGTGTTCAGCAATCCCGCCTACGCCGACGCCGAGCGGGAGGCCCGGGTGGCGCGGGCCCAGGCCGAGGCCCGGCACGCGGCGGGGCTGCGCGGTCACCCCCATGTGGTGACCGTCCATGACGTGCTGGAACACGACGGGCTGCCGTGGATCGTCATGGAGTACGTGGCGAACGCCGTCGACCTGCGTGAACTGGTCGGCGGACAGGGCCCGTTGGCGCCCGCGGAGTGCGCCCGCGTCGGGCTCGCCGTACTCGACGCGCTGACCGCCGGCCACGAGCGGGGCGTGATGCACCGGGACGTGAAACCGGCGAACATCCTGCTCGCACCGGACCGCACCGGTGCGCCGTACGCACGGGTGCTGCTCACCGACTACGGCATCTCGGTGCAGCCGGACGCCGGGGAGACGCGGTACACGCTGACGTCCGTGCTCGTGGGCACCGCGGGCTATCTGGCGCCGGAGCGTGCCACGGGCGGGCCGCCGACCGCCGCCGCGGACCTGTTCTCGCTGGGCTGCACGCTGTACCACGCCGTCGAGGGCCACGGCCCCTTCGCCCGCGAGTCGCCGCTCGCGGAGGTCACCGCCGTGGTGATGGAGGACCCGCTGCCACCGGCCCGTGCGGGCGCGCTGGCGCCGGTGCTCCACGCGATGCTGGAGAAGGACCCGCTACGGCGGATCCCGGCGGTGGAGGCGGAGGCGGCGCTGTCGCGGATCGTGACCCCGCAGACAGTGGCGGAGGCCTATTCCAGGACCCAGACCGACCTGGGCTCGCCGTCGCCCTGGGAGGACCTGGCCACCGGGCCCACGCCGGTCGCGACCCCCGCACCGGTACCGATGACGCCTCCCGCACCGTCTGCGGGCCGGCGCCGCCGTCAACGTCCCCGTGTCTTGCGGTCCGTCCTCGCGGGTCTCCTGGGGCTGGCCCTCGCCCTGGGCGGTGTCTGGTACGCGATGGCCCATCAGCAGTCCGGCGGGAACACGGGCACGGGCAGCGACAGTCGGCCGTACGGCGACGCCGTCGGGCTGTCCGCGCCGCTCAGGGACGGCGACTGTGTCACCGCCGACTGGCCCGGCGGGCACCGCTTCCGGGGAACGCCACGGCTGGTCGTAGACCACATGTGTCGCAACACCGTGCCCGACGGCCAAGTCATGGCGTTCGTGTCCACCACGTCCGCCGACGAGGCGCGCAAGGTCGGTGCGGACCGGTGTGCGCAGCGGACGCAGGAGATCCGGGAGAAGCTCGCGGACGTGCGGGGCCTCGCCGTCGTACCGACCGACGCGGGTTTCGAGGCGGCCGGACACCGCAGCGCCTGTCTGGTGCTGGGTGCGCACGGGCCGGTCTACGGGCCGCTGGGCAGCCACCGGGCCCTCGGGTCGGCGTTCGCGGACACGTCGACCATGCAGAAGCGGGACTGTCTGGACGTACCGTCGAACCGGGCCGCGAGCCTCGTCTCCTGCGCGGGAAAGCACGATCAGGAAGTGGTCGGGTTCACCCGGTTGGGTGCGGGCGTCACCCTGGCCCAGGCCCGTACTCAGTCGGACGCGGCATGTGCGCGGGACCTCCCGCCGGCCGACTACGGCTTCGATCCCTCGGTCTACGAGTCCGCCTCCTGGACCAGCCAGGGACCGTGGAAGTCGGGCACACATTTCGTCGTCTGCGCCGTGCGGAAGCAGAACGGAGGCACCATGGAGGGGAACGAACCATGAGGAGGGTGTCGCGATGCCCGGTTCCACGAAGACCATGGGGGTGATCACCGTCGGCGGGCTGGTGGTGGTGACGGCCTACACGGTGGCGCTCGGCAGCAACGGCTGGCTGTGGTTCGGCTGGGTCGTGCTGGGACTCATCACCCTCGGGATGGTGGCCACCCGCAGCACCTGACGCCCGCTACTGCTCGCTGCGCCGGCTCGCCGAGTGCACGCCCGGCTGGTACTTCGGCAGCCGGGCGGTGATCTTCATGCCCGCGCCCACGGCGGTCTCGATGACGAGGCCGTAGTCGTCGCCGTAGACCTGACGGAGCCGCTCGTCGACGTTGGACAGGCCGATGCCGCCCGAGGGGCTGACCTCCCCCGCCAGGATGCGGCGCAGCAGGTCGGGGTCCATGCCGGTGCCGTCGTCCTCGATGACGACGAGGGCCTCGGCGCCCGCGTCCTGCGCGGTGATGCTGATGCGGCTCTTGCCCGCGGCAGAAGCCGCCTTGCCTTCGAGGCCGTGCTTGACGGCGTTCTCGACGAGCGGTTGCAGGCACAGGAACGGAAGCGCGACCGGCAGTACCTCGGGGGCGATCTGCAGGGTGACCGAGAGTCGTTCGCCGAAGCGGGCCCTGACGAGTGCCAAGTAGTGGTCGATGGCGTGGAGTTCGTCGGCGAGGGTGGTGAAGTCTCCGTGCCTGCGAAACGAGTAGCGGGTGAAGTCGGCGAATTCCAGAAGCAGTTCGCGGGCGCGCTCGGGGTCGGTGCGGACGAACGAGGCGATCACCGCGAGCGAGTTGAAGATGAAGTGCGGGGAGATCTGGGCCCGAAGTGCCTTGATCTCGGCTTCGATCAGCCGGGTGCGGGACTGGTCCAGATCGGCCAACTCCAGTTGTACGGAGACCCAGCGGGCGACCTCTCCGGCGGCCCGGACAAGGACGGCGGACTCGCGCGGCGCACAGGCCACCAGCGCGCCGTGGACCCGGTCGTCGACGGTGAGCGGGGCGACCACCGCCCAGCGCAACGGGCAGTCGGGAGCATCGCAGTTGAGGCGGAACGCCTCGCCGCGGCCGGTCTCCAGAGGGCCCGCGAGCCGTTCCATGATCTCGGCCCGGTGATGGTCACCGACGCCGTCCCAGGCGAGGACCTGTTTCTGGTCGGTCAGGCACAGCGCGTCGGTGCCGAGCAGGCTGCGCAGTCGACGGGCCGAGCGGCCTGCCGTCTCCCCGGTGAGGCCGGCGCGCAACGGGGGTGCGGCGAGGGAGGCGGTGTGCAGGGTCTGGAAGGTGGCGTGTTCGACGGGGGTGCCGAGTCCGCCCAGACTCTCGGGGCGCGCGGTGTGTCGCCCGAGCCAGAAGCCGGCGGCGAGCAGCGGGAGGACGGCGACGCAGAGGCCGGCCAGGAATCCGCTCATGCGCCCACCTTCGTCGCCCGAGGCGCTGTCACGCCTTCACCTCCGCCCGTAGTTCCTCCGGCAGATGGAACCGCGCCAGGATCGCCGCCGTTCCCGTGGGCACCCGGCCCGGGGTGGCCAGGGACACCAGCACCATGGTGAGGAAGCCCAGCGGGACCGACCAGAGCGCGGGCCAGGCGAGCAGGGCGTGCAGGGGTCCTGTGCCGGGGAAGCCGGCCATGGTCGCGGCCACGGCGACGAACGCCGACCCGCCGCCCACCAGCATCCCGGCCGCCGCGCCGGGCGGGGTGAGCCGGGTCCACCAGATGCCGAGGACCAGCAACGGGCAGAAGGAGGACGCCGACACGGCGAACGCGAGTCCCACGGCATCGGCGACGGGCAGCCCGCCGACCAGGACACTCGCGGCGAGCGGTACGGCCATGGCGAGGACCGTGCCGAGCCTGAAGTGCCGTACCCCGCGCGACGGGAGGACGTCCTGGGTGAGGACCCCGGCGACGGCCATGGTCAGTCCCGACGCGGTGGACAGGAACGCCGCGAAGGCACCGCCCGCCACCAGCGCGCCGAGCAGATCGCCGCCGACGCCGCCGATCATGCGGTCGGGCAGCAGGAGTACGGCCGCGTCGGCGTCGCCCGCGATGGTGAGTTCGGGGGTGTACAGGCGGCCGAGGGCGCCGTAGACGGGCGGAAGGAGGTAGAAGGCGCCGATCAGGCCGAGGACGGCGACCGTGGTGCGGCGGGCGGCGACACCGTGCGGGCTGGTGTAGAAGCGGACCACGACGTGCGGCAGGCCCATGGTGCCGAGGAAGGTGGCGAGGATGAGGCCGTACGTGGCGTACAGGGGGCGTTCCTCGCGGCTCGCGGTGAGGGAGGTCGACATGCCGCCGTTGGTGCCGCGGGCGGCGACGGGAACGGTGGCGCCCTTGGCGAAGGTGAGGCGGGTGCCGCGCCCGATGTGGTGGACGCCGGTGGGGAGTTGGAGCTTCTCCGTGTCGTAGCGGTGGTGGTCGACCGTGCCGTTCACCGTGACGGTCAGGGGGTCGTCGAGTCTCAGGTCGAGGGTGTCGTCGAAGCGGACGACGCGCTGTTCGCGGAAGGTGGCCGGTTCCTCGAAGGCGTGCCGGGGTGCTCCCTCGCTCTGCCAGGCGAGGACCAGGAAGAGCGCGGGGACGAGCAGCGCGGTGAGCTTGAGCCAGTACTGGAAGGCCTGCACGAAGGTGATGCTGCGCATGCCGCCCGCGGCGACGGTCGCGACCACGACGACGGCGACGATCAGCCCGCCGAGCGAGTCAGGCGCGCCGGTGAGCACGGTCAACGTAAGCCCAGCGCCCTGGAGTTGGGGCAGCAGGTACAGCCAGCCGACGCCGACGACGAAGGCCCCCGCGAGTCGTCGTACGCCGTGCGAGGCGAGCCGGGCCTCGGCGAAGTCGGGAAGGGTGTAGGCGCCGGAGCGGCGCAGCGGGGCGGCGACGAACAGCAGCAGCACCAGGTATCCGGCGGTGTAGCCGACCGGGTACCAGAGCATGTCGGGGCCCTGGACGAGGACCAGGCCGGCGATGCCGAGGAAGGAGGCCGCGGAGAGGTATTCGCCGCTGATGGCGGCCGCGTTGAGGCGGGGGCCGACGGTGCGGGAGGCGACGTAGAAGTCGGAGGTGGTGCGGGAGATGCGCAGCCCGAACGCGCCGACGAGGACGGTGACCACGACGACGAGGGCGACCGCCGGTATCGCGTAACTGGGGTTCACACGCCTCAGCGGTCCTCTACCAGGCGTACGAAGTCGCGTTCGTTGCGCTCCGCGCGGCGCACGTACCAGAGGGCGAGCAGGACCAGCGGGGCGTAGAGGCAGAAGCCGAGGACCAGCCAGGCGAGGCGGCGGGAGTCCGGGGTCGCCGCGAACACCAGGGGCAGCGGGCCGACGAGCAGCACGAGAACCGCGAACACCGTGAGGGCGGCGCGGAGTTGGGTGCGCATGAGGGAGCGGACGTAGGTGTGGCCGAGGGTGGTCTGTTCGTCGATCTCGGTGCGGGGGCGGGAGTAGCCGGAGGCGCGCCGGGTGCGGCGGGGTGGGCCGGTGACTACGACCCTGCGTTCGGCGGGTTCTTGAGGCACCGTCAGGACCTCCGCATCAGCAGGTCCCGCAGTTCGCGGGTGTGGCGGCGGCTCACCTGGAGTTCCTCGCCGCCCACGACAACGCTCACCGTGCCCGCGTCCAGGCGGAGTTCGCCGATGTGGCGCAGGGCGACGAGATGGCGGCGGTGGATGCGGACGAAGCCGCGCGAGCGCCAGCGGTCCTCCAGGGTGGAGACCGGAATGCGGACGAGGTGGCTGCCCCGGTCGGTGTGCAGGCGGGCGTAGTCGCCCTGTGCCTCGACGTGGGTGATGTCGTCGACGGCCACGAAGCGCGTGACACCGCCGAGTTCGACGGCTATGTGGTCGGGGTCGGGTTCGTGCACGGGTATCCGCGGTGCTGCGCCGCCGAGTTCGGCCGCCCGGCGCACGGCCTCCGCGAGCCGTTCCTTCCGGACCGGCTTCAGCACGTAGTCAACTGCCTTGAGATCGAAGGCCTGTACGGCGAAGTCCTCGTGCGCGGTGACGAACACGACGAGCGGCGGCTGCGCGAACCCCGTCAACAGCCGTGCCAGGTCCAGCCCGTCGAGACCCGGCATCTGGATGTCGAGGAAGACGACGTCGATGGCCTCCGGTCCGGCCGGCCCCGACTCCAGGGCGCGGTTGATACGGCGCAGCGCCTCGGTCGCGTCGCCCGCGCCCTCCGCGCTGCCGATGCGTGGATCGGCGTTCAGCAGATAGAGCAACTCCTCCAGTGAGGGGCGTTCGTCGTCGACGGCGAGGGCGCGCAGCATGAACGTGGAGTGTAGGAGGAATTCGTACGCCTGGACATGTGTCCTGCGTGTGCCCTACGTGGACGTTCGCGCTGGATACAGTGCCGACATGAACAGCAGGACCACGCCGTTCGACGACCTCGACCGGAAGATCATCACCGCGCTGATGGCGAACGCCAGGAGCAGTTTCGCCGAGATCGGCGCGGCGATCGGGCTGTCCGCGACGGCGGTGAAGCGGCGGGTGGACCGGCTGCGGGAGACGGGCGTGATCACCGGCTTCACCGCGACCGTGCGGCCGTCCGCGCTCGGGTGGCGCACGGAGGCGTACGTGGAGGTGTACTGCGAGGGCGCCGCGCCCCCCAGGCGGCTCGCGGAGGTGGTGCGCAACCATCCGGAGATCACCGCGGCGATGACGGTGACCGGTGGCGCGGACGCGCTGCTGCATGTACGGGCGACCGATGTGGACCACTTCGAGGAGGTGCTGGAGCGGATCCGGCAGGAGCCCTTCATCCGGAAGACGATCAGCGTGATGGTGCTGTCCCATCTTCTCCCGGAAAGCCCGGAGGCGGGCGCGACCCATCCGGCTCCCGACGACGCATCAGACATGCGCTGACGCCACGAAAGACGCAGCGTTCCTGCGCGGACGCGCAGCGTTCATCCCTTGTCGCCCGTATCTGTCGTTTCCTACCGTGATGTCAACCCTCAGTCGACATCACAGGAAGCGGAGGAACCCCTCTGTGCCCGAGACCCGTGTGCGGCGCCGGCGGCGCTTTCTCGTCTGCGAACCCAGACACTTCGCCGTGCAGTACGCGATCAACCCCTGGATGCATCCCGACACCCAGGTGGACGTCGATCTCGCCCAGGAGCAGTGGCGAACGCTGATCGACACCTACCGCTCCCACGGCCACACCGTCGACACCGTGCCCCCGGCCCCCGGCCTCCCGGACATGGTCTTCGCCGCGAACTCGGCGGTCGTCGTCGACGGCCGCGTCTTCGGCTCCCTCTTCCACGCCCCCGAGCGGCGCCCCGAGTCCGACCACTACGACATGTGGTTCAAGACGGCGGGCTACGACGTGTACCGCCCCGAGTCGGTCAGCGAGGGCGAGGGGGACCTGATCCCGACCGGCCGCTATGTGCTGGCCGGCACCGGCTTCCGCACCACCCGCGAGGCCCATCGCGAGGTGCAGGAGTTCTTCGGCGTCCCGGTCATCAGCCTGACGCTGGTGGACCCGTACCTCTACCACCTCGACACGGCGCTGTTCGTGCTGGACGAGGACAACATCGCTTATTACCCGGAGGCGTTCTCGCCGGGCAGCCGCGAGGTGCTCGCGCGACTGTTCCCGGACGCGGTGCTCGCGACCCGCGAGGACGCGATGACGTTCGGCCTCAACTCCGTGTCCGACGGCCGTCATGTCTTCATCGCGCCCCAGTCCGAGGCCCTGGCCGCGCGTCTCGCCGGCCACGGCTATGTCCCCGTCCCCGTCGACCTGTCGGAGTTCCACAAGGCCGGCGGCGGCATCAAGTGCTGCACTCAGGAGATCCGCTCATGACCGCACCCGCCGCCGCCCGTACGTCCGCCGACCTCATCCGCGCCGAGGAGCCGGTCCTCGCGCACAACTACCACCCGCTGCCCGTGGTCGTCGCCCGCGCCGAGGGCGCCTGGGTGGAGGACGTCGAGGGCCGCCGCTACCTCGACATGCTCGCCGGCTACTCGGCCCTCAACTTCGGCCACCGCCACCCCGCGTTGATCGAGGCGGCCCACCGCCAGCTCGACCAGCTCACGCTCACCTCCCGGGCCTTCCACAACGACCGGCTCGCCGAATTCGCCGAGCGGCTCGCGGAGTTGACCGGCCTCGACATGGTGCTGCCGATGAACACGGGCACGGAGGCGGTCGAGAGCGGCATCAAGGTGGCCCGCAAATGGGCCTACGACGTGAAGGGCGTACCCGCCGACAGGGCCACCATCGTCGTCGCGGCGGAGAACTTCCACGGCCGTACGACGACGATCGTCAGCTTCTCCACCGACGAGACGGCGCGGGCGGGCTTCGGCCCGTTCACTCCGGGCTTCCGGATCGTGCCGTACAACGACCTCGCGGCGCTGGAAGCGGCGGTGGACGAGACGACGGCGGCGGTGCTGATCGAGCCAATCCAGGGCGAGGCGGGGGTGATCATCCCGGACGCGGGCTATCTGGCCGGTGTCCGCGAACTCACCACCCGCAAGGGCTGCTTGTTCATCGCGGACGAGATCCAGTCGGGGCTGGGCCGCACCGGCCGCACCCTCGCCGTGGACCACGAGGGTGTGGTCCCGGACGTGCTGCTCCTCGGCAAGGCGCTGGGCGGCGGCATCGTGCCGGTGTCGGCGGTCGTCGCGCGCCGCGAGGTACTGGGCGTACTGCGGCCCGGCGAACACGGCTCGACCTTTGGCGGAAACCCCCTCGCCGCAGCGGTCGGCACGGCGGTCGTCGAACTCCTGGAGACCGGCGAATTCCAGCGCAGGGCGGCGGAGTTGGGCGTCGTCCTGCGGGACGGCCTGACCGAGCTGGTCGGCAAGGGCGTGGTCTCCTTCCGCGCGCGGGGCCTGTGGGCGGGCGTGGACGTCGACCCGGCGATCGGCACGGGGCGCGAGATCAGCGAACGCCTCATGCGGGAGGGCGTCCTGGCGAAGGACACCCACGGCTCGACGATCCGGCTCGCGCCGCCGTTGACCATCACTGCGGACGAACTCCGGTCGGCCGTGGGCGCGTTGGAGAAGGTGCTGACGCAGGGGGCGTAAGGCGGAGGGTGCAGTGCAGGGGTTGTGATACGCGGGACGGCTGGATCGGCGCACGGGGGTCGATCCGGCCGGCCTGGCAACTCCTGGGCGGAGGCGGGTATTTGGTTGGCGGCTACTTGTCGGGGGCCGGGTTTGGCTGCTTTGCCGCTGCGCTTCCCTCCGCGGCAGGTCCCGGGCGGGGCTTCTCGTCGGCGACGTCGCACAACTCCCGGCGGGCGCAGCTGCTGTCCGCCCCTACGCTCCGCGCCACGGCACGAGCGGCGCCCGCTCGGGGCGCCACCCGTCGGAACGGACGCGCTCGCCAACGGCGCTCCGCCGGACGGCAGGAGCGACTCGGTCCCCGAACGAGACGTCCCCTCCGCAACGTCACACAACTCCCAGGCTGCCGGGGCCGCAACCCGTCGAACCCGACGCGGTCGCCTAGGTGCTCCGGCGGACGGCGGGAGCAACTCCCACCCCCAACAGCTATCCCCCCACCGCCCCACGAGCCCCCGCATCCGCCAGCGCAGCCTGCGCGAGCAGTCGACGGGCCAGGTCGCGGGCCTCGTCCACGGTCAGGGATGCCCAGAGGCCGGGTTCGCCGTGCACGACCGGGCCCACGTCCAAGGTGACCCGGGTGATCGGCAGCTCCGGGATCGCCAGGCGTAGGCGCTTCACGGCGACCTGTCGGCCGCAGGTGGTCACCAGTGGTGCTTCAACCGACGGCGGGAGCGGCTCCTGCCCTGACCGAACCATCTCGTCCACGACCCTTCTCTGAAATATCCGGCGAGGTATCAGGAGGAGCGCCGGAGGGGTCCGGGTTGTTCCCGGGCCGCAGCGGCGACGCCCGTTCGGACCGGCGGTGGGAACGGTCGACCGGACCCCGGCGCCGGAGTACGACCCGGGCCGAGCGACCACGTCATCGGAGCCGCAGACCGGCCCGGATCATGGTTCCCGTGGCGGAGGCCCAGCAGGTGTCCACGTGCGCAACCCGGCCGTAGCCCACCGTGCAGCCCCGTGCGACGGACCGTGGTGGTCGCGGGCCGACGGGTGAACCCCGGGCGAATTCTGCCCCGCCCTCCGGTCAGAACAGGGTCAAGGGGCGCGGTGGGGGTCTTGGAGCGCTCATAAGATCGCTGGTGCCACCACCGTTCGTACGACTCCCCCTGGAGGCCCGGCGTGCCCGAAACCGTGCGCGGCGCCGACGCCGAGACCGAGCCCGGTCGGACGGAGCCCCCTTCGGCTCCCGCCGCCCGTCGCCGCACCGTGCTGCTCGCCGCCGGTGCCCTGGTCGCCGTGGTGGGTGTGGGGGCCGGTGTGCTGGCGTCCCGGGGGGCCGGGGCCGGCGCGGGGCCGGGCCGCGCCGCCGACGGGCTGCGGCACACCACCGTCGAGGTCGCGACCTCCGGGTGCGGAAGCGGCTGGACGCATCCGCAGGCGGGACACCAGGTCTTCGAATTGCACAACACGTCCGGCCAGGCCGCCGAGGTGTATCTGACCGACCCGACGACCGGCACGGTCTACGGCGAGGTCGAGGGGCTAGCGCCGGGGACGGTCCGGCCGCTCGGGGTGACCCTGGGCAATGGCTCGTACGCCTTCAAGTGTCTGCCCGACGACGCCGACGCCGTGACCGGGCCCACCGTGCGGATCACCGGCTCGAAGGTGAGGAGCGGACCGGCCGCCCTCCCCATCACCCAGCAGCAGTTGATCCCGCCGACGCTCGCCTACCAGAAGTGGATCCAGGGCCGAACCGTCGAACTCGCCCAGAAGACCGACGTGTTGCGGGCCGCCGTCGACCGCGGTGATCTCGCGGCGGCCCGCAGGGCCTGGCTGCCCGCGCATCTCGTCTACGAGCGGATGGGCGCCGCCTACGGCACGTTCGGCGACTGGGACGGGGCGATCAACGGCACCACGGCCGGCCTCGCCGGCGGGGTGCGGGACGCCGGGTTCACCGGGTTCCACCGGGTCGAGTACGGGCTGTGGCACGGCGAGTCGGCGAGCGGCCTGCGCGGGCCGGCCGATCAACTCGCCAAGGACGTCCACGCGTTGGAGACGAGCTGGCCAAACCAGCGGATGGATCCGGCCGACACCGGTCTGCGCGCGCACGAAATCCTGGAGAACACCGTGCAGTTCGAGTTGACCGGCCGCACCGACTACGGCAGCGGCACCAACCTGGCCACCGCCCGCGCCAACCTCGACGGCACCCGGGTGCTGCTCGGGTATCTGCGCCCGCTGCTGAAGACCCGGGACACGGGCCTCGCCGAACTCGGCGACTGGATGGACCGGGCCCAGCACACCCTGGACGGCCTCGACCACTCCGGGAAGTGGACGCCGTTGTCCCAACTCTCGCGTGCGCAGCGGGAGAAGGTCGACGCCGATCTCGGTGGACTGGTCGAGCGGCTGGCCGACGTGGCCGCCCTCACGGACGTACGGAGGACCGCGTGAAGCGCGTGGACGAGGTGGGCCGCCGGGGTTTCCTGGCGGGTGCGGCGGCCGTGGCCGGAGCCGGACTGGTGGCCGCCGATCACGGTGCCGCCGCGGCCGCCGTCCAGGCGCGGGCGGCCGTGCCCTTCCACGGCGCGCACCAGGCCGGGATCCTCACCCCCGCGCAGCGCGCCACCGCGTTCGTGTCCTTCGACACGACCGCCGCGAACAGGTCCGAACTCACCGATCTGCTGCGGACGTTCACCGAGCGGGCGCGTTTCCTGACCTCCGGCGGCAGTCCGGAGGACCTGGGGATCACCGCGCCGCCCACCGACTCCGGCACCCTGGGCCCGGACCTGCCGTCCGACCGGCTGAGCGTCACGGTCGGCGTGGGGGCCTCGCTCTTCGACGACCGCTACGGGCTGGCGAAGCGCGCGCCCCGCAAGCTGACCGCGATGCCGTCGTTCCCCGACGACGATCTCGACGCCGCCTGGTGTCACGGCGATATGAGCGCGCAGTTCTGCGCCGACAGCGCGGACACCGTGCTGCACGCTCTGCGCGATGTCACCCGGCACACCCGGGGCGGCCTCCAAGTCCGTTGGCGGATGGACGGGTTCATCAGTCCGCCGCGCCCCTCGGGCACCCCGCGCAACCACATGGGATTCAAGGACGGCATCTCGAACCCGGCGGTGACCGACGCCCGCGCCATGAACGACCTGGTGTGGGTGGGGAGCGACAGCGGCGAACCGGCGTGGACGGCCGGCGGCAGCTATCAGGTCGTACGGCTGATCCGGATGCTGGTCGAGTTCTGGGACCGGGTCTCCCTCACCGAGCAGGAGCGGATGTTCGGCCGCGCCCGGGACACCGGCGCCCCGCTGGACGGGCACCACGAGAAGGACACCCCGAACTTCGCGCAGGACCCGCAGGGCGATGTGATCCCGCTCGACAGCCACATCCGGCTCGCCAACCCGCGCACCACGCAGAGCGCCGAGCAGCGCATCCTGCGGCGCGGCTACAACTACGACCGGGGCATGGACAGCAACGGCAACCTCGACATGGGGCTGCTGTTCTGCTGCTACCAGCAGGACCTGGCCCGGCAGTTCGAGACCGTGCAGAAGCGGCTGGCCGGTGAGCCGCTGGTCGACTACATCTCGCCGTACGGCGGCGGCTACTTCTTCGCTCTGCCCGGGGTGCGCGACGCGTCCGACTGGCTGGGCCGCACCCTGCTGACCTGAGAGCACGGTCAAGAACAGGCCAACAGACCATGAGAATTTCCTGACCGGGCGTTCGCTCGCGCTTCATTGCCGCTCCCCCGCCCCGCCGTCACCATTGCCGAGGCTTCGGTCGTAGGTGTCGCGGCCCGCACGGCGTGACAGCAAGAACCAGTGCTCCCGGAAGGCGAGACAGCATGATCGGCAAAGTCGGCAAAGGAAGAAACCCGGGCGCTCGGCGCCGGTTGACGCGCATGGGCGCCCTGTTCGGCGCCGCGGCGCTGGCCGGCGCGGGCGGAGTCGTCCCCGCGGCGGCGAACTCCGGCGGTCACCAGCCCTCGGGCAGCACACACACGTCGACGCCGATCAAGCACGTGGTCGTGATCTACGACGAGAACATCTCGTTCGACCACTACTTCGCGACCTACCCCCAGGCCGCGAACACCGACGGCACCAAGTTCAAGGCCGCACCGCACACGCCGAAGGCCGACAACCTGCTCAACGCCGGGCTGCTGACGAAGAACCCGAACCTCTACAACCCCAAGCGGCTGAGCAGTTCGCAGGCGATGACCTGCGACCAGAACCATTCCTACGGCCCCGAGCAGTACGCGGCCGACGGCGGCAAGGCCGACAAGTACGTCGAGAACACCGAGGTCAACAAGTGCAGCGGCCTCTTCGGTGAGCCCGGCCTGGTGACGGACTACTACGACGGCAACACCGTCACCGGCCTGTGGAACTACGCCCAGAACTACTCGCTGAGCGACAACTCGTTCAGCTCGAACTTCGGCCCCTCCACGCCCGGCGCCCTGAACCTGATCTCGGGCCAGACGCACGGCGTGATCTCCATGGACCCGAAGTCCGGTACGGAGAACCCGAAGCAGACGTCGACGCCGGACCCGTACGCGGTGGTCTCGCCGAACGCCAAGGGTGTCGGCACGGTCATCAACGACCCCGACCCGGCCTACGACGACTGCTCGGACACCGACCACACCTCCACCAGCGCGCTCGCGTCGATGCAGGGCAAGAACATCGGTGACCTGCTCAACTCCAAGAACGTGACCTGGGGTTGGTTCCAGGGCGGCTTCCGGCCCAGCACCGCCTGGGACGGCAAGAGCGGCGACTACGCCAAGTGCGCCGGCACCACCCACGCCAACGTCGGCGGCGCGGCCTCCGAGGACTACAGCCCGCACCACTCGCCGTTCCAGTACTACAAGTCGACGTCGAACCCGCACCACCTGGCCCCGAAGTCCGTCGCCGAGATCGGGCACAACGGCCGGGCCAACCACAACTACGACCTGACCGACTTCGACGCCGCGCTGAAGGCCGACAACCTTCCCTCGGTGAGCTTCCTGAAGGCGGCCGAGTACCAGGACGGGCACGCCGGTTACTCCGACCCGGCCGACGAGCAGAACTTCCTGATCAAGGAGATCAACGCCCTCCAGAAGTCGCCCGAGTGGAAGTCGACGGCGGTCGTGCTCGCCTACGACGACTCCGACGGCTGGTACGACCACGTCTCCTCGAAGGTGCTGAACGGCTCCAAGGACTCGACGGTCGGCTCGAACGGCAAGGCCACGGACAGCCCCGCCTGCCAGGCCGGTCCGGCCGCCAAGGGCGGCTACGCGGACCGCTGCGGCCCCGGCACCCGGCAGCCGCTGCTGGTCATCTCGCCGTACAGCAAGGTCAACAAGATCGACCACACCGCCACCGAGCAGGCCTCGATCACCAAGTTCATCGAGGACAACTGGCACACCGGCCGCGTCGGTGACGCCTCCTTCGACCAGCGCGCGGGCAGCCTGAGCAACATGTTCGACTTCCGGCACCCGAACGACAAGCAGGTGCTGCTCAACACGAACGGCTCCGTGAAGTCGGTCAAGCGGATCCCGCACTACTCCCAGACGTCGTCTACGGCCACCGAGGCCCCCTACCCGGCGTACGTCCAGGACCTGAAGGCGCAGAACGTCGCCGACAGCACCTCCTCCTCCACGACCCTGCCGATCGCGGTCGGCGCCGGTCTCCTCACCGCCGTAGGAGCGACCACCGCGTTCGCCGTGTACCGCCGCAGGACGCACGCCAGGGGGACCACCGCGTCCCTGTGACGTGACCCCGGGTGAACCACACGACGGAGGGCGGCGGGAGAGATCTCGCCGCCCTCCGTCGCCGGTTCCACCAGACGACGGCTGCCCCTACACTGGCACCTCACGAGGTACCGGGTGACCTGCGAGAACAGGTCGGTCGAGCCGACCCGCCGGAGTGAGGAGCGACCCCCCTTGTTCTACTACCTCCTGAAATACGTCATTCTCGGGCCTTTGCTCAGGCTGACCTTCCGGCCCCGGATCGAGGGCCTCGAACACATACCGGAGACGGGCCCGGCGATCGTCGCCGGCAACCATCTCTCCTTCGCCGACCACTTCCTGATGCCGGCGGTCCTCAAGCGCCGCATCACCTTCCTCGCCAAGGCCGAGTACTTCACCGGCCCCGGCATCAGGGGCCGTCTCACCGCGACCTTCTTCCGCAGCGCGGGCCAGATCCCGGTCGACCGCTCCGGCAAGGAGGCCGGCCAGGCCGCGATCCGCGAGGGTCTCGGCGTCCTCGCCAAGGACGAACTGCTCGGCATCTACCCGGAGGGGACCCGCTCCCACGACGGCCGCCTCTACAAGGGCAAGGTCGGCGTCGCGGTGATGGCTCTGAGGGCCCAGGTCCCCGTCATCCCTTGCGCGATGATCGGCACCTTCGAGGCCCAGCCGCCCGGCAAGGTCATCCCGAACATCCACCCGGTGACCATCCGCTTCGGCAAGCCCCTCGACTTCTCCCGCTACGCCGGCATGGAGAACGAGAAGGCGATCCTGCGCGCCATCACCGACGAGATCATGTACGCGATCCTCAAGCTCTCCGAGCAGGAGTACGTCGACCAGTACGCGGCCGTCGTGAAGGCGGAGGAGGCGGCCGCGGCCAAGGAGCGCAAGTTCCCGCGGCTGCCGCTGAGTTAGCCGTCAGCGCCCGTCGGCCGTACGGTCGCTGACTCCTGGGTGTCAGGCATCCTCGCCGAGACGCGGTAACGGCGGCGGTAGGAGGCGTGGCAGAGGTAGGAGCCGCCGCGCAGGGCACGCGCCGTGCCGGCCGGGGGGCCGGCCGGGTCCTCGCGGGGCCGGTGGCGTGCCAGGGCGGGGGTGCGGCAAGCGGGGTGGCCATCGGTCATGCCGCGAGGACCTTGGCCTTGGCCTGCTCGTACTCGGCGGCCGTGAGGTCGCCGTGGTTCTTGAGTTCGGCGAGCCGCGCCAGTTCCTCGGCACGGCCGGTGGGACCGGCGTTCTCCCTGATGTACGAGCGGAACGCCTGCTCGTTCTGCTGGACCCGCTTGACCTCGCGCTCGCCCATGGACCGACCGCGTGCGATCAGGTACACGAAGACGCCCAGGTAGGGCAGGACAACGACGAAGACGCACCAGCCCGCCTTGGCCCAGCCGTTCAGGCCGTCGTCGCGGAAGATGTCACCGATGATGCGGAAGAGCAGGACCAACCAGAGGATCCAGAGGAACACCCACATCGTGGTCCAGAACACGTCGAGCAGCGGGTAGTCCGCCGCCAGGTCGAATGTCGCGCTGTTCATGGTCGTCTCCTGTGTGGTGTGTGCCGGTCACTGCCGGACCATGGCGATGCGGTTGCGCTCCTCGGGGCCTGATGAAGTGGTCGGTGTCGTTCGGGCCCGTGTGGAGCTGGACCCCGTGGATGTCGCCGGTGAAGGTGGCGTTCTCGCTGTCGTGCTGGTTGGTCTCGCCGCCGACGAAGCCGTAGAAGTGCTCGAAGCCGCCCCCGGCCGGTCGGCCAGTGGGCCGGATCGAGTTGTAGCCGGAGGCAGAGGTGGCGGTCTCGGGTACTCCGCCCATGCCGACCGAGTGGTGGTCGCGGCCCGTCGGCAGGGCCTGGCGCGTCGGTGCGCACAGGGCGGTGGTGTGGAAGCGGGTGAAACGGAGGCCGCCGTCGGCCAGTCGTTCGAAGACGGGGGCCCGGCAGGGGCCGCGGGAGGGGCTGGTCGCGCCGTAGCCGACGTCGTCGAGCATGATCATGACGATGTTCGGGGCGCCCGACGGAGGCAGCAGCGGCTCGTTGGGCCGGAACGACGTGTCCGGGCCCTTCGCGTCGTAGGTGATCGGGCGCGGCACGTCCGGTATCGGCGGGATCTGCCGCTGGATGTCAGCCATGAGCGTTGCCTTCCTTGCGCCTTCCGCCCGGTGCGGGGCCCTGGACCGTCGCCGTGGGCAGAGTCGTACGCGGCGCTGGTCCCAGCCTGCGGCCGGTGTCGGTGCCCCCGCCTCACCCTGTGCGGGTGAAGATCGCTCAGGGCCGTTCCTCTCCGGTCCCGTTCACCAGGCGGGGGAAGCGGTCGGCCAGTTCCTCCTCGACCCAGGACAGCCGTCGGGTGAGCAGTGGGTCGCTCGGGGCGTGGTCGCCGTCCCGGAGGCGGGCCAGCAGCGCTCTGAGCCGCAGCAGCACCATCGGCGCGGTCACGGCGGCGGCGATGACGTCGTCGAGGCCGGTCCGCAGGAAGTCCTCCCAGCCGGGCAGCGGGATCACCACGCGGACCACGCCCGTGCGGTCGGCGACCCGCCGCGGCCCGGCCCGCGCCGCCGCCGGCCGGCCGAGCAGGTCCTCGATGCCGTCCAGCGCCTGCACCGTCGTGGCGGGGTCGTTCACGGCCGGGGAGAGGGCCCGTAGCGCGATGTCGGCCAGCAGCCGGAAGGCGAGCATCGGATCCTGGTCGAAGGTCCGCTCGTCCCCGGTGACCAGGCCGCCCAGGACGGCGGAGGCGGGCAGTTCCCCGCCGTGCACGTCGGCGATCGGCGTGCCGTGCTGGAGGGTGGCGCCCGGGGTCGCCCGCAGCGCGACCAGGGTGTCCGCGGCCCGCGCGGCGGCCAACAGCCGGTCCACGTCCACCTGTTGCAGCACCGCGGGAGCCTTCGGCCAGGTGACCGTCGAACGCGGCGCGGAGAGCGGGGCGGCGGTCGGCCCGGCCGGTCCGCGGTAGAGAGTGTCGAGGACGGTACGGCCCCGTTCCGTGACCGAGTTGAGGACCGGTGCCAGCTGGATCGCGGCGAAGGCGCGCAGCTGCAGGTTCCGCAGCAGCGCCAGCAGCGTGAGCAGCAGCAGCCCGGTGAGGACCGGCACGGCGGCCGAGACCTCGCTGCGGCCGCCGTCGGCGAGGGCGGCCGTACCGCAGAAGACGGCCAGGCCGATGGCGCAGGCGAACGTGCGCCACACGATCGGGGCGTCACGGAACAGCGTCAGGCGCGGGGTGAAGGTGGTGGCCGCCGACTGCACCACCAGGAACAGCAGCGAGAAGATGACGGTGGTCGTGCCCAGCACCCCGAGGGCGACGGCGAGCAGCATGTCGGCCACCTGGCGGGCCGGCACCGCGGGTCCGCGGCCGATCCGGGGTACGGCGAGCCCCAGGCCGAAGCCGGCGAGGACGCACAGCAGTTGGACGAGGCCCGCGCGCAGGCGGCGTCTGCGGCGGGGGATGCCGTGGCGGACGGGGGGTCGCACGGTCACTCCGGGAGCGACAGGGCGCCCGCCGCCGCGAAGCCGACCGCGGTGTACGGGCCGGTGAGCCTGCCGCCCAGTTCGAAGGACTCCGGCATCATCGAGTTCGCCGGCGTGGTCAGCGCCGCTCCGGGCCGCTGCCCCTCCGCCCGCATGCAGGCGCTGGCGCTGGCGCTGGCGCCGAGGCTCTCGGGCAGGTTGGACAGGAGCACCGCGGCGAGGAAGGGGACGCTGACCGAACCCCCCACCGCCAGCCCCGTCCCGAGCACGAGGGACTCGGGGATGCCGTCGAGCGGGGCGCCGAGCACGATCGAGCGGTGCAACGCCGGCCAGGCGCCTATGACCAGGGAGAACGCCGCCAGGGCACCCCATCCGGCGGCCACGAGGCCGTTCATCGCCACCTCCTGCGGGGCGACCGGGTGCCGTCCGGCGGTCGGTGCGCCCCCGTACAGGCTCGGTGCCCCGCCGTCCCTGGCGCATCACCCGGCGCAGGTGGTCGGCGGGGCGGCCCCGACTGGTGATCACTGGGGAGGGGGCGTTGAGTGGAAGGTGTCACGCGAGGACGGAGCCCGCTCGGAGCGGCTCGGCACGACCCCGTTCGGTGATCCGATGTTCGCGGTCAGGTTCGAGGTCCCGGCCGAGCCGAAGGTCCTCGTCGACCGCCCCGGTCTGCTGAAGCGGCTGGCGGACGGCGTACGCGGACCGCTCACCTTCGTCAACGGTCCGGCGGGGGCGGGCAAGACGGTGCTCACCGCCCAGTGGATCGCCCGGGGCGCGGCACCGCGCGCCTGTGCCTGGCTGACCGTCGAGCCCGGGGATGCTCCGGGCGCGTTCTGGGCGTACGTCATGGAGGCGTTCCGGCGGCAGGGGGTACGGCCGGCCGCCGAGGTGGGCAGCCCCACCCGCGCCGAGGGAGTGGACCGCTCGCTCCTCGTGGCCCTCGCGGCGGGGCTGGCGCAGCGGCCGGAGCCGACGGTCCTGGTGCTCGACCAGTTCGACGCGGCGCGCGCGCCCGAGATCGCCGAAGGACTGGAGTTCGTGCTGCGGCACGCCGCCGACGGTCTCCGGCTCGTCCTCACCGGCCGCACCGACTCGCTGCTGCCGGTGCACCGCTACCGGGCGGCGGGCCTGCTCACCGAGATCCGCAACGCGGACCTGAGGTTCACGGCGGCGGACGCCGAGGCGCTGCTCGGCGAACACCGCCTGGCGGTCTCGGCGGAGGGTATCCGGATGCTGGTCGAGCGGACCGAGGGCTGGGCGGCGGGGCTGCGGCTGTGCGCGCTGGCCATGCAGCGCGGCGACGATCCCGAGGCGTTCGTCCGGGAGTTCGCCGCCGATCGCACCACCATCGCGGGCTATCTCCTCACGGAGGTCCTGGACGCGCAGCTGCCGCTCACCCAGGACCTGCTGCTGCGGGCCTCGATCACCGACCGCGTCCACCCGGACCTCGCGGACGCGCTGACCGGCCGTCACGACGCCGAGCGGACCCTGGCGGAACTGGCCGGTGCGAACGCGTTCCTGGAGCAGGTCGGCGCCTCGTCCTGGTACCGGCTGCATCCCCTGTTCGCCGAGGTCCTGCGCGCGCATCTGCGGCAGCGCCGCCCCGGCCTGGAACCCGTGCTGCGGGCCCGGGCGGCCCGTTGGCTCGCCGGGACCGGGCGGCTCACGGAGGCGGTGGTGCAGGCGAGCGCCGCCGGGGACTGGCAGTTCGCGGCGGGGCAGCTGGTGGATCGGCTGGCCCTCGGGCGGCTCTTCACGGGCCTGGAGACGGACCGGCTGCGCGGTGCGTTCGCCGCGATGCCGGCCGGCGTGCCGGGCCTGGCTCCGGCGCTGGTCGCCGCGGCCTGCCGGCTGGCCGAGCGGGATCTCGCCGGCTGCACGGCCGCACTGGGCCGCGCGGACGCGTACGTCACCGACGCCCCACAACCGGCGCGGCAGCTCGGGCTCGCCATCCTCCGGGTCCTCGCGGGCCGGCTGGCCGGTGACCCGGCGGCCACCGGTCGCGCGGCGGCCGACGCCGTCCGTCTGGCGCACGAGGCCCCGCCGCCCCTGCTCGGAGAGCATCCCGAGATCCACGCCATGGTGCTGGGCGGTCTTGGCGCGGCGGGGCTGGACGCCGGACATCTCGATCGTGCCGAGTCCGATCTCACCGCCGCCGTCGAGGCGTGCGGCCCGCCGGGCCTGGACGGCCCGCTCGGCGACGCGCTGGCCTCGCTGGCCCTGGCCGAACTGCTGCGGGGGAAACTGCGGCGGGCCGAGTCGCACGCACGTGGCTCGCTGGCCACCGCCGAGCGGTCCGCTTCCCCGCCCGAGCATCGCACCGGAGTCGACCAACTCGTCCTGGCGGGCGTCTCATTGGAGCATGACGACCTGACGGTGGCGCGCTCCCGCCTGGACCTGGCGACCGGGACCGCAGGACCACCGCCGGAGCCCGTCGCCGCGGTCGAGGCCGCTGTCATCGGCTCCCGGCTGGCGAGTGCCGAGGGAGACTGGGCGGGCGCGTTCGCCGCGCTGCACGCGGTCGGCACGCGCCCGCGGCTGAGCGACTGGGCGCTGGACGAGCTGGCCATCGCCGAGTCCGCCGCCCATCTGTCGCGCGGTGAGCCGGCCGCGGCCCTGGCCGTGCTGGACGCGACGGCCTCGGACCGCCCCGAACACACCATGGCCCGGGCCCGCGCGCTCCTCGCGGGCGAGGACACCGACGGCGCGCTGGCGGTCCTGGCCACGCTGCCCGACGACGCGACCCTCACGCGGTCGGGCCTGGCGCAGAGCTGCCTGCTCCGCGCGCAGGCCGCCGCCGCGAACGGTGCCGAGGAGGCGCGGCCCCTCCTCGGCGAGGCGCTCCGGCACGCCCGCCCGGAGCAGCTGCGCCGGATGTTCGTGGAGTGCGGTCCCTGGCTGCGCCGCGTGCTCCGCCACGATCCCCAACTGGCGCAGGCGCACGGCTGGTTGTCCGCCCGCATGCCGGGGTTCGCGCACGTGCCGGTGAACGGGCGGCTTCCCCTGGTGGTGGAACCGCTCAGTGAGCGGGAGACGGAGGTGCTGCGCAAGGCCGCCGAGCTGCTGTCCACCGAGGAGATCGGCGCCGAGCTGCACATCTCCGCGAACACCGTGAAAACCCATCTGAAGAGCGTCTACCGCAAGCTCTCCGTGACCCGGCGCAGCGAGGCCGTGCACCGGGCCCGGGACCTGGGGATGCTGTGACCGGGTCGCCCGAACCGGGCGATGCCTAGCCGGTGGCGGAGGCGGACCCTGGCAGGGAAGGCAGCGGTTCCGTGAGAAGTGGGTGCCCTCATGCGCTACGAATTCCGCATCGCCGGTGTGGTGCCGGACGCACTCGCCCAGAACTTCCCCGAACTCGACAGCGCGTCGGCGCAGGCCCACACGCTCTTGCTCGGCACCGTGACGGACGAGGCCCATCTGTACGGCCTGCTGCTCCGCTTCCAGTCGCTCGGCCTGCGCGTGCTCGAGATGCGGCAGCTGCCCGGTTGACTCCGCGCCCGGGACGCTACGGCTCGGCGGTGTGCTCGGCCGGTTCACCGTTGCGCCCGTCCGCCGCCAGCAGCGCGAGGACGGCGAGGGCGACGAGCAGCACGATCACCAGCAGCAACACGGTGAGCACCGTCGGGTGGTTCCACAGCGCGAACACGAGCGCTACGACGAGCAGCACACCGATGGTGAGCCACCGCCGGTGGGCCTCCACCCAGGTGCCGGTCCTCCCGGTGCGCACCCCGTGGCCGCCGCTCCAGCGCGCGGCGGAGTCCGCCGTACGGTCGGCGGCCCCGCGCAGCGCACGCGGCAGGCGGCCGGCGCCGGACAGATAGGCGCCGAGCGCCACCACGACGCCGAGGACCATCGTGGTGCGGAGGCTCACGCGCAGGAAGCGCAGCAGGGTGTCGAAGACGGCCGCCGCCGCGGCCGGGGACTGCACCTGGGCCGGCAGGTGGTCGAGGTAGTAGCGGCGGGCGACGACCAGGACGACGGCGATGACCAGGCAGGCCGCGGCGGCGCACAGCGCGGTGGTCACCAGGGCGCGTCGGCGCCGACGGGCGAGCAGCACACCGATCGCCCCGAGCAGGGCCGTGAGGACGGGCAGCCAGTTGCCGACGACGTCGAGCAGATGGGCACCGCTCCTGATCTTCTTCAACTGGTCGGACTGGAAGAGCACCAACTGCCGGTCGACGTCCGGGATCTTCGCCGCCGGGCTGAGCCCCGCGTCCACCAGGTCCTGCCTGACCTGGTCGACCGCCGTGCCGACGTCGAGGGTGACGGTGCCGCCGCCGACGCCCACGGCCCCTCTGCCCTGCCCGGTGAGCGCGTGCACCACGGCGGAGTGGGCCCGCCGGTTGGCCCGGGTCCAGATCTTCTCGAACCTGTCGCTCCCGACGAAGCGGGTGGCGACCTTGGTGACCGTCTGGTCGATGGCCGAGTCCAGCTGCGGACCCAGCGACCTGATCGCGACGCCCGCCTTCGGCGGGAGCCCCTGGGACTGCATCCAGGCCGCGATGTCCGAGGTGACCTCGGTGCCGTCGACCCGGACGTCCGCGGCCTGGGTGATGCGCCGGACGGCGGCCGCCTCGATGGCCGGGTCGGTGGCGAGCGGCGCGACCGTCGACACGTACCGGTCGGTGTCGAGCGCGATGTCGTGCACCCAGACCGTGATCAGGGAGACCGGTACGAGGACGCAGGTCAGTGTGATCAGCACGGCCGAGACGGTGCTCCGCGCGATCCGCCCGGCGCGCGAACCCGTGCGGCCCGGTGACTCGGGTTGCGTACTCATGACACTCCCGGGGTACGGCTGCGGCGGAGATACCGCATGCCGTCCATTGGATACGCAACGTGACCGTTCCCGCGCGGTGGAGTGCGCTCTCCGGGGGAGACACCGAAGGGGCGGCCGGAGACCCGGCCGCCCCTCGTCACATAGGGCTACTGCTATGGCTGCTGCCTACGGCACCGGCGTCGCGTGCGGGGTGCACGTCACATCGGCGGCGTCGACCTTGCCGGTCAACAGGTAGGTGTCCACCCGGGTGTTGATGCACGGGTTGACCAGGCCGGTCACACCGTGGGAGCCCGCGTCCTTCTCGGTGATCAGGCGGGAGCCCTTGAAGCGCTTGTGCAGTTCGACGGCGCCGGCGTACGGAGTGGCGGCGTCACGCGTGGACTGCACGATCAGCACCCGCGGCAGACCCTTGCCGGTCCTCACCTCGACCGGGGACTGCTGCTTGACCGGCCAGGTGGCGCACGGCAGGTTCAGCCAGGCGTTGGCCCAGGTCATGAACGGGTACTTCTTGTTGAGCGCGGTGTTGTCCTTGTCCCACTTCGCCCAGCTGGTGGGCCACTTGGCGTCGGTGCACTCGACGGCCGTGTAGACGGCGTTGCCGTTCTCCGCGGTGATGTTGCCCGCGGTGTCCGACAGGTCGGGCGAGGCCGCGTCGATCAGCGCCTGGGTGTCTCCGGCGAAGTACTTGCTGAAGACGGTGGCGACCGGCACCCACGAGGAGTCGTAGTACGGGGCGCTCTGGAAGAAGCCGATCAGCTCGTTCGGGCCGACGACCCCGCCGAGCGGGCTCTTCTTGGCGGTGGCGCGCAGTTCGAGCCACTTCGCCTGGACGGCGTCGCGGGTGGTGCCGAGGTGGAAGGCCGCGTCGTTCTTGGCGACCCAGTCCTCCCAGTCCTTCCAGCGGCCCTCGAAGGCGATGTCCTGTTCCAGGTTGGCCTGGTACCAGATGTTGTCGCGCGCCGGGTTGACGACGCTGTCGACGACCATCCGGCGCAGGTGGCCCGGGAAGAGGGTGCCGTAGACGGCGCCGAGGTAGGTGCCGTAGGAGACGCCCAGGTAGTTGAGCTTCTTCTCGCCGAGGGCGGCCCGGATGACGTCCAGGTCGCGCGCGGTGTTCGGCGTGGTCATCTGCGCGAGCATGGTGGTGCCGGTGCGCTCGGCGCAGCCGTCCGCGTACTCACGGGCCAGCTTGCGCTGCGCGTTCTTGTCGGCGGTGCTGTCCGGTACCGGGTCCGCCTTGGGCGCCTTGACGAACTCCTGCGGGTCGACGCAGGAGATGGGCGCCGAGTGGCCGACACCGCGCGGGTCGAAGCCCACGAAGTCGTACGCCTTGGACGTGTTGACCCACAGCGGGTTCTTGGTGGTGACCCGGAGCGGGAAACGCATGCCCGAGCCGCCCGGCCCGCCGGGGTTGTAGACGAGCGCGCCCTGGCGCTCCGCCGTGGTGCCGGTGCTGACGGCACGGTCGACGGCGAGCCTGATCTTCTTGCCGTCGGGCTTGGTGTAGTCGACCGGCACGGTGACCCAGCCGCACTGGACCGGCTTCGCCAGCGCCCAGTCGGTGGGACAGTCCTGCCAGTTGATGCCTGCCTTGGCGGCGCGTGCGGCCGTGAGCGCGGCCCCGCGGGCGGCCGCACGGTCCTGACCGCCGCCGGCCGTGTGGCCGCTCTGCGCGTTCGCCGCGGGTGCCACGACGGCGCCGGCTATCAGTGCCGCCGCCGCGAATCCGGCCGAACCGAACGCCATCACCCGGCTCTTCGGTCTGATGTGCCTCAAGTGGGCCCCTCCCCGTACATCGTTACGACATGGTCTCGGAGGATCCTCGCGGCTGTGAGCCACCTGAGAACAGAGGCGGTTGACCTTCTTTACCAATCCGATAAGCGGAAACGTGCGTACCGCTCAGCGGATACTCACCCCAGCGCCGCCAGCGCCTCGTCGAGCACCCTCCGCAACCGCAGCCCGTCCGCCGCGAGGGCCGTCACCAACACGGCGGGTCCGGCGAGCGGCGCCAGGGCCGCGCACTCCCCCAGCATGCGCGCCGCGGGCGGCTCATGCGTGAACTCCGGTCGTACGACGACGAGTTGACCCACCGCGCGATGTCCCGCGAGGACGGCGGGCCCGTCCCAGCCGCCCGGCGCTCCGGGCCCGCAGGCCAACTCCTGGTCCAGCACGGTGCGTTGGCCGATCCGCAGCACGAACCGGCTGGTGAGCCGCCCGGGTTCCTCACCGGCCCGCCCGAGCACCTGCTCCTCGCGCAGCACGAGCCGGGCGGAGGCGGCGAGTTCGACGCGGGTCGTGACAAGCAGGTCGCTGCCCCGCACGGAGATCAACTGCTCGGGCAGCCAGTGCAGTTCACCGCCCTCGGCGACGTCGATCCGCACGTCGTACCGCGACTCCCCCTTCGCCTGCCCCGGCAGCGCGATGGTCGCGGCGGCCGAGCCGACCCGCAGCCGCGCTCCTCGTGCGACCTCCGCCTCGACGGCGAAGTGGTCACCGCCGAGCGGCCCGCTCATCGCCCCGACGAGCATGACCCGCGCCTCGGCCCCGCTCGCCCGGGTCCGGCGCAGCGCGAGGGGCCCGTCGCCCGCCAGCACGGGCAGCGCGGTGCCGCCCCGTCCGTCCTCCCGGGCCACGATCCGTGCCGTGGCCCGTACCCCGGTCGCGCTCACGCCGCCCACGCGGTGAGCCGCGCCCGCACCCAGGCGGCGACGTCGGCGACGCCCGCCTCGGTCCGCAACGACTGGAGGACGACGGGCAGTTCGGCCCGCTGCGCCTTCGCGTCGGCGGCCATCCGGCCCAGATCGGAGCCGACGTACGGCGCCAGGTCGGTCTTGTTGACCACGAGCAGGTCGGCCGTGGTCACACCGGGTCCGCCCTTGCGCGGGATGTCGTCCCCGCCGGCGACGTCGATCACGAAGATCTGCGCGTCCACGAGCCCCTTGGAGAAGGTCGCGGTGAGGTTGTCCCCGCCCGACTCCACGAGGATCAGGTCCAGCGGTCCGACCGCGTCCTCCAGGTCCTCGACCGCTTCGAGGTTGGCCGAGATGTCGTCCCGGATCGCGGTGTGCGGGCACGCGCCCGTCTCCACGGCGGTGATCCGCTCGGGCGGCAACACGGCTTCCCGGAGCAGGAATTCGGCGTCCTCGCGGGTGTAGATGTCGTTGGTGACGACGGCGAGGGACAGTTCGTCGCGCAGGGCCCGGCAGAGCGCGGCGACGGTGGCGGTCTTGCCCGAACCGACCGGCCCGCCGAGGCCGATGCGCAGAGCGCGGCGGGTGCCGTCGGGACGGCGGGCGTCGGCGCTGACGGCGGCGGGGCCGTCGTGGGTGTGGTCGAGGTGCATGGGTGCGGCTCCTTCTGTTCTTCTGCGGTGCTTCAGGAGGCGAACAGGCGCACGGGCCATGCCGCATGCGCCTCCGCCCCGATCTCCAGCAACGGCGCGGCGGCGCGGGGCAGTTCGTCGATCCCGTCGGCGACCACCCGCCGGGCCGCCTCCACCGCCCGGTCGGCGACGAGGTCCAACTCCGGTGCCAACCGGGCCAGTACGGCCGTGGCGTCGAAGGGGTCGAGGCTGAGCAGCCGTACGGTCGCGGACGCCGGTCCGCTCACGCTTTCGTAGGCCGCGCAGTACGCCGCGTCCTCGGGGCCGAGTCCTGCCGCCCGGGCCACCAGGCCCAGCACCACCGGCTGATGCGCGCCCTTGGGGAACTCCCGTGCCAGGGCGTCGAGTTCGGCGGACGGCCAGGTCGCCCGGGCGGCCCGCGTCAACTGCCGGCCGAGTTTCCGTGCGGCCACCCGCAGCGCGGGCGACGGCGTCCGCGCGTCCGCCGCCCGGTCCAACTCGACCGGGTCGACGCCGAGTACGGCCGCCGCCGCCAGCGCTGCGGACACCAGCCCGGCCGTGTGCAGCCGCCCCCGGCAGAAGTCGCCGAGACTCGCCGCCCCGGTGACCCGCCCTGCCTTGACGGCCGCTTCCGCGCCGCCGGAGTGGGCGTGCCCGCCGGCGGGAAAGCGGCCGTCGGCGAGGATCAGCAGTGCGCCCCTGGACATCAGAATCCCCTGACCATCAGAAGAGGAAGTACCGCTGAGCCATGGGCAGTTCGGCGGCCGGCGTCGCCTCGACGAGTTCCCCGTCGATGTGCACGGCGAAGCTGTCGGGGTCGACCTGGACGCGAGGGCGGGCGTCGTTCTCCCGCATGTCGGCCTTGGTGACCCCGCGCGTGGACTCGATGGCGACGAACCTCTTGCCGAGGTCGAGCCGTTCGGGCAGCCCGTCCTCGATCGCCAACGGTGCGACGAAGTTGAACGAGTTGGCGGCCGGAGCCCGTCCGATCGCGCCGAACATCGGCCGCGGCAGGATCGGTTGGGGCGTCGGGATGGACGCGTTGGCGTCGCCCATCTGCGCGTAGGCGATCTGTCCGCCCTTGATGACGAGGTGCGGCTTGACGCCGAAGAACGCCGGTTCCCACAGCACGAGGTCGGCGAGCTTGCCGGTCTCGACGGAGCCGATCTCGCGGGCCAGGCCCTGGGCGAGGGCGGGGTTGATCGTGTACTTGGCGATGTAGCGCCGGACGCGGTGGTTGTCGGCCCGCCCGTCGCCGGGCAGCGCTCCGCGCCGTCGCTTCATCACATGGGCCGTCTGCCAGGTCCGCAGGATCACCTCGCCGACACGGCCCATCGCCTGCGCGTCGGAGGAGATGATCGAGATGGCGCCGAGGTCGTGGAGGATGTCCTCCGCGCCGATCGTGGAGGGGCGGATGCGGGACTCGGCGAAGGCCAGGTCCTCGGGCACCGCCGGGTTGAGGTGGTGGCAGACCATCAGCATGTCGAGGTGTTCCTCGGCGGTGTTGACGGTGTAGGGCCGGGTCGGGTTGGTCGAGCTGGGCAGCACGTGCGGCTCGGAGACCACGGTCATGATGTCCGGCGCGTGCCCGCCGCCCGCGCCTTCGGTGTGGTAGGCGTGGATGCCGCGTCCGGCGATGGCGGCGAGGGTGTCGCCGACGAACCCGGCTTCGTTCAACGTGTCGGTGTGGATGGCGACTTGGATGCCCGTGCGGTCGGCGACGGTGAGCGAGGCGTCGATGACGGCCGGGGTCGAGCCCCAGTCCTCGTGCAGCTTGAGGCCGAGGGCGCCGCCGCGGATCTGGGACAGCATCGCGTCGTGCGAGACGGTGTTGCCCTTGCCGAGGAAACCGATGTTGAGCGGGTACTGCTCCATCGCCGCCATCATCCGGGCCAGATGCCAGGGGCCGGGCGTCACGGTCGTCGCCTTGGAGCCCTCGGCGGGGCCGGTGCCGCCACCCACCAGCGTCGTGACACCGGCGGAGAGCGCCTCGTCGGCGATCTGCGGGCAGATGAAGTGGACGTGCGCGTCGACTGCGCCGGCCGTGAGGATGCGTCCGTTGCCCGCGATGACCTCGGTCTCGGGGCCGATCACCAGGTCGGGGTGGACGCCGTCCATGGTGTCGGGGTTGCCGGCCTTGCCGATCCCGGTGATCCGGCCGTCGCGGATGCCGACGTCGGCCTTGACGACGCCCCAGTGGTCGACGATCACGGCACCCGTGACGACGGTGTCGGGGGTGCCCTCCGCACGCGTGGCACGCGCCTGGCCCATCGACTCGCGGATGACCTTGCCGCCGCCGAACACGGCCTCGTCGCCGGCGAGTCCGGGACCGCCCGAGCGGTCCTCCTCGATCTCGATCAGCAGATCGGTGTCGGCGAGCCGGATCCGGTCGCCGGTGGTCGGCCCGAACAGGTCCGCGTACGCGGCACGGGAGATCTCAGGCATCGAGGGCACCTCCGGTCTCCCCGCGCAGTCCGGGCACGACACGGGCGCCGGCGAGCGGGACGAGTTCGACGTCGACGGGGATCCCCGGCTCGAAGCGCACGGCCGTACCGGCGGCGACGTTGAGCCGCTTGCCGCGCGCGGCGGCACGGTCGAATGCGAGGCCCGGGTTGGCCTCGGCAAAGTGGTAGTGGGAGCCGACCTGGACGGGCCGGTCGGCGGCGTTGAGGACGGTCATCCGTGTGACCTCACGGCCCGCGTTGTAGACGATCGGGTCGTCCGCGAACAGGATCTCGCCGGGAATCATCGAGGGCCCCTCAGACGATCGGGTCGTGGACGGTGACGAGCTTGGTGCCGTCCGGGAAGGTCGCCTCGACCTGCACGTCGTGGATCATCTCGGGGATGCCCTCCATGACGTCGTCCCTGGTGAGCAGCGTGCGCCCGGAGGCCATCAACTCGGCGACGCTGCGGCCGTCACGGGCGCCTTCGAGGATGTGCGACGTGATGAGGGCGACCGCCTCGGGGTGGTTCAGCTTCAGACCACGGGCCCGGCGCTTCTCTGCCACGTCGGCCGCCACATGGATCAGCAGCCTCTCTTGCTCGTGCGGGGTCAGTTGCACGCTCCCACCTCACAGTCCTCGCTCCGGACCGTGCGGGGTCCGGCTGCCGCAGCCCCGGGGCAAAGTCCCTGGTGGCGTGGATCGGCAGGCTAGTTGGACCGGGTTTCAAGCAAGTTAACCGAGCCGTGATCAGGGCCATCGGATCTACGCCCGTAGAGAGCGACCCCGCTAAGAGGGGTTCGGCCCCCGGTGTTCGGCCGCGATTCCGAACCGCTGGTGTTCGCGGGGAGCGGACGCGACCTCGCGCACGGCGGAGACGGCACTGACCACCCGCTCCTCGCCGGACCGGTCCAGCGCCTCCAGTCGCTCCAGGTCGGCGGCGGAGACCAGGGCGACGAGCGGCTTCCCGTGCCGTGTCACGACGACGCGTTCGGCGCCGTACACCACCCGGTTGATCAGGTCGGCGAGCTCAGCCCTGGCTTGCGTCACCGGAATCTCGTAGGCCATGAGGCCATCATACGTTCCATACGTCCTGTACATTTTGTACAGAGCCGGTCTTCGCAGAGAGTCCGGCCGGAGAGGGGCTGTGCCATGACCCGACCGTCCGCCCGCCACGTCCTGCCCGAGTTCACCGAGCGCACCAGCAACGGGCACCGGACACTCGACCCGTACTCGAAGCTCCTGGAGGAGCGGATCGTCTTCCTCGGGACGCCGATCGACGACATCTCGGCGAACGATGTGATGGCCCAGTTCATGCACCTCGAACACCAGGCACCGGACCGGGACATCTCGCTGTACATCAACTCGCCCGGCGGCTCGTTCACCGCGATGTCGGCGATCTACGACACGCTCCAGTACGTCAGTTGCGACGTGGAGACGATCTGCCTGGGCCAGGCCGGCTCGTCCGCCGCGGTGCTGCTGGCGGCGGGGACGCCGGGCAAGCGGTCCGCGCTGCCGGGGGCGCGGATGGTGATCCGCCAGCCCTCGCTGCCCGAGCCGGTCCAGGGTCAGGCGAGTGATCTCGCCATCCAGGCCGAGGAGTTGGCGCGCACCCGGTCCCGGCTGGAGGAACTGCTGGCGCGTCATACGGGCCGGGCGGTGGAGCAGGTGAGCGCGGACATCGAGCGGGACCGGATCCTGGACGCCCAACAGGCCCTGGAATACGGCCTGGTGGACCGGATCGTGCCCAGCCGCAGGACCTCGCTCACCGAGCCGGGCGGGGAGTGAGCCCGCGATGCTGCCGCCGGAGCTTCCGCCGCTGCCCGCGCTGACGCGTGCCGAGGGCGAGTTGATCGACCGTTATCTGGATGTGGCCGATCTGCTGGGCCGTATCAACCCGGCGCATCACGGGGACACGTACCGTGGCCTGAGGGCCGCTCAGGCACTCGTGGCCAAGGCGGCCGAGCTGCGGGACGCGCTGGCCCTGATGCACCAGCGGGGCGAGACCGAGCTGCACGCCCCCACCCTCGCGCGGGCGCTGCGCGTGCTGGACGGGGAGCGCCGCACGGCTCGCGTCACCGTCCCCGCGCCCTCCGACAGTTGAGGCACGCCGAGACCTCGCGGGCGTGGGCGAAACGGGCCGAACGGCTTACCCCTGATCGGAGTAGCCGCTCCTCCGTCCGTGAGGCCGCCGGGCTTGCGCAACTGGCGTAGACCGAGGGCCGGATGAGGTGCTCCGGTGCTGGTCCGAGGGGTGCACACCCCTCGACACCCCTTCGAACACTGGGGTGTCCACCCGAACGGGTGAGTGGTGAGTAACCCCACAAATCCCCGGTTCCGTTGGGATTTTCGGACATCGATAGGTGAAGATCCCTGTCTGACGACAAGACCCCGCCGCAGCGGCGGGGCGATCCGGGCGGACGCCGAGTCCTGCCGCCGCCCGGATGACAGGTCGACAGGATTGCATCGGCAGGAGTGGAGGACCCAAGCACGACGGGTCGCCGGGACGGTCACGCCATGACCGGGTCGAGCAGCCCTTGGGGTGAAGCCGCGAGTCTGCGGCCGGGCAACTTCGCCAGCCCGAATCCGACAGGTCATCCTTCACAGGCGGCTGACGAAGGGTTGCGCATGACTGCGCTCAATCGTGTCCCGTCGCTGATGGTCCGGGCCGGTACGGCCTCGGCCTTCGCCATCGCCGCCGTGGGCGGCTCCGTCGTGATCCCGGGCGTCGCATCCGACGCCGCGGCCGCGACACCCGCGACGAAGGCACTCCAGGTGGCCGCTTCCAAGAAGGGCTCCCCCTACCGGTACGGCGCCACCGGGCCGAGCCGCTTCGACTGCTCCGGGCTGACGCTCTACTCGTACAAGAAGGCGGGCAAGAGGCTGCCCCGTACGGCGGCCCAGCAGTACAACAAGACCCACCACGTCTCGGCCAAGGGCCGCAAGGCCGGGGACCTGGTGTTCTTCCACTCGGGTTCCAGCGTCTACCACGTCGGCATCTACGCCGGGAAGGGAAAGATCTGGCACGCCCCGAAGACCGGGGACGTGGTGCGCTTGCAGAAGATCTGGACCAAGAGCGTCTGGTACGGCCGGGTCAGCTGACCCTCGCTGAACCTCCCGAGGGGGTGGCGGCCACCTGACGGGCCGCCACCCCCTCGGGTGTTCCCGAAACGTTTTCAGGGCGTTCTACGGCTCCTGCTGGCCCGCCGCGGTCACCGGCCGGGCCGGGACCGTCCAGGGCACCTCGATGGAGACCGTCTTGCCGCCCTCCCTGGTGGGCCTGACCTTGAGTTTGCCGCCGCACTCCGCGGTCAGCCAGCGGATGATGACCATGCCCCGGCCGTTGTCCTGCTGGACGGCGGCCGGCAGGCGTTTGGGGAAGCGGGGGTGGCTGTCGGTGACTCCGATGCGCAGGTGTTCGTCACGCTCCAGCTCGATGTCCACCGTGAAGGTGGGTGACTGTCCGAAGGTGTGCTGTACGGCGTTGGTGGCGAGTTCGGAGACGATGAGGCGGATGGTGTCGGCGGCCTCCGTGTCCGCCGGCAGTCCCCATTCCACGAGGGTCCCGACCACGTAGGTGCGGGCGGTGGAGACCGAGGCGGGATCGCTCGGCAGAGTGACGGATGCTTCCAGATGGTCTGCCATGGCGCGGTCGTCCCTTTCCCGCGGGACCGGTGTCCGACACGGAGCGGATGGTTCGAGTACGGTCCCGGACTGGTGCTTCTTCGCCAGACTGCCATTACCTCGGCGGTAACGGTGCCGATCCACCAAGATATGCATATATCTGTCGCTCGAAGCGGTGAACTCTGCGACCTCAGACCGTATTTGGGCGGCTCGGAAGGAGTAAGGAGAAACCCATGCAGTACGGTCCCGCGGTGCGCCGCCGGAAACTGGGCGCCGAACTCCGCGCGTTGCGTGCGGAAGCGGGGCTCACCAGTGGGGAGGCGGCCCGGCTGGTCGGTTGGCACCAGTCGAAGGTGAGCCGGATCGAGACGGGCGCGAGTGGCGTGAAACCGCCTGACGTCCGGTTACTTCTGGACGCCTATCAGGTCGGTGACGCGCAGCTCCGGGACATGCTGCTCGTGCTCGCGGGCTCGGACGACGGCGGCGGCCGGCACCACTGGTGGCACGCCTATCGCGGTGTACTGCCGCCCGCCTACCGGGACTTCATCAGCCTGGAGTCACAGGCCAGCACGATCCGCACGCTGGAGACGTCGGTGGTCCCCGGTCTGCTGCAGACGCCCGAGTACGCCCGGGCGGTGACCCGGGCCGCGGTGGGCGGTCTCGACAACGACGGGCCCGAGCGGCTCGACACGCTGGTGCGGGTGCGGCTGGCCCGGCAGGACGTGCTGCGCGCGGATCCGCCGCTGTCGCTCAGCGTGGTCCTCGACGAGGCGGTGCTGCGGCGGGAGGTCGGCGGGCCGGGCGTGATGGCGCGGCAGCTCGACCGGCTCGTGGAGGCCGCGCGCCTGCCCCAAGTCAGGCTTCAGGTACTGCCGTTCGCCGCAGGAGCGCACATCGGCATCACCGGCCCTTTCGTTATCTTCTCCTTTCCGAGCACTTCTGATCTGGACGTGGTTGTTCTCGACCACTTGACGAGTAGCCTCTACCTCGAACGGAAAGAAGACCTAGAGGCCTACAGCGAGGCCTTCAACACCCTTCAGTTCCACGCCCTTTCGCCCGAGGATTCGTTGGATCACATCGCCGGGATAGGTGACGGCTCGTAAGGAGGCACCATGTCTGCACTGCCTCGGAACGTACCTTCCAGTACCGAACTGTCCGGTGTGCGGTGGCTGCGCAGCAGCTACAGCACGGGAGCGAACAACTGCGTCGAGGCGGCCCGTCCGCGCTCAGGCCCCGCCACGGGGCTGCTCGCCGTACGCGACTCGAAGGACCCGCAAGGGCCCGCCCTGCTCTTCTCCCCCGAGAGCTGGACGGGCTTCCTCACCGCGTTCCACTGATCTGTTCCCCCGTCAGCGGCACACGGCCGTGTCACGCCGACTCATGGTCGCGTCTCGCCGATCACACGTACAGCGCGTTCGATCTCGGCCCCGGAGAGGTCCGCTCGGGCGGTCAGCCTGAGCCGTGAGATGCCGTCGGGCACGGAAGGAGGACGGAAGCAGCCCACGGCCAGCCCTGCCGTACGGCAGTCGGCCGCCCAGCGGACGGCCGCCTCCGGGGACGGTGCCCGCACGGAGACCACCGCGGCGTCCGGACGTACCGCTTCCAGACCCGCGGCGGTCAGGCGTGCGTGCAGTTCGCCCGCCACCGCGCGGGCCCGCGCGGCCCGCTCGGGCTCCCGCCGCAGCAGGGTGAGCGCGGCCAGTGCGGCGCCGGCCGCCGCCGGGGCGAGACCGGTGTCGAAGATGAACGTCCGTGCCGCGTTGACCAGGTGGTCGATCACCCGAGCCGGACCGAGCACGGCCCCGCCCTGGCTGCCAAGCGACTTGGACAGCGTGACGGTCACGACCACGTCCTCGGCCCCCGCGAGCCCCGCCGCGTACGGCGCCCCGCGCCCGCCGTCGCCCAGCACCCCGAGCCCGTGCGCGTCGTCGAGCAGCAGCCCGGCCCCGCGCTCCCGGCACGCCTCGGCGAGCGCGGCGACCGGCGCCGCGTCCCCGTCCACCGAGAACACCGAGTCGGACACCACGACGGCCTGCCCGTCGTGCGTCCGCAGCGCCTTGCGCACCCCTTCCGGATCGGCGTGCCCTACGACCTGGGTGCCGCCCCGGGCCAGCCTGCAGCCGTCGATGAGGGAGGCGTGGTTGCCCGCGTCGGAGACGATCAGCGAGCCGTGCGGTGCGAGGGTGGTGACCGCGGCGAGGTTGGCCGCGTAGCCGGAGGAGAAGACGAGGGCCGCCTCGAACCCGCAGAACTCGGCCAGTTCACGCTCCAGTTGAGCGTGCAGCTCCGTCGTACCGGTGACGAGCCGCGACCCCGTGGACCCTCCGCCCCAGGTACGCGCCGCCGCCGCGGCCCCCTCGACGACCTCGGGGTGGTGGGCCAGACCCAGGTAGTCGTTGCTCGCGAGATCGAGGAGCGGCGAGTCGGCGGGACGCGGCCGCAGGGTCCGTACGAGCCCGGCGCGGCGGCGCTGCTCCGCCTGGTCGTCGATCCAGCCGAACGCCATGGTTCCTCCGGGGCTTTTGTAGGCAGTGCACAGACACTAATCGGACGACCGGCCGCCCAGGATGTGGCAATACCCACACACCCAACCCTGTGTCTTGTCCGATCTCTCCTTGGCCGAGGGCGGTTCCGTAGGACAGGATCGGGCCTCATGGACCTGCTGAACACGCTCGTGGACAAGGGGCTTCGGCGCGAGCTGCCGACCCGCGCGGAAGCTCTCGCCGTCCTCTCGACCTCCGACGACGACCTGCTGGATGTCGTGGCCGCGGCCGGAAAGGTGCGCCGGCACTGGTTCGGCCGACGGGTGAAGCTCAACTATCTCGTCAACCTCAAGTCCGGCCTGTGCCCCGAGGACTGCTCGTACTGCTCGCAGCGGCTCGGCTCCAAGGCCGACATCCTGAAGTACACGTGGCTGAAACCCGACGATGCCTCGAAGGCCGCGGCGGCCGGAGTGGCGGGCGGCGCCAAGCGGGTCTGCCTGGTGGCCTCCGGCCGGGGTCCGACCGACCGGGACGTGGACCGGGTCGCGGGCACCATCAAGGCGATCAAGGACCAGAACGAGGGCGTCGAGGTGTGCGCCTGTCTCGGTCTCCTCTCCGACGGCCAGGCCGACCGGCTGCGCGAGGCGGGCGCGGACGCCTACAACCACAACCTCAACACGTCCGAGGGGACGTACGGGGACATCACGACCACCCACACGTACGCCGACCGCGTCGACACCGTGCAGAAGGCGCACGCTGCGGGCCTCTCCGCCTGCTCCGGCCTGATCGCCGGTATGGGAGAGACCGACGAGGACCTGGTCGACGTCGTCTTCTCACTGCGCGAGCTGGACCCCGACTCCGTCCCGGTGAACTTCCTGATCCCGATGGAGGGCACCCCGCTCGCCGCCGAGTGGCACCTCACCCCGCAGCGCTGTCTGCGCATCCTCGCGATGGTGCGGTTCGTGTGCCCGGACGTCGAGGTGCGGATCGCGGGCGGCCGTGAGGTCCACCTGCGCACGATGCAGCCCCTCGCCCTGAACCTCGCCAACTCGATCTTCCTCGGCGACTACCTCACCAGCGAGGGCCAGGCCGGCCAGGCCGACCTGGAGATGATCGCGGACGCGGGCTTCGAGGTGGAGGGCGCGGGCGAGGTGACGCTGCCGGAGCACCGGGCGACGGCGGGCGGTTGCGGCTCGCACGCGGAGGCCGGTGCGGGCTGCGGGTCGCACGAGGGTGCGGGCGTCTGTGGCTCGGCTCCCGCGCCGCAGGTCGACGAGGTCCGCCGGGACCTGGTCTCCGTACGCCGTCGAGGTGCCGGAACGGATCTCGCGCCCAATGCCTGACCGGACCGCCCTGCCCGTCCCGGAGCTGCTGGAACTGGACCGGCGGCACGTCTGGCATCCCTACGGTCCGATGCCCGGCCGCGTCGAACCGCTCGTCGTCGAGTCGGCGAGCGGGGTGCGGCTGCGGCTCGCGGACGGCTCGGGCGAGCTGGTCGACGGGATGTCGTCCTGGTGGTCGGCGATCCACGGCTACAACCACCCCGTGCTCAACGAGGCCGCGCGAGAGCAGCTCGGCCGGATGAGCCATGTGATGTTCGGCGGGCTCACCCACGAGCCCGCCGTACGGCTGGCGAAGCTCCTTGTCGACATGTCTCCCGACGGCCTGGAGCATGTGTTCCTGGCCGACTCGGGCTCGGTGTCGGTCGAGGTCGCGGTGAAGATGTGCCTCCAGTACTGGCGCTCCCTCGGCCGCCCGGCCAAGCAGCGCCTGCTGACCTGGCGCGGCGGCTATCACGGGGACACCTGGCAGCCGATGTCGGTGTGCGACCCCGAGGGCGGGATGCACGAGCTGTGGTCGGGGGTGCTGCCGCGGCAGGTGTTCGTGGACGCGCCTCCGGACGGGTACGAGGAGTCGTACGCCGACGAACTGCGCTCGGCGATCGAGCGGCACGCGCACGAACTGGCCGCGGTGATCGTGGAGCCGGTGGTGCAGGGCGCGGGCGGGATGCGGTTCCACTCCCCCGCGTATCTGCGGGTGCTGCGCGAGGCGTGCGACGCGCACGACGTGCTGCTGGTGTTCGACGAGATCGCCACCGGCTTCGGCCGCACGGGCGCGCTGTTCGCGGCGGACCACGCGGCCGTCACACCGGACGTGATGTGCGTGGGCAAGGCGTTGACCGGCGGCTATATGACGATGGCGGCGACGCTGTGCACGTCCCGCGTGGCCGAGGGAATCTCGCGCGGCGAGGTGCCGGTGCTGGCCCACGGTCCGACGTTCATGGGCAATCCCCTGGCGGCGGCCGTGGCCTGCGCCTCGCTCGAACTCCTCCTGAACCAGGACTGGTTGACGGAGGTCAAGCGCATCGAGGCGGGCCTGCGGGAGGGCCTGGCCCCTGCCTCACGCATCCCCGGCGTCCGGGACGTCCGCGTCCTCGGCGCCATCGGCGTGGTCCAGCTCGACCACGACGTCGACATGAAGGCCGCCACGGACGCGGCCGTCCGCGAGGGCGTGTGGCTACGGCCGTTCCGCGACCTCGTCTACACGATGCCGCCGTACGTCACGGGCGACGCCGACCTCGCTCGGATCGCCCGCGCGGTGTGCGCGGCGGCACGGGAGGGATGACATGCCGGTACTGGTGATCACGGGCACGGGCACGGAGATCGGCAAGACGATCACCACGGCAGCGGTGGCCGCCACGGCCCTCGCGACGGGGCGCACGGTGGCAGTCCTGAAGCCCGCCCAGACGGGTCTACGGCCCGACGAGCGCGGGGACGCCGACGAGGTCGCCCGCCTCGCGGGTGCCGTGACGCCCGCCGAACTCGCGCGCTTCCCCGAGCCGTTGGCACCGGGCACGGCGGCGCGGCGGGCCGGTATGGCTCCGGTCCGCCCGCACGAAGTGGCGGAAGCGGCGCAGAAGTTGGCCACCGAGCACGATCTGGTGCTGGTCGAGGGAGCGGGCGGGCTGCTCGTCCGCTTCGACCCGGAGGGCGGCACGCTGGCGGACGCGGCACGGTTGCTGGGGGCGCCGGTCCTGGTCGTGGCATCGGCGGGTCTCGGCACCCTGAACACGACGGAACTGACGTCCCGTGAACTCCGTTCCCAGGGCCTCGACTTGCTGGGTGTGGTCATCGGCAGCTGGCCCACCGAGCCCGATCTCGCCACCCGTTGCAATGTGGCCGACCTGCCGGAGGTGGCCGGGGCACCCCTGCTCGGCGCACTACCGGAGGGCGCGGGCGCTCTCACACCGGCCGACTTCCGTGCCGGGGCGCCGAGTTGGCTGGCGGCGCGGCTGGACGGGACGTGGGACGCGGAGGGATTCCGGAGGCGGGAGGCGGCACCTTCCTGGGACGGCGGCGCGGCTTAGAGGACTCCGCTTCGGGGGGGGGCCGTCGGTCCTCCGGTGGGGGCGTGCCCCTTCGACGGGCGGCGCCCTACGGCGAGCGGGTCGCGGGCGTCCCCGGTAGGCAGGCCCCGCCTCGCATCACATGCGGCGCCTTCGCGGGACGGTCGCGCGGCATAGCGAACTCCGCATCGGCGGACTGCCGGCCCTGCGGCGAGCGGTCCACAGAGCGTCCCCCGCAGGCGCGCCCAACCTCGCACCACATGCAGCACCTTCACAGGACGGGTGACGCGGCAGACTCCCCTTCGGCGGCCTCTCGGCCCTGCGGCGAGCAGTCGGCAGCGCCTCCCCACCAGGCGCGCCCCCACCTCGCACCACATGCGCCGCCTTCGCGGGACGGCGGCGCGGCCTAGGAGACTCCAAATCGGCGGACTGCCGTCCTACGGCGAGCGGCCCACAGGGCGCCTCCGGCAGGCGCGCCCCACCTCGCACCACACCCGGCACCTTCACAGGACAGCGGCGCGGCTTAGCAGACCCCGCGTCGGCGGAGCTGCCTCTCCGGCGTGCGACCCACAGAGCGTCCCCCGTAGGCACGCCCCACCTGGCACCACACGCGGCACCTTCACAGGACGGGTGACGCGGCATAGCAGACTCCACATCGGCAGGCTCTCGGCCCTGCGGTGACCAGCCGCCAGGGCCTCCCCACCAGGCGCGCCCCCGCCTCACATCACATGCGCCGCCTACCCAGGATGGCAGCGCGGCCTAACAGACCCCGCATCCGCGGACTGCCAGCCCCACGGCCAGCGGCCCACAGGGCGCGTCCCCCGTAGGCACGCCCCACCTCGCACCACACCCGGCACCTTCACAGGACAGCGGCGCGGCTTAGCAGACCCCGCGTCGGCGGAATCGGCCCTCCGGCGAGCCGTCCGCAGGTCTCCCCGCCAGGCGCGCCCCGCCTCGCATCGCGTACGGCGCGCGCTCTACGACGCCTCTCCCTCGGCGAGCAGTCGTACCAGTTCGATCCGCGACCGGATGCCCAACCGGCTGAAGACACCGCGGAGATGGTGGTCGATCGTGCGCGGGCTGAGGGCGAGGCGGACGGCGATCTCGCGGTTGGTGGCGCCGTCGGCGGCCATGCGGGCGACCATCAGTTGCTGGGCCGTGAGGCGAGCGGCAGGTGTGGGGAGGGCGGTCGCGCCCACCGGTGTGCCGAGGGCGCGGAGTTCGGCGCGGGCCTGGGCGGCGCAGTGCGGGGCGCCGAAGGACTCGAAGGCCTCCAGCGAGGTGTGCAGCCGGTCGCGGGCCTCGGTGCGGCGGCGCAGTCGGCGCAGCGCACCGCCGAACAGCAGCTCGGTGCGGGCCCGTTCGAAGTCGCGGGTGCCGCGCGCGTGCAGGTCGAGGGCGTGGCGGTAGTGCTCGACGGCTTCGTCACCGGGTGCGAGCAGGGCCCGGCAGCGGGCGCTGAGGGCGAGGTCGTCGGGGCTGCGGACGGCCCGGGCCCAGCGGTCGTAGTCGGCGTGTGCGGCGCGGGCGATCCGGGTGTCGCCGCTGCGGGCGGCGGCCTCGACGTAGTGCGGGGTGGCCAGGTGGCGGATCGCGCGGTGGCCGTGGCCCGGGCCGAACCCGGCGAGCGCGCGCAGCCGGGCCGCTGCGGCGGCGAACCGTCCGCTGCTGAGGTCGAGGTAGGCGAGCGCCCACTGGGCGAGCGCGGCGGGCAGTCCCAGCCCGCGGCCGAGGGCGTAGGCGCGGGTGGCGGCGGCCCGTTCCCGGCAGAGGTCGCCGTCGCCGGTGAGGGCCGCGAACATGGCGAGGGCGGCCTGCAGATGGCAGGCGCCGTTGTCCTGGCCGGTGGCGTGGGCCTGCCACAGGGCGTCGGCCGTGGCCGTCTCGGCGGCCTTCGGGTGCCCGGTCCAGAACTCGGCGTAGGCCCGGAACTCCATCGCCTGCGCCACGACCACGGTGGTGCCCCGGGCCCGGGCCGAGGCCGCCGCCCGCACGGTGGCGGTGGTGGCGCGGGTGTGGTCGCCGAGCATCAGCGCGGCGATCCCGGCGTGGATGAGGAGGGTGGGGTCGCCGCCGGGCCCGCACCGCCCGGCGGCCGCCTTGAGCAGGTCCCGCGCGTCCTCGTACCGGCCCTCGAAGGCGGCGGCCAGTCCCGCGAGCGTCCCGTGCGGCACGATCCCGAGCCGGGAGGCGACGGCCGCCGCCTCCCGGCACCGTCTCAGGTCCCCGGTGTAGACGGCGGCCTCGGTGGCGCGGGCGAGGAGGTGAACGGCGTGATCCGGCGCGGGAGTTCGGGGTGCGGCCGGCCTGCGGGGTGCCCCGGCCGACGGCGATCGTTCAGCCGGCCCCGGCACTTCGACCGATCGCGGCGCGCCGGCCGTTCGAGGTGCGTCAGCCGTTCGAGGTGCGTCAGCCGTTCGACGTGCCGCGGTCGATTCAGGTGCCGCGGTCGATCCTGGTGCCGCGGTCGATCGACGTGTTGCGGTCGATCCGGACGTCGGTCCCGGTTCCGCGCCGGATTCCTCCGGCTCCCGCCGCGCCACCGCGATCAGCAGCGCGTCGAACGCCTCGGCCGCGTTGCCGGCCCGTAGCGCGAACACCCCGTTCAGCGCGTCGCTGTCGGTCGCGGCGGCGAGTCTTCGGGCCCGGTCGCCCTCGCCGGACTGCCATGCGTCGCCGGCGGCGCGGTTGAGGAGGCGGGACTGTTCGCGGGGGTCGCGGCAGAGGGCGGCGGCGCGTTCCACCAGGGCGCAGGCGAGGGCGTGTTCACCGGCGTCGCGGGCCCGCTGCGCGGCCGTGCGGAGTTCCGCGGTGAGCCGCGTGCTGGGGCCGAGCGCGCCCGCGCCCCGGTGCCAGGAGCGCCTGGGCGTCTCGCCCTCGGCGCGCAACACCCGTGCCAGCAGCCGGTGGACGTCCCGCCGGTCCGCCGGGGAGCCGGTCTCGTAGGCGGCGATCCGCGTCCACGCGTCGCGGAAGACGACTCCGCCCGCTGTCGCGTGCGCGACCCCGGCCGTCTCGGCGGCTTCCAGGTGCCGGGTGTCGAGCCGGCCCGCGGCGACGGCGCGCAGGAAGGCGTGGGTGGGGACCGGGTACTGGTCCGCCGCCGCGAGCAGCAGGAGCAGGCGGGTGCCGTCGGGCAGCGTCCGGATCTCCCGTCGGTGCCGGCTCAGCAACTCCGGTGCCAGGGAGGCCGGTTCGGTGGGGAGGGGGTCGTGGCCCGCGGCCTGGCGCGGGGTCAGGCGCGGGAGGAGTTCGGCGGCGGCGCGCGGATCGCCGTAGGCCGCGCGCAACACCCGGATGCGGACGCCTTCGGGGAGCGCGGGATGGCCGGTTCGCCCCGTGTCGGTGCGCGACGGTGCCGAAGTGCGGTCCAGAGGTGGGGGGTTCACTGGTGTCACCACACAACTGACGTTACTGGCGAGTTAATTCACCCGTAAAGACCGGCGATTTCGCCGATGCGGCGCGCGTAGACCCCGCTGACACTCCTGACAACCCCACCCGTATCAGGAGGCTTCATGCAGCGCCACAAGCGTCGCATCGCCACGGCCCTGTCGGCCGTGACCACCTCGCTCCTTCTGTCACTCTCCCTGGCCTCTACTCCCGCCCACGCGGCGAGCCACGATCCGATCGTGTTCGTGCACGGTCTGAGCAGCGACTCCAGCAGCTGGAACGACTGGATCGCGGACTTCAAGGCCGACGGCTACTCGTCCTCCGAGCTGTACGCGATCTCGTACGACTGGACGAAGTCGAACGTCACGACCGCCTCGACACTGTCGGCCTACATCCAGTCCGTCCTCTCCAGTACCGGCGCCTCGAAGGTCGACCTGGTGGTCCACTCCATGGGCGCGCTCAACAGCCGCTACTACCTCAAGAACCTGGGCGGGACCTCGTACGTGGACCACTTCGTGTCCGTCGCCGGCGTGAACCACGGCACCTCCATCGCCTCCCTGTGCGGGTGGCTGTACACGTCCTGCAAGGAGATGCAGACGGGAAGTTCGTTCCTGACGGCACTCAATTCGGGCGACGAGACGCCTGGCAGCGTGTCGTACGCGGCCTACTGGTCGGACTGCGACGAGGCGATCAACCCGGACACCTCGGCCGAGCTGAGCGGTGCGACAAATGTCGATGTCGGGTGCATCTCGCACACCGACATGAACGACGACCACGGCGTCTACGAGCAGGTCCGGGACTTCATCTCCTGACCCGCCCGGGGCGGCAGCGGGGGTGGTCAAGGACGGCAGGGGGGACAATCCCGGTAGGGACCGGTTTCGGTCCGGTCCGGTCCGGGAGGTCGCCATGCCGCTACGGTCCGCAGGCTCCGGCAGTGTGCCGCGGGACGCCGTCCACCACCCGCTGTTCGCCCGTTACTACGCCCGTTTCAGTGTGACCGCCGAGTCACGGCTCGGCATGGCCGGAATGCGCGACCGGCTGCTCGCCGGGCTCGCGGGGCGGGTCATCGAGATCGGGGCCGGAAACGGCCTGAACTTCGCGCATTACCCGAGCGCCGTATCGGAGGTCGTCGCGATCGAGCCCGAGCGGAGTCTGCGGCAGTTGGCCGTGGAGTCCGCGCTCCGCTCCGAGGTACCCGTCGACGTGGTGCCGGGCGCCGCGGAGAAGCTCCCCGTCAAGAGTGAGGCCTTCGACGCGGCCGTCCTCTCCCTGGTGCTGTGCAGCGTGCGCGATGTGCCACGAGCACTCGCCGAGGTACGGCGGGTACTGCGCCCCGGCGGAGTCCTGCGCTTCTTCGAGCACGGCCGGGGCGGCGGCCCCGCGATGACCTTCACCCAGCGCGCCCTGGACCGCACCCTGTGGCCACCCCTGAACGGCGGCTGCCACCTGTCCCGCGACCCGATCGCCGCGCTACGCGCCGCTGGGTTCGAACTCGGGCCGTACCGGAGGGTGTTGATCCCGGAGAAGGGACCTACGCTGCCGACCTCCTACTGCGTCCTCGGCACGGCCTGGCGCCCGGTCACGGAGGACTGATCGCAGACTCCACCGGCACAACTCGCGTGCGCTGTGCCACGAACGCTCGCGGAGCCAGGGGGGTGCTGCCGCCCCGGCGGGGTCCTGCGAATCTCCGAGCACGGCCGAGGCGGCGGACCTGTGACGGCCTTCACTCAGCGCGCCTGGACTGCGCTCTGCGGCCGGGAAAGGCCCCACACTGCCGACCTCCTACTGCGCACTCGGGGGGGCACAACCTGGCGACCAGTCACAGAAGACTGATCACAGACTCCACTGCCGCAGCTCATGCGCGATGTCGTCGACCGACGCCTCGCCGCTCTTCACCAACCGGGCCAGGTCGCGGACCTGTTCGGGTGAGGTGACGACCTTCAGGCCGCTGGCGACCAGGTAGGCGTAGGCGACCGCGGAGGCGAAGAGCGCGTTGGAGCGCTCCAACGCGGGGACGTGGATGAGGAGTTGGAGTAAAGCGGCGGCGCGGGCGTGCGGGCTGTCGTAGACCGGGACGTCGAATATGTCGGCCTGGTGGCGGGCGACGGCGGCGACGAGTGCGCCCCAGTCGGTGACCTGGGGGTCTCCGGGGGTCTTCTGTTCGGCGAGCATCAGCAGCCAGGCGAGGTCGATCCTGAGGTTGTTCAAAGGGATCAGCGGCGACCTTCGCGAGTGCTCTCCCCGTCGGCGCCGAACTCGTCGGCGAAGACGGACTCGTACTGCTTCATGAAGTCGGCCGCGGCCTCGACGAACGTATGGCCGACCTGGCCGGTGTCCTGTCTGACCAGCTCTTCTATGTACCGGTTGACGCTCATGCCCCGCGCCAGGGCACGCTCACGGGCCGCGCGGGCGGTGCCCTCGTCCACGCGTACGTTCAACTGGGTCTTCGCCATACCTAGACGCTAGCGCCGGAACGCTAGCACTGGCAAGCGGTCCTCCGACGGGTGGAGATTGCCCCTTACACCGGTATCGGGGGACCGACCTGGGGTGGAGGCCGCCTCGGCCGCACGGGGGATATCGGGTGTGCGGCGCGTCACACTAAGCTCGGCGCGCGACGAAGGCGTCGGAACGTCAACGAGCGAAGGAATCCCAGGGGGCTGTCTTGTCCACATCTGCTGCGGAGCACGCTCCGGGCCACGCCTCGGCCGGCGGGATCGCGGCCCGCGCCCACGGACTGACCAAGGCGTACGGCTCGGGCGAGACGACCGTGCTCGCCCTGGACTCGGTGGACGTGGACATCGCGCGCGGCCGCTTCACCGCGGTCATGGGCCCCTCGGGCTCCGGCAAGTCCACGCTGATGCACTGCCTGGCGGGGCTCGACACCGTCTCGGCCGGACAGGTGTGGCTCGGCGACACCGAGATCACGGGGCTGAAGGACCGCGAGCTGACCCGACTGCGCCGGGACCGGATCGGGTTCATGTTCCAGTCGTTCAACCTCATCCCGACCCTCAACGCGGCCGAGAACATCACGCTGCCCATGGACATCGCCGGCCAGAAGCCGGACCAGAAGTGGCTGGACCAGGTCATCGACACGCTCGGGCTGCGGGACCGCCTCAAGCACCGGCCGTCCCAGTTGTCCGGCGGCCAGCAGCAGCGGGTGGCCTGCGCGCGGGCGCTCGCCTCCCGCCCGGAGCTGATCTTCGCGGACGAGCCGACCGGCAACCTCGACTCGCGCGCCGGTCTGGAGGTGCTCGGCTTTCTGCGCGACGCGGTCGACGACCTGGGCCAGACCGTGGTCATGGTCACCCACGACCCGGGCGCCGCCGCCCACTCCGACCTGGTGCTCTTCCTCGGGGACGGGCGGATCGTGGACGAGATGGAACGCCCGACGGCGGAGGCGGTGCTGGAACGGATGAAGCGGTTCGACCTGGCCCGCGGCCAATTCGACGGCCCTGCGGACGGGACCGACGTATCCCTCGACAAGGACTGAACCCGTGCTGAAGGCGACCCTCCGGAGCTTCCTCGCGCACAAGGGACGGCTGCTGCTCTCGGCGCTGGCCGTCGTGCTGTCCGTGGCGTTCGTGGCCGGCAGCCTGATCTTCTCCGACACGGTGACCCGTACCTTCGACCGGCTCTTCGCCTCCACGTCCGCCGATGTGACCGTCGAGCCGAAGCAGGACCTCAAGTCCTCGGTACCCACCGGCGCGACCGAGACCGTGCCCGCCGCACTCGCCGGGCAGGTGGCGAAGGTGGCCGGGGTCGCCGCGACCCACGCGGACGTGTCCGTGCAGAACATCGTGGTCGTCGACAGCAGGGACAAGTCGGTCGGCCCGACCACGGGCGCGCCCACCATCGCCACCGACTGGTACCTCACCGACCGCAGCCCGGTGAAACTCACCTCGGGACACGCCCCGCAGGGGGCCGGTCAGGCCCTGCTGGACGCGGACACCGCCGACACCAAGCACGTGAAGATCGGTGACACGCTCACCGTGCAGGCGCAGCCCGGCAGCTTCAAGGTCGAGATCGTCGGCATCGCCACCTTCACCACCACCAACCCCGGCGCCGCCCTGGTCTTCCTCGACCCCGCCACCGCGAAGGACCAGCTGCTCGGCGCACCCGACCGGGCCACCAGCATCTCGGTGGACGCGGCCAAGGGCGTCACCGACGCCGTACTCAAGCAGCGGGTGACGGCCGCGATCGGCTCGTCCGGCAGCTACGACATCAAGACCGCCGACGAACAGGCCAAGTCGGCCGCCGCCGACCTGGGCGGCTTCCTCGACGTCATCAAGTACGTGATGTTGGGTTTCGCCGGGATCGCGGTCCTGGTCGGGATCTTCCTGATCGTCAACACGTTCTCGATGCTGATCGCCCAACGCACCCGAGAACTGGGCCTGTTGCGCGCCCTGGGTGCCGACCGCAAGCAGGTGCGGCGCTCGGTGCTCACCGAGGCGCTGCTGCTCGGTCTGGTCGGCTCGACGCTGGGTCTGGCGGCCGGGATCGGGCTGGCGGCCGGGCTGATCAAGCTGATGACCGCGTTCGGGATGAACCTCAAGACCACGGAGATGGTGGTCAGTTGGCCGACTCCCGTGGCGGCGTACGTGGTTGGTGTCGGTGTCACCTTCGTCGCCGCCTATCTCCCGGCCCGGCGGGCCGCCGTCGTCTCGCCGATGGCGGCTCTCGCGGACGCCGAAGTCGCCGGTGTGGGAAAGCCGTTGAGGGTACGTGCCGTCGTGGGTGCGATCGTCGGCGTGATCGGTGTGGCCGCGCTCGCGGGCTGCGCCGCCGCGACGAAAACCGCCTCGGCGTCCTCGCTCCTGGGCCTCGGGATCGTGCTGACGCTCATCGCGACCGTGATCGCGGGCCCACTCCTGGTCCGCCCGATGATCCGGATCCTGGGCGGCGCCTTCCCCGCCCTGTTCGGCTCGGTCGGCCGGATGAGCCAGCGCAACGCCCTGCGCAACCCGCGCCGTACGGGCGCCACCGCGGCGGCCCTGATGGTGGGCCTGGCCCTGGTGGGTGGGATGTCGGTGGCGAGCGCCTCCATGTCCAAGTCCTTCGACCAGCAGATCGACAAGACCCTGGGCGCCGACTTCGTGATCCAGAACGGCAACTTCCTGCCGTTCTCGAATGAGGTCACGGACCATGTGCGCGCCACCGACGGCGTCGGACTCGTCGTACGCGCCCGCTTCGCACCGCTCGCGGTCCGGCTGCCGGACGGCAAGCGGGTGGAGACGACGGCGGCCGGTTACGACACCCCGCTCGACGACGTCGCCCACATCAAGTACGCCCGGGGCAACACCACTTCGGCGCTCGCGGCCGGACACCTCGCCATGGACGTCGACTTCGCGAAGGACCACGGCGTACGGCTCGGCAGCGTGCTCCCCGTCGAGTTCCCGGGCGGCCGTACCACACGGTTGACGGTGGGCGCCCTCACCGACCAGGAGTCGTCGGGCGGGTTCGGCACGCAGGGCGGGCTGTTCTTCGGGATCGCCACGGTCGAGAAGTACGTCCCGAACGGCCAGGACTCCGCGCTGTACGTGAACGCCACCTCCGGCACCGGCGCCGACCAGCTCCGCAAGGCGCTGGACACGACGCTGAAGCCCTATCCGCAGGTGCAGGTGCGCGACGAGGCCGACTACAAGAAGCTGGTCCACGATCAGATCGCCGTACTGCTGTATCTGGTGTACGCGCTGCTCGGGCTGGCCATCGTCATCGCGGTGCTCGGTGTGGTCAACACCCTTGCTCTGTCGGTCGTCGAGCGCACCCGGGAGATCGGACTGCTGCGCGCGATCGGGCTCGGCCGGCGCCAACTGCGGCGGATGATCCGGCTGGAGTCGGTGGTGATCGCGGTGTTCGGCGCGGTGCTGGGGCTTGGGCTCGGGCTGGTGTGGGGCGTGTGCGCGCAACAAGTGCTGGCGCTCCAGGGCATGAAGGCGCTCGCGGTGCCGTGGAGCACGATCGTCGCGGTGGTGATCGGCTCGGCGGTGGTCGGCATCGTCGCGGCACTGCTGCCCGCGTTGCGTGCGTCCCGCATGAATGTGCTGGCGGCGATCGCGCACGAGTGATGGAATCGCGGCGACCGTGATCAAGTCCGTTGTCACCGGGGAGAGTTCATGCCGCGACCGTTCCGTTTCGGGGCCAGCCTGCTCACGTCCGCGCCCGCCGCCGAGTGGCGCGCCAGATGCCGACGGGTCGAGGAACTCGGCTACGACGTGCTCCTGGTCCCCGACCATCTGGGCATGGTCGCGCCGTTCCCGGCGCTGGTCGCGGCGGCGGAGGCGACGCAGCGGCCCCGGGTGGGCACGTTCGTGCTCAACGCGGGTTTCTGGAACCCGACTCTGCTGGCCCGTGAGGTGACGACGACCAACGACCTGACGGGCGGCCGCCTCGAACTCGGGCTCGGCACCGGCTACGTACAGGCGGAGCACGACACGGCCGGGCTGCCCTTCGGTTCGCCGGGCGAGCGGGTGGACCATCTGCGGCGCACGGTCGAGGAGTTGGGGCGGCTGCTCGACTCCGCTGAGCCCCGGGTGCCGCTGCTCCTCGGCGGCAACGGCGACCGGATGCTCCGGCTGACCGCCGAGCACGCGGACATCGCGGCGTTCACGGGTGCGCGGTTGGTGCCGGACGACAGGGACGGAAAACTGGTGCCGCTCGACACCACCGCGTTCGGCCAACGGGTCGGCCGGTACCGGGAGTTCGCGGCCGGCCGCGAGGAGCCCGCCGAACTGAACCTGCTGATCCAGCTCGTGGCGGTGACCGACGACCCCGCGAGCGCGCTCCGGCCGCTGCTGGACCGCCGGCCGGACCTCGCCCTGGAGCAGGTGCTCGACCTCCCCACCATGCTGGTCGGCACCCTGGACCACATCACCGCGAAGCTGCGCGCGCTGCGCGACCGGTACGGGTTCTCCTATCTCACCGTGCTGGAGCCGTACATGGAGGCGTTCGCACCGGTCGTCGAGGAACTGCGCCGAAACCAACTCGCCTGACCCGCCCTCCCTCTGCTTGGCTCACCCCATGAGTGATCTTCATATCCGCAGTGCCGCCCACTCCGACATCGACGCCGTGCTGGCGTTCTGGCGTGAGGCCGCCGAAGGGACGAGCATCAGCGACGACCGGGACGGCGTGGCCCGGCTCATCGACAGGGATCCGGACGCGCTGATCCTCGCGGAACGTGACGGGCGGCTCGTCGGGTCCGTGATCGCCGGCTTCGACGGCTGGCGCTGTCATCTGTACCGGCTGGCCGTGCACCCGGAGCACCGTCGCCGGGGCATCGGCTCGGCGCTGCTCACGGCGGCCGAGGAGCGGTTCGTGGCGTTGGGCGGACGGCGCGGGGACGCGATGGTGCTGGAACGCAACGAGACCGGTCAGCATGCCTGGGGCGCGGCGGGGTACGTACGCGAGGACCACTGGCGGCGCTGGGTGAAGCACCTCACCACCTGATCGCTTTGCTCATCCTTTACTATTGGCGGACGACTCGGAACTTCTGATTCTCCTCGAAAGGTGTGAGCGTCCGCCCATGGGCGAGCCTCCCAGTACGCGACATCGCGCGATCCTCCCTGCCCTGTCCGATCATGGGACGGAGGTGACCCGATGACCGAAGTGCTTCTGCTGCTGGTGGCGATCCTGCTCTCGCTCCTCTGCGGTGCCTTCGTCGCGGCCGAGTTCTCGCTGACCACCGTCGAGCGCGGCGAGCTGGAGCGCGCGGTCGAGCGCGGCGAGCGCGGCGCCTCCGGTGCCCTGAAGGCCGTACGGAATCTGACCTTCCAGCTCTCCGGCGCGCAGCTCGGCATCACCGTCACCAACCTGGTCGTCGGCATGCTCTCCGAGCCGTCGATCGCCGCGCTGATCGCGGGCCCCCTGGAGTCGCTGGGCATCTCGCACTCCGCGTCGAAGTCCGTCGCTCTGGTGCTGGGTACGGCGCTGTCGACGGTGTTCCTGATGGTCGTGGGCGAGCTGGTGCCCAAGAACTGGGCGATCTCCTCACCGCTCGGCGTGGCCAAGCGGGTGGGCAACGCGCAGCGCTGGTTCAGTGCCGCGTTCCGCCCGTTCATCAGCCATCTGAACAACACGGCCAACCACGTGGTGCGCGCCTTCGGCCTGGAGCCGGCCGAGGAGCTGGCCTCCGCGCGCGGGCCGCAGGAGCTGGCCGCGCTGGCCCGGCACTCCGCCAAGGAGGGCGCCCTGGAGCCGGACACGGCCGAGCTGTTCGTCCGCACCCTGAACCTCGCCGACCTCACCGCGGAGAACGTGATGACGCCCCGCGTCCAGGTCGTCGCCCTCGACGCCCAGGCGACCTGCGAGGACGTGGCCAACGCGACCCGGGCGACCGGGCTGTCCCGGTTCCCCGTCTACCGCGGCAGCCTGGACGAGGTCGTCGGCACCGTGCACATCAAGGACGTCCTGGCGGTGCCCGCGGACCGGCGGGCCCGCTTCCCGCTCTCCGAGATGCTGCGCGAACCCCTCCTCGTCCCGGAGTCCCTGACCGTGGACCGCCTCCTGGACCGGCTCTCCGGCAAGCGCACGATGGCCGTCGTCATCGACGAGTACGGCGGTACGGCGGGAGTCGCGACCCTGGAGGACATCGTCGAGGAAGTCGTGGGCGAGGTGCGGGACGAGCACGATCCGCACGAGACGCCCGATCTCGCTCCGGCCGGGAAGGACGACGAGGGCCGCACACTGTTCTCGGCGGACGGCGCCGCCCGCGTGGACCAGCTCGCGCGCGTCGGCCTGCGGGCACCCGAGGGGCCGTACGAGACGCTGGCCGGTCTGGTCGCCACCGAGCTGGGGCGGATCCCGGAGGTCGGGGACACCGTCGAGGTCGTCGGGTGGCGGATCGACGTGGTGGACGCGTCCGGGCGCCGGGCCGCGCGGCTGCTGCTGCACGCGCCGCGCGATACCGGATCCGATTCCGGCTCCGGATCCGATTCCGGCTCGGGCTCGGGCTCCGGCCCCGGCTCTGCGAAGGGGGCGCTGTGACCGCCGTACAACTGCTGATCGGGTTGGCGACGCTGGTCGTCAACGCCTTCTTCGTGGCCGCCGAGTTCGCGCTGATCTCGGTGCGCCGCAGCCAGATCGAGCCGCATGCCGAACAGGGCGACCGGCGCGCCAAGAGCGTGCTGTGGGGTCTCCAGCACGTCTCGGCGCTGATGGCCGCGGCCCAGCTCGGCATCACGCTGTGCACGCTGGTGCTGGGCATCGTCGCCGAGCCGGCGATCGCGCATCTGCTGGAGCCGGTGTTCCACGCGGTCGGCGTGCCGGAGAGCGCGGGGCACGCGGTGTCCTTCGTGATCGCGCTGACCGCGGCGACCTATCTGCACATGCTGCTCGGCGAGATGGTGCCGAAGAACATCGCCCTGGCCGAGCCGGTGCGCAGCGCGCTGCTGCTGGGGCCGCCGCTGGTGACGCTGTCGCGGGCGCTGCGCCCGGTGATCTTCACGGTCAACGCGTTCGCCAACACGCTGCTCAAACTGCTGCGGGTCGAGGTCAAGGACGAGGTCACGGCGACCTTCTCGGACGCCGAACTCGCCCGGATCGTCCGGGACTCCGGTGAGGCGGGCCTCATCGACGAACGGGCCCGCGAGCGGCTGAACGACGCGCTGGAACTGGGCAGCAGACCGGTACAGGACGTCGTGCTCCCCCTCGAACGCGTCGACTACGTGGTCGCGGGCGTCACCCCGGCCGAGCTGGAGGTGCTGTCGGCCGAGTCAGGCTTCTCCCGCTTCCCTGTGGTGGACGCCGAGCGCCGCATCATCGGCTACCTCCACGTCAAGGACGCCCTGGACGCCTCACCGCGCGACGAGCCGTTCAAGGTGGAGGACATGCGGTCCATCGCGAACATCCGGGAGAGCACGCCCATGGACGACGTCCTCACCGCGATGCGCAGCAGCCGCACGCATCTCGCGGCGGTGCTCGACGAGGAGGGTCGGCTGACCGGGCTTGTGACGATGGAGGACGTGCTGCGGGAGCTCTTCGGGCAGCGGGCGTGAGCCCGGCCCGGTGAGCGTGGAGGCCGACCGACCGGCGGGTATGCGTGCGGGTTACCATCTCTGTCGCCATGCAGACGAATCCCACGCACACCAGCCTGGTCGCGATCGGCGACTCCTTCACCGAGGGCATGTCGGACCTGCTCCCGGACGGCTCCTACCGGGGCTGGGCCGACCTCCTCGCCGGGCGGATGGCCGCCCACGCGCCCGGTTTCCGGTACGCCAACCTCGCCGTGCGCGGCAAGCTGATCGCGCAGATCGTCGACGAGCAGGTCGGCCTGGCCGCCGCCATGCAGCCCGATGTGATCACGCTGGTCGGCGGCCTCAACGACACCCTGCGCCCCAAGGTCGACATGGGCCGGGTGCGCGGCCTGCTGGAAGAGGCCGTCGAACGCCTCACTCCCGCCTGCAAACAACTGGTCCTGATGCGCAGCCCGGGCCGCGAGGGCCCGGTCCAGCAGCGCTTCCGGCCCCGCATGGAGGAACTCTTCGCCTGCGTCGACGACCTCGCGGAGCGGCACGGCGCCCTGGTCGTGGACCTGTACGGCGCCCCCTCGCTCGCCGACCAGCGCATGTGGGACGTGGACCGCCTGCACCTCACGGACGAGGGCCACCGCCGGGTCGCCGAGGCGGTCTGGCAGACCCTCGGTTACGACGCGGAGGACACCGAGTGGCGCACCCCGATGCCGCCGACCCCACCCCTGAACTGGACCGCCCGCCGCGTCGCCGACGCCCGCTTCACCCGCCAGTACCTGCTCCCCTGGATAGCCCGCCGCCTCACCGGCCGCTCCTCGGGGGACGGTCTCTCCCCCAAACGCCCGGACCTGCTGCCGTACGAGGGTCCGGCGGCCCGGTAACCGAGGACGACTGTCACACCGTGACGTGGGTCTCGTAGCTTTCGACGAAGAGAGCTGTGGCGCTGGCCTGCACGAATCGCCAGTAGAATCCGTACACGTGACTTCCGCTCCCGCCAAGCCCCGCATCCCGAACGTCCTCGCCGGACGCTACGCCTCCGCCGAGCTCGCCACGCTCTGGTCGCCCGAGCAGAAGGTGAAGCTGGAGCGGCAGCTCTGGCTCGCTGTGCTGCGGGCGCAGAAGGACCTCGGGATCGAGGTGCCGGACGCCGCGATCGCCGACTACGAGCGGGTGCTCGACACCGTCGACCTGGCCTCCATCGCCGAACGCGAGAAGGTCACGCGGCACGATGTGAAGGCGCGGATCGAGGAGTTCAACGACCTCGCCGGGCACGAGCAGGTGCACAAAGGCATGACTTCCCGGGATCTGACGGAGAACGTCGAGCAGTTGCAGATCCGGCTCTCCCTGGAGCTGATGCGGGACCGTACGGTGGCCGTACTGGCCCGGCTCGGCAAGCTGGCCGGTGAGTACGGCGAGCTGGTCATGGCCGGCCGCTCGCACAACGTGGCCGCGCAGGCCACCACCCTCGGCAAGCGTTTCGCGACCGCCGCCGACGAGCTGCTCGTGGCGTACGGCCGGGTCGAGGAGCTGCTCGGCCGCTACCCGCTGCGCGGCATCAAGGGCCCGGTGGGCACGGCTCAGGACATGCTGGACCTGCTCGGCGGTGACGCGGCGAAGCTCGCGGAGCTGGAGCAGCGGATCGCCTCGCACCTCGGCTTCTCGCAGGCATTCACATCGGTCGGCCAGGTGTACCCGCGCTCGCTGGACTACGAGGTCGTGACCGCGCTGGTGCAGGTCGCGGCGGCGCCCTCGTCGCTGGCGAAGACGATCCGGCTGATGGCCGGCATCGAGCTGGTCACCGAGGGCTTCAAGCCGGGCCAGGTCGGCTCGTCCGCGATGCCGCACAAGATGAACACCCGCTCCTGCGAGCGCGTCAACGGCCTGATGGTCATCCTGCGCGGCTACGCGTCGATGACCGGCGAGCTGGCGGGCGACCAGTGGAACGAGGGCGACGTGTCCTGCTCGGTGGTGCGCCGGGTCGCGCTGCCCGACGCGTTCTTCGCGCTCGACGGTCTGCTGGAGACGTTCCTGACCGTGCTCGACGAGTTCGGTGCGTTCCCGGCGGTCGTGGCGCGTGAGCTGGACCGCTATCTGCCGTTCCTCGCGACGACGAAGGTGCTGATGGCCGCCGTTCGCGCCGGTGTCGGCCGGGAGGTCGCGCACGAGGCGATCAAGGAGAACGCCGTCGCCTCCGCGCTGGCGATGCGTGAACAGGGCGCCGAGCGCAACGAGTTGCTGGACAAGCTCGCCGCCGACGAGCGCATCCCGCTCGACCGCGCCCAGTTGGACGCGCTGATGGCCGACAAGCTGTCCTTCACGGGCGCCGCCGCCGATCAGGTCGCCGCCGTGGTCGCCCGGGTCGAGGAGATCGCCAAGCAGCACCCGGAGGCCGCGGGATACACCCCGGGGGCGATCCTCTGACCCGCTTCACCCAGGCCGAGTTGGAGGCCGCCCGCGACCGTCTCGTACCGGACGTCGTCGCGGACGGCCTCTCCGTGCTCTTCTGCGGCATCAACCCGGGTCTGATGACGGCGGCCACGGGCCATCACTTCGCCCGCCCGGGCAACCGCTTCTGGCCGGTGCTGCACCTGTCCGGCTTCACGCCGAAGCTCATGAAGCCCGCGGAGCAGGGTGAGTTGCTGTCGTACGGGCTCGGCATCACCAACGTGGTGGCGCGGGCGTCGGCCCGGGCCGACGAGCTGAGCGCCGAGGAGTACCGCGAGGGCGGGCAGGTGCTCGCGTCGAAGCTGACGGGGTGGAAGCCGCGCTGGCTGGCCGTGCTGGGCGTCACCGCCTACCGGACCGCTTTTGACGACCGCCGGGCTCAAGTAGGGCCGCAGGAGCGGATGTTCGGGGACACGCGGGTGTGGGTGCTGCCCAACCCGAGCGGGTTGAACGCCCATTGGACGGCGGCGACGATGGCCGAGGAGTTCGGCCGACTGCGGGAAGCCGCGCGGGGTTAGCCGGTCTCGGTGGGCCCTGGTGCGCTGTGCGATGTCCATGTGATCCAGTGAACCGCTCACCACTGACAATGGACGGGGCGCCGGAGCCCGGACGCGGTCAGGCGTCCCGGCGCCGTACGCTCCACGCCCCCGCCGCCAGCGCCGCCGCTGTCCACAGGGCCGTCACCGCGAGCCCGGTCCAGGGGCCCATCGCGCCGTCCCAGGTCTCGTGCAGCGCCACCTGACCGGCCCGGTCGGGCAGCAGGTCCGCGATGTTGTTCGACATGTCGCCGATGACGAAGGACACGATCAACAGGAACGGAATGAGGATGCTCAGCGTGGCCGTGCCGCTGCGCAGCAATGCCGTGAGTCCGGCCGCGAACAGGGCCATCAGCGTGAGGTAGACGGCACAGCCGACCACACCGCGGATCTGCTCCGCCCAGCCGAGTCCGTCAGCCTCGGCGCCGAGCACCGCCCTGCCCACCAGCAGCGTCACGACGCCGGTGACCAGGCCGACGGCCAGCACAGGTGCGGCGATCGCCGTCGCCTTGGCCGCGAACCAGCGCCCCCGGTGCGGCACCGCGGCCAGCGACAGCCGTAGCGCTCCACCCTGGAACTCGGAGGACACGGCGGTGGTGCCGAAGGCGATCGCCGCGATCTGGCCGAAGCTCACACCGAAGAAGATCGAGAAGAGCGGGTCGAAGTCGTCGCCGGTGTCGGACGAGGCGAGTGCGGAGAAGAGCGCCGTCACCGCGAGGATCGCGGCGAGGGCCGCGAGCAGCGAGCGCAGGGTACGGATCTTGATCCACTCGGAGTGGAAGACGGGTGCGAACGTCATGGTCAGGTCTCCTGGTGGGGTGCGGTGAACTCGGTCTCGGCGGCCGTCAGATCGAGGTAGGCCTGCTCCAACGTGCCCTCGGCGGGCGCCAGTTCGAGGATCGGTACGCCCGCGCCGGACAGCAGGGCGCCGATCTCCTCCACGCGGGCGTGCGCCACGGTCCAGTGCCCCTCCTCGTGCTCCACGGCGTCGTGGCCGTGCTGGGCGAGCGCGCTCTTGAGGGCGCCGGGGTCCGTCGTACGGATGCGTATGTGGGGTTGCACGCGCGCGTCGATGAAGTCCCGCATCGGGGTGTCGGCCAGGAGTCGTCCTCGTCCCAGGACCACGAGGTGGTCGGCGAAGGAGGCGGTCTCGTTCATCAGGTGGCTTGAGACCAGGACCGTGCGCCCCTCCGAGGCGAGTCGGCGCAGCAACTCCCGGATCCAGACGATGCCTTCGGGGTCGAGTCCGTTCGACGGCTCGTCCAGCAGGATCACCTCGGGATCACCCAGGAGGGCACCGGCGATGCCCAGCCGCTGGCGCATGCCCAGGGAGTACGTCCTCACCCGGCGCCGCGCGACCGACGCGAGCCCCGTCTCCTCCAGCACCGCGTCGGCCCGGGCGGCCGGGATGCGGTTGCTCGCCGCCAAGGCGCGCAGATGGTCACGGCCGGTGCGGGAGCCATGGGCGGCCTGCGCGTCCAACAGGGCGCCCACATGGCGCAGCGGCTCGGTGAGCGCGGCGTAGGGGCGGCCTCCGATGGTGGCGGTTCCGGAGGTGGGCCGGTCGAGGCCGAGGACGAGGCGCATGGTGGTGGACTTCCCGGCGCCGTTGGGGCCGAGGAAGCCGGTGACCTTGCCGGGCCGGACGTCGAAGGTGACATGGTCCACGGCCCGCCGGGTGCCGTACTCCTTGGTGAGGTCTCGTACGTCGATGCTGGTCATGACCAACAGCCTGGCTGTTCAAAGGAGTTGGCTGCTCCCCCGCCGGTGGAGATCGCCTCCCCCGCCCGGGGGAGGCCGATTGTCGGTGCCGGCTGTCACGATGTCGGAATGGCCCGCTTCCTGCGCCCGCTGCTCCGGGGGACGACATACACACGTCTGTTGCACCTCTGGGTGCCGATGCTGCTCACCAGCGTGTGGATCCTCATCAGTCCGGAGACCCCGTACGCACCCGCGCTCATGCTGATCCCGGTCGGTCTGATCCCGGCCGTGCGGATCGGGGAAGGCGTGCAGGCGCAGTTGCTGCTGACGCCGGGCGAGCAGGACTCGGGGATCTCCGTGGCGCGGTCGGCGACCTGGCGGGACCGGGGCCGCATCGTGCTGTGGCTGGAGGCCAGGATGGCTCTGGGCTGGGCGACCTCGTTCGCCTGCGTATGGCTGCCTATCATCGCGTTCCAGCTGATCGAGATCGCGCGCGGACACGTGCCCGACGATGTGCCGCTCCTCAAGGAGGCGGCGCCGCACGGCTGGTACGCCTTGTTGGTGCCCCTCCCCCTGGTCGCGCTGTACGCGGCCGTGGTCGGCCTCGGCGAGCTGGCCACGCTGTTGGCCAGACGCATGCTCGGGCCCTCCCCCGCGGAGCGGCTCGCCGCGCTGGAGGAGCGCACCGAGCAACTACTGGAACGCAATCGCATCGCGCGGGAGTTGCACGACTCCATCGGGCACGCGCTGACGGTGGCCGTGGTGCAGGCGGGTGCCGCCCGGGCGGCGGGCGATCCGGAGTTCACCGAGCGGGCGCTGGGCGCCATCGAGGAGACCGGCCGGGCCGCGCTGGAGGACCTGGAGCGGGTGCTGGGCGTGCTGCGTGAGGCGGAGCGGCCGGTGAGCAGTCGGCCGACGCTGGTCGACGCCGACCGGCTGCTTGAGTCCGCGCGGGCTTCCGGGGCGAAGGTCGACGCGGAGGTGACCGGGCCGTTGGAGACGGTGCCGGGACCGGTCTCCCGTGAGGGGTACCGGATTCTGCAGGAGGCGCTGACCAATGTGCTGCGGCACGCGGGGGCCGTGCCTGTCCGGGTCCGTATCGAGGTCGCGGACGGCACTCTCGATCTGGAGGTCCGCAATCCGCTGACGGCGGCGATATCCGGGCCCGGGCGGGGCAGTGGGCTGCGGGGCATACGGGAGCGGGCCGCGCTGCTCGGGGGCCGGGCGCACACTGGGCCCGACGAGGGTGACTGGCAGGTGCACGCCGAGCTGCCGCTGGGCTGATCTAGGCTGGCCGGATGCCGGTCACCGTTCTCCTGGTCGATGACGAACCCCTCGTACGCGCGGGTCTGCGGGCCGTGCTGGAGGCGCAGCCGGACATCGAGGTGGTCGGGGAGGCGGCCGACGGGGCGGCGGTGATCCCGCTGGTGCGGCGGCTGCGGCCCGATGTGGTCGCCATGGATGTGCGGATGCCGCTGCTGGACGGCATCGAGGCCACGCGCGCGGTGCTGCGGACGGTCGACGATCCGCCGAAGATCCTGGTCATCACGACCTTCGAGAACGACGAGTACGTCTACGAGGCGCTGCGGGCCGGTGCCGACGGCTTCCTGCTGAAGCGGGCCCGGCCCGCCGAGATCGTGCACGCGGTACGGCTGGTGGCCGAGGGCGAGTCGCTGCTCTTCCCGGCGTCCGTACGGCAGTTGGCCGCGGAGTACGGCGACGACGGCGGGAACCGGGCGGCGCGGGCGGTGATGGAGCGGGCCCGGTTGACCGAGCGCGAGGCCGAGGTGCTGCGGCTGATGGCCAGGGGGTTGTCGAACGCGGAGATCGCCGGCCGGCTGGTCGTCGGGACCGAGACGGTGAAGTCGCATGTGAGCGCCGTGCTGGCGAAGCTGGGGGCGCGGGACCGTACGCAGGCGGTGATCGCGGCCTACGAGTCGGGGTTCGTGGCGCCCGGGTGAACCGGCGGGGCGGGTGGGCCCGGAGCGCCCGGCACTCGCCGGGGTCCGCCGCGCCGAGTACGATCCGCCCAACACGCGCACGAGCTGGGAGGACAGACCTTGGCGGGGCTGACCGGCGGGGACCCCTCACTGCTGCGGAGGATCAACTCCGCGGTGGTGTTGCACGCACTGCGTGCCACGGACTGCGCCACGCTGACGGAGATCACCCGGGTGACCGGGCTGTCCCGGCCGACCGTCGAAGGTGTCGTCGAGGGCTTGATCGAGGCCGGGCTGGTCGTCGAGAAGGCGGCCGACGAGAGCGTTGTACGGCGACAGGGGCGGCCGGCGCGCCGGTTCAGGTTCCGGGCCGAGGCCGGGCATCTGCTCGGGCTGGAGATCGGCGCACATCGCGTCGCCGTGCTCCTCGCCGACCTGGACGGCCGGGTGCTCGGCGCCATCGCCAAGGACGTCGACGAGACGGCCACGGCGGACGAGCGCCTGGAGCGGCTGCGGACCGCGGTCGCCGAGCTGCTGCGCCGGGCCGGAGTCGCCCGCGGTTCCCTGCGCGCGGTGGGCGTCGCCACACCGGGCATCGTCGAGGCGGACGGCACCGTACGGCTGGGCACCGCGCTGCCCCAGTGGACGGGACTGCACCTGGGCGAGCGGCTGAGCCGCTCCTTCAAGTGCCCGGTGCTGGTCGAGAACGACGCCAACGCGGCGGCGGTGGCCGAGCATTGGAAGGGCGCCGCCACCGAGTCCGACGACATGGTGATGGTGCTGGCGGGGCTGAGCCCGGGTGCCGGTTCGCTGATCGGCGGGCGGCTGCACCGGGGGTATCGCGGGGCGGCCGGTGAGATCGGCGCACTGCATCTGCTGGGCCGGGACGTGACTCCGGAGACGTTGCTGTCGACGACGGACGAGCCGCTGCACCCGCTGGACGAGCAGGCGGTCGCGCAGGTCTTCGCGCTGGCCCGCGACGGCGACCAGCGGGCCCGCGCGGCCGTCGACCGTTTCATACAGCGCCTGGTCCACGACGTGGCGGCGCTGGTCCTGGCCCTCGACCCGGAGCTGGTCGTGGTGGGCGGCTGGGCGGCCGGTCTGGACGGTGTACTGGAGCCGCTGCGGCGGGAGTTGGCGCGCTACTGCCTGCGTCCGCCGAAGGTGGCGCTGTCGCTGCTCGGCGAGGCGGCCGTGGCGACGGGGGCGCTGCGGCTGGCCCTGGACCATGTCGAGGAGCAGTTGTTCGCGGTGGAGGGCACGGTGACGCGGCGCTAGCTCGGCCGCGGTGGTTGTTTGTCGCCCGCGGCGCCGTTGTGGCTGGGCACATCGATACCGCCCCGCGCCCCTTCGTGCGCCAAATCGTCGCGCCCCGGGTGGAGTTCCCGGGGCGCGAAGGACGAGCAGTGATAGTGGTCAGGAGGCCTGGCGCTCCGGGCCGTGGTGTATTTCGACGCCGCCGGAGTCGGCGAAGGTCAGCCGGCAGGTGTCCGCGCGGTAGGTCGCGACGGAGACCGCGGCCGTGCGGCCCTCGGCGAAGAAGCGGGTCGTGACGACCAGAACCGGCGCCCCGGGGAGGCGGTCCAGCTCCTTGGCGTCGTCCGCGCGGGCCGAGCCGAGTTCGACGGCGCGGTCCTGGCCCTCCAGTTCGAGACGCTGGAGTTCGCGCAGTACCGCACGCGCGCGTGCCGTCGCGGACGGAGTGTCGATCGCGGAGAGGTCGGGCACCGACGACTCCGGGATGTAGAGCAACTCCGCGGCGACCGGTTGGCCGTGGCTCACCCGGGAGCGCCGCACGATGTGCACCGGTTCCTCGGAACCGGTCTCCAGGACACCCGCGACGGCCGCCGGCGGAGCCGCCAGCACACAGTCGACGGACTGCCAGGCGTCCTCCGCGGCGCCCGGCCAGACCTGCTGCTCGGTGCCGACGGCGACACCCACGCGCGGCGGCGCGACGGTCGTACCGACGCCGCGGCGGCGCTGGAGCCGGCCTTCGAGTTCGAGTTGTTCCAGAGCCTGCCGGAGCGTGGCCCGGGCGACGCCGAAGCGGGCGGCCAGGTCTCGCTCGTTGGGCAGGATCTCGCCCACGGAGAACTCGGAGTCCAGTGCCTCACTGAGCACTGTCTTGAGATGCCAGTACTTCGGCTCCGGCACCGATTCCAACTGCGTGGTCCCCACCCTGTCCTCCGCAATCGCCGTGGTCCGGCGGCGTTTTAGCGCCCTTGTTTATTAAAGGTTGTTTCACTTATCAGCGACCATAGGACGGCCCACACCCTTGGTCAAGACCAATCCTCGATCCCACAGGCAACACAGAGAGCGGTTACCCGCGAGCGTTCATGGAGCGTTGGCGCCCGGCCCGTTTGGTGACGCGACGGCAAAGCCCCCGTCACGAAACGGGGGCCTTGTCCCGGGATGGCTAAGCGGAAGCCAGCGAGCGGAGCTTGTCGGGATTGCGGACGATGTAGACGGAACGGATGCGTCCGTCGAAAACGTCCACCTGGAAAACGCTGTCGGGCGCGTCACCCGAAAGGACCAGGACCGCCGGTCCGCCGTTCAGCTCAAGGAAGCGGAACGAGATCTCCGGGATGCCCTTGCCGGCGACGGCGACCAGGAAGCGGCCCACGTTGTCGGCGCTCTCCAGGATCCGCAGCGGGGCCTTGGCCTTGCCGCCGCTGTCGCCCACCAGGCGGACGTCCGGGGCGAGCAGTTCCATCAGGCCGGCCAGGTCGCCCTCGGCCGCCGCCGCGAGGAACCGCTCGGTCAGATCGCGGCGTTGGGCCGGGTCGACCTCGTAGCGCGGGCGCCGTTCGTCGACGTGTCTGCGGGCCCGTCCGGAGAGTTGGCGCACCGCGGGCTCTTCGCGATCCAGCATCGCCGCGATCTCGGCGTAGGGGTAGCCGAAGGCCTCCCTGAGGACGAACACGGCGCGTTCCAGGGGCGAGAGCGACTCCAGGACGACGAGTACGGCGAGGGAGACGGAGTCGGCGAGCACGGCCCGTTCGGCGGTGTCCTCGACGGTGTCCCCGAAGTCGGTGACATACGGCTCGGGCAGCCAGGGGCCGACATAGGCCTCGCCGCGCGCCTTGACCTGGCGCAGCCGGTCGATCGCGAGGCGGGTGGTGACGCGCACCAGGTAGGCACGTGGTTCGCGGACCTGGCCGCGGTCGGCTGCGGACCAGCGCAGCCAGGCCTCCTGGACCACGTCCTCGGCGTCGGCCACCCGCCCGAGCATGCGGTAGGCGACGCCCATGAGGACGGGGCGGTGTTCTTCGAAGACATCGGTCGGGGTTTCGGTGGTCACCGTCTCATCCCATGCGACGCGTGCGGCCCTGTCTAGGAGAAACCCGTGTGTCCCGGAGCAGAATTGGCCGCGGGCCGGCGCTGTCCGGCGTCTCTTCTCGGAGGTGACCATGCGGTATGCGGTGCTGGGTACGGGCGAGGTGGGCCGCACGCTGGGCGGCAGGCTGGTCGAGCTGGGACACGAGGTGACCCTGGGCTCGCGCACGAAGGACAATCCGGCCGCCGCGAAATGGGCCGAGGACGTGGGTGCCGGTGCGCGCACCGGTACGTTCGCGGAGGCGGCAGCGGCGGGTGAGGTGATCGTGAACGCCGTGGGCGGCCGGGTGGCGCTCGCGGCGTTGGAGGCGGCCGGGGCGGAGCACCTCGACGGCAAGGTCGTTCTCGATGTCTCCAATCCCATGGCGTTCGAGGACGGACGGCTCAGGCTGTCGCCCGTGGAGTCGGACAGTGTGGGCGAGCAGATCCAGCGGACGTTCCCGCACGCGCGCGTGGTGAAGTCCCTGAACACCGTCAACTGCCGGGTGATGGTGGAGCCTTCGCTGGTGCCGGGCGAGCACCAGGTGTTCGTCTCCGGTGCGGACGCGGCGGCCAAGGCACAGGTGACGTCCCTGCTCGGGGAGTTCGGCTGGCCCGCGCACCGGGTGCTGGACCTGGGCGGCATCGAGTCGGCGCGGGCGGTGGAGATGTTCCTGCCACTGTGGCTGGACCTGTTCCGGAACATCGGGCACGGCGAGTTCAACCTGGAAGTGCGCAGGGCGCGTTGAGGGTCGGGGGACGCGCTATGAGCGTAGGGGTGCGATGTTCACGACACCCGGGGCTACCGGTCGGTAGCAGTTGCTGACAAGCTGTCTACACGGCCTGTACGCCGTCCGTCAGCGCGTCCCAGACGAGGAGCACCCCCATGTCCGCCACCGTCTCCTTCCCGGTCCCCACTCCGCACGGCCCGCGGACCGTGACCGTGTCCTACGCGCGCGTGGGCAGCGGCGAACCGCTGCTCCTGCTGCACGGCATAGGCCACCACCGGCAGGCCTGGGACCCGGTGGTGGACATCCTCGCCACCGAGCGCGACGTGATCGCCGTGGACCTGCCCGGGTTCGGTGCCTCGCCCGCGCTGCCGGAGGGGCTGTCGTACGACCTGCCCACGACCGCCGCCGTGTTCCGGGCCTTCTGTGAGGCGCTGGGGCTGGAGCGTCCGCATGTGGCGGGCAACTCGCTGGGCGGGCTGATGGCCCTGGAGCTGGGCCGCGAGAAGGTCGTACGGTCCGTCACGGCGCTGTCCCCGGCCGGGTTCTGGTCGCAGGCCGAGCGTCGCTACGCCTTCGGTGTGCTGCTCACCATGCGGCGGATCGCCCGCGGCATGCCGCTCCCGCTGGTCGAGCGGCTGGCCCGCACGGCGGCCGGCCGTACCGCCCTCACCAGCACCATCTACGCCCGCCCGGGCCGCCGTTCACCCGAGGCCGTGGTCGCCGAGACGCTCGCGCTGGTCAACGCCCCCGGGTTCGACGCCACCCTCCGGTCCGGTGCGACCGTCCAGTTCACCGACGATCTCCCCGGTATCCCGGTCACCGTGGCCTGGGGCACCCAGGACCGGCTGCTGCTGCGCCGCCAGGGCGTCCGCGCCAAGCGGTTGATACCCCGCTCCCGGCTGGTGCGGCTGCCCGGCTGCGGGCACTGCCCGATGAACGACGACCCGGCGCTGGTCGCGCGCGTCATCCTCGACGGCAGCCGCTGACCGGCGCGACAACAGCGACAACGCGCCGGATCCCAGGGCGACTCCGGCGCCGACGAGGGCACTGCCGACGGCCTGGGCGGCGCCGTAGGAGCCCGTTCCGACGAGCGGCGCGGTGGCGGCCGCGGCGACCGGGATGAGGCCGGAGAAGAGCGTGGCGCGCTCCGCGCCGATCCGTTGCAGGCCCATGTACCAGCACACGAAGCCGACGACAGTGACGACCGCCGCCTGCCACAGCAGCGCGGCGGCCTCGGTGTGGTCGGGTCGCCGTAGCCACCCGGAGCCGTCGAGGAGCAGCCCGGTCGTCGCCGCCTCGATCGCGGCGACACCGCACACCGTGGCCGACAACAGCCGTGGGCCCAGCGGGCGCAGTACCGGAACCGCGAGTACGGCGAAGCCGACCTCCCCCGCGAGTGCGCACCCGGAGAAGGCGATTCCGGCGCCGTCCGTGCGGCCCCACCCCTGGACCGTGAACGCGCCGACGGCGACGAGCGACGCCCCGTGGAGCACGACCCGGCGGGGACGGCGTCCCTCCAGGAGAGGGACGATGACCGCGACGGCCACGGGAGCGCAGCCCACGAAGACACCCGGGACGGCCGGTTCGGCGCTGCGCTCGGCGGCGATGACGGCCAGGTTGAAGCCGACCATGCCGACGGCGGCGAGCAGCGCGAGACGGGCCCACTGGCGTGGCGTGAGCGCGCGCAGCCGGGCCGTCGCGCCCTTGCCGGTGAACGGGAGCAGCAGCAGACAGGCGAGGCCGTAGCGCAGGAACTGGCCGCCGGCGTAGGGATAGCGGCCCAGGACGCTGTTGGCCGTGAAGGACGCCCCGACGAGGACGCAGGCGAAGGCGGCGAGCGAGGTGCCGCGCGCGGTGGTGGCGTTCATGGCAGCGACGCTAGGAACGGTGGCGGTCCGGATTAAGGTCCACTTCCATGACGTCATCGCGGACCAATCCGGAGAGGCCGAGCGAACCGGAGGGTCTGACGAATTCCGCCGCTTGGGAACTGCTCCTTCCGGCCGCCTCGGCACCCGCACGCGCGCGTGGGCGCTCTCTTCAGGCGGCGCTGCGCGAGGCGGTGCGTACCGGGCGGCTGGCGCCGGACACCCGGCTGCCGTCGAGCCGGGACCTGGCGGCCGACCTCGGGGTGTCACGGGGGCTGGTCACCGAGGCGTACGAGCAGTTGACGGCGGAGGGGTATCTGCGCAGCGGCCGGGGCGCGGGCACCTGGGTGGGCGGTGCCGTGCGGGCGGCGCGGCCACGCGCGCGTGACCTCGCGCCGCGCTCCCCCGGCGCCCGGGCCGACTTCGTGGCCGGGACACCGGACCTGTCGCTGTTCCCGCGCGCGGCCTGGGCCGCCGCGCAGCGCGGTGTGCTGGCCGAGTTGCCGCACGACGTGCTCGGGTATCCCGATCCGCGCGGGCTGCCCCGACTGCGTACGGCTCTCGCGGAACTCCTCGCGCGCCGCCGGGGTGTGGTCGCCGACCCGGAGCGGCTCGTCGTGGTCTCCGGGGTGGCGCAGGCGACGACGCTGCTGGGATTCGTGCTCCACGCGCGCGGGATGCGCACCGTCGGCGTCGAGGACCCGGGCAGCCCCCAGCACGACGCCCTGTACGCCTCGGCGGGCGTGGGCACCGTACCGCTGCCCCTGGACGCGGAGGGCCTGGCTCTCGCGCCGCTGCGGGCGTCCGGCGTGCGGGCCTTGGTGACGACGCCCGCCCACCAGTTCCCCACGGGCATCGCCTACTCCGCGCGACGGCGGGCCCAACTCCTGGACTGGGCGCGGTCGGTGGACGGTCTGGTCTTCGAGGACGACTACGACGGCGACTTCCGCTACGACCGGGCACCCGTGGGCGCGCTCCAGGGCCTCGACCCTGAGCGTGTCGCCTACGCGGGCTCGGTCAGCAAGTCCCTCGCCCCGGGGCTGCGGCTCGGCTGGCTGCTGGTGCCGGAGTCGCTGGCCGACGAGGTCGTCGAGCGCAAGCGGACCATGGACCTCGGCCATCCGACCCTCGACCAGGCGCTGTTCGCCCGCTTCCTGGAACGCGGCGACTACGACCGCCAGTTGCGCCGCTGTCAGCGCGCCTACCGGCAGCGCCGCGACACCCTCGTGGCCGCCCTGGAGGAGCACTTCCCCGGCGCGGAGGTCACCGGGATCGCCGCGGGACTGCACGTCATCGCCGAACTGCCCGAGAAGTACGGCCCCAAGGAGGAGTTCCTGGACCGCGCGGCCTCCGCCGGTGTCGCGGTGCGCCCGCTCACCGCCTACGCACACGCGCGTGCGGACGACGCGGTCGTACGGCTGGTCCTGGGGTACGCGCACCAGTCCCCCGCGCGGATCCGTGCGGGGATACGCCTGATGGCCGGCGCCACGCACCCGCGCGGGCGCTGATCTCGTCGCGTTCCGTTGTTCATCCGTGGTTTCCGTGTGCGCTGCGGCGCACCAGTAGTTGTGGCAGTGCACCCTGACCGCATCCCGTCCGTGGAGGCGCATCCTCATGTCGCATCGCCTGTTCCCCGCCCGCCGCAGCGTCCTGCGCGGCTCCCTCGCCGCGTCGGCGGCCCTGACCGTGCCCGCCGCCCTCGGGGCCGCGCCGGCCTTCGCCCTGTCCGGGCGTCCTAAGGCGGGCTGGGGTGTGCAGGCGGGGGACGTGACCTCCGACTCCGGCCTGGTGTGGGTGCGTTCGGACCGCCCCGCCCGGATGATCGTGGAGACCTCGGCCACCGAGTCGTTCCGCGACCCGCACCGCTGGCACGGCCCGCTGCTCGGCCCGGACACGGACTTCACCGGCACCACCCGGCTGCACGGGCTGCCCTCGGGACAGCAGATCCACTACCGCGTGGTGCTCGCCGACCCCGACGACCCGCGCCGTACCGGCGAGCCGGTCACCGGCACGTTCCGTACGGTGCCGACCGGGCGGCGCGGTGTGCGGTTCCTGTGGTCCGGCGACCTCGCGGGCCAGGGCTGGGGCATCAACCCGGACCTCGGCGGTTACCGCATCTACGACGCGATGGCCAAGCTGGACCCGGACTTCTTCGTGTGCAGCGGCGACAACATCTACGCCGACGGTCCGATCACGGCGACGCAGGCCCTGCCCGACGGCAGCCTGTACCGGAACATCACCACCGAGGAGAAGTCCAAGGTCGCCGAGACCCTCGCCGAGTTCCGCGGCAACTTCCGCTACAACCTGCTCGACGAGAACCTGAAGCGGTTCAACGCCCAGGTCCCGTCGGTCATCCAGTGGGACGACCACGAGGTCCGCAACAACTGGTACCCGGGCGAGGTGATCGCCGCCTCCGACACCCGCTACACCGAGAAGAGCGTCGACGCCCTGGCGGTGCGGGCCCGGCGCGCGTTCAGCGAGTACTTCCCGATCTCGACGCTGCGGCCGGGCGCGAAGGAGGGCCGGGTCCAGCGTGTGATGCGGCACGGACCGCTGCTCGACGTGTTCGTCCTGGACATGCGGACCTACCGCAACGCCAACTCGCCCGACAAACAGACCGTGGACCCGCAGGGCATCCTCGGCCACGAGCAACTGGAGTGGCTGAAGCGGGAGTTGTCACGGTCCCGCGCGGTGTGGAAGGTGATCGCCGCCGACATGCCGCTCGGCCTGGTCGTGCCCGACGCCACCGAGGGCAAGGCCAACATCGAGGCCGTCGCACAGGGCGACCCGGGCGCGCCGCTGGGGCGTGAGCTGCAGATCGCCGAGCTGCTGCGGTACATCAAGCACCGGCGGATCACTGGCACGGTGTGGCTGACGGCGGACGTGCACCACACCTCCGCCCAGCACTACCAGCCCTCTCGGGCCGCGTTCACCGACTTCGAGCCGTTCTGGGAGTTCGTCTCCGGCCCGCTGAACGCGGGGGCCTTCCCGGCCAGCACCCTCGACAACACCTTCGGTCCGGAGCGGGTGTTCGTGAAGGCGCCGACCGCGCAGAACGTGTCACCGGCCGAGGGCTACCAGTTCTTCGGCGAGGTCGACATCGACGGCCACAGCGGGGAACTGACGGTCCGTCTGCGGGAGTCGGACGGCACCGTGCTGTTCACGCAGACCCTTCAGCCGGGACGGGTCGGCCAGTAACTCCACTACCCTCGGACGTGGGCCGCGCACCGGCGTCATCCCCCGGTGCGCGGCGTGCCCCAGACCACCCCAACCTCCCCTCGCGGACCGTGTTTTCGCAGGTCAGGGCCGATTGTCAGTGGTGGCCTCTACGGTTTTTCCATGACGCGATCTTTGCAGGCCGTGACCTATCGCCGACCCTCCGTGCTGGAGTCGGCGGCGGGTGAGCGGCGCCTCGGGCTCGAGACCTCCCACGGCGCGACCCCTTCGGGCCGCACCGATCATCCGCGTTTCTTCGCGGGCTTCCTGACCTCGCCTCAGGTGGCCTCGGCCGCGCTGCTGGCGGTGGCCGACGTGGCGTCAGCGCGGTACTACCAGCGCCAGCTGCCCTCCTCTCTCGACCCGGTGGTGACGGCGGGCGGCGACCGGCTGCGCTTCGAGTCCTTCTCGGGCTGCGGCGGGGTGTACGCGCGACTGGACGTCCTGGGCCCCGGCCTCGACGGCGACGAGGTGGGACACGGCACGACGAACGTCGACGTGAACAACCCGCTGCGCGAGGCCCTGTCCCGGATCGGCTCCGACGATCCGCTCCATCTCCGCGTCGGGCCCGAGGAGTTGGCGGTGACCACGCTGGACGGCCCGGTGGTGGAGAAGAAGGTGCCGCTGCCGGACCGGTGGCTGCGCGGCTTCGCGGAGGCCCAGGTCATAGCGGCCGGCTTCGACCTGCGGGCCGAGCTGCCCGCGGCGGAGGCGGTGCGGTTCCTGCGCTCGCTGCCGAAGGCGGGCGCTCGCGGCGCCGCCAGCGGCCCGCGCTGGGTCGTACCGGCGGGGCGCGGTCTGCGTCCGACCACCCGCCCCGTGCCGGGCGCGGTGTGCCTGCCGGGCCCGGAGCGGCTGATCGCACTCCAGCGGGTCCTGCGCCATGCGACGGCCCTGCGGATCTACGGCCCCTCGGTCATCGGCGCCGCCGCCACGGCCGGTGCCTGGGAGGCCGTCCTGCCGGGCATGCGGCTCACCCTCACCCTGTCGCCGGACGCGTCGCGCGGATTCTCCGGCGAGGGCGGGGTCCTGGACGCGCTCGCCACCGACGAGGCGGGCGAGGACGCCGAGTTGATCGCCGTGCTGCTGGCCTGGGAGCCCCGCATCGACGTCGCCGACCTGGCCGCCTCTTCGGGGCTCAGTCCCGAGCGGGTCCGGGCCGCGCTGGTCAGGCTGGGCACCTCGGGCCGGGTCGGGTACGACACGGCGGAGGCGGCCTACTTCCACCGTGAACTGCCGTACGACGCGCGGCGCGTGGAGCGTCACAACCCGCGGCTGCGTTCGGCCCGCGCGCTGGTGGCCGCGGGGGCGGTGACTCTGGAGGGCGCGCTCGGGACGGTGACCGCCGAGGACGGGCATGTCCACCGGGTGCGGGACGAGGCGGGGGTACTGAGTTGCAGTTGCGTGTGGTGGGCGAAGTACCGGGGCGGACGCGGGCCGTGCAAGCACGCGCTGGCGGTACGGATGGTGCGGCGGGGCGCCGCCGCGGAGCAGGTCGAGGTGCGGGTCGACGGGGGTGTGCGATGAGTTCGCTGATGGACGCGGTGCGGGCGGGCCGGACGGCCGAGGCGGTCGGACTGCTCGACGGGTTGACGGACACCGAACGGCGGGCGTTCGTGCCGGAGTTGAAGGAACTCCGCAAGGAGCTGCGCAAGGCGCCCTGGGAGGTGAAGTCCCGCCGCGCCTACCCGGCGCTGCACGCGGCCGGCGCCGCCTGCGAGACAGGGGCGGCCGCCGCGGCGACCTGGATCGCCGCCTCCGACATGCGCTGGGGGCAGTCGTCCCCGGCGCTGCTGATCGACATCCTGGGCGACCGCGACACCGACTGGCTCGCCGATGTGACGCACCGCCTCGCCGGGCGCCCGGCCTCGTCGAGCGTGCCGTACGAGCTGATGGCCGGCCTGGTACGGCTCTCCGGCTGCCCGGTGCCGACGACGGACGCCTATGTGCGGGGCTGGGTGGAGCACGTCGGCCACCTGTGGCAGCGCGGGGACACACTGCTCGACCGGCTGCGCAAGGACCCGCACCTCGCGGAGCTGGTGGCCGCGGTCTTCGAGACCGAGGACATCGGCAGCCCGCTGGAGTGGGCCTCGGCGGAGGGGCCGAACAGTTGGGTCGACGCGCTCGCCCAGCTCTCCGCCGAAGGCACCCTGGACAGGAGGCGGACGGTGGACGCGTGCGTGGCCCGGCTGCTGCGGGGCGGTACGACCCTCGACAACCGGGTGTTCCTGCGCCTGCTGAAGGCGCTCGCCCTGACCCGTGAGGAGCAGCGGGAGCGGATCGCCGACTGGCTGGCGCTCGCCTCGGACGGGGTGTCCATGGTGGCCTCGCATGCTCAGGCGGTGCTCGGTTCGCTGGCTCTGGACGGGGAGTTGACGCCGCGTCGGCTCGCGGAGCTGTCGGACGCGGTGTTGTTCCGATCCGAGAAGAAGCTCGTCCGGGCACAGCTCGTGCTGCTGGGGAAGGTGCTGGCGCGCGACGCGTCGGCCGCCGCCGAGGTGCTGCCCGCCCTCGCGCAGGCCTTCGGACACGAGGACGCGGAGGTGCAGGAGCGGGCACTGAAGCTGGTCGAGCGACATGCCAAGAAGATCGGCTCCCCCGACGCGCTGGCCGAACTCGCGGCAGCGGCCGACCAGTTGGTCCCCGCTCTGCGCGCGCGTGCGGTCAAGACGCTGGGTGCCGCGCCGGTGACGGCGGCCTCGACGGTGTACGAGGAGCTGCTCCCACCGGCGCCGGAGCCGGTGCGTCTCTCGCCCACGCCCGAGTCGGCGGTCGAACTCGCCGAGGAGGTGGGGGTGTTGCTGGCGGGCGCGGGCGACGTGACGGCGTTCGAGCGCGTGCTGGACGGACTCGTCCGCCATGCGCACCGGGACCACGCATCGCTGGCGGAGGCGTTGGGACCGGTGGTCGCGCGCCGCTGGTGGGAGCGCACCGATGCCGAGTCCACCCGGCGTCCGGACGACTACTTCAAGGGATCGCACCACAGCTTCGGCAGCACGGAGTCCGCGCTCGAACTCCTGCTGGCCACCGTCCGGGGCAAAGTGCTCACCGCAACGCTCCACGACGGGGCACGCCACAGTCACCGGTCCCGGGAGTGCGGACACAGCGCGTTGTCGCGGGCCTTCGACGCCCGGGTATGGGAGGTGGCGTACCGGCTGCGCGCGGAGCCGCTGCCGTTCCTGCTGTCGACTCCGAGCTGGAGCACGGGCCTGCTGGAGCCGGACGAGTTGGTGGGCCGGCTGGACACCTATCGGCAGTTGGGTGCACGGGTGTCGGCCGCGGACTTCGCGCAGGCGCTGCTGCGGGTGCGCCGCGGGGACCGGGCGGCGGCAGCCGCTGCCGCCGAGCGCGCGGAGGCCCTGGGCACGGCGGAGGGCACCCGGCTCGCCCGCTGGCTGATGTCCGACAGCCCCGCCCTGCCGCTGAGCAAACGACGCGCGTTCGGTCCGCGCGTCCTGCTGGAGTTCGGTGAACTCCTCGATGTGCAGGACGAGTTCCCGGAGCAGTTCCGGACGCTGGGGCGGCCGGTGACCGTCTACGGCGACCACTGGTACTGCTACCACTGGAGCCGGGACATGCAGCGGCACTGGCTCGCGATACTCCCCGAGCGGCGTGAGCTGGTCGCGGCCCGGCTGGTGCGGGACCTGTCCGCCGTCGCCCTGGACGACACCCGTGGCGCCGCCGCCGTACTCCCGTCGCTGGCCGAGTCCGACGGTGCGGCCGGTGAGGCGACGCACCTGTGTGTGGCGTACGGGCTCGGCGCCCGTCACCCCGAGGACCGGCTCGCCGCCGTGGACGCGTTGCTGGTGCTCGCGGCACGTGGGCAGTTGGACGTGGCGCGGCTGGGCACGGATCTCGGGGAGCTGGTGCGCAGCGGGGCCGTGAAGCCGTCGCGGCTCACCGAGTCGGTGCGGACCGGGGCGGCCACCGGAGCGAACGCGACGATTTGGGGGATCCTCCGCCACACCCTGGCCGCGCTGTTGGCCGACCTCGACGGCGAGGCCAGGCCCGCGCGCACCCGTGGGCTCGGGGACCTGCTCGGCGTGGCCGCAGAGTGCGCGGAGCGGTCCGGAGCGCGGGGTGAGCTGCCGCATCTGGCGCAGACGGCGGCCCGGAGCGGTTCGTCCCGACTGGTCACCCAGGCGCGTCGGCTGCGCAGTGCGCTGGTGGAGGAGGTGGCCGCGTGACGTAGGGCGACCGGGCTGACCTCCGGTGCACCGCACTCGTAAAAAGAACAGCAAAAGGTACAGAACCACGCTTTTACCGGTCGGTCACAGAGCGTTCGTGATCACGCAACACCCTTCCTTCACAGTGGTTGCATGAATCGAGACATGTCTGATGTGACGCGCACGAGGCACGGGCGTCCGGTGCACCACTGGCGACGGGACCTGGTGGAGCTGGCGGCGCTGTTCACGGCGGTCGCGGTGGCGGACGTCGTGGCCGATCTGGTGGGGCACGGGCCCGACGGCCCGGGACTGCTGGCGATCTCCGCGCTGGCCCTGGTCGCCACGGCGGGGTTCCACACATGGTGGTCACGCCGCCACGGTCATGCGCCGCCGACGGGCGATACCGGTGCCCGGCCGGCCGCTGACGCGCGGCGGACCGGGCCGTCCGAGGCGCAGTCCCCGTCCGGGACCCATTCCGAGTCCGAGCAGTCGTCCGGGACGCCCGACGCCGTCGCCGCGCCGGCGGCACTGTGGCGGATGCGGACGACCGTGCGGGACGCGCCGGGATCACTGGCGGCCCTGTGCACCGCGTTGGCCGGGCGGCAGGTCGACATCCTCAGCCTGCAGACGCATCCGCTGGCCGAGGGCACGGTGGACGAGTTCCTGCTGCGTGCGCCGGGTGAGGTCGCGGCGTCCGAGATCACCCGGGCGGTGTCGTCGGCCGGCGGTTCGGGCACCTGGATCGAGCGGGCCGACGCCCATGATCTGGTGGACGCGCCGACCCGTGTCCTGGGCCTGGCCACGCGGACGGCCCTGGACGCGGCGGAACTGCCGCTGGCGCTGCGGCAGTTGCTGGGCCGGTGCACCATCCGTTCGCTGCCCGCGACCGTCGCGGGCAAGGGGCGCGAGCCGGAGTCGGTGCCGGTGGAGGGGGCGTTGGAGGAGACGGTCATGCGGCTGCGGGCCCCGGAGGGCGGAGTGATCACGGTGGAGCGGCCGTATCTGCCGTTCACGCCCACCGAGTTCGCCCGGGCACGGGCGCTGGTCGAGCTGGACGCCCGGCTCGGTCCCCGCATCCCGCGCAGCCAGGACGTACTGACGCTGCCCGAGGGCAACGCGATCACCGTACGGCGTGCGGACACCGGCGATCTGGACGCGGCCCGGGACATGCACGAGCGGTGCTCGGCGCGGACGCTCGGCATGCGCTATCACGGCCCTGTCGACGACGCCGACCGCTATCTGAACCACCTGCTCTCCCCGCGCTTCGGCCGGACGCTGGCCGTGCAGACGGCCTCCGGGCGGATCGTCGGGCTCGGGCACCTGCTGTGGGACGGCGACGAGACGGAGGTCGCGCTCCTCGTCGAGGACGACTGGCAACGGCGCGGGATCGGGAGCGAGTTGCTGGGACGCCTGGTGGCGATGGCCGTCGAGGCCGGGTGCGAGAGCGTGTATGCCGTGACTCAGGCGTCCAACACGGGGATGGTCGCGGCGATGCGGGGGCTTGGGCTGCCGCTCGATTACCAGATCGAGGAGGGGACCTTGGTGGTCACCGCTCGACTGGAGGCGGCGGCGAGTTCTGTGGACGTTACGGAGTTCGGGCGGGCCGACGCTCCGTAGAAGCTGCCGCTTTGTTGACAGGTGCGGGTGCTCTGTAGCCAGGTGCGCCCCGCGGCGGAGCCGCATATGAGGACAGCCCCGCGCCCCTTGGGAGGGGCGCGAGCGCCCCATCCAAATCTGCCCACAGGTCCGCTACGTCCTCCAAGCCCACCGACAGCCTCAGCAACCGGTCGCTCACGCCCGCTCCCCTCCTGTCCTCCGCGTCCACCACTCGATGGCTGATCGAGGCCGGATGCTGGATCAGGGTGTCGACACTGCCCAGGCTCACCGCCGGGGTGATTAGGTGGACCCCCGCGATGACCTCGTGGGGGTCGCCGTGGACCTCGAAGGCGATCATCGCGCCGCCGATGCGCGGGTAGTGGACGCGGGCGACGCGTGGGTCCGCGCTGAGGCGGCGCGCGAGTTCGGCGGCGTTCGCGGAGGCGGCTCGCACCCGTACCGGAAGGGTCGCGAGGCCGCGCAGGAGCAGATAGCCGGCCAGTGGATGGAGTACGCCGCCGGTAGCGAAGCGGATCTGCCGCAGTCGCCCGGCGAACTCCTCGTCGCAGGCCACCACTCCCGCCATCACGTCGCCGTGCCCGCCGAGGTACTTGGTGGCGCTGTGCAGGACGAGCCGTGCGCCGTGTTCGGCGGGGCGTTGCAGGACGGGTGTGGCGAAGGTGTTGTCCGCGAGGAGGGGCACCGAGCCGCAGGAGTGGGCGACGGCGCGCAGGTCGAGTTCCGCGAGGGTCGGGTTGGCCGGGGACTCGACCAGCACCAGGCCGGTGTCGGGGCGCAGCGCGTCGGCGATCCCGGCCGGGTCGGTCCAGGTCACCTCGGAGCCGAGCAGCCCGGCGGTGAGGAGGTGGTCGCTGCAGCCGTAGAGGGGTCGTACGGCCACGACGTGTCGCAAGCCGGTCGAGGCGCGGGCCAGCAGGACCGCGGTCAGGGCCGCCATGCCGCTGGCGAACGCCACCGCGCTGTCGGTGCCTTCGAGTCGGGCGAGGGCGGTCTCGAAGCGGGCGACGGTCGGGTTGCCGAGGCGGCCGTAGACGGGCGGTCCTTCGGGTTCGGCGCCGGTGGTGGCGAAGGCGTCGATGCGGGCGGCCTCGCCACGGCTGTCGTACGACGGGTAGGTGGTCGACAGGTCGATGGGCGGGGCGTGCAGGCCCTGCCGGGCGAGGTCGTCACGGCCGGCGTGCACGGCTTCGGTGGCCAGTGCGCGCGGGGCCGGGGAGGGGTGGAGGCTCGCTGAGTCCATGTGCTCAAGGGTGAACAATCACCGGCCGCAGAGGTGCCAAGCCCGTGTTACGTTCGATCGATGAGCGAAACCATCGTACTGGATCCGGTGGACCTCCATCTGCTGCGGTTGTTGCAGAACGACGCCCGGGCTACGTACCGGGATCTCGCCGCGCAGGTCGGGGTCGCTCCGTCGACGTGTCTGGACCGGGTGACGAGGCTGCGCCGGGCCGGTGTGATCCTCGGGCATCAACTGCGGGTCGATCCCGCCAAGTTGGGGCGCGGGCTGGAGGCACTGCTGTCGGTGCAGGTGCGTCCGCACCGGCGGGAGCTGGTGGGGCCGTTCGTCGAGCGGATCCGGGCGCTGCCGGAGTCGCGGACCGTGTTCCATCTGACCGGGCCCGACGACTATCTCGTCCATGTGGCCGTCGCGGACATGGCCGATCTGCAACGACTGGTCATCGACGAGTTCACGTCGCGGCGTGAAGTGGCCCGGGTGGAGACCCGGTTGATCTTCCAGCAGTGGGACTGCGGGCCCCTGCTGCCGCTTGCCACGCCCGTAGCTGAATCGGGGTGATATCGGGGTGACGGCGCCGAGTCCCCCGTATGAGGATGGTCCCCATGTCTCAGACCAACACTCCGCTGCCCCGGCAGGTCGCCGACGCCTATGTCGACGATCTCATCGCCCTCGACCCGGTGACCGGTACGTATCTCGGCGTGAAGGAGAGTTCGAGCCGCCTGCCCGATCTCTCCCCCGCAGGTCAGGAACGACTCGCGGAGCTTCAGCGGGCGACCCTCGCGAAGCTCGACGAGGCGGAGCGCCAACCCGGCGCGAACAGTGACATCGAGCGCCGCTGCGCGCGCCTGCTGCGCGAGCGGCTCACCGCCGAACTCGCCGTGCACGAGGCCGAGGAGGGCCTGCGCACGGTCGGCAACATGCACACGCCCGCGCACTCGGTGCGCGAGGTGTTCACGGTGACACCGACCGGGACCGACGAGGACTGGGCGGCGATCGTCGAGCGGCTGCGCGCGGTACCGACCGCGCTGGCGGGTTACCGCGAGTCCCTCGTGCTGGGCCTGGACCGCAAGCTGTACGCGGGTCCGCGGCCGACGGCCACCTTCATCGGCCAGCTCACGGAGTGGTCGGACACGGACGGCCACGGACGCGGCTGGTTCGAGGACTTCGCCTCGGCGGGCCCCGAGGCGCTGCGCCCCGAGTTGGACGAGGCGGCCCGTGCGGCGACCGCGGCCCTGGTGGAACTGCGGGACTGGCTCCGCGATGTGTACGCGCCGGCCATCGAGGGCGCGCCGAACACGGTGGGCCGGGAGCGGTACGCGCGCTGGTCGCGCTACTTCAACGGTACGGACCTCGATCTCGACGAGGCGTACGCGTACGGCTGGTCCGAGTACCACCGGCTGCTCGCCGAGATGAAGCGGGAGGCCGAGAAGGTCCTGCCCGGCGCGAGCACGCCGTGGGTGGCGCTCGCGCACCTCGACGAGCACGGCCGGCACATCGAGGGCGTCGACGAAGCCCGCGAGTGGCTCCAGGGCCTGATGGACCGGGCGATCGAGCAACTGGACGGCACGCACTTCGAACTCGCCGAGCGGGTGCGGAAGGTGGAGTCGCACATCGCCCCTCCGGGCAGTGCGGCGGCGCCCTACTACACGCCGCCGTCGGAGGACTTCTCGCGCCCGGGCCGCACCTGGCTGCCGACGATGGGCCAGACCCGTTTCCCGGTCTACGACCTCGTCTCGACCTGGTACCACGAGGGCGTCCCCGGCCATCACCTCCAGCTCGCGCAGTGGGCGCATGTCGCCGAGGATCTGTCGCGCTACCAGGCGGCCGTGGGCCAGGTCAGCGCCAACGCGGAGGGCTGGGCGCTGTACGCGGAGCGGCTGATGGACGAGCTGGGCTTCCTGGAGGACGCCGAGCAGCGGCTCGGCTATCTCGACGCGCAGATGATGCGGGCCGCCCGGGTCGTCGTCGACATCGGTATGCACCTGGAGCTGGAGATTCCGGCCGACTCGCCGTTCCATCCCGGTGAGCGGTGGACGCCGGAGTTGGCCGAGGAGTTCTTCGGCGCGCACAGCAGCCGTCCGGCGGACTTCGTGGAGAGCGAACTGACCCGCTACCTGACCATCCCGGGCCAGGCGATCGGCTACAAACTCGGCGAGCGGGCCTGGCTGTTGGGCCGGGAGAACGCGCGGCAGCGGCACGGCGACACCTTCGACCTGAAGGCGTGGCACATGGCCGCGTTGTCGCAGGGTTCACTGGGCCTGGACGACCTGGTGGACGAGTTGTCGCGGCTCTGACGCGGGTGCGACTGCTCCCGGGCGGGGCGTCGGTTCAGTCCGGGAGTCGTCGCAGATGGACGAGGACCAGCCAGGTCTCCGGGCCCGGCTGGGCCCGCCCCTCGCGGACGGCGTAGCGGCCCGGTTCCAGGTCGACCTTCAGATGCTCGGTGCCCTCCGAGTCCCGCCCCGGCCACGCCGAGTCGAAGAGCACCACCGGTCCGGGTACGTCCCACCGCACCTCGTTCTCCCAGGTCGCCGTGGCGAGCGCGGCAGGCACTCCGGCCAGCATGTCGTCCTCGGAGTTCGCGGCACCCCACCGTACGAACGTGCCGTGGTCCGGCAGGAAGCAGGTCGTCGCGGGATCGTCCCCGAGGACCAGGGCCGCGCTGTCCCCCACGGGCAGGAGGCCTACGCAACCGCCGACCTCGCACGCCCGGTCGTAGTCCGAGGCCAGTTCATCGCCGTCGGCTCCCGTCCAGAACGGCAGCACCGTCTCCGGCACCGCTATGAGCGGCCCGCCGCCCGACTCCACCCACTGCACCACCGTGTCCGGTTCCACGTATCGCGCCATGGGCAGAACCTACACGCACAGCGATCCCACAGTTCACCCTTCGGGGTCCGGCGCGTCGGGTTGCCTGCCCATCAACTCCCTTGCTCGGACGGCCGGTTCAGGGTGCGGTCGCGGTTTCAGCAGCCGCAGTCCGCCGCCTCCGCCGGCGCCGTCAACGGATCTGGCACACGCCGTTCACGGCCCTCCCACGTCTCGAACTCGAAACCCTCGCGCACCCAGTACTCGAAGCCCCCGAGCATCTCCTTGACCTGGAAGCCGAGTTCGGCGAGGGCGAGGGCGGCTCGGGTGGCGCCGTTGCAGCCCGGGCCCCAGCAGTACGTGACGACCGGCACGGAGCGGTCGAGGAGTTGCTCGGCCTGTTCGGGGATGAGGGCGGTGGGGAGGTGGAGTGCGCCGGGGACGTGGCCCTGGTCCCAGGACTCGGTGGACCGGGAGTCGAGCACGACGAAACCGGGATCGCCGCCCGTCGCCAGCGCGGCGGCCACATCGGAGACGTCGGCGTGGAAGGCGAGGCTCGCACGGAAGTGGGCGGCCGCTACGGAGGGAGCGGCGGGGGCGACCCGTAGGACAGGGTTGACGGCGGTGGTGCTGCTCATGGTCCGGCCTTTCAGCGAGAGGCTTCTACGGCCAGAAATCTACGGTCGCTGGTCGCTTCCCTGAAGTGGTGATCACCGGCATATCCCTTGATCGACCGGGGATCTCCCTGCTATTTCTCAGGAATGACCATGTATTCCCCGGACGCCACGGACTGGCGCATCCTCGACGTCCTCCAGCGGGACGGCCGGGTGAGTTTCGCCGAGCTGGCCCGTGCCGTCGACATGTCCGCGAGCGCGGTGACCGAGCGGGTGCGGCGGCTTGAGGAGGCGGGGGTGATCCAGGGGTACGCGGCGGTCGTGGATCCGGAGCGGCTGGGGCTGCCGATCCTCGCGTTCGTGCGGTTGCGGTATCCGAACGGCAACTACAAGCCCTTCCACGACCTGGTCGCGGCGACGCCGGAGATCCTGGAGGCGCATCATGTGACGGGCGACGACTGCTTCATGATCAAGGTCGCGGCGCGCTCGATGCGGCATCTGGAGGAGGTGTCGGGTCGGATCGGCGGCCTGGGATCGGTCACGACCAGTGTCGTCTACTCCTCGCCGCTGGCCCGCCGACCGCTCGGTCACTGACCCCGCTGCCGCACTGCCGACCCCGCCCGCCCCTTCACGATCTCCAACTGCGCGTGGACGCGCCGCCGGAGATCGGCGACATGGCTGACGATGCCGACGCTGCGGTCCCGTTCGCGCAGCGAGTCGAGGACGTCGAGGACCTCGTCGAGAGTCTGCTCGTCGAGGCTGCCGAAGCCCTCGTCGATGAACAGGGTGTCGAGCCGGACCCCGCCGGCCTCGTCGGTGACCACGTCCGCGAGCCCGAGGGCGAGGGCGAGCGAGGCGAAGAACGTCTCGCCGCCTGACAGCGTCGCCGTGTCCCGTTCCCGCCCGGTCCACGCGTCGACGACATGCAGCCCGAGTCCGCTGCGCCCGCGCCCGGCCCGGTCGTCGGAGTGGACGAGGGTGTAGCGGCCGGACGACATGCGCTGCAGCCGTACGGTCGCGGCGGCGGCCACCTGTTCCAGACGGGCCGCGAGGACGTACGACTCCAGGCGCATCCGGCGTTCGTTGTCGGCCGAGGTGCCCGCGGTGAGGGCGGCGAGGCGGGCGACCCGGTCGTACTCCTCGCGCAGCGGCGCCAGTTGCCGGGCTCCGGCCGCCGATCGGGCGGAGAGCCGGTCGAGTTCCGCGCAGCGCCGGGCCGCCGCGTCGCACCCGGAGGCGGCCTCGCGGGTCCGCCGGACGGCCGCGGTCGCGACGCGCTCCGCCTGGTCCAGGTCGGCGGGGGCCTGTCGCGCGGCTGCCGCAGTTTCGGGCTCGGCCAGTACGGCGCGTACGGCGGCCTCCTCGGACTGCCAGGCGTCCAGGCGCCGTTGGAGTTCGCGATGGGCGCTGTCGTCGAGGAGGGCGTCCGCCGCTGCCTGCGGGGTGTCGAACCCGGCGCGGAAGGCGGCGTCGGCCAGCCGGGCGTCGGCGTCCTTGAGCCGCTGCGCGGTGTCCTCGGCGGCGCGCGCGGTGTCGGCCGCGTCGGTGAGAAGAGCGGCCTGCCGCTCCAGTTGGGCGGCGCGGGCGGCGACGCTGTCGGCGGTGCCCCGCGAGTGCGCCAACTCCTCCTCCAGCGCGGCCCGTTCGCGGTCCTGGCTGTCGCGGAGGGTGGTGCGGGAAGCGGCTCTGAGGGCGGCCTGCTGCTGGATCGCGGTCCGCCGGTCGTGCTCCTGCTCGGCCCGGCGCAGCTCCTCGGTGGCGGGGTGCAGCCAGGACGCGTCCCGGCGCGCCTGCTCGTACAGTCGCTCCAACTCGGCGACCTCGTCGGCGAGTTGACCGGTCGGTGTGTCACCGGCCTCGGCGGTGGCGGCGGCGAGCGCCTCCCGGACGAGGCCCAGGCGCCGCTCGGCCTCGGTGCGCTGCTCCTCGGCGCGCTGGTGGGCGGCGAGGGCCTGTTCCTCCGCCGCGCGGTCGACGTGTCCGGCGGATTTACGGGCGGGCGCGGGGTGTTCGGTGGCTCCGCAGACGGCGCAGGGCGCGCCGTCGGTGAGGTGGGCGGCGAGCTCGGCGGCGATGCCGTTCAGCCGCTGTTCCTTGAGGTCGAGCCAGTGGTCGCGGGCCTCGACGGCACGTTCGGCGAAGGTGAGCACCTGCCGCTGGGTGTCCTCCGTGTCTCCGGCGAACTGGTCCCGCTGCCGGGCCGCTGCCAGCCGCCGCTCGGCGGGCTCGCGCCGCACGCCGAGCTGCTCGGCCCTGGTGGCGGCCTCCTGCGCCGACTCGATCCGCGCCTGGAGTCCTGTGCGGGTCGTGTCCCACTCCGCGAGCCAGGCCTCCCCCTCCTGCCGTACGTCGTCGTCGGCGCGCTCCTGCCGGTCCAACTCCGCGCGCTCGGAGCCGAGTTCGGCGAGCCGCTGTTCGGCGCGACGGGCCGACTCCAGGCCGCCCAGTTCCTCGGCGGCCCGGCGTGCGGCGGCGGCGAGTCCGGCCGCGCCGGCGGCCGCGAAGGTCTCCGGCAGCAGGTCGCGCGCGCGTGCCTCGGCCCGGGCGGCTTCGCGGTGCTCGCGGTCGGCGGCCTCGCGCAGCTCCAGCGCGGGTGCCACGGCCTGCGCCTTGCGGGCCCGTTCCATCCGCGTCTGCGCCTGCCGGTAGCCGTCGGCCCGCTCCTCCATGAGCGCGGCCCGCTCCTGAGCCTGGGCGAACCGCTGTTGCAGACGGGCCAGTTCGCGGACGTCGGCCAGTTCCCGGTCGGCGGCGGCCTGGGCGGACTCGGCGGCGGCGAGACGGCTGCGCGCGACGGTCAGTTGCTCGCGTGCGGTGCTGCGGGCGACGGCCGCCGCGGTCAACACCGCCTCGGCGAGGCCGGGTTCACCCGGGGAGAGGTCCGGCAGCTCCATGGCGTCGCCTGCGGCCTGCTGCATGCGGTGCGCGTCGGCCAGCAACTCGCCGTCGCCCTCACGGACCTGGGCCTCGGTGGCACGCCGCCGCTCGGCGAGCCGCTTCTCGACCTCGGCGAACCGGTGGGTGTCGAAGAGCCGGCCAAGCAGCTTGCCGCGCGCCTCGGCGTCGGAGCGCAGGAAGCGCGCGAACTCCCCCTGAGGCAGCAGCACGACCTGGCAGAACTGCTCCCTGCTCATCCCGAGGAGCTGGGTGATCTCCTCGCCGATCTCCTGGTGCGAGCGGCTGAGGTCCTTCCAGGTGCCGGCCGTCGCGTCGTACTCGCGCAGCCAGCTCTGTGCCTTGTCGAGGGTGCTGCCCGTGCCGCGCTTCTTGGGGCGCTCCCAGGGCGGCTGCCGGGTGAGTTCCAACCGCCGCCCGGCGACGGTCAGTTCGAGCCGTACCTCGGTGCGGGTGCCGGCCGCCGCGTGGTCGCTGCGCAGGGTGAGCCCCTGGCCGCTCTGGCGGACGCCCGGCACCGAGCCGTAGAGGGCGTAGCACACGGCGTCGAGGACGGAGGTCTTGCCGGCGCCGGTCGGGCCGTGCAGAAGGAAGAGGCCGGCGGCGGACAGTTCGTCGAAGTCGACGGTCTGGGAGCCGCCGAAGGGCCCGAAGGCGGTGATGTCGAGCCGATGCAGCCTCACCGGGCACCGCCCTCCGTCCGCGTCGGCCGCGCGTTCACGGCGTCACCTCCCGGACGACCGCGTCCGCGCGCACGGCGTCGAACGCGGCCTGGAGCACGGCCTGTTCGTCCCCGTCGGGTCCGGCGCCGCGGACATGGGCCACGAAGTCGTCGGCGATCTCCCGGTCGTCGCGGCCCGCGAGACGTCTGGCGTAGGACACGTCGGGGTCGTCGGGGGACCGCTCGGGGTCGAAGACGAGGGTGAGCGTGTGCGGGAAACGCTCGGTGAGCCGGGCCATGGGTTCGGCCGGGCGCACCGGGTCGGTGAGCGTCGCCTCGACCCACGCCTCCTCGTGCCGGGCGAGGTCGGGGTCGTCGAGCAGTTCCTCCAACGTGCCCCGGATCCGGGCCAGTTCACGCGGCACCGGACAGTCGACGCGTTCGGCGGTGACGGCCCCGCCGGCGTCCAGGTCGACGAGCCACATGGACTTGCGGTGGTCGGCCTCGGAGAAGGAGTACGGCAGCGGGGAGCCCGAGTAGCGCACGCGCCCGGTGATCGTCTGGGAGCCGTGCAGATGCCCCAGCGCCACATAGTCGACGCCGTCGAAGACTCCGGCCGGTACGGCGGCGACCCCGCCGACGGTGATGTCCCGCTCGCTGTCGCTGGCCTCGCCGCCGGTGACGAAGGCATGCGCGAGGACCACGGAACGGGTGCCGGGCGCACGGGCGGCGAGATCGGCGCGGACGCGGTCCATGGCGGCGGCGAGCACCGCTTCGTGCCCGGCCTTCTCCACCCCGAACTCGGCCTTCACCAGGGCGGGTTCGAGATACGGCAGACCGTAGAAGGCCACGTCGCCGAACGCGTCCGGGATCACCACGGGCGTCCCGCAGGCCGACGGCTCGGTCCGCAGGAAGATGCCCGCGCGGTCGATCAGACCGGCGCCCACACCGAGGCGGCGGGCCGAGTCGTGGTTGCCAGAGATCATCACCGTGGGCACACCCAGGTCCGCGAGCCGGTGCAGGGTGTCGTCGAACAGCTCGACGGCGGCCAGGGGCGGCACCGCCCGGTCGTACACATCCCCCGACACGACCACGGCATCCACCTCGTGCTCACGCACGGTAGTCATCAGATGGCCCACGAAGTCGGCCTGAGCCCCGAGCATGTTCACGCGATGGAACGCCCGGCCCAGGTGCCAGTCGGAGGTGTGCAGCAGTTTCATGGAGCCACCACGCTAGCGCCTGCCGGCCCCTGATCCACCATTGACCCCGGAGTTCCCACGCATTCGGGAGCTTATGACAGTAAATATGCGCAATATGCGGATCGGTGACACCACCCCGGGTGCGCCCTCGCCGAGCGCTCACCAAGCCGGCACCCTCAACTGCCCGGTCGCACAGGCCTGTTGCGCCAACCTCACGTCACACGCACCACGCGAGAGACACAGGGTTCCCATGCCAGTCGAAGCGTGCACGCCGTCGATGTCGCCCGGTGTCTCGACGCCCACGGCGACAACGTGCAGGTGTGGGGGTGCAACGGCACGGCGGCCCAGAAGTGGGCGCCGTACCGGGTGCCCGGGCACAACTCCCGGTACGAGGTGGTCAATCGGGACAGCCACTGCTGCCTGGACGCGGAGGCCTCCGGCTCGGGGCAGGACGGTCAGACCGTGCAGGGCTTCGGCTGCGCGGGAAGCTCCAACCAGGTCTGGACATGGGCAACCTGACAGACCTCACGCGTCTCCGTACGCCTCGCCGCCCAGTTCCAGTCCCGCCGTTCCCGCCGTGGCGTCGGCCAGCCAGCCCCGGAAGGCGTCCACATCGGCGTCCGGCAGGCCGATCTCGATGGTGACGGCCTCGCCGTAGCGGACGTCCCGTACCTCGCGGCCGGTCGCGCGCAGGTCGTTCTGGAGCTTGCCGGCCCGCTGGTGGTCGACGGTGACCGTGGCCAGCCGGAAGCGGCGGCGGGTGATAGTGCCGAGGGTGTCGAGGGCTTCGCCGACCGAGCCGCCGTAGGCCCTGATGAGGCCGCCCGCGCCGAGCTTGACGCCGCCGTAGTAGCGGGTGACGACGGCGACGACGTAGCGCATGTCGCGGCGCAGCAGCATCTGGAGCATGGGGACGCCCGCGGTGCCGCCGGGTTCGCCGTCGTCGCTCGCCTTCTGGATCGCGGCGTCGGCGCCGATGACGTAGGCAAAGCAGTTGTGGGTGGCGTCCGTGTGCTCCTTGCGGATCCGGGCGACGAAGTCCTGTGCCTCCTGTTCGGTGGCCGCGGGGGCGAGGGCGCACAGGAAGCGGGAGCGGTTGACCTCGGTCTCGTGCACGCCCTGGCGGGCCACTGTGCGGTACTCGTCCTGCATCCGGCCAGCCTATGCGCAGCGCCAGGGGTCGCCCCCGGTCCGGGTGCGGGTGACGATGTGGTGGATACTCGCTCCTCGTTGCCCGGGCACCGGGCACGGTCGTCCGATCACAGGGAGTTCTCAGCATGACCGGCACGCAGGTGGACCCCGCGGAGACCACCGGGTCCGGCGGCCCCGAGTCCGCCGCGGACCGCTGCCGGGCCTGGCTCCTGGACGGCCTGAGCGAGCAGAGCGCCCGGCACCCGGGCCCGCACGCCACCCCGAACCCGGAGCACGAGGGCCACCGCTGGTGGCGGGTCATGTGCCTGACCGGCGTCGACTACTTCTCCACACTGGGCTACCAGCCGGGCATCGCCGCGCTGGCCGCCGGACTGCTCTCCCCGCTCGCGACGGTCGTGCTGATCGGGCTGACCCTGCTCGGGGCGCTGCCGGTCTACCGGCGGGTGGCGCACGAGAGTCCGCACGGCGAGGGGTCGATCGCCATGCTGGAGCGGCTGCTGCCGTGGTGGTCGGGGAAGATCTTCGTCCTGGTGCTGCTGGGCTTCGCGGCGACGGACTTCATGATCACGGTCACCCTGTCGGCGGCGGACGCGGCGGCGCATGTGGTGGAGAACCCCTTCGCGCCCGGCTGGATGCAGGGTGGCAACACCTGGATCACCCTGGTGCTGGTCGGCGCGCTGGGCGCGGTCTTCCTCAAGGGGTTCCGGGAGGCCATCGGGATCGCGGTGGTCCTGGTGGGCACCTACCTCACGCTCAACCTCGTCGTCCTCGCGGTGTCCGCCTGGGAGGTGCTGAGCCATCCGGTGCGGATCGGCGACTGGACGGACGCGATGACGGCCGCGCACTCCTCGCCGCTCGCGATGGTCGGCGTGGCCCTGCTCGTGTTCCCCAAGCTGGCGCTCGGCATGTCCGGCTTCGAGACGGGTGTGGCGGTGATGCCGCAGGTCAAGGGTGATCCGACGGACACCTACGAGAAGCCGACGGGCCGCATCCGGGAGACCCGCAAGCTGCTCACCACGGCCGCCGTGATCATGTCCGGCTTTCTGCTCCTGTCCAGCCTGGCGACCACCATCCTGATCCCGCAGAGCGCGTTCAAGACCGGCGGCCCGGCGAACGGCCGCGCGCTCGCCTATCTCGCGCACGAGCACCTGGGCCAGGCCTTCGGCACGCTCTACGACGTCTCGACGATCGCCATCCTGTGGTTCGCGGGCGCCTCCGCACTCGCCGGACTGCTGAACCTCGTCCCCCGCTATCTGCCGCGCTACGGCATGGCCCCGGAGTGGACGCGGGCGGTACGTCCGCTGGTGCTCGTGTTCATGGTCACGGCCGTGCTGATCACGCTGTGGTTCCACGCGAGCGTCGACGCGCAGAGCGGGGCGTACGCGACCGGTGTGCTGGTGCTGATGCTCTCCGCCGCGTTCGCCTCCACGGTCACCGTGCACAAGCGGGGCCATCGGAGGGCGACCCTCGGGTTCGGCGCGATCACCGCCGTGTTCGGCTACACGCTGGTCACGAACGTCATCGAGCGGCCCGACGGCATCAAGATCGCGGGCATCTTCATCGTGCTGATCCTGGTGACGTCGTTCGGTTCGCGCGTCCACCGCGCCTTCGAACTGCGCGCCGCCGAGGTCACGTTCGACAGCGCGGCGGCCCGGTTCGTCGAGGAGGCGGCGCGCAGCGGCCCGTTGCGACTGATCGCCAACGAGCCGCAGGAGCACAGCACTCGGGAGTACCGCGCCAAGGAGTACAGCCAGCGCGAGGAGACCCACATCCCGGACGGCGGCCCGGTGCTGTTCCTGGAAGTACTCGTCCGCGACTCCTCGGACTTCTCGGCGGACATCGCCGTGCACGGCGACGAGAAGCACGGCGTACGACGGTTGCGGATCGAGGGTCCTACGGTGCCCAACGCGATCGCCGCCGTCCTGCTCGCCCTGCGCGACCGCACCGGCGAGGTCCCGCACGCCTACTTCACCTGGACCGAGGGCAACCCCGTAAGCCATCTGATCCGCTTCCTGATCTTCGGCGACGGCGAGGTCGCCCCGGTCACCCGCGAGGTACTGCGCCGCGCGGAACCGGACCCCGCACGCCGGCCCCGCGTGCACGTCGGCTGACCGCCGTGAAGATCCTGGTCGTCGGCGGCAGCGGCTTCCTGGGCACGGAACTCCTGCGCCGGGCGAGCGCGGCGGGATGGTCCGCGGCGGCGACATACTGTTCCTCCCGCCCCGGTGACCTGCCCGGCGTCTCCTGGCACCGGCTCGACCTCCGCGATGCCGACCAACTCGACTTCCTCCTCGCCGAGTTGACCCCGGACGCGATCATCAACGCGACCAGCGGACAGAGCGACTGGGCGGTCACCGCCGACGGTTCGTTCCGCGTGACGACGGCTGCGGTGCGCCACGGGTGCCGCCTGGTCCACGTCTCCAGCGACGCCGTGTTCTCCGGTTCCCGGATCTCCTACGACGAGTCCCGCCTGCCCGACCCGGTCACCCCCTACGGGGCGGCGAAGGCCGCCGCCGAGACCGCCGTACGCCTGCTGGCACCGGCCGCCGCGGTCGCGCGCACCTCACTGATCATCGGGACGGGCGACTCCGTGCACGAGCGCATGGTCCACGAACTGGCCGCCGGTACCCGCGACGGCGTCCTGTTCACCGACGTCGTCCGCTGCCCGGTCCACGTAGAGGATCTGGCCGCCGCCCTGCTGGAACTCGCCCTGTCCGACCGGCCCGGCATGTTCCACCTCGCGGGCCCGGACGCCCTGAGCCGACACGAACTCGGCGTGCTCATCGCCCGACGCGACGGACTGGACACCGACCGTCTCCCCGCCGGGCGCAAGGAGGGCACCGCTCTGGAGGTGCGTCTGGACTGCGCCGCGACACAGGCGGACATCCGCACACGGCTGCGCGGCGCCCGGGAGTTCCTCCAACTCCCCTAGCCACAGGGCTACTTCTTCCTGCCCCTCGGCACGACGAAGCCCGTCAGCAGGGCCGTGCCCGGGGCGAGGTCCTGCCAGGTGTCGCCGTGCCAGGCCAGGACCGCGATCGCCGAGGTCGGGAACTTCACGCGGACCTCGTCGAGAGCGTCGTCGAGGCTGTCGCCGGCGAGGTCCAGGACCAGTTCCTCCAGGCCGGGGTTGTGCCCGATCAGGAGCAACGTCTCGACCTCGTGCGGCACTTGGCGGACGGCATCGAGGAGTTCCGCCGCGTCGGCCGCGTACAGCCCCGGCTCGTACCGCACCGGCGGTGGCGTGCCCCACTCGGCGGAGGCCAACTCCCAGGTCTGGCGGGCGCGTACGGCCGTGGAGCAGAGGGCGAGGTCGGGCAGCGAGTCGGCCGCGGCGAGCGCCAGACCGGCGGCCGGCGCGTCCCGGCGGCCACGCGGGGCGAGGGGACGCTGATGATCTGGAACGCCCTCGGGCCAGGCGGACTTGGCGTGCCGCAGCACGACCAGTCGGCGCAGCGGGCGGGCTCCGGCGCGGGCGCTCATGCCAACGACCCGATGTCACGGGTGAGTTCGAGACCGAGCAGCCGGTCGGCATAGGCGTAGGTCTCGAAGCGGGCGCCGTCCGGCAGGCCGGGCCAGCTCTCCACCCGGCGCAGCACCTCCAGCACCTCGGGCACGTTCAGGTCGTCCTCCCACGCGGCCCGCAACTGCCCGCGCACCTCGTCGGGCACCGGCCGCGAGGGCCTGCGCGCCCAGTCGGCGACCGACCCGCGCCAGTGCGCCAGGGTCCGCCGCGCCTCGTCCAGCGCGTCCGCGTCGAGCCGTACCGGCAGGTCCCGTGCGTGCGAGAGCAGGGCGAGGCGGAGCGCGCCCGGGTCGGAGAGGTCCGCGACGGCCGTAGGGGATTCGACGGGCGCTACGGCGACCAGGACTCCCCCGGGTGTGGCACCGCCCTCGGCCGTCACGTGCAGGACCTGGGCCTCGCCGAGTCCGGAGCCGAGGTCTCCGCCGTCCTCGAAGGGGCGGATGCCCAACGTGCGGGCGGCGGCCCGGAGTTCGGGTTTCTCCCGGTCTCCGGTGAGCAGGGCGAACACGGGGGTGCCGCCGAGTTCGAGGGCGCGCACGAGGAGGTCGGCGACGAGGAGGACGCGTAGTGCCGTGGGATCGAGGCCGGACGCGTGCGCCTCGACCCTGGTCAGGCCACGGCGGGCGGGGGCGGCTTCGAGGGGCTCGCCGGTTCGGGCGTCGATGATGCGCAGCACGGCCTGAGCGTAGGCGGGCGGAGGGCCGTACGCATGCATGTTCGCTCTGTTGCAGCCCGGGTGGCGCGGTTCACCCTGCGGGTCGATGCGCCTGGGGTGCCGTCGTGCGGGCCGGGTCCGAGGAGTGCGGGCGCAGTTCCTGCCGGGGGCGGTGACCCGGTCCGCCAGGATGCCGTTGCCGCGTGGTTCCTCCGGCATCCGGGTACGGGACGCGGATCTCCGGGCCGATTGCACTCGTCCGGCCGTCCTGGTCGTCCTGGTCGTCCTGGGGATCGGGTCGGCGGTCACCCGTTCGCCCGTCTCCCCCTTCAGCCTGCGGCGACCAGGTCACGCAGTGTCTTGGCCACCATGGCAGGGGCCTCCTCCGCCATGAAGTGGCCGCAGGCGACGGTGGAGTGCCGCAGGTCCGGTGCCCATGCACTCCACAGCGCCGCCGCGTCGAAGCCAAGGGCGGCGCCCCAGTCCTGCTGGAGTACGGCGACCGGCATCCGCAGCCGGTGGCCGGCGTCCCGGTCCGTCCGGTCGTGGGCGAGGTCGAGGCCGGCGGAGGCGCGGTAGTCGGCGACGATCGAGGGGATCGCGGCGCGGCAGGCTTCCAGGTAGGCGGAGCGGATGTCGGCGGGGATCGCCTGGGGGGCGTTGGTCCAGAGGTCGAGGAAGTGGCCGAAGAACGCGTCGGGTGCGGCGGCGATCAACTGCTCGGGCAGGCCCGGGGGTTGGGCCATCAGATAGAGGTGGAAGCCCACGGCGGCGGTGACGCCGTGCATGACGTCCCACATGTCCAGGGTGGGGAGTACGTCGAGACAGGCCAGGTGCGTGATCGTGTCGGGGTGGTCGAGTCCGGCGCGGAAGGCGACCAGCGCGCCGCGGTCGTGTCCGGCGAGGGCAAAGCGGTCGTGTCCCAGGGCGTGGGCGAGGGCGATGACGTCCGCGGCCATGGTGCGCTTGGCGTAAGCGGAGCCGTCGGTCTCGGCGGGCTTGTCGCTCGCGCCGTAGCCGCGCAGGTCGGGGCAGATCACGGTGTGGTCGGCCGCGAGGTCGGCGGCGACATGGCGCCACATGAGGTGGGTCTGCGGAAAGCCGTGCAGCAGCACGATCGGGCTGCCCGAGCCGGACACGGCCGCGTTCAGGGACACGCCGTCCGCGACGGGGACGCGGTGGTAGGTGAAGCCGGGGATGGCCGGTGGCATGGTGCACCCTTCCTTCGTACGTACTTCTCTTGTTCCGTACTTCTCTTGTTCCGTCGCCGTCGAGCCTGCCGCGTGCCGATGAGCATCGAGTGAGCGCGCTACGGTGACCTGGGGCGATGCCCCGGAAAGGGTGGTCGGCGATGGAGGTCGGGTTCGGGGTGCTGGGGCCGGTGGCGGCCTGGGACGGCGCCGGGGACGCGATCGCCCTGAAGGGTCCCCGGCACCGGGCCGTGCTGGCTCGGCTGCTCGTCGCCCGGCGCCGGGTCGTCCCTGTCGCGCGGCTCGTCGAGGATCTCTGGGCGGACCAAGAGGCGCCGCCCGCCGACGCGTTGGGCGCGATGCGCACCTTCGTGGCCGCGCTGCGGCGGGCACTGGAACCGGAGCGTCCGCCGCGTACTCCGGCCCGGCTGCTGGTCACCGAGGGTCCGGGGTACGCGCTGCGGGCCGGGCCGGAGGCCGTGGACGCCTGGCGGTTCGAGCGGGCGGTGACCACGGCCGGGACCCTGCCGGACCGGCCCGCGCTCGCCCAACTGGAGGAGGCGCTGGGCTGGTGGCGGGGTCCCGCCTACGCCGACTTCGGCGAGGCGGCCTGGGCCCGTGCGGAACGCTCCCGCCTCGGCGAGCTGCGGCTGCACGCCGTCGAGCGCCGGGCCGAGGCCCAACTCGGCCTGGGGCAGGGCGCCGAGGCGGTGCCCGACCTGGACGCTCATGTGGCCGAGCATCCGTGGCGCGAGGACGCCTGGCGGCTGTTGGCGCTGGCCCTGTACCGCACCGGCCGCCAGGGCGACGCGCTCGCCGTACTGCGCCGGGCGCGCGCCCTCCTCGTGGAACAGCTCGGCGCGGACCCGGGCCCGGCCCTGCGCCGCCTGGAGGCGGACATCCTCGGCCATGCCGCGCATCTGGATCCGGGGCCCGTCGGTCCGGCGGAGCGCGTCTGGGCGCAGGCTGCCGCCGCCTACGACCGGACCGTGGCCTCCGGTGCCCGTGCGCGCCTGGAGTCGACGGTGGGGCTGCTGCGCGATCTCGCGGTGACCGGAGGCGGTGGCCTTCAGGCCGCTCGCAAGCACCGTCTGGCGGCGATCACGGCGGCACGGGAACTGGGCGACACCGAACTCACCGCCCGCGTGATCGGCGCCTACGACGTCCCGGCGATCTGGACCCGCGTCGACGACCCTCAGCAGGCGGCGGACACGGTGGCGGCGGCCGAGCACACCCTGGCCGCGCTCCCGCCAGAGGCTCATCTCGCCGCGCGGGCCCGCCTGTTGGCGACGATCGCCCTGGAGTCGCGCGGCACCCGTTCGGCACGCGGCCCCCAGGCCGCCCGCCAGGCGGAGGACCTGGCCCGGCAGCTGAACGACCCCGCGCTGCTGGCCTTCGCCCTCAACGGGGTGTTCATGCAGACCTTCCACCGCGCCGGCCTGGCCCCGCAACGGGACGCGATCGGCGCCGAGTTGATCACCCTGTCCGCCCGGCACGGCATGGTCACCTACGAGGTTCTCGGCAATCTGGTCCGGCTTCAGGCCCGCAGCGCCCTCTCGGACTTCACCGGGGCCGACGGCCACGCGACGGCCGCAGATCACCTGGCGGAACGTCATGAACTGCCGCTGGTGGGCGTGTTCACCCAGTGGTACCGGGTGCTACGGCTCGCCGAGACCGGCGGTGCGCAGCCGACGGAGGTGGCGGCGGCCTACCGGGAAGCGGCACGACGGCTGGACGGAGCCGGCATGCCCGGGCTCGAACACGGCCTGCTGCCGCTGGCGTTGCTGAGCCTGCGACTACGGCAGGGGCAGCCCGCGCAGACCGACGAGCGCATCGACTGGGGACCGTACGAACCGTGGGCCCGCCCCCTCGTACTGCTGGCCCAGGACCACCCCGACGACGCCCGGGCCATGCTGCGTTCGCTCCCCGACCCGCCGCGCGACCTGCTGTTCGAAGCCCTGTGGTGCCTGGCCGCCCGCGCGGCGCTCGCCGTGGACGACCGGGACACGATGGAGCGCGCACACGCGGAACTGACTCCCGCCGCAGCCGAGTTGGCCGGAGCGGGCAGCGGCCTGCTCACCCTCGGTCCGGTCGCGCGGCACCTCGACGATCTGGCCGCCGCGCTACGGACGCCTCGCTGAGCGGGAGTTCGCGTCAGTCGCTCACCTGCACCACCGCCGTCGCCCCGGCCCGTACCGTCGGCGTCGCGTAGGTGTAGGTGACCCCGTCGACGGTCTCGGTGCGGATGCGCTGCGGCACGCCGTTGACCTTGATCTTCTTGTGGACGCCAGGGAAGCGGGCCTCCCAACTGTAGGCGTCCTTGCGGGAGTTGTTCGTGAGGGTGGTCTTCGTCGCGCCGTCGTGGCGGACGGTGACCGTGCCCGTACCGATGGGGACGTCCGCCGCCTGGAGCCACGTCATGCCGGAGGGCAGCCGCGACTGGGTGGTCACCTTGTGGTTGGGCGCGTCCGGGGTGATGCCCATCAGGCCCTGGATGGTCTGGCTGACGAGGGTGAAGGACACCTCGGGGTAGTCGCCGTCGGGGCCCTGGCTGGCGTTGACGTGCTGGGTGTCCCGTTCGCCGTAGATCTTCTTCATCCACCACCACGCGGTGTCGGCGCGGTTGTTCTTGAAGAACATGTCGGGCAGGTAGGTCGTCGACTCGATGTTGGGCGAGCCGTCCGGGCCCAGCTCCTGTGCCTGGATGTAGTCGAGATAGGCGTCGTTGCGCGGGCCGGGGTCGATGATCTGCTTCATCGGCATGAAGACGCTGTTCTCCTTGCCCCAGCCGGTGACCGGGGTGCCGGACAGGGTGTAGGCGCGGACCATGTCGGCGCCGCTGCCGGTGCCGCTCCAGTCGTCGTTGAAGTACGTCTTCAGGTCGGCGGCACGCTTGTCGTAGGTCCTGGCCAGCGCGGTGTCACCCTTGCCGCGCGCGAGGACGGCCATCGCCAGATACGCCTGGTACTCGGAGGCGATGCCGTCCCCGGCCTCGGCGAGGCCGTCGCCGTCCTGCTCGTTGTAGCTGGCGGCGCCCTGGAAGATGCCCTGGCCGGTGCCTTCGGCGACCTTGACCTTGCCGTTGTCCTTGGCGGAGTTGTGCAGGTCGATGAACTGCTCGGTGGCGTGCCGGTAGAAGTCCCACAGCACCGGGTCGTCGACGTATCTGCGGTCGCCGGTCCAGAGATAGGCCTGGGCCGCCTTCTCGACGAGTTCGAAGGCGGCGGGCACCTCGCGCACGAAATCGTCCGGGCTCTTGTAGTCGATGCTCAGGTAGGTCTTGGCGTCGAAGTTGAGGGACCACACCGGGAAGTACTTGTGCTCGGCGGTGGCCGACTGCGCGTACGAGCGGAGCATCGTCTCGTTCTCGGCGTCGAGGCCGATGAGATGGGCGCCGGCGAGCTGGTGGGTCATGTCGCGGGAGTAGTAGGCGCTGCGGTTGGCGTATCCGGCCCAGTAGGTGGGCGCGTACGACGCGGTGCCGGTGCCTCCGGTCTGGTACTCGTCGACGTTGACCGGGCCCACGGTGCCGGGCAGTTGGACCCAGCTGTTGGCCTTCTTCTGGGCCCAGGCGAACATCTCGGCGATCTCGGGGTCGGACGAGGTGACCTCGGGGTGGGCGGGCGCGGCGGGCGAAATCATCAGGTCGTCGGCGTTGACCCAGGAGGTCCCGGAGCCGAATTCGATCTGGAGCCGGTCGCCGGTCCTCAACCGGACGCCGCTGATGGTGTAGCGGGCGTAGCCGGGATGCTGTGGCAGCGTGATCGTCTCGACGGTCTGCCCGTTGCGCCGGACCGTGTACGTGCCGCCGGTGCCGGCACTGCCGATCCACGCGGAGAAGTCGTAGCCGCCGTTCCGGGGCGCGACGATGGTCAGTTCCGCACTCTTGCCGGCTCCTGCGTCGAGGTAGAGGAAGCGGGTGCCGCCGTGCTTGTTGCCGGTGCCGACTCCGGCGCCCGAGGTGAAGGTCCAGCCTGTGCCCCCGTTCTCGAACCCCGGGTCGGGGATGGTGAGTTGGGGACGGGCGGCGGAAGCAGCGGCGGCGGCCGGCAGCGCGGGGGCCAGGGGTGCGAGCAGGGCAACAGCGGTGAGCAGCATGAGCCGCGAGGGCTTCATCGGGTCTCCCGGTCTTCGGTGACTGCGGGGCGGGGGCCGAGTGGTGGCCGGAAAGCTAGCAGGGGCCGAAGTGACGGTTCAATGGTCATGCGTGAGAAACATGGAAGACACGCAACTCAACTGCTACGTTGCACGGAGGAACAAGCTGAAAGTTTTCATCACCATCCTGCAAGTCAAGGCGGAAGGGACCGTATGAAGGTCGGCATCACCGAGGTCGCGGACCGGGCGCAGGTGAGCGAGGCCACGGTCAGCCGGGTCATCAACCGGCGCCAGGGCGTGTCCCGCACGACCCGCGAGGCGGTCGAGCGGGCCATGGCCGAGCTGGGGTACGAGCGACAGACCCGAGGTCAACTCGTCGCGGTCGTCACCGAGCTGGTGTCCAACCCGTTCTTCGCCGATGTCGCCGAGCGCATCGAGTCGATCCTCGCCCCGCACGGATTGAAGACGGTGCTGTGCCCGTGCTTCCCGGGCGGAGTTCAGGAGTTGGACTTCGTGACCTCGCTCGCCGACCGGGGCGTCGCCGCCGTGGTGTTCCTCTCGGCCAGCAACACGCTGGAGGGCGCGGACCCGGCGACGTACGAACTCCTGCTGTCCCGCAGGATCCCGTTCGTCGGGGTCAACGGCCGGTTCGAGGGCGTGAGCGAGGCGCCGGTCTTCTCCACCGACGATCTGCTCGCCGCCGAACTCGCCGTCGACCACCTGTACCGGCTGGGCCACCGCCGTATCGGGATGGCCTCGGGCCCGGTCGGCAACCGCCCAGCCGACCGCCGGGTCAGCGGCTTCGTCGCCTCACTGGCCAAGCGCGGCGTCGAGGACCCGGAGCAGTGGGTGGTCCGGCAGTCCTACACCGTGGAGGGCGGACAGTCCGCCGCGATCTCGCTCCTGGCGCGGGGTGCCACCGCCGTCGTCGCCGCCAGCGACTACATGGCGCTGGGCGCGATCCGGGGAGCGCGTCGGCAGGGGTACGACGTCCCGGGTGATGTGTCGGTCGTCGGCTACGACGGCTCCATGATCATGGACTTCGTCGACCCCCCGCTCACCACGGTCCGCCAGCCGGCCGACCGACTGGCCTCGGAGGTGGGCCGCAGTGTCCTCGCCCTGGTCGGCAACCGTGACGTACCCGTCGGGGAGCTCCTCTTCGACCCCGAGTTGGTGATCCGCGCGAGCACGGCACCGCCGAAGGCGTGAGCCTCCAACGTTCGTCCGGACCATTGACCTAGAGGTCGGGTCTATGGACACTCCTCTCGGAGTTGAGGCCAGAAAATCGGCACCAACCCCGCCTATTCATCGGGTGTTTCGTGCTCATGAATGCTCCGGAGGGGCTATGTCTCGGTACCTTTTTCTCGGGGTGGCGCTCGCGCTGCTCGTGGGCGGCGGCACTCCCGTCGCCGCGGCGCGGCAGACGCCGTCGGTCGCGGTGGTCGACGTGGACGCCTACGGCGCCGACCCCACGGGCCGGACGGACTCGACGCCCGCCGTCGTCGCGGCGCTGCGGCACGCCAAGAGCGTCGACCGCCACCGGCCGGTGCGGATCGTCTTCTCGAAGGGCACCTATCAGCTCTACCCCGAGCGGGCCGAGACGCGGGAGCTGTATGTCTCCAACACCGTTGGCGCCGACGAGCGTTACCGGGACAAGAAGATCGGGCTGCTGATCGAGGACATGCACGATGTCACCGTCGACGGCGGCGGGGCCAAGCTCGTCTACCACGGTCTCCAGACGGCGTTCGCGTCCATCCGCTCGACCGATGTGACCTTCCAGAACTTCTCCTTCGACTACGCGGCGCCCGAGGTCATCGACGCGACCGTCGCCACCACCGGTGTCAGCGACGGGCACGCCTACCGCGTCCTGAAGATCCCCGCCGGCAGCCCGTACGAGGTGAACGGCACGCACATCACCTGGCTCGGCGAGAAGAGCCCGGCCACCGGGCAGCCGTACTGGTCGGGGGTCGACGGGCTCCAGTACACGCAGATCCACGACCCGGTGGCGCAGAAGACCTGGCGCGGGGACAACCCTCTGTTCAACGACGTCTCCTCGGTCACCGACCTCGGCGACCGCCGTATCCGCATCGACTACACCACCGCGTCACAGCCGTCGGACGCCGGGCTCGTCTACCAGATGCGCAATATCGAGCGGACCGAACCGGGCGCCTTCATCTGGCAGTCCAAGAACGTCACGATGCGCTCGATGAACGCCTATTACCTTCAATCCTTCGGCGTGGTCGGGCAGTTCAGCGAGAACATCTCCATCGACAAGGTGAACTTCGCCCCCGATCCGAAGTCCGGCCGGTCCAGCGCCTCGTTCGCGGACTTCGTGCAGATGTCCGGCGTGAAGGGCAAGGTCTCCATCACCCGCAGCGTCTTCGACGGACCGCACGACGACCCGATCAACATCCACGGCACCTACCTCGAAGTCGTCGGGAAGCCCGGCCCGAACACCCTCACCCTCGCCTACGAACACCCGCAGACCGCCGGCTTCCCGCAGTTCGCGCCGGGTGACGAGGTCGAGTTCACCGACCAGCGGACGATGACCCCGGTGACGGACCCGCACGCGAAGGTCACCGCCGTCGACGGGCCGAGCGGCATGGACCACTCGAAGTCGCTGACCTCGATGACCGTCACCTTCGACCGGCCGGTGCCCGCAGGCGTCCAGATCGGCGGCTCCGTCGTCGAGAACATCACGGCCACGCCGTCGGTCGTCATCTCCGGCAACGTGTTCCGCAACGTGCCGACCCGCGGCATCCTGGTCACCACCCGCAAGCCCGTCCTGATCACCGGCAACCGGTTCGACGCGATGTCCATGGCCAGCGTCTACGTCTCCGCCGACGCCTACCAGTGGTACGAGTCCGGGCCGGTCTCCGACCTCACGATCCGCGACAACACCTTCACCCGGCCCAGCGGTCCCGTCATCTTCGTGGAGCCGACCAACCAGGTCGTCGACCCGGCGCACCCGGTGCACCACGACATCTCGGTCGAGCACAACACCTTCGACATCGGCGACGTCACCGTGGTCAACGCCAAGAGCGTCGGCGGATTCAGCTTCACCGACAACACCGTCCGCCGCCTCGCCGCACCGGACCAGCCGCCGTACACCTCTCCGCTGTTCGTCTTCCATGGCAGTTCGGGCATCCGGATCGCCCACAACCACTACGCCGAGGGCCTCAACACGTCCGTGGTCCAGGACTGAAGGAATCTCCGGGCGTCGCCTGCTGTTGTCCCGGGCAGCAGGCGACGAACGAATCCCAGGAGGCCGAGCGTGTACGGCGACTCAGCAACGGTCCGCAAGATCCTCACCGAGTCCGGCGACACCTGGGCCGTCGTGGGGCTGTCCTCGAACCAGTCCCGCGCGGCGTACGGCGTCGCGGACGTGTTGCAGCGCTTCGGCAAGAGTGTGATCCCCGTGCACCCCAAGGCGGAGACGGTCCACGGCGAGCAGGGGTACGCCTCCCTCGCGGACATCCCCTTCGAGGTCGACGTCGTCGATGTCTTCGTCAACAGCGATCTCGCCGGCGCGGTCGCCGACGAGGCGGTCGCCAAGGGTGCGAAGGCCGTCTGGTTCCAGCTCGGCGTGATCGACGGGACCGCGTACGAGCGGACCCGGGCAGCGGGCCTGGAGATGGTGATGGACCGCTGCCCGGCGATCGAGATTCCCCGACTGGGATGACCCTCTCTTTCACAGAGCGGCACACAGCCCCTGACATAATGCGGGCGTGACCAGCCCTGTCTCCCCCCACCTCAACTCCGCGCCCCCGGAACGCCGTTCGGTCGTCGTCGTAGGCGCCGGTCCCGCCGGACTCACCATCGGCAACATCCTGCGCGCGGCCGGCCTCGACTGCCTGGTACTGGAGACGGAGACCCGCGAGTTCATCGAGCGGCGCCCCCGGGCCGGAGTCATCGAGGAGTGGGCGGTCCACGGGCTTCAGCAACGGGGCCTCGCCGACACCCTGTTGGAGCGGGCGCAGCGGCACACCGAGTGCGAGTTCCGCTTCGGCGGGCAGCGGCACCGGTTCTCCTACACGGAGTTGACGGGCCATCACCACTTCGTCTATCCGCAGCCGTTGCTGGTGACGGACCTGGTGCGGGAGTACGCGGACGTGCGGGGCGGCGAGATCCGCTTCGGAGTGCGGGACGTCGAGCTGCACGACCTGGAGACCGACCGGCCCGCGGTGTCGTACACCGACCCGGAGAGCGGTCAACGGCGGGTCGTGTACGGCGACTTCATCGCGGGCTGCGACGGTGCGCGCGGGGTGAGCCGGGCGGCGATACCCGTGGAGCGGGCCCGCGTCGCACGGCACGACTACGGCATCGGCTGGCTCGCGCTGCTGGCCGAGGCACCGCCGTCCTCGGACTGTGTGCTGTTCGGCGTCAACCCGCGTGGCTTCGCCGGGCACATGGCGCGCAGCCCCGAAGTCACCCGCTACTACCTGGAGTGCCCGCCCGGCGACGACCCCGACAACTGGCCGCACGACCGCGTCTGGGCCGAACTCCAGCACCGGCTCGCCGCGACCGGCGCCCCGCCGCTGACCGAGGGCCGGCTGATCGAGAAGCGCGTGCTCGACATGCACAACTACGTGGTCGAACCCATGGTGTTCGGCCGGCTCCACCTCGCGGGCGACGCGGCCCATCTCACCGCGCCGATCGCGGCGAAGGGCATGAACCTCGCCCTGCACGACGCGTTCCTGCTCGGCGACGCGCTCGTCGCGCATGCCACGTCGGGCGACTCCGCGGGCCTGGACGGCTATTCGGACGCCTGCCTGGGCCGCGTGTGGGAGTACCAGGAGTTCTCCCAGTGGCTGTCCGAGGTGTACCACGGCGCCTCGTCCGGCGACCCGTACCGCGCGGGCACCACGCTGGCCCGACTGCGCCGCGTCTTCCGATCCCCGTCCGCCGGGCTCGCGTTCGCGGAGTCGTACCTGGGCAAGGACCCCGGCCACTGACGGGTCGTCAGTCGTGCGGCGGACGGTCGTTGAGCCGGTGGTCGGCCACGTTCAGGGCCTCGTCCACGAGCCTGCGCAGATGGCCGTCGCCGAGCGAGTAGATCACCCGGCGGCCCTCCTTGCGGGTGGTCACAAGGCCCGCGAGGCGCAGCCGCGCCAGGTGCTGGCTGACGGCCGGACGGGCCGCGTCGCACACCTCCGTGAGGGTGGAGACATCGGACTCGCCCCTCGTCAGCGCGTGCAGCAGTGTCAGGCGGGTGCGGTCACCGAGAAGGGCGAGGAGTTCGGCGGCGAGCGCGAACTGTTCCTCGCCCGGGGTACGCGGATGCGCATCATGCGCAGTTGATAGGTGCATGCGTGCGCTCATACGCACATAATGGCCCTGTGGGCGCCGTACGTCCACCCACGCACCGGAAGGGGACGCACGTGAGCGACCATCACCACCACGAGCACCACCATCATCACGGCCACTCCCCCGGGGGCGTCCGCCACCGCCTCGGCCATCTCCTCACCCCCCACTCCCACGAGACCGCCGACAAACTCGACTCCGCGCTGGAGTCCTCCGCCCGCGGTATGCGCGCCCTCTGGGTCTCGCTCGCGGTGCTCGGGGCGACAGCGCTGGTGCAGGCGGTCGTGGTGGTCATGTCCGGGTCGGTGGCGCTGCTCGGCGACACGGTGCACAACGCGGCGGACGCGCTGACCGCCGTACCGCTCGGCATCGCGTTCGTGCTCGGCCGCCGGGCGGCGACCCGGCGCTTCACGTACGGCTACGGGCGCGCCGAGGACCTGGCCGGTATCGCGATCGTGCTGACGATCGCCGCGTCCGCCGCCTTCGCGGCGTGGGCGGCGGTGGACCGGCTGCTCGATCCGCGTCCCGTCCAGCACGTCGCGGCGGTCGCGGTGGCCGCGTTGGCCGGGTTCGTGGGCAACGAGTGGGTGGCCCGGTACCGGATGCGGGTCGGCCGGGACATCGGGTCGGCCGCGCTGGTCGCCGACGGACTCCATGCCCGTACGGACGGGTTCACCTCGCTGGCCGTACTGCTCGGGGCCGGCGGTTCGGCGCTGGGCTGGCAACTCGCCGACCCGATCGTGGGGTTGGCGATCACGGCCGCGATCGTCCTGGTGCTGCGGGACGCGGCGCGCGAGGTGTTCCGGCGCGTGATGGACGCCGTCGATCCCGAGCTGGTGGACCGGGCCGAGCACGCCGTGCGGGAGGTCGAAGGGGTGCGCGGGGTGGGCGAGTTGAGGCTGCGCTGGATCGGGCACCGGTTGCGCGCCGAGGTGGCGGTGGTCGTGGACGGGGAGGCGACGGTACGGCAGGCCCACGCGGTCGCGGTGGCGGCGGAACACGCGCTGCTGCACGCGGTGCCGCGGCTCACTGCGGCCCTGGTGCACGCCGATCCGGCACTGGTGCCGGGCGAGGCGGACCCGCACGGGGTGCTGGCCCACCACACGACGGCCTGAGGTCAGGCGACCCCGAGTCCCTCCAGTACCACCGCGCCCGGAATCTCGGCGAACGCCTTTCCGGGGACGAGGAGTTTGCCGCGTCGACGCCCGCTGCCGACCAGGACGTACGGGAGGTCGACGACGGCCGGGTCCACCAACACCGGCCAGTCGGCGGGGAGTCCGATGGGGGTGATGCCGCCGTACTCCATGCCGCTCTCGCCGGTCGCCGTGTCCATCGACGCGAACGAGGCCTTGCGGGCGCCGAGTTGGCGGCGTACGGCGCCGTTGACGTCGACACGGGTGGTGGACAGGACGACACATGCGGCGAGCATGGTCTCGCCGCCGCGCTTTCCGGCGACCACGACACAGTTGGCGGACCGCTCCAGCAGTTCGCGGCCGTAGTGCTCCACGAAGGTGGCGGTGTCGGCCCACTCCGGGTCCGTCTCGACGTAGACGATCTGGTCGGCGGGGACGCTGCCGCGCCAGTCGCGCACGGCGTCGGCGACCGGGCCGGTCAGCTCGTCGAGGCAGTCGGGGGCGGGGGTGGCGTGGTCGAAGTGTCCGATGGGTGCGCGCATGGCGGCACGCTAACAGCCGTACGGCGGCCTTTCACGGGGTGTCCCGGTGCACCGGCGGGACGGACACCGCCATCACCATCTCCATCGGCTCATCGCCCCGATTGCCGTAGGTGTGCGGGGTGTTGGCCTCGAAGGTGGCGCTCGCGCCGGCCGGGACGAGGTGGTCCTCGCCGTCCACGGTGAGGGTCAGCTCGCCGGTGGTGACATGGACGAGCTCGACCGTGCCCGTGGGGTGCGGCTCGGAGGGACTGCTCTCCCCCGGCATCAGCCGCCAGTCCCACATCTCCAGCGGACCGGGGGCCTCGGTGCCGGCGAGGAGGCGGTTGTAGCTGCCGGCGTCGGTGTGCCACAGCCGTACGGCCCGCTCGGCGGGGACGATGCGGACCTTCGGGCCCTGTTCGTAGTCGAGGAGGGTGGTGATGCTGACGCCGAGGGCGTCGCCGATCTTGACGACCGTACCGATGCTCGGGTTGGTGCGGGCCTGCTCGATCTGGATGAGCATGCCCCGGCTGACGGCCGCGCGGGCGGCGAGCACGTCCAGGGTGAAGCCGCGCACGGAGCGCCAGTGCCTGACGTTGCGCGCCAGGGACTGGGTCAGCAGGTCGAGGTCCGACAACGTTCCGCCCCTACCTTCAGTTCAATATTATGGATGACAGAGTTTACTCAGCTGAACTACGGTGTGGTGCACCCGATTGTTCACCGAACTGTACTGCGAGGCACCCCGTGACAGCATTCTTCGCCCTGGCCACCAGCCTCCTGTGGGGGTTGGCCGACTTCGGCGGCGGCATGCTGACCCGACGGTTCCCGGCCCTGACGGTGGTCGTCGTCTCCCAGGGGATCGCGGCGGCCGTGCTCGGCGCGGTCGTCGTGGCCACCGGCGGCTGGAGCGAGGCCGGGCCGCGGCTGTGGTTCGCGTTCGCGGCCGGGTTGGTGGGGCCGATCGCCCTCCTCTCCTTCTACAAAGCGCTCGCTCTCGGCCCGATGGGGGTCGTCTCCCCGCTCGCGACACTGAGCGTGGCCGTACCGGTCGGCGTGGGGCTCTTCCTCGGGGAGCGGCCCGGGCTGATACAGGTGGCCGGGATCGCGGTCGCCGTCACCGGGGTCGTCCTGGCGGGCGGCCCTCAACTGCGGGGCGCGGCCGTGCAACGCCAAGCCATCCTGCTGGCCCTCGTCGCCGCGCTCGGCTTCGGCACGGTCTTCGCCCTGATCGCGGAGGCGTCCACCACGGTCACCGGCCTCTTCCTCGCCCTGTTCGTACAGCGCCTGACGAACGTGGCCACGGGTGGCGCAGCACTCTACGTCTCCGTACGACGGGGCGGGCCCGCGCTCCCTGAGGGCGGCTTCCCCTGGAGTTCACTACCGGCACTGGCCTTCGTGGGCCTCGCCGATGTGGCGGCCAACGGAACGTACGCGATCGCCGCGCAGCACGGTCCGGTGACGGTGGCGGCGGTGCTGGCCTCGCTCTACCCGGTGGTGACGTCCCTCGCCGCACGCGGCTTCCTGCGGGAGCGGCTTCGGGCGGTGCAGGCCGCGGGGGCGGGGTTGGCGTTGGTGGGGACGGTGTTGTTGGCGACGGGGTGAGGGCCGCGCTGCCTGCTGACTGCAACACCGGTCCAACTCCCGTCCCCCGGCACCCGGTTGAGGGGAACACCGAGCTGAAGGGAGCACCGGGCGGGCGGCGCCCGGCCCCCGGCTGAGGCAACACCGGACATCCGGCCGGAGGCCCGCTCAGGCCTCCGCGTCCGAGTTCGCCAAGTGCGCGATCGTGTCGTCGTCCAGCTCGGCCAACCGTGCCGCGCTCTCCTCGTCCAGGTCCGCGAGGGCTCGGAGTTGGTCCGGGGTCACGTCCGCGGGGATCGGGACCGGGGCCGGGGTGCGGAGCGGGGGCTGCCAGCCCTCGGCAGGGGTCCAGCGGCGTACGACCCGGGCGGGGGCGCCCGCCACCACGGAGTGGTCGGGGACCGTGCCGCGGACCACCGCGCCGGCGGCCACCACCACGTTCCGGCCGATGCGGGCGCCCGGCAGGATCACCGCGCCGGTGCCGATCCAGCAGCCGGGGCCGATCTCGACGGGTTCCATGCGCGGCCACTGCTTGCCGATGGGCTCGTGCGGGTCGTCGTAGGAGTGGTTCGTGGAGGTGACGTAGACGTACGGCCCGAAGTAGCAGTCGCTGCCGATGGTGACCGTCGTGTCGGCGATGACATGGCTGCCGCGGCCGAGGACGACACCGTCGCCGAGGCGCAGGATGGGGTCGGGGCCGAGGTCGAGGTCGGGCATCAGGCCCGCGGTGAGGGTGACCTGTTCGCCGACGATGCAGTGGGCGCCGAGGTGGATCCAGGGTTCGCCGAAGACCGTGCCCAGCGGGAAGGCGAGCCGGGTGGCTTCGCCGATGGAGCCGAAGTGGAAGCGGCCGGGGTTCTCGGCCGTCACCGAGCCCGTGCGCTGCACCCAGGCCCAGCCCGCGTGGACGGCGCGCTGCGCGAGCTGGCGCGGCCATTTTGAGAACGTGTTCTTGCGCTTGGGCACCCGCTCACGGTACTCAGCGTCAGCCACACCCATGAGGTCCGGCCGCTGTGATCTTCGCCCTACCCGATGACGTACCGTGCGGGTGTCTCCGACGGAAGCGAGGGCACCATGACGCACAGGGCGTTGATCACGGGTATCGGCGGCAGGGAACCGAAGATCGACGAGGGCGCTTTCGTGGCGCCCACGGCGTCGGTGATCGGGGACGTGACCGTGGCGGCGGGGGCGAGTGTCTGGTACGGAGCGGTGTTGCGCGGTGACGTCGAGCGGATCGCGGTGGGGGCCAGCAGCAATATTCAGGACAACTGCACGCTGCATGCCGACCCCGGCTTTCCGGTGACGGTCGGGGAGCGGGTGTCCGTCGGGCACAACGCCGTCGTGCACGGAGCGACCGTCGAGGACGACTGCCTCATCGGGATGGGGGCCACGGTGCTCAACGGCGCGGTGATCGGGGCGGGTTCGCTGGTCGCGGCGCAGGCGTTGGTGCCACAGGGGATGGTTGTGCCGGCGGGGTCACTGGTCGCGGGGGTGCCGGCGAAGGTGCGGCGGGCTCTCACCGGTGAGGAACGGGAGGGGTTGACCCTCAACGGAACCATGTACGCGGAGTTGGCCAAGGCGCATCAGGGGGTGCATGAGTAGGTCGGTGGCGAGTGCGGTTTGCCTGTGGTTTTGCGCCGTTCCCCGCGCCCCTGAAGGGGCGCTTTCAGTCGGCGGCGCTGACCGGCTCGGGTTCCTTCTTCTCTGCTGACATCTTCTGCGCCTTGCGGCGGACGATCAGCATGGAGGCCGCGCCCACCAGCACCGCCGCCGCCAGGCCGAAGTACGAGAAGCGCTTGAGCCAGTCCTCGGCGACGATTCCCACGTAGTAGACGACCGCCGTGGTGCCGCCCGCCCAGATGACTCCGCCGAGGAGATTGGCGGTCAGGAACTTCCAGTACGGCATGCGCAGTACGCCCGCGAGCGGGCCGGCGAAGATGCGGAGCAGGGCGATGAAGCGGCCGAAGAAGACGGCCCACATGCCCCACTTCTCGAAGGAGCGCTCGGCGGTGGCGACATGGCCTTCGCTGAAGTGCTTGGGGAATCTGTCGCCGAGCCAGGCGAGCAGGGGGCGTCCGCCCTTGCGGCCGATCGCATAGCCGATCGAGTCGCCGATGACCGCGCCGAGGCTGGCGCAGGCGCCGAGGACGACGGGGTTGATGCCGGAGTGCTGGGAAGAGAGGAGCGCCGCCGAGACCAGGACGATCTCGCCCGGCAGCGGGATGCCCAGGCTCTCCACCCCGATGACCAGCGCCACCACGGCGTAGACGGCCACCGCTGGAACCGTGTCGAGCCATTCCTGGACGTGCAACGCCGGTCCTCCCGAATTCGCGTACTGCCTTGCCGGCGTGCGCCGCGCAAAAGGGCGCACTCCGGGAAGGGTACCGCTCGGCGTCGGGCGCCGACGCCCCGGCGATCGGCGGTATCGGAACCGCTCCGTTACCAATGGGGCGGGTAGAAAGGGCTCCCATCGCCCTCAATTCACTTAAGGTAGCCTTGCCTAAGTTGGCCGGTTTCCGGAGGGTGGCTGGTGGGAGCAGGGGAACTGTCGGGGCGGGACGTCCTGACGCGCTCGGTCAAGGGACAGGTTCGGCGCGTCGCTCTCGGCTCGGCGCTCGGATGCGTGCACCAACTGGGGGAAGCCCTGGTGCCGGTGCTCATCGGTGTCGTCATCGATCAGGCCGTGGCCGGTCAGAAGGCCGGACGTCTGGTGCTCTGGCTCGTCGTCCTGGCCGTCATGTACGTGACGTTGTCGTGGAGCTTCCGTCTGGGTGCCAAGGCCGGGGAGCGCGGAGCCGAAGAGGCCGCGCACACACTCCGGTTGGCGATCGTGGGCCGGGTGCTCGATGCCCGCGGCGGTGCCGAGGTGGGACGGCTGCCCGGTGAGCTGGCCAATGTCGCCACCGAGGACGCCAAGCGGGTCGGTGCCGTCAACATGGCCTTGATGAGCGGGATTTGGGCCGTCTCGGGCGTCGCCGTGAGCGCCGTCGCACTCCTGCTGATCTCCGTCACGCTCGGGCTGATCGTGCTGCTGGGCACGCCGGTTCTGCTGTGGCTGGGGCATCTGCTCAGCAAGCCGTTGGAGCGCCGCAGCGAGGCCGAGCAGGACCGGGCCGCCCATGCGTCGGGCGTGGCCGCCGACTTGGTGGCCGGGCTCCGAGTGCTGAAGGGTCTCGGCGCACAGCAGGCGGCCGTCGAACGGTACCGCCGTACAAGTCGCATCTCCCTTGCCGCCACGCTGCGTTCGGCGCGTGCCGAGTCCTGGCAGACCGGCCTTGTGCTCGCGCTCACCGGCGGGTTCATCGCGCTGATCGCCCTGGTGGGTGGTCGACTCGCGCTCGACGGATCTCTTACGTTGGGGCAGTTGGTGTCGGCGGTGGGGCTCGCGCTGTTCCTGCTGGGGCCGTTGGAGACGTTCGCCTGGGTCAACGCCGAACTGGCGCAGGGCCGGGCATCGGCCGCGCGGGTCGCCGAAGTACTCGCCACCAGTCCCGCCGTCGTGGACGGCGACGACCCGGTCGCCGAGCCCGTGCGCGGCGAACTGCGGCTGCGGGGCGTACGGCTCGGTGGGCTCGACGGTGTCGATCTCGCCCTGCGCGCAGGGCGGTTGACCGGTATAGCGGTGACTGATCCGGCCGGTGCCGAGGCCCTGTTGCGCTGTCTGGGCCGGGAGGCGGACCCGGAGTCGGGTTCGGTCGAGCTGGACGGCGTACCGCTGAGTCGCCTGGATCCGGCGGCACTTCGGGCGGCGGTGCTGGTCGCCGCCCATGACGCGGCCCTGTTCGAGGGCTCGTTGGCAGAGAACGTGACACCGGAGGACGGCTCCCAAGGTGGCGAGGCCGATCTCCTCACCGAACGCGCCATGGCCGCCGCCCGCGCCGACGAGGTGGCCGACTCCCTGCCGCACGGCACCGCTACCGGTGTCGGCGAGGGCGGCCGGTCCCTGTCCGGCGGACAGCGCCAACGCGTGCTGCTGGCAAGGGCGTTGCGTGCCGAGCCGTCCGTCCTGGTCGTGCACGACCCGACCACGGCGGTCGACACCGTGACCGAGGCCCGTATCGCGGACGGACTGCGCGATCTGCGCCGGGGCCGCACCACGATCGTGGTGACCAACAGCCCCGCGCTGCTCGCCGTCGCCGACCACGTGGTCCTCCTGGACGCCGGACGCGTCGGCGCCGAGGGCACCCACGCGGAGCTCGTACGGACCGACGCGACCTACCGGACGGCGGTGCTGGCATGACGGCGGAAGGCATACGGCCGGAAGGCCTGGGGACTGACTCCGACCGGGCCCTCCTCCCCACCGCCACCCCGGCCCGCACCCGCGCCGCGGTCCGTGAACTTCTGCGGCCTCAGCGAGGGTTGGCCGTCGCCGGGTTCGGTCTGATGGTGGTCGCCACGGCCGTCGGGCTGCTCACCCAGCCCCTGCTGGGCCATATCGTCGACGTGGTCACCGAGCACCGCTCCCCCGACGCGCTCACCCTGCCGGTGGTCGCGCTCGCCGGGGTCGCCCTGGTGCAGGGCGTGACCACCGCACTCGGCATGTCGCTGGTGTCCCGGCTCGGGGAGACCGCGCTCGCCCGGCTCCGTGAACTGTTCGTGGAGCGGGCGCTGTCACTGCCCCTGGACCGCATCGAAAAGGCCGGCTCCGGCGACCTCAACTCCCGTGTCACCAGGGATGTTTCACGAGTCGCCGACGCGGTGCGCGGGGCACTGCCCGAACTCGCGCGGTCCGCGTTGTCGATCCTGCTGACCCTGGGCGCGCTCGCCCTGCTGGACTGGCGGTTCCTGCTCGCGGCGCTGATCGCCGTGCCGGTGCAGGCGCACACGGCCCGCTGGTATGTGCGCAACGCCGTTCCCCTGTACGCCAAGGAGCGCATCGCGACCGGGACCCAGCAGCAGCAGTTGCTGGACACCATCGGCGGGGCACGGACGGTACGGGCGTACCGCTTGCAGCACGGGCACACCCGGCAGGTCACCGAACGCTCGCGTGCGGCCGTGGAGTTGACGATGAGCGGGGTGCGGCTGATGCTGCGCTTCTACAGTCGGCTGCACATCGCCGAGTACCTGGGGCTGTCCGCCGTCCTGGTGACCGGGTTCCTGCTGGTCCGAGACGGTTCCGCCTCGGTCGGTACGGCCACCGCCGCCGCGCTGTACTTCCACAGTCTCTTCGGGCCGGTCAACACCGCGCTGGTGCTGCTGGACGACGCCCAGTCGGCAACGGCCGGACTGGCACGGCTTGTTGGTGTAGTGGACGAGCCCGCGCCTACCGTCACCGACCGCGCGGACGACCGTACGGCCGTCGCCGGGCCCCCGTCCGTGACGCTGACGGGTGTCTCCCACGCGTATGTGCCGGGCCGCCCGGTGCTGCACGACGTCGATCTGGAGATCCGGCCCAAGGAACGGGTCGCGCTCGTCGGCACGACGGGTGCCGGCAAGACGACTCTCGCCAAACTCGTCGCGGGACTGCACCGTTCGCAGTCGGGCCGGATCGATGTCGGCGGCGCGGAGCCGGACGAGGCCGGGCAGTTGGTCGGGTTGGTGACGCAGGAGGTCCATGTGTTCGCCGGGTCGCTCGCCGACGATCTGCGGCTGGCCCGCCCGGACGCGCATGTCGAGGAACTCCGTGAGGCACTGGACACGGTGGGCGCGCTCGGCTGGGCCGAGGCGCTGCCGGAGGGCCTGGACACGGTCGTCGGCGACGGCGGCCACCGGCTGACCGCCGACCGCGCCCAGCAACTCGCCCTGGCCCGGCTGCTGTTGGCCGACCCGCCGGTCGTCGTCCTCGACGAGGCGACGGCGGAGGCGGGCAGTTCGGGCGCCCGCCAGTTGGACGAGGCCGCCGAACAGGCCCTGCGCGGCCGTACCGCACTGGTCGTGGCGCACCGGCTCAGCCAGGCCGCCACCGCGGACCGGGTGATCGTGCTGGACGACGGCCGGGTCGTGGAGAACGGCACGCACGACGAACTCCTCACCGCCCAGGGCCCGTACGCCGCCCTGTGGCAGGCCTGGTCCGGCAGCCGCTCCTCCGGGGCCGCCCCCGACACCCACTAGATCCGCCACCCCCCGCCGACCCATCGCGACGAACAGAAGGATCATCCGATGCCCCGCGCCACCAGAGCCTTCCGGCTGTCCGGCCTGCTCGCCTCCGTACTCCTGCTGGCCGTCACGGCGGTGGGCTGCGGTTCCTCCGACTCCGACTCCTCCTCGTCGGCCTCCAACACGTCCGGGTCGGACTCGAAGGCGTCCGCCGACGCGTTCCCCGTGACGATCGCCCACAAGTTCGGCAGTACGACGATCAAGTCCGAGCCCAAGCGCATCGTCACCGTCGGTCTCACCGACCAGGACGCGGTCCTCGCCCTGGGCAAGGTGCCGGTCGGCACGACCGAGTGGCTGGGCGGCTACAAGGGCGCCATCGGCCCCTGGGCCAAGGACAAGCTGGGCAGTTCACCGGCGCCGACCGTCCTCAAGGACACCGGCACGGGCCCGCAGGTGGAGAAGATCGCCGCGCTGAAGCCCGATCTCATCCTCGCGGTCTACTCGGGCCTCACCAAGGCCCAGTACCAGAGCCTGTCGCAGTTCGCGCCGGTCGTCGCCCAGCCGAAGGCGTACAACGACTACGGCGTGCCGTGGCAGCAGCAGACCGAGGAGATCGGCCAGGCGCTCGGCAAGGCCTCCGAGGCCAAGACGCTGGTGTCGGGCGTCGAAGCCAAGTTCGCCGCCGCGAAGAAGGCCAACCCCGCGTTCGCCGGTACGTCGGCCGTCATGGCGACCCCGTACGAGGGCGTCTTCGTCTACGGCAGCCAGGACCCGCGCTCCCGGCTCCTGTCCGACCTGGGCTTCTCGCTCCCGAAGGATCTCGACAAGGTCATCGGTGACACGTTCGGCGCGAACATCAGCAAGGAACGCTACGACCTGCTCGACCAGAAGGTCGCCGTGTGGATCGTGCCGGACACCACCACGGCCGTCACCAAGCTGCACAGCGACAAGATCTACGGCGATCTGAACGTGGTGAAGCAGGGCCGCGAGGTCTTCATCAAGGAGACCAGTGACTACGGCAACGCCGTGTCCCTGTCCACCGTGTTGAGCATCCCCTACGTCCTGGACCGGCTGGTGCCGCAGCTCGCGGCGGCGGTGGACGGCAAGGCGTCGACGAAGGTGGAGCAGCCCGCTTCCTGACCGACGAGACACGCATGGGGGGCGGGTCCGAATTCACTCGGACCCGCCCCCCTTTCGTGTGCTCAGGCCCCGTCGACCAGGCTCTTCGGCCTCATGTCCGTCCAGTTGGTCTCGATGTGGTCCAGGCACTCCTGCCGGCCGGCGGGTCCGTGCGCGACCGTCCAGCCTGCCGGTACGTCCACGAAGTCGGGCCACAGGCTGTACTGGCCCTCGTCGTTGACGAGGACGGAGTAGACGCCTTCGGGGTTCTCGAACGGGTTGCTCATGTCGGGGGTTCCTTGCCTTCCGTCGGGATCAATTGCCGTGGGTGGTGGGTGAGTTCAGGGCGGATGCCCGGTGTACGACCGCCTCCAGCGCCCGGAACCAGGTGCGGGCCAGGTCCGCCACCTGCTCCTCGGTGAGGAGTTCGGCGGCGTACGCCCAGTGGGCGCTCAGTTCCGGGCCCTCGGGGCGGTCCTCGGTGATGGCGTTGAGGGTCAGCGCGTGGGACATCGGCTGACCGGGGTCGGCGTCGAGGTCGGCCGCGTCGTCCTCGGGGGCGTAGGACCAGTCGGCCGCTGACGGGCGGTCGAAGCGACCCATGTAGTTGAACTCGATCTGCGGCTCACCGAGTTGGGCGAGCCGCGGACCTGTCCCGGGGTTGAGGTGCCGCAGCAGTCCGTGTCCGATGCCGGCCGTGGGCAGCGCGGCGAGGTGGTCGCGGATCCGGGACAGGGCCGCGTCCAGCGCGGGCCCGCCCGCGAAGGCGTCCGTCAAGTCGCCCTCGCCCGGGTCGAGTCGTACGGGTACGACGCTGGTGAACCAGCCGACCGTGCGGGACAGGTCGGCGTCGCCCGCGAGTCGCTCCTCGCGGCCGTGTCCCTCCACGTCCACCAGGACGGGCCCGCCTGTCCGTTCCGCGCCCGACTCCCTTGCCCGCCAGTCGCCGACGGCGAGTGCGAACGCGGTCAGCAAGACGTCGTTGACGGTCGCGCCGAAGGCGGCCGGTGCCCGGCTCAGCAGAGGGCCGGTCACGTCGGCGGGCAGGGACAGGGAGAGGTACCGGGTGGTGGCGACCGTGTCGCGGGCCGGGTCGAGCGGGCGGGCCAGCGGGAGTTCGGCGCCCTCCGCGAGCGTGGAGGTCCACCAGGGCAGTTCGTCCTCGGTGGCGGGGTCGGTGGCGCGGGTGCCGAGGAGCTGGGCCCAGCGGGCGAACGACAGCTCCACGGGGGCGAGTTCGGGCGTACGGCCGCCCCTGACCGCCGCCCAGGCAGTGGCCAGGTCGGGCAGCAGGACGCGCCAGGAGACGCCGTCGATCACCAGGTGGTGGACGAGGATCAGCAGCCGTCCCGGCCGTCCGGGTCCGGCGTCGAACCAGACGGCCCGCACCATCGCCCCGTTGTCCGGGTCGAGCCCGGCCCGGGCCGTCTCGGCGTGCCGGGAGATGGCGGCGCGCAGGGCGGTCTCGTCCGCGCCTCGGACGTCGGCCCGGGTGAGCCAGGTGCTGACGTCGGTGTCCCGCGCCGCCGGCACCCGCAGGGTCCACTCGGGTACGCGGTCGAGCCGGGCGCGGAGCATGTCGTGCCGGTCGGCGAGGGCCTTGAGGACGGCCAGCAGGCCGGGTTCGGTCAGGTCGGCCGGGGTCTGGACCAGGGCCGCCTGGTGGTAGGCGGCGATGGGTCCGCCGCGCTCCAGCAGGCCGCGCATGATCGGGGTGAGGGAGACGGTGCCGGTGCCGTCGTCGTGCACGGCGTGGCGTTCGTCGGTGCCGAGCGGTACGGCGACGGCCGCGAGGGCGGCGACGGTGCGGTGCTGGAAGACCTGGCGCGGGGTGACGCGCAGGCCGCCCGCCCTTGCGCGGGCGACGAGTTGCATGGCGACGATGCTGTCGCCGCCGAAGGTGAAGAAGTCGTCGTCCGCCCCGACCGCCTCGGCGGGCAGCCCGAGGGCGTCCGCGAACAGGTCGCGCAGGGTGTGCTCGGTGTCGTTCGCCGGGGCCCGACCGCCGCCCCTCGCGGTGAAGTCCGGTGCGGGCAGGGCGGATCGGTCGAGCTTGCCGTTGGTCATCAGCGGCAGTCGGTCGAGGACGACCACGGCGGCCGGGACCATGTAGTCGGGCAGTACGGCGGCGGCATGGGCGCGCAGCTCAGTGCCATCCGTCCCGCCCGCGACCGCGTAGGCGATCAACTGGCGTATGCCGGGCCGGTGTTCGCGGGCGACCACGACCGTCCGGGTGACGGCCGGGTGGGTGTCCAACGCGGCCTCGATCTCGGCGAGTTCGATGCGGTAGCCGCGGATCTTGACCTGGTCGTCGGTGCGGCCGGCGAACTCCAGCAGACCGTCCTCGGTCCAGCGGGCCAGGTCACCGGTGCGGTACATGCGCGCGCCGGGCCGGGTGGCGTACGGGTCGGCGACGAAGCGTTCGGCGGTGAGGGCGGGGCGGTCGAGGTAGCCGCGGGCCAGGCCGGGGCCCGACAGGTACAACTCGCCGGTGACGCCGGGCGGTACGGGGCGCAGGGCGGTGTCGAGGACGTAGGCGCGGGACTCGTGGACGGGGCGTCCGACGACCGGGGAGGCGCTGTCGCGGACCCGGCCGACGAGGGCGTCGACGGTGGCCTCGGTAGGGCCGTACAGGTTGAACGCCTCGGTGTCCGACAGTGCGGCCAGCCGTGTCCACAGCGATTCGGGTACGGCCTCGCCGCCGAAGCCGACCACGGAGAGCGGGCAGTCGCCCTCGGCGCCGATCAGACCGCTGTCCGCCATCTGCGCGAGCAGCGAGGGGGTGACCTCGATGAAGTCGATGCCCCGGCCCCGGATGAACGCGGCCAGGAGCTCGGGATCGCGGCGGGTCTCGTCGTCCGCGATGTGCAGCGCGTGTCCGTCCAGCAGCCACAACTGCGGCTGCCAGGAGGCGTCGAAGGAGAACGACCAGGCGTGGCCGACGCGCAGCCGCCGCAGTCCGGTGCGCTCCCTGGCCACCTGGTGCAGGTCGTGGCGGTGGCTGTGGAAGAGGTTGGCGATGCCTCGCTGGGTGACGACGACGCCCTTGGGGCGGCCGGTGGAGCCCGAGGTGTAGATGACGTAGGCGGGGTGGTCGGGGTCGGGCGCGACGGGTTCCGCCTGCGGCAGTCCATCGGTCGGGGTGTCAACGCGTAGGACCGGTACGTCGGTTGAGGGCAGCGCGGCGGCGGTCTCGCCCGTGGCCAGGATCAGCACCGGTCGGGCGTCCTCCAGCATGCCGGTCAGCCGGGACCCGGGCAGGTCGGGGTCCAGGGGCAGATAGGCGGCGCCCGCCTTCATCACGGCGAGGATCGCGGCGATGTGGCCGGCGGTGCGGGGCAGTGCGAGAGCCACGATCCGCTCGGGTCCGGCACCATGCCCGGTCAGCGTGCGCGCCAATTGCTCTGCGCGGGCGTCGAGTTCGGCGAACGTCCAGGTCGTACGGCCGTCGGTGACGGCGACCGCGTCCGGGCTCGCGGCGGCCTGCGCGGCGAACAACGCCGGTACGGTGCCGAGTCGTTCGGCCTCCGGCTCGGGCAGCGCGGTGTCGTTCCAGGTCTCCAGGACCGTGTGCCGCTCGACGGAGTCGAGCAGGTCGAGTCGGCCGACGGGGCGGTCGGGGTCGGCCGCCATGCCGGTGAGGAGGGCGGTCAGGGCCTCCGAGATCCGTCGTACGACGGACGGTTGGAACAGGTCGGGCCTGAACTCGGCGGTCAGCCGCAGCCGTTCGGCGGGCTCGACCGCCCACGCAAACGGGTAGTGGGTGGAGTCCTCGTGGTCTCGGACGGTGACGCGCGGCCCGTCGCCCTCCTCGTCCGCGTAGGCGACCGGGTAGGACTCGAACACCACGAGTGTGTCGAAGAGTTCGCCGAGTCCGGCGGCCCGCTGGATGTCGGCGAGGCCGAGGTGCTGGTGGGCGATGAGCCGGGACTGCTCGTCCTGGAGCCGGGCCAGCAGGGCGGCCGTGCTCTCCTCCGGGCGGACCCGCACCCGTACCGGCACGGTGTTGATGAACAGGCCGATCATCGACTCGGCCCCGGCGAGTTCGGGCGAGCGCCCGGCGACGGTGGCGCCGAACACCACGTCGCCCCGTCCGGTGAGACGGCCGAGGAGCACGCCCCAGGCGGCCTGGACCAGGGTGTTGACGGTGACGCCCTGGCGCCGCGCGAACGCCTCCAGCTCCGCCGTGCGGTCCGGGTCCAACTCCGTGGTGTGCGTGCGGGGTACGACGGCGGCACGGTCGGGGTCGACGGGTGCGAGCCGAGTGGGCTCGGCCAGTCCGCCGAGGGCCTCGGCCCACGCGGCGGCGGAGGCGGCCGGGTCCTGGGCGGCGAGGAGCCGGAGGTGCTCGCGGTACGGGGCGGAGGCGGCCGGTGTGCGGCCCTCGTAGCGCGCCCACAGTTCGGCGGTGAGCAGCGGCAGCGACCAGCCGTCCAGCAGGAGGTGCTGGTGCGAGAGCACGAGCCGGTGCCGGTCCGGACCGAGCCGGGCCAGCAACAGCCGCAGCAGCAGCGGGTGTTCGGGGTCGAAGCGGCGCCGCTCCTGGACGAGCAGCCGGTCCCAGTCCTCGGGGTCGTCGGTCAGGTCGAGCTGCCGCCACGGCAGTACGGCCGTACGCGGTACGACGGCGACGGGCCGCCCGGAGGCCAGGTGCCGGAAGCCGCTGCGCAGGTTCTCGTGCGCGTCGAGCACGGACTGCGCGGCGGTGTGCAACCGGTCGGCGTCGAGGGGGCCGTCCAGGTCGTAGGAGACCTGGACGGTGTAGACGTCCGGTCCGTCGTCGCCCGAGTCGAGGGCGGCGTGGAAGAGCAGGCCGGCCTGGAGCGGGGAGACGGGCAGGACCTCGGTTCCGGCGGGCAGGGCGGCGAGTTCGGCGCGCTCGTCGTCGGTGAGGTCGAGCAGCACGGTGTCGTCGTCGCGCCTGGCGGCGACCGTGGTCGCAGTCACGCGCGCCAGCCCCGCGGCCGACTTGCGGCGGAAGACGTCACGCGGGCTGAAGGTGAGTCCGGCGGCGCGGGCGCGGGCGACCAGTTGCATGGCGACGATGCTGTCGCCGCCGAGGGAGAAGAAGTCGTCCTCGACACCGACGCGTTCGAGACCGAGGACGTCCGCGACGAGCGCGCAGAGGGTCTCCTCCAGCGCGGTGCGCGGGCGGGTGTCGGTCACCTCGGCGGCGAAGTCGGGGGCGGGCAGAGCGCGTCGGTCCAGTTTGCCGTTCGGGGTGAGCGGGAGGGTGGCCAGGGTGACGACGGCGGCCGGGACCATGTGGTCGGGCAGCGATCGGGCGGCGTGGGCCCGGAGTTCGGCGGAGTCGGCCGGGGCGCCGGACGGTACGACATACGCGACGAGCCGTTCGTCCCGTACGACGACCGTGGCGTGCGCGACGCTCTCGTGCGCGGCCAACACGGTCTCGATCTCGCCGAGTTCGATACGGAAGCCGCGCAGTTTGACCTGGTCGTCGGCGCGGCCCAGGTACTCCAGTGCGCCGTCCCGAGTCCAGCGGGCCAGGTCGCCCGTGCGGTACATACGGGCGCCGGGCTCGGTGGCGTAGGGATCGGCCACGAAGCGTTCGGCGGTCAGGGCGGAGCGGCCGAGGTAGCCGCGCGCCAACTGGACGCCCGCCAGATACAGTTCGCCGGCCACTCCGGGCGGTACCGGGTTCAGGGCGGCGTCGAGGACGTAGGTGCGGGTGTTCCACACCGGGCGGCCGATCGGCACGGTGGCCTGGTCGGCGGGGACCTCGTGGGCGGTGACGTCGACGGACGCCTCCGTGGGGCCGTAGAGGTTGTGCAGGCGCGCGTCCGGGAGGACCTGGTGGCAGCGGGCGGCCAGCGGGGCGGGCAACGCCTCGCCACTGCACATGACTTGGCGCAGTCCGGTGCATCGGGCGGCGGCGGGCTCGTCGAGGAAGGCGCGCAGCATCGACGGCACGAAGTGGGCCGTGGTGATGTGCTGACGCTCGATCAGTTCGGCGAGGTGGACGGGGTCCTGGTGGCCTTCGGGGCGGGCCACGACGAGGGTGGCGCCGGTGATCAGCGGCCAGAAGAACTCCCACACCGACACGTCGAAGCCGGCCGGGGTCTTCTGCAGTACCCGGTCGTCGGTGTCGAGTCGGTAGGTGTCCTGCATCCACAACAGGCGGTTGGTGATGCCCTGGTGGGGGACGGTGACGCCCTTGGGTCGGCCGGTGGAGCCGGAGGTGTAGATGACGTAGGCGGGGTGGCGGGGGTCGAAGGCGGTGGGCAGAGGTGCGTGGGCGGGGCGGTCGGGGGCGCCGTCCGTATCGACCGTGAGGATGCGCACGTCGGTGTCCGGGAGGGCGACGCCCTCCGTGGTGACCAGGCAGACCGGGCGGGCGTCGGCGAGCGTGTAGGCGAGGCGGTCGGCGGGGTAGCCGGTGTCGAGGGGCAGATAGGCGGCGCCCGATCGGTGGACCGCGAGGAGAGCCACTACCAGGGCGAGGGAGCGCGGTATCGCGACGGCGACGACGGCCTCCGCCTCCGCGCCGTGGGCGGCGAGGGTGTGCGCCAACTTCTCCACGCGCACGTCGAGTTCGGCGTAGGTGAGGGCGGTGCCCTCGAAGACGACCGCCGTGGCCTCGGGCGTGCGGGCGACCTGGCAACGGAACAGTTCAGGCAGGGTGAGGTCGGGAACGGTGCGCGCGGTGGCGTTCCAGTCGGTGAGGACGAGGGCGCGTTCGTCGGCGCGCAGGACGTCGAGAGTGCCGAGGCGCCGGTCCGGGTCGGTGGCGATCTGGGCGAGGAGCGACTCCAGCCGCTGGGCGAGGAGTTCGGCGGTGGACTCGTCGAAGAGGTCGGCGCTGTACTCGATCCAGCAGCGCATGCCGTCGGCGCCCTGCTCGACGAAGTCGAAGCTGAGGTCGAACTTGGCGCCCTGCTGGCCGAGTTCCTCGCGGCGGGCGGTCAGGCCGGGCAGGGCGGGGGTGGCACCCTCGTCGTCGAGGTGGACGACCATCACCTGGAACAGCGGGTGCCGGGCCAGTGAGCGGGCCGGGTTGATCGCCTCGACCAGCCGCTCGAAGGGCAGGTCCTGGTGCTCGTAGGCGGCGAGGTCGGTGTCCCGGACGCGGGCGAGCAGATCGGCGAACGTGGGGTCACCGGACAGATCGGCGCGCAGGACAAGGGTGTTGACGAAGAAGCCGACCAGATCTTCGAGCTGTTCGTCGGCCCGCCCGGAGATCGGCGCGCCGAGCGGGATGTCGTCCCCGGCGCCGAGCCGGTGCAGCAGTGCGGCGACGGCGGCCTGGGTGACCATGAACATACTGACCCCGTGGCGGCGGGCCAACGCGCGGAGCTGTGCCGTGCGTTCGGCGTCGAGGGTCAGCCCGACGGCGCCGCCCTGGTGACTGCTCTCCAGCGGCCGGGGCCGGTCGACCGGCAACGCGAGTTCGTCCGGCAGGCCTGCCAAGGTGTCCTGCCAGTACGAGAGTTGGCGGGACTGACGGCTGTCCGGAGAATCGGGGTCACCGAGGGCCTCGCGGTGCCAGAGGGCGTAGTCGGCGTACTGCACCGGCAGCGGCTCCCACGCGGGTGCGCGTTCCTCGCGCCGGGCCTCGTAGGCGGTGGCCAGGTCGCGCCACAGGGGCCCGTCGGACCACTGGTCACCGGCGATGTGGTGGAGCACCAGCAGTAGGACGTGCTCGTCCTCGCCCACCTCGAACACGTGGGCGCGCAGCGGGAGTTCACGGTCGATGTCGAAGCCGCGCGCGGCGACCTCGGCAAGCAGGCCGGGCAGTTCGGCCTCCGTGACCTGGCTGTGGTGGAGGGGCACCGAGGCCTGCTCCAGCACGACCTGGTGGGGGTGGCCGTCCCGCTCGGGGAAGACCGTGCGCAGGCTTTCGTGCCGTAGAGCGACGTCGTCGAGCGCGGCGGAGAGGGCGTCCCGATCGAGCGCGCCGGTCAGTCGCCAGGCGGCCGGGATGTTGTAGGTGGCTCCGGGACCCTCGATGCGGTGCAGCAGCCACAGGCGCTGCTGGGCGAAGGAGAGCGGGAGTTCGTCGGGCCGTTCGGCGGGGACGAGGGCGGGGAGTCCGCCGGCCCGGTCGTCGAGGCGGGCCGCGAGGAGAGCGGGGGTGGACGCCTCGAAGACGGTACGGACGGTGAGGTCGGCGCCGAACAGCGCGCGGACACGGCTGACCAGCCGCATGGCGAGCAGGGAGTGACCACCGAGCGCGAAGAAGTCGCCGTCCGCGCCCACCCGTTCGACGCCGAGGACATCGCCGAAGAGTCCGGCGAGGATCTCCTCGCGCGGGCTGCGGGGCGCCGTCGTCGCCGTGTCGGTGCCCGCGGTCGTGAAGTCGGGGGCGGGCAGGGCCGCGCGGTCGAGCTTGCCGTTGGGGGTCAGCGGCAGCGCGTCGAGCGCGACGAAGGCGGCCGGGACCATGTGGGCGGGGAGCGCGGCGGCGGTGTGGGCGCGCAGAGTCGTCGGTTCGACGGGTCCGGCCGGGACCACGTACGCGACGAGGGTCTGCTCCCGGACCACCACGACGGCGTGCGCGACGGACGGGTGCGTGGTCAACACGCCCTCGATCTCGCCGGGTTCGACGCGGAAGCCGCGCACCTTCACCTGGTCGTCGGTGCGGCCGAGGTACTCGACGGTGCCGTCGGGGTTCCAGCGTGCCAGGTCGCCCGTGCGGTACATACGGGTGCCCGGGACACCGTACGGATCGGCGACGAACCGCTCGGCGGTCAGGCCGGGGCGGTCGAGGTAGCCGCGGGCGAGCTGTACGCCCGCGAGGTACAGCTCGCCCGGGACACCGGGCGGTACCGGGCGCAGTCCGGCGTCGAGGACGTAGGTGCGGGTGTTCCACACCGGGCGACCGATCGGCACGCTCGGCGCGTCCGGTCCGATCTCCACGGCCGTCACGTCGACGGAGGCCTCGGTCGGGCCGTAGAGGTTGTGGAGTGCGGTGCTGGTCAGGGTGGTGTGGAAGCGGTGGGTGAGGGCGACGGGCAGGGCTTCGCCGCTGCACATGACCCGCCGCAGACCGGTGCAGTCGGCGGCGGCCGGTTCCTCCAGGAAGAGTTGGAGCATGGAGGGCACGAAGTGGACGGTGGTGACGTCCTGTTCGCGGATCAGCCGGGCGAGGTAGGCCGGGTCGCGGTGGCCCTCGGGGCGGGCTACGACCAGGGTGGCGCCGGTGATCAGCGGCCAGAAGAACTCCCACACCGACACGTCGAAGCTGGACGGCGTCTTCTGCAACACCCGGTCGTCGGCGTCGAGTCGGTAGGTGTCCTGCATCCACAGCAGGCGGTTGACGATGCCCTCGTGCGGGACGACCACGCCCTTGGGACGGCCGGTGGAGCCGGAGGTGTAGATGACGTACGCGGGGTGCGACGGGTCGTAGGACGTGGGGAGTCGGCCCTCGGGTCCGGTCGGCAGGGTGTCCCGGATGACGTACACCGGGCGGGCGTCCTCGACCATGAGGGCAAGGCGCTCTTCCGGGTAGTCGGGGTCGAGCGGGAGGTAGGCGGCTCCGGCACGGTGGACGGCGAGCAGGGCGACGACGAGGTCGAGCGAGCGCGGCAGCGCTACGGCCACCGTCTCTTCGGGGCCCGCGCCGAGGGCGGCCAACACCCGTGCCGTGCGCTCCACTTGGGCGTCCAGCTCCGCGTAGGTCAGATGCTCGCCCTCGAAGACGAGTGCCGTGGCGTCCGGGGTGCGGGAGGCCTGGGCGCGGAAGAGTTCCGGCAGGGTGGTGGCGGGGACGGGGTGCTCGGTGGCGTTCCACTCCCCCAGGACCAGGGCGCGTTCGGTGTCCTCCAGGAGGTCGAAGTCCCTTACCGCGCGGTCGGGTTCGGCCGCCGCGTGGTCCAGCAGGCGGGCCATGCGGCCGGCGATGCGTTCGGCGGTGGTGTGGTCGAAGAGGTCGGTCGCGTACTCCAGGAGCAGGACCACCCGGTCGCGGCCGGTCTCGTCGACGAAGGTGAAGTGGAGGTCGAACTTGGCCATGCCGGTGTCCATGTCGAACCACTCGGTCGCGACTCCGAGCACGTCCGGGTCGCCGTCGGGACGGTGGTGGTAGCCGAGCATGACCTGGAAGAGCGGGTTGCGACCGGCCACGCGAGGCGGGTTGACGGCCTCCACGACCCGGTCGAAGGGCAGGTCCTGGTACTCGAAGGCGGCCAGGGACGACTCCCTTACCCGGCCCAGGAGTTGACGGAAGGACAGCTCATCGCCCGACACATCGGTGCGCAGCACGAGCGTGTTGACGAAGAAGCCCACCAGGTCGGCGAGGGCCTCGTCGGTGCGGCCCGCGATGGGGGCGCCGAGCGGGATGTCGTCGCCCGCGCCGAGCCGGTTCAGGAGTGCGGCGGTGGCTGCCTGGAACAGCATGAACATGCTGGTGCCGGTGGCGCCGGAGAGGTCGCGCAGGGCGTGGCCGGTGGCGGTGGGCAGTTCCAGGCGGACCTTGCCGCCGTGGCCGGTCGGCTCGGCGGGCCGGGGCCGGTCGGCGGGCAGGGCGAGTTCGTCGGGCAGACCGCGCAAGGCGTCCGCCCAGTGGGCGAGTTGGGCTTCGCCGGTGCGGGCGAGGAGGTCGTCCTGCCAGAGGGTGTAGTCGGCGTACTGCACCGGCAGCGGCGCCCATTCGGGGGCCCGTCCCTCGCGGCGGGCCGCGTAGGCGGTGTCGAGGTCGGCGAGGAAGGGGCGGTCGGACCATTCGTCGGTGGTGATGTGGTGCAGGACGACGGCCACCACGTGCTCGTCCGGGCCGAGCCTGAACACCTCGCAGCGCAGCGGGAGTTCAGTGGTGAGGTCGAAGGGGCGGCGCTGGGCGGACTCGATCAGCGCGGGCAGATCGTCCTCGGCGCAGTCGACGACCGTGCAGGCCTGGTCCGCCTCCTCGGCCGGGACGATGCGCTGGTACGGCTCGCCCTCATGGGTCGGGAACACTGTCCGCAGAGCCTCGTGCCGTCCGGCGACGTCCCGCAGGGCGACGGCCAGGGCCTCTGTGTCGAGGCCCCCGCGCAGCCGGAAGACCAGCGGGAAGTTGTAGGCGACACCGCTGCCGGTGATCTGCTCGACGAGCAACAGCCGCCGCTGGGCGGCCGACAGCGGGATGCGGGCGGGCCGGTCGGCGACGGACGTGACCGCCGGACGGGCCGGGGTCGCCACGTCCGCGCGCCCCGCGAGCAGGGCGGGGGTGGGCGCCTCGAAGAGGTCGCGGATGGCGAGTTCGGCGCCCAGTTCGGTGCGGGCGCGGCTGACCAGCCGGGTGGCGAGCAGTGAATGGCCGCCCAGGTCGAAGAAGTTGTCCTCCGCGCCGACCTCGGGCAGCCCCAGCACCTCGGCGAACAGGCGGCAGAGCACCTCTTCCTGCGGGGTGCGCGGGCCGCGTCCGCCGCCGAGGGCGACGGCGGGCTCGGCGTCGGGCAGGGCGCGGACGTCGAGCTTGCCGTTGGCGTTCATGGGCAGGCCGTCGACGGTGACGAAGGCCGACGGGACCATGTAGTCGGGCAGTTCGCGGCCCAGGTCCTCACGCAGCCTGCGCACCAGCGCGCTCGCCTCGCGGGCGGCGGTGGGGTCGTTGGCGTAGGGGCGGGCGCCGCCACCGGACCGGAACAGACCGCCGGTCAGGCGGAGTTCGTCGGACCGCAGGAAGACCGCGTCGTACGTCCCGTCCCGCTCCGACCAGGTCGTCAGCACCCGGTAACCGGCCGCCGTACCCAACTCGTGCAGGTGCTCGGGGTCGACGCCCGCCTCGCTCGTACGGCCGTCGGGGATGCCGGTGAAGCGCAGCGCCTCGGGCCATTCGCCGCGCGGGCGTTCGGTGGTGGCGCCGGTCGCGGACCAACCGCCGCGCAGGAGTTCACCGATCGCCTCGGCCGACGTCCGGTCGCCGCGCAGGAGTTCGCCGATGGTGTGGCCGGTGGCCCAGTCGACGGACGGGGTGCTGTCCAGGCGTACGTCCGGTTCGTCGGCGTAGAGGACGACGTCGTAGCGGTGCCGGGACAGTTCGTTGTGGTGGTGGGCGCGCTTGGTGCGCAGGTCGACTCCGTAGCCGAGGGTGGTGAAGTAGTCGGGGTCGACGAGGAGTTCCTTCTCCAGGCGCAGACCGCGTTCCACCGCCCGCTCCAGGTCCGCTTCGGCGGTGCCCCTGGCGCGCTGGATCTCGGTGTGGAAGGTGCCGGCGAGCCGCAGGTTGCGGACGTCGCCGACGAACAGGGCGCCGCCGGGTGCGAGCAGTTCCATCAGGCCGTGCAGGACGGTGCTGAGGTGGTCGACGCTCGGGAAGTACTGGATGACGGAGTTGATGACGATGGTGTCGAAGTAGCCGGTCGGCAGACCGCTCAGGTCCTCGGCCGGGCGGCACCGCAGTTCGACCTTGGCGGCCAGCGCGGGGTCGCGGCTCACCTCCTCGCCGATCTTGCGGATGACGGGGGCGGCGAAGTCGGTCGCCCAGTAGGCCTCAGCCTCCGGGGCGAGCCGGGACAGCAACAGGCCGGAGCCGACGCCGATTTCGAGGATACGCCGGGGCTTGAGCGAGCCGATGCGGGCGAGCGTGGCCTCGCGCCATTCGTGCATCTCCTCGAAGGGGATGGGTTGTCCGTCGTAGGAGCTGTCCCAGCCGTCGTACTGCTCGGTGAAGACGGCGGTGCCGATCTCCTCGTACTCGTCGGAGTAGATCTCCTGCCACTCCCCCACCTGCGCGGCCTCGGCGGCGGTGCGTTCGGCCGAGTCGGCACCGGAGGGGACCACGTAGCCGACAAGGCGTTCGTCGCGGACGACCACGGCGGCCTGGGCGACCAGCGGGTGGCGGCTGAGGGCGGTCTCGATCTCGCCGGGTTCGATGCGGTAGCCGCGGATCTTGACCTGGTCGTCGGTACGGCCGAGGAAGTCGAGGTTGCCGTCGGGGTTGCGACGGACCAGGTCGCCGGTGCGGTACATGCGCTCACCGGGCTCGCCGAACGGGTCGGCGACGAAGCGCTCGGAGGTCAGCGCGGGCCGGTCCAAGTAGCCGCGGGCCAGGCCGATTCCGGCGATGTACAGCTCACCGGGGACGCCGTCGGGCACCGGGCGCAGCCAGGCGTCGAGGAGGTGGGCGCGGGTGCCGCGGATGGGCTTGCCGACGGTGGGGGTGTCGCTGTCGAGGGTGCCGCCACCGAGGGTGTTGATGGTGTACTCGGTCGGCCCGTACAGGTTGTAGCCGTACGTCCCCTCGGTGTCACGCAGGGCCGCCCACACCGTCTCCGGGACGGCCTCGCCGCCGAGCAGCACCAGCGGCGGGACGTGGCCCTCCAACAGGCCCTGCTCGATGAGGAGTCGGGCGTAGGTGGGGGTGACGTTGACGACGTCGACGCGGTGGCGTTCGCAGTAGGCGACCAGCGCCTCGGCGTCCCGCCTCAACTCCTCGTCGCAGACGTGCACTTCGTGGCCCTCGACGAGCCAGAGCAGTTCCTCCCACGACATGTCGAAGGCGAAGGACACGGTGTGCGCGATGCGGAGTCGGCGTCCGCCGGCGGAGGCGATGGCGGGTTCGAAGATCTCCTTCTGATGGTTCAACTGCATGTTCGTCAGGCCCCGGTAGGGGGTGACGACGCCCTTGGGGCGGCCGGTGGAGCCGGAGGTGTAGATGACGTAGGCGGGGTGTTCCAGACTGAAGCGACGACGGACGGGATCCGCCGAACGGCTCGCCAACTCGCCCTTGATCTCGGGGTCGTCGAGCAGGACGCGGGTCATCTCGCCGTCCAGCGTGGCGGATACGGCGGTGGTGCTCAGCAGCAGGAGCGGGCGGGCGTCGGCCAGCATCAGGGACAGGCGGTCGGCCGGGTGGTCCAACTCCAGGGGTAGGTAAGCCGCTCCGGTGCGCAGGACCGCGAAGAGAGCGACGACCATGTCGAGGGAGCGCGGGAGAGCGAGGGCGACGACCTTCTCCGGGCCCGCGCCCCGGTCGATCAGCAGCCGGGCCATCCGGTTGACGGCGGCGTCGAGTTCGGCGTACGTCAGGGTGCGCTCGCCGAAGACGAGGGCCCGCTCGTCCGGGGTGCGCTCCGCCTGCGCGGCCAGCAGGTCGGCGATGGTGTCGTCGGGGTCGGGGACCCGGCTCGTCTCCGACTCCCGCCGTAGCGCCGCGATTTCGGCGGGCAGCAGGGGGTCGAGGGAGCCCACCGGCGCCGTGAGGTCGGCGGTGAGGCGGTCGACGAGGAGCGCGAAGCGGTCCAGGAGATCCCGGGCGTGGTCGGTCGGGACGAGGTCGGGGCGGTGGGTGAGGGTGACGGCGATCTCGCGGCCGGGTGTGATGACGAGGTTGGCCGGATAGTGGGTGGCGTCGACGTTGGCGACGGCGGTGGCGCCGTGCCGAATCCTCAGGTCGGCCAGCCGCTCCTCGGTGTCATTGTTGCGCAGCACGAACAGCGTGTCGAAGAGCTTGCGATGTCCCGTCTCGGCCTGGAGGACGCCGAGGCTGAGGTGCTCGTACGGCATGAGGTCGAGGCGTTCGCCCTGGACGCGGCGGAGCAGGTCGAGGACCGGTTCGGCGGGGTCGAGGGATATGCGGGTCGGTACGGTGTTGAGGAAGAGGCCGATGATGTTGCCGACGTCCGGGACCTCGGTGGGCCGGCCGGCCACGGTGGTGCCGAAGACGACGTCGGCGCGGCCGGTCGCGGAGGCGAGGGTGAGTCCCCAGGCCGCGTTGAGGATTGTGTTCAGGGTCAGACCGTGGGCCGGTGCCAACTCACGCAGGCGGTCGCCGAGTTCGGCGGAAAGGCTGAGGTCGAGCTGATCGGGGATGACCGGTTCGAGGCCGTCGGCGGCGGTCGGGGCGAGCAGGGTGGGCTCGTCGAGTCCGGCCAGCGCGGTGCGCCAGGCGGCGGTGGCGACCGAGTCGTCCTGCTCCTCGAGCCAGGTCAGGTAGTCGCGATAACTGCCGGGCGCGGGCAGGGCGTTGGCGTCGCCCCCGGTCTCGTAGAGCGCGAACAGCTCGTCGAGGAAGAGCCAGGCCGACCAGCCGTCCCAGAGGATCAGATGGCGGCCGATGACGAGCCGGTCGCCGCGCTCCGCGCCGAGGCGCAGCAGGAGGAGCCGGAAGAGCGGGGGTGCGGACAGGTCGAAGCGGCGGTTGCGTTCGGCGTCGGTCAACTCCCGCAGCAGTGTGTCCTGTTCGGCGGCGGGGAGCAGGGAGAGGTCGACCTCTTCGAGGGGGATCTCCGGATCCTCGACGATGAACTGCACCGGCTGGTCGAGGCCGTCACTGGTGAAGCCCGCGCGCAGGCCCGGGTTGCGGTCGAGGAGGGTTCGGACGGCGGCGCGCAGCCGGGTGGTGTCCAGGCGGGTGGTGAAGTCGAAGGTCTCGTGGACGGTGTAGACGTCCAACGCGCCCTCGTTGTACGCCGAGTGGAAGAACAGACCCTCCTGGAGAGGGGCCAGTGGCCATACGTCGGCGACGGTCTCCGGGGCGGCCAGGGCGCGGACGCGGGCGTGTTGGGCGTCGGTGAGGGTGAACGCCTCCACGCGGGTGTTCGTGGTGACCGTAGTGGTGGTGGCCGCCGCCGCGAGGGCCGCGGGTGTGCGGTGGGTGAACACGTCGCGCGGGCTCAGGTCCAGGCCGGCGGCCCGGGCGCGGCCAGCGACGCCGATGGAGCTGATGCTGTCGCCGCCGAGACGGAAGAAGTCGTCGTCGGGGCCCGCGTCCTCGATGCCGAGCACGGTCGCGAAGATCTCGGTGAGCCGCTCCTCCAACGGCCCTGCGGGCGCCCGGCGTTCGGCGCGCCCGGCCTCGGGGGCGGGCAGCGCGGCCTGGTCGAGCTTGCCGCTGGGGGTGAGCGGGAGGTCGACGAGGACGACGTACGCCTCGGGGACCAGGGGCGCGGGCAGTGCCTCGGCGAGGGCGGCGCGCAGGTCGGCGGGGTCGAGCACGGCTCCGGACGCCGGGACGGCGTAGGCGACAAGGCGCTGGTCGCGGATGACGACCGCACCCCGGGCCACACCGCGTGCGCTCGTCAACTCGGCCTCGATCTCGCCGAGTTCGACCCGGTTGCCGCGCAGCTTGACCTGGCGGTCGGTGCGGCCGAGGTAGTCGATGGTGCCGTCGGGACGACGGCGTACCAGGTCGCCGGTGCGGTACATGCGGGTGCCGGGCTCGGTGGCGTAGGGGTCGGCGACGAAGCGGTCGGCGGTGAGCGCGGGACGCCGGTGATAGCCGCGGGCCAACTGGACGCCGGTCAGATACAGCTCGCCGGGGACGCCGTCCGGCAGCGGGCGCAGGCAGGAGTCGAGGACGCGCAGGCCGGTGTTCCACACGGGTCGGCCGATGGGCACGGTGGTGCCGGGCGCGCCGTCGTAGGCGTGGTAGGTGACGTCGACGGCGGCCTCGGTGGGGCCGTAGAGGTTGTGGAGCGGGACGCCGGTCAGCTCGTGCCAGCGGTGGGCGGCGGAGCCGGACAGGGCCTCTCCGCTGCTGAACACACGGCGCAGGCCGCCCGCCCACGCGGGGTCGGCGGTGACCTCGTCGGAGGCGAGGAACGCCTCCAGCATCGACGGCACGAAGTGCATCGTGGTGATGGACTCGGCCCGGATCAGGCGGGCCAGATAGGCGGGGTCGCGGTGGCCGTCCGGTGCGGCGAGGACGACGGCGGCGCCCTCGCTCAGCGCCCAGAAGAACTCCCACACACTCACGTCGAAGCTGGACGGCGTCTTCTGCAACACCCGGTCGTCGGCGGTGAGTTCGTAGGCGCCCTGCATCCAGGCGAGCCGGTTGCCGATGGCTCGGTGGGTGACGACGACACCCTTGGGGCGGCCGGTGGAGCCGGAGGTGTAGATGAGGTAGGCGGGGTCGTCGGGGCGGGCCGGGTCCTGGTCGCCGCCGAACAGGGCCTCTTCGTCTTCCGCGTCCACGCGCAGCACATCCAGGCCGTCGACGGACGGCAGGCGTTCCGCGTCCCGTTCCGTCGTGACGACCGTCGTCGCCCCCGAGTCGGCCAGCATGTACGCGAGGCGCTCGGCCGGATAGTCCAGGTCGAGGGGCAGATAGGCGGCCCCCGACTTCAGGACCCCCAGCAGCGCCACCATCAGCTCCGCCGAACGCGGCACGGCAACGGCGACGAACCGCTCCCGGCCCGCCCCCTTGGCCCGCAGCCGTGCGGCCAACTCCTCGGCGCGCATGTCGAGTTCGGCGTAGGTCAGGGTCGTCCTGCCGTCGTACACGACAGCCGTGGCGTCCGGTGTGCGCGCGACCTGTGCGGCGAACGCGGCCGCGAGCGTGGTGGCCGGAACCGGCCGGGTCTCCCCCGTCGGGTGTGCGGCGGCCAGCTCGTCCGGGGTGAGCAGGTCTAGGTCGGCGACGCGGGCGCCGGGGTCGTCGGCCAGGGCATGCAGGACGAGGGTGAGCCGGTCGGCGAGCGCCTGCACGGCGTCGGCGTCGAGGCGCCCGGTGTGGTGCTTGAGGCGCAGGTCGAGGCAGCGGCCGGGCTTGACGATGAGGGCGAGGGGGTAGTGCACGGCGTCGTGGAAGGCGTGTCCGGCGACCGCGATCGTGCCGGTCGGGTCAGTGATGCCGGGGGCGCCCTCGCCTCCGGGGTAGTTCTCGAACACCACGAGGGTGTCGAAGAGTTCGCCGTCGCCCGCGTGCCCGGTGGCGCGCTGGATGTCGGCGAGGCCGAGGTGCTGGTGGTCGAGCAGCGCGCTCTGTTCGTCCTGGAGCCGGTCGAGCAGTGTGCCCAGGGTGTCGCCGGGGGTCCAACGCAGGCGGGTGGGCAGGGTGTTGATGAACAGGCCGATCATCGACTCGATGCCGTCGACGGCGGCGTCGCGTCCGGCGACGGTGGTGCCGAACAGGATGTCCTGGCGGCCCGTCATCCGGCCGACGAGCAGTCCCCAGGCGCCCTGGACGAGCGTGCCGAGGGTGACTCCGCGTTCGCGGGCGCGGGCGGCGAGGCGTGAGGTGACGCGCTCGGTCAACTCGACGCGGATCTGGGCGGGTTCGACGGGTCCTGCGGGTGCGGGGGCCTCGACCAGGCGGGTGGGCTCGTCGACCCCGGCGAGCGCGGTCCGCCAAGCGTCGCGGGCGGCCTCTCGGTCGGCGCCGGCGATGCGGCGGAGGTAGCCGCGGTAGGGGGCGACTTCGGGGAGCGGCGTGAGGTTCTCGCCGTAGAGGGCGAGGAGTTCGCGGTGCAGGACGGGCAGGGACCAGCCGTCCGCGACGATGTGATGGAACGTCAGGACCAGTCGGCTGTGGTCCTCGCCGAAGCGGATGAGGGCGCAGCGGATCAGTGGTGGGTGGGCGAGGTCGAAGCGGTGGGTGCGTTCGTCGGCGGCGACGGCGTCGGCGAGGGCGCGGCAGATCGTGGTGTCGTCCTGTGCGGCGAGGTCGATCTCGCGCCAGGGCAGTTCGAGTCCGGACGCGATGAGCTGGACCGGCCGGCCGTCGGGTGTCTGACGGAAGCAGGCGCGCAGCGGGGCGTGCCGGTCCAGCAGTCGCTGCGCGGCCGTGCGCAGCAGGGTGCCGTCGACCGGGCCGGACAGCTCGATGACCTGCTGCACGACATAGGCGTCGCGTTCGGCGCCGTCCACCAGCGCGTGGAAGAAGAAGCCCTCCTGGAGCGGGCCGAGGGGCAGCGTTTCCTCGACGGTGAGCGGGAACTCTCCCTGGAGCGCGGCGAGTTCGTCGTCGTTCAGCGTGTGCCACGGGGTGTCTTCGAGGAGATCGGCCGTGCCGGTGCGGGCGACCGTGGCGAGTTCCGCGACCGTGCGGTGCTTGAACACGTCGCGCGGGGTGAGTTCGAGGCCTGTCCTGCGGGCCAGGATGAGGAGTTGGACGGCGACGATGCTGTCGCCGCCGAGCGCGAAGAAGTCGTCGTCGACGCTGACCGAGGGCACCTTGAGCGCCCGCGCGTACAGGTCGCAGAGCAGCCGTTCGCGGGCGGTCTCCGGTGCGCGGCCCGCGCTGACGCGGGTGAGGTCGGGGACCGGGAGCGCGGCGGCGTCGAGCTTGCCGCTCGGGGTGACGGGCAGCCGGTCGAGCGGGACGAACGCGGCCGGGACCATGTAGTCGGGCAGGTACTCGGTGGCGTGTGTCCGCAGGGTCGACATCAGGGCGTTGACGTTGCGGAAGGGCGCGGGGCGGTTGGTGAGCGGGTGGCAGGCTCCGGGGCGGTACGGGGCCCGTGCTTCTTCTTCGAGGGCGAACACGGCGTCCAGGCTGCCGTCCTCCGCGTCCCCGTTCCAGGTCAGCGCGGTCTCGTAGCCGTACCGGGCGGCCGTCTCGTGCAGCGCCTCGGGGTCGACGCCGTACGGTCCGGCGGCCGTCCTGCTGCTGTCGTGGAGGGCGTCGTGCGCGGCGAGGTCGTCGGCGAGGCGGGCGTTGGGGATGCCGGTGACGCGCAGAAGCTCCGGGCGGTCGGCGAGCAGTGCGTCGAGGGCCTGTAGCGAACCGAGCGCGGGCCAGGGCGACTCGGGGGTCTCCTCGGGTGCGTCCGACTGGGGTCGGAGCACGACGTCGTAGCGGTAACGGGTGAGTTCGTTGTGGTGGGTGCCACGCTTGACGCGGATGTCGGCTCCGAGGCCGTCGAGAGTCGTGAAGTAGTCGGGGTCGACGAGGAGTTCGCCCTCCCAGGCGACAGCCCGGTCCACGGCGGCGCGCAGCGCCTCCTTGTCGTCGTCGGCCTCGTCCCGTACCTGCCCGCCCTCGACGGCCGCGCTCAGGGTGCGGAGCAGTCGCAGGTTGCGTACGTCACCGACGAACAACGCGCCGCCGAGGGCGAGGAGTTCGGCCGCGTTCTGGAGTACGTCGGTGAGGTAGTCGCCGCCGGGGAAGTACTGGATCACGGAGTTGACGACGATCGTGTCGAAGTGGCCCTCGGGCAGTCCGGTGAGGTCGTGCGCGGGGCGGGCCAACAGGGTGACGCGGTCGGCGAGTTCGGGGATCGCGGACACCTGGGCGTCCAGGGCGCGTACGGCTTCCTCGGAGAGGTCGGTGCCCCAGTACTCCTCGCAGTCCGGGGCGAGCCGGGACAGCAGCAGGCCGGATCCGACGCCGATCTCCAGGATGCGCCGGGGCCGTAGCGCGCGGATGCGGTCGAGGGTGGCCTCGCGCCACTCGCGCATGTCGGCGAGGGGGATGGGCAGCCCGTCGTACATGCTGTTCCAGCCCGCGAAGTTCTCCTCGAAACCGTCCGATCCGGCTGCGGAGTACAGGAGTTCGTGCAGGTCCTTCCAGTCGGCGACGCCTTCGTCGGGGGTCGCCTCGGCGTCCAGGGAGGGCACCACGTAGGCGGCGAGGCGGCGTTCGCCGGGGCGGTCCTCGCGGACGACCACGGCGGCCTGGTCGACGGCCGGGTGGGAGCGCAGGACCGATTCGATCTCGCCGGGTTCGATGCGGAAGCCGCGGATCTTGACCTGGGTGTCGACGCGGCCGTGGAACTCCAGTCGGCCGTCCGACTTCCAGCGCACCAAGTCGCCGGTGCGGTACAGGCGTTCGCCGGGTGCGCCGAAGGGGTCGGCGACGAAGCGTTCGGCGGTCAGGGCGGGGCGGCCGAGGTAGCCGCGGGCCAGGCCGTCGCCCGCGAGGTAGAGCTCACCCGTGACACCGGCGGGGACGGGGCGCAGCCGGTCGTCCAGGACGTAGGCGCGGGTGCCGGGGTCGGGTATGCCGATGGGCACGATGGTGCCGGCCGGGGTGTCCGGATCGCAGAGGCCGAGGGTGGAGTTGGTGGTGGCCTCGGTCGGGCCGTAGGCGTTGAACATCATCCGGCCGCGTGCGTAGCGTCCGACCAACTCGGGCGAGACGCGCTCGGTTCCGGCCAGGAGGGTTGCCTCGGGCGGGAGTTGGACGTCCTCGGGCAGCGCGGCGAGCAGCGCGGGCGGCAGGATCATGAAGGTGATGCCGTGCTCGTTGGCGTAGTCCGCGAGGGGTGCGCCGGGGACGCGGCGGTCGGCGGGGACGACGACCAGGCGGCCACCTGACAGCAGGCCGAGGCACAGGTCCCAGAACGCCACGTCGAAGCTGGGCGAGGCGAACTGGAGGACCCGGCTGTGCGGGCCGATCCCGAAGCGCTCCCGCTGGGTGGCGACGAGTTTGGCGACACCCGCGTGGGACAGCACCGTGCCCTTGGGGCGGCCGGTGGAGCCCGAGGTGTAGATGACGTAGGCCGCGTGCGCGGTCGTCAACTCGTCGGCGGTGGAGGGGCCTTGGTCGGGGTACGCGGCCAGTTCGGCGACCGTGTCCGGGGCGTCGAGGATCAGCGGGTCCAGGTCCGGTGGAAGGTCGGGAGCGATCTCGGCGGTGGTGACGAGGCAGACCGGGCGGGCGTCGGCGAGCATGTAGGCGATGCGGTCGGTCGGGTAGTCGGTGTCGACGGGCAGATAGGCGGCGCCCGCCTTCAGGACGGCGATCTCGGCGACGATCATGTCGGCCGAGCGCGGTACGGCGAGCGCGACGACCTGCTCGGGACCGGCGCCCCGGGCCACCAGTGCGTGTGCCAACTTCGCGGCGCGGGCGTCGAGTTCGGCGTAGGTGAGGCGGACGTCCTCGTGGATGAGGGCCATCTCGTGCGGGCGGGCGGCGACCTGGTCGGCGAACATGCGGGGCCAGGTGAGCGCGGGCACGTCGTGTGCGGTGTTGTTCCAGTCGTGGAGGATGCGGTGCCGCTCGCCGGCGCCGAGGAGTTCGAGGTCGGCGACCGGGGTGTCCGGGCGGGCGAGGGCGTCGGTGAGGAGGGTGCCGTAGTGGCCGAGGATCCGGTCGACGGTGGCGGGTTCGAAGAGGTCGGTCCGGTAGTCCGCCGAGACCTCGCCCTCGGTGACGGTGAGGGCGAGGTCCAGTGGGACGGTCTCGTCCCAGGGGGCGGGGCCGAAGCCGGTGGCGCACAACAGGCCGCCACCGCGGAAGGGTTCGGGGGCGAGGAGCCGTAGCAGCTCGGTGGTGGGCAGGTGGTGGGCGGCGGCCTCCGCGCGTACGGCCGTGATCTGGTCGCGGAGTTGGGCGAACGGGGTGTCGCCGTCGACGGTGACACGCAGCGGGAGGCCCTCGTGGGCCACGGCCGTCTCGGTGGCCGTGGTGCCGCCGTAGCGGTGCAACAGGGCGACGAAGGCGGCGAGTTGGGTCGCCGCGTCGGCCGTCGCGGCGGGCGTGGCCGTGCGGCGCGCGCGGGAGACCGGGCCGTCCTGGCGCGGTGGGCGGGGGAAGTCCAGCGGGAGTGAGGTCTCCGGCACCGGAGACGCGAACCGGCGTCGCCAGAAGTCGTTCGTCTCCGTTGCCCGTGCGGAAGAAAGCCTGTTGCCCGCCACAGCTGCCCGTGCCTCCCCATGTGTGCGGAACGGCTCAGCGGAGCCGCGACCGCTCGCATAGTAAGGTAAGCATTGCCTTACTTGATAGACCTCCCGGGCAACCACCGGCCCATGTCACAGTCACTGAGGTTATGCTCACCTAAGCTGCTGTCCGGGCTCTCCGGTGGTCCGCCAACAGGGCTCCAGAGCACGGCACATGACCCGGAAGACGACATGGAGACCGGCACGTGGCTTCAGGCAGAAGGCTTCGCACCACGATGCTGGTGACCCTGGTCGTCGCCCTCCTCGTCCTGCTCTCCCTGCTGTCCGTCGCGCTGGGCGCGCTCAGCGTCCCGCTCGACCAGGTCGTGCGCTCGGTCCTCGGCCATCCGCCCAGCCGGCTCGTCGACAACATCGTCTGGTCGGTGCGCGTGCCCCGCACCCTGCTCGGACTGACGACGGGCGCCGCGCTCGGTCTGTCCGGTGCGCTGATGCAGGCCCTGACCCGTAATCCGCTCGCCGACCCGGGCATCCTCGGGGTGAGCGCGGGGGCGTCCTTCGCGATCGTCCTGGCGGTCGGGGTGCTCGGCGCCACCTCGCTGTACGGCTATGTGTGGTTCGCGTTCGGCGGGGCGCTGATCGCGAGTGTCGTGGTCTTCTTCCTGGGGCGGCTGGGCCGGCCCGGGGCCACCCCGGTCAAGCTGGCGCTCGCCGGGGTCGCCGTCACCTCGCTGCTCCAGTCGTTCACCAGCGCCATCGTGCTCACCGACCAGGACGCGCTGGACCGCTACCGCTTCTGGTCGGCCGGCACCCTCGCCGACCAGGACTCCGGCGATCTGGTGCGCATCCTGCCCTTCCTCGCCGTCGGTGCCGTACTGGCCCTGTCCTGCGCGCCCGCCCTCAACAGCATGGCCCTCGGCGACGACGTGGCCGCGTCCCTGGGGCGGCGGCTGGGTCTGGTACGGCTCCAGGGGGTCACCGCGGTCGTGCTGCTGACCGGCGCGTCCGTCGCCGTCATCGGTCCCGTGGTCTTCCTCGGTCTGGTCGTCCCGCACATCGCCCGGGTCCTCGCGCAATACGCCGGGATCGGCCCCGACCACCGGTGGCTGCTGCCGCTGTCCGCCGCGCTCGCGCCCGTGCTGCTGCTGTCCGCCGACATCCTGGGCCGGATGGTGGACCGCCCGACCGAGATCCAGGCCGGTGTCCTCGTCGCCTTCCTCGGCGGCCCGTTCTTCATCGTCCTGGTCCGCCGCCGGAAGCTCGCGGAGGTATGAGCGTGCCCTCACCCACAGTCGCTCCCCCGCGTGCCGCTCTCGGCGACCGGCCGTTCCGGCTGACCGTCCCCCCGGTGTCCGGCATACTGCGTCCGCGCCTGCTGCTCACCGGAGTTGGCGTCACCGTCGGCGCCTTCCTGCTGTTCTGCTGGGGCCTGACCATCGGCGACTATCCCGTGGCGTTCACCGACGTCATCAGGGCGCTGTGGGGTTCGGGCGACGCGGGCACGGTCATCGTCGTGCAGGACCTGCGGCTGCCGCGCGCCCTGGTCGGGCTGCTGGTCGGGATCGCGTTCGGGGTCTCCGGGGCGGTGTTCCAGACGATGACCCGCAATCCGCTGGCCAGCCCCGACATGATCGGGCTCACCGAAGGTGCCGGAACGGCCGTGGTGGCGGCGGTGGTTCTGGGCTGGACCGGCGGACTCGGGCTGTCCACACTGGGGTTGCTCGGCGCGCTGGTGACCGCGCTGCTCGTGTACGCGCTGGCGTGGAAGGGCGGCGCCACCGGGTACCGGATCATCCTCGTCGGCATCGGGGTGTCCTGGATCTGCTCCAGTGCCACCAACTTCCTTGTGGCGCGCGGCAATCGCTTCGAGGCGGAGGCGGCCCTCGGCTGGCTGGTCGGCAACCTCAACGGCCGGACCTGGGGCCAGGTGGACTCGCTGGCCATCGCCCTGGCCGTACTCCTGCCGGTCACGCTGGGCATGGGCCGCTGGATGCGCACCCTGATGCTCGGCGACGACGTGGCCGCCGGGCTCGGCACACCCGTCCAACTCGTCCGGCTGGCACTGCTGTTGGCCGGGGTGGGCCTGGTCGCGTTCGGTACGGCGGCGGCCGGTCCGGTGGCGTTCGTGGCCCTGGCCTGTCCGCAGATCGCCCAGCGGCTGGCGGGCACCGCCTCGCCGCCCCCGCTCGTCTCCGGTCTCACCGGCGCGTTCGTCGTCCTCGGGTCCGATCTCCTCGCCCGCGAGGCGATCCCCGGGACGGAACTGCCGGTCGGTATCGTCACCGGCGCCCTGGGCGCGCCGGTCCTGCTGTGGCTGCTCATCCGCGTCAACCGCGCGGGCTCTGGAGGCTGATCGCATGTCGACCCCTGACCCGCGCGCCCCGCGGACGTCCGAATCACCCGCCACTGGGCCCGAGTTGTGCGCACGTGATCTTCATCTCGCCTACGACGGACGGCCCGTGGTCGAGAACCTCGACCTGACCGTGCCGACCGGCCGGATCACGGCCATCGTCGGAGCCAACGCCTGCGGGAAATCAACCCTGTTGCGGGCCCTCGCCCGGCTACTGGCCCCGCGCCAGGGCGTGGTGGAGCTGGACGGCGTAGCACTCCGCTCCGTGCCGACCCGTGAACTCGCCCGCAAACTCGGCATCTTGCCGCAGACGCCGGTGGCACCGGAGGGGCTGACCGTCCTCGACCTGGTGGGCCGGGGCCGTTCCCCGCACCAGACCTGGTGGCGGCAGTGGTCCGCGGCCGACGAGGAGGCCGTGCACGCGGCCCTGGAGGCGACCAGCCTCACCGATCTCGCCGAGCGCGCGGTCGACGAGCTCTCCGGCGGCCAGCGGCAGCGCGCCTGGATCGCCATGGCGGTCGCCCAGGGCACCCCCGTCCTGCTGCTCGACGAGCCGACGACCTATCTCGACCTCGCCCACCAGATCGACGTACTCGACCTGATCACGGACCTCAACCGGCGCGAGGGCCGCACGGTGGTCATGGTGCTGCACGACCTCAACCAGGCCTGCCGGTACGCCGATCACGTCATCGCCATGAAGGCCGGCCGTATCGTCGCCGAGGGTGCGCCCGCCGACGTGGTGACCGAGGAGACCGTCGAGGACGTCTTCGACCTGCGCTGCCGGATCACGCCCGACCCGGTCAGCGGCACACCGTTGGTGATCCCGCTGGGGCGGCACCACCACGACGGTGACACCCGGTCCGAGAAGTCCGGGGACACCGTCACCGCCCGCTGAAAGGCCCCCGCCGACGAACGGCGGGGGCCACGGTGTCCCTCAGGGCCGGGACGTCAAGTAGCCGCCCATCGTGCGGAAGTAGTCGCCGGCCGCGTACTCGGTGCCGTCGTCCGTGCGCACCCTGCGCACCAACAGCCCCCGGCCGCGCCCGGTATGGGCCTCGGGGCCGGCCACGACGACCACGCCGTCGCCCTCGCGGATGAAGATCCGGCCCGGGGTGCCGCCGTAGCGCCCCTCGGAGACGGCCGCGGAGACGATCCTGAGCCGCTCACCGCGGTGGAAGGCGTACGCGTTCGGGTACGGGTCCGACTGGGCGCGCACAAGCCGCTCCAGACGTTCCGCGGGCCAACTCCAGTCGATCCGGCTGTCCTCGGCCGATCGCTTGTGGAAGAAGCTGGCGCGGGCGCGGTCCTGTGGCACCCACTGTCCGACGTCGCGACCACTGGCGATCAGGTCGAGCGACTCGCGCACGATCGGCGCGATGAGGTCGACGGTCCGGTGGAACAGGTCGGTCGCCGTGTCGGTCGGTCCGACCGGTACCGAGCGCTGGATCAGGACGTCGCCGGCGTCGAGTTCGCCGTTCATCCGGTGCGCGGTGACACCGACACGCGGCTCGTCGTTCAGGAGCGCCCAGATGATAGGGGAGAACCCGGCGTACGACGGCAGCAGCGAGTCGTGCACATTGAGCGTGCCGTGCGGGGGGAGGTCGAACAGCTCCGGCGGCAGCCAGGTCCGCCAGTTGTTGGCGACGATGATGTCCGGGCGCGCTTCCCTTACGGCGTCGAGGAGTTCGGCGTCGTCGGGGCGGTTGCGCAGCAGGACGGGGACGTCGTTCTTCTCGGCGAGTTCGGCGACGTTGTCGTCCCAGATCTTCTCGTAGGCGTGTTCGCTCTTCGGATGGGTGACGACGAGAACCACCTCGTGGTCGGAGTCCAGCAGCGCCTGAAGCGTGCGGTGACCCCAGGTCTGGTAGCCGAGCATGACGACCCGCATGACGGTCCTTCCCTTCAACGACTCATTGCAAGGTAAGCCTTACCTTATCTAGCATTGGGCTGCCTGAGGGAGGCGATGCCACGGTGAAGTCACCGCTCATGGATTCCGAAGTCGTCCACGACATACTCGGAATCGGTTTCGGTCCGTCAAATCTCGCACTGTCCATAGCGGTTGAGGAGCACAACAGGGGCCTTCCGGCAGACCGTCGTCTCAACGCACTGTTCCTTGAACGCCAGCCGCGCTTCGGCTGGCACCGGGGCATGCTGATCGACGACGCCACGATGCAGGTGTCGTTCCTCAAAGACCTGGTCACACTGCGGAATCCGACCAGCGACTACAGCTTCCTCTGCTTCCTGCGCGAGCAGGGCAGACTGATCGACTTCCTGAACCAGAAGACCCTGTTCCCGCTGCGCGTGGAGTTCCACGAGTACTTCGAGTGGGCCGCCGAGCGGGTCTCCCACCTGGTCTCCTACGGCAGTGAGGTCATCGCCGTCGACCCGGTGCGCGGCGACGACGGCCAGATCGCCTTCTTCGACGTCACCAGCCGGGGCCCCGCGGGTTCGGGTGAGCTGGTGACCCGGCGGGCCCGCAACATCAGCGTCGCGATGGGTCTGGAGCCGCATGTGCCGCCGGGGCTCGAACTGGCCGAACGGGTCTGGCACAACAGCGAGTTGATACCCCGCGCGGCCGGGCTGGCGGACACGGGCACGCCCGTACGGCGGGCCGTCGTGCTCGGCGCCGGCCAGAGCGCGGCGGAAGCGGTGGACTATCTGCACCGCACCTTCCCGGACGCCGAGGTGTGCTCGGTGTTCGCCAAATACGGCTACACCCCGGCCGACGACAGCCCGTTCGCGAACCGCATCTTCGATCCGGAGGCGGTCGACGTCTACTTCTCGGCCCCCTCCGAGGTGAAGCAGTCCCTCCTCGACTACCACCGGTCCACCAACTACTCCGTGGTCGACATGGAGTTGATCGAGGCCCTGTACGCCACCGCGTACCGCGAGAAGGTGGCCGGACGGGAGCGGCTGCGCTTCCTGAACGTCTCGCGGGTCCGTGCCGTCGACCCGGGCGCGGACGGCGGCCTCGACGTGGCCGTGGAGTTCCTGCCCACCGGAGAGAAGCAGGTGCTGTCCGCCGACGTACTGGTCCTCGCCACCGGTTACCGCCCCAGGGACCTGAGTTCGCTGCTCGGAGAGGCGGCCAAACTCTGCCTCAGGGACGACGGCGACGAGATCCGCGTGGGCCGCGACCACCGCGTCGAAACGGCCCCGGAGGTCACCGCCGGCCTCTACCTCCAGGGCGGCACGGAACACACCCACGGCCTGACCAGCACCCTGCTGTCGACCGTGGCGGTGCGCGCGGAGGAGATCCACCGCTCGGTACAGGCGGGGAGGGTCACCGCCGGCTGACATCGCCGGCGCCCTTGTCTCCCCGGGCCCGGAGGGTACGGTCCCTTCCGGGCTCGGGGGCTGTTCTGCGCGGTGAGAGCGATGGCGTCCAACTCCTCGTCGGATCACCGGCGTTGCGACACCCGCTCCCCGAACACATCCACCACCCCCCGCGCCGTCCGCACCGCCCCGCACGTCGCCGCGATCCAGTCCACGGCCATGAGGTGATCCTCGTGCGCCCGGTCTGCCACCGCGTCCGCGACGACGAAGGGCTCCATGTCCTGCATCCAGGCGTCGGCCGCGGTCAGGAGGACCTGGGTGCGGGCGAAGACGCCTACGATCACGGGCTGATCGCGTCCCAACTCCGCGAGGCGGCGGCGGAGTCGGGTTCCGGCGAAGGCGCTGAAGCGCTTCGCGACCAGGACGCTGTCGCCGACCTGGGGGCGGATCGCGTCGACGATGTCACGGGAGTCCTCGCCGCCGGGGAGGCGCGGGTGTCCGAAGCTGGTCTCGCGTCCGTCCGGTTCCCGCTCGGCGGTCTTGAGGGTGTACAGGACGGGGATGTCCGCCGCGCGCGCCGACTCCGCCAACCGGCCCACTCCCGCCAGGAGTTCACCGACCGGCGCGGAGGACTCCCGGAGGACGTGCAGGAAGTGGTTCTGGACGTTCAGGACCACCAGCGCCGCGCGGCAGGGGTCGATGGACCAGCCCGTACGGTCCGGGGGCAGCGCGGCGGGGCCCGGCATGAGATACGGAACCGGCTCAGTAAGGCCCATGCGTCCAGCGGCCGTTCGTCATCGTGGCGTGCACGGGCATCGTCCGCAGGGTGTCCGCATCGGCGTCCAGGGGGTCGACGTCCACGACCACCAGGTCGGCCGGGTCCCCGACCCTGACGAGTCGGCGTCCGCGTGCCGCCGCGACCAACGCGTCCGGGACGGCGAGGCGTTGCTCCGGATGCCAGGCGGGGCGTTCGTCGTCGGTGCGGCTGACGGCGGCCGCGACGGCGAGCCAGGGGTCGAGCGGCGAGACCGGGGCGTCCGAGCCGAACTCCAGGCGGGCCCCGGCGGCGAGCAGGTCGGCGTAGGCGAAAGCGCGGTCGGTACGTCCGGCCCAGTGCCGGTCCGCCACATCGCGGTCGTCCGTCGCATGCCGCGGCTGCACTCCCGCCACCACTCCCAACTGGGCGAATCTCGGCAGGTCTTGGGGACTCAGCAACTGCGCGTGCTCGATCCGGCCGCGACAGCGCACCGCCTCGAAGGCGTCCAGGGCGACGGTGTTGGCGTGGTCACCGATGGCGTGCACGGCGGGTTCGATACCGTGCGCGGCGGCGTGCCGCATGAGCCGCACCAGCTCGTCGGGGGACGTCTGCTCGATGCCGTGGGCGCCGTCCGTGTGCTCAAGTCCCGGGTAGGGGTCGTGGCACAGGGCGGTCCGGGTGTTGAGGGATCCGTCCGTGAAGAGCTTCAACGGGCCAACCCGGACCAGGGCCCCGCGCGCGCCGACCTCGTCGCCGGTACGCAGCCCGCGCTTGACCGCCGTATCCAAGTGGCTCGGATAGACCGCCGCCGACACCCTTACGGCGGGCCGGAATTGGGCCGAGCGGCGTTCCCAGTCGCCGACCGTGTCGCCGAACTGGAAGTCGATGACACCGGTGACCCCGCGCGCGGCGGCGGCCCGGCAGGCGTCCTCGATCCAGCCGTCGAGCACCTCGGTCGGGGTGGCGGGGAGGGCGGAGAGGACTTCGTGGGCCTCGTGCTCCCTGATCAAGCCGGTGGGGTGGTCGCCCTTGCCGACGAGCGCCAGGCAGGCGGAGTTGAACCACGCGGCATGCAGATCGGCGCTGACCAGGGCGATGGGTCGATCCGGCGACACGGCGTCCAGCAGTTCCTTGTGCGGGGCGTCGGGCCACAGGCCGTCGCGGAACCCGTAGCCGTAGAGCACCGTTCCGTCGCCGGGTGCCCCGGCGCGGTCCCGGACGAGGTCGGCCACGGCCCGCGCGGAGGTGGTTCCGGCCAGGTCCAGGCGGTGCCGGGCGCTCGCCCATTCCGCGAGGTGGACGTGGGCGTCCCACAGGCCGGGCAACAGCACCCGCCCGTCGAGATCGAGGACCTGCTCACCACCGGCCCCCGCCTCCGTATCCGGAACGACGTGGGTGATCACGCCGTTCGCCACCCGAAGCCGGACGAGCGGCCCACCGGCGCCGAGCCGCACCCGGGCGAGGGTCAGCTCGGGCGCCGGGGCGCTTGCGTCGTCTGCCATATGAGCCTCCATTGCCCCAGAGTGGGAGTGCCGGGGCAAGGGAATGCCGAGCGCACCCCATCGCCGCCTCCCAGATGAACTTAGGGTTACCTTACCTCGCCGACCGGCAAGGGCAGACGGGTAATTGGGAGGTCGGTGAGGGGCGCCCTGTCACCTCTTCACGTCGGCACTCGTCCGCAGCCGCAGATCGCCCGAGGACGCCCCGACCCAGACCGACCGCCGCCCGGTCCCGAGCACCCACGCGTGCCGCCGCACGTCCCACGACGACAGTGTGCGGGCGGCGACCCGCACGGTGACCCGCCGCCGCTCCCCGGCCCGCAGCGCGAGGCGCCGGTATCCGCCCAACACCCGTACCGCCTGGTCGAGTTGCAGGTCCGGTGAGCGCCCGACGTACACCTGCGGCACGGCCACACCATCCCGTCGCCCGGTGTTGCGGACCGTGAAGGTCACGTCCAGGCCGTGGCCGTTCCACCGCGCGGACGCGTCCTCGTAGGAGAAGGAGGTGTACGACAGGCCGTGACCGAAGGGGTAGAGCGGGCGCACGCCCTCCGCGTCGTACCAGCGGTAGCCGACGTGGATGCCCTCCGAGTACTCCTCGGTGCCGTTCACTCCGGGGTAGCGGAGCGGGTCCCCGGCGACCGGGTGGTGCTCGTCGTCGACCGGGAAGGACTGGGTGAGCCGACCGCCGGGGTCGCAGTCGCCGAACAGCACGGCGGCCGTGGCGGCGGCGCCCTCCTGGCCCGGGTAGTACATCTGGAGCACGGCACCTGCGCCGGCCAGCCACGGCATCGACGTCGAGGACGAGGTGTTGAGGACGACGGTGGTGCGCGGGTTCGCCGCCGTGACCGAGTCGATCAACTCGGCCTGGTTTCCCGGGAGTCCGAGGGTGGTGCGGTCGAGGCCCTCGGTGGCGTCCTCGTAGGCGAACAGGACGACACTGCGTGCGGCGCGGGCCGTGGTGACGGCGTCGGCGACGTCCTGCGCGCGGGTCGCGCCGGTGATGCGCCGCAGCCGGAACAGCAGTCCGGCGTCGCCGCCCGCCGCGTTGATCTTCAGGGTGTGGGCGCCCTTGGCGAGGGTGAGCGTCTTGCGGCGGACGGAGAGGCCGTCGGGGTCGACCGAGACCAGGCCGCCCGAGAAGTACTCGCCGTATCCGGCGGCGAGCGGGAAGAGTTCGGTGCCGTCGAGGAGGACCGTGGGGCGGGCGGTTGCGGCGGAGTCGAAGTGGAGCACGAAGGTCCACTCGTCGTTCTCGGCGACGGCGAGCGAGCCGTCGTACTCCCAGGTCTTCCCGGCCTCCACCCGTTGCCCCTCGCTGTCGAAGGCGGGGGTGAGCGCGGACGCGGGGATCGCCTTGCCGAAGAGGTCCTCGCCGAGGGTGTACGTCACTTGGGCACCGGAGCCGGCCCGCGCCCTGATCGCGTCGAGTGGGCTGTCCGCGTGGTCCGGCACGACATGGGCGCTGCCGCCGCCGCTGACGAAGGGCAGGGTGCCGGTGGGGCCGATCACCGCGACGGAGCCGCCGGTCAGCGGGAGGGTGCGGTGTTCGTTGCGGAGCAGGGTCGCGCCCGCCTTGGCAACCTCCAGGGCGACGGCGGCACCGGCCTTCGCGTCGCGGGCGGGACGCGGCGGCACGCTGCCGTCGAGGAGTCCGAACCGGTCCATGACACCGAGGATCCGGCGCACCGCGCGGTCGACGTACCGCTCGGGCACGCTGCCGTTCTGCACGGCGGTCTTGAGCGGCGCACCGAAGTAGGTCCCGTCCGGCATCTCCATGTCGAGCCCGGCCGTGATCGCGGCGACCGTGCTGTGGGCAGCGAACCAGTCGGTCATCACCCACCCCTCGAAGCCCCATTGGCCGCGCAGGACGTCGGTGAGGAGGGTCTTGTTCTCGCAGGCGAAGGTGCCGTTGACCTTGTTGTACGCACCCATCACCGCGCCGGCGCCGGCGTCGATCGCCGCTTCGAATCCGCGCAACTCGATCTCGTGCATGGTCTGTTCGTCGACCCGCACGTCGATGGAGTCGCGGTCCTTCTCCTGGTTGTTCATCGCGAAGTGCTTGACGGTCGCGATGAGTCCCTCGCCCTGGATGCCCTCGATCTCGGCGGCGACCAGGTCGCCGGCGAGCAGCGGGTCCTCGCTGAGGGTCTCGAAGTTGCGGCCCGCGTACGGGGTGCGGATGAGGTTGACCATCGGGGACAGCAGGACGTCCTGGCCCAGCGCGCGGCCCTCGCGGCCGACCACCCGGCCGTAGCGGCGGGCGAGTTCGGGGTCGAAGGCGGAGGCGAGCAGGACGGGTGCCGGGAGGGCGGTGGCGTGGGCGGTGACGCGGACGCCGGCGGGTCCGTCGGTGAGTCTGAGCGGCGGGATCTTCAGGCGGGGGACGCCGGGGATGTATCCGGCCTGGCCGAGCGAGTCCGGGTCGGTGGCGCCGTGCAGGAGGGAGATCTTCTCGTCGAGGGTGAGCCTGGCCAGGAGTTCTTCGACGCGGGGGCCGGCCCCCGCGTCGGGTCTTGCCTGGGCGAACGCGTGCGACGGGGCGGCGAACTGGGCGGTGGCCGCGGTGGCGACCGCGATGGCGCCGCCCAGCAGACGCAGGGCGGATCGCCGGGACACGGTGTCGGTCATGAGCCGTCACTCCTTCGGTGTGCGGGCACGACGTCGTGGACCGCAGGTGCGCCTCGGTGCCCCGGTCCGCGTTCGGTAACTGAACGCACCACGCGTCCACTCCGATGTGACGTCCCCTCAGGCACCACTGGCGCGGCGGGAAAACTATGACCGTCACTGACTCGTGTCAACGATCCGAACAGAAATCGGCAGCGAGTCGACAAGAACCGAAGGGTGAGCGAAGTGGGGCCACCCGGCGGGGTGGCCCCAGCGGTTCAGCGCAGGGCCGGGACGAGACCGGTGACGGTGTTCACCACAGCCGTCACGGCCGTCACCACCGGCTGGACTGCGTCGGCGGCCTCGGCGACCGGGGCGGCAGGCTCGGGTTCGGGCGCGGGATCGCCGCAGCAGGCGACCTGGGCGGCGCGCGGCGTGTACTGCGGCTCCTCGCTCTGCTGCGGAGGGTCCGCGGAAGGCGGCGGCGCCACGTCACTCCCGGGCGCGCCCTCGGGCGGCGCGGACTCCGTCGGTCTGCCGCTTCCCGGTACGCCGTTCCCTCCCCCGGCCTCCCCCTTTCCGGCCGGCGTACTCTGCTCCGCCCGTCCGTCGGTGGTGGCCTCCAGCGCCCACCGCTGCCCGGCGGACCCGTCCCGGTCCTTCACCACGATCCGCGCCCCGGCCTTTCCGTTCACCGGCGTGACGGTCAGGCCCTGGCTCCAGCGGAGGAGGAGTTCGCCGCGGACCGTCAGGTCGTAGTGCACCTCGCCCGCGTGCACCAGACAGCCGGCCAGGGTGACCGTGCCCGCGGTGGTGTCGGAGTCGAGGCAGAGTCCGGGGTCGGCGAGGCTGCGCAGCAGGCCGTCCTGGTCGTACGACCACTGCTGGGACCCGGCGGACGAGCAGCCCGCCAGGGCGACGGCGGCACCGGCCTGGAGACGCCCGCCCGGAATGTCGAGGCACAGGCCGGAGGCGAGGCTGCGCAGGACACCCTGCTGGACGACTCCCGCGACGGCGCCGGCGGTCGAGGCGGAGCCGTCGGACGAGGGTGCGGCGACGGGGCTCGGGCGGGTCGAACTGCTGCTGGGCGCGCCCCAGGTGGCCTGCGGATCGGGTGTCCCGCCGCCCTCGGTCCAGCCCTTGGTGGCGAGCACGGTCGCGAGCAGGGCGAGGGAGGTCAGACCGACGCCCACGAGCGCGGCCTTGGGGTGCCTGCGCGGAAAGGCGAGGGGCCCGTCCGGCGTGGGGCGGTGGCGGCCCATCGGGCGACGGGCGCGGCGGGCGGAGGTCCCGGGCAGCGCGCGGCCGGGCCGTGAGTCGAGATAGCGGCGGGCTCCCCAGCCGAGGACGGTTTCGGCGAGCAGCACTTCGAGGCCGCCGTCGAAATGACTCAGTTGTTCCGCCGCGAATCGGCAGTAGCGGCATGTCATGAGATGCCGTTGCACATCGGGCAACAGACTCCCGCCGCGGCGGATGGGGACATCGAGGAGCCGGTTGTAGTGACGGCATTCCGGGGTCGGCGCGAGTTCCCGGTGGGCGCGCACGCAGCCCGCCCTGAATTGTTCACGTGCCTGCTCCAGCGCGGCGCTCGCGGTGGCTTCTTCCACGCCCAGCAGACCGGCTGGTACGGATATGGGTTCGGCCTCGACCTCGATGTGCCACAGCAGGCATTGGGAGGCGCCGGACAGGGCCCCGAAAGCGCGCTCGGCGAGCTTCCGCCTTTCGGAGGTCCCGGGCCTCGCCGCGCGCAGTCCTCGACCGCCGGTGGGTTTACGAAGTTCCGGCAGCAGCGCGGAAATTCGCTCCTCGGCGGCCCACTTCTTCACCATCTCCCGCACCGCCACGAGGAGTTGGGGCCGCAGCGCACCGCCTGTCGCCCTGCCCCCCAGCACCTGATGGAAGGCGGCGGTCGCCACCATGGACGCCGAACTCTCGGCGGAGGCAAGGCAGATGACCGCATATTCACTTGTCGACTGCCAGTGGCGCGCGAGGAGCAGGGCGACGGCGCGGGAGCCCGCCGCCTTGTCGTCCAGTTGAGCCACCAGATTGCGGTCCGACTCCCCCGGGCTGGATCCGGGGCGAGGCGGGAACGGTGGGCGTGGGGGGTACGGGGATTGCACGGAACCATTTCCTTCCAAGCCGCACGACGGCGCACGGAATGCCCGTCCATCGGAAAGCAGGTACTTGATTGGTGCGTACCTATGAGGCGTCAGAAGCGTCAGAATCATCTCTGACCATTGCCTTCTCACAGCCGGCCTCATGAGGTGGCTCACACTCGCACAAGCTGTTGACAGGAAACAAGGAGTTCGGATGACCGATGTTCAAAAAGCTTCGAATTCAGATTGGTTACCGGCGGTATCCACAGGGGTCTCCACGAAATCTCCAACTCCCCCACGAACTAAGGGAGGCGCACAGGGAACTCCGAAGTTTCTCCCGGGGTGCTCAAATCACCGTGCGACACCATGATCCGCATGACCGCCCCCCACTCTTCAGCCACCCCCGCACCCGCTCCCGCCCCCACGGTCCGCAAGGCGGTCGTGCCCGCCGCCGGACTCGGCACGCGGTTCCTGCCCGCGACGAAGGCGACACCGAAGGAGATGCTCCCGGTCGTCGACAAGCCCGCGATCCAGTACGTCGTCGAGGAGGCCGCGGCGGCCGGGCTCGACGACATCCTGATGGTCACCGGCCGGCACAAGCGGGCCATCGAGGACCACTTCGACCACGCCTTCGAACTGGAACAGGCCCTCGCGGCCAAGGGCGACACCGTGCGCCTGGACGCCGTACGCGACCCCGCGCGCCTCGCCGACATCCACCACATCCGCCAGGGCGACCCGCTCGGCCTCGGCCACGCGGTGCTGTGCGCCCGCCACCACGTCGGCGACCAGCCCTTCGCCGTCCTCCTCGGCGACGACCTGATCGACCCCCGCGAGACCCTGCTCAGCCGGATGCTGGAGGTCCGCGAGCGGTACGCCGGCAGCGTGGTCGCCCTCATGGAAGTACCCGCGGAACAGGTCCACCTGTACGGCTGCGCGGCCGTCGAGCCGACCGCCGAGGACGGTGTCGTACGGGTCACCGGCCTGGTCGAGAAGCCGTCCCGCGAGGACGCGCCGAGCCGCTACGCCGTCATCGGCCGCTATGTCCTGGACCCCGCGATCTTCCCCACCCTGGAGCGCACCCCGCCCGGCCGCGGCGGCGAGATCCAACTGACCGACGCCCTCCAGGAGTTGGCCGCCGACGGCACGGTGCACGGGGTCGTCTTCGACGGCCTGCGCTACGACACCGGCGACAAGGCCGACTATCTGCGCACGGTGGTCCGCCTGGCCTGCGACCGCCCCGACCTCGGGCCCGAATTCACCGCGTGGCTCAAGGAGTTCGTGGCGGGACTGGAGAGCGGCGCGAGCGAGCGCGGACGGATCGCGGCCTGAACTCCCCACGCACGGGGCCCGGTCGCGCCGTACGCGCCGACCGGGCCCCCGCATCGAGGCTTCGAAGCTCAGCCGTTCGGCCTCAGCGTCCAGGTGACCGTCATCTCGCCCGTGACGGCGCCGTCCGCGCGCTGGATGGCGACGGCGACCGGGAACTCGGGGCGCTCGCCCGCGTCGAGTTCGGCGACGACATCGGCGGCGGGGCGGCCGAGGGTCGCGGTGGCCCGGACCGGGCCGAGGGCGATCTTCCTGAACGCGATCTCGGCGTTGACCGGGAGCGGCACGGCCCGCGCGAGCTGGTCGCCGAAGGCGGCGAGGACGACCGCGCCGCTGGCGGACTCGCCGAGGGTGAACATGGCGCCGGCATGCGGCCCACCGACGTGGTTGCGGTACTCGTCCTGGTCCGGCAGGGCCACCACGGCCCGCTCCGGACTGGTCTCCAGGTACTCCAGGTTCAGGGTCCGAACCATCGGCACCGTGGCGGCGAGCAACTCGCCTATGGACATCTGGTCTGCGCTCATGAGCGGAATGTTACCCACGGGTAGCCAAGTCTGGCCAGATGTGTGCGGCCGCACACACCTTCCGCTCACCGGGTCGGCCACAGAGTTGGTACGACCCTGACAAGGGGCGGTGACCCAACCGTGTCCCGCGCCGCACTAGGGTTACTGCCCATGTGGCCAGGACAGCAGCCGCCCGGGGGCGAGCAGAACCCGCAGAACAACCCGTACCAGCAGCCGGGGTACCAGCAGCCGAATCCGTATCAGCAGCCCGGCTTTCAGCAGCCCAACCCCTATGGGCAGCAACCGCAGTGGGGCGCTCCGGGCCCCGCGGGCGGACCCCAGCCGCCGCAGGGCGGGGGTGGCGGAAACCGGACCAAGCTGGTCGCGATCATCGCCGCCACGGCCGTCGTCGTGGCCGCCGGTGTGACCGGATTCCTGGTCCTGGGCGGCAACAAGGACGACACGGCGGACGGCGGCAAGGACAAGTCGAGCCAGTCGCCGTCGGCGTCCGCCGACCCGAGTGCCTCCTCCTCGGGTTCGGACGACAACCCGCGCGGCGACGAGACCGAGACGCCGACGATCGCGGGCTGGAAGGTCGTCGTCAACCAGAAGTACGGCACCGCCTTCGACGTCCCCGCCGACTGGGAGGTCGGCAAGCCGGGCACCTTCACCTTCTTCGAGGACGAGCAGAAGGGCGACGGCTCCCCGTACATCGGCTTCTCGGCACCCGCCTATCTGAAGCAGGACTGGTGCACGTCCGACGACAACAAGGACGGCACCGAGGAGACCTCCTCGCTGGCGTCCAGCGGCACCAAGGGCGAGGACGGCGCGAAGGACACCGCGAGCACGGCCCGCGGTGACGCGGCGGCGTTCGCGTTCGGCGGGTACACGGACCAGAAGGACTCGTCCAAGAAGTACCTGAAGATCGGCGCGGCGAAGCCGTACACGACGAAGTCGGGCATCACGGGCAGCGTCGCCAGCTCCTACACGACCGGCGTGCCGAAGTCCGGCAAGTGCTCCACCGACGGCAAGGCGACCACGTTCGCCTTCAAGAACTCGGCGGGCGATTTCGTCTCCTGGACCCTCTACGGCGCGAAGGGCGTCAGCGAGGAGATCCCCGACGCGACGGTGCAGAAGATCCTCAACACCGTGCGGCTGCACGGCGACCCGACGGGCAGCACGAGCTGACGACGTGACCGTTTGGCCGGATTCTGGCGGCAAACTGTTTGGCGGGGTCCGGCCCGGGCGGGGATAGTCGGCCGGTGAACGTCACCGCCATACCCCGCAGCTCACGCCGACCCGACTGGGCGGGCCGCAACTACACCCTGCTGACCGCCGCCGCGGTGGCGACCGGCCTCGGCGGGAACGGCGCGCTGATCGCCGGCGCGTTCGCGGTGCTGGAGGCGGGCGGCGACAGCGGTGACGTGGGGCTGGTGGCCGCCTCGCGCACGCTGCCGCTGGTGCTGTTCCTGCTGATCGGCGGTGCGATCTCGGACCGGGTGCCGCGCCACCGTGTGATGGTCGCGGCCAACGCCCTGAGCTGTGTGTCGCAGGCGACCTTCGCGGTGCTCGTCCTCACCGGCGAACCCAGGCTGTGGCAGATGATGCTGCTGACCGCGCTCGGCGGCACCGGGCAGGCGTTCTTCGGCCCGGCGGCCGAGGGCATGCTGATGTCCACGGTGCGCGGGGAGCAGGCGGGCCGGGCGTTCGCCGTGTTCCGGATGGCGATGCAGGGGGCGTCCCTGGGCGGCGCGGCCCTCGGCGGTGCGCTGGTCGCGGCGGTCGGCCCCGGCTGGGTGCTCGCGGTCGACGCGGCGGCGTTCGCGGTCGCCGGGGCACTGCGCTCCTTCCTCGACGTCAGCCACATCCCGCCGCGCGCGCCGGGCGGCGGGATGGTCGCCGATCTCCGGGACGGCTGGCGGGAGTTCATCGGCCGCCCCTGGCTGTGGTCGATCGTCGTCGCCTTCTCCATCGCCAACGCGGTCGTCGGCGCGGCGGACGCGGTCTACGGCCCGCTCGTGGCCCGGGACAGCCTCGGCGGCGCGGGTCCCTGGGGCCTGGCCCTGGCCGCGTTCGGCGCGGGCACGGTGGCCGGCGCCCTCCTGATGACCCGCTGGAAACCCCGCCGCCTGCTCCTCGCGGGCACCCTCGGCGTCTTCCCCCTGGCCCTCCCGTCCGCAGCGCTCGCGATACCCGTACCGATCGGCGTCCTCTTCGTGGTGATGTTCGTCGCGGGCGCCACGGTGGAGGTCTTCGGGGTGAGCTGGATGACCGCGCTCCACCAGGAGATCCCCGAGGACAAACTCTCCCGCATCTCCGCCTACGATTGGTTCGGCTCGATCGCCCTGATGCCCGTCGCCGCAGCGGCGGCCGGCCCCACCGAGTCCGCCTTCGGCCGCACGGCGGCCCTGTGGGGCTGCGCGGCCCTGGTCACCCTGGTCACGGCGGCGGTGCTGTGCGTACCTGAGGTGCGGAACCTGAGGCGGCGCACGGGGGTGATGCCGGAGGCGGCGAATGACTCGGCTGATGCTGAACGTCCCGTAAGGGAGCCGGGGTGAAGGGGCCCCGCGCCGCCGATGAACTGCCCAGGTGGGAGCGCCTGTTCAAGCGTCCCGGGCCGCGAATGGGCTCCGCCTTCCCGAAGGCACCGCAGGAGAGCCGGAGCGAAGGGGGCACACGCGGCCGACGAACTCTCCAGCGCGAGCGCCCGTTCAAACACCTCGAACCGCGAGTGGCTCGGCCGATCCCGAACGCCCCATAGGAGAGCCAGGGAGAACAGGGCACGCCCGCCCACGAACTCCCCCGGCACGAGCGCCCGTTCAAACACCCCGCACCACGAGTCGACTCAACCCCGAACGCCCGCAGGAGAGCCAGGATGAACAGGGCACGCCCGCCCACGAACTTCCCAGGCGCGAGCCCCCGTTCAAGCGCCCCGCGCTGCGAATCGGCCCAACCGATCCCGAACGAACCCCGTAGCGGAGCCAGGGTGAACAGGCCACACACAGCCGTTCAACTCCCCAGGCACGAGCGCCCGTTCAAGCACCCCGCACCGCGAATCGACTCAACCGATCCCGAACGCACCGTCCGGAGGCTCAGGTGACGGCACCGCATCCTCGTCGCGGACAGGTCGCGCGTCGCCGATGAACTGCCGTAGCGCGAGGCCGTGTTCGAGTCGTGCCGGGAAGGCGTCCGATGCGACGAGGCGGGTCAGGGCGGCGGTGTCGACCGGGTGGTGTGCGGCGACGAGCATCGCGTTGCCGAAGCGGCGTCCGCGCAGCACACCCGGCTCCGCGATGAGCGCCAGCTCCTCGAACACCGTGCCAAAGGTGGCGAGTTGGGCCCGCAGGAACGCGAAGGGCGCTGCGTCCGCGAGATTGGCGAGGTAGACGCCGTCGGCGCGCAGCACACGCTCGGCCTCACCGGCGTACGTCACGGAGGTCAGGTGCGCCGGGACCCGCGAGCCACCGAAGACATCGGCGACGATCACGTCCGCCGAACTGTCCGGCGCCGCTTCCAGCCAGGCGCGGGCGTCGGCGCCGTGGACGGTGACACCGGCGCCGTCGGGCAGTGGCAGATGCTCGGTGACCAGATCCAGCAGGCCCCGGTCGGCCTCGACGACGTCCTGCCGCGAACCGGGCCGGGTCGCCGTCAGATAGCGGGGCAGCGTGAGTGCTCCGCCGCCCAGGTGCAGCACGTCCAGCGGGCGCCCCGGTTCCGCGAGGGTGTCCAGCACATGCCCGAGCCGCCGCGCGTACTCGAACTCCAGATGCGTCGGCTCGTCCAGGTCCACGTACGACTGCGGCGCCCCGTCGACGGTCAGCAGCCAGGCCCGCGCCCGGTCCACGTCGGGCATGAGTTTGGCGGTCCCGTGATCTACGTCCCGGGTCACGGGTATCGGCTCGTCCACGGGTGTCGGCTCGTTCACGGGTGTCGGCTCGTTCACGGGTGTCGGCTCGTTCACGGGTCCATTGTGCCGGTGTGACGGCTGGTGCGGCGCGGGCGCGAAGGTGCCCGCCCCCGAAGGGACGGGCACCCACCTCGCTCAGCCGACCTCCGTCACCGTCCCCGCCCCGACCGTCCGCCCGCCCTCGCGGATCGCGAAGCCGAGACCCGGCTCCAACGGGACCTCACGACCCAGTTCGACCGTCATCGTGACGGTGTCCCCGGGGCGCGCGACCGCAGTCCCTCCGAGGTCGATGTCGCCCACGACGTCCGCGGTGCGGATGTAGAACTGCGGCCGGTAGCCCGTCGACACCGCGGTCGTACGGCCGCCCTCGCGGGCCGACAGCACATACACCTGGGCCGAGAATCGGCGGCTCGGTACGACGCTGCCGGGCGCCGCGACGATGTGTCCGCGTCGTACCGCGTCGCGCGGCACACCGCGCAGCAGCAGCGCCACACTGTCACCGGCCTGCGCCTCCGCCATGGGCTTGCCGAAGGTCTCCAGGCCGGTGACCACCGACTCCACGGCGGCGCCGAGCACTTCGACCCGGTCGCCCACCCGGACCGTGCCCCGCTCGACCGCGCCCGTGACGACCGTTCCGCGCCCGGTGATGGTGAGCACGTTCTCGACCGGTAGCAGGAACGGCGCGTCCAGATACCGCTCGGGCATGGGCACATAGGTGTCCACGGCGTCGAGCAGCGCGTCGATCGACGCCGTCCAACGGGGGTCCCCCTCAAGGGCCTTGAGGCCGGACACCCGTACGACGGGCACGGCGTCGCCGCCGTAGCCGTTCGCGGTGAGCAGTTCGCGGACCTCCAGCTCCACCAGGTCGGTCAGCTCGTCGTCGCCCGCGTCGGCCTTGTTGAGCGCGACCACGATGTGGTCGACGCCCACCTGTCGGGCGAGCAGCACGTGTTCGGCGGTCTGCGGCATGATCCCGTCGAGCGCGGAGACGACGAGGATCGCCCCGTCGAGCTGCGCGGCCCCGGTGACCATGTTCTTGACGTAGTCGGCGTGGCCGGGCATGTCGACGTGGGCGTAGTGCCGGGTGTCGGTCTCGTACTCGACGTGCGCGATGTTGATGGTGATGCCGCGCGCGGCCTCCTCCGGCGCCCGGTCGATACGGTCGAACGGTACGAAGGTGGACGCCCCGCGCTCGGCGAGGACCTTGGTGATGGCGGCGGTCAGGGTGGTCTTGCCGTGGTCGACATGGCCCATCGTGCCGATGTTCAGATGCGGTTTCGTGCGGACGTATGCCGTCTTGGACATGGCGGTACCTCGAAGCCTGGTGAAGTGGAATGCGGGGACCCCGAGGACTCGCCGACCCTCCCCCTGCGGGGTCCGCCGGACGATCCGGAGAGGGTCAGCTTCGAGCGCCGTCGACTGCGACGAGGAGAACAGGCACGGGAACGGCAGCCTTCTGAGCATCCGCGAGCGCGGATGCTGCGAGGTGGAAGGCGTACCGGAACATGAGGCCGATCATTGCCGACGCTTTGCCCCACGTCGAACGATTTATCAGCACACGGAAGTTCAGGCGCCGATGTTCTTCAGGGCCCGACGTTCTTCAGGGCCTCACGCACCGACAGCGGCGCGAACCGGCCCTTCTCCCTCGCCAGGAAGCCGCGTACCGCCTCCGGGTCCGTCTTGGCGTACTCGCGCAGGCACCAGCCGATGGCCTTGCGGATGAAGAAGTCGGGGTGTCCGGACTGGCGCAGGCAGTACGCGAAGAGGCGATCGGTGTCGGTGCGCTCCTTGTACCGCAGTTGGTGGAGCAGGGCGGTACGCGCGACCCACAGGTCCTCGTCGACGATCCACACGTCCATGTCGGTCTTCAGCTTCGGATCGGCGGCGACCAGGCCTCCCACCACGTGGGCGGCGAGTGCGTCGACGGTGTCCCACCAGGGGACCGTCGAGACGAGGTGGCGCGCGACCGGCAGGAAGCCGGAGGTGCAGTGCGTCACATGGCGGCGCAGGTAGTCCACCGCGAAGTACTGGTACTCGCGCTCGGGCAACGCCCAGCAGCGCAGGGCGATCGCGGTGCAGTCGGCCTCGTCCGGGCGGGGCGTGCCTGCAAGGACCGTGCGGGACAGGGCACGGCGCGCGGGTGTGGTGAGGCCCAGGTAGGGCGCCACGTCCTTCATGTACGCCCGCATGGTCGCCGCGCGCTCAGGGTCGGCCGCGGCTCCGTACGTGGCGGTGAGCCGCTCCAGCACGGTGTCGGCGAGAACACTGGCCGGAACACTGTCCGCAACGCTGGCTGGCACCTCCGGCGTGCCCGCACCTGTGACGTTCATGAGACGAACCATACGGCGATCACATACACAGGTCGGTTAGTGTCGCCGACATGCTCGCCGATGCCACCACCCGTTCTGGGGGCACCGCCACGGCCTCTCCCCCGGCCCTGGCCACGGAGCTCGCCGTCGCCCTCCCCGCGGTCGTGCCCGTCGCGCCTCTGCTGCCCGTTGCCCCGGTCGGCTTCACCGCGCGCTGCACGAGAGCGCTGCTCTCGCCGTGGTCGCGGCTTTCGCTGCTCCTCGTCCTGCTCGCCGGGGCAGCGTCGACCGTGCTGCTGTTCCACCCACAGCGACTGCTCTCCGACGGCTGGCCACCCCAACTCGGCGGCATCGCGGCCGCGTTGGTGTTCGCGGCGGCATACGGCCTGTGCAGTGTGGCGTTCGTACCGCGCCCGCTGCTGAACCTCGCGGCGGGCGCGCTGTTCGGCTCCCAGCTCGGCACCGGCGCGGCGCTGGCGGGCACGGTGCTCGGCGCCGGCATCTCCTTCGGCCTGGGCCGTGTGCTGGGCCAGGACGCCCTGCGCCCGCTGCTGCGCGGCCGGTGGCTGAAGGCCGCGGACGGCCAGCTCAGCCGGCACGGCTTCCGTTCGATGATGGCGGCACGGCTCTTCCCCGGACTGCCGTTCTGGGGCGTGAACTACTGCGCCGCCGTCTCCCGTATGCGCTGGACGCCGTTCCTGCTCGCGACAGCCCTCGGGTCGCTCCCGAACACCGCCGCCTACGTCGTCGCCGGCGCCCGCGCCTCCAGCCCCACCTCGCCTGCCTTCCTGATCGCGATGGCCTGCATCACCCTGCCGGCCCTCGGCGGCGCGGTGGTGGCCTGGCGCAAGCGCCACCACCTGCGCGCCCGCTGACGCGCCGGCCGGCTGGTCAGGGCCAGCCAGTCAGGCGGCTTCCAGGACCATCGCGTTGGCGAGGCCACCCGCCTCGCACATCGTCTGCAACCCGTAGCGCGCCCCGCGGTCCCGCATCGCGTGCACGAGCGTGGTAGTCAGGCGGGTGCCGCTCGCCCCGAGCGGGTGGCCGATCGCGATGGCCCCGCCGTGCACGTTGACCTTGGCGAGATCGGCGCCCGTCTCCTGCTGCCAGGCCAGAACCACGCTGGAGAACGCCTCGTTGACCTCGAACAGGTCGATGTCGTCCAGAGTGAGCGATGCCCGGCGCAGCACCTTCTCCGTGGCCGGGATGACACCGGTGAGCATGAGAAGCGGGTCGGAACCGGTCACGGCGAAGCTGTGCAGCCGGGCGAGCGGGCGCAGTCCGAGACGGGCCGCGGTCTCACTGGACGTGATGAGGACGGCGGAGGCACCGTCATTGATCGGGCTGGAGTTGCCGGCCGTGATGTTCCACTCGATCTGCGGGAAACGCTCGGCGTAGGTGGGGTCGTAGAAGGCGGGCTTCAGGCCGGCGAGGACCTCGGTCGTGCTGCCGGGACGTACACACTCGTCGCGCGAAGCACCCGCTAGGGGCGCCACCTGGGCGTCGAACAGGCCCGCGTCCCAGGCGGCGGCCGCCTTGTGGTGCGAGGAGACCGCGTAGGCGTCCAACTGGTCGCGTGTCATCGACCACTTCGCGGCGATGAGTTCGGCGCTGATGCCCTGCGGGACGAGGCCCTCCGGGTAGCGCCCGGCGATACCGGGGCCGAAGGGGTCCGTGCCGGGCAGCACGCTCGACCCCATCGGCACGCGCCCCATGGACTCCACTCCACAGGCCACGACCAGGTCGTACGCCCCCGAGATCACGCCTTGCGCCGCGAAGTGCACGGCCTGCTGCGAGGAACCGCACTGCCGGTCCACCGTGGTCGCGGGCACCGACTCCGGGAAGCCCGCCGACAGCACGGCCTGCCGGGTGATGTTGACGGCCTGTTCACCGACCTGCGTGACCGTGCCACCGATGACGTCGTCGACGAGCGCCGGGTCGATGCCGGTGCGCTCGACGAGGGTGCGAAGGGTGTGCGCGAGAAGTTCGACGGGGTGGACCTGGGCGAGGGAACCGTTCGGCTTGCCCTTGCCTACGGGTGTGCGTACGGCTTCGACGATCACTGCGTCACGCATGGTGCGGGCCTCCACAACAGTTACAGCTGCCACAGTTACGGCTACCAGTGAGTAGGGAATCCAAACTCACGATAGCCGTGTCAGTTGGAAAATCAAACCCTCCCTTAAGCTAAGCAATATGGCCGCCCCCAAAGACCCGCGCCCCTGCTCCATCGCCGACGCCCTCGCACTCGTCGGCGAGAAGTACTCCCTGCTCGTCCTGCGGGAGGTGTGCCTGGGCAATCGCCGCTTCGACCAACTGGTCCGCAACATCGGCGCCCCGCGCGATGTTCTGGCCGCCAGACTGCGCCGCCTGGTCGACACCGGGATCCTCACCCGGCGGACCTACAGCGAGCACCCGCAGCGCTTCGAGTACCGGCCCACGGAGGCGGGGCTCGACCTGGAGCCGGTCCTGATGACGCTCATGGCATGGGGCGACCGTCATCTCCGGAAGGACTCGCTCGACCGCCCCATGGTGATCGAGCACATCTGCGGCCACGAACTGGTCCCGGCCGTCACCTGCACCGCCTGCGGCGCCCCGGTCCGTCACGAGGACCTGACGGCCCACCCGCAGGCCCCCGGCTGGACCGTGACGGGTCCCGCGGCCGCAGGGGCTCAGACGGTTCCGTCTTAGACGGCCGAGGTCACCCCGGGTGCGGTCACCCCGCGTTCACCACGGCCGCGACTCCAGATACTTGGCGATCTCCTCCCGCTCCCACGCCCCGTCGGCGACGACGACCCGGTAGCGCCGGGTGAGGGTGTCACCGGGGGCCAGCGCCAGCTCGTCGTGGAAGGCGAAGGAGGCGGCGATCCCCGCGAACGGCTCGTTGCGTACGAACCAGTGGGCGGGGTGGGTGCCGTGCTCGCCGGTGTGGTCGTTCTCGGGGGCGTGCGCGAAGACGACGGTGGCGTGGCCGTCGGTACCGTCGTGCTCGCCGGAGAGCGCGAGCCAGGGGCTCTGGGTGCCCATCAGCTCGGGACCCTCGCCGTCGGGACCGATGATCCGGCCGTCCCGGAAGGCACGCGGACCGCGCCAGAACAGGCCCGTGTAGCCCGCCGCCGCGCGGCCCGCGGTGGTCGGGCTGCCGAAGACCAGGGGCTCGGCACGACGGTTCGTCACGGCGCTCGTCCAGGTCAGCGCCCAGGCACCGGACTCCGTGTCGACGTCATGCACCTCGATCCGGCGCCGCTCGTCGGCCCAGAGTTCGCCGCTGTACGGGTGCCAGGTGAGGCGCTCGGCGATGACGAGACGTTCGTCGCCCGAGTCGTCGTGGAGATCGATCTCGTCGAAGGCGACATGTGCCATCGACCCGACCCGCTCAGGGAGTTCGAGATACCCCTCACCGTGAACGTATGTGTTGCCGCCCCACAGGTTCGAGCCCGACAGATGCGAGGCGGTGAACTGCAGGCCCTTGTGCCAGCGGTGGTCGTTGGGCCGGTAGTCGGTGACGACGTCTCCGGCCAGCGTCCTGATCGGGTGGAGGTACGGCTTCGGCGCCTCCCAGGCCGCCTCGGGCCGGTAGACGTAGCTGAACAGCTCGACGCCGGTGGCCGTTTCGGTCACCGTGATGCGGTCGCCGTGGGCGTGGACGATACGCAGACCGGTCACGCCGGCACCTCCTCGCGCGCCGCGGGCGCCCAGCCGGGGGCGCCGCCGTGCAGCGCCGTGTAATAGGGGTCGCCGGGGCCGATCTCGCCGGCTCGTACGGTCGTGTCCGTGAACGCCGACTTGTAGAGCGCGGTGATCAGTTCCAGGCTGGTGCGCCCGTCGGTTCCGCTGCTGCGCGGCCGCTCGCCGGCGCGCATGCTCACGACCAGTTCACGCAGTTGCTCCAGATGCGAACTCGGCACGTCCGGCCCGAAGTCCTGCCAGGCCGCGGCGTCCTCCCCCGAGACGTCCGGGGCGGGCGTGACGCGCCAGTTGTCGTTGCTGTGGCCGTACAGGTGGGTGAGTTCGACGGTGGCGCGCTCGCAGTCGATGCGGATGCGGCTGACCTCGTCGGGGCTCAGGACGCTGTTCACGACGGTCGCCAGCGCACCGTTCTCGAAGCGGACGAGGGCGGTCGAGACGTCCTCGGTCTCCACGTCGTGGACCAGCCGCCCCGCCATGGCCTTCACCTCGCTCCACGGTCCGAGCAGATCGAGCAGGAGATCCATCTGGTGGATGCCGTGTCCCATGGCGGGACCGCCGCCCTCACTCGCCCAGCGACCGCGCCAGGGCACGGCGTAGTAAGCGGTGTCGCGGTACCAGGTGGTCTGGCAGTGCGCCACCAGCGGCCGCCCCATGGCCCGCTCGGCGAGCAGTCGGCGCACATGCCGGGTGCCCGACCCGAAGCGGTGCTGGAACACGATCGAGGCGTACGGCCCGCCTGCGCCCTCCGCGCCCTCTTCTTCCTCCACGGCGTCGAAGTCGGCCAGTGTCGGCACCGGCGGCTTCTCGCACCACACCCAGGCGCCGGCCCGCAGCGCGGCGACGGTCTGCGCGCGGTGCAGGGTGGGCGGAGTGCAGATGGTGACGAGGTCGGGCCGCTGTTCCCGGAGCATCTGCTCCAGGTCGGTGTAGGCGTGCGGGATCCCGGCCTCGGCACGGAAGGACTCGGCCGCGGTGGCATCGATGTCAACGACGGCGACGACCTCGGTCTCGCCCTCCTCGGCGAGCCGGGCGAGCGCGGGGAAGTGGGAGCCGCGGCCGATCGCGCCGGCGCCGACCACGGCGGCCCTGATGCGGCGGCCGGTGAGCGGCGGCAAGGGCTGGAACGCCCCAGGGTTGGTGGCGGGTGTGGGCATGGGCGTGATCAGCACTCCTCCGGAGACAGCGAGCGCATCCAGCAAGCGCTTTCCTCCGCTGCAACGTATGCGCCGCCCCCGCAGCAGGTCAACACCATGATTCCGGAGTCGCCAGACCGCCCGTGAAACCCCTGTGTCCCGTCTATCACACCGGGACGCTACGCTGCCCCTTAAACACACCCGGTGCGCCGCGCGCGGCGTTTTGGCGTGTCCTTTGCCCCTTCACGAGCAGCACTTGGACGCCGTAACTCCATGTCTTGGTTTGAATCCCTCATCCTCGGGCTCGTCCAGGGGCTGACCGAGTTCCTGCCCGTGTCCTCCAGCGCCCACCTGCGGCTGACGGCGGCCTTCTCGGGCTGGAGGGATCCCGGCGCGGCCTTCACGGCGATCACGCAGCTCGGCACGGAGGCCGCCGTGCTGATCTACTTCCGCCGAGACGTCGCGCGGATTCTCTCCGCATGGTTCCGGTCGCTCACGAACAAGGAGATGCGGCGCGACCACGACGCCCAGATGGGCTGGCTGGTGATCGTCGGCTCCATACCGATCGGCGTGCTCGGCGTCACGCTCAAGGACCAGATCGAGGGGCCGTTCCGGGATCTGCGGATCACCGCCACGATGCTGATCGTGATGGGCGTCGTCATCGGCGTCGCCGACCGGCTCGCGGCCCGCGACGAGACGGGCGGCAGGCACCGGGCGCCCAAGCAGCGCAAGACACTTGAGAACCTCAACGCCAAGGACGGCCTCCTGTACGGCGTCTGCCAGGCGATGGCCCTGGTCCCCGGTGTCTCCCGCTCGGGCGCGACCATCAGCGGCGGCCTGTTCATGGGCTACACCCGTGAGGCGGCGGCCCGTTACTCCTTCCTCCTCGCCATGCCGGCCGTACTGGCCTCGGGCGCCTTCGAGTTGAAGGACGCGGCCGAGGAGGGGCACATCGCGTGGGGGCCGACGATGTTCGCGACGGTGATCGCGTTCGTGGTCGGGTACGCGGTCATCGCCTGGTTCATGAAGTTCATCTCGCACAAGAGCTTCATGCCGTTCGTCTGGTACCGCATCGCCCTCGGCATCGTGATCATCGCGCTGGTGACGGCGGGCGCGCTGAGCCCGCACGCGGCGGAGTCGGCGGGCTGACACAGTCCACACTTGTAGCGCTATCCAGCATTTCCTAGCGCCTGACTGGGAGAGTGCGGCACGGCGCTGTGCCGCTGGCCTGTCGGGGGTGTGCCCTCACCGGCTGTGGACGGTCATCCGCTGGAGGTTGTAGGCGAAGATCCCCAGTCCCGCCCAGGTCTGGGCGCCGGCCAGGCGGCGCAGGCGGGTGCGACGGAAGCCGAAGCTGCGCTTGAGGTGACTGATACGGGCCTCGACACCGACTCTCCAGTTGCGCATGCGCCGGAATTGGCGGCTCTGTTCGTACTCACGCCGTGCCTTTCCCAGCTTCCCGGCTCGTTGCAGGCCGATCCGCTGGACACCGAGTTCGGCCAGGGCCAGATCGTTGACCGCGGTGCCGAAGCCGCGGTCAGCGACGACCGTTCCCGGCGGGCGGCCGGTCAGTGACACGGCGCGCTGCACCGAGGGAATCAGTTGCGGCGCATCGGCCGGGTTTCCGCGCTGGACCTGGTGGTCGACGATGAAGCCGCGTTCGTCCTCGGCCACGAGTGTGGTGTAGCCGAACTGGGTGGGGTGCTGGGGCTTGCCCTTGCGGATCGGTCGGGCGTCAGGGTCGGCCAACGAGACCAGCCGGTCAGGGATGGTGCGGATGCCCGCCAGTCGCAAGGCGGTCTGCTCCAGCAGCCGGCGGGTGCCCGCCGACATCTCGGACGGCTCGCCCACCAGGTGAGCGATGAATATCCGAGCCCCACAGGCCAAGGTCAGTCTGTAGATCAGCGATGGCAGGAGCAGGAGCACTGGCTGTTGCAGTGGGCGTCCATGCCGCCGGCGCACGCAGCGCTGCGTCCGTAGCCGTTGTTCCGGACCGGTTACTGCGAGACCTGGTTCATGGTCGACTCCTGTGCGCGAGAGCTGTTTCGTCACTTCAGCGGTGAGAGAAGCACTGTGGGAACGGATCACCCACGGCGGGCCTCGTCGACGATCAACATCCGTATAGGGAACGGCATCTCGCATTGGTCACCTGCTGGCGATCAGCGGTTCTGTCGGTGCACCTTTCTCCCCTCCTCGGCCTTGTCCTCGGCGCGAGCGGCAAGGGAAGCACACGTAAAAAGGCCCTCGATAGCTGGTACGGCGCGTGGGAGCTGCACGAGGAGACGGCTCAGGAAGCCTTCACCACGTAGGTGCCCAGGTCGTCGGCCTCGACGATTCCCGGGACGGAGCCGCCGGAGCGCAGGGGTGCGATGTAGCGGGTCATCGTGGCCTCTCTCGGCACTTTCTCAGGTCAACCACTTCATTGACCTTGCAATCAATGGCAGACTTCGTAGGCGTCTATCAGCGGGAATTGCCCGTCAGTAGCCCTGTAGCCCTGGGCAGAATCTGGGGAGTTTCGACCGACATGCAGATCTCCCTGCCTCCCCAGCAACCCATCGACGACGCGCCGGACCTTGCTTCCGGCCTCCGGCATGAAGTGAGCATAGTGACCGAGGGTGATTGCCGGCGAGGAGTGCCCGCGCCATCACGCCACGGTCGCCACGGACTCTCCCGCCTCCAGCATGACCGAGGCACAGGTCCGCGCCGGCTCGACGCCGGAGTCCGAACAACAGGCCGCCGGACGCGTCAACCGCGAAGGGCATCGCCCCGCTGCCGACAGCGTCGTGACCATCTTCGAACCGACCGACGGACTCCCGTCACCTGTGATCTACAACCGGTCCGCACCGCGCACGTCCTGTCCGGCTAACTGCTCTCCGACGAGGAGCATGCAGCCGGCCTGGTCATCGACGCGGGCGGGTCCGCCCTGGGCAGAGAGATCGTGTCAGGCCGCGAACGGATCACGGGCTACGACCGCGTCCACCAGGTCGCACCTGCCCCGTGCGTACCCACCCGTCACTCGGCCACCTCTACCGCAACCTCGCGCATCATGGCCCTGACCGCGTTCGGGGACCCGGACCGCTACTACAAGGAACTCCGCGACCTCGTACATCTCGGCGAGCACGGTGTACACATCGCGGCGCCCTCGGCCTCGTACGACGCCGACACCCCGTTCGGGATCGAAGGCGCAGTCTGGACAGCGCAGTCCGCCCGTACAAAAGCCTATGGACGCCCTCGCGACCTGGCCGCGGCGGCACAGCGCGTCTTCGCCGCCGCACGCACCGGCCGGCGGCTGCGGGTCGACCGCTCGGCGCGCTGAGGCCGATGGCGGCATCACGCACATACGTGATGCCGCGCACCGTATACGCGTTCACGGGATGGGCGGGTCCGGGTCTCCAGCCATGATCGTCGAAACGGCGACGACGGAGCGCCGTCACACCCTTATCAGCGGGAGAAGGAAGAAGTCCGGTGACTCAACCATCCAGCCCTGTACCGGGTCTCGTGCCGGCCCGTCCGACGCCCGCCCCGCACACAGTGCGCAAGGCTGGTCTGATCGCCGGAATCATTCTCGTCTCCCTCAACCTCCGCCCGGCGATCACCAGCCTCGGCCCGCTGCTCCCGCAGATCGAGGAGGATCTGCGGCTCTCCGGTACCGGTGCGGGCCTGCTCACCATGCTGCCGGTGCTCTGCCTGGGCGTGTTCGCGGGGCTCGGTCCCGCGTTGCGGCACAGGTTCGGCGAGGACCGCGTCCTGCTCGGCTGTCTGCCCGTGCTGCTCGCAGGCATCCTGTTGCGGCTGCTCCACCCGACCGCCCTGCTGTACGTCGGCACCGTCGTGATCGGCGGTGCGATCGCGGTGGCCAACGTCGTGCTGCCCAGCCTGATCAAGCGTGAGTTCCCGGACCGGGTCCCGCTGATGATGGCCACGTACACCATGGCCCTCACCTTCGGCGGCGCCGCGGCGGCCGGTGCGGTCATTCCGCTGGAGAGCGTGGTGGACACGGACTGGCGCGGCTCACTGGGCTTGCTCGCCGCGCCCGTGGTCGTGGGCATCATCGCCTGGCTGCCGTACGGGAGGCGCGGCGTGCGCACGAGCGAGGGCGGCCGCACGCCCGTCCGGCCGCTGTTGCGCGACCGGCTGGCCTGGCTCATCACAGCCTTCGTCGGTCTCGAGGCCCTGCTGGCCTACGTGATCTTCGGCTGGCTGCCCGCCATCTGCGTCGACCGCGGGCTGAGCGAGGAGGCAGCCGGCTACATGATGTCGGCGATCACCTTCCTCCAGGCCGCCGGCTCCATGGTCGTCCCGTTCTTCGTCGACCGGGGCGGCCGGGGCCAGCGGGGCTTCTGTGTAGTCGTCTCGCTCGGCACGGCCGTGGGCCTGATCGGCGTGGTCGTCGCGCCGATGTGGACCATCTGGCTGTGGGCGGTGGTCCTCGGCATCATCGGGGGCGCCGCCTTCAGTCTGGCGTTGACTCTCATCGGCCTGCGCGCCGGCGACGGTGACAGCGCCGCCGGGCTGTCCAGCATGTCGCAGGGCGTCGGCTATGCGCTCGCCGCGGCCGGGCCCTTCGGGGTCGGCGCGCTGCACCAGTTGTCCGGCGGCTGGGGTGTGCCCCTGGCGGTGCTCGTCGGCCTCTGTGTCCTGATGGCCGTGATCGGGCTCGGCGCGGGCCGTGACGCGACCCTCTCCCTGAAGCGCTGACGAGGCCACGGAACCCGACACCGCGCCGGCCGTCTCCCGCTGTTCGCCCCACGCTCAACGCCCACGCCCCACCCACACACCCCACCCCCTACGCCCACGCCCTACGCCCTCTACCCGCGCGTCTTCACACCCACCTGCCCCGGCCGTCCGGCACGCCGACCCGACTCGGGCCTCGTGCTGCCCGCGACCGCCGGGTAACCGTCTGATGGGAAACAGAAGATGAAACCTTCACGCTCATCCGCCACAGGCACGGACATGGGTAAGCCCGCCGACCGGGTCGATCCCGCGGCGGTCGTCCACCGGCACCTGATCCGGGACGGGCCGCCCTCGGACCGGCCGGTGCCCGTGATCGCCCATCAGCACGGGGCCCGGATCGAGACCCGGGACGGCAGAGTGCTGCTGGACGCCGCGAGCGCTGGATTCGGCGGCGCACACCCGCGGGTCCGGGCCGCCATCGCCGACCAGGCCCGCCGGGTCGCGCTTTCCAGCCGGATCCTCGCCAGCCGGCCGCTGGCCGGGGCCGTGGCGGCGCTCGCGGAGTTCTGCCCGGGGCCGCTGTCGGTGTCGTACCTCTGCAACAGCGGTGACGAGGCCCTGGACTCGGCGTTCAAGCTGGCCAAGGGCACCCACCCGGACCGCCCGTACGCGCTCGGCATCCACGGCGAGAACTTCGGCACCCTCAGCCACGGAGCGTCGCTCGGCACGGGGAGCGCCGTGCTGCCCGGGGCCCCGCTGCGCCCGCGCACGGTTCCCGCAGGTGCGCCGGAGGAACTGCTCGAGCAGGTCGACGAGTCGGTGGCGGCCGTGGTGATCGCCCCGGCGGCACCCGGTCGCCCGCTCGGCCGGCTGGCCCTGGACTGGTGGGTCGCACTGCGGGAGCGCTGCCACCGCACCGGCACACTGCTCGTCGTCGACGAGCGCCGCACCGGCCCGGCCCGGCTCGGCCGCCCGCTCGGCACCGGAGCGCTGGGGATCTTCCCGGACGTCCTGGTGCTGGGCGAGACGCTGGGCGCCGACGCCGTCCCGGTGGGCGTCTCCGTCATGACACGGGCCGCCTACGAGCGGGTCTACGGCCGCCGCAACCCCAGCCTGCACGGTTCCACCTTCGGCGCCAACCCGCTCTCCGCGGCCGCCGTGAGCGCCGTACTGGACGCCGTGGTCGGGGACGATCTCGCCACACCGCAGCGGGAGTTCGAGCAGGAGGCCCTCCGGCTGCGGGAGGAGCAGGCCGGCTCCGTCGAACTGCACGCGGACGGCTCCCTGCTGTGGGTCCGCACCGGGGGCGCCGGCACCGCCCGGCGGCTCGCCGCCGAACTGGCCGACCGGGGCGTCCTGGTGCGCGCTCCGGTCGGCGGCTTGGTCACCCTCGCACCGCCGCTCACGGCCGAGCGGGAGGACACCGACCAGATCCTGAAACGGCTCGCCGAGGCGTTGAAGGAACTCGACCACGAGGAGACCGGACGATGAGCACCGCGACCGCGGTGGCGGCCCTGGACCGGCAGCAGGTCCTCACCACGCTGGGCCGCCACTGGAACCCCACCGCCGCGCTGATGATGGCCGCGGCCGGGCGGCAGTTGGAGTCGCACGCCCGAGGCAGTGAGGTGTTCGCCGAGGACGGCTCCCGCGCCCTGGACTTCGCCGGAAGCTACGGCGTCTTCATCGTCGGCCACCAGAACGACGCCGTCCGCGAGGCGGTCCTGGACGCCCTGGAGACGGCGCCGGCCCTGGTACCCGGGACCGTCCACCCGGCGACCGCCGATCTGTTCACCCTGCTGACGGAGATCCTGCCTGCCGGGCTCACCGAGTTCTCGCTGGGCTGCTCCGGCGCCGAGATCTCCGAAATCGCCCTGCGCGCCGCCTACTTGGCCCGCCCCGGCCGCCGCCGGATCGTCATCGTGGCCGGCGGCTACCACGGCAAGACGCTCGGCGCCCTCACCGTCCTGGGCCAGCACGAGCACCGGAACGGCTTCGCACCCGCAGACGACGACCTGGTGATCGTGGAGCCGGGCGACGCACGGGCCGTACGGGAAGCCGTGCGCGGTGGCGACGTGGCCGCCGTGTACGTCGAACCGGTGCTGGGCGGCGCCTACTTGAGGGTGCCGCCGGCCGACTTCATGCCGGAGGTTGCCGCGGCCTGCCGGGACACCGGCACGCTGCTCGTCGCCGACGAGATCCAGACCGGGTTCGGGCGCACCGGCAGGATGTTCGCCGTCGAGCACTCCGGTGTGGAGCCGGACATCATGCTGCTGTCCAAGGCGCTGACCGGCGGCTTCGTTCCCGTCGCGGTGGTCGCCATGACGGAGGAGGTGCTGGCCGAGGCCCGCCGGTCGTCCCAGTGGTACCCGGGGGTGCTGGACGGCACCGCGGCCTCCGCGCTGTCCATGGCCGCCGCCGCGGCCACCATTCACGAGGTGCGGGAGAAGAACCTGCCGGAGCGGGCCGAGACCGTCGGCCGGGCGTTGCGGGAGGGTCTGAAACGGGCGGTCCGCAAGCATCCGCGCCATCTCGTGGACGCGCCCGGCATCGGGCTGATGACGGGGCTGCGCACCCGCAACCCATCGGTGGAGAACCTGATCTCGATGCAGATGGCGGCCGGGGGGATCCATCTCGGGCACTCGCTCAACGAGCAGATAGACCAGCCCGTCCTGCGCTTCTACCCGCCGCTGACCGTGTCCGCCGCCGACATCGAGCGCGTGCTGGTCGCGCTGGACGAGTCGCTGGACTGGCTGGACCGGCGTCCGGCCTGGCTCATGCGCCGGATCACCTGGCTGCTGCGCCGTCAGTACCGGCTGCCACCGGCGCTGGTTCTGAAGCTGATGCACTCCGACCTCGAAGTGAACTGGTGACCGGGCAGCAGAGGAGGATTCACATGGAGATAGCCATCGCTCAGTCCGGCACGCCCGAGTACCACGAGGCGCGGACGTTCGCCCAGCACAGCTACTGGAAGGCCTACGGCGCAATGACAGCGCCCAGCCCGGACCGTTTCGTCACCGTCCGTGAGGCGTCCGGCGGTCCGATCGCGGCCTGCGCCGGACTCACCGGACCGGGCTCACAGGGATTCTTCTCGGAGAACTACCTCGGAGCGCCCGTGGAGCGGGTGCTGACGTCCGTGGTGGAGGCCGCTCCGGAGCGCGACGAGATCGTGGAGGTGGGCCCCCTGGCCGGCTCGGGCGGTGCGGGAGGCGAGCTGATCCGTCTGCTGCCGATCATCGCCTGGTGCCAGGGGAAACGATTCATCCTCGCGACCGTCACCGACAAGGTGGAGCGGTCGATGGCCGGTGCGGGCGTGCCGTTCCTGCCGCTGCGGCCGGCCACCACCCACTGGATGGACGAGGTCACGCGGGCCAACTGGGGGACGTACTACGACAGTTCGCCGACGACCGGGGTGGTGCCGCTGGACAGCATCGGCCGTCTGATCAACAGCCTCACCGGCCGCTACAACTTCGTCGAGCTCGCCGTGCGGACCCTCGTCGGCACGGCACAGGAGGTGTCCGGTGCACACGCTTAAGAAGACGCTCCTGTCCCTGTCCGAGGACGAACGCCCTCTCGTCGACGTGCTCGCCGCCGACGGCTCGGTGGCCCGCTCCTACTCCTACCGCCGGATCGTGGGCGCCGCGGCCGTCGTCGCCGCGGCCCTGCGCGCACACCCCGTGCGCCCGCGCGGCCCCCGCCCGGACGGCGACCCGACCGACCCCGCCCAGATCCAGGTGGGCGTAGTCACCGCCAACGGGCCGGAGTTCCTCGTCGCCGACTTCGCCGTGCTCGGCGCGGGCGCCGCCGAGGTGGTGGTCCCGCTGGCCTTCACCGCCGAGCAGACGGCCGCGATGCTCGCGGACATCGACATCTGCCTCGCCGACGAGGCGGGGGTGCGGCGGCTGAGAGAGTGGGGCCTGGAGAAGGTGCTGCCCGCGGGTGTCGAACTGCGCGTGCTCGACATCGAGCGGGACCCGTCCGGCACCGACCCGCTCTTCACGGACCTGGACGCGGGCGATCGCCTCTGCAAGATCATCCACACCTCGGGCACCACCTCCAAGCCCAAGGGTGTCTGCATCCGCGAGGCCGCACTGGAAGAGCTGATCGGCTCGCTGCGCTCGGCGATGCCACCCGACGCCTACCGGCGCTATCTCTCGCTGGTGCCGATGAGCCTGCTCATCGAACAGGTCACCGCTGTCTACCTGGTGGTGTGCGACGGCGGCACGGTCGTACTGCTGCCGCCCGGGGTCCCGCTCGTGGGCACCTCCTCCTTCGCCTCCCAGGCGGTGCTGCCCCACATCCGCGCCGCGCATCCCACCGCGCTCGTCGTCACCCCCGCCCTCGCCGAGGCCCTGCTGACGGCGGCGGACGGCGCACGCGCCGCCCGGCGTGATCCGGTGCCCGCCCTGTTCGGGCGGGTGGAGGCCCCGCTGGTGTGCTGCGGCGGCGCCCCTGTCGACGCCGACACCCTGAGGCGTCTCGACTCCCACGGGATCCCCGTGCACGAGGGGTACGGGCTGAGCGAGAACAGCTCCGTGGTCAGCTGGAACACCCCTGTCGCACGCCGGCTCGGCAGCGTCGGCGCTCCTCTCCCCCACGTCCGGGTGCGCACCGCGCCCGACGGTGAACTGCTGGTCAAGAGCACATCGTTGTTCGCCGGGTACAAGGGCGGCGACGACCCGTCCGGTTGTGAGGTCGACGAGGACGGCTGGCTGCACACCGGCGACCTCGCCGACATCGAGGACGGCTACATCTGGATCAGGGGCCGCAAGAAGAGCGTCATCATCACCGCCGCGGGTCGCAACGTGGCCCCCGAGTGGGTGGAGGCCCAGTACCGCTCCCACCCGGCCGTGCTGGCCGTCGCGGTCGTCGGCGACGGACTGCCCGCCCTGCACGGCCTGTTCCTGGTGGACCCGGAGGCCCCGCTCGACACCGTACGCGCCGAACTGGACGCACTTGGACGTGAACGGCTCTCGGACGTGGAGCGCGTGGAGGTCGCCCACCTGGTCCCGGCGGACGAATCCCTGCACACAGAGTTCTTCACCGTCACCGGCCGCCCCCGGCGCTCTGCGGTCCAGAAGGCCGTCACGGCAGGCCGCTTCGGCTGACGGCCCCCCCGCCGCGCTGGTCACGGCGACCAACGCGGCAGCGCACCTGGCAGCCGCCCCTATCGGCACTCCGAGGAGAACCATGATCGACCATGCGCGTACGACCCTCTACGGCTCCGGCACCGGCCAGCTCCTGACGCCAGCAGAGCCGGACACCACCCTGGGCACCCTGGCGCCCGGACAGGTGATCCGGACACTGCGCGAGGCGGGCTTCCTCCTGCTGCGCGGCTTCCGCCCCGACCTCGAACAGTTCTCGGCGTTCGTCGGCGCCCACTCCGAGCGCGTCACCCTCGACCCGGCCCGCTCCTTCCACGGTGGCTCCACTGCGCAGAAGGTGGACGCCGGTTACGACGCGGTCGGCCTGCACCTGGAGAACGGCAACAGCCCGTTCGCACCCACCCTCACCTGGTTCTTCTGCGAGAAGGCCGCCTCGTCCGGCTCGCAGACCACGGTGTGCGACGGCTACCGGGTGTGGGACGCGCTCAGCGACGAGGCACGCGGTCTCTTCCGCGAGCACGAGATCGTCTACAGCCGACGGGTCGAGGAGTCCAAGTGGAAGGCCTTCGCAGCCTTCCATCTGGGCACCTCCGACGCGGCCTCGGTCACCGTCGACCAGCTGCGGGACCTGGCCGGCGGCCCCGGCGAGAGCGTCATCGACCTGCTCGGCGACGGCTCGATCCACTACGCCTACCAGGTCTCCGCCGCGCACGGCACCCTCTTCGACGAGCGGCTCGCCTTCGCCAACAGCATCCTCGGCCCCTCCAACCACTACGAGAAGCCGCGCATCACCTTCGCCGACGGCCGGGCCGTACCCCCGCACATCCTCAAGGAGGTGGAGAGCGTCACCGAGGAACTGACCGAGGAACTCGACTGGACCGACGGCGACGTTGCCCTGATCGACAACACTCGGGTCATGCACGGCCGCCGCGCCATCACCGACCCCGAGCGCTCCATCTACAACGCCCAGAGCGACCTGGACCGGGTTCTGCTGACCGTCTGACGACACCCGCCCGACACGGTGCCGCCGGGAGCTGCCCGGCGGCACCTTCATGCGTCAGGCCCACAACTGCGGTCGTCCCGGCTCCAGCAGCGACCCGAGCAGCACGCCGTCCCGCTCCCCGCCGACCACCCGGACCGCGGGACGCTCCCGCCGGTACGGCCGCCAGCCGTCCTCCGGCACCCCGGTCCGTACGAAGGCGCCCCACAGCCGCCGCACCAGCACCCGCAGCGCGGCCATCTCCTCCTGGTCGGCGTCGGCGAACAGCGGGGCGTGCCGCGCCTCGGCACGCCCCAGCAGAAACGGTATCTCCACACAGTGGCAGGCCCGCAGGCTCGCGGCCCGGCCGGGCACCCGCCAGTCGAAGCGGAAGAGCCGGACGCTCGCGCCCCACGCGTCGGCGAGGTCGGCGAACTGCTCGGTGGGCGCGGTGAAGAACGCGTCGGTCTTCAGCTCCTCGAAGCCGACGCGCCACTCCGTGCCCGAGGTGTAGTGCCGCAGCGCCTCCTCGGCCCTGGGACCGAACACCGCGGCGAACTCCGCCGCGACCTCCTCCCGTGTCAGCCCGTCCAGGCCCGGGTCGTTGCCGTACCACAGCGCGCACTCGTGCCGGGTGACGCCCGCGAGGAGGTCGAGTCCGTCCGGCGGGGGCGCGCCGCGCAGGGCGCCCGGCAGGTCAGCGGCGACGACCTCGTGGTCAGTGACGAGCTGGAACGGCGGCCGTACGTCACCGCGCGGGCGGGGCCGGCCGAGGACGTACCGCTGGGCCAGCAGCATCTGCTCGCCGGACATGGTCCGCAACCGCGCGGGGTCCGTCGGGAGCGCGGCGAGGAAGTCGTCGGCGATCCGCGCCGCCTCCTGCCGGGTTTGCGGTGCCATGCCCAGCGGCGCGCTGTGCAGGACCGCGCGCCGAAAGAGCGGGCGCACCTGCGGCAGCGCCAGCAGCGCCGCGAGGGACTGCCCGCCCGCCGACTGGCCGACGACCGTGACGCGCTCGGGGTCCCCGCCGAAGGCGTGGATCTCCCGCGCGACCCAACGCAGCGCGGCGATCTGGTCCAGGAGGCCTGCGTTCGTGACGTGGGTGGTTCCCGGCGGCACACGGAAGGAGAGCTCGGTGCCCGCGCCCTCGACGGCGGCCGGCTCGGCCCAGGACGGGGCGAGGAAACCCAGCGCGCCCAGCCGGTAGTTGACCAACACGACGACGAGCCCCTCCTGCGCGGCGAGTTCGGCGCCGTCGTACCGGGGCAGGTCGGCGCCCCCGGTGAGAAAGCTGCCGCCCGGCAGCCACACCAGCACCGGGTGCGGACCGTCGCCGGGCTCGGCGGGCGCCCACACGTTGACCGTCAGACAGTCCTCCGTCTGCGCCACCCCGACCGGGTCACCCATCAACGCGGCGAAGGGGGAAGGCAGTTGCAACGGCACTGTCCCGACCGGACCGTCGGCGCGCAGCGGCTCGCTCCACCCGGGGTGCGGACGCGGCGGCATGAACCGGTCCGCCCCGACGGGCGGCGCCGCATACGGCACACCGCGATACGCCACCACCCCGCGCCCCGCCCCCTCCAGCCGACCGACCATGGGGCCGCCCGACACCTCCGTCACGGTCCGTCTCGTCGCCGAGCCAGCGTCAGCAGCGCGCATGGGTGCGTGTCTCCTTGTCCGTCGGGTGGGGGTGTTTCGTGGTGGGCGCAAAGGTGTGCGCGGTGCAGTTGTCTGTGGGCTGGTGGTGGGGCGGCCGGTTTTGTCGCGGCGTGCGGGGGCTGCCGCTCGGTACCTCCGTTGCGGTCCGGGCGGTCACGGAGCCGGCGTCAGCAGCGCGCACGGGCGCTCGTCTCCCTGTCGGTCGGGGTGGGGCTACTTCGAGGTGGGGGCCGGGACCTGGTGCGCCGGGGAGCTGTGCGCCAGCACGTACCGGGCCAGTTCCACCCTGCGTGACACGCCCAGCTTGGCGAAGGCGCGGCGCAGGTGGGAGTCCACAGTGTGCGCGGAGACCGCGAGGCGCTGGGCGGTCTCCCGGTTGGTCAGGCCCTCCACGACCAGGCGTACGACGCGTACCTCGGACGGCGTGAGGCTGTCCCAGCCGGCCTCGGTCTCCGGCCCGCGCGCGGCCAGGGCTCGTGTGGCGGTCGGCGTCTCCTGGACGATCCGACCCGATGAGAACCGCGTCCGGCGCCGCACCCGCTCCGCGCCCAGCCCCGCTCCGGCGGCCACCAGGATGCGCTGCGCCTCCTGCAGCATCTCGGTCGCGCGCAACGGCTCGCCCCGCGCTCGCGTGGCCTCCGCCGCATCCTCCAGCGCAGACGCGAGGGCGAGCGGATGCGAACCGCCGCGAAAAGCCCGAACGGCGCGATGCAGAGGGGCCGCGAGACCCCGGTACAGCCCCTGCACGTGGAGGGTGGCCCCGGCCAGCGGGTTGATGCCGGGACTCTGCCGGGCCAGACGACGGGCCAGGTCAACCACCCCGGCGGCATGTTCGCGCGCGTCGGCCCGCAGCGCGATCCGCACCAGGTGCGGCATGATCAGCGGATCCGCGGCGAGCAGCCACACGTGCTGCCCCGGATCGGTCCAAAGGTCCGTCAGCTGCCGTACGGCCGCCTCCGGATCGCCCGCCGCGTCGAGATGGAACGCGGTGACCAGCGCCGGGAAGGCACCGGTGAACCCGGATGGCGTGCCACCCGGCGACGCCAGGCTCGCCCCGGCCCGCTCCAGGTCTCCGCGCACCGTCGCCAGCAGCACCAGCATGGCCCGCAGCGCCGTGCGGCTGCCGAGGTCGTCGAGCCGCCCGCACGCGTCCAGTCCGGCCTGCGCCTCCTGTTCAGCGTCGGCGAGGCGGCCGCAGTGCCACAACTGCACGGATCGGGCGAAATGCCAGCGCGGCGCCGCCCACCCCCACATCTGCTCGCCGGTGGTGTCCCGCCAGGCCTTCAGCACCTCGCCAGCGTCCAGGGGACGCCCGGCCGAGCTGAGGATCAGCGCGGACACGGCAGGATCCCACCCGAGGCCGCGCTCCGCGCCGTACGGCCCGTCGGCGACCGCCTCGCCCGCGAGCCGCAGCGCCACGCCGACGTCACCCGCGCGCTGGGCAAACCCGGCCAGCAGGGCCGTGCCGAGGGCCGCCGAGGTGGGGTCGGCTGTCTGCCGGGCCAGCGCCACTGCCGACCGGGCCAGCCGCGCCGCGCGCGCGGTGTCGCCCCCGGAGGCCGCCAGGCAGCGGGCCTCCAGCGCGGTGAGCCACGCTCGTCGGCGGGCCGGGGCCCGCGTGTCCTCGGCCGCCCGTCGCAAATGCCGCAGTGCCTCCTGGGCCTGCCCCAACCGCAGGAGCACTTCCACGAGTTCAGCGAACGCCTCGACCTCGGCGTCGGTCTCCCAGCCCGCGCTTGCCAGGTCCGCGTCGAGCAGCCGGTGGGCGGCGCCGGGCTGACCGGTGGCGAGGAAGAGCCGTACCGCCGTCCGCACCGGCCCGACCGCCAAGGGGTGGTGGCGGCGCAGCTGGGCAAGCAGGGCCCCGGACAGCTCCTCGCGCTCATGGGACGGCACGGAGTCCTCGTTGCGCTTCAGCCACTCCAGATGGGCCGCTGCCTGCTCCAGGTCCTCCTGCGTGCCGGAGAGGATCAGATGCCCGATGGTTGCCGGGCCGGGCCGCCCCTCCACCGCGCTCAGCCGGGCCGCCTCGGCGTGCAGCGCGCGCCGCACGGGGCCGAGGAGGCTGTCGTGAAGGGCCTGGTGGACGAGCGGGGCCCGGAAGCGGAACGCGACGCCGTCGTCCTCCAGCAGCCCCGCGGCCGCCGCCTCCTGCGCGGCGGCCGCCAGTTCCATCGTCGACCGGCCAGTGAGCGCGGAGGCCTCCCGCAGCGAGAACCGCGGCCCCAGCACCGACCCCACCTGCAACAGCTCACGGGTCTGCGGGGCCAGTCCGGACAGCACTGGCGCGGCGGCGCGGGCCGGATCTGCGGGCGGATGCCCGCCGAGCACCCGCACCGTGCCGTCCTCGGTGCGGATCCGCCCCTCCTCGCGCAGCAGTTGGACCAGCCGCTCGATGAGGGCGGGGATGCCGCCCGTCGTGGTCACCACCCGGCGGATGTCCTCGGGCCCCGCCGCGCCGAGGAACTGGGCCGCCAGCTCGGCGGCGGCCGGCTCGTCCAGCGCGGACAGGGCTACGACCTCGGCGTGGTCGGTGAGCAGGCGGTCGAGGGCGTCCCGCGTAGGCCGTACGACAGGAAAGTCGGTGCAGGCGGCCAGCCACAGAACCGGCACGTCGGCGAGCCGGGGGAGCAGGGTTTCCAGGGTGGCAAGAGTCAGCTGGTCCGCCCACTGGAGGTCGTCCAGGATGATCACCAGGGGGGACTGGGCGGCCCGCCGCACGATGAGGCGGTGCAGCAGCTTGATCAGCTGGCTCCAGTGTGTGGGCCGGTCGGCGAACCCGGCCAGCGAGCGCGCCTGCACGGCGCTGACCACCGGCTGGGGGCCCGCGCTGAGCGCGGCGAGCAGCGGGGCCATCGCGGAGTGCTGGTCGAGGCGGGCCAGCCGGACGGTCGAAACGGCCATGCCCCGTCGCGCCGCCTGCGTGCCGGCCGTCCGCAGCAGCAGAGACTTGCCCGAGCCGGATGGTCCGTGGAACATCAGCAGGGAACCCCTGCCCGCCGCCGCCGCGTCCAGCGCGGCCCGTAATGCCGCCCGCTCCCGCTCGCGCCCGACGAGACGCTGGTCCTCTCCAGGTGTCGGCACGGTGTGTTCCCTCTCTGTCGCGCCGCCTCAGATGTGCCCGCCGTCGCCGCCGCGACGGTCACCCGCCGGGCCCACCCCGGCGCCGCGCCAAGGGCACCGCCTTCAGCTCCGGCGGCTCGGCGGCGCGCACCGCCAGCAGTCCCTCCAGGGCGTCCAGACTCGTCCGTACCACATGCCGTGCCGCCGCCGCGGCCGCCTCGGAGTCCTGGTCCTCAATGGCCTGGACGAGCGCCTCATGGGCCTCGATGCCGCACTCCAGGTGCGTGTCGGTGCCGGCGAACAGGTCCAGGCTCTCCTGGAGCCGCCGGACGAAAAAGCGGTAGCACTCGGTGAGCGTCACGTTGTGCGCCGCCTCGACGACGGCCAGATGCAGCGCGGCGTCCCGCTTGCCGAAGTCGGCGTCGTCCCGCCCGGCCGCCTCGGCCCGCGCCCGGAGCAACTCCCGCAGCCGCGCCATGTCCTCCGGCGTACGGCGTCGGGCCGCCGAGTGCGCTGCCTGGACGTCGAAGCACAGCTGGACCTCGAACACATCGCGCACGTCGGCCAGTTCGATGCTCTGCAGCATCGGCGCCGGGTCGGACACCGACCGCACGAAGACGCCCTTGCCGCGCTGCGCCTCCAGCATGCCGGTGTGCACCAGCGCGCTCACGGCCTCACGGATGGTTGGCCTGCTGACGCCCAGCTCCGCCGCCAGCTCGCTCTCGGAGGGGATCCGGGAACCGATGGGCCAGGCGCCATCGGCCAGCTCCTGATGGAGCAGCGCGATGACCTCGCGAGCCGTCGATGGCCGGGCGATCGGGCGCAGTGCCATGGGACGCTCCCCTCAGTTGTCTGACAACTGACGTCAGGCTAAACAATGCCGTTCGGGTCCACAAGTCCGCTCTGGCCCAAGGTGGTTGGGATCGGGCCATGAAGGCGTCATACCGGCCTCGGCCTTAACTCCAATACGTCCTGAACCGCTTCGGCGACCTCGGCGGGTGTACGGCCGCCGGTGGCGTTTCCCGCCGAGGCGGCCTCGGCAGGGATCGCCTGGCCCTCGATCGGCTCCCACCACCGTCGGTGCGGATTGGGCGGTCTCCAGATGGAGTCCGCCCGTCAGCCAGATCACCGGGTGCCCGGCGGCGCGCACGGCCGCCAACAGTGAGGGCAACCGCTCGGCCGCCGTCCCCGCGCCCATCCGGGCGATGAGGACGAGCCTGCCCGACTGCCTCCGGGAGTCGAGCCGTTCGCACTGCGCCAGCTGCTGTTCGGGCGTCATCGTGGGCCCGACTTCGCAGGCCACGGGCTTCACAACGTCGGCGAGCAGGGCGACATGGACGCCGTCGAGCTGCCGGGTCCGCTCGCCGGTTCCCAGCCGGTGCGCGGTCAGCAGCGACTGCCCGTCCGGCTGCCGGCGAAGCATCGGGACCTCGTTGTCCGGCAGCAACGCCCTCGTGGCTGGTCCGGACGGGCACGCCGACACGGGCCTGTCCGGAGGCGTCGAGGCAGCCGAGGTGGCCCATCACCTCGCGGGCGGCCAGGTAGCTGGCCGGCAGCCGCTCGGGGTCGGGGCGGCGCAGTTCGGGGGCGGGACCATGTGGCCCCGGTAGACCGGGAGTTCGAGGTCGCCGACCCGCTCGGTGGGGCGGGAGGGGGGCTTGCCGAACTGACCGATCATCCGGCCCACGCGCACCACGGGTGGGGATGTGACCATCTGCACCACATGGGCCTCGCGGGCGGCCACCTCGCTGGCATGGGCCGCTGGGTGCGCACATCCTCGGCACCGACGAGTGCGGGCCGGCCGGCGAGCTCCTTCCGCACCCGGAGCACCTGAGCCTCGCCCTCCCACCGGGAGGTGCTGCAACGCCTGTGCGTGTCGAATATCGGGCAGAGCGTCGTCCACTGGTCTCTCCAATCGCGACGAGGCGTACGCCGATGCAGGTCGCAAAGAGGCAATCAGGATGGCGAAAAAAGGGGCAGAACTCGGAATCCCCGTGCCCACTGGATCCTCCGACGGATTCCGTGGCATCACCAACAAGGTGTGCGGAACTCCGTCAAGTCACGCGGGATCCGTCAAGTGGGCCAGAATATGTCATTCCTGAAGGGGCGATTGTCGTCAAGTGCGGCGTCCGCGCCAGGTGCTGATGCGGTTGCGGGTCGGCCGCATGGAGCGATACGACGTGCGGCAGGCGGGGTCAATCAGGTTCGCGGCCGCGCCGTGCGGAGGTCAGACAATTTACGCAGGCCGTAGCAGACGAGGGTGAGCAGTTTGCGGGCCGCGGCGATCTTCGCGATGTTCTTGCCGCGGCGGGAGTCGATCCGGACCCGGTCTTCGGCGATCTCGGGGTGGGTGCCGGAATCGTAGTGACGCGGGATCAGTCCGGCCCAGGAGCACAGTTTCTCGGCGGAGGTGAACCGATGCACATCGCAGATCTCCGCGACGAGCCTGGTCGAACGACGGCGACCTCGTCGTCGAGGATGGCGGTCAAGTGCGGCAAGGAGGTCACTCGCTGGGCGTAGGGGCCGGACAGGGGTGTCTGCTCCAGCCGACTGCGGCCGTCGACGCCGCACAGGTCGGAGACAGCGACAAGCACGCCGGCCTTTTCAATTCTCGGGCAGGGTGATCATGGTGGGCGCGATATCGTGCCCACCATGATCGCCATACGGTTCGACCGCTTCGGCGGTCCCGAAGTGCTCACCGCCGTCGAGGTACCCGCCCCGAGGCTCGGCCCCGACGAAGTCCTGATCACCGTCGAGGCGGCCGGCGTCAATTTCGCCGACATCCACCAGGCGGACGGCTCCTACCTGGCCGCCGACCAGCTGCCCCACATCCCAGGCAGCGAGGTCGTGGGACGCACCGAGGACGGGCGCAGGGTGCTGGCGCGGGTGTCCCACGGCTATGCGCAGCAGGCGGTGGCCAAGGCGTCCGCAATGGTGGAGATTCCCGAGGAACTGGACGCCGGGGCCGCCCTCGCCCTGCTGGTGCAAGGCCTGACCGCCTGGCATCTGCTACGCACCGCCGCTCGGCTGCGCACAGGCGAGGCCGTGGTCGTGCACTCCGCGGCGGGCGGCGTCGGCACCCTCGCCGTACAGCTGGCCAGGGAGTTCGGCGCCGGACGTGTCTGGGCGCAGGCCTCCACGCCCGAGAAGCGGCGACTCGCCATGGCCCTCGGCGCGGACGCCGCCGTCACCTACCCGCTCGCCGAGCGCGCCGACGTGATCCTCGACGCCGTCGGCGGCGAACTCTTCGACAGCGCACTGGAGTCGCTCGCCTCGGGCGGCCGCCTGGTCACGTACGGCAACTCCGCGCGCAGGGGTTTCACTCCCGTCGACCCAGCCCGCCTCAGCCAGCTGAACGCGGCCGTCGTCGGCTTCTGGCTGCGCCCCACCCTCGCCGTACCGGGCGCGTTCTCCGGTCCCCTGAAAGAGCTGCTGTCACTGACCGCGCAGGGCACGATCAAGCCGGTGGTGCACGAGCCCTACCCGCTGACCGAGGCCCGCCGCGCTCATGAGGACCTGCTGGCCCGGCGCACGGTGGGCAAGGTGCTGCTGCGGCCCTGACCACGGGCTTTCCCTTCCCGTCGACCTGACAGCTCGTCGATCGATCGGTCAGAGATCGCGTCCGCCTGTGCCTGTCTTCGGGTGACGAGCTGGAAGCGTGGCGGCACGCGCCCGTCAACCGTCCGATTCCTTGTCCCTGAAGTCGGCCAATCACGCGACGCCGAGACTCGGCATGCGACTTACGCAAGGCCTGGCATCCGTCATGGAGCGCCATGCGGACCGCCCCGCCATCGGAGAAGGCGTGACGGAGTTCGTGCGGGACTTCGACCTGGCCGGGTCGCGATCCGGCCTTCGCCTCGCCACGAGACGGCCAGCTGGCGCGTGCTGTGGGCGCGGATCAGGGCGGTCGCGAGCGAGTGGCACCACCGCCTGGACGAATTACGTCCGGTGAGCGGGTCGCACTCCTCGATTTCACCAGCCGCGACTACGCGACGATCGACCTCGCCCGCATCCAACTCGGCACCGTGGCCGTCCGGCTCCAGACCCGATCCGTCGTGGCCGCGGACGCCCTGTCGGACCTGGTCGAGCGGGGGGCCGGCATGCACGAGGCCCCGCTGGTCACGGCGGCCGACGGGGAGGACTCGAGGACTCGCCGGCGATGCTCAGCTACACGGTCCGGAAGCACCGGTACGCACAAGGGCGCCGTGTACACCAAGCAGCTGACCGGCGCGATGTGGGGCGGCGCCTGGGCCAAGCTCTTCGACGGGAGCTCGGATCGGCGCACGGCCGTCGGCCTCGACCGCGAGAGGGCCGAGGCCGACGTGCGCGCGGGCATCCGGGAGAGCGTGCCCGGCGGCCGGAGCCGCTGGGCCGCGCCTGGAGCCCAACACGATGCGAGCCGGCCGTCGTGTGCCGCCGCCGCGGCGGCGGCACACCGGTCGGCGGTGTGGCCACGCGTCCCTGGTGGGCCCTGCGAAAGGCCCGGTCAGCGAAGGGCGTCGTTGGTGCGGGCGGTCCAGATCGCCAGGGCGGCGAGCAGGGCGCAGGCGCCGCCGAGCCACAGCACGCCCTGGAGGGTGAGCGTGTCGACGATGACCCCGCCGACCAGCGCGCCCAGGCCGATGGACAGGTTGAACACGGCCACCCACAGCGAGGAAGCCGCTTCCACCGCCCCCGGGGCAGCCTTGATCATCCAGGTCTGGAGGCCCACGGACACACCGCCGTAGGACAGGCCCCAGACGATCAGCAGGGTGGCGCCGCCGACCGCAGTCTGGCCCAGCAGCAGGAAGAGCGGCATCGCGATCGCGAGGGCCACGGAGATGATCAGCACGCTCCGGTGCACCCGGCGGGAGAGCGCCGAGCCGGCGACGAAGTTGCCGATCATGCCGGCCGTACCGAACCCGAACAGCAAAGGACCGACGTAGCGCCCGTCGATCCCCGACAGCTTCTGCAGTGCCGGGCTCACGAACGTGTAGGCGGCGAAGTGCCCGAACACAATGAGCGCCGTCGCGATGATGCCGACGCGCACACCCGGGTTGCGAAACTGCTCCATCAGCAGCTTCGGCCGGATGGCCTGCGAGGCGGCCAGCCCCGGCAGCACCGCCAGCAGGGCGATGAGCGTGACAAGCGCCAAGGCGCTCAGCGAGGAGAAGGCGATGCGCCAGCCGGTGAGGTCACCGACCAGGGTGCCGAGTGGGACACCGAACACGTTCGCGGCTCCGACGCCGCCGAAGATGACCGCGGTGGCTCGCGGCACGTCCGCGAGCGCGACGAGCCGGACGGCCAGGCCGCTGGCGACGGCCCAGAAGCCGCCGATCGCGATACCGACCAGCACTCGGGAGCCCACCAGGACGGCGAAGTTCGGTGCCAGGGCCGAGGCCAGGTTGGCGACGGTCATCAGGGCCATCAGACCGAGCAGCAGGATGCGCCGGTCCATCGACCCGACGAGCATCGGAACCAGTGGTGCCGCGAACGCGGCGACGATGCTGGGCACTGTCACCATGAGCCCCGCTGTCCCCTCGGAGACCGACAGCGCGGACCCCACGGAGGTCAGCAGGCCGATCGGCAGTTGCTCGGCGGTCACCAGCAGGAAGGTACCCAGAGCCACCGCGGAGACCGCCATCCAGCGACTTTTCTCCGGGGCCTCTGGTTCCTGTGCCGGGGCTGGGGTCTGTTCTGCGGTCGTCAACGGAGCCTCCCTCATCTGTTCGGGAGCGATCGCTCCCATACGGCCGACATTAGTATGGGAGCGATCGCTTCACAAGTTGGGTAAGGTGAACACATGGCACGCCCTCGACAGTTCGACGAGAAGAACGCGGTCACGTCGGCGACCGAGCTGTTCTGGCGACGCGGTTACCATGCGACCTCGGTGCGCGACCTGGGTGACGAGCTGAAGCTCACGCCCAGCAGCCTGTACCGGACGTTCACGGACAAACACACGCTGTTCCTGCGCGCGCTCGACCACTACCGGGCCACCGAGTCAGCTCAGGCCCGGCAGCAGCTGGACGCGTCGGACCGTCCCGTTCGGGAGGTGCTGCGGGAATGGATGCTGTGGCTGGTCACCTGCCCGGCCGACGGCAAGTCCGGCCGCGGGTGCTTCGTGGTCAACACCGCCACCGAACTCGGCACCGCCGACGAAAAGGTCCGCCAGCGGACCGAGGCCGCCTTCGAGGTCACCCGGCAGGCCCTGCGCTCCGCGCTGGCCGAAGGCCGTGACCGCGGCGAACTGTCCGCCGGTCTCGACATCGACGACGCCGTGGAGCTGCTGTTCACCACGGTGCTCGGCCTGCGGGTGCGGGAACGCGCCGACCACGACATCAAGTGTCTGACCGCCGCGATCGATGTCGCGATCCGTTGCCTGGGTCCCACACCCTCGGAGCCTGCCTGACGGCACCGGGCAGGCGGGCTTTGACTACAGGACCTGGGCCGGCGCGCCGAGCCACGCGGTGGCCACCTCGGCCAGTCCCGGAGCCCCCGCCCCCCGTCCCTGCGCACTCCAGAGCACATAGCCGTCGGGGCGGATCACGACCGCCGGGGCCAGCATCACGGAAGCGGACTCCGGCACCACCTCGACGACGGACAGCCGGTCGGACCAGGGCGCGACCAGGCCGGCCTGGTCAGCCGCCTGGGCCGTGTGGATCAGCAGCGGGCGCCCGTCGCACAGCAGGGCGGCGAGGCTCGTCACCCCCTGGGCGGTCTTCAGCGGGGCGTCCGGGGCGAAGGTGCCGGCCAGGGGGTCACCGGCCGCGGAAGTCCAGCTCGGGGCACGGACTGTCCGACGTCGTCAACCGCGTCGTCCCGGACGACGACCTGGGTCTGGAAGCGACTGGCCTCTCGCGCAAACCGGCGAACGGCCCCACACGCGCTCACACCGTTCAGTGGGGGAAACAGCAGGTCAAAGCCGCTCAGGACAAGTCGTCATCGCATGGTTCATGAAGTTCATCTCGCACAAGAGCTTCATGCCGTTCGTCTGGTACCGCATCGCCCTCGGCATCGTGATCAACGCGCTGGTGACGGCGGGCGCGCTGAGCCCGCACGCGGCGGAGTCGGCGGGCTGAGCGGCCGGGCCGGAGCGTCCTGGCCCCGGTCGCGGCCAAACTGCCCCGCTTCGGGGCCAGTTGATCTGCGCGACGTGCGCCACACGTTCTCCCGCTCACGCCGCCCGTGACCAACCCCATACGGTTTGCGTAGCCGTCTGGTAGCGCACTGTCAGTCCTTGCCCCTAGGCTGTTCGCATGTCCCCCGATTCCATGGCGCCTGGTTCCGTGCGGTCTGCCTCCGAGGTGAACGAGCAGATCCGGGCACTCTGGCTGCGTGCGGGCGGCTCGCTCTCCGCCCAAGAGCGGGAGGAATACGAGCTGTTGGTGGTCGAGTGGGCCGCCGCGATCCGCGACGAGGTCATCGCGGCCGCCTGAGTGGACCACCTCAGCAGTGTGCCGCCGCCGCATGGGCACAGGGCTCACCGTCCCCCCGACACCCGCAGCACCGCCCCCGTCGTGTAGGACGCGTCCGGGGACATCAGCCAGGCGATGGCCGCGGCGATCTCCTCGGCGTGGCCCGGGCGGCGCAGCGGGATCGAGGCCGCCACGCGCTGTGGGCGGTCCGGGTCACCCATCCTCGCGTGGATCTCCGTGTCGATGACGCCGGGCGCGACCGCGTTGACACGGATGCCGTCGGGGCCGAGTTCCTTGGCGAGGCCGAGGGTGAGGGTGTCGACGGCGGCCTTCGTCGCGGCGTAGTGGACGTAGTCCCCGGGGCTGCCGAGGGTGGCGGCGGACGACGACACGTTCACGATCACGCCGTTCCCCCGGCCCGTCATCGCCCGTGCTGCGCGGCGTGAACACAGCAGTGTGCCCAGCAGGTTGACCTCGACGACCCGGCGCAGATCGGCCGGGTCGGTGTCGGCGAGCCGGCCGAACGGTCCGGTCGACCCGGCGTTGTTCACCAGCCCGGTGACCGGCCCGAGCTGCCGCTCGGCCGCCGTGAAGAGCCGCTCGACGTCCGCCTCGACGGACGTGTCGGCCTGTACGCACACCGAACGGACCCCGGATCGCCGTACTCCGTCCGCGACTTCCTCGGCGGCCTTCGCGTCCCGGAGGTACCCCACGACCACGTCATGCCCGTCCTCCGCGAGCCGTCGGCAGGTCGCGGCACCGATCCCCCGGCTGCCCCCGGTGACGATCGTGACAAGGCGTTTCATGAGCACTCCCCACGACGGATAGCGATGAATGCCGGCGAACATCAATCGAACACCACCGGATGTTCCCCACCTTGTCCCCGCGTACCCCTTGGCGCGACACGCTCGGTAGCCAACACTTGGCCGATGACGCAGCGTGTGGAACTGGCGATTGTGATGGACCGGCTGGCCGTCGACGAAGTGATCACCGAATACGCGGTGGCGGTGGACGACGGCGACTGGGAGGCGTACCGGAAGCTGTTCGCACCGGGCGGGCGCGCCGACTACCGGTCCGCCGGAGGCATCGAGGGGGACGCGGGCGAGATCGCCGGATGGCTCGCGGAGAGCATGCGGTTGTTCCCGATGCGACAGCACCTGATCGTGAACCGGCGCATCCGCTTCGGCGCCCTCGACCAGAACTCCGACGACACCGCACGCGTCCAGGCTGACTACGTCAATCCGATGCGCCTCGCCAAGGAAGCCAAGGAAAGTGAGGACGGCGGCGAGGCCTCCACCGCGCCCGACTTCGTGTGCGGCGGGCGGTACACCTTCGGGCTGCTGCGGACGTACGACGGCTGGCGGCTGACCGAGGTCGTGGTCGAGGAGAAGTGGCGGCGTCTTCCCGAGCGGCGCCCGGCAGCCGTGGTCAACTGAGCGGATCCGAATGGCCGGCGCGAGGTCCTCTGTGCGAGATCGTCCGTAACACGCACACTGGAGCGACCAGCGGGTAGGGAGGTGCCGTATGAAGACCTTCGGCGACTGGGTCGCCTCCCCGTGGCGGCGGTCGCTGCTCGCCGCGCTCGCCGGCGCGCTGCCGGTGTTCGCGTTTCCCGCGCTGTCCTGGTGGTGGTTCGCCTATGTCGCGCTCGTCCCCTGGATCCTGCTGACGCGCTCGGCGCCGACCGGACGGCGGGCGGTGTACGACGGCTGGTGCGGGGGGCTCGGGTTCATGCTGGCCGTGCACAGTTGGCTGGTGCCGAGCCTGAGTGTGTTCATCGTGGTCATCGCCGGGCTGCTGGGGGCGTTGTGGGCGCCGTGGGGCTGGCTGGTGCGCCGTTTCCTCGGTGGTGTGCCGTCGCCGCGCCGGGGCGCCGCCGCGCTCCTCGTCCTGCCGTCGGGCTGGCTGATGGTCGAACTCGTGCGCTCCTGGCAGGGGTTGGGCGGCCCATGGGGGCTGCTCGGCTCCACCCAGTGGCAGGTGGAGCCGGCGTTGCGGCTCGCCTCGGTCGGCGGGGTGTGGCTGCTGAGCTTCCTGGTGGTGGCCGTCAATGTGGCGGTCGCCGTGCTGGTCTCGGTCCGTGAGGTGCGGGTGCCCGCCGTCGCCGGGCTTCTCGCCACCGCCGCCGTGACCTCGGCGGCCTGGGTGTGGTCGCCGCGTCCCGATGTCGACGGCCGGGTGCGGATCGCCGTCGTACAGCCCGGTGTCATCGCGGGCGACGACAGCGGCGACCGGCGCTTCGACCGCGAGGAGCAGCTCACCCGCCAACTCGCCGGTCAGCACGTCGACTTGATCGCCTGGGGCGAGAGCAGCGTCGGCTTCGACCTCGGCAAGCGGCCCGACCTCGCGCGCCGTATCGCGGCCCTCTCCAAGGAGACCGGCGCCGACATCCTGGTCAATGTGGACGCCGAGCGCTCGGACAAGCCCGGTATCTACAAGAGCTCAGTGCTGGTCGGCCCGGACGGCCTCACCGGCGACCGCTACGACAAGATGCGGCTCGTCCCCTTCGGGGAGTACATCCCCTTCCGCTCGCTGCTCGGCTGGGCCACCTCGGTCGGCAAGGCGGCGGGCGTGGACCGCAGGCACGGCACCGAGCAGGTCGTGATGAACGTCGGTCACGGGTTGCGCATCGGCCCGCTGATCTGCTTCGAGACCGCGTTCCCCGACATGAGCCGGCATCTCGCGCAGGACGGCGCCGACGTCCTCCTCGCCCAGTCCTCGACCTCGTCCTTCCAGAGCAGTTGGGCCCCCGAACAGCACGCCACCCTCGCCGCCCTGCGCGCCGCCGAGACCGGCCGCCCGATGGTCCACGCGACCCTGACCGGCGTCTCCGCCGTCTACGGCCCGAGCGGGCAGCGCATCGGATCATGGCTGGGCACGGACAAGAGCACGACCCAGGTCTACGACGTCCCGCTCGCCCACGGCATCACGCCGTACGTCCGCTACGGCGACTGGCCCGTGCAGGTCGCGTTGCTGGTCCTCGCGGCGGTGTGCGTCGGCGAAGGATCACGTGCGTTCAGGCTGCGGCGGACCGCTCCGCGACCGCTCGTACCACCCGCTCGCACAGCTCATGAGTCGCCAGCGCGTCCCGGGCGCTGAGCACCTTTCCGGCGCGTACGGCGTCCAGGAAGGTGAGCACGGCCTGCTCGATGCCGCGCTGTCGGGCCACGGGAACCCAGTCCCCGCGCCGCCTCGTGGTCGGCTGGCCCTTGTGGTCGACGACCTCGGCGAGGTTGAGGACCTGACGCTTGGTGTCCTGCCCCGAGACCTCCAGGATCTCCTCCACCGAGCCGCTGAGCCGGTTCATCACGCCGAGCGCGGTGAAGCCGTCGCCGGAGAGCTGGAGCACGAGGTGGTGCAGCAGGCCGTCCTGGGTGCGGGCGCGCACGGTCACGTCCTCGATCGGCCCCGGCACCAGGAACCGCAGGGTGTCCACGACGTGGATGAAGTCGTCCAGGATCATGGCGCGCGGCTCTTCGGGGAGCCCGATCCGGTTCTTCTGCATCAGGATCAGCTCGCGCGGGTGGTCGGCGCACTGCGCGTATCCGGGGGCGTGGCGGCGGTTGAAGCCGACCGCGAGGGACAGGTTCCGCTCCTCCGCGAGCCGCACCAGCCGCTCGGAGTCGGCGAGTTCGTAGGCGAGCGGCTTGTCGACGTACGTCGGTACGCCCGCCTCCAGCAGCCGGGTGACGATCGCGGGGTGCACGACGGTGGGCGCGTGCACGAACGCTGCGTCGAGGCCCTGTGCGAGGAGCGCGTCGAGGTCCGCGTGGCGCCGGTCGGCCGGCAGGTGGAGTCCGTCGGCGACCCGGGCGAGGGTGGCGGCAGTGCGGGTCTGCAGATGCAGCTCGATCCCGGGCAGGCCGCCGAGAACCGGCAGGTAGGCCTTCTGCGCGATGTCACCGAGTCCGATGCAGCCGACCTTCACGGAGTCTCCCTAGCGCTCGCACGGCGGTATCCCCTCGGAAGCATACGGCGGGGGCAATATCCCCTGGTGCGGGTGGACAGGGCGCGCGAGGATGCGGGGATGACGATCGAGCGCCGTGAACCCGAGACCACCGCCGACGAGCGCACCATGCTGGAGGGCTGGCTGACGTACCACCGGGAGACCCTCGCCTGGAAGTGCGAGGGCCTGACCGACGAACAGTTGAGGACCACTTCCGTGGAACCGTCCACCCTGTCGCTCATGGGCCTGGTACGGCACATGGCAGAAGTGGAGCGGCACTGGTACCGCCGCATCATGGCGGACGAGCAGGCCGGTCTGATCTACTGCACCGACGACGATCCGGACGGCGACTTCCATCTCACCGAGGCGGACACCTGGGCGGAGGCGCAAGCCACCTGGCGGGCCGAGATCGAGGCGGCGAACGAGCACGCGGCCCGGTTCACCCTGGACGACGTCTCGGTGGGCAAGCACCGGCGCACCGGCGAGCGCTTCAACCTGCGCTGGATCCACACGCACATGATCGAGGAGTACGCGCGGCACAACGGCCACGCCGACCTGCTCCGTGAGCGGATCGACGGCAGCACCGGCGACTGACGTCACGTCGTCACCCGGGGTGGGCGCGGACCGTCCGTAAGGGGGCGGAGATCACCCGTGTGGGGCATCATCCGCCCGTCCGCCGCCCCAAACGCGGCCAGAACCAGCAGAGTTGCGCGGGTGCATCGAACGACGACCACCGCAACGCTCCTGGTCACCGTGGCTGTCTCGGCCCTCTCCGGCTGTGTGACCGTCCAGCGGCCGCCCGCTCCCGTGCCCCCGGCGGCACCGACCCAAGCGTCGGTGCCGCGCCCGGACGGCAGCGCGGAACCGCAGATCGTGCAGGCCCCGGCACGGGAGGCGCTGGAACTCATCGACCCGCCCCACCACCCGAAACCGGCCACGCATCCACCGCACCACACACCGGCCCCACCCAAGCAGGCCTCACAGGCACCGGTACCGGTCCCCCGCTCGCACCCGCGTCCGCATCCCCACCCGCACCCCAAGCCGCCGCACCCCCGGCAGCCGAGCGCGGACATCCCCGACGTGGTCAAGTCGGTGCCCAAGAACACCTCGGACGTGTGCGCCCTGGGCAGGAAGTACGGCGGCTGGAAGTCGGACAGCCCGCAGTCGATCATCTGCGGTCAGACGTACGGCCGTTGAGACCACCGGGGCCGGGTCGACCAACGCCTAGGGCCGCTGTCTTGGCGGCCCCCAGCTCCCGCCCCCTTCGCCACCCCCATCGCCGCCCTCCTCGCTCAGCCGCAGCTCCAGCCGGCTGATCGCGGCCCGCACCCCGTTGCCGTAGCCGTCGTCGGCGAGGACCACGCTGGCGGCGCGGGCGCGGCCGAGGTGGGTGCGGGCCGCGTCGGAGCGGCCGAGCTTCACATAGTCGGCGGCGAGGTTGAGGTGCAGGGAGGGGTAGAAGGCGCGCACCGCGCTCTCCCCCTCCCCGCCGTCGGTCAGCTCGTCCGCGGCCGACAACGCCCTGAGATCCCAGGCGAGTTCGTCGGTGGGGTCGTCCTGGGTGTCGGCCAGGTAGTGGGCCAGGGTGCAGCGGTGCAGCGGGGCGCCGTCCTCGCCCAGCTCCGCCCACAGGCCCAGCATCCGGTCCCGGGCCTCCTCGCGGTCCCCGCCGTGGTGCAGCATGACGACCTGTCCGATCCGGGTCAGCAGAGCGTCCGGCGCCGCCTGTTCCTGTCGCTCCGCCACCGCGTCCTCCGCACCTCGTCAGCCGGTCGAGCCGTCCCCGTCGACGCTAGCCGGAGGCACTGACAATCCCCGTCAGGCGGCCCCGGGCCGGGCCAGGCGAGGTCATCAGCCCAGGTTCGGGATGCGCCAGTCGATCGCGGTGTGGCCCTGGCGGGCGACGGCCTCGTCGATCTGGGTGAACGGGCGGGAGCCAAAGAACTTCTTGGCCGACAGCGGGGACGGGTGCGCGCCCTTGACCACGACGTGCCGCTCCTCGTCGATCAGCGGGAGCTTCTTCTGCGCGTAGTTCCCCCACAGGACGAAGACCGCCGGGTCGGGGCGGTCGGCCACCGCGCGGATGACCGCGTCCGTGAACTTCTCCCAGCCCTTGCCCTTGTGCGAGTTGGCCTCGCCGGAGCGGACCGTGAGCACCGCGTTGAGCAGCAGGACGCCCTGCTGGGCCCACGGCATCAGATAGCCGTTGTCCGGGATCGGGAGGTCCAGCTCCTCCTTCATCTCCTTGTAGATGTTCCGGAGGGAGGGCGGGGTCTTCACCCCGGGGCGGACCGAGAAGCACAGGCCGTGGCCCTGGCCCTCGCCGTGGTAGGGGTCCTGACCGAGAACCAGCACCTTCACCTGGTCGTACGGTGTCGCGTCCAGGGCGGCGAAGACCTCCTCGCGCGGAGGGTAGACCGGACCCTTCGCCCGCTCCTCCTCGACGAACTCGGTCAGCTCCTTGAAGTAGGGCTGCTGAAGCTCGTCGCCCAGGACCCCGCGCCAGGACTCGGGGAGCATGGAGATGTCGGTCACGTCAACTTCCTTACCGTGTGCGGCGACTGCGATGCGGAGCGACCACGCCGTGCGGTCGCCCTCCATGTCCCAGAACCTACAGGCGCCCACTGACAACGGATGCCGGAAGCGGTGTCACCAGCTCGTCTTGCGGTACAGCTTCCACATCATCATGATCGTCGACGGGTCCAGGGCCTGTTCCCCGCCGGAGACGTCGTCGCTCGCGGCCACGTACTGCCGCCCCTGCCACAGCGGCAGCAGCCGAGCGTCGTCCACCAGGACCTGCTGCGCGTCCTCGAACTCCTTGACCACGTCGGCCCGGTCGCTCTCCCGGCGGGACTCGGGCAGCAGTACGTCGGTGATCCTGGTCGACAGGTAGGGCGTACCGAGCGCGTTCTGCTGTCCGACGAACGGCGCGATGAAGTTCTCGGCGTCGGGGAAGTCCGGGAACCAGCCGCGCCCGAACACCGGGTACTCGCCCTTCTGGTAGCCCGTCACATAGGTCTTCCAGGGACGGCTCTTCAAGGTGATGGTGAAGAGCCCGGAGTCCTCCAACTGCCGCTTGATCTCCCGGAATTCGAGGGCGGTCTCGGAGCCGTAGCGGTCGGAGGTGTACCAGAGGGTGAGCGGGACGCGCCGGGTGATGCCCGCGTCGGTGAGGAGCTTGCGCGCCTTGGGGACGCTGGGGTCGCCGAAGTCGTCGTAGAAGGCGGTGGTGTGGCCGGTGAGGCCCTTGGGGACCATGGAGTAGAGCGGGTCCACGGTGTCGCGGTAGATCTTGTGGGTGATCGCGCCCCGGTCGATGACCTGGGCGACGGCCTGGCGGACGGCGAGTTTTCCGGCCCACTGGTCCTTGGGGTTGAACACCAGGTAGTTGATGTCGGTGCCGGAGCCGTCGACCAGTTGCAGGGTCTTGGAGGCGCGGCCCTGGAGGGCGACGATGTCGTCGGCGGCGAGGCCGCGGTAGGTGACGTCGATCTTCCCTGCCCGCAGCGCCTTGACCATGGTGCCGGAGTCCTGGAAGTAGCGGATCGTCACGGCGCTGTTCTGGCGCTGGGCGAAGCCCTTGTAGCGGTCGTTGCGGACGAGTTGGGCCTCTTTGCCGTCGTCGTACGACTTCAGGGTGTACGGCCCGGAGCCGTAGACCTTGCTGTCCTTGCGCAGCGAGTGCGCGGGGTAGTCGTCGGGGTCGACGATCGACATGGCCGGGGTGGCGAGCACGAACGGGAAGGTGGCGTCGGGCTTGTTGAGGTGGAAGACGACCTCGCGGGCGCCGGTCACCTGGACCCGGTCGAGGCTGCCGAGCAGGCCCGCGGGTCCGCTCGGCGCGTTGATCTGTCTGATCCGGTCGATGGAGTGCTTGACGGCCTGGGCGTCGAGGGTGTCGCCGTCGGCGAACTTCATGCCCGCGCGGAGCTCACAGCGGTACGTGGTGTTCGAACCGTCCGTGAACCGGCAGCCCTTGGCCGCGTCCGGCTCGGGTGTGGTGGCGCCGGGCGGGTAGGCCAGCAGCGTCTGGTAGATGTTGCGGAACAGTTCCCAGGAGCCGTCCCAGGAGGCGGCCGGATCGAGGGTGCTGGGGGCGCTGGTGGTGCCGACGACGATGGGTCCCCGGTCGTCGGAATTCCCGTCCGAGAACACACCGCATCCGGCCATCACGGATATGGACGCCAGCGCCACGACTCCGCGCAGGCCTCGGTTCCGGTTGAACACACGCACGCTCCTCGATCCGCCGTACCAAGGGTCGGCAGACCATACCGCAGTGCCCCGGCCGGTCGAGCGAGGTTTGGACAGGGCACTTGATCAGCGCGTATATGACGACGTTGTCATCCGGCTGTGCGTGAGTGGTGCGTCGACACGGGCGCCGATTCCGTCAAGCGAACGGCAAAGAAATCGGCGCCCGGTCGGTTCGGTCAGCCCATTCCGGCGTTCAGGAGGATGCCGCCGTCGACGACGAGGGTCTGGCCGGTGATCCAGTCGGACTGGTCCGAGGTCAGGAACGCGGCGGCGCCGCCGATGTCGGACGGCACGCCGAGGCGGGCCAGCGGGTAGGAGGCGGCGGCCTCCGCCTCGCGCCCCTCGTACAGGGCGGCGGCGAACTTGGTCTTGACGACCGCCGGGGCGATCGAGTTGACCCGCACACCGGGTGCGAACTCGTGCGCCAGTTGGAACGTCAGGTTGATCATCGCGGCCTTGCTGACGCCGTAGGCGCCGATGAACGGCGAGGCGGAGACTCCGGCGAGGGAGGCGATGTTGACGATGGCGCCGCCGTTGTCCTTCTGCCAGGCGTGCCAGGTCCGCTGGGCGAAGCCGAGCGCGGAGATGACGTTGGTCTCGAAGACCTTGCGGGCGACATTCAGGTCGAGGTCGGCGATCGGGCCGAACACCGGGTTCGTACCGGCGTTGTTGACCAGGAAGTCGACGCGGCCGAAGGCCTCCATGGTGCGCTCGACGACGACGGCCTGGTGGGCCTCGTCGTGGGCCTTGCCGGCCACGCCGATGACGCGGTCGGCGCCGAGGGTCTCGACGGCCTCCTTGAGGGCGTCCTCGTTGCGGCCGGTGATGCAGACGCGGTCACCGCGGGCGAGCAGCGCCTCGGCGACGCCGTAGCCGATGCCGCGGCTGGCGCCGGTGATGACGGCGACCTTGCCGGAGAGTTCAGGCAGTTCAGTCATTTTTTCCTGCGTTCCCGTGTTCCCGTGTTCGCTAGTTGAGCGGTCCGCCGGCGACGTACAGCACCTGGCCGGAGACAAAACCGGCCGCCTCGTTCGTGAAGAAGGCGACGGCGTTGGCGATGTCGTCGGGCTCGCCGACGCGCTGCACCGGGATCTGGGTGGCGGCGGCGGCCTTGAAGTCGTCGAAGCCCATGCCGACGCGGGCGGCGGTGGCGGCGGTCATGTCGGTGGCGATGAAGCCGGGGGCGACGGCGTTGGCCGTGATGCCGAACTTGCCCAGCTCGATGGCGAGGGTCTTGGTGAAGCCCTGGAGACCGGCCTTGGCGGCGGAGTAGTTGGCCTGGCCGCGGTTGCCGAGGGCGGAGGACGAGGAGAGGTTGACGATCCGGCCGAAGCCCGCGTCGACCATGTGCTTCTGGACGGCCTTGGTCATCAGGAAGGAGCCGCGCAGGTGGACGCCGAGGACGGTATCCCAGTCGGAGACGCTCATCTTGAAGAGCAGGTTGTCGCGGAGCACGCCCGCGTTGTTGACGAGGATCGTCGGCGCGCCGAAGTCGGCGGCGATGCGCGCGACGGCGGCCTCGACCTGTGCCTCGTCGGAGACGTCGGCGCCGACCGCGAGGGCCTTGCCGCCGGCCGCGGTGATCTTCTCCACGGTGTCCTTGCAGGCGGCCTCGTCGAGGTCGATGACGGCGACCGCGCGGCCCTCGGCCGCGAGGCGTACGGCGGTGGCGGCGCCGATGCCCCGCGCCCCGCCGGTGACAATCGCGACCCGCTGCTCAGTGGTGGACATTGCTGGTTCTCCTCGCCCTTGAGAAACTCTCGCCCTTTGAAATCCGCGGCCCGCCGGTGAGCGACCGCTTAGTACCTTCGGCAGACGTGACGCTAGAAGCCCTGGCACGCGGTGTCAACGTGCGCGCCGCCCGGTGTGATCCATTACCTCACCAGCAGGTCCAGCAGGCGCTCCGCCTCGGCCGCCGGATCGAGGGTGAGACCGGTGTGCACCGGCCCCGGCTGCACGACCGTGGAGCGGGGCGCGATCAGCCAGCGGAAGCGCCGCCCGGCGTCGTCCCGCGCCGCCTGACCGGCGGCGTCACCGCCCGCGCACACACCTTCCACGGCGCCGAGCGCGGCCCGGATCCCGGCCACATCGGCGTGCGGGTCGAGGGCCAGCAGCCTGGCCTCGTCCAGATGGGTGCGGGCGCCGACGTAGGAGCGGGCGCGGCAGTAGACCAGGACCCCGGCGTTGATCTGCTCGCCGCGCTCGACACGGGGGACGACGCGCAGCAGGGCGTACTCGAAGACGTCCCGTTCGTTGGCCTCGCTGGGCCGGATGATGTGGCGCTCGCTCACTGGTCCCCCTGGACGCGCTCGTGGATGACGGCGGCGCGCGCGAGGAGGGGCGCCGCGTAGGCCCGGCGGAGGTCGTCGGGGGTGTCGAAGCCGGGCTCGCCGGTCAGCCAGGCGTCGGGGATCTCGGCGGTGACCTCGGCGAGGAGGTCCTCCGTGACGCGCGGGGCCAGGTCGGCGGCGGCGGTCGCGAGATCGGGGGTGAAGCGGGCGAGGGCGTGGTCGGCGGCGTCGTAGGGGCGGGCCGCCGAGGCCTGCGCACCGGGCCAGTTGTGGTGCCAGATCATGGTGGCGCCGTGGTCGATGAGCCACAGATCGCCGTGCCACATCAGCAGGTTGGGGTTGCGCCAGGAGCGGTCGACGTTGTTGACCAGCGCGTCGAACCAGACGACCCGGCCGGCCTCCTCGGAACTCACCGTGAAGGCCAGCGGGTCGAAGCCGAGCGCGCCGGACAGGAAGTCCATGCCGAGGTTGGCGCCGCCGCTGGACCTGAGCAGTTCCTGGACCTGCTGGTCGGGCTCGCCGAGACCGAGCACCGGGTCGAGTCCGAGGGTCACCAGGCGGGGCACCCGGAATCCCAGCCGTCGGGCCAGCTCCCCCACGACGACCTCGGCGACCAGCGTCTTGCGGCCCTGTCCTGCGCCGCTGAACTTCATGACGTACGTCCCGAAGTCGTCGCCCTCGACGAGACCCGGCAGCGAACCGCCCTCCCGCAGAGGCGTGATGTAGCGGGTCGCGCTGACTTCCTTGAGCATCGCCCCAGATTACTGGTGCCCGTAGTGAGGGCCTGTTCAGGCTTTATGCGCGCCTGACAGCGGAACGACAGCGACGTTTTACGCCTGCCTGATCTCGATCAGGCCAAGCTCTCGACACCGTCTGAACGACGGTCATCCGTATCCCGTACCCCTTTGCACACCCTCAGATGCTTCCCTATGGAAGGAACGTCAGCATGACCAGCGATTCGTTCGAACCCGTCACGGCGCCCTCCCGTCGCACCGCGTTGGCGGCGGTCGGCGCGACGGGGCTCGCCGTCGCGCTGACCGCGTGCTCATCGAGCGACGACTCGTCGTCGGACACCTCGGGCTCCTCGGACACCTCCGGCTCCACCAGCACCGCCGGCTCGTCCACCGCCCAGGGTGACGCCGGTGGCACCGAACTGGCCAAGACCACCGACATCCCCGAGGGCGGCGGCAAGATCTTCGCCAGCCAGGGCGTGGTGGTCACCCAGCCGACGGCGGGCACCTACAAGGCGTTCTCGTCGAAGTGCACCCACCAGGGCTGCGCGGTGAGCACCATCAGCAACGGAGTCATCGGCTGCCCGTGCCACGGCAGCGAGTTCTCCGTCACGGACGGCAGCGTGAAGAAGGGTCCCGCGACCCAGGCCCTGCCCGCCGAGCAGATCTCCGTGTCCGGGGACTCGATCACGTTGGCGTGACGGCCGGCGTTCCGCTGATGTGACGGTCAGCCGCGACCCGCTTCACGCGGTCGCTTGAAACAGCGCAGCACCTCGTCCGTGGTCGCGACCGTAGCGACCAATGCGAGGGTGTTGCGGATCATCGCGGGGGTGTACTCCGAGGGCACCCCCGCGATGGCGTCCCCGGGCACGACGACGGTGTAGCCGCGGTTGACGGCGTCGAACACCGCGTTGGGGATTGCCACGTTGGCCGAGACGCCGGTGACGATCAGTGTGCGGCAGCCGAGGTTGCGCAGCAGTGCGTCGACGTCGGTGCCCTGGATCGGGGACAGACCGTGCAGCCGTCGTACGACGAAGTCCTCTTCGGTGACCTCTATCGGAGGTGCCACGCGCACTGCGGTGGTGCCCGACAGTTGCCGCACGGGCAGGCGTTCGGCGGCGCGGAACAGCCGGGCGTTGCGGTTCGCGCCGCGCCCGTCCGGGCGGCGTTCGGCGATCGCGTGGATGACCTGGACCCCGCTCTCGTGCGCGGCGGCGACCAGTCGGGCGACGTTGGCGAGCGTGCCCGACGAGCGTGCCGCGAGGGCGAGTTCGGGCAGCGCGCTGTCCGGGCCGACCACCCCCTGCTGGCACTCGACGGTCAGCAGCACGGTGCTCACCGTGTCGAGGATCTCACTGAGTTGTTCGTGCGACGGCATGGCTCTCCCTTGTCGTCGACGGCGGGGCGGGTGACAGTAGCGAGCATCGCGTGCGCAGGGAAGACCGACGCTATTGCGTCCACTCTTCTCGCGCACCGCCCGAAGCGGCTGCCCGCCGCTCGTGCCGTAGCCGAAGGGGATCGCATGACCGCCACTCAGCGCCGGGGCCGGAAGATCATGATGACACCCGAGGAACTGGACGAATTCCTCGCCACCGAGCGGACCTGTCGCGTCGCGACCGTCTCCGCGGACGGGGCGCCGCATGTCAGCCCGCTCTGGTTCGCCTGGGACGGCACCTCGCTCTGGCTGTACTCGATCACCCGCAGCAAGCGCTGGGCGGACCTGCGTCGCGAACCGCGCGTCGCCGTGGTGATCGACGGCGGGCACGCCTACGACGAGTTGCGCGGCGTCGAGCTGTCCGGGACCGTCGAGTTCGTGGGCGAGGCTCCGCGCACCGGGGAACCGCATCCTGAACTCGTCGCCGTGGAGAAGCTGTTCGCTCAGAAGAACTTCGGCCTCGACTCGATGCCGTACGACGGCCGGCACGCGTGGGTACGGCTGACGCCGGACACGGTCGCCTCCTGGGATTTCCGCAAGTTGGCCGCGCTGTAGGCGAGTTGCTCTCGGGCAGGGCTTCAGGCGACGGTTCCGGCCGCCGCCCGCAGTGCCTCGACCGCCGCGCGGATGGAGGGGCGGCGGTCGGCGTCCGCGCGCCATACGACGTACACATGGCGGCGCACCCGCTGCTTCAGGGGGACGGTGACGACTCCGGACGGCATCGGGTTGCGGCCCAGCAGCGGCGCGACGCACACGCCCAACCCGGCGGCGACCAGGCCAAGTTGGGTGTGTGTCTCGGCGGCACGGTGGCCGATGATCGGCTCGATGCCCCGGGAGCGCAGGGTGAACATCAGCCATTCGTGGCAGAACTCGCCCTCGCCCCAGGTGATCCACTCGTCGTCCGCGAACTCCCCGAGGTCCACCTCGGCGCGCCCGGCCAGCGGATGGCCGGCCGACATCGCCACGTCGGCCGGGTCGTCCAGGATCGGCGCCTTCACCAGGCCGTCCGGCAGCGGCATCGGCTTGTTGTACCAGTCGAGGACGACCGCGAGGTCGAGGTCGCCGCGCACGACGCCCGCGACGCCTCGCTCCGGCTCCTGTTCCGTGGAGCGGACGCGCAGCGCGGGGTGCCGGGCGCGCAGCTCGGCGAGCGCGGTGGGGAACAGGCCGCGGGCGGCGGTCGGGAACGCGGAGAGCCTCAACTCGCCCACCACCTGGCCACGTTGGGCCTCCAGGTCGGCCTGGGCCAGTTCCACCTGGGAGAGGATGCGCCCGGCGTGCTCCGCGAGCAGCCGGCCCGCGTCCGTGAGCCGCACCCCCCGCCCGTTCTTCGCCAGGAGCTGCTGGCCCACCTCCCGCTCCAGCTTGGACATCTGCTGCGACACGGCCGAGGTCGTCACATGCAGCCCCTCGGCGGCACCACTGACCGAGCCGTGCCGGGCGAGGGCGTCCAGGGTGCGCAGGCGCTCAAGGTTCAACATGTAAGCGATACTACGAGATACCGGGCGGGAGATTTCGCTTGTGCTACGAGGTCGGGTCCAGGACGGTTGTCCCATGAGCACAGTCACCGCCCGCGGGAGCCAGCTCCCGGCCGCGACCACCACTCCGCTCCCCCGCCCCGCCCTCGACTGGCGGCTGCGCTTCGGGGCCCTCTCCCTCATCTGGGGCTTCAGCTTTCTGCTCATCAAGGTGGGCACACAGGGCTACGCACCCTTCCAAGTCACGTTCGGGAGGCTGCTGTTCGGGACGGCGGTGCTCGCGGCGGCGATGGCGGCGAAGCGGGAGCGGCTGCCGCGCGGTGCGCGCACCTGGGGTCATCTGACGGTCGCCGCGTTCCTCCTCAACGCGCTCCCCTTCTCGCTCTTCGCCTACTCGGAGCTGACGATCCCGTCCACGCTCGCGGGCATCTGCAACGCGACCTCGCCGTTGTGGGGCATGGCGCTCTCCCTGGTGGCCCTCTCCGAGGACCGGCCGACGCGCGTCCGGGTCGCCGGTCTCGGCCTCGGCTTCCTGGGCGTCCTGACGGTCCTCGGCGCCTGGCAGGGCTTCAGCGGCCTGGACGCGCGTGGCACGGCGATGGCCCTGCTGGCCTCGCTCAGCTACCCGATCGGCTGGATCTACGTCCGCCGGACCCTGGCGGGCACCAACACCTCGCATCTCTCCCTGACCGGCGCCCAGTTGCTCCTCGCCACCCTCCAACTGGCCGCCATCACCCCGCTGTTCACCTCCCTGCCGACCCACTTCCCGGTCCTCCCCCTGCTGGCGATCGCCGCACTGGGCGCCCTCGGCACGGGCCTCGCCGTCCTCCTCCAGTACGGCCTGGTCGCCGAGGTCGGGCCCACCACCGCCCAGATGGTCACGTACTTCATCCCGGTCATCGCCACGGCCGCGGGCGTCGCGATCCTGGGCGAGTCGTTGAGGTGGTCGACTCCGGTGGGTGCGGTGATCGTGTTGGCGGGGGCGGGGCTTACGCAGGTGCGGGGGAAGAGGGCGGTGTAGGTCGGCGGGTGGAGGCCGGTCTTTGGGCAGTGGGGATACCCACGATTCCCCGCGCTCGACTCCCCCTACGCATAACCCCGAACCGGCACCACCCCACACGCCGAAGCGATCGCCTCCGCCAGTACGCCGGTCTCCTCGGACGTCAGGGTCGAGACCGTGACGCGGATGCCCGGTGGTGCGCTCATGCGGAAGCGGGCGCCCGGGGCGACGGCCCAGCCCGCGTGGAGGAGGCGGGACACGGCGCCCGTCTCGTCCGGTACCGGGATCCACACGTTGAGGCCGCTGCCGCCGCAGGCCGTGACCCCGCGCTCGGCCAGCGCGGCGATCAGTGCGTCCCGGCGCTCGCCGTACGCGGCCGCCACCGCCGGCGTGTCCACCGCGCCGTCGGCCCACAGCCGGGCTACGGCTCGCTGGGTCAGGCGGCTGACCCAGCCCGGGCCCAGTCGTTGGCGGCCACGGACGCGGTCGAGGGTGACGGCGTCGCCGGTGAGTACGGCGAGCCGTAGATCGGGGCCGTACGCCTTGGCGACCGAGCGGACGAAGGCCCAGGGGCGGGTGGTGCCGGCCAGGGGGTGCAGGGGCTGGTCGACGATGCCGTGACCGTGGTCGTCCTCGATCAGCAGGATCTCCGGGTGGCGGCGGAGCACGGAGCGCAGGGCACGCGCGCGCGTGGCGCTCACCACGGCTCCGGTGGGGTTCTGCGCGCGGTCGGTGACGATCAGGGCCCGCGCCCCGGACTCCAGCGCGGCGCGCACATCGTCGGGGAGCGGCCCCTCGTCGTCGACGCGGACGGGCCTCACGCGCAGTCCGAGCGCCGGTACGAGGTCGAGGAGGCTGCCCCACCCGGGATCCTCGACAGCGACGGTGTCCCCAGGCTTCAGATGGGCCGCGAGGACGCGCTCGATGGCGTCCAGGGAGCCGGAGGCGACGGCCACGGGGCCGGGCGGCACGCCGTCCGCGTCCAGTTGGGCGCGCGCGATGCGGGCCAGTTCCGGTTCGACCGGGTCGTCGCCGTACATGACCGGTTCCCGGTCGGCCCGCTCGGCGGCCCAGGTGAAGGCCGGCGCCAGGGCGGGCAGCAGTACCGGATCGGGGTTGCCGTGGGACACGTCCCGCACCCCCCGCGGAACCTCCACCCGGATGTGCTCGCGCCCGGTCGTGGCCGGCTTGGGCCGCACCCGGCTGCCCCGGCGCCCGGCGGTCTCGATCACCCCGCGCTCCCGCAGGGTCCGGTACGCGGCCGCGACCGTATTGGGATTCACCCCCAGCTCGACCGCCAACTCCCGCATGGGAGGCAGCACTTGACCGGGCTCCAGCTCCCCGGAACCCACCGCACGCTCGACGTCCGCCGCGATGTCCGCAGCACGTCGCCCCTGAATCCGATATCCTCCTAGCACAAAGCAGATTATGCACTAGTGCAATACGGAAACGCAAGGGAGAGCACCATGGTGAGCGCCGTCCAGGGGACCACCTCACAGCCGACGTCCGAAGCCGACGCCTACACGCCGACCGACCGGACCGTCCCCACGCGCGCCGCGAACCGGGCGTCGTACGACAGGGAACTGGTACACGCGATACTCGACCAGGCCTACGTCTGCCACCTCGGCTTCGTCCGCGACGGTGCGCCGGTGGTGCTGCCGACGTTGTACGGCCGGGTGGGCGAGCGGCTGTACGTGCACGGTTCGACGGGTGCGCGCCCGCTGCGGATGACGGGGCAGGCCGACCCGGGGCTCCCGGTGTGCCTGACGGTCACGCATGTCGACGGTCTGGTGCTGGCCCGCTCGGCCTTCCACCACTCGATCAACTACCGCTCCGTGGTGGTGCACGGCATCGCCCACCAGGTGACGGACCCCGAGGAGAAGCGGACGGCGCTGGACGCACTGGTCGACCATGTCGTGCCGGGCCGGGCGGCGGACTCACGGCCCGCCGACAAGAAGGAACTCGCCGCGACCATGGTGATCCGCCTCGACCTCGACGAGGTCTCCGCCAAGGTCCGCACCGGCGGCGCGAACGACGACCCCGAGGACCTGGACCTCCCCCACTGGGCCGGCGTCGTCCCCCTCCTGCCGGCCTACGGAACCCCGCTCCCGAACGACGACCTGGCCCCCGGAACCGAACTCCCGGGCTACCTGGCGGCGTTGTGATGCTCATCCACCCCTGGGACGCACCCCACGACGACGCCGAGTGGCAACACTGGCTGGCCGCCCACGACTTCGGGCAGCTCGCCGTCAACGGCCCTCCCGGCGAAGCCCCGTTGGTCCAGCCGCTGCACTTCGCCTACGACCCCGGGCGCGGCGAGGCGGTCACCCACCTCGCCCGCCCCAACCCCCTGTGGCCCGCGCTGGAGGCGAACCCCCAGGTGGTGCTGAGCGTCGTCGACGACTACGCGTACATCACCGGCCCCTGGCAGGCGGAGCCGGACGGCCCGTCGGAACACGGCGTGCCGACCAGCTTCTACGCGGCGGTCCAACTCCGGTGCACCGCCCACCTGGTGGACGACCCCGCCGAGAAGGCGACCCTGCTCAACCGCCAGGTCGGTCACTTCCAGCCCGAGGGCGGTTCCGCGACGGTCGCGGCCGGCGAGGCGCCGTACGGACGGCTGTTGTCGGGTATCCGCGTGCTGCGGCTCGAAGTGACCGGCGTACGGGCGAAGTTCAAGTACGCGGGCAAGCGGTCGGTGGAGGTGCGGGACCGTATCGCGACGGGGCTCGCTCAGCGGGGTGGTCCTCGGGACGCAGCGGCACGGGAGCATCTGCTGCGGCGGCGCGAGGGGTGAGCGCCTCTTGTCACACGGGGACCTGTTCGTCGGGTGTCGCCGTGCGGGCCTCCGTCACCGCGAGGCCCGCGACCGAGCCGAGCATCAGCAGGGTGCCGGCCAGGGTCGTGGGCGTCAGCGGTTCACCGAGCAGGACGACGGCGAGGCCGGCCGCGCTCACCGGTTCGAGGAGCATGATCACGGAGACCGTGGCGGACCGTACGACGGCCGCCGCCGCGAAGTAGAGCGCGTAGGCGAGGGCCGTCGGGACGGTCGCGATGTACCCGAGCAGCCACAGGACCCGGCCGGGCTGGGCGGTGTGCGGCACCAGCCCCTCGGCCAGGGCGAACGGCAGCAGGCACAGGCTGGTGACCGCGAAGGTCCAGACGGCCGTCCCGGACGCGTCCCTCCCGCCGTCACGGCCCCAGCGCCGGGTGAGCAGGGTCATGGCCGAGCCGCCCGCCGCCGAGACGAGCGCCAGCAGCACGCCCGGCGTCCGTACGGTCGCGGCCGGCCCCAGTGACAGGACGGCGAGCCCGGCGAGCGCCCCGCCCACGGCGACCGTGCCGGCGGCACCGAGCCGCTCCCCCAGGGTCAGCCTCGCCCCGAGTGCGACGAGCACGGGTCCGGCGCCGAGTGTGACGACGGTCGCCACGGCCAGGCCGGTGGCCTCGACGGACGCGAAGTAGGCCGTCTGGAACACGGCCAGTCCGAGGCCGGTCGGCACGGTCCGAAGGATCTTGCGGCCGAGCGGTTCGGATACGGCGGGGCGGGCCCGCGGGCTGCGCAGGAGGTGGACGGCGAGCAGCAGCACGAAGCCGGCCGCGCAGCGCCAGAAGGACAGGGCGAGGGGGCCGAGATCGCTGGTCCGGTAGACCAGGGAGGCGGCGGCGCCCGCGGTCCCCCAGGCGACACCGGCGACGATCAGGTAGAGCAGGCCTCGCCCGACGGGCAGGCCGAGAGCGGTGTTCGACACGCGTGGTCTCCGCAGAGGTGCAGAAGTGCGACGAGGAACCCCGGTCGGCGGGGTTCGCGGACTTCGTCTGCGGGCAGCACCGTCCGGCCCGGCGGTACCGGGCGTGGAATCCGGAGGGCCCGCCTCAGGCGGCGGGCGGCGGAAGCTGGAGTGCGGTCGCGTGCATGGCGGTCAGCCTAAGGGGCGGCGGCCGGGAGACGCAGGTCACTTTCGTCGATGTCACAGGGGGTCGGGCTGTCTCGTCTCGGGGGATGTAGAGGCACTGACGACCACAGCCCACGGAGGGCACACCATGGACGCACGACTGAACTACCTCGCCAGCCCCATCGCCGGCAAGGCCGCCAAGCAGTTCATGTCGGTGGGCAGGACGCTCAAGAACTCGTCCCTGCCGCCCCTGACACAGGAGTTGGTGGCGCTGCGGGTGAGCCAGATCAACGGCTGCGCCGTCTGCGTCGACATGCACACCAAGGAGGCCGACGCGGCGGGCGAGACGGCGGTGCGGCTGCATCTGGTCGCGGTGTGGCGGGAGGCCACGGTCTTCACCGAGGCGGAGCGGGCCGCACTGGAGCTGGCCGAGGAGGGGACCCGGGTCGCGGACGCGGGCGGCGGGGTGAGCGACGAGGTGTGGGCGCGGGCGGCCAAGCACTATGACGACGAGCAGCTCACTTCGCTGGTCATCCTGGTCTCCTTCATGAACTCGGTGAACCGGCTGAACATCATCACCCGGCAGCCGTGCGCGGGCGACTACAAGCCGGGAATGTTCGGCTGAGCGAGTCACAAGGAACAAGGCAAGTACCGTCAGCAGAAGGGGAATTGGCGTGACCAAGGTCGAGGAGTTCGAGGAGCTGCGGCCGCTGCTGTTCTCGATCGCCTATCGGATCCTGGGCAGTGTGGGCGAGGCCGAGGACGCGGTGCAGGAGACCTGGCTGCGCTTCGACGGCACGGCCACCCGGCCCACGTCGACGAAGGCCTTCCTGTCGGCCACGGTGACGAGGATCGCGATCGACGTCCTGCGGTCCGCGCGGGTACGGCGGGAGGAGTACGTCGGTCCGTGGTTCCCCGAGCCGCTGCTGAGCGACCCGTACCAGGATCCCGCGCGCTCGGTGGAGCTGGCCGACTCCGTGTCGATGGCGGCCCTTCTGCTGCTGGAGCAACTCAGCCCGCTGGAGCGGGCGGTGTTCGTGCTGCGGGAGGTGTTCGCCTTCGGCTTCGACGAGATCGCCACCACCGTGGGCCGTTCGGATTCGGCGTGCCGGCAGTTGCTGGTACGGGCACGGCGGCACATGGCGGACCGGCGCCCCCGGTTCGCCGCGGACCGGCAGGAGCGGCAGGAACTGGCGACCCGGTTCTTCGACGCGTTGAAGGACGGCGACGTGGGCGGCCTGCGTGAACTGCTCGCCGCCGATGTCCAGTTCGTCGGGGACGGCGGCGGCAAGGCCCCTCAACTGGCCAAGGCCGTTGTCGGGGCGGAGAACGTGGCCCGGGTACTGGGCACGGTCTTCCCCTGGCTGATCCGTATCGACGTATCGTGCGAACCCCACGAGGTAAACGGCCAGCCCGGCGCACTCTTCCGCGACCGCGACGGCAAGGTGCTGCACACCCTGGCCCTCGACATGCTCGACGGACAGATCCAGACCATCCGCGCGGTGATCAATCCCGACAAGCTGGGCCACCTCGGTCCGGTGGCCGACGCGTGGGCCGTCGACCGTGAGCTACGGCAGGTACGTCGGCGGCCGAGTTGACCCGACCGTGGGCGATCAGGCGGCCGTCTCCCGGTCCGGACCGCAGCCCGCAGCCCTCCGAGGGGGCCGAGGACAGCGTGATGAACACGACAAGCAGAACAACCACCCAGCCGCCGACCTGCGCGGTGATCAACCCGGAGGGACTTGGCGCTCGGTCCAGTCGCGACGCCTGGGCCGTCGACCGCGCGCCGAGGCGGGCGCGCCGGCAGCCGAGTTGACCCGAACCGTGGGCGACCGTTCGTACGGCGCTAAGGCGGCGGCTGTCCCGCGGACGGTCAGCTCGCGTTCCCGACCACCGCTGGCCACCGGCACCTCGGAGCCCTTCGTAGGCGCCACGAACCACAACAGGCGCATCGACGACCACGCTGACGGCCAGCGGGCAATCAGGCGAACGCCGCTCAGGCGGACGTCTCCCGCTCCGGACCACCGCCCGCCACCGGTCGCTCGGAGCCTCGTGGAGGCCGGGGGCTGCGCGACGAACGAACCGCGCAGGACGACCGCTCCCCACCATCCGCGCGGTGATCGATCCGGACAGACTCGGCAGCCTCGGCCAAGTCGCCGAGGGCCCGGGCCGTCGACGGCCTCGCTGACAGACAGTGGCAATCGGGCGGGCGCCGCTCACGCAGCCGTCTCCCGCGCGCTCAACTCCCGCTCCGGACCACCGCCGGCCACCGGCACCTCGGAACCCTTCGTAGGGGCCGAGGACTGGGCGATGAACGCGCCGAGCAGGACGACCGCTCCGCCGGCGATCTGCGGTGCGGAGAGGTGTTCGCCGAGCAGGATCCAGGCCAGGACGGTCGCGATGACCGCTTCGAGGCAGGCGACGACGCCCGCGACCTGGGGCGAGAGGCGGCGGACGGAGACCACTCCGGTGACGTAGGCCAGGACCGTGGCGACCAGGACGATCCAGGCAAGCAGGGCGGCGGCCGGGACGACGGTGCCGTTCATGTGGGCGTCGCCCTTGAGGATCGACCAGTCCATGGTCCAGGGGCGGGCCACGGCGGTCAGTACGAGGGCGCCGACGAGCAGGCCGTAGGCGATCACGCCGAGCGGGTCGGGGGCCTCGGCGCCGGCTTCGCTGCCCTGGTCGGACAGGACGAAGTAGCCGACCTGGCAGCAGGCGGCGCCGAGCGCGAGCAACAGTCCCACGGCGTCGAAGCTCAGGCCGGACCACACCTCGACGACACAGGCAAGTCCACCGGCCGCGAGGACCACGCCGAGCGCGGCGGCGCGGGTGACCGGACGCCGCTGCACGAACCGCACCCAGCCGAGGACGAGGGCGGGTGCGAGGTACTCCACGAGCAGGGCGACGCCGACTGGTATTCGGGAGATCGCGGCGAAGTAGCAGGCCTGGACACCGGCGACGGCGAGCAGTCCGAATCCGAGGAGCAGCGCGGGGCGACGGCGTACCAGCGCGCGGTGCCGTACGGCGAGGGGCAGCATCACGAGTGCCGCGCCGGCCACCCTCAGCCACACCACGTGCAGCGGGTCGAGCCCCGCCTCGATCAGCGGCTTGGCCGCGACACCGGACCCCCCGAAGGCCAACGCGGACCCGAGCGCCAGGCCGAGCCCGACCCCCTTCCCGCCTCCCACCGCACCGCTCTCAGACGTATCCACGGCCACATGATGACAGGCGGCGACAGGAGCGTCACCCCCGTTGACACCTGTCTCAGCGCGTGGACGGTTCCGGGGCGGGCGGGGGTGCGGTGCTCTCGATCCAGACCAGCACCTCGGGCGACTCGATGCCCGCCCGGCGGAGGACCTCGACGGCGCGGGACTCGGGGTCCGCGACGATCGCGGCAAGGAGGTCGATGCCGCAGGCCAGGTCCTCGCCACGGAGTTCGGCGCGCTCACAGGCGTACTCCAGGGCGCCCGCGGCCAGCGGTGACCAGCCCTCGGCGGCGGTGATCACGGGGATGGCGCCGGAGTCCTCGACCGTGCCCTGCCAGCGCAGGCCGTAGCCGATGCTGCGCTGCACGAGGTAGCCGAGCAGTCGAGCGATCCGCGGGCCGTCACCGAAGACGGCACGTGCCTGGGGGTCCGACTCCAGGAGGCTGTGCAGCAGGTGGGCCGTGTCGATCTGGCGGTCCCCGTCCCGCAGGGCCCGGCGGCGCGCGCCGACGACCACCGCCGCCAGCTCCGCGCTGAGTCTGGCATCGTTGTCCGCGCGGTGGATTCCCTGCTCGTGGGCCGACTGCCTGGGGATACGGGGTTGCACACTCCCACCCCATCAGTCCCCCGCGTCGAGGGCATCCCCGGAGGGAAGCATTTCGACGTCCCACACAAAGTGGACCCTGGCCACCGCAATCTCCTCCTTACGGATGAGATCACGCTCCCCGACCCTGAGAGGCGCGCGCGTGACCAGCGTGCGCCCCGTGCGCAACCGCGCCGCGTCCGGCGTACGTCTTTCGCGAACATGGAGAGCAGGTGCTGGCTGGTGGCTCTGCCGGCGGTCGACGGCAGACAGTACGTGTACCGGGTGTACGCCCCGGAGGACGCACTGCTCGCCGACCTGTTCTGGGACGCCTGGCACTGTCACGACGAAAGCACTTACCCGCGCGCGTGGGACCTGTTCGACGCGGCGGTGATACGGCGGGTGAGCTGAACCCCGGCGGGCAGACGGACGCTCGGACGCACACAATTCCTGACGGTTCATCAGTATTGAATGTTCGGCGCTCTGCGGCTACGTTCCGCGACACCGTAGCCCGATACGAAGAGGTGGTCGCATGGCCGAAATCAGCGCGGAGGCACGCATCGAGGCCCCGGCCGAGAAGGTGTGGGCACAACTCACGGACTGGCCCGCGTACGGCGAGTGGAACGCGACGCACACCAACTTCCCCAAGGGCGGCCCGGAGACTCTCGAAGTGGGCGGGACCTTCCAGGAGAACATGAAGCTGATGGGCTTCCCGGCGGAGGTCGAGTGGACCGTCGAGGAAGTGGAACCGGCCCGCGTGCTGGCCATCCGCGGCAAGGGCCCGATGGCCGTGAACGTCGCCACGCGCTACACCCTCACCCCCGACGGCGACGCCACGACGGTCCGTATCGACGGCGAGTTCACGGGGGCGGCGGTGTCGTTGATGGCGGGCAAGCTGAAGGACTCGGGGACGGCCGCACTGAACGAATCGCTGCGCAAACTGGGTGGGCTGGTGGCCTGAGGAAGGCACCGGGACACCGCAGGAACGGGAACGCGCACAGGAAAGGCGCCCCACGGAGGTTCCGCGGGGCGCCTTGCCCTTGTGCCCCATCCGACCTCGAGGACATCAGTCCTCGTCGGCCAGGATCAGGTACAGCTTCTTGCGGGCGTCGTTGATGACGGTCAGCGCCTTCTCGCGCTGCTCCTTGCTGCCGGTCTTCCAGACCTGGCCGAAGGCCTCCATCAGGCCGAAGCCGGCCTGGCGGATCTCGCTGAGGGCCTCCCAGTCGACACCGCGGGAAGCCTCTTCCCAGGGGGCGTCCGGGCCCTCTTCGGCCGCGGTGCGGCCGGCGTCGGTGAGCGCGAAGAGCTTCTTGCCGCCCTCCGACTCACTGGCGATCAGACCCTCGTCCTCCAGCAGTTGCAGGGTGGGGTAGACCGAGCCGGGGCTCGGCTTCCACGCGCCGCCACTGCGCTCGGCGATCTCCTGGATCATCTCGTAGCCGTGCATCGGCCGGTCCTTGAGGAGCGCGAGGATCGACGCACGTACGTCGCCGCGCCGCGCCCTCCCCCTGGGGCCGCCGCGCCCTCGTCCGCCCCAGGGGCCGGGACCGAAGCCCGGGCCGAAGCCGGGTCCACCGGGACCGCCCGGGCCACCCGGCCCGAAGGGACCGAAAGCCGCACGCCGTCCGTCAGGGCCACCCCGGCCGCGCCGGAAGGGGCCGTCCTGTCCATGTCCACGCTCGTATCCGTGGGTACGCATCGCAATCACTCCATTCCATCGTTGATCTGTCGCGATGCGTCAACGATATATCGGAACTGTTCGGGTGGCAACCCCCGACCGATAACTAGTGGCTGTCGTCGCGGTCGATCTGATGTGCTTCCGGCGGACGGCATTGGACCAGCGGAAGAGCCTGCGAAAGATGACCATGCACGTCGACCAAGTGGACGTGTCCACCGACATCGTCGCGACCTTGATCCAGGAACAGTTCCCTCAGTGGAGCGGCAGGGCGATCCACCGCCTGTCGTCGACCGGGACGGTCAACGCCATCTTCCGTATAGGGAACGACCTCGCCGCTCGTCTCCCCCTGCGTCCGGCCGATGCCGCCGAGGCGCTGGCGGTTCTGGAACAGGAAGCCCGGGCGAGCGCGGAGCTGGCGCGGGTGTCCCGGTTCCCCGCCCCGGAACCCGTCGCCCTGGGAAAGCCCGGAGCGGGTTACCCCATGCCGTGGTCGGTCCAGACATGGCTGCCGGGAACGGTCGCCTCCGATGCCGACCCGAGCGGGTCGGACGCGTTCGCCGAGGACCTCGCGGCCTTCATCGCGGCCCTCCGGGACGCCGACACGCGCGGGCGGCTGTTCAACGGCGAAAATCGCGGCGGCGTTCTCGCTCACCACGACGACTGGATGGCGGAGTGCTTCGAGGAGAGCGAGGGGCTGCTCGACGTGCCCCGGTTGCGCCAAGTGTGGGACTACTTCCGGGAGTTGCCCCGCACGGGTGCCGACGTGATGAGCCACGGTGACTTGATCCCCGGCAATGTGCTGGTCGCGGGAGACCGGCTCAGCGGCGTACTCGACACCGGCGGCTTCGGCCCGGCCGACCCCGCGCTGGACCTGGTCAGTGCCTGGCACCTGTTGCGGTCAGGCCCGCGGGAAGTGCTCCGGCGGGCACTGGCCTGTAACGATCTGGAGTGGGAGCGCGGCAAGGCATGGGCGTTCGAACAGGCGATCGGCGTCGTCTGGTACTACGTCGAGAGCAATCCGGCGATGAGCGGAATGGGGCGCCGCACACTCGACCGCATTTTGGAGTCGATGGAGTGATGTCGGCGATCAACTGCCCTGCCACCGCACCGGTTTCGCCCCCGCCCGTCCCCCTGAGATCGCTCTGAAACCGCGTTGAATCGCGCGTCAGCGACTCTCTGCCGCATGACGACAACAGCCCGGACAGGGACAGCGGCGCGAGAGGGGATCATCATGAACGGCCTGCGACTGATCCGCCGCCACGCGGCGGCCTTCGGGCGCTTCGCCGGGCTGGGCAGCGGGATCACCCTGGTGGCCTCGGCGGCCTTGGTCCCGCTGGCTCAGTGGATGCCGTGGATGGCGGCGAACGCGCTGACCACCGTAGCCTCCACCGCGGTCGCCACCGAGTTGCACGCCCGCGTCTCCTTCGGCCACGGACGGCCGGGCCTGGCAGGGCACTTGAAGAGCGCGGCCACCATCGCCCTCGGCTGGCTGGTCACCTCCGGCGCGGTCGGCGCGCTGGCCGCGCTCCGCCCCGAAGCCGGACTCGTCCTGCAACAGACGGTGTATCTGTCGGCCACCGCGCTCGTCGGCATCGGCCGCTACCTCGTGCTGCGCCTGGCCGTGTTCGCGGAGCGCGCCCCGCTGCCCCACACCGGCAACGACGTCCGGCTGCGTCAGGGCCCGCGGCACCATCACCGGCCAGAGCCAAGGGAGTTGCTGCCCATGGCAACCATCGCGGGCCCAGGCCGTGTCCGCAAAGTCCCGTCGTCCGCCCGCAGGGCGGGCCGCGCGCCCGCCGCGGAAGCGGCTGATGTCGCAGTCGGCGCCTGCTCTCGGCGTGCCCGGCGTAGAGCCTCGTACTGGACGTACTTGGGTCTGCGCCGGGTGCGGCCAGTGGGGGCACCGCCCTTGAGGCAGCGGGGGAGCGTGCCGGACGTCGCGCGGCAGGCGGGACTTTGCGGACACGGCCTAGAGTCGCCCGCATGACCGACCCCTCCTACCTCTCCGCGATCCGGGAGTCGTACGACACCGTCGCCGCCGCCTATGTCCAACTGGTCAAGACCCCGGCCGAGTTGGACCCACTGTCCCGCGCGATGCTGGCCGCTTTCGCCGAGACCGTGCGGGCGGCCGGCCTCGGCCCGGTGGCGGACCTGGGCTGCGGGCCCGGCAGATTCACCGCGCATCTGGCGGAGTTGGGGGTGCCCGCCTTCGGCATCGACCTCTCCCCGCGGATGGTCGAACAGGCCCGCCGCGCCTACCCCGGTCTGACCTTCACCGTGGGCTCGATGACCGCCCCGGATATCGGGGACGACGAACTGGGCGGCATCCTCGCCTTTTACTCGACCCATCACACGCCTCCGGATCAACTGCCCGTCGTGTTCGCCCAGTTCCACCGCACACTCGCGCCCGGTGGCCTGCTGATGCTGGCCGGCCACGTGGGCGACGGCCAACTCCTGCGCCCTACAGAGGCGTACGGCGGCCGTCCCGTGTCCTACGAGTCCTATCTGCTCCCCCCGGATCGGATCGCCGGGCTGCTGGAAGGGGCCGGATTCACCCTCACCGCCCGGCTGGTCCTGGAGCCCGCCGAGGGAGCGACGCGGACGCACGCCACGTTCCTGGCCCGGAAACCGGGACGCCCTTCGCCGTCGTAAGGACGGCCCCCCGCTGCCCCTACACCTCGATGTGCGAGCCCATGATGACCGCGCGGTCGCGCTGGAGGCCGGAGTGCTCGGCGGCGTCGGCCGTGATGTAGGCGGTGATGATGGGCAGCCGTTTGCGCCGGGGGCCATGGCCGACGTGGGGTGGTGATGGTGTCGGTGACCGCCATACCGAAGACGAAGGCCACGCCGAGGGCGCCCGTCACCCGCGCGGACCGTGTCGCGGAAATCGGTCCACCACCCGCGAATTGGCCTTGTTCCGCCACGTCCAAGAACGTCTAGCGTCGACGTCATGCGGATCCGAATAGTCGACGCCTTCACCGACCGTGCCTTCGCCGGCAATCCGGCCGGGGTGCTGCTCCTGGACGCCTTCCCGGCGGACGAGCGGCTGCAGAAGATCGCGCTGGAGGTCAATCACGCGGAGACGGCGTTCGCCCACCGGCTGCCCGCGGGCGGCGACGCCGACTGGGCGTTGCGGTGGTTCACGCCGGCCACCGAGGTGGCGATGTGCGGGCACGCGACCCTCGCCACGGCCCATGTGCTGCACACCACCGGCGCCCACGAGGGACCCGTGCGTTTCGCCACGCTCAGTGGTGTCCTCATCGCCACGCCGGCCCAGGACGGGTCCATCACCCTCGACTTCCCGACCGCACCGCTCACCCCCGTGGAGATTCCGGACGGTATCGCCGAGGCCCTGGGCGCCGAACCGCTCACCGCGTTCGACACCGGCCCGAACATCGGCGACCTCGTGGTCGAACTCGCCGACGAGAAGACGGTCGTAGGACTGGCACCCGACCACAAGTCGCTCGCCGCGCACTCCACGCGCGGCATCATCGCCACCGCACGGGCCGAAGACCCCACCCGGGGCTACGACTTCGTCTCCCGCTGTTTCTTCCCGAACGTCGGGATCGACGAGGACCCGGTCACCGGCAGCGCGCACACGGCACTGGCTCCCTACTGGTCCGAGCGGCTCGGCAGCACGGTCCTCACCGGGCTGCAGGCCTCGCCGCGCTCGGGGCGTGTCCGTACCGAACTCCGCGGTGACCGGACCCTGTTGAGCGGGCGGGCAGTCACGGTCATCGACGGCGAGCTGCTGGTCTGAGGCCGCTCACGCGGTCGGCAGCCAGCCCACCTTTCCGGCCAGCAGCGCGTAGCCGACGAACGCCCCGATGTCGAGCAGGGAATGCGCCACCACCAGGGGACCCACCCGGCCCCATCGTCGGTACAGGTAGACGAAGACCACGCCCATCACCATGTTGCCGATGAAGCCGCCGATGCCCTGGTAGAGGTGGTAGCTGCCGCGCAGTACGGAACTGGCCACCAGGGCGGTGCCCGGCGTCCAGCCCAACTGGCCGAGGCGGCGCAGCAGATACCCCACCACGATCACCTCTTCGAGGATCGCGTTCTGCATCGCGGAGAGGATCAGGACCGGGTACTTCCACCAGACGTCGGGCAGCGCCTCGGGTACCACCGTGAGGTTGAAGCCGAGGCCGCGGGCGGCCAGGTAGAAGGCGATTCCGGTGCTGCCGATCACCGCCGCGATCCCCGCGCCACGGCCCAGGTCGGGCCAGGGCCGGGTGCGGTCGAAGCCGATCGTGCGCAGGCTCTCGCCCTCCCTCAGGAGGAAGTGCGCGACGAGTGCGACGGGGACGAGGGCCGACGCGATTCCGAACAACTGCCAGGCGAGATCGAGCCAGGGGCGGCCCGGTGCGGCCGAGGCGTTGAGGGTGGCCGCCTGGTCCTTGAGGCCTCCCGGTTTGGTGACCGATCCGACAAAGCTGATCAGGGCGGACACTCCGCTCGCACCGAGCGAAAGCCCCAGAACGAGCAGCGCCTCGGACCGGAGAATCCGCCGTGTGGGCCGCTCCAGCGGAAAAGTTTCGGCCACCTGCCCTGCCTCCACCTGCACACCTGCCTTCAGTTCGGAAATCCCGCCTCATGCCCATCTTCGCCCCGCTAGGGTCTCGAATGAACTTACGAAGATCGTGCGCGACAGGCCGTTGGGGGAGACGGACCGGCACGAGGTTCAACTGGGAGGGACACCACCGTCATGGGACGTCACAGCTTGCCCGATCAGTACGGGGCGGGCGGCAGCGACCCCCGTCCCCGCGCGCGCCGCCGTACGGTGGCCATCGCCACGGTTCTGGTGCTGACCGTCGCGGGCGGTACCGCGGTGGCGGTGCAGAGCGGTCTGCTGTCCTTCGGTTCCTCCTGCCGGAAGGACGCGGTACGGCTGAAGCTCGCCGCCTCCCCCGACATGGCGCCCGCCCTGCGCGCGGCGGCCGGGCAGGCCCGGGACGAGGCGATCACCTCCGACGGGCAGTGCCTGAACATCTCGGTGACGGCCGAGGAGTCGTACAAGTTCGCGGACGGCCTCAAGGCGGGCAAGCATCCGGACGTACAGGTGTGGGTGCCCGACTCGGAGTTGTGGGTGAGCCACGTCTCGTCGGCCGCCGACAGCAATGCGACGGAGGTGACCCCCGCGGGCAACGTGGCCTCCACGCCGGTCGGAGTGGCGATGGTCCCGGCCGCCGCGAAGTCGCTGGGGTGGCCGAAGAAGACGTACACCTGGCTGGACCTGGCCGGTGCCACCTTGCAGGACGACTCGCTGCGGCTGGCCGCGGCCGACCCGGCGCGCAGCGCGACCGGGCTGCTGGCGCTCACCGAGTTGAGCACGGCCGCCGCCAAGGTCAAGGGCGGGGCCACGCAGGCGGCGGCGATGATGAAGACGCTGTCGCAGCGGATCTCGGACACCGACAGCCAGGTCCTGGACACCCTGCCGCGTGACTCCTCGGGAACCGAGCAGGGCAATCCGAAGCGCAACCAGGCGCTGGTCCTCAGCGAGCAGTCGGCGTTCGCGTACAACGCGTCGGCCGACAGCGACGGGCGACTCGACCTGTTCTATCCGAAGGACGGCTCGCCCCGGCTGGATTACCCGTACAACCTGGTCGACCAGGAGCGGCTGACCACGGACCAGAGCCGGGCCGCGATCCGGTTCCTGACCTATCTGACGCAGCCCGCGCAACAGAAGCTCATGGTGAAGTACGGCTTCCGCACCGATGACGAGGACGCGCCGAAGGCGGTGGTCGCCAAGGCGGGCGGCATCAGTCCGCAGCCGTACGCGGTGCCGCCGGCCGAGCCCGCCTCCGACGCCGCGCTCCAGGAGGCGCTGGGCACCTGGACGATCACGGTGCAGAGCGCGCGGATCACCACGGTCGTCGACGCGTCCGCCTCGATGTCGGAAGCGGTGCCGGGGACCGGGCAGTCACGGATGGACGTCACCAAGGCGTCGCTGCTCCAGGCGCTGGCCACCTTCACGCCCGAGGACGAGATCGGGCTGTGGGAGTTCTCCACGAAGCTCGACGGCGACAAGGACTACCGCGTCCTGGTGCCGACCGAGCGGCTCGGCGACCGCACGGGCGACGGCACCCAACGCGACCGGCTCTCGGCGGCGTTCGGCGGTCTGAAGCCGGTGCCGAACGGCGCGACGGGGCTCTACGACACCACGCTCGCCGCGTACAAAGCGGCCACGTCCTCTTACGCGAAGGGGAAGTTCAACGCGTTGGTCATCCTGACCGACGGGGTCAACCAGGACCCGGGGAGCATCTCGCGGACCACGCTCCTCAAACAGTTGCGGCAACTCGCCAGCCCCGAGCGGCCGGTGCCGCTGATCATGATCGCGGTGGGTCCGGACGCCGACAAGGAGGAGGCCCGGCAGATCGCCGAGGCGACCGGCGGTTCGGGCCACGAGGTGAGCGACCCGACTCAGATCCAGTCGGTGATCCTCCAGGCCATCGTGGCGGCCGGCGCGTCGGGCGCCTCCGCCGACGCGGGCTGAACCGCCCGCCGTTCACCCCAGCGGCACCGGCTCCGGCAGGCCCACCGGCCAGGTGTGGACGGGTTCCCCGAGGTGCATCAACTCGCTGTAGCGGCGGGTGGTGGCGGCCAGCGCGGCGTCCCTGTCGAGCCCCTGTTCCAGGGCACGGTGGAAGGTGGCGGACTGCCAGGTCGAGCCGTTGGCCCGGCGTCGGCAGCGCTCGTCGATGACTCCCAAGTACAGGTCCCGGTCGGCGGGTTCGACCCCCCACGCGTCCAGGCCGGCCTCGGCGAGCGGCAGGAGTTCGTCGCGTACGAGGGCCACCGCGTCGATCTCGGTGGTACCGCCGAGCCGGCCGCGCCGGGGCCAGACGAAGCGGGCGTCGATGCCGTGGCGGCACGCGGTGTCGAAGTTGGCGGCGGCCGCCTCGAAGGGCAGCCGGGTCCACACCGGGCGCGGCTCCTCGGCGAGGGCGCGGACGACGCCGTAGTAGAACGCGGTGTTGGCGATGACGTCGGTGACGGTGGGGCCCGCGGGCAGGACGCGGTTCTCGACGCGCAGGTGCGGGACGCCGTCCGCGATGCCGTAGACGGGGCGGTTCCAGCGGTACACCGTGCCGTTGTGCAGGACGAGTTCGGCGAGGGTGGGGATGCCGCCCGCGTCGAGCACGTCGAGGGGCTCCTCGTCGTCGTGGACGGGGAGCAGCGGCGGGAAGTAGCGGAGGTTCTCCTCGAAGAGGTCGTACGCGGAGGTGACCCAGCGTTCGCCGAACCAGGTGCGCGGGCGGACGCCCTGGGCCTGGAGTTCGGGCGGGCGGGTGTCGGTGGCCTGCTGGAACAGCGGGGGGCGGGACTCGTGCCACAGCTCACGGCCGAACAGGAAGGGCGAGTTGGCGCCCACGGCGACCTGGGCGGCGGCGACGGCCTGGGCCGCGTTCCACACGTCGGCGAAGCGGTCCGGGGTGACCTGGAGGTGCAACTGCACGGAGGTACAGGCTGCTTCGGGCGCGATGGAGCCGGAGGTGCACAGGAGGTGCTCGACACCTTCGATGTCGAGGACGAAATCCTCGCCGCGGGCGGCCACGATCTGGTCGTTGAGCAGGGTGTAGCGGTCGACCGCGGAGAGGTTCGAGGAGACCAGATCGTCCCGGTCGAGCGTCGGCAGAATGCCGATCATCACTATTCCGGCGTCGACCTCGCCCGCTTTCCGATGGGCATATGCCAGCGACGTACGGATCTCCTCGGCGAGCCGGTCGAATACCCGGCCTTCCAATCGGTGTGGGGCAATGTTGACTTCCAGATTGAACATGGCGAGTTCTGTTTGGAAATCTCGGCTCGCGATACGTTCGAGGACCTGTCCATTCAGCATTTTCGGCAGGCCGTCGGAGCCGGCGAGGTTCAGTTCGATCTCCAGCCCCATGAGGTTCTTGGGGCGGTCGAACCGCTTCTCGGCCAGCAGCCGCTCCAGTCCCGTCAGGCACCGCCGCAGCTTGGCGCGGTAGCGCTGGCGGTCGGCCAGCTCGAACGGCCCCGCCACCACCTTCTCACCCATCGAAGCGTCACCTCCTCGTCCCGGGTCAGGAAGGATGATGCCCAGACCTGGCGATCAATAACGTCCCGGAGCGGCCCGGGGCCCGCTACTCTGGTCGGACGTGACCGGCGGCACATTCACGAGGCATGCGGCAACTTGCGGTTCCGCACTCAATGAAGACCTCGTGAAAAACGCCGACGAGAATGGGCCGACCGCATCGGCGGTATATCCCGAGGTCATCGCCCCGGGTTCGCTCCGGAACCGGGATGATTCCCGCGAATCGCTGGCCGAATAGTCCCTTGTTGTTCATACGGGAAACGGTTAGACGAAACACCGTCTGAACACGCGTCGTATAAACTCCGCGAACAAGTCAGAAGGCTGGCGCCCACCGTCCTGGTCCTGCCGTCGAGGTGACGTGCGGCAGGCCCCACCCATGTTCACAGCACTCCCGGCCCCCGCCTCCTTGACCCCGAGAGCAGACAGCGCCGTCCGCCCCCGTCCCGCCCTCGCGCCACCGTGCCTGTCGAATGAGAGGCGACCCACCATGCCGCTGCATGTCCCCCCGGCTCCCGCGCCCGCCCTGCGCTCCGTTCTCACGGCACTCGGTTCCCCCACCGCCGTCCGCGAGGCCCGAACACCGTCCCTGCGCGCGGCCCAGGGACCGGCAACACCCGAACTCCCGCTGCCCGTACATGTGTTGGACCGCGTCACCGCGGAAGGGACGGCCGTCACCCGGCTGGCCGGGTGGCGTTTCCTGATCCGCTGCGGAGACCGCGCGGTCGCCGCGGCCGAGACGATGCTGACCCCCGACGGCTGGGCGTTCTCGCACTTCTTCGAGGGCCCGTACATCACCTCCACCGAGCGGGCGCTGCGCCAGGCCGAGAACATGAAGGGCGCCTACCAGCCGCGCCTTCTCTCGGTACCCGGCCTCTACATGCTCACGCTCTGGCTGCACGGCGACCTCACCGCGGACGGCGCCGACGGCCATCCCGACGCGACCGATCTGCTGGTCCCACTGGCCCCTGCACCGCCCGGCATCGCGGCCCACCGTCCGCACCGGGTCGCAGACTTGCTGCCGGTGCTGACCCATCGGGTGACTCCGGCGCCACTACTCGGCTCACCCGCCTGACTTCTCTCCGAAGTCACCCCCGTACCCCGCCGCCGAATTCCCGGTAGCGGGGTACGATCGCGTTTCCGGCCCTATTACGCTTGTAACGCTCGTACGAGCAGGAAAAAGCTCGTACGAGCTTGGGAATTGGGATGAACCGTCCGCGCGGGTGAAGCGTCACTAACCTGTGAGAAGCGGTGCTGCTAAATCCCTGCGGATTGACGCCCGTGGGGCAACACTGGGTTCGGAGTGACTCAACACCACGGGGGACGGACATGACCACGACAGAGCGAGAGATCCCACCCATGTGCAAGCACCAGCCACCGTGTCCCACAGCCGAATCCGCCGACCGGGAATCCGCCCGCCTCATGGCGCACCACCCGGAACAGGGCTGGAGCCTGCTGTGCAACGGCGTTCTCCTGTTCGAGGACACCGGTGAGCTACTGCCCGACGGCCAGATCATCGCTCCGCACCGCCAGGTGATGACGGCCGCCTGAGTATTTCAAGAACATGAGGGGCCGGCCGCACACACTTCGGTGCGCACCGGCCCCGACGTATATCCGGGGCTGATCACTCCCCGTAGTCGGCTGCTATCCGAGTGCCTCCCGGAGTGCGAAATAGGCGGGCTTGGGCGCGAACTGCTCGTCCCACGGAAGAGCCGCTCCCTCACCGGGGAAGAACGCCGGAATCCACGAATACTTGTCCGTGTAGTCCCACACCGTCACGCCCACACACCGGCGCACCGCGAGGCATGCCTCGGTCAGGTCTCGGTACCAGGTGGCCTGTTCGGCCAACTTGGCGTCGGTCGCCGGGAGTTGCATCCGGACGTCGACCTCGGTGAGCGCGGTGTCCAGCCCCAGGCGGGAGAAGCGCCGGAGGTTGTCCTCCAGGGTCGTCGGATAGCCGTACTGGAGCGCCAGGTGGGCCTGGAGACCGATGCCGTCGAGGGGCACGTGCTGGGCCTTCAACTCCTTGGCGAGGGCGTAATAGGCATCGCTCTTGGGGCCGGTGGCCTCGATGTTGTAGTCGTTGAGGTAGAGCTTGGCGTGCGGGTCCGCCTGGTGGGCCCAGCGGAGCGCGTCGGCGATGTAACCGAGGCCGAGCGTGCGGTACCAGATGGTGTCGCGGTAGGTGCCGTCCTCGTTGAAGGCCTCGTTGACGACGTCCCAGGAGTAGACCTTGCCGCGGTAGTGCCGGACCTCGGTGGTGATGTGCTTCTTCAGTACGGCCCTGAGCTGGTCGGCCGTCCAGGTGCCGGAGGTGAGCCAGTCGGGCAACTGGCTGTGCCAGACCAGGGTGTGGGCGCGGACCCGCTGGTGGTTGGCGCGGGCGAGGTCCACGATCTGGTCGCCGTTGGTCCAGTCGAAGACGCCCTGCTGGGGCTCGGTGGCATACCACTTCATGCCGTTGCCAGGGGTGATCATGTCGAACTCGCTGCCGAGGATCTTCGTGTACGCGGTGTCGGTCAGCTCGGGGTTGTCGGTGGCGCTGCCGAAGTAGCGGCCGTGGCGCTCGGCGAGTTGGGCGAGAGTGGCGGGCTTCTCGTGGGCCTGGGCGGGCGGGCCGGTGGCGATGCCCGCCGCGATGAGGACGGCGGCGAGGGCGCCCGCGAGCCTGAGTCTGTTTCTGGGCATGGTGCGACTCCTGTTCATAGATGGGCAGTTCGTCGTCCGGCGCCCGTCATCCCTTGGTGGCGCCGGCGGTGAGGCCGCCGACGAGCTGGCGCTCGGCGACCGAGTAGAAGGCGAGGGCCGGGATCATCGCCAGCACGAGATAGGCGAAGACGCGGGCCGTGTCGGAGGCGTACTGGCCCTGGAACTGCTGGACGCCGATGGGGATCGTCCACCACTTGGGATCGGTGAACACCAGCAGCGGGAGCAGGAAGTTGTTCCAGCTCGCGACCACGGCCAGCACCGATACCGTGCCGAGCGCGGGCCGGGCCATCGGCAGCAGCACCCGCCAGAAGAAACCGAGCGGACCACAGCCGTCCAGCGTGGCCGCCTCCTCCAGCTCCGCCGGGATCTCCCGGAAGAAGCCGCGCAGGATGACGATGGTCATCGGCAGCCCGAACGCGGCCTGCGGGAGGATCACGCCCAGCGGATTGTCCAGCAGGTCCAGGGAGCGCAGCAGCAGGAACAGCGGCAGCGCGGCCACCGCGAACGGGAACATCAGCCCCATCGTGAACAGTGTGAACAGCAACTCCCGCCCCCGGAAGGCGAATCGGGCGAAGGAGAACGCGGCCAGCGCCGACACTGCGACCACCAGGACCGTCGTCGCCACCGCGATCAGCGTGCTGTTGCCGGCCAGCCGCCAGAAGGAGCCCGAGCCGAGGATGCCGGTGTAGTTGGAGACGACCCATGGGTGGGGCGGCCCGATCGGGTTGCCGGAGAGCTGACTTGTCGACTTGAAGCCGGAGACGACCGCGTACACCAGCGGTACGGCCATCACCACACCGACGACGATCAGGACCGCGTGCAGCGAAACCGTCGTACGTGTACGGGACTTCACGCGCCGCCTCCCCGCATGGTGGTGGTCGCGCCCGCCAGGTCGCGGCGGAGCACGAACCGCTGGTAGGCGAGGGCGAAGACGAGGCTGATGCCGAACATGGCCACGCTGATCGCGCTGGCGTAGCCGACCTGGTAGCGCTTGAAGCCGTACTGGAACATGGAGATGGCCATGGTCTCGGAGTGGTGGTCGGGGCCTCCGGCGGTGATCACCCAGACCAGGTCGAAGAGTTGGATGGACCCGATGACGGACAGGAAGACGCTGATCCGGAGCGTCGGCATGAGCAGCGGCAGGGTGACCCCGCGGAAGCGCTGCCAGGGTCCGGCGCCGTCGACTATCGCGGCCTCGGTCAACTCGGCCGGGATCGCCTGGAGTCCGGCGAGGTAGAGCATCATGTGGAAGCCGAAGTACTTCCAGGTCATGACGAGGAAGAGGGTCGCCATCACGGTCGACGGATCGGCGAACCACTTGCCACCGAGCGCGTCGAGGCCCACGGCACCGAGGACATGGTCGGCGAGGCCGTCGTCCGGCGCGAAGATCATGCTGAAGAGCACTCCGGTGACGACCTCGGACAGGACGTACGGGGCGAAGAACAGCATCCGGTAGACGGCCCGGCCGCGCAGCCGCTGGTTGAGCAGGACCGCCATGGCGAGCGCGAACGGCAGTTGGAGCGCCAGCGACAGCACGACCAGGAGCGCGCAGCGCCACAAGTCGCCCAGGAACACGGGGTCCTGGAAGAGCCGGGTGAAGTTGTCGGCGCCCGTGTAGTCGGACGGCATCCCGAAGCCGCCCCAGCGGAACAGGGACGCGTAGATCGCGAAGAGGATCGGCAGGAGGACCAGGAGGCCGAACAGGGCGAGGGCGGGGAGCTGGAAGGCGATCGCGGTGAGCCAGTTGAGGACACGGCGCCTTCCCCGGCCGGGGGCGGGTGCGGTGACCGGAGGCGCGAGGGGCGGGCGGGACCGCTTGTCGGGGAGGTAGGTGGAGGTCATCTGCTCGGCCTACTGCTCCTCCTTCGCGGTCTGTGTGATCGACTCGGCGACCTGCTTCGGCGACTTGGAACCGGCGATGAGCGCGGCCACGCTGTCGTTGACCTCCTGGCCGACGGCGGGCGCGTAGGCCTGGTCGAGGTAGAGCTGGAAGCCGGTGGCGCTCTTCAACTGCTCCTGTACGGCTTGGAGGTTGGGGTCGGTCAGGGCGTCCTCGGCGGCGGTGACCACCGGGATCACCCCGGTCTTGGTGACGAGTTGCCGGTCGGTGGCCGCCGAGGCGAAGAACTTCAGGAAGTCGACGGCCGCCTGCGGTGCGCCCTTGCGCAGGGCGAGGCCGCCGCCTCCGCCGAACACCTCGGTGAGCGCGCCCTTTCCGCCCTCCACGGTCGGGAACGGGAAGAAGCCCAGGTCGGCGCCGATGCCCTTGCCCGCGCTCTTCTGCGTGAGGGGCGCCCACTGCCCCATCAGCTCCATCGCGGCCTTGCCATTGCCCACGGCGGCGGCCTCACCGGTCGGGGTGGAGTAGGCGGCGCCGAGGAACCCCTTCTGGAACGGCTGGAGTTGGACCAGATCCTTGAGGTGCTGCCCCGCCGCGACGAACCCGGCGCCGGTGAAGTCCTTGCTGTCGGCGGCCTGTTGGAGGGCGTCGAGGCCGGCGGTGCGCATCGCGAGATAGGCCCAGAAGTACATGCCGGGCCACTTCTCCTTGCCCGCCAGGCCGATGGGGGTGATCCCGGCGGACTTCAGCTTCCGCACGGCGTCGAGGAACCCGCTCCAGGTGGTGGGGGGTTGGGGGATGCCGGCCCGCTCGAAGAGCGACTTGTTGTACCAGAAGCCGACCATCCCGATGTCGTCCGGGATGCCGTAGACCTTCCCGTCCAGCAGATACGCCTGCTTCGCCACCGGCAGCAGCGTGCCCGACCAGGCCTTCGTGCTGTCGGTGAGGTCCTCGACGAGTCCGGCGTCGACCTGCTGCTTCAGGACCCCGCCGCCCCAGGTGTGGAAGACGTCCGGGAGTTTCCCGGAGGCGGTGAGCGCCGTCATCTTCGACTTGTACGACTCGTTCTCCAGCGTGACGATCTTTATCTTGACGCCGGTGTGCTGTGCCTCGAACTGCCGGGCCAGTCCGGCCCAGATGCCCTTCGCGGGTTCGGTGGTGTTGATGTGCCACCACTCCAGGGTGGTCGTCCCCGAGGCCCCTCCGTCCGAGCCTCCTCCGCAGCCGCCGAGTGCTGTCATACCCAGACCGGCAGCGACGGAGGTGGCCAGGAAACGTCTGCGGGACAGTGCCGACTCGCCCATGGTGCGCTCCTTGGGATGAAGGTCGAAACTTTCGGAGTCAATCCAGAAAGCTGCGCTGCTGCCGTACCCTAGAGACACCTGTCAAACGGTGGCAATCCCCTGTACCGCGCGAATATCTCGGCAACTACCTTCACATTCGGTGCTCCTGACGCACCATCGGCTCGTAGTCGAACCAGTCGAAGGCCGCGCTGCCCTCGGTGACGTACATGCCGATCACCCGGCCGGTGAAGCCCCCGGCGACCTCGGTGGAGAGATAGCGGCCGTCCAACTCGGCCAGTTCTACGGCACCTTGGGACCCCGTCACGGAGAAGGTGAGGGTGTCGGGGCCCCGCAGGCCGACGTCCGCCGTGCTGATGTCGACGGCGAGGGTGACCGGACCCGCCGGCACCGGCGCCTCCGCCACCCGCTGCCGTACGGGGCCGATCTCCGCGACCACGCTCACCGCTCCCCCGGCGACCTCGATGTCGTAGTGATGGGCCTCGTCCATGCGGACGGAGAGTCCGGCGCGCCCGGAGCCGGGGTCGATGCGGACCGCCGCCCGGCAGTCGGGGTGCTGCTGCCGACGGCCGAGGAAGGTGGGGCCCGCCGCCGCGTGGAGGGTGAGCCAACCCGGTCGCTCGGTCAGCGACCAGGTGGCGTCCGGCCTGCGGCGCGGGGAGATCCACGAGAACGCGAGGGCAGGGGTGTCGAAGTCGTCGCGCACCGGCGGGAGTTGGTGAGGCTGCCAGGTCTCCGGGGCAGGGTGCTGGTCCCGCACCGGACCGACCCGTGGCCAGCCGTCCACCCACTCCACCGGGGTCAGGAACGTCTCACGGCCCAGCACATGGAAGCCGGGGAACCAGCCGCGCGGCCGGGTGCCGAGCAGCACCATCCACCAGGTGCCGTCGGGGGCGGTGACGAGGTCGGCGTGGCCGGTGCTCTGGATGGGCCGGTCGGTGCCGCTGTGGGAGAGGATCGGGTTGGCGGGAGCCGGTTCATATGGGCCGCGCGGAGAGCGGGCGCGGGCGATCGAGACGCTGTGGCCGTGCGCGGTGCCGCCCTCGGCGAGCATCAGGTACCACCAGTCGCCGACGCGGTAGAGGTGCGGGGCCTCCGGGTGCTGGAGTCCGGTGCCGGACCACACCGGGAACGGACCCTCCAGGACCTTGCCGGTCGCCGTGTCGATGCGGGCGACCTTCACCCCCGCGACGGCACACCAGCAGGCGCCGTCCTCGTCCCAGGCCAGGTCGGGGTCGATGCCGGGCACGTCCACGAGCACGGGGTCCGACCAGGGACCCTCGGGCCGGTCGGCGGTGACCAGGAAGGTGCCCTTGCCCCGTACGTCGGTGGTGATCAGGTGGAAGCGGCCGTCGTGGTGGCGGAGGGTCGGGGCGTAGATGCCGGCCGACGCCGGGGTGTCGTCCGGCAGGTCCAACTGGCTAGGCCGGTCGAGTACGTTGCCGATCTGGCGCCAGTGCACCAGGTCCCGGCTGTGGAAGAGCGGGACCCCGGGGAAGTACTCGAAGCTGGAGCACGCGAGGTAGTAGTCCTCGCCGACCCGGCACACGCTGGGGTCGGGATGGAACCCGCCGATGACCGGGTTGTCGTACGTCCGCATCCGTGTCGGCCCTCCGTCCGGTCCGATCGAATGTTTCGGACCACTCGACGAACATTACGGAGCGGGACTGTAGGTGGATCCTTCGAGCGGGGCAAGGTCGGACGCATGTCATCCTTCGAAGCGGTACCCCATGCCGGGCCCGGTGATCAGATAGTGGGGGCTCGACGGGTCCCCCTCCAACTTCCGGCGCAACTGGGCCATGTAGACCCGGAGATGGTTGGTCTTGTTGCTCTGGGACACCCCGCACACCTCCTGCAACAGGTGCTTCTGGGTGACGAGGGTGGTCGTCGGCGCAGCGCCTTGATGACGTCGACGCCGTCCATGTCGGGCAGTCCGAGGTCGAGCATCACGACGTCCGGCTGCCCCCCCCCGGCGCCGCCGACTCCCCTGCCGGTCGCGTAACGCCATCAGCTCTTGGTCACAAGGGACTTGAGCGCGATGTTGAGCTCCAGCACGTTCACCGTGGGCTCGCCGATGAAGCCGAGGGTGCGGCCGTCGGTGTGGTTCTTCACCAGCTTCTCGACCTGGGGGACGGAGAGGTGGTTCCGCTCCGCGACCCGGTGCACCTGGAGTTCGGCGTAGGCCGGGGAGATGTCCGGGTCCAGGCCGGAGCCGGAGGAGGTGACGGCGTCGGCGGGCACCTGGGAGGGCTTGACGGTGTAGCCGGGCACGGAGTTGTCCTTGACGACCGCCGCCTTCGCCTTCTCCACCTGCTGGAGCAGCACCTTGCTGTCGGCGGAGAGGTTGGTGGCACCGGAGAGGATCAACTTGTACTGGGTGTTGACCGAGTTCGTGCCGAGTCCGTTGGCGGGGCGCCCCTGGAAGTAGTCCAGGCTGTAGCCCTGTTGGCCGATGAGCGAGGAACCGACGACCTTGCCCTCCGACTTGATCTCCGAGCCGTTCGCCTGGTGGCTGAAGAGCGCCTCGGCCACACCTGTGACGGCCAGCGGGTAGATGACACCGGTCACCAGGGTCAGCACGAGGAGGGCGCGCAGGCCCGCCCAGAGCAACCGGGCTGTGTTGGATACCGAGTTGTTCATGATGGATCAGCCGATCCCGGGGATGAGGGAGATGAGCAGGTCGATGATCTTGATACCGACGAAGGGCGCGATCAGCCCGCCGATGCCGTAGATCGTCAGATTGCGCCGCAGCATCTTGTCCGCGCTGACCGGCCGGTACCGCACACCCCGCAGGGAGAGCGGGACCAGCGCGATGATGACCAGCGCGTTGAAGACGACCGCGGAGAGGATCGCGGAGTCGGGCGAGGCCAGGTGCATGATGTTGAGCTTGTCCAGGCCGGGATAGACGGCCGCGAACAGCGCCGGAATGATCGCGAAGTACTTGGCGACGTCGTTGGCGATCGAGAAGGTCGTCAACGCGCCCCGGGTGATGAGCAGTTGCTTGCCGATCTCGACGATCTCGATGAGCTTGGTCGGGTTCGAGTCGAGGTCGACCATGTTGCCGGCCTCCTTCGCGGCCGACGTGCCCGTGTTCATCGCCACGCCGACGTCCGCCTGGGCCAGCGCGGGCGCGTCGTTCGTACCGTCGCCGGTCATCGCGACCAGCTTGCCGCCCGCCTGCTCCCGCTTGATGAGCGCCATCTTGTCCTCGGGAGTGGCCTCCGCGAGGAAGTCGTCGACGCCGGCCTCGTCCGCGATCGCCTTGGCGGTCAGCGGGTTGTCGCCCGTGATCATTACGGTCTTGATGCCCATGCGGCGCAGCTCGTCGAACCGCTCGCGCATGCCCGCCTTGACGACGTCCTTGAGGTGGATGACGCCCAACACCCGTGCGCCTTCGGTGTCTTCGACGGCAACGAGCAGCGGGGTGCCGCCGGCCGCGGAGATCCGGTCGGTGAGCGGGCCGGCGTCCTCGGACACCTCGCCGCCCCGCTCCCGGACCCAGGCGACGACCGAACCGGCCGCGCCCTTGCGGATCTTGCGCCCGTCGATGTCCACGCCGGACATCCGGGTCTGGGCGGTGAAGGCGATCCACTCGGCGTGGGTCAACTCGCCCTGGTGGCGCTCCCGCAGACCGTACCTCTCCTTCGCCAGGACGACGATGGAGCGGCCCTCGGGCGTCTCGTCGGCCAGCGAGGAGAGCTGGGCGGCGTCGGCGAGATCGGCTTCGGTGGTGCCGGTCACCGGCACGAACTCGGCGGCCTGGCGGTTGCCGAGGGTGATGGTGCCGGTCTTGTCGAGCAGCAGGGTGGAGACGTCACCGGCGGCCTCGACCGCCCTGCCGGACATGGCCAGTACGTTGCGCTGCACCAGCCGGTCCATGCCCGCGATGCCGATCGCGGAGAGCAGCGCGCCGATCGTGGTCGGGATCAGACAGACCAGGAGGGCGACCAGGACGACCATGGTGAGGTGCGTGCCCGCGTAGTCGGCGAACGGCGGCAGCGTGGCGCAGGCCAGCAGGAAGACGATGGTGAGGGACGCAAGAAGGATGTTCAGGGCGATCTCGTTGGGCGTCTTCTGCCGGGCCGCGCCCTCCACCAGGGCGATCATCCGGTCGATGAAGGTCTCGCCGGGCTTCGTCGTGATCCTGATGACGATGCGGTCGGAGAGGACCTTCGTGCCGCCGGTGACGGCGCTGCGGTCGCCGCCGGACTCGCGGATGACGGGCGCGGACTCGCCGGTGATGGCCGACTCGTCGACACTCGCCACACCCTCCACGACGTCGCCGTCGCCGGGGATGACGTCGCCCGCCTCGCAGACGACCAGGTCGCCGATACGCAGTCCGGTGCCGGGGACCTGCTCCTCGACGGAGCCGCTGAGCCGCCTGGCGATGGTGTCGGTCTTGGCCTTGCGCAGGGTGTCGGCCTGCGCCTTGCCGCGGCCTTCGGCGACCGCCTCCGCCAGATTGGCGAAGACGACGGTCAGCCACAGCCAGACGCTGATCGCCCAGCCGAACCAGTCGCCCGGGTCCTTGAAGGAGAAGACCGTGGTCAGGACGGACCCGATCCACACCACGAACATCACGGGCGACTTGACCATGACCCGCGGGTCGAGCTTGCGGCAGGCGTCGGGCAGGGACCTGATCAGTTGCTTCGGGTCGAACAGGCCCGCGCCGACCCGTCCTTCGTCCTTGTGGCCGGTCGGCAGGTCGTCGTGCGGCGCGCGGGTCGGTGTGGCTGTGGACATCGAGTCCTCTGACTTTTCTATATGGGTGGTCATGACGCCAGCCCCTCGGCGAGCGGGCCCAGCGCCAGGGCCGGGAAGTAGGTCAGACCGGTGATGACGAGGATCGCGCCCACCAACAGGCCCACGAAGAGCGGCTTGTGGGTGCGCAGGGTGCCCGCGGTCTCCGGGACGGGCCGCTGGTCGGCCAGCGAGCCGGCCAGGGCCAGCACGAACACCATCGGCAGGAAGCGGCCGAGCACCATCGCGAGCCCCGTCATGGTGTTGAACCAGTCGGTGTTCGCGTTCAGACCGGCGAACGCCGAGCCGTTGTTGTTGGCGGCCGAGGTGAAGGCGTACAGCACCTCGGAGAAGCCGTGCGCGCCGGAGTTGAGCATCGAGTGCGGCGGGGTCGGCAGGGCCATCGAGATACCGGTGAAGATCAGCACCAGGGCCGGGGTGATCAGGATGTAGCAGGCCGCGAGCTTCATCTCGCGGGTGCCGATCTTCTTGCCCAGGTACTCGGGCGTACGGCCGACCATGAGCCCGGCGATGAACACCGCGATGACCGCCATGATCAGCATGCCGTAGAGGCCGGAGCCGGTACCGCCGGGCGCGATCTCGCCCAACTGCATGCCCAGCATGGTGATTCCGCCGCCGAGGCCGGTGAACGAGGAGTGGAAGGAGTCCACCGCGCCCGTCGAGGTCAGGGTGGTGGACACCGCGAAGATCGAGGAGGCGCCGACGCCGAAGCGCTGTTCCTTGCCCTCCATCGCACCGCCCGCGAGCTGGAGCGCCGGGCCGTGGTGGGCGAACTCGGTCCACATCATCAGGGCGACGAAGCCGACCCAGATGGTCGCCATGGTCGCGAGGATCGCGTAGCCCTGCTTGACCGAGCCGACCATCACACCGAAGGTGCGGGTCAGCGAGAACGGGATCACCAGCAGCAGGAAGATCTCGAACAGGTTGGTGAACGGCGTCGGGTTCTCGAACGGATGGGCACTGTTGGCGTTGAAGTAACCGCCGCCGTTGGTACCGACCTCCTTGATGGCCTCCTGGGAGGCGACAGCCCCGCCGTTCCACTGCTGCTGCCCGCCCATGAACTGACCGACTTCATGGATGCCGGAGAAGTTCTGGATGGCGCCGCACGCGACAAGCACGATCGCGGCGACGACGGAGAGCGGAACCAGGATGCGGATGACACCGCGCACCAAGTCGGCCCAGAAGTTGCCGAGTTCACCGGTGCGGATGGGGGTCCCCCCGCTCGAGCGAAGCCGAGAGTGGGGGAGCGCGAAGCCCCGTACGAGAGCCACCGCTACGGCGATACCGACGGCCGCGGAGACGAAGTTCTGCACGGCAAGACCGGCGGTCTGTACGACGTGACCCATGGTCTGCTCGCCGTAGTACGACTGCCAGTTGGTGTTCGTCACGAACGACACAGCCGTGTCGAACGACTGCGCCGGACTCACCGAGGAGAAGCCCAGCGAGCCGGGCAGGATGCCCTGGATCCGCTGGAGCAGGTAGAGGAAGAGCACGCCGACCGCCGAGAAGGCGAGCACACCGCGCAGATACGCGGGCCAGCGCATCTCGGTGTTCGGGTCGGCACCGATGCCCTTGTAGATCCACTTCTCGACCCGCAGATGTCTGTCGGAGGAGTAGACCCTGGCCATGTAGGTGCCGAGGGGGATGTAGGCGAGGGCCAGCGCACCTATGAGGGCGAGCAACTGGAGGATGCCTGCGAGTACGGGACCCATGTGGTGGCTCAGAACCTCTCCGGGAAGATCAGGGCGAGGACGAGATAGCCCAGCAGGGCGACGGCCACGATCAGGCCGACGACGTTTTCGGCGGTCACAGCTTCGTCACCCCCTTGGCGACGAGGGCCACCAGCGCGAAGACCGCGATCGTGGTGACGACGAAGGCCAGATCGGCCATCGTGAGCTCCTGGAGTGAGGTGCGAAGGGAACGGACGCTTCGAGGTAACCGCGCCCGTGACCGGATATGGCCGCCGTTGACGGCTCCCTTACGGCGATGCGTACGCCTTTGACGGGACTCTTACGGCCCGTAGGCGCTGCTCCCAAGGACGTTGACGCTGTCTTGACGGCCCCCGGCCGGGTTAGGGTGACCGCGGTGTGCCGGGAAGTCTGGTCGGCGGGGAGTCCGCATGGGCTCGTCCGAGGCCCCAGGGGGACGGCATGCGCAGCGTCGGTACGGTTCTCGCTCTCGTGGTGCTGGCGACGCTGGTGGCGACGTTCGCCCGCCGGTGGCGCATCCCGGCGCCTTCCCTGCTGGTGGTCGCAGGTCTCGCCGTAGCGCTGCTGCCTGGCACCCCGCCGATCGAGATCAGCCCGGACGTGATCGGCCTGGTGGTCCTGCCGCCGTTGCTCTACGCCAGTGCCGAGGATGTGCCCTGGCGCGAGCTGAAGGCGGTGTGGCAGCCGGTCGGGATCCTCGCGATCGGCCTGGTCCTGGCGTCCGCGGCGGCGGTGGGCTGGGTGGCGTCGCGGGTGACCCCGCTGTCCTGGCAGATGGCGTTCGTCCTCGGCGCGGTTCTGGCCAGCACCGACCCGGTCGCGGTCACCGCGCTGGGCCGACGGCTGGCGCTGCCGCCCAGGGTCCAGGTGCTCGTCCAGGCGGAGTCCCTGTTCAACGACGCGACCTCGCTGGTCCTGTTCCGGGTCGCGGTGAGCATCGCCGTGGCCTCGGCCGCGGCCGACTGGGGCGCGGCGGGCGATGAGTTCGTCGTGCTGGCGGGCGGCGGCACGGTCATCGGCGCGGCCGTCGCCTACGTCGTGACGCTGATCCGGCGACGCACCGAGGACCCGGTCCTGGAGACGGTGATCGCCCTGGTCACGCCGTACGCGGCCTACGTCCTGGCGGAGGGCGCCCACACCTCCGGCGTCACCTCGGTCGTGGTGGCGGGCGTGGTGCTGGGCGGTCGCGGCGACCGGCTCACCAACGCCCGTATCCGACTCCAACTGCACGCCGTCTACGGCACGGTGGTGTTCCTGCTGGAGAGCGTGGTGTTCTCGCTGATCGGACTCGCGCTGCCGGCCCAGGTGCGGGCGCTGTCCGACGGCGACCGGGCGTGGCCGCTGTACGCGCTCGCGGTGGCGGGCACCCTGATCGCCGTACGACTGCTGTGGCTGGCGCCCCTGTCGGCGGTGGTGCAGCGCAAGGGCGGGACGCACCGGGTGAACTGGCGGGTGCCGATGGTGCTGACCTGGGCGGGCACCCGAGGGGTCCTTCCGCTGGCGGCGGCCCTGTCGATCCCGGAGGTGACGAAGAGCGGCGCCACGCTGGCCGACCGCCCCCTGGTCCTGGTCCTCACCACCTCGGTCGTGGTCGTCACCCTCGTCGTGCAGGGCTTCACGCTCGCCCCGGTGGTCCGCCGCTCCGGCATCGCCCTGGAACCCGACCACACGGAACGCGAAGAGGCCTCCGCCCGCTGCCGGTTGGCCGACGCGGGCATCCGCCGCCTCGACGAACTCGCGGAACTGGAAGCCGTACCCGACGTGGTCCTCGACCGCCTCCGCCGCGGCCTGAACGCCCGCCTCGACGACGCCCGCGACCGCCTCTCCGACGACAACGGCGTAGCCCACACGGAATCCGCCGACCTGGTCTACCGCCAGCTCCGCCGCGACCTGATCGCCGTCGAAGCGGTGGAACTGCAACGCCTCTACGACGACCACTCCATCAGCGACACGACCCGCAGGCGGCTCCAGCGGTCCCTGGACCTGGAGGAGGCGAGGCTGGCGGACGTCTGACGCGGCGGGGCTCCGGGCAAGCAGCGCCCATCCCACTCCGGACCACCCGGCATGCCGTAACGCTCGGTATCCGCCAACGATCACCGCCCGCCCGCGCTCCCCATACAGCCCAACCCGCCCCAGATCGGCCCCGGCCACCTCTTCCTGATGCGCTCCTGCCGTCCACCCGGCCAGTCTTAACGGAAGATTGACGCCCACGACCCCCTCATCCATGGGCCCACGCGTCACTCTCCGCTTACGCTGGTGCCGCCGTCCGCGTGATGGCCGGAAACCGCACGCTGACCCGCACCTCAGGAGCACGCCGATGGCCACGACCGAACACCCTCCTCCCAGTCGCCTGCGCGCCTGGATGCTGGAGGGGCTGGCCGACATGGGCAAGGGCGGGCAGGCCGCGAGGACCGCACCGGAACCCGAGCAGCACGCCCACCAGGGCCAGCGCTGGTGGCGGGTGATGTGCCTGACCGGCGTCGACTACTTCTCCACCCTCGGCTACCAGCCGGGTATCGCGGCCCTCGCGGCCGGACTGCTCTCCCCGGTCGCGACGATCGTGCTGGTGGTGGTCACCCTGGCCGGCGCCCTGCCGGTGTACCGACGGGTCGCCGAGGAGAGCCCGCACGGCGAGGGTTCCATCGCGATGCTGGAGCGGCTGCTGTCGTTCTGGAAGGGCAAGCTCTTCGTCCTCACCCTGCTCGGGTTCGCGGCGACCGACTTCCTGATCACCATCACCCTGTCGGCGGCTGACGCCTCCACCCACCTCGTGGAGAACCCGCATCTGACGAACGCCCTGCACGACAAGCAGATGCTGATCACGCTCGTCCTGGTCGCCCTGCTCGGCGCGGTGTTCCTCAAGGGCTTCCTGGAGGCGATCGGCGTCGCCCTGTACCTTGTGGCGATCTACCTGAGCCTCAACGTGGTGGTCGTGGTCGTCGGCATGTGGCACGTGCTCACCGAGGCCCATGTGGTCACCGACTGGACCAGCGCCCTGACCACCGAGCACGGCAACGTCTTCGCGATGGTGGGCGTCTCCCTGCTGGTCTTCCCCAAGCTGGCGCTCGGGTTGTCCGGCTTCGAGACCGGCGTGGCCGTCATGCCGCACGTCGAGGGCGACCCCGACGACACCCACGAGAACCCCAAGGGCCGGATCCGGGACACCAAGAAGCTGCTGACGACCGCCGCGCTCATCATGAGCGTGTTCCTGATCGCCACCAGCTTCATCACCACCGTGCTCATCCCGGAGAAGGAGTTCAAGGCCGGCGGTGACGCCAACGGCCGTGCGCTCGCCTATCTCGCGCACCAGTACCTGGGCAACGGCTTCGGCACGGTCTACGACCTCTCGACCATCGCCATCCTGTGGTTCGCCGGCGCCTCCGCGATGGCCGGTCTGCTCAACCTGATGCCGCGCTATCTGCCCCGCTACGGCATGGCCCCGCACTGGGCCCGCGCGGTGCGCCCGATGGTGATCGTCTTCACGCTGATCGCGTTCCTGGTCACCTGGATCTTCGACGCCAGCGTCGACGCCCAGGGCGGCGCCTACGCCACCGGCGTCCTGGTCCTGATGTCCTCGGCCGCGATCGCGGTGACCATCGCGGCCCACCGTGCCCGCCAGCGCAACTGGACGGTCGCCTTCGGGGTCGTCTCGGCCGTCCTGCTCTACGTCACCGTCGTGAACGTCATCGAACGCCCCGACGGTGTGAAGATCGGCGCCTGCTTCATCGCCGGCATCATCCTGGTCTCCCTGCTGTCCCGGCTGGCCCGCGCCTTCGAACTCCGCGTCACGAGCGTGCAGTTGGACCCCATGGCGGAACGTTTCATCCGGGACATGGCCAGCCGCAAGATCCGCTTCGTCGCCAACGAGCCCGACAACCGCGACAAGGCCGAGTACCGCGACAAGATCGAGCAGATCCGCAACGACAACGACATCCCCGGCGAGGACTTCGTCTTCGTCGAGGTGACGGTCCTCGACGCCTCCGAGTTCGAGGCGGGCCTGACCGTGCGCGGCGAAGTACTGCACAACCGCTACCGGGTGCTGACCCTGGAGTCCTCCTCCATCCCGAACGCCCTGGCCGCGCTGATGCTGCACGTCCGCGACACGACCGGCTGCACCCCGCACATCTACTTCGAGTGGACCGAGGGCAACCCCTTCGCCAACTTCCTGCGCTTCTTCCTCTTCGGCCAGGGCGAGGTCGCCCCGGTCACCCGCGAGGTCCTGCGCGAGGCGGAACCGGACCGCACCCGGCGCCCGCGCGTGCACACCGGTTGAGGACGGCACCGTAAGAGACACGACAAAATCCGGTCGCGCAGCGTAAGAGGCCCGTCAGCGGCCCACACGGCGCGTGCGCGGCGGCCTACGGTCGGCCTCATGCGGCACAGCACCCCACCACCGGACCCGGCCGGCGACCGCCACTGGCGCGGCGACGCCCGGCTGGCGGCGGGCTGCGCGCTCGGCTTCCTCGGCATGACCCTGCTGGTCGACTGGGACGCGGGCACCCTGACCCTGACCCGCGCGCTGCTGTGGTTCGCCATGTCGGCGACGCTCTGCGCCGTCCTGCTGCCGCACCGCGTCACCGCCGGCCCCGGCTGGCTCACGGTGGACAGCCCGCTGCTGCGGCGCACGGTGCACACGGACGCGCTGACCGTCGTACGGCAGTACGGCGATGTCTCCGCCCGTCTGGTCCTGCGGGACGCGCACGGGCAATGGCTCGAACTCGACCCCCGGGTCCTGGTCGCCAACCCGCTGCTCTGGCACGAACTGGACACGGGCATACGGCACTCGATGGAGCGCGGCACGCTGCTTCAGGGCGCCGATGTCCGGTGTCACCTGGGCCATCTGATCGACGACGAGACGGCGCGGTCGGTCCTCAGGGCGTCGGGGATTTCCTGACCGCGTGCCGGGTCCTGCGCACCAGGACCTTCCCGAACCCGATCTGCCCGACGATCTCGATCCGCAGGTCGACCTGGGCCCCCGCGTCACCGGGCCCACGTGTCTTGACCTTGCCGTAGCCGGTCACCAGCGAGTCGGTGTCGACCACGACACCCGGCCCGATGATCAGCCGCAGCTTGCCCAGCTGCATGTCCAGGTCGATGCGCAGGGTGTCCTGGGTGATCACCGCCTGGGTGAAGTCGAGCGTCACATCGCCGAGGTGCGAGACGATCTCCAGCCGGCGAGGCACCACCCAGCCGTCACCGCGCCGCGTCGAACTGCCGCGCTGCTCGATCCGGCCGACGTCCTTGACCTCCACCGCGCCCGTCTCCGCCGTCACCGGCAGGTCGGCCGTCAGGACCGCCAGCTCCCCCAGTGTGCGGGCGGTCAGGGCCGCCTCCACGCGCTCGTCGAGCTCCTCGGCGGTCAGCCGTCCGTCGCCGGCGGCGCCGGTCAGCACGTCCACGACGCGGTCCCGGTCCGCATGCGAGGCCCGCAACCCGGTCGTGCTCGTCAGCTCACCCGACATACCCTCACCCCGATCGACGCCCTGGCGCTATATCGCGTTATACCCCAGAGCCGATCCCCCGTCCACCGCCTCTCGTCCGTGGCCCTAGGGTGGCGCGTATGCAGTCCTACACAATCGGCCAGGCGGCGCGGCTGCTCGGCGTCAGCCCGGACACCGCACGCCGGTGGGCGGACGCGGGGCGGGTGACGACCCACCGCGACGAGGGCGGGCGCCGGCTCATCGACGGGGTCGCCCTGGCCGCGTTCTCGGTCGAGTTGGCGAAGGCGGGCGGTGTCGAGGAGGACCCTTCCTACACCTCGGTGCGCAACGCCTTCCCCGGCATCGTCACCGCGATCAAGCTCGGAGATGTCGCGGCCCAGGTCGAGATCCAGGCGGGCCCGCACCGGCTGGTCTCGCTGCTGACCCGGGAGGCCGTCGAGGAACTCGGCCTGGAAGTCGGCATGGAGGCCACCGCCCGCGTGAAGTCGACGAACGTACATATCGACCGTGTGTGAGGCGTGCGGTGGCCCCGGCCGTCACTTGTTGACGGAGTACGAGTGGGCGCCGGTACCGGCCAGCGCGCCCCCGTCCACGATCAGGTACTCGTCGCGGATCGGCCGCCCGGCGAAGAAGGCCTCCAGGATCTCCCGGGTGCCCGCCGCGTACCGGGCCTGCGCCGACAGCGAGGAGCCGGAGATGTGCGGGGTCATCCCGTGGTGCGGCATGGTCCGCCACGGGTGGTCGGCCGGGGCCGGCTGCGGGAACCACACGTCACCGGCGTAACCCGCCAACTGCCCGGCGCGCAAAGCCCGGTCGACGGCGTCCCGGTCGACGATCTTCGCCCGCGCGGTGTTGATGAGATACGCGCCGCGCTTCATCTGCGCCAGCAGCTTGTCGCCGAACAGCCCTTCCGTCTCGGGGTGCAGCGGCGCGTTGATCGTCACGACGTCGCAGTGCGGCACCATGTCGGCGGCCGACTCGTGCCAGGTGAGCCCGAGTTCCTCCTCGGTCTCGCGCGGCAGCCGGTACCGGTCGGTGTAGTGCAGCTTCACGTCGAAGGGCGCGAGCCGCCGCAGCACCGCGAGCCCGATCCGCCCGGCGGCGACCGTGCCGACGTGCATGCCTTCGAGGTCGTACGAACGGGCCACGCAGTCCGCGATGTTCCAGCCGCCGTCGAGCACGACCTGGTGGGACGGCAGGTAGTTGCGGACGAGGGAGAGCGTCATCATCACGACGTGCTCGGCGACGCTGATGCTGTTGGAGTACGTCACCTCCGCGACCGTCACGCCGTGCGCGACCGCCGCGTCGAGGTCGACGTGGTCGGAGCCGATACCGGCGGTGACCGCGAGCTTGAGGTTCTTGGCGGCGGCGATCCGCTCGGGGGTCAGGTACGCGGGCCAGAACGGCTGGGAGATCACGATGTCAGCGTCGGCCAGCTCACGGTCGAAGACCGAGCCCTCGCCGTCCTTGTCGGAGGTGACGACGAGGGTGTGCCCGGCGGCCTCCAGGTAGGCGCGCAGGCCGAGTTCACCGGAGACGCTGCCGAGGAGCTGCCCGGGCGTGAAGTCGACGGCCTCGGGGGTGGGGGTGGTCTGGCCGCCCGGGTAGTGGTCGATCACGGGCAGGTCGTCGCGGGCGTACGAGGTCGGGTATCCGTCGGTGGGGTCGTCGTACAGGACACAGAGAACCTTGGCCATGTCGCGGCTCCTCAACTCCGTTGGCGGAAGATGCACTTCACGATCCTCGGAGGGAATCGCCCTGGTCAAAGCGAACGTTGCTATGCCGGGATAGCCCGCTTCTATCAGCGGTCGCTCAGCGGCTGTCGCCCAGGTAGGTGTGCAGGAGTTCGTCCAGCGCGTCCCGTACGCCCGCCTCCCTCGCGACCTTCAACAAGGCTTCCGCCAGCACGGATTGGGGCTCGGTGCGGGGGACGACCAGGCCGACCCGGGGACCGTGCGCGGGCCCGTTCAGCGGCACCACCCGCATCCCCTCGGGTACGTCGAACATGTGGAGCCACGCGTGCGAGATCACGCTGGACCAACGCCCGCCGGGCAGCAGCGTGTAGAGCCCGGCGACGCTGTCCGACTCGATCGCCGGGGACGCCGTGGCACCCTCGGCGGCGAAGCACTCGTCCATGATGCGGCGGTTGCGCATCCGCGAGTTGAGCAGGCAGAGGGGAAGGGTGGCCGCCTGGGCCCAACTGGCCCTGGCGACGCCGCCGAGCGGGCCGTCGACGGGCGTCAGGAGGACGTACCGCTCCTCGTAGAGCGGGAAGCGGCGGACGTTGCGCAGGGTGTCGTCGTCCAGGTAGGTCATCGCCGCGTCCAGCTCGAACTCGGCGAGCCCGTGGGTGATGTCGACGGACGCCAGCGACTCCAGGGCGACCCGAGCCCGGGGGTGCCGTTCGCAGAACGGGGTGGTGAGCAGGGAGGCGGCGGGCAGCGCGGTGGGCACCACGCCGAGCCGCAGGGTGCCGGTCAGTCCGCCGCGCAGGGCGGACAACTCCTGGTGCAGGGCGTCCCGTTCGGCCAGGATGCGGTGCGCCCAGGCCAGCACCACCTCACCCTCCGGGGTCAGCCCCTCGTACCGTCTGCCGCGCCGCACGATCGGCACGTCCAGCTCGTGCTCCAGGCGGCGGATCGCGGCCGACAGGGAGGGCTGCGAGACGTAGCAGGCCGCCGCGGCGCGCGCGAAGTGCCGCTCACGGGCGAGCGCGACGAGATACTCCAGCTGACGGAGCAGCATCACCAACCTCCCGTGCAACGTGCAGGTCAGGCGCCACGCCGTATCCACCGTCCACCCGTATCGCACTGATCCCACTGATGTGCCGGGCCCCGCAACGGTCCTGCGGAAGCACCAGTTGCGGTCCCGCGCGGTCGAGCGGGGTGTCGTCGATGCTGACAGCGAGCAGAACAGGGGCATGAGCGAAGTCGGGATCGATCTCGGCCCACGACAGCAGTGCGTGGTGCCCGTCCGCACCGCTCACCGCGATGAGGAAGCGCAGCCGGTCCTTGCGGCGGACGGGGTCGAAGCCGGGACCTGCCGCGGACAGGACGTCGTAGAGGCGCGGTCCCGTGAAGCGGTGCACCTGGGTGCCGCTGGTGGCGCACTCGAAGCTGACCCGCACCCGGTGCAGCGGCCAGTCGAACAGGTCCGGCACGGTCAGCCGGGCGGGCCGGGCGAGGTCCCCCGTCAGGTCGAGCTGCGCGAGCGTCACGAGCCACCACCTCCCGGAATGTGGTACCCGGACGGCAGTCCCGTACAAACGCACATGCGCACCCCGCAAGCGAATAGTGCAGCTCATGCGATGCGACAGGAGACTTACACCTTGCATATGCGGCAGTATCATCGCGGCACGGCTGTTGCGGCCGGGCAAGGGCGCGACGACCCCTTATCAGCAGAATCAGAGGAGTAGAACCGTGATGACCCGTTCCGCGCGTCGGACCCGCCGGACCCTTCAGGTGGCCGGCGCCGGCTCCGCCGCGCTGTTGGCCCTGAGCGCCTGCTCGTCCAACGACGACTCCTCCTCCACGAAGTCCGACACCTCCGCGTCGGCGTCCGCGTCGACGAAGCTGTCCGGCACCGTCACCGTCTTCGCCGCCGCCTCGCTCCAGGAGTCCTTCACCACCCTGGGCAAGGAGTTCGAGAAGGCGCACCCGGGCACCAAGGTCACCTTCAACTTCGGCGGCAGCGACACCCTCGCGGCCAGCATCACCGGTGGCGCCCCGGCCGACGTGTTCGCCGCCGCGAGCCCCAAGACGATGGCGATCGTCACGGACAAGGGCGACGGCGTCGGCACGCCGGCCACGTTCGTGCGCAACCAACTGGAGATCGCCACGCTGCCGGGGAACCCCGACAAGGTGGCCTCCCTGAAGGACCTCACCAAGTCCTCGCTCAAGGTCGTGCTGTGCGACAAGACGGTGCCGTGCGGCGCCGCCGCCCAGAAGGCGCTGACGGCGAGCAAGCTGAAGCTCACCCCGGTGTCGTACGAGGCGGACGTCAAGTCGGCCCTGAACAAGGTGGTGTTGAAGGAGGCCGACGCGGCGGTCGTCTACAAGACCGATGTGCACGCCGCCGGCAGCAAGGTGGAGGGCGTGGAGTTCCCCGAGTCCGCCAACGCCATCAATGACTACCCGATCACCCTTCTGAAGAACGCGCCCAACGCCGTAGCCGCCAAGGCGTTCATCGCGCTCGTGCAGTCCGCCGAGGGCCAGAAGGTGCTGTCCGCGGCAGGCTTCCTCAAGCCGTGACCCAGCAATCCGTGACCCGGCTCGACACCTCCGACGCCGCGGCCGAGACCCTGAAGGGCGGCCCGCGGCGTCGCCGTGTCCGGATGACGGGCCGCGGCGTGCCGCTCCCCCTTCTGGTGCCCGCGCTGGTGGGCCTGGCGTTCCTGCTCCTCCCGCTGATCGCCCTCCTCGTGCGGGCTCCATGGCGGTCCCTGCCGGGCCAACTGACCAGCACCCAGGTCTGGCAGGCGCTCCAGCTCTCCCTGCTGAGCGCGACGGCGGCGACGGCGGTGTGCCTGGTCCTGGGCGTGCCGCTGGCCTGGCTGCTGGCCCGCACTGAGTTCCCCGGCCGTCGCCTCGTCCGGGCCCTGGTGACACTCCCGCTGGTCCTGCCCCCGGTGGTGGGCGGTGTTGCGCTGCTCCTGGCCCTCGGCCGCAACGGTGTCGTGGGCCAGTGGCTCGACTCGTGGTTCGGCATCACCCTCCCCTTCACCACGACCGGCGTCGTGGTCGCGGAGGCGTTCGTGGCGATGCCGTTCCTGGTCATCAGCGTCGAGGGCACCCTGCGTGCCGCCGACCCGCGCTACGAGGAGGCGGCCCAGACCCTGGGCGCCTCCCGCTTCACGGCGTTCCGCCGGGTCACCCTCCCGCTGATCGCCCCCGGCATCGCGGCCGGCGCGGTCCTCGCCTGGGCCCGCGCGCTCGGCGAGTTCGGCGCGACGATCACCTTCGCCGGCAACTTCCCCGGCCGCACCCAGACCATGCCCCTCGCGGTCTACCTCGCCCTGCAGAACGACCCGGAGGCCGCGATCGCCCTCAGCCTGGTCCTGCTGGCCGTGTCGATCGCGGTCCTGGCGGGACTCCGCGACCGCTGGATGACCGCCTCATGAGCGACCTCACCGCGACCGACGAGGGCCTCGACGCCCATCTCGTCGTGGACCGCGGCACCTTCCGCCTCGACGTCTCCCTGACCGCCGCACCGGGAGACGTGGTCGCCCTGCTCGGCCCCAACGGCGCCGGAAAGACGACCGCGTTGCGCGCCCTGGCCGGCTTGGTCGATCTGACGGCCGGTCATCTACGGCTGGACGGCGCGGTGTTGGACCGTACGCCGCCGGAATCCCGCCCGGTCGGCGTCGTCTTCCAGGACTACCTCCTCTTCCCTCACCTCACCGCCCTCGACAATGTCGGCTTCGGCCCGCGCTGCCAGGGCGCGACCAAGGCGGAGTCCCGCGCGGTCGCCGCCGAGTGGCTGGACCGCATGGGTCTCGCCGAGCACGCAGGCGCCAAGCCCCGCAGACTCTCCGGCGGCCAGGCCCAACGCGTCGCCGTCGCCCGGGCGTTGGCGACGCGCCCGCGCCTCCTGCTCCTCGACGAACCCCTCGCCGCCCTGGACGCCCGCACCCGCCTGGACGTACGGGCCCAACTCCGCCGCCACCTGGCCGAGTTCGAGGCGGTCGCGGTCCTGGTCACCCACGACCCCCTGGACGCCATGGTGCTGGCCGACCGGCTGGTCGTGATCGAGCACGGCACGGTCGTCCAGGAAGGCGCCCCCGCCGACATCGCCCGCCACCCGCGCACGGACTACATCGCCCAGCTCGTCGGCCTCAACCTCTACAAGGGCCGGGCCGACGGTCACACGGTCACGCTCGACACCGGCCCCGCGATCACCACCACGGAGGACCTCACCGGCGAGGTGTTCGTCGCCTTCCCGCCCAGCGCGGTGACCCTGTTCCGCGACCGTCCCACCGGCTCCAGCGCCCGCAATCTCTGGCGCTGCGAGGTCACGGGCCTGGAGACCCACGGCGACCAGATCCGCACCGCCCTCACCGGCGAACTCCCCCTGGCCGCCGACCTCACCACGGTCGCCGCCGCCGAACTGGACCTGCATCAGGGCGCATCGGTCTGGGCGACGGTCAAGGCGACCCAGACGCACGCGTATCCGGCGTAACGCGAAGGGGGCTCCCGCCAAAACGGAAGCCCCCTGTCACTCAACCATCAGTCCTCGTACGCGTCCAACGGCGGGCACGAGCACACCAGGTTCCGGTCGCCGAAGGCCTGGTCGATCCGGCGCACCGGCGGCCAGTACTTGTCCGCGACGGAGACACCGGCCGGGAAGACTGCCTCCTCACGCGTGTACGCGTGCTCCCACTCCCCGCCGAGCGCGGCGGCGGTGTGCGGGGCGTTGCGCAGCGGGTTGTCCTCGGCCGGCCACTCCCCCGCGCCGACCTTCTCGATCTCTCCCCGGATCGCGATCATCGCCGCGCAGAACCGGTCCAGTTCGATCAGGTCCTCGGACTCCGTCGGCTCGATCATCAGCGTCCCGGCCACCGGGAACGACATCGTCGGCGCGTGGAAGCCGTAGTCGATGAGCCGCTTGGCGATGTCGTCGACGCTGACGCCGGTCGCCTTGCTGATCGGCCGCAGGTCGATGATGCACTCGTGCGCGACGAGGTCACCGGGCCCGGTGTACAGCACCGGGTAGTGCGGCTCAAGGCGCTTGGCGATGTAGTTGGCGCTGAGGACCGCCACCTGCGTGGCCCGCTTGAGCCCCTCGCCGCCCATCAGCCGGACGTACGCCCACGAGATCGGCAGAATGCCCGCCGAACCCCACGGAGCCGCCGAGATCGGCCCGACGCCCGTCTCCGGACCGGCGGCCGGCTGCAAGGGGTGGTTCGGCAGATACGGCGCCAGGTGCGCGCGCACTCCGACCGGCCCGACACCGGGACCGCCGCCGCCGTGCGGAATGCAGAACGTCTTGTGGAGATTCAGATGCGAGACGTCCCCGCCGAAGTGGCCCGGCTTGGCAAGCCCCACAAGGGCGTTGAGGTTGGCGCCGTCGACGTAGACCTGCCCGCCGGCCTCGTGGACCTGCGCGCAGATGTCGGCGACGTGCTCCTCGAACACCCCGTGCGTGGACGGGTAGGTGATCATCAGCACCGCCAACTCCTCGCGGTACTGCTCGATCTTCGCCCGCAGATCCTCGACGTCGATCTCGCCGTCCTCGGCGGTCTTCACTACGACGACCTTCATGCCCGCCATCACCGCGCTCGCGGCGTTGGTGCCATGGGCGGACGACGGAATCAGACACACGGTCCGCTGCTCGTCGCCGTTCGCGCGGTGGTATCCGCGGACGGCGAGCAGCCCGGCCAACTCGCCCTGCGAGCCGGCGTTGGGCTGCAACGACACCTTGTCGTACCCGGTGACCTCGGCGAGCCGCTCCTCCAACTCCCGGATGAGCGTGAGATATCCCTGCGCCTGCTCGGCGGGCGCGAAGGGGTGCAACTGCCCGAACTCGGGCCAGGTGACCGGCTCCATCTCGGTGGTCGCGTTGAGCTTCATGGTGCAGGAACCGAGCGGGATCATGCCCCGGTCGAGCGCGTAGTCCCGGTCGGCGAGCCTGCGCAGATAGCGCAGCATCGCGGTCTCGGAACGGTGGTCCCGGAAGACCGGGTGCGTGAGATAGGCGTCGGTGCGCAACAGCGCCTCGGGCAGCGTGTCCTCGGCACTCGCGTCCAGCGCCTCGATGTCCGCGTCGACCCCGAACGCGGTCCATACGGCGGCCAGTTGGGCGCGTTTGGTGGTCTCGTCGCAGGCGATCGACACCTGGTCCGCGTCCACGAGGTGGAGGTTGACCCCGTTCTCGCGGGCGGCGGCGACGACCTCGGCGGCCCGGCCCGGCACCCGCGCGGTCAGCGTGTCGAAGTAGCCGCCGTGCACGACCTCGACGCCACCGGCGGTGAGTCCCGCGGCGAGGATCGTGGCGTATCGGTGGGTGCGCCGCGCGATGCCCTTCAGCCCCTCGGGCCCGTGGTAGACGGCGTACATCCCGGCCATGACGGCGAGCAGCACCTGAGCGGTGCAGATGTTGCTGGTGGCCTTCTCGCGGCGGATGTGCTGCTCCCGCGTCTGCAGGGCGAGCCGGTAGGCCTTGTGCCCGTCGGCGTCGACGGACACCCCGACCAACCGCCCGGGCAGGCTGCGCGCGAACTTCTCGTGCACGGCCATGTATCCGGCATGCGGCCCGCCGAAGCCCATCGGCACCCCGAAGCGCTGCGTCGTACCGACCGCGATGTCCGCGCCCAGCTCGCCCGGCGACTTCAGCAGCGTGAGCGCGAGGAGATCGGCGGCGACGGTGACGAGCGCACCGAGCGCGTGCGCCTGCTCGATGAGCGGCTCGATGTTCCGTACGGCACCGGAGGCGCCCGGGTACTGCACGAGCACACCATTGATCTCACGCTCGGCGAGCTCGGCCGGGATGCCGTCACTGAGGTCCGCGACGACGACCTCGACGCCGGCCGGCTCGGCCCGGGTCTCGATCACGGCGATGGTCTGCGGCAGCGCGTCCGCGTCGACCAGGAAGAGACCCTTCTTGTTCTTGCCCATGCGCCGCGAAAGGGCCACCGCCTCCGCGGCGGCCGTCCCCTCGTCGAGCAGCGACGCACCGGACGTCGGCAGTCCGGTCAGGTCGGCGACCATGGTCTGGAAGTTCAGCAGCGCTTCGAGCCGCCCCTGGGAGATCTCCGGCTGGTACGGCGTGTACGCGGTGTACCAAGCCGGGTTCTCCATGACGTTGCGCAGGATCACGGGCGGGGTGAAGGTCCCGTAGTAGCCGAGCCCGATCATGGAACCGAGGACCTCGTTGCGGTCCGCGAGGGAGCGCAGCTCGGCCAGTACCTCGGCCTCGGTGCGGGCACCGGGCAGGTCGAGGGCGTCGGCGTTCTTGATCACATCCGGGACGGCGGCGGCCGTCAGCTCGTCGAGCGAGCCGTAGCCGACCTGCGCGAGCATCTTGGCCCGCGCTTCCTGGTCGGGCCCGATGTGGCGCTGCTCGAACGGAATGCCCTGTTCGAGCTCGGAGAGCGAAGTGCGAGGGGCGATCATTTGGGAGGCCTCCTGGTCGGTCACGACCTTCGGGGGACACCACGACAGTGGGGTGCCCGGACGGCCTCCCCCTCTGTCATCTCAACCTGAGAGCTTCACCGGTCACCCGAGGGTCACCGGCTTTCACCGTCGGTGAGAGCGAGGGCCGTCGTCGGCACCCGCCCTGCTTTCCAGAGTGACCTCGTCCGTGCGGTACGTGAGCCTGAGAGATTCCGGGGAGGATTTGCTCCTTCGGCGCCTCCGATGAAGTCTGGAGGACTCTCCCGCACGGGGTCAGCAGCCGCTCGCCAGCCTACCAGCGAGCGTTGAGGCCGGGCTTTCGAGTGGCCACCTTCACCAATGTGCTCTTTTGTAGTGCTTACGGATGAGTTGCGACCAGGAGGAGGGACCGTGCAGACCGATATCGATCCGCGCAACCTGATCGGCCGCAAGGCGTTCGACCGCACCGGCGCCAAGATCGGCACGATCGACGAGGTCTACCTCGACGACGCGACCGGCGTACCGGAGTGGGCGGCCATACGCACCGGCCTCTTCTCCAGAGACGCCTTCGTCCCCCTGGAGCCCAGCGAACTGATCGAGGGCTCCCTGCACATCCCCTTCGAGCGCTCCCTGATCAAGGACGCCCCCGACTTCGGCGTGGGCCGCCACCTCTCCCCCGACCAGGAACTCCAGCTCTACCACCACTACGGCCTGGACGTGGGCCCACCTCCCTCGCTCCCGGACCACGACTTCGGCAAGCTGGCGGGCTCGGACGACTCCTGAGGCGAAACCCCGGGACCTGGCCCCACCTGCGGCACCGGCCCGGCCGGTGAGACATCGGGGCGTCGGCTCACCAGCGGCAGCGGTTCCGCCGGCGCCAGCTCCGGATCGTCGGTCCGGAACGTCCGCACCCGCCCGGGCCCCGCGTCCTCGGGCGCCTCGAACCGCACCGTGACCCGTCCCAGCCCGCTGCCCTGCACCCACCCGTGCCCGAACCTGGCGTGGTGCACATCGTGTCCCGAAGGCCAGCGCCGCTCCACGACCGCCGACTGCTCCTCTCCGGCCTCCTCCGGGTGTTCCTCCTCAAGAAGGTCCGCCTGCTCCCCCGCCGCCTGCGCGAACAGGTCCTCCTGCGTGTAGTCGGCAAGCCCGGAGACCCCCACCCCGAGCAGCCGGACCCCGCCCGTGGTGTCCACGGAGTCCAGCAACCGGGCCGCCGCCTCCCGCACCACCCCGGGGTCGTCGGTGGGCCCGCGCAGCGTCTCGGACCGGGTGAGCGTGGAGAAGTCGTACCGCCGCACCTTCAGCACAATGGTCCGCCCCGACAGCCCGGCGCTCCGCAACCGCCGCACGCACCGGTCGGCCAGCCGCTGCACCTCGAGGCCCACCCGGATCCGGTCGTGGATGTCCACGTCGTAGGTGTCCTCGACGGAGACGGACTTGGTCTCCCGCTCGGCCACCACGGGCCGCTCGTCGTGCGCCAGCGCCATGGCGTACAGCGCGTGGCCGTGCGCCTTGCCGACGAGGCGTACGAGCTCGTCCTCGCCCGCCTCGGCGATCTCGTCGACCGTGGTGATCCCGGCCCGCCGAAGGTGATCACCGGTCGCCGGCCCGACCCCGGGCAGCGTGCGCACCGACAGCGGTCCGAGCAGTGCACGCTCGGTCCCGGGCTCGATCAGCACCAGCCCGTCGGGCTTGGCCCGCTCCGAAGCGATCTTGGCGAGCATCTTGGAGGCGGCGAGTCCCACCGACCCGGTGAGCCCGGTGACCGCCCGTATGTCGGCGCGCAGCCGCGCCCCGGTGAGCTGCGCCGAGGTGGCGTCCCAGGCCGCTCCCCCAGCCTCCAGGTCCACGAACGCCTCGTCCAGGCTCAGCGGCTCCACCAGCGGCGACAACGCCCGCAGCAGCCCCATGACCTGCTCGCTGATCGACCGGTAGAACCCGAAGCGCGGCACGAGATACGCGGCGTTCGGGGCGAGCCGGCGCGCCTGGGCCATGGGCATCGCCGAGTTCACCCCGAAGACCCGTGCCTCGTACGACGCGGTGGCGACCACTCCGCGCGGCCCGAGCCCGCCCACGACGACGGCCTTCCCGCGCAGGCTCGGCTTGGACGCCTGCTCCGCCGAGGCGAAGAAGGCATCCATGTCGAGATGCAGGATCGTGGGCGCGGTTCTCACATCTCCGATGCTGCCCTACGCCACTGACAATGCCCCGCTACGGCTCCTGCCGGGCCTCAGACGGCCCGGTTGCGCCGCCTGGCCAGCTCGTCCGCGGGGTTGACCCCGACGAGCGTCTCGCCCGTGTCGACGCGCTCCCCGTGCAACTGCGACAGGGCCTTCTCGACATCCCGCCACACCACTCCCACGGCGATCCCGAAGACACCCTGGCCGCCCTGGAGCAGAGCGTGGACCTCGTCCGGCGAGGTGCACTCGTAGACCGTGGCGCCGTCGCTCATCAGCGTCATGCGCTCCAGATCGCGGAAGTCGCACTCCCTCAGGTGCAGCACTGCGCTGCGGATGTTCTGCAGTGACACACCCGTGTCGAGGAACCGCTTGACGATCTTCAGGACGACGACGTCCCGGAAGCTGTAGAGCCGCTGCGTCCCCGACCCGTGTGCGGGCCGCACGCTGGGCTCCACGAGCCCGGTACGTGCCCAGTAGTCGAGTTGCCGATAGGTGATGCCGGCCGCCGCACAGGCCGTCGGGCCCCGGTAGCCGATCTGCTCGGACGCCATGGACGTCGCCCCTCCGCTGCTCGGCACGGCAGTGGGTCGATGTGGAGCGTGATCGGCCGCACTGCCATGAAGCGGGTACGGACCACTGTCCCCGAAACTGCGTTCCGGGGCACCCCCAGCCGTACCGTCGCCGCTGCTTCTCACGCCGACCTCCGTCCTTGACCTGCCTTCTCGACGGTAGGCAGTCACCAGGGGTGCGTCAACGATCGCCACACTCGGCACGCCGAGTGATAATCACCCTAGGAGTGGTTTCCCGTACCCCACCGCGGGGAAAGGCTAGCCGAATGCGCTCGCGGGGAGCCGCAGGACGCTCTCACTCGCCGGTGGCAAATGCCGGCATTTCTCCGCCGGCCGGCGTCTCACTGGCTGTTGGTGCCGAAGTCCTCGGGCGAGATCTGGTCGAGGAACTCGCGGAACTTCTCCACCTCGTCCTCCTGCTCGTCCGGGATCGCGATGCCCGCGTCGTCGAGCACACCGTCACTGCCGTAGATCGGCGTGCCGGTGCGCAGCGCAAGCGCTATGGCGTCGGACGGGCGGGCGCTCACCTCGACGCCACTGGCGAACACCAGCTCGGCGTAGAAGACGCCCTCACGCAGATCCGTGATGCGCACTTCGGTCAGCTCCTGGCCGACGGCCTCCAGCACGTCCTTGAACAGGTCGTGAGTCAGCGGTCGCGCGGGGGCCATGCCCTGCTGTGCGAAGGCGATCGCCGTCGCCTCCCCGGGCCCGATCCAGATGGGGAGGTAGCGGTCGCCTCCCACTTCACGCAGGAGCACGATCGGTTGGTTGGAGGGCATTTCGACCCGGACACCTACGACATCGAGCTCGTTCACACAGCAACCCTAGGCCGTGCCCGGGACGTTTGGGTAGTCGGGCCGAGAACGGGTGGCCGATCCGACGGCCACGAGCCCGTCCCGCTCAGGGCAGGCGCACACCGAGCGCGGTCTGCACCAGCGCGGCGTGCAGCTTCACCGTGAGCCCCGCCAGCTCCTTCGTACGAGCCTCGGCGTGGGCCCTGGTCTGCGGATTGCGGTGGCGCTTCAGCGGGGCCACCACCTGGTCGACAAGCCCGGCCTCACGGTCGGCGGCCGCCTTCATCACCCGCAGATGGCGTGGCTCGATCCCGAACCGCCCCAGTTCGAGAACAAGTCCGGCCACGGTGACCGCCTCGGCGTCATAGACCCCGTCCGGCAGCGGAGCGATGAGTCCGTACGACTCCCACTCGTCGAGTTCCCGCTCACCGATGCCGGCGGCGGCCAGCAGCTCGGCCCGCCCGATCCGGGCCGCCGTGGGCCCCTCCACGGGCTCCAGGACGACCTCGCCGTCCCGCTGGCGCCCCACCGTGGGCAGCGGGGCGGCCTCTCCGCGCTCCATGGCGTCGAGGTGCTCCCGGATCACCTTGAGCGGCAGATAGTGGTCCCGCTGCATCCTCAGGACGTGGCCGAGGCGCTCGACATCGGCGGGACTGAACTTGCGGTACCCGGAAGGGGTCCGCTGCGGCTCGATGAGGCCCTCCGACTCCAGGAAACGGATCTTGGAGATGGTGACCTCGGGGAACTCGTCGCGCAGCACGTTCAGCACCGTGCCGATGCTCATCAGCCCAGTGTCCGCGGCGGCGGTACCGTGCCCGGCACCGCCGCTCGGTGTTTGAAGCATGGACCTTCCTGGGGGGATCCCCCCGGACCCAGTCCGAGGGAGGGTCAGTAGCCCCGCTGGCTCGCGTAGAACACCAGCCGGTACTTGCCGATCTGCACCTCGTCACCGTTCGCCAGCGGCACCGAGTCGATGCGCTCGCGGTTGACGTACGTGCCGTTCAGGCTGCCGACGTCGGCGACGGTGAACGCGCCGTCAGGGCTGCGCCGGAACTCCACGTGTCGGCGCGAAACCGTCACGTCGTCCAGGAAGATGTCGCTCTGCGGATGACGGCCGGCCGTGGTCAGCTCGCCGTCCAGCAGGAAGCGGCTGCCCGAGTTCGGCCCGCGGCGGACCACCAGCAGCGCCGAGCCCAACGGCAGGGCGTCGACGGCGGCCTGCGCCTCCGGAGAGAGCGCGGGCGTCTGCGTCTGGCCGGTGACCTCGGCGTCGTAGGCCTCAAGACCGGAGATGGAGATCGTGGAGGTCGTCTCGGACGGACGCTCCGGGGTCGCGCCGGGCCGCAGCGGCGCACCACAGTTGGAACAGAAGCGGCTGTTCTCCGCGTTGCGGTTACCGCACCTCGTACACACCAGGGCCGACATAGGGGAAAACCCTCCACCCGTACTTGAGGTTGACGGTTGCCCGAAACCTATGTCGCCGGACTGCGCAGGGTCAACCGACGGCGCGCCCTGGCCGCCGACCTGGTCGCGGAACAGCGGACGCTGACCCTCCGCATCCGGTTGTGCGCGGTGGCGAGCGGTCTGATTGTCGCTGCTCTCTTTCGCGCTCTTGCCGAACAACTTCGCAAACAACTTCACGGGCGATTCCCCTTGACCGAAACAGACCCGCCCGTGGGGCAGGACGAACCCTGATTGAACACACCGGTCGACCCGGACATCCTCACAACGTCCGTATCCACCAGACAGTTTCCACCACGCACCACCCAATCGGTGCGTCGACCCCCCGCAACCTCATGCCCTCGCCTGACGGTCCCCATGCACCCCCGGTTCACCGGGAGGACGACCGAGCGTAGTCAGGCTGCTTCGCCGCTCGCAAGGCATCCACAACGATCTTGCTCGACCGCTCGACGGTGACGGTGGCCTGCTCCTTCTCAAGAGTCTGCACCACACCTCCAGGGATGTTGAGCGCCGGTTCGAGATCCTGCGGCTTGCCGATGACCTTGAAACGATACGGAGCGTTGATCTTGTTCCCGTCGACACTCACGCTCTTGCCCGAGTCCGTCAGATAGGTGCCGGCCACGACCCGCACACCGTTCACCTGGATCGCCTCCGCGCCGGCCGCGCGCAACTCCTGGACCGCATCGAGCAGCATGTCCGCCTCGACCGTTCCCTTCGTGTCGTCGATGGTCATCGTGATGCCGGGTCCCTGCGCGGCCACGGTGCCCGCCAGAATGCCGAGTTGCTTCTCCTTCTCGGCCGTCTGCTTGCGGGCCTCCTCGGCCTGGTCGGAGCTGTTCTCCAGCTCGTCGCGCTGTTTCTGCAGACCCTGCTTCTCGTCCTCAAGACGCTGAGTACGGTCGTCCAGTTCATCGAGAATGCGAACAAGATCTTCCTGGCGGGCTCCACGCAACGCGCTGTCGCTGTTGCTGTTCGAGGCGACCTGCACGGCGAGCCCGAATCCGAGGCCGAACAGCAGCACGGCGACGATGAGTTGGGCTCGGCTGGCACGGGGTGGCCACAGCCCCTGCACCAGCCGCTGCCGACCGGTCACGGTGGGGCCGGACTTCTCCTCGGTGACCGGAGTCTCCGCGGAAGCGGACGCCGCCACCTCCTCGGGCAGTTCCCTGCGCAGCCTGTTCTCCGGCCGCTCCTCCTCGTGGCTCATCGGCCTCACGCCCGGAAGACGTGCCGACGAATGGCCGCGGCGTTGGAGAAGATACGGATACCGAGAACGACCACCACACCGGTGGACAACTGGGCGCCGACGCCCAACTTGTCGCCCAGGAACACGATCAGCGCGGCCACGACCACGTTCGACAGGAACGACACCACGAAGACCTTGTCGTCGAAGATGCCGTCGAGCATGGCCCGCAGACCACCGAAGACCGCGTCGAGCGCCGCGACGACCGCGATCGGCAGATAGGGCTCGACAACCACCGGCACCTCAGGCCGGACCAGGATTCCGGCCACCACTCCCACGATGAGGCCCAGTACGGCGATCACGATGTGCCCTTCTCAGTTCTCGGCTGTGCTGTACGTACGATCACACTCGGCGCGGCGGGCAGCCGGAGATCGCTCTCCACGGCGATGGTCGCCCTGATGTCGTAGTTCTCTTCCAGGGCGTGCAGATATAGCCCGTCGGCACCGTTCTGGAACCTGGTGCTCAGCCGTTGGCCGTCCCCCACCGCGAGAACCGTGTAGGGCGGCACCAGTGGCTTGTTGTCGACCAGTATCGCGTCACCCGCGGCCCTGATCGCGGACAGTGCCGTCAGCCGCTGCCCGTTGATGGAGACGGCCTCGGCGCCCGCCGCCCACAGTCCGTTGACGACGCGCTGCATGTCGCGGTCGCGCACCCGCCCGGTATCGGAGAAGTCAGCGGTCTCACGCGGGTTGTCGCCCCCGCCACTGCTGGCTTCCTTCGCGTCGTCGACGACGAGCCGCACCCCAGGACCGTGCACCGCGGTCGCGCCGGACAGCATGCTCACCAGGTCCGCCTGGCCACTGCCACCGCTCGTCTTGAGCGCCGCCCGCTGGCGTGCGCTCACATCGTCCCGGAGTGTGTCGACGGTGCCTTCCAGCTTGTCCGCCGACGCGGTCTCCTTGTCGATACGGTCGATCAGTTCCTGCCGCTCCTTGGCCACCACAGGGGCGGCCACCCGCGCCTGTGCCGCTCCCAGGGTCACGACGAGGGCCGCCAGCACCAGGCCGGCGGCGAGCCCGAGCTTCGCCCGGAGGGTCTTCGGCATACCGCTCGCGCCCGCGGCCTTCTTCCGGGCGGCCGCCTCGGCGTAACCGTCGTCGAGGCTGTGGTCCATGACGTTGGTGAGCAGCGACATGGAGGCGTCCGGACGCGAAGGTCGCGTGGATGTGCTCCGAACGGGGGGCTGCTGCGGCATGCCGCACATCGTCGCACGTGGTGGCCTGTACCTCCGAATGGCCCCACCGGCGTGCCGGACAGGCCCCCTTGGGGAGGCATGTCCGGCACGCGCGCGTGCTCCGTGTTCTACCGTCCGGCGCTGTCCACGACCGCCGACCACTCGTCCAACAGGGCCTGGGCGGAGGCGTCGTCGGGCCCTTCGGCCCACAGATGCGTGACCGCCTCGGCGGGGTCGGGCAACACCATCACCCAGCGCCCGTCGGTCTCCACGACCCGTACCCCGTCCGTGGTGTCGACAAAGCGATCACCGGCCGCCTCGACGACCCGCCGCATCACAAGTCCCTTGACGGCCCAGGGGGTCGCAAGGTCCCGCTTGAGGACGTGCGCCCTCGGAATCCGGGCGTCGATCTGGCTCAGCGTCAACTGTGTCCGCGCCACCAGCCCGATGAGCCGTACGAAGGCCGCCGCGCCGTCGAAGACACTGCTGAACTCCGGGATGATGAACCCGGCCTTGCCGTCGCCGCCGAAGATGGTCGACTCGTCGCGCCCGACCCTGGTCAGGTCGTCCGGCGAGGTCGTCGTCCACTCGACCTGCGTCCCGTGATAGGCCGCCACCTGCTCGGCGATCCTCGTGGTGGTCACCGGCAGCGCCACCCGCCCGCTGCGCCGCTCCGCGGCCACCAGGTCGAGCATCACGAGCAGGGCCCGGTCGTCCTCGACGATCCGCCCCTTCTCGTCGACGAGCGACAACCGCTCGCCGACCGGGTCGAACCGCACTCCGAACGCGGCCCGCGCCGAGGCCACGATCTCACCGAGCCTGACCAGCCCCGATCGCCGTGTATCGGCGGTCTCGGTCGGCCTGGACTCGTCGAGCCCCGGGTTGATCGTCAGCGAGTCCACCCCGAGCTTCCCGAGCAGACTGGGCAGCACCAGTCCGGCGCTGCCGTTCGAAGCGTCCACCACGACCTTCAGGCCGGACTCGGCGATCCCGGTCGTGTCGACATTCCGCAGCAACGACCCGGTGTACGAGTCGAAGACACTGGCCGGGAAGTGCAGGTCCCCGATCTCGCCGGGGAACGCCCGCCGGTACTCCTGGCGCGCGAACACCCGGTCCAGCTTGCGCTGACTCCCCTGCGAGAGATCGGCGCCCTGGCTGTCGAAGAACATGATGTCGACGGAGTCCGGCACCCCGGGTGTGGTCCGGATCATGATCCCGCCGGCACTGCCCCGCGCGGTCTGCTGCCGGGCCACGGGCAGCGGTACGTTCTCCAGGTCCCGTACGTCGATGGCGCTGGTCTGCAAGGCGGAGATGACCGCCCGCTTGAGAGCACGGGCACCTCGGGAGTGGTCGCGGGCCGTGGTGACCGTGGAGCCCTTCTTCAGGGTCGTGGCGTAGGCACCGGCGAGGCGCACCACCAGCTCCGGCGTGATCTCCACGTTCAGGATCCCGGACACACCACGCGCACCGAAGAGATGCGCCTGACCTCTGGACTCCCAGATGACCGACGTGTTGACGAAGGCGCCGGCTTCGATCGTCTTGAACGGGTAGACCCGCACATTGCCCTGCACGATCGATTCTTCACCGATCAGGCACTCGTCACCGATGACAGCGCCGTCCTCGATCCGGGCGGCGCGCATGATGTCGGTGTTCTTCCCGACGACACAACCACGCAGATTGCTGTGCTGGCCGACGTACACGTTGTCGTGCACCACGGACTTGTGCAGAAAAGCCCCGGTCTTCACGACGACGTTCGAGCCGACGACGCTGTGCTCACGAATCTCAGCGCCGGCCTCGACCTTGGCGTAGTCACCGATGTAGAGCGGCCCGCGGAGAACCGCGTCGGGGTGCACCTCGGCACCTTCGGCCACCCACACGCCCGGCGACAGCTCGAAGCCGTCGATCTCGACGTCGACCTTGCCCTCCAGGACATCGGCCTGCGCCTTCACATAGCTCTCGTGAGTGCCGACGTCCTCCCAGTAGCCCTCGGCGACAAAGCCGTAGACCGGCTTGCCCTCCTTCATCAACTGCGGGAAGACATCGCCGGACCAGTCGACGGGAACGTCGGCCTCGACATAGTCGAAGACTTCGGGCTCCATCACATAGATGCCCGTGTTCACGGTGTCCGAGAAGACCTGGCCCCAGGTCGGCTTCTCAAGGAAACGCTCGACCTTTCCCTCTTCGTCGACGATGGTGATGCCGAATTCCAGCGGATTGGGCACCCGGGTCAGACAGACCGTGACCAGCGCACCCTTTTCCTTGTGGAAATTGATGAGTTCGGTGAGGTCGAAGTCGGTCAGGGCATCACCGGAGATGACGAGGAAGGCATCGTCCTTCAACGCCTCTTCGGCGTTCTTGACGCTTCCGGCGGTACCGAGTGGCTTCTCCTCATTGGCATACGAGAGCTCCATGCCAAGCTCTTCGCCGTCACCGAAGTAGTTCTTGACCAGCGAGGCCAGGAACTGGACGGTGACTACGGTCTCATTGAGCCCATGCCTTTTCAGCAACCTCAGCACGTGCTCCATGATCGGTCGATTGACCACGGGCAACAGCGGCTTGGGCATGCTTGAGGTCATGGGGCGAAGGCGTGTGCCTTCGCCTCCGGCCATCACGACGGCCTTCATGTCGGAAGCGTCCTCCTCTGCGAGACGACGGTCTAGCCGACTTCACCAGTCCAGATTGTCCCGCACTTTTGCGCAACGGGCCATCGAGCGACTGTTACCGCCCCATCGGCAAGGTCAGTCGGCCATGGCGTCCGCACGCAACAGGCGGCGGACTTGTACCACGTACAGGACTCCTGCCCACCAGTAGAGCGTTGTACCCCATCCTGCGAACGCCCATCCGAAAATCGCTGCGAGTGACGGAAGCCATCCACTTCCGTCACTGAGCAGCAACAACGGGAACGCGTACATCAGGTTGAACGTGGCGGCCTTGCCCAGGAAGTTCACCTGCAACGGCGGATAGCCATGCCGCCTGAGGATGCCCACCACCACCAGCAGAACCAGCTCTCGCGCAAGCAGTACGGCGGTCAACCAAATTGGCAGAATCTCGCGCCAGGTGAGCCCAACCAGAGTCGAGAGGATGTATAGCCGGTCCGCGGCGGGATCAAGAAGCCGGCCGAGGCTGCTGATCTGGTTCCAACGACGCGCGAGCTTGCCGTCCAGGTAATCACTGACCCCACTCAGCATCAGCACCAGAAGCGCCCAGCCGTCGCTCTTGGGGCCTCCGAACTCGGGCCTGAGGATCAGCCACAGGAAGATGGGTACGCCGACGAGGCGCGCCATGCTGAGGATGTTCGGGATGGTGAGCACCCGGTCTGTCTGGACGCGGGTCTCCTGGACCTCCACCCGGGGGCCTCCTGTGGGAAAACGAGCCAACGATGCCCCCTGACCCTACCCCAACGCAAAAAAGCTCTGGCTCTTGGGCTGCGTGCCCAAGAGCCAGAGCTCTAAAAGGAGTTCGGCGGCGTCCTACTCTCCCACAGGGTCCCCCCTGCAGTACCATCGGCGCTGTAAGGCTTAGCTTCCGGGTTCGGAATGTAACCGGGCGTTT
>NZ_JBFAZO010000006.1:0-584884 GCF_040681835.1 Streptomyces sp. NPDC051576
GGCCGCCCTCCACAGAGGGCGGCCCACCGCTCGTCCGCTTGCTTCAGCGGCCCAGGGCCCGCCGGCCGCGCCCCTGGGAGAGGACCGGCAGGTTGCGGGCCGGGCCCTTGTCCCGGGCGGTCTCCTCCTCCAGGCGGAGGGCGAGCGCGGGGCAGCGGCGTACCGCGCGGAGCGCCTTCGCCTCCGCGTACCGCGGCACCTGGGCCTGCGCGACGGTGGGGAATCCGTCGGCGCCGAGTTCGAAGACCTCCGGGAGGATGTCCGCGCACAGGCCGTGGCCCCGGCACAGTGTCCAGTCGACGTAGATCTTCTGACGGCTGGGACCGCTCTCCTCGGCCTCCGCGCCGCTCGTGATGCCCGCCGGGACCTGGCCGCCCTCGAAGAGCGGCAGAACGCCCTCCACGGGCCTTCCGCAGCCGTTTCCGAGCACGTGGGCGGCGAGGTCGTCCGTGAACGCCTTGATGGTCGACTCCAGGAACATCGCGGAGCCGTCCGGGTGCGAGCACGCGCCGCGCCGCTTCACGGCCTTGGCGACCTGCTTCAGCGCCTCCAGGGCGGCCGGACCGCCGCCGTTGAGGATGTCCTCCATGCCGCGCGCGGCGGCGGGCAGACCGAGGTAGCAGGGACCGCACTGTCCCGCGCTCTCGTCGGCCAGCCACTGGGCCACGCGCAGCGACTCGCCCAGGGGGCAGGTCTCCTGGGTGATCGGCATGATGGCGCCGGCGCCGAGCGCACCGCCCACCGCGTCCAGGGAGTTGCGGGAGACGATCGCCTCGTTGACCGTCGCCGCGTCGATCCACTTGCCGTGGTAACCGCCCGTCAGCACACCCTGGGGGACCGGCGGGGCGCCGGCCAACTGCAGGACGTAGCGCAGCGGTACACCCGTGGGGACCTCGATCACCATGGGGCGCGCGACCGCCCCGGAGACCGTGAGCATGACGGTGCCGGGCTCGTCGTAGAGGCCGGTGTTGCCGTAGCGCTCCGGGCCGATGCGGGCGGCGATGGCGAGTTGGGCGAAGGTCTCGGCGTTCGACAGCAGGGTCGGGGCGCCGCCGACGCCGTTCTGCGAGGCGCTGACCTTGCGGCCCGGCGGGATCGCCGGGCCGCCGTCGATCGAGCGGATCAGTGACGCGGCGGCGCCCGTGACCATGCGGACCGGGTTGCGCTGGACGAACGCCTTCAGGGCCGAGCGGCGGCTGTTGCTGAGGCCGCGTTCGGAGAGCGCGGCCTCCATGGAGCGCTGCGTCGACTCCCTGGTGACCCCCACCACGAGCGTGCGGGCACCCAGGGCTTCGGCGACCAGCAGCGCGCCGTCCAGGATGAGGTGCGGGGCACGGTTGATGAGCACCGTGTCCTTGCGGCAGGCCGGTTCGTCCTCGCTGCCGTTGACGACGACGACGGGTCGTACGCCGCGTTTGATCGCCGCCTCGGCGACCGACCGCAGCTTCTTGTGGAAGGGGAAGCCCGCGCCGCCGCGGCCCTTCAGGTTGATCGCCTCGGAGAGCTTCGCGAGCTGCTCCCCGCCCATCGGTTCGAGCGGCCCGTGCACCTTCAGGTGCATGGGCAGGTCAAGTCTCTCGACAAGGTCGAAGCCCGACGTGAGCTGAGGAAGCCCGACGACGCGGACTTCCGGGACGTCGGGCAGGGCCTCGTTCACCTATAGCCTCCGGAAGGCGTGTTCCAAGGTTCGCCCGAGTTGCCCGGCGCGTCGAAGTCGTACGAGGCACCAGGCGTCTGATCAGTGGCGGGACCGCTGTTGTACGTGTCATTGGGGTTGTACGTACCAGAGGCACCGTTTGACTCACCGGTGTCGTACACGTATCCCTCGCCGTACCCGCCGGTGCCCGAATTGTTGTTGTACGTCGGGATGTTGTATCCGGTGTCCTGGAGCGGGTCGTAGGCCGACGGGGGTGCCTCGCCGACCGGCGGCGGCGACGGGATCGGCCAACTGCCGGAGGTGCTGCCGCCGCTGTCCACGCGCGGGACCGCCTCGGTGTTCTGCATGTCCATCGGTACGTTCATGCGCGAGGTCTGGTCGGTGACGAACGGCATCTGACCGGTGGATTCGGGCGTGGCGGTGCGGTAGGCGGCCGCGAAACCGTTCGACGGCTCCGGGGTCATGGACCTTGTCTCGTACATGGCGGGGTCCACGCGCGGCATCGACCCGGTCTCGGTGAACGAGGGCTGCTGCGCGGCGCGTCGGCCCTCGGCCGGCCGGCGGCTCTCGTAGCCCGGCAGCGCGGACTCGGCCACGCGGCCCCGGCTGGCGTCGAGTTCGTCGAGACCCGGCCGCTCCTCGTTGCCCAGGAGCATGGCGATCTTGTCGGCGAACCTCCGCTTGAAGGGGCGGGGCGCCGAGCGCAGGGCGAGGGCGGCGGCGACCCCGACCAGGCACAGCTCGTACGAGATCATGAAGAAGGGCTTCGCCGCGCGGCCCGCGAACAGGCCGTGGACGAGCGCCGCGCACCAGGCCGGGTAGGCCAGCATGTGCATCGCGCGCCAGCGGGCGGCGACCGGCGCGGGGGACGCGAACTGGTTGCGCAGGGCGCCGGTGATGCCCACGAAGATCATGAGCAGGCCGGCCAGGGAGCCGAGGCCGATGAGCCCGGCGCTGCCCTTCACGCCGAGGCTGAAGGGGATCAGCGCGGCGATCAGGACCGTGTGGTCGAGCGCCAGCTTCACTGTGATGTGGATCACGAGGAACGCGATCGAGCCGACGGCGGTCACCCGGTGGATGCCCTGGGCCACGATCCGCTGGCGGATGTTCAGGACTACCCGGTCCTGGGCGACGAGCCCCCAGATCACCGAGCAGGTGAGGGAGACGAGCGAGAGAACGCCCGCACCGAAGTTGAGAAAGTCCTGTACCCGACTGCCTCCGAGCAGCACGAACACGGGTATGAAGAGCAGGACGACGACGCTCATCACGCCATAGGCCGAACGGCCCGGCTTGGGGAGCGAACTGGTACTACGACGAGGGTTCATGGGGGCAACTCCGAGCAGTATCGGGAAAGCGGTCCCGCTGCCGAACTCTAAGTGGCTCCATACCGGTGGGTACGAGGTTTGAGTTATTGCGTTGTTATCAAGTGAATATGCGGTTGTAGTGATGTCCCTTAGGGGCTGTTACGCGAAGTAACCTTTGGCCTTGGCGTGGTCTCGGTACGGTCCTGCGTGCGATGCGCGGGGGCATCTAGAAGGCATACGGAAGCGCGTCGCGTTGTGCTCAAGCGCTGCGGTACCCTCATCGCATGCGTGCTGTACGCCTTCTGCTTAGTGAGCCGCGCTGATGAGTCCCGACCACCGGTGACCGGTGAGGTCGGAATCGGCGCGGCGTCCCCTCCTGTGCGAGGGGATTTTTCATTTGCTGCATGTCGCAGCCTGAGCCGCTGGCAGAGACGATCGATGGAGCTTTGAGGATCATGAGCGAGACGAACCCCGCTGCCGCCGCCGAGGCGGTCGCGCCGCACCGCTACACCGCCGCCATGGCCGCGGACATCGAGGCACGCTGGCAGGACTTCTGGGACGCCGAGGGCACCTACGAGGCGCCCAATCCGAGCGGCGACCTGGCCGGCGACCCCGAACTGGCCGCCCGGCCCAAGAAGTTCATCATGGACATGTTCCCGTACCCCTCGGGTGCGGGCCTGCACGTCGGCCACCCCCTGGGCTACATCGCCACCGATGTGTTCGCCCGGTTCCAGCGGATGACCGGCCACAACGTGCTGCACACCCTGGGCTTCGACGCCTTCGGCCTGCCCGCCGAGCAGCACGCCGTCCAGACGGGCGAGCACCCCCGGATCACCACCGTCGCCGCCATCGACAACATGAAGTCCCAACTGCGCGCACTGGGCCTGGGCCACGACAAGCGCCGGTCGTTCGCCACGATCGACCCCGAGTACTACAAGTGGACCCAGTGGATCTTTCTGCAGATCTTCAACTCCTGGTACGACGACGAGGCCGACAAGGCCCGCCCGATCGCCGAGCTGATCGCCCAGTTCGAGACCGGTGAGCGAGCCGTACCGGGGCACACGCGCGCGTGGCCGGACCTGAGTGCCACCGAGCGCGCCGACGTCCTGAGCGAGTTCCGCCTGGCGTACGCCTCCGACGCACCCGTCAACTGGTGCCCCGGCCTGGGCACCGTCCTGGCCAACGAGGAGGTCACCGCCGACGGCCGCTCCGAGCGCGGCAACTTCCCCGTCTTCAAGGCCAAGCTGCGCCAGTGGAACATGCGCATCACCGCCTACGCCGACCGGCTGCTGGCGGACCTGGAGGAGCTGGACTGGCCCGAGGCCATCAAGCTGCAGCAGCGCAACTGGATCGGCCGCTCCGAGGGCGCCCGCGTCGACTTCCCCGTCGACGGGGAGCACATCACCGTCTTCACCACCCGCCCCGACACCCTGTTCGGCGCGACCTACATGGTGCTGGCGCCCGAGCACCCGCTGGTCGACAAGTTCACGCCGGACGCCTGGCCCGAGGGCACCCACGACGTGTGGACCGGCGGCCACGCCACCCCGGCGGAGGCCGTCACCGCCTACCGCGCGCAGGCCGGCACCAAGTCCGACGTGGAGCGGCAGGCCGAGGCCAAGGACAAGACCGGTGTCTTCACCGGCGCGTTCGCGACCAACCCGGTCAACGGCGCCCAGGTCCCCGTCTTCATCGCCGACTACGTACTGATGGGTTACGGCACCGGCGCGATCATGGCCGTCCCGGCGGGCGACCAGCGCGACTTCGACTTCGCGCGCGCCTTCGAGCTGCCGATCCACTGCATCGTCGAGCCGACCGACGGCCGCGGCACCGACACGTCGACATGGGAGAACGCCTTCGGGTCCTACGACGCGAAGATCATCAACTCCTCGAACGACGACATCTCCCTGGACGGCCTGCCCGTCCCCGAGGCCAAGGCCCGCATCACCGAGTGGCTGGCCCGCAAGGGCATCGGCGAGGGCACCGTCAACTTCCGCCTGCGCGACTGGCTGTTCAGCCGCCAGCGCTACTGGGGCGAGCCCTTCCCGATCGTCTACGACGAGGACGGCGTCGCGCACTCCCTGCCCGAGTCGATGCTGCCCCTGGAGCTGCCGGAGGTCGAGGACTACTCGCCGCGCACCTTCGACCCGGACGACGCGAACACCTCCCCGGAGACGCCCCTGTCCCGCAACGAGGACTGGGTCGCCGTCACCCTGGACCTGGGCGACGGCCGCGGCCCCCGGAAGTACCGCCGCGAGACCAACACCATGCCGAACTGGGCCGGTTCCTGCTGGTACGAACTGCGCTACCTGGACCCGCACAACGACCAGAAGCTGGTCGACCCGGCCATCGAGCAGTACTGGATGGGCCCCCGCGCGGACATCCCGCACGGCGGCGTCGACCTGTACGTCGGCGGCGCCGAGCACGCCGTACTGCACCTGCTGTACGCGCGGTTCTGGTCCAAGGTGCTGTTCGACCTGGGACACGTCTCGTCGGCCGAGCCGTTCCACAAGCTGTTCAACCAGGGCATGATCCAGGCCTACGTCTACCGGGACAGCCGGGGCTTCCCGGTGCCGGCCGCCGAGGTGGAGGAGCGCGACGGCGCCTACTACCACCAGGGCGAGAAGGTCTCCCGGCTGCTGGGCAAGATGGGCAAGTCCCTGAAGAACGCGGTCACTCCGGACGAGATCTGCGACGAGTACGGCGCCGACACCCTGCGCCTGTACGAGATGGCCATGGGCCCGCTGGACGTGTCCCGGCCGTGGGACACGCGCGCGGTGGTGGGCCAGTACCGGCTGCTGCAGCGGCTGTGGCGCAACGTCGTCGACGAGACGACCGGCGAGGTCACCGTCGTGGACGTCCCGGACGCCGACATCGACGTGGACACGCTGCGTGCCCTGCACAAGGCCATCGACGGGGTGCGCCAGGACCTGCAAGGGCTGCGCTTCAACACGGCCATCGCCAAGATCACCGAGCTGAACAACCAACTGACCAAGACGGGCGGCGCGGTGCCGCGCTCCGTCGCCGAGTCGCTGGTGCTGCTGATCGCGCCGCTGGCCCCGCACATCGCCGAGGAGCTGTGGCGCAAGCTGGGCCGCACCGACACGGTGGTCCACCAGGACTTCCCGGTCGCCGACCCGGCGTACGTCGTGGACGAGAGCGTGACCTGCGTCGTGCAGATCAAGGGCAAGGTCAAGGCGCGGCTGGAGGTCTCCCCGACGATCTCCGACGCCGACCTGGAGAAGGTCGCGCTGGCCGACGAGAAGGTCGTCGCCGCGCTGGAGGGCGCGGGCATCCGCAAGGTGATCGTGCGGGCGCCGAAGCTGGTGAACATCGTTCCGGCGTAGGCGTCGCAGTCGGAGTCGTACGCAGGTGTGGGGGTAGTCCCCTACGGGCAGGTTCGGGGTTCTTTTGGAACTCCGGGCCTGCCCTTTGCGTTTACCGTTGAAGAGCGGCGCGGCGTGTGCCGCCCGGAGCCGGTGGAGGAGCGTTGGAAGCCGTGATCGCAGTCTTCGCCCTTCTCTTCCTGCTGTTCGTGGTCCTTGGCGGCTATGTCGCGGTGAAGGCGATCGGTGCGGCCAAGCGCGGCGTCGACCGCACCGTCGCGCAGGCCCGGCGCACCGTCGAGGACCACACCCTGCGCGCCAAGTCCTTCGCCCAGCCCGGACCACAGGGACAGGTGGCCCAACTGCGGCTCGCGCTGCGCACATCGATGCGCGCGACCCAGGACGCGCTGCACGCGGGCGTGACCGAGGACGAGTCCCTCAAGGAGTCCCTGGGCCTCTTCGAGCGGCTCAGCGCACACGGCCGCGAACTCGACGGCGAGCTCAGGCGCCTGGAGTCGGAGCCGGACCGCGGCACACTCGCGAAGCGGCTGCCCGCCCTGCGCGAGCGCACCGAGCGCATCACGAAATCGGCGGACTCGCTGCGCTGGGCCGCCCGCGACCGCGCAGGCCGCTTCGCGGAGGACGACCTGGACGCGCTGAGCGCCCAGATAGACGTGGAGGCCGGCGCCCTGCGGCACTGGACGAAGTCGGAGCACACACCACCTCCGTGGCCCGACGCCCCGCCCGCCGACAGCACGACGGCCCAGCAGACCTGGCCGGAGACCCCGCGCGCCCGCCCCGCCGCCGAGGAACCGGCTCCGTCCGCCATCACCCCGCCGGGACGACGCCCGACCTACCCCTGGCAGAAGAAACCCCGTCCCGAGAGCACGACTTGATCGGGCGGCACGGCTCGGTCCGGCGGCATGTGGTGATCCGTCCGGTTCCGGCCCAGGTGAGAGGGGTCGGGCTGCCGCCCGGCCGCTACGGCAGGTAACCTCCAGCTCATGTCCCGCCATGTCGCGATCGTCACCGATTCAACGGCCTACCTGCCGCCGCTGACGATGGAGCGCCACGGCATCACAGCGGTCCCACTGACCGTCGTCCTGGGCGACCGGGCGCTCGAAGAGGGCACCGAGATCTCGACCCGCTCCCTGGCGCAGGCCCTGCAGAAGCGGCGCCCGGTCACCACCTCGCGCCCCAGTCCCCAGCGCTTCGCGGAGATCTACCGCAAGGTCGCCGAGTCCGGTGCTACCGGCATCGTCTCCCTGCACCTCTCCGCCGAACTCTCCGGCACCTACGACGCGGCGGTAGTCGCAGCGCGTGAGGCACCCGTGCCGGTGCGGGTCGTGGACACCGGGATGATCGCGATGGCCCTCGGCTTCTGCGCACTCGCCGCGGCCGAGACGGCGGAGGCGGGCGGCACGGTGGACGAGGTCGTCACAGCGGCGGAGAAGCGCGCCGCGGGCACCTCCGCCTACTTCTACGTCGACACCCTCGACTATCTCCGCCGGGGCGGCCGTATCGGCGCGGCCCAGGCCCTGCTGGGCTCCGCGCTCGCCGTGAAACCCCTGCTCCAGTTGGAGGGCGGGCGCATCGAACCCCTGGAGAAGGTACGGACGGCGTCGAAGGCGATCGCCCGCCTGGAGGAACTCGCCGCCGACCGTGCGGGCAGCGCCCAGGTCGACATCGCCGTCCACCATCTCTCCGCACCCGAGCGGGCGTCGGCCCTCGCGGACCGGTTGCGGGCACGGGTGCCCGGGCTGGCCGAGCTGCATGTGAGCGAGGTCGGGGCGGTGATCGGGGCGCATACCGGGCCCGGGTTGTTGGGGGCTGTGGTTTCGGCGCGGTGAGGGGTGGCTCCGCCGGTTGAACGGTTCTTCGAGGGGGAGACCTTCGAGGGCTGATGCCTCGTGCGGGTGACGGAGTTATCCACAACTGGGTGGTCGTCCCCGGGAATTGACCAAGATCATCACGAAGTCGCGGGATGTCCGATCCTCGGCGCATGGCACTTCGATCACGCTCACACACAGCGACCGCGACCAGCGGCCCGGGCCGCGCCCCGTCCTCCGACGGCCGAACCCGGTATCGCCGCCCGCCGACACGGGGGCGGGCACATCGGCAGGCTTCGGCGGAGGAACTTCGGCGACGCGCGGAGGTGCTCTTCGCTGAACGTGGCGGGGAGCGGGGGGAGTTGGGGAATGGACCGCCGGGGGACGGGCGGGTTGTCGGGGAAGTCGAGGACCGGGCTGCTGAGGGCCTTTCATCGCCGGTAGCTGAAGCCGTGGGACGTCCCGTTCCGCCTGTTGTCAGGGCGGCGGGGCTTCGGTTTCCGGCGCCTGTGGATGTTCGTCCGCGAGGTGTTCCGGAGGAGGGCGAGCGGGCGGCTCCGGTGGGATCGCCGAGGGGTGCTGTCCCTGATCCTGATGTCTTCTCGCATACCGGATATGCCGAAGATTCCGATGTCGGGGGCGATCGGGTGTCGGGGGCCTGGCGGGAACGGGTCGGGGCAGCGCTGCGGGAGCGGATGCCGGTGTGGGTGCAGACGCGGTGCGGGCTGGAGCGGCGGAGCGCGGTCGCGCTCGGCGTGCTGCTGGTCGTGGCCGCGGTCTTCGCCGTACAGCACTTCTGGGCGGGCCGGACCCAGCCCGTGCGCGCCCCGGAGGTGGTCCGGGCAGTGGCCCCCTACGGAGACGGAGACGGGGACGGAAGCGGGGCCGCGAGTGAAGAGGGCCGGCCGCGTGCCTCGTCGGCCGGGGCGCCCGGTGTTTCGAGTGCGGCCGGCGCCCAGATCGTCGTGGACGTCAGTGGCAAGGTCCGGGCACCCGGGGTTCATCGGCTTCCGGCCGGTTCAAGGGTGACCGATGCGCTGCGAGCGGCCGGTGGAGTGCGCCCGGGCACGAACACCGAAGGGCTCAACCGTGCCCGGTTCCTCGTGGACGGGGAGCAGATCGTCGTCGGCGGTGCCGCCCCTGCGGCGGTGCCAGGGACAGGCGGTGCGAACACGGTGGGTTCCGCCACCGGAGCGGCTCCGACGGCACCGATCTCCCTCAACACGGCCACCGCGGACCAGCTCAACACCCTCCCCGGCGTGGGACCGGTCCTGGCCCAGCACATCATCGACTACCGCACCCGGCACGGCGGCTTCCGCTCGGTGGACGAGCTGCGCCAGGTCAATGGGATCGGCGACCGACGCTTCTCCGATCTGCGGGACCTGGTGCAGCCATGACCCGCTCCCACGGCGATCCGCCCCAGTCGGTGACGCCTCGCCGGGACGTGCACGCCGCCTCCGGCAATCGGCGGGGCGCCGCACACCCGCAACAGGAAGGGCCGACGGACCTACGACTCGTACCGCCCGCGCTCGCGGCCTGGGCGACGGCGGCACTGGCGCTGGACGCGTCGCCGGCCCGGGTCACCGGGGTCGCCGTCGCCGCGCTGACGGTGGCGCTCGTACTGCTTCTGGTGACGCGGCGACGGCGCAGCGCGGGCGACGACAGCCGTAGCCCTTCCGGGCCGGACGCACACCCTGGCCTCTCACCGGGCGCATGCTCCGGCCCCACACCGGACGCACGCTCGGCCCGCTCACCGGACGAAAGTCCAGCCCGCCCGCCGGAAGGACTCCGCCTCGCATCGTCATGGCGGCAGGCCGCATGGCCCCGTGCCTCGATCGCCGCCCTGCTCCTCTCCATCGCCGCGGCCGCCGCCTCCGCCGGGCTGCACGGAGCCGATCTGCGCCGAGGACCGGTGCCGGAGTTGGCGCGGGAGTACGCGGCCGTGACCGCGGAGGTGGAGGTCGGTTCCGATCCACGGCTGACCCGGCCCCGGATCAGTGGTGATCACGCGGCTCCGGTCTCCGTGCTGATCGAGGCCGAGGTACGACGGGTGGAGGAGACGGACGGGACGGCCGTGGACACTCGGGCGCCGGTGCTGCTGATCGTCGATCCGGGCTCGCGCAGCAAAGGCGCGGCGTACGGCGTGCGGGGTTTCCGCGGTGGGCCGGAGCGTTCGCCCTGGCTCGGGCTGCTTCCTTCCACGCGGGTGAGGGTGACCGCGCGGTTGGCGCCCTCGCTCACGAGCGGGGACCGGGTCGCGGCCGTGCTGCGGGTGCGGAACCAGCCGGTTCCGGAGCTGGTGGGGGAGCCGTCCGGGGCACAGAGGTTCGCGGGGCGGCTGCGAGCCGGGCTCCGCGAGGCCACCGACGGGCTGCCGGCGGACGCGCGGGCCCTGCTGCCGGGACTCGTCGTCGGGGACACCGCGCGCATCACACCCGAACTGGACGAGGCCTTCAAGGAGACGGACCTCGCCCACACCCTCGCCGTCTCCGGAAGCAACCTGACCATCCTGCTCGCCCTCCTCATCGGACCACCCGGCCTCGCCCAGCACATCGAACGCCGGGGTCTGGCACCCCGCCTGGGCATCTCCCTCCGGGCGACCGCCCTGCTCGGCGGGGTGCTCACACTCGGGTTCGTCGTCGTGTGCCGCCCCGACCCGAGCGTCCTGCGGGCCGCCGCCTGCGGTGCCGTCGCGCTGCTCGCCCTGGCGACCGGGCGCCGCAGATCACTGATCCCGGCGCTGGCGACGGCCGTGCTGCTCCTGGTCCTCTACGACCCGTGGCTGGCCCGGAGTTACGGCTTCCTGCTCTCCGTGCTGGCCACCGGCGCCCTGCTCACGCTCGCACCGCGCTGGAGCGAAGTGCTGCGGAGGCACCGGGTTCCGCCTCGACTGGCCGAGGCACTGGCCGCCGCTGCCGCCGCGCAGGCGCTGTGCGCGCCGGTCGTGGCCGTGCTGTCGGCACGGGTCAGCCTGGTGGCGGTGCCGTGCAACCTGCTCGCGGAGGTCGCTGTCGCACCGGCCACGGTGCTGGGTTTCGCGGCACTGGCGACGGCACCGCTGGCGATGCCGGTGGCCAAGATCCTTGCCTGGGGGGCGAGTTGGCCCACCGGGTGGATCGCGGATGTCGCTCGCACCGGGGCGGCGCTGCCGGGCGGGGGAGTGGACTGGCCGGGCAGTTGGACCGGGGCGCTGCTGCTCGCGGTGGCCGTCGCGGCCCTCGTACTGGTCGGCCGACGGTTGCTCGGGCATCCCTGGCTGTGCGGTGTCTGCGGGCTGCTTCTGCTGCTGGTCGTGGTGGAGCCGGCGCCGCTGACCCGGGTGATCACGGGCTGGCCGCCGCCGGGCTGGCGGTTCGCGATGTGCGATGTCGGGCAGGGTGACGCGACGGTGCTCGCGGCGGGCAAGGGCGCCGCAGTGGTCGTGGACGCCGGACCCGATCCGAAGCTGGTCGACCAGTGTCTGCGCACGCTCGGCATCACCAGGATCCCGCTCGTCGTCCTGACCCACTTCCACGCCGACCATGTCGCGGGCCTGCCCGGGGTGCTGCGGGGCCGCTCGGTGGGCGCCATCGAGACGACCTCCTTCGAAGAGCCCGTGGACCAGGCCGAGTTCGTACGGAGAGCGGCAGCGGAACGGCACATCCCGATCACCCGGGCGGTGGCCGGGGAACAGCGACGCACCGGTCCGCTCGCCTGGCAGGTGCTGTGGCCCCCGCCGCGCCCGGCACCGGACCCGGACGGGCCGAACGACGCCAGCGTCGCCCTGCTGGTACGGACGGCCGGACTGCGCCTGCTGCTGCTCGGAGACCTCGAACCCCCGGCCCAGCAGGAGCTGTTGAGGTCACCGGCGGCCGCGTTGCTGGGAGGCGTGGACGTACTCAAAGTCGCCCATCACGGTTCCGCCTACCAGGATCCGGAACTGATACGCCGGGTGGCCCCGAGGCTGGCCCTGATCTCCTGCGGTGAGAACAACGTCTACGGCCACCCCGCCCCGAGCACGGTCGCGGCGCTGCGGTCGATGGGAGCGGTGGTCCTGCGGACGGACGTGGACGGTGCGCTGGCGGTGGGAGGCGCGGGAGCCGGGCTTCGGGTGACGCGGGACTGAGGGCGAGGGTGGGGGAGGGAGGGGTGGGGCGGGGAGGGGGAGGGGGGAGGGATGGGGGGGGAGGAAGACGGACATGGCAAAACTCCGCCACCCACACGTCAGACGTGCGGCACCCCCGACACCGGTTTGCCGTCGAGGAAGTCCCGCAGGATCTCGGTGAACCGCGTCGGCTGCTCCTCGGCCGGGTAATGGCCGCAGTCGTCGAGGACCACCCCGGTGACGTCGTCGGCGGCCAGCCGCATCGTCTGGGCAGCGTTCTCGCCGCTCCACAGCGCGCCGCCGACGGCGAGCACCGGCAGCGTCAGCCGGGTCCTGCCGCGCCGCTCGTTCTGCGCGATCGTCTCGTCCAGCGCCCGGTAGTACGCGAAGCTCGCCCGCAGCGCGCGGGGATCTGCGGTGATCGCGTCGACGTAGACGTCGACGGCGTACGCGGGGATCGAGGTCGGGGTGGCGGCCTTGGTGGCGAACTGCCAGCCGAAGAAGAGCCGTTCCCGCCCTCGGACCAGTTCCTCGTTGAGTTCGGTGAGCCGGTTGAAGCCGAACTGCCAGAGTTTCTGGTTGGCCGCGGCCGGGCCGAAGACCGGCGGGGACGGCGTGAGACCGGGGATCATGGCTTCGACGATGGTGAGCCGGCCCACCCGCTCGGGGTGATCGGCGGCGAGGGCGTATCCGGTCCACGTGCCGATGTCGTGGCCGACCACGTCGAACCGGTCGTGCCCGAGCGCGGCCATCAACGCGACCAGGTCGGCGGCCAGGGTGCCGGCGTCGTAACCGTCGTCGGGTTTGTCGGAGAGCCCGGCTCCGCGCGAGTCGACGGCGACGACGGTGTGCTCGCGGGCGAGCGCGGGCATCACCTCCCGCCAGGCGTACCAGGTCTGTGGCCATCCGCCGATCAGCAGCAGCGGCGGGCCGTCCCCGCCGGTGACCGCGTGCAGTCGCAGCCCGTCCAGTTCCACGAGGCGGCTGGTGAAGATGTCGGCGAACCCGTCGGGCAGCCGCAGCGAACCAAGGCTTGTCATGCCGGTCATCGTAGGCATGTTGGAACGATCGTTACAAGACCTGTAGACTGACGAACCATGGCAGGCCGCAAGCAATTCGACGTGGACGAGGCGCTCCGCCGCGCGATGCATGTCTTCTGGCGCTGGGGCTATTCGGAGGCCTCGATCGACCGCCTGACCGAGGGCACGGGCCTGGGACGGGGCTCGCTCTACGGCACGTTCGGCGACAAGAGCGCCCTCTTCCGGAAAAGCCTTCAGCGGTACGCGCAGACCTACCACCCGCTGTATGCCAAGGCACTGTCCGGCCCCCACCCGAGCCCGAGCGCCGTCGTGGCCGCCTACCTGCGGGTCACCCTGAACCGCATCGCCGACCCGACAGTCCCCGACGGCTGCCTGCTCACGGTGTCGGCAACACAGTTCCCGGCCCTCGACGCGGAGAGCCAGGCGATGGTCCGCGCCATGATCGACGGTTTGCGGGCGATGCTGGAGCAGGCCTTGCGGGCGGCGGGGGCCGGTGAGCGGGAGGCGGCGGAACTGGCGTTGTCCACACTGGCGACGAACAAGTCCCTGGCGGTGCTGAGCCGCGTCGGATTCTCGGGCGAAGACCTGGCAACCGTCGCCGCGGCCGCCGCCCGTATCCCTGAAGGACCACAGTCACTACCTTGAGTAGTGCGCGAGCAGGAGCATGAACGTGCCCGATGAGAAGCCCTCTCGAACATCCACTGAGAGCATGACCCCCGCACAGATCGACGCCTATCTCCGCCGCCTGGGAGCCAAGTACCCTGCGACGCCCACCGTCGATGCCCTGCGCGAGCTGCACCTGCGCCATCTGCAGACCGTGCCCTTCGAGAATCTGTCGGTTCATCTGGGCGAGGAGATCGTGCTGGAGGAGAACCGGCTGCTGGACAAGGTGATCGGCGGCGGCAGGGGCGGGTTCTGCTACGAACTGAACGGACTGTTCGGCGCGTTGCTCGCTGCGCTGGGCTTCGATGTCGAGTTGCTCGCGGCGCGGGTGCACGGGGACGACGGGCAGTTGGGGATTCCGTACGACCATCTCGCGCTGCGGGTGCGGACGGTGGACGGGGATGTGTGGCTGGCCGATGTGGGGTTCGGGACGCACAGCCACTATCCCCTGGCCTACGGGGAGCGGGGTGAACAGGAGGATCCCGGCGGCACGTTCAGGGTCGTCGCAGCGGGGCCGGACGCGGCGGACCTGGATGTGGTCCGGAACGGGAAGCCCGAGTATCGCTTGGAGACACGGCCCCGGGTGCTCGGTGACTTCGTGGCCGGAGCGTGGTGGCAAAGCACCTCGCCCGTGTCGCGCTTCACCCGGTCACTGGTCTGCTCGCGGCTCACGGACGACGGCGGACGGATCACGCTCAGCGGGCGCGATCTGACGGTGACGGGGGCGGACGGGACCCGGGAGGTGCGCGAACTGGCCACGGACGAAGAGGTGTTGGCGGTGTACCGGGAGCGGTTCGGGATCGAGCTGGAGGCGGTGCCGACGGTGCGTGAGGCCGCGTAGGCCCTGGGCGGGTTCGCGTGCGGGTGCGGGCGTACCGGAACATGTCCTCGTGAGTGATGTGAGACATGTGCTGGTGCTGCCCGACCGTGATGCGGCCCAGGAGGCGGCGGAGGCGCTCGGGGAGCGGTTCGCGCTCGACGAGGAGCCGCGGCTGGTGCGGGACGCGCTGGCCGGTGAGGACGACGCCGAGGACGCGCAGTGGCTCCTTGTGCTGCGGGACGAGGACGGGCGGCTCGATCCCGCGGAGTTGGACGCGTTCGCGGGCGAGTGGGATGGCTGGCGCGAGGAGCCGTGACCGGCACCCCTCTCGGCCTCGGCACCCGGCACGCGGGCCGCGTTGTCAGTGGCGCGTGCGATGCTTTACGAGATGGCCAGGAAGACTGCGAATGACGACCCTCTCGCCCCGGTGACGCTTGCCGTGGGCCAGGAGGACCTCCTGCTCGACCGTGCCGTGCAGGAGGTGGTGGCCGCCGCCAGGGCCGCCGACGCCGACACGGATGTACGTGACCTGACCTCGGACCAGTTGCAGCCCGGCACGCTCGCCGAGCTGACCAGCCCGTCGCTCTTCGCGGAGCGCAAGGTCGTGGTCGTACGCAACGCGCAGGATCTGTCCGCGGACACGATCAAGGACGTGAAGGGGTATCTCGGTGCGCCCGCCGAGGAGATCACCCTGGTGTTGTTGCACGCGGGCGGGGTCAAGGGCAAGGGGCTGCTCGATGCCGCGCGCAAGGCGGGGGCGCGGGAGGTGGCCTGCCCGAAGATGACGAAGCCGGCGGACCGGCTGGCGTTCGTGCGGGGTGAGTTCCGGGCGACCGGGAGATCGGCCACGCCGGAGGCATGCCAGGCGCTCGTCGACTCCATCGGCAGCGATCTGCGGGAGCTGGCGTCCGCCGTCTCCCAGTTGGTCGCCGATGTCGAGGGGACCATCGACGAGGCGGTCGTCGGGCGGTACTACACCGGGCGGGCCGAGGCGTCGAGCTTCACGGTCGCGGACCGGGCCGTCGAAGGGCGGACGGCGGAGGCGCTGGAGGCGTTGCGGTGGTCGTTGTCCACCGGGGTGGCGCCGGTGCTGATCACCAGTGCGTTGGCGCAGGGAGTGCGGGCGATCGGCAAGCTGTCGTCCGCGCGCGGGGGGCGGCCGGCGGATCTGGCGCGTGAGCTGGGGATGCCGCCGTGGAAGATCGACCGGGTGCGGCAGCAGATGCGGGGGTGGACCCCGGACGCGGTCTCCGTCGCGCTGCGGGCGGTGGCCGAGGCGGACGCGGGAGTGAAGGGCGGGGGGGACGATCCGGAGTACGCGTTGGAGAAGGCGGTCGTCACGATCGCCCGGGCCGCCCGCTCACGGGGGCAGGGCTAGCGACTCGGCCTCCGGGTACGGCATTCCGGATACAGCAATGCCCCCGAAGTGGGTCCGGGGGCACTGTACGTGGCGTGGCGACCACGATGTCTGTCCGTGAATCGAGGTAGAGGGCTCGACGTGTCCTCACGGTGGATTGCTACTGGCTCGGTCCGCGCGTGCGCGGGCTGAGGCAAGTGCGGAAGGATCAGCCCTTGAGCGCGGTGACCTTGGAAGCAAGCGCCGACTTCTTGTTGGCGGCCTGGTTCTTGTGGATGACGCCCTTCGAGACGGCCTTGTCGAGCTGACGCGCGGCAGCGCGCTGGTACTCGGTGGCCTTCTCGACGTCACCCGCGGCAGCAGCCTCACGGGCCTTGCGGATCGCGGTCTTCAGGGAGGACTTGACGGCCTTGTTGCGCAGCCGAGCCTTCTCGTTGGTCTTGATCCGCTTGATCTGGGACTTGATGTTCGCCACGAATGAGCCTTTGCAGGTTCTGGCACGGGGCCGCACGGGTCCCGGGCCGATGATTTTTCTTGGGGTGTGTCCCGCTGCCGAGAGGGCAGGAGACACAGCCACCCAGCCTACCAGTGGCTCCGGGAGCGGCCCAAACCGGTCGCAGGCCCCCGCTCGTGGGACCATGGAGCCTACGTATAGATCCGACCCGAGACCGCAGACACTGCGGACGCCTCAAGAATCAGGACCCTGCGTGCCCGCGATCCCCAGCCATGTGCCCGAGCCGAGCCGTACCGACCCGGCGCTGATCCGCAATTTCTGCATCATCGCGCACATCGACCATGGCAAGTCCACGCTCGCCGACCGGATGCTCCAGCTGACCGGAGTGGTCGACCAGCGGCAGATGCGTGCTCAGTACCTCGACCGCATGGACATCGAGCGCGAGCGCGGCATCACGATCAAGTCCCAGGCGGTGCGTCTGCCGTGGGCCCCCACGGACGGGGGCGGCGAGGGCAGTACGCACATCCTCAACATGATCGACACCCCGGGGCACGTCGACTTCACGTACGAGGTCTCGCGGTCGCTCGCCGCCTGCGAGGGCACCGTGCTGCTGGTGGACGCCGCCCAGGGCATCGAGGCCCAGACCCTCGCCAATCTCTACCTGGCGATGGAGAACGACCTCACGATCATCCCCGTACTGAACAAGATCGACCTGCCGGCCGCGCAGCCCGAGAAGTTCGCCGAGGAGCTGGCGAATCTCGTCGGCTGCGACCCCGACGACGTGCTCAAGGTCTCCGCCAAGACCGGGCTCGGCGTCGACGCGCTGCTCAACAAGGTCGTCAAGGAGATCCCGGCGCCCGTCGGGAACGCGGACGCGCCCGCCCGCGCCATGATCTTCGACTCGGTCTACGACTCCTACCGCGGTGTCGTGACGTACATCCGGGTCATCGACGGGCAGCTCAACAAGCGTGAGCGGATCCGGATGATGTCGACCAACGCCACGCACGAGCTGCTGGAGATCGGCACCAACTCGCCGGAGATGCTCGGCGCGGACGGGCTCGGCGTCGGCGAGGTCGGCTATCTGATCACCGGGGTGAAGGATGTCCGCCAGTCCAAGGTCGGTGACACGATCACCACCCTGAACAAGGGTGCGACCGAGGCGCTCGGCGGATACAAGGACCCCAAGCCGATGGTGTTCTCGGGCCTGTATCCGCTGGACGGTTCCGACTACCCGGAGCTGCGCGAGGCCCTGGACAAGCTCCAGCTCAACGACGCCGCGCTCGTGTACGAGCCGGAGACCTCGGCCGCCCTCGGCTTCGGCTTCCGTGTCGGGTTCCTCGGGCTGCTGCACCTGGACGTGATCCGGGAGCGGCTGGAGCGCGAGTTCGGGCTCGACCTCATCGCCACCGCGCCGAACGTGGTGTACCGGGTCGACATGGAGGACGGCAGTGAGCATGTCGTCACCAACCCGAGCGAGTTCCCCGAGGGGAAGATCGACAAGGTCTACGAGCCGGTCGTACGGGCGACGATCCTCGCGCCCTCGGAGTTCATCGGTTCGATCATGGAGCTGTGCCAGACCCGGCGCGGCACCCTGCTCGGCATGGACTACCTGTCCGAGGACCGGGTGGAGATCCGCTACACGCTGCCGCTCGCGGAGATCGTCTTCGACTTCTTCGACCAGCTGAAGTCCAAGACCCGCGGCTATGCCTCGCTCGACTACGAGCCCACCGGCGAGGTGACGTCCAGCCTGGTCAAGGTGGACATCCTGCTGCACGGCGACAAGGTGGACGCGTTCTCGGCGATCACGCACAAGGACGCGGCGTACGCGTACGGGGTGCGGCTGGTCGCCAAGCTGCGGGAGCTGATCCCGCGGCAGGCCTTCGAGGTGCCCATCCAGGCCGCCATCGGCTCGCGGGTGATCGCCCGCGAGACCATCCGCGCCATCCGCAAGGACGTCCTCGCCAAGTGCTACGGCGGTGACATCTCCCGTAAGCGGAAGCTGCTGGAGAAGCAGAAGGAGGGCAAGAAGCGGATGAAGATGGTGGGTTCCGTGGAGGTTCCTCAGGAGGCCTTCATCGCCGTGCTCTCCAGTGACGACAGCGGTGGCGGGGGCAAGGGCAAGAAGTAGCGGTCCCGTACACCGGAATTCCGGGACAACAGGGTGACACCCAGGCGATCCACAGGGCCCGCCGCGCTTTCGCGCGGCGGGCCCTGTGTCCTGTCTCTGGAGGAAGTGACGGTCCGCCGCCCCTTACGCACCGGCCGGTCGCGGCTTACTCTGATCACTGCTCGATAGTTACTCGCGAGTTAAACAACAGCCGCAGCACTGAGCCAGCCGCACTGTCGCGGGCCCCGGAGGATGTCGTGAGCGACACACAGACCCTGATCGAGAACCGTCCCCCGTCCGTGGCGGGCCTCTTCCTGGAGCGGGTGGCGGCCACACCGGACGCCGAGGCCTACCGCTACCCGGTGCCGGCGGCCTCGGGCGAGGGCCCCGACGACTGGAAGGCGCTCAGCTGGGCACAGGCCGCCGAGCGGGTCTTCGCGATCGCGGCCGGCCTGATCGAACTGGGCGTACAGCCCGAGGAGCGCGTCGCGCTGGCCTCCGCCACCCGCGTCGAGTGGATCCTCGTCGACCTGGGCATCCTGTGCGCCGGGGCCGCCACGACCACGGTGTATCCGCAGACCAACGCCGACGAGTCGACGTTCATCCTCTCCGACTCCGGCAGCAAGGTCCTGATCGCGGAGGACGCGGCGCAGCTCGCCAAGGCGCGGGAGAAGCGCGCCGAGCTGCCCGAGCTGACGCATGTCGTGGTCATCGACCCGGCCGGCGTCGACACCCAGGACACCGGCGACTGGGTGCTGACCCTCGCCGAGCTGGAGCAGCGCGGTGCCGCGTACCTGGAGAAGAACCCGGACCTGATCAAGGAGCGGGTCGGGGCCATCACCAAGGACCAGCTCGCGACGATCATCTACACCTCCGGCACCACCGGCCGCCCCAAGGGGGTCCGGCTGCCGCACGACAACTGGTCGTACCTGGCGAAGGCGATCGCCGCGACCGGGCTGCTCGGCCCGGAGGACGTGCAGTACCTGTGGCTGCCGCTCGCGCACGTCTTCGGCAAGGTGCTCACGTCCGGGCACATCGAGATCGGGCATGTCACCGCCGTGGACGGCCGGGTCGACAAGATCATCGAGAATCTGCCGGTCGTGCAGCCGACGTACATGGCGGCCGTGCCGCGCATCTTCGAGAAGGTCTACAACGGGGTCGCGGCCAAGGCGCGGGCCGGTGGCGGCGCCAAGTACAAGATCTTCCAGTGGGCGGCCGAGGTCGCCCGCGAGTACGCCAAGGTCACTCAGGACAACTTCCGCCGTACCGGTGCGGCCACCGCGCCGTTCGGTCTCGAAGCCAAGCACAAGGTCGCCGACGCGCTCGTCTACGCGAAGATCCGCGAGGCCTTCGGCGGAAAGCTGCGCGCCTGTGTCTCCGGCTCGGCCGCGCTCGCGCCCGACATCGGCTACTTCTTCGCCGGCGCCGGCATCCACATCCTGGAGGGCTACGGCCTGACCGAGTCCTCCGCGGCCTCCTTCGTGAACCCGGGCGAGGCCTACCGCACCGGCACGGTCGGCAAGCCGCTGCCCGGCACGGAGGTGCGGATCGCGGACGACGGCGAGATCCTGCTGCGCGGCCCCGGCATCATGGAGGGCTACCACGGGCTGCCCGAGAAGACGGCCGAAGTCCTGGAGTCGGACGGCTGGTTCCACACCGGCGACATCGGCGAGCTGTCCCCCGACGGCTACCTCCGCATCACCGACCGCAAGAAGGACCTCATCAAGACGTCCGGCGGCAAGTACATCGCGCCGGCCGAGGTCGAGGGCCAGTTCAAGGCCGTGTGCCCGTACGTCTCCAACATCCTGGTGCACGGCGCCGACCGGAACTTCTGCACCGCGCTCATCGCCCTCGACGAACCGTCCATCCTGGAGTGGGCGAACGAGAACGACCTCGCCGGCAAGTCCTACGCCGAGGTCGTCGCCGCGCCCGCGACGGTCGCCCTGATCGAGGCCTACGTCAAGGAGCTGAACGAGGGCCTCCAGCGCTGGCAGACCATCAAGAAGTTCCGCCTCCTCCCGCGCGACCTCGACATCGAACACGGCGAGATCACCCCGAGCCTCAAGCTGAAGCGGCCGGTGGTGGAACGGGAGTACAAGCACCTGATCGACGAGATGTACGCGGGGTCGCGCGAGGCGTAGTTGTCGAGCAGGCGGGCCCGGGGTCTGTTTGTGATGAAGGTGCCCCGGCTGGTGGATACGGCCGGGCATCTCGTCGACCACGTGTCCGGCAGCACGCGTGGGTACGCGCCCGCTCTGCTGGGAGTGCGGGAGTCGCTCCCGCAGGCGGGGCCGGGGTCATTTGTGATGAGGGTGCCCCGGTTAGTGGTTGCGGCCGGGTATTTCCCCGGCCACGTGGCCGGCGGCACGCCTGGACTCGTGACCGCTCGGCTGGGGGCACGCGCGGACAAACGACTGCTCGGCTGGGGGCACGCGCGGACAAACGGCCGCTCGGCTGGGGCGCCCCCGCTCTGACGCGCCCAAGCACCTGATCGACGAGACAGATCTACGTCGGCTCGCGCGAAGCCCAGCCGCTCAGAACGGCCGCCCCCTGCCCACCAGTTCACGCAGCTCCCGGACCTGTTCGCGCAGTGTGGGCAGGTCGGGGGGTTCGTCGGTGGAGAGGTGGTCCGACAGTTCGGCGAGTCTGGTGGCCACTTCTGCGTAGTCCGCCTGTGCCCGCGTCATCATCCGTTCCAGGAGCTGGTTCTTGCGGTGGAGTTCGAGGAAGACGGTGACCTTGGCGCGTAGGACCCAGGGGTCGAAGGGCTTGGTCAAGTAGTCGGCCGCGCCTGTGGCGTAGCCGCGGAAGGCGTAGCCCGCGTCGGCGTCCGTGCCGGTCAGGAAGATGATCGGGACGTCCTTGGTCTGGTCGAGCCGCTTGATGTTGGCGGCGGTCTCGAAACCGTCCATGCCCGGCATCCGGATGTCGAGCAGGACCACGGCGAAGCGCTGCCGCAGCAGCGCCTTCATCGCCTCCTCGCCCGAACGCGCCCGTACCAGCGGCTCGTTGAGGGAGGCGAGGACGGCCTCCAGGGCGATCAGGTTGTCCTCCATGTCGTCGACCAGGAGGATGCCCGCGGGTCCTCCGGTCGGTTCCGCTGCGCTCACGGCGACGGTGCCTCCCTCGTGGCGTCCGGCTCCTCTGGCTCCTGCGGCTCCTCCGTCTCCACGGCCTCGGGATCGAGCAGGGCGCAGACAACGGTCAGCAGTTGGTCGACGTCCACCGGCTTGGGTACGTAGTCGTTGGCGCCCCGCGCGATGGACTTCTCCCGGTCGCCCGGCATCGCCTTGGCGGTCAGCGCGACGATGGGCAGGCCGGTCCAGTGCGGGGCGCGGCGGATGGCGGCGATGGTCTCGTAGCCGTCCATCTCCGGCATCATGATGTCCATCAGCACGAGTTCGACGTCGGGATTGCGCTCCAGCGTCTCGATGCCCTCGCGGCCGTTCTCCGCGTAGAGCACCGGCATGCCGACGCGGCCCAGGACATGGGTGAGCGCGAAGACGTTGCGGATGTCGTCGTCCACGATCAACACCCGCCGCCCCGGCAGCACTTGACCCGCCCGCCCGGCCTTCCACGCCTCCAGCTTGGTGGGTGTCGGCCAGGAGTCGTCCACCTCGTGCCCGGTGAACGCCTCGGTGGACAACTGCTCGGCCATTGTGGGCAGTTCACGGTCCTCGGTGGTCGGCCCGGTCGCCGAGTGGCCGGGGCTGACGACGGGGACGTAGAGCGTGAAGGTCGAGCCGCGGCCGGGCTCGCTCTCGGCGACGATCCGGCCGCCGAGCAGCCCGGCGATCTCCCGGCTGATCGACAACCCCAGCCCCGTGCCGCCGTACTTGCGGTTGGTGGTGCCGTCGGCCTGCTGGAACGCCTCGAAGATCACCGGGAGTTTCTCGGCGGCGATCCCGATGCCGGTGTCGGAGACGGCGAACGCGATGACCTCGTCGCCGTCGGCGGAGTAGCGGTGTTCGGGGTCCTTGACCCGGTTGACGCGGAGTTCGACCCGGCCCGTCGCGGTGAACTTGATGGCGTTGGACAGCAGATTGCGCAGGATCTGCTGGAGCCGCTGCTCGTCCGACCACATCTCGCGCGGTACGTCCTCGCCGACCGACACCTCGAAGGCGAGCCCCCGGTCCAGGGTGAGCGGGCGGAAGGTGGCGTGGACGTAGTCGAGGAGCTTGATGAGCGGGAGCCGTTTGGGGCGTACGTCCATGCGGCCGGCCTCGATCTTCGACAGGTCGAGGATGTCGTTGATGAGCTGGAGCAGGTCCGAGCCGGAGCGGTGGATCGTGGTCGCGAACTGCACCTCCTGGTCGGAGAGCCGGCCGTCCGGGTTGTCGGAGAGCAGCCGGGCCAGGATCAGCAACGAGTTGAGCGGGGTGCGCAGTTCGTGCGACATGTTGGCCAGGAACTCCGACTTGTACTGGGAGCTGGTCGCCAACAGGGCGGCCTTCTCCTCCAGTTCCGCGTTGGAGCGCTGCAACTCGGCCTGCTGCTTCTGGAGTTCGTCCGAACGTTCCTGCAACTGCATCGCGAGGCGTTGGGACTCGCCGAGCAGGGACTCGGTGCGGGAGTTGGCGATGATGGTGTTGATCGCGACGCCGATGGTGTTCACGAACTGGTCGAAGAACGCCAGGTGGACGTCGGAGAAGCGGGAGAAGGAGGCCAGTTCGATCACGCCGAGGAGCTTGTCCTCGAAGAGGATCGGGATGATGACCACGCTCGCCGGGGCGGCCTCCCCGAGCCCGCTGTTGATCTTGATGTAGTCCGGCGGGGCCTCCTCGACCAGGATCCGCTTCTTCTCCCGTGCCGCCTGCCGCACCAGCCCGTGCACCGGCATCCCGCCCGTGTCCACGGTCGCGCCCTGCGCCGACCCGTACCCGGCGATGAACGCCAGCCCCTTGGCCGGGATCGCGGTGCGCAGGCTGTCCTCGTCCGGGTCGGCCAGGAAGAACGCGCCGTACTGGGCGTTCACCAGCGGGGTCAGCTCGCGCAGGATCAGGTCGGCGACCTCCATCAGGTCCCGGTGCCCCTGCATCAGCGCGGCGAGGCGGGCCAGGTTGGACTCCAGCCAGTCCTTCGCGCGGGTCGTCTCGCGGAGGTTGGCCACCATCAGGTTGATGTTGTCCTTGAGCTCGGTGACCTCGCCCTGGGTCTCCACCGTGATCGAGCGGGACATGTCGCCCTGCGCCACCGCCGAGGCCACCTCGGCGATCGCGCGGACCTGCGTGGTGAGGTTGAGCGCGAGTTCGTTCACGTTGGTGGTCAGGCGCTTCCAGGTGCCGTAGACGCCCTCCACCCGTGCCTGGCCGCCGAGTTGGCCCTCGGAACCGACCTCGCGGGCGACCCGGGTGACCTCGGAGGAGAACGAGGAGAGGGTGTCGACCATCGTGTTGATGGTGGTCTTCAGCTCCAGGATCTCGCCGCGCGCGTCCACGTCGATCTTCTTCGACAGGTCGCCCTGCGCCACCGCCGTCGCGACCTGGGCGATGTTCCGCACCTGTGAAGTCAGGTTGTCCGCCATGTAGTTGACGTTGTCCGTCAGATCGCGCCAGACCCCGGAGACGCCCAACACCTGGGCCCGGCCGCCGAGTCGGCCGTCGGTGCCGACCTCGCGGGCCACCCGGGTCACCTCGTCCGCGAAGGCGCGCAGTTGCTCCACCATCGTGTTGACGGTGTCCTTGAGTTCGAGGATCTCGCCGCGGGCATCGACGGTGATCTTCTTCGACAGGTCGCCGTTGGCGACGGCGGTCGTCACCTGGGCGATGTTCCGTACCTGCGAAGTCAGGTTCAGGGCCATGAAGTTGACGTTGTCCGTCAGGTCCTTCCACACCCCGCTGACGCCCCGCACCTGCGCCTGGCCACCGAGGTTGCCCTCGGTGCCGACCTCGCGGGCGACGCGCGTGACTTCGTCGGCGAAGGCGGAGAGCTGGTCGACCATCGTGTTGATGGTCGACTTCAGTTCCAGGATCTCGCCCTTGGCCTCCACCGTGATCTTCTTGCCGAGGTCGCCCTGCGCCACGGCCGTCGACACGAGCGCGATGTTCCGGACCTGTGAAGTCAGGTTGTCCGCCATGAAGTTGACGTTGTCGGTGAGGTCCTTCCAGACCCCGGACACCCCTCGCACCTGGGCGCGTCCGCCGAGGTTTCCTTCGGTGCCGACCTCGCGGGCGACGCGGGTGACCTCGTCGGCGAAGGCGGAGAGCTGGTCGACCATCGTGTTGATGGTCGACTTCAGTTCGAGGATCTCGCCCTGGGCGTCGACCGTGATCTTCTGACTCAGGTCGCCGTTGGCGACGGCGGTCGTCACCTGCGCGATGTTCCGTACCTGCGAAGTCAGGTTCGAGGCCATGAAGTTGACGTTGTCGGTCAAGTCCTTCCAGACACCGGAGACGCCCCGCACCTGCGCGCGACCGCCCAACTGGCCCTCGGTGCCGACCTCGCGCGCCACCCGCGTCACCTCGTCGGCGAAGGCGGAGAGCTGGTCGACCATCGTGTTCACGGTCAGCTTCAGTTCGAGCAGCTCGCCGGTCGCCTCGACCGTGACCGTACGCGTCAGGTCGCCGCGCGCCACCGCCGTCGTGACCAGCGCGATGTCCCGCACCTGCGCGGTCAGCCGGGACGCCATCGTGTTGACCGCCAGGGTCACGTCCCGCCAACTGCCGGACAGACCCTGCACCTTGGCGCGCCCGCCGAGCCTGCCCTCGGTGCCGACCTCGCGGGCGACCCGGGTCACCTCCCCAGTGAACAGGGAGAGTTGGTCCACCATCTTGTTCACGGCCCGGCCCAGATGCCGTAGATCACCACGCAACTGCCTGCTGCCGTCGTGCAGATCGACCCGCTGGGTCAGATCGCCGCCCGCCACCGCGTCCAGCACCCGGGTCGCGTTGGCGGCCGGGGCCACCAGGGCGTCGAGGAGCTGGTTCACGTCGTTGACGCGGGAGGTCCAGCCGCCCTGGCCGGGGCTGGCCGAGAGGCGTTCGTCGAGGCGGCCGTGGCGCACCAGCTCCCGTTTGACGCGCTGCGTCTCGGAATTGAAGTGGGTGCTGCGGTCCATGATCTGGTTGAAGGCGGCGGTCAGTTCGGCCACCATGCCGTGTCCGGTCTCCGGCGCTTTCGTGAAGTCGCCGTCCCGGGCCGCCGTCATCACGGCGAGCAGCGGACGGAGATCCGATGCTCGAATCCAGTCGCCCGCGACGGATTCGTGCCCGTCTTCGAGCACACGCGTAGCACTGTTCTCACTCATGGCGGCCCACTTCGGTAACTCGGCGCTTATGGCCGCGGCCAGTCTGTCACTCTGTCCGCATCGACCGAGGCGTAATCGTCCGATCTGCCCGGGGGGCTGTCCATGGGGGCCATTCCGACCCAACGGGAGACCACTTCGCGTGTTCCCGGCGCGCCCGCGCACCACGGCGCGGACCCGCGTACGACGGTGCGCGCCACGCTGTCCGGAAGCCCCCTCGCGCCCGGCTCCGCCCGCGCTCTGGTGCGCGCCGCGCTCCGCGAGTGGACCGAACTCGCCCTGCCCGGCAGCGAACACCTCACCGATCGGCTCGCCGACGACGCGATGGTCGTCGTCAGCGAACTCGTCACCAACGCCGTCGTGCACGCCGGCACGGACGTCGAGCTGGTCTGCCGGCTTGAGGACACGCGGTCCGTCGTCGTGGAGGTCGCCGACCACCACCCCTCCCGCGCCCCGCGCGACAACGGCGGCGAACAGGCTTATGAGACACCGGAGTTCGGGCGCGGACTGCGGCTCGTCGCCACGCTCGCCGAGGCCTGGGGCGTCACCTACCGCACCGGCACCAAGACCGTCTGGGCACGGCTCGCGGCCGAAGGCAGCCCCGCCGCCGAGGAGTTGGAGACCAACGGGATCAACGGAACCAACGGAACCAACGGAACCAACGGAACCAACGGAACCAACGGGACCTACGAGACCTACGCCGGTGAACGCGGCCTGCGCGTCGCGCAGATCCTCGCGCCCGAACCCCGGCGCGCCGAACGCGACCGTGACTGGCTGGGCCGCGGCGCCCTCTCCTTCCTCGCCGAGGCCTCCGACCTCCTCGCCGGACAGCTCGACGAGGACCTGGTCGCCGCCCTCGCCGGACAGCTGATCGTGCCCAGACTGGCCGACTGGTGCGCCGTATGGCTGGAGGACGAGGCGATGGGCCGCGGGGGCTGGAGCGAGGACGCCGGCGCCGGCCCGCGCCTGGCCCGTGTCTGGCACGGCAGCGAGAACCGCATCGAGGAACTGCGCGGGGCCCTGGAGAAGGACCCGCCCCGCCCGCCGGACTCGCTGCGGCCCGTGTCCTACCCCTGGCCCGCCGACGCCCTCGGCCCGGACGGCACACACGGCGCGGCACTGGCGTACCGGCTGATCGCGGGCGGCCGGCCGCTCGGCACGCTGGTCATCGGACGGTCCGGGCTGCCGTGCTTCCCCGACGAGGTCACCGGCCTGGTCGAGGACCTCAGCCGCCGGGTCGCGCTCGCCATCGGCGCTGCCCGCCAGTACGCCCGCCAGGCCACCATCAGCCGCGTCCTCCAGCGCGGCCTGCTGCCCGGCGCCGTCGCCGAGATCCCCGGTGTGCACAGCGCCCTCGTCTACGAACCGTGCGACAAGGGCGGCCCCAGCGGCGACTTCTACGACGTGTTCCCGGCCGGCGACGGCCGCTGGTGCTTCGCCCTCGGTGACGTCCAGGGCAAGGGCCCCGAGGCCGCCGTGGTGATCGGCCTCGCCCGCCCCTGGCTGCGGCTCCTGGCCCGCGAGGGCTACCGCGTCGCCGACGTCCTCGACCGCCTCAACCAGCTCCTCCTCGACGACGCCACCGAGGCCGCCGACGCGGCGGCCCACGCTCTGGTCGCAGCCGGTGGCCGGCCGGGTCCGGTCGGTGACGGCCCCCGCTTCCTCTCCCTCCTCTACGGCGAACTCGTCCCCTTCGACGGCGGCGTCCGCTGCACCCTCGCCTCCGCCGGACACCCGCTGCCGCTGCTCCTGGGGCCGGACGGCGGCGTCGGTACGGCAGCGCGCCCGCAGACCCTTCTCGGGGTCATAGAGGACGTGACGTACACCAGCGAGACCTTCGAACTGCGGCCCGGCGACAGCCTGTTGTGCGTCACGGACGGGGTGACCGAGCGGCGCTCCGGCTCGGTCCAGTTCGACGACGGCGACGGGCTCGCGACCGCGCTCGCCGGGTGCGCGGGGCTGAGCGCCGAGCTGATCGCGGAACGGATCAAACGCCTGGTGCACGAGTTCGGCGGCAGGCCCCCGGAGGACGACCTGGCGCTGCTGGTGCTCCAGGCGGAGTAGAGAGTCGTACGGGTGCTGGACAATGGGGACATGCCTTCCGCACTCCCCGACGGCGATCCCGTCCCCGAAGACGGCGCCCTGCCCGCGCAGGCGCTCGCCGGGGCCGCCGACCGCCCCCTCGGCTTCTATCTCCACGTCCCGTACTGCGCGACCCGCTGCGGCTACTGCGACTTCAACACCTACACGGCGACCGAGCTGCGCGGCACCGGCGGAGTGCTGGCCTCCCGCGACAACTACGCGGACACCCTGATCGACGAGGTCCGCCTGGCCCGCAAGGTCCTCGGCGACGACCCCCGCCCGGTCCGCACGGTCTTCGTCGGCGGCGGCACACCCACGCTGCTGGCGGCGGGCGATCTCGTACGGATGCTGGGCGCGATCCGAGACGAGTTCGGCCTCGCGGCCGACGCGGAGATCACCACGGAGGCGAACCCGGAGTCGGTCGACCCCGCCTACCTCGCGGCCCTCCGCGACGGCGGCTTCAACCGGGTCTCCTTCGGCATGCAGAGCGCGAAACAGCACGTCCTGAAGATCCTCGACCGCACCCACACCCCCGGCCGCCCCGAGGCCTGTGTGTCCGAGGCCCGCGCGGTCGGCTTCGACCACGTCAACCTCGACCTGATCTACGGCACCCCCGGCGAGACGGACGACGACTGGCGCGCGTCCCTCGACGCCGCCCTCGGCGCGGGCCCCGACCACATCAGCGCGTACGCCCTGATCGTCGAGGAGGGCACCCAGCTCGCCCGCCGGATCCGCCGCGGCGAGGTCCCGATGACGGACGACGACGTGCACGCCGACCGCTACCTCATCGCGGACGAGGTGATGTCCGCGGCGGGCTTCGACTGGTACGAGGTCTCGAACTGGGCGACGTCGGAATCCGGCCGTTGTCTGCACAACGAGCTGTACTGGCGCGGCGCCGACTGGTGGGGCGCGGGCCCCGGCGCGCACTCCCACGTGGGCGGCGTGCGGTGGTGGAACGTCAAGCACCCGGGGGCGTACGCGGGGGCGCTGGCGGCGGGCCGGTCGCCGGGCGCGGGCCGGGAGATCCTGACCGAGGAGGACCGCCGGGTGGAGCGGATTCTCCTGGAGCTACGGCTGCGGGAGGGGGCACCGCTGTCCCTGCTCAGGCCGGACGGGCTCGCGGCTTCGCGCCGGGCGCTGGGGGAGGGGTTGCTGGAGACCGGTCCCTACGACGGGGGACGCGCCGTGCTCACGCTGCGTGGACGGCTGCTGGCGGACGCGGTGGTGCGGGACCTGGTGGACTGACCGGACCCGTCAGTCGCCGTCGGGTGCCGTGACGAAGTCGATCAACTCCTCCACCCGCCCCAGCAGTTCCGGCTCAAGATCCTTGTAGGACCCCACCTTGGCCAGAATCGCCTGCCACACCGCACCGGTGTTTTCCGGCCAACCCAGCGCCCGGCAGACGCCCGTCTTCCAGTCCTGCCCGTGCGGGATCCGGGGCCACGCGGCGATGCCCACGGAGGACGGTTTCACGGCCTCCCAGATGTCGATGTAGGGGTGGCCGACGACTAGTGCGTGCTCGCTGGTGACGGACTGGGCGATGCGCCACTCCTTGGTGCCGGGCACCAGGTGGTCGACCAGGATGCCGAGGCGGGCGTCCGGGCCGGGGGAGAAGTCCTCGACGATCGACGGGAGATCGTCGACGCCCTCCAGGTACTCGACCACCACGCCCTCGATGCGCAGGTCGTCGCCCCAGACCCGCTCGACGAGTTCCGCGTCGTGCCGGCCCTCCACGTAGATCCGCCCGGCGCGGGCCACGCGCGCGCGTGCACCGGGAACGGCGACCGAACCGGACGCCGTACGGGTGGGCCGTAGCGGACCGGAAGTGGGTCTGACCAGGGTGACCACCCGGCCCTCCAGGAGGAAACCGCGTGGCTCCATCGGGAAGACCCGGTGCTTGCCGAAGCGGTCCTCCAGGGTGACCGTGCCGGCCTCGCAGCGGATCACCGCGCCGCAGAAACCGGTGCCCGGCTCCTCGACCACCAGGCCCGCCTCCGCGGGGACCTCGGGGACGGGCTTGGGCTTCTTCCACGGCGGGGTCAGATCGGCGGAGTACTGGCGCATTCGGATGACGATAGGAGAACCCCGACAGGCGTCACCGCGACACGCCGAAACGGGTTGCCAACGCGTCCCGTTGGGCCCGCACGAAGGCCGCGTCCACCACCGCTCCGTGACCGGGCACGTACACCGCGTCCTCGCCGCCCAGGTCCAGGAGCCGGTCCAGGGCGGCCGGCCAGAGCGACGGGACGGCGTCGGGGCCCGCCTGGGGTTCGCCGGACTCCTCGACCAGGTCGCCGCAGAAGACCACCGCCGGGTCGCCCGGCACCAGGAGCACCAGGTCGTGGGCGGTGTGGCCTCGTGTGGTCACCATCAGGGCCTGCGGGCCTTCGTCGAGTTCGAGCAGTGCGTTGCCCCAGACGTATTCGCGGGGGCGCACGAGGGTGTCCGCCGCGTTCTCCGCCGCCCGCGGGTCCAGTCCGTTGCGCACGGCGTCGGCCCGCAGCTCCTCACCACCGCGCTCGAACACCTCGTGCGCGCGCCCGGCCGCGAAAACCGTCGCCCCGGCGAAGACCGCCGCCCCGAAGACATGGTCGAAATGCGGGTGCGTGAGCGCGAGATGGGTCACACGGTGCCCGGCGAGCGCCTGCGCCTCCCCGCGCAACCGCGCGCCCTCCGCGACGCTCGACCCCGCGTCGATCATGAGCGCCGAGCCGCCTCCGACGACCAGCCCCACCGTGCAGTCCCAGCCAGGCAGCCGGCACCGCCCCACCCCGGCGGCCAGCCGCTCCCACCCCAGCTCTTCCCAAGTCACCGTCATACGGCGACGCTAACGGTGACGGCACCCACGGCGTGACATCGCAGGACCGGCCTTGCCCGGGGTGTACCTCACGGCCGTACACTGGGCCGGGGAACGCTGGCACTCGCGCGCACAGAGTGCCAGGAAAAGGGCAGACCGACGGTACCGGCGACCAGAACTGGAGGTGTGCGCGATGCTCAGCGAACGCAGGCTTCAGGTGCTGCGCGCCATCGTCCAGGACTATGTCGGCACCGAGGAACCGGTCGGCTCCAAGGCGCTCACCGAGCGGCACAGCCTCGGCGTCTCCCCGGCGACCGTGCGCAACGACATGGCGGCCCTGGAGGACGAGGGGTACATCGCCCAGCCGCACACCAGCGCCGGGCGGATCCCGACGGACAAGGGCTACCGGCTCTTCGTCGACAAGCTCGCCGGCGTCAAGCCGATGACCGGCCCCGAGCGCAAGGCGATCCAGAACTTCCTGGACGGCGCCGTCGACCTCGACGACGTCGTGGGCCGTACGGTCCGGCTGCTCGCGCAGCTCACCCGGCAGGTCGCCGTCGTGCAGTACCCCTCGCTGACCCGCTCGACCGTGCGGCACGTGGAGCTGCTGGCGCTGGCGCCCGCGCGCGTGATGCTCGTGCTGATCACGGACACCGGGCGGGTCGAGCAGCGCATGGTGGACTGCCCGGCGCCGTTCGGGGAGGCCTCGCTCGCGGATCTACGCGCGCGGCTCAACAGCCGGATCGCCGGCCGCCGCTTCGCGGACGTGCCGCAGCTGGTGCAGGACCTGCCGGAGGCCTTCGAGGCCGAGGACCGCGGCACGGTCGCGACGGTGCTCTCCACCCTCCTGGAGACCCTCGTCGAGGAGACCGAGGAGCGGCTGATGATCGGCGGCACCGCCAATCTCACCCGCTTCGGACATGACTTTCCCCTCACCATCCGCCCCATCCTGGAAGCCCTGGAGGAGCAGGTCGTCCTCCTCAAGTTGCTTGGTGAGGCGGGGGATTCGGGCATGACCGTACGGATCGGTCACGAGAACGCCTACGAGGGACTCAACTCCACTTCGGTGGTGTCGGTCGGCTACGGTTCGGGCGGCGAGGCAGTCGCCAAGCTCGGCGTGGTCGGACCGACCCGCATGGATTACCCGGGAACGATGGGAGCGGTACGCGCAGTGGCACGGTACGTCGGACAGATCCTGGCGGAGTCCTAAGTGGCCACGGACTACTACGCCGTTCTCGGCGTGCGTCGCGACGCGTCGCAGGATGAGATCAAGAAGGCCTTCCGCCGGCTCGCGCGCGAGCTGCACCCGGACGTCAATCCGGATCCGAAGACTCAGGAGCGGTTCAAGGAGATCAACGCCGCCTACGAGGTGCTCTCGGACCCGCAGAAGAAGCAGGTCTACGACCTCGGCGGCGACCCCCTCTCGCAGGCGGGCGGCGCGGGCGCGGGCTTCGGCGCGGGCGGCTTCGGGAACTTCTCGGACATCATGGACGCGTTCTTCGGTACGGCCTCGCAGCGCGGACCGCGCTCGCGGACCCGCCGGGGCCAGGACGCCATGATCCGGCTTGAGATCGAGCTGGACGAGGCGGCCTTCGGCACCACGAAGGACATCCAGGTCGACACCGCCGTCGTCTGCAACACCTGCAACGGCGAGGGCGCGGCCCCCGGCACCTCCGCGCAGACCTGTGACATGTGCCGCGGCCGCGGTGAGGTCTCGCAGGTGACCCGGTCCTTCCTGGGCCAGGTCATGACCTCCCGCCCCTGCCCCCAGTGCCAGGGCTTCGGCACCGTCGTCCCGACCCCGTGCCCGGAGTGCGCCGGTGACGGCCGCGTCCGCTCGCGGCGCACGCTCACCGTCAAGATCCCGGCGGGCGTGGACAACGGCACACGGATCCAGCTCGCGGGCGAGGGCGAGGTCGGCCCCGGCGGCGGCCCCGCCGGTGACCTGTACGTCGAGATCCACGAGCTGCCGCACGCGATGTTCCAGCGCCGCGGCGACGACCTGCACTGCACGGTCACCCTCCCGATGACGGCGGCGTCCCTCGGCACCAAGGTGCCGCTGGAGACGCTGGACGGCATGGAGGAGGTCGACATCCGGCCGGGCACCCAGTCCGGCCAGTCGATCCCGCTGCACACCCGGGGCGTCACGCATCTGCGCGGCGGCGGCCGGGGCGACCTCATCGTGCACGTCGAGGTCACCACCCCGACCAAGCTCGACGTGGAGCAGGAACGCCTGCTCAGGGAACTGGCGAAACTGCGCGGCGAGGAGCGGCCCACCGGCCAGTTCCAGCCCGGGCAGCAGGGTCTGTTCTCCCGGCTGAAGGACGCTTTCAACGGTCGCTGACCCGGCCGGAACCGGGGCATGCACCTGTCCTATGCCGGGCGGAAGGCCGGATTCGGACTTGTTCGGAGGACGTGACAACATGCCGTCATGTCCTCCGCACTGACCGATCTCCTCCCTCATCCGATCGTGCAGGCCCCGATGGCGGGCGGTGTCTCCGTCCCCCAGCTCGCCGCGGCCGTGTCCGAGGCCGGCGGGCTGGGGTTCCTCGCCGCCGGGTACAAGACGGCCGACGGCATGTACCAGGAGATCAAGCAGTTGCGGAGCCTGACGGCCCGCCCCTTCGGCGTGAACCTCTTCCTGCCCCAGCCCGAGTACGCGGACAAGGCCGCCGTCGACGTCTACGCCCACCAACTGGCAGGCGAGGCCGCCTGGTACGAGACGGAACTCGGCGACCCGGACAGCGGCCGCGAGGACGGCTACGACGCCAAGCTGTCCGTCCTGCTCGACAAGCCGGTGCCGTTCGTCTCCTTCCACTTCGGCGTCCCCACCCGTGACGTCCTGGACGCGCTGCGCCGGGCCGGCACCTTTACCCTCGTCACCGCCACCACCGCCGAGGAGGCCCTCGCCGTCGAGCGGGCCGGTGCCGCCGCGGTGATCGCGCAGGGCGTCGAGGCCGGCGGCCACCAGGGCACCCACCGTGACCTCCCGGAGCAGGACGGCGCGGGCGTCGGCCTGCTCTCCCTCGTCGCGCAGATCCGCGAGACCGTGACCCTCCCGATCGTCGCCGCCGGCGGCCTGATGCGCGGCAGCCAGATCGCCGCGGCCCTCGCGGCGGGCGCGAGCGCGGCCCAGCTCGGCACCGCGTTCCTCGCCACCCCGGAGTCCGCCGCGAACGCCGTGCACAAGCAGGCCCTCACCAACCCCCTTTTCACGCGTACCGAGTTGACGCGCGCGTTCTCCGGCCGCCCGGCCCGCGGCCTGGTCAACCGCTTCATGCGCGAGCACGGCCCCTACGCCCCCGCCGCCTACCCGGAGGTCCACCACCTCACCTCGCCGCTGCGCAAGGCCGCCGCCAAGGCCGGTGACGCGCAGGGCATGGCGCTGTGGGCCGGACAGGGCCACCGCATGGCACGCGAGCTGCCCGCCGGCCAGCTGGTCGAGGTACTGGCCGCCGAACTGGCCTCCGCCCGGACAGCGTTGTCGGCCGGAGGCGATCTCCGATGACCGCGCCGGTGTTCGTCGTCGACCACTTCCGCGCGGACGGCGGCGGACCGTACGTCCTGGACGGACCCGAGGGCCGGCACGCGGTCTCCGTGCGGCGGCTCAAGCCCGGCGAGGAGGTCGTCCTCACCGACGGCGCCGGCCGCCACGCGACGGGCGAGGTCATCGGCACCGAAGGCAAGGACCGGCTGCTCCTCCAGCTGGCCCCGGTCTTGGAGGAGCCCGCGGAGTCCCCCCGTATCACCGTCGTCCAGGCCCTCCCCAAGGGCGACCGCGGCGAGCTGGCCGTCGAGACCATGACCGAGACGGGTGTCGACGCGATCGTCCCCTGGGCGGCCTCCCGTTGCATCACGCAGTGGAAGGGCGAGCGCGGCCTCAAGGCCCTCGCGAAGTGGCGGGCCACCGCCCGGGAGGCCGGCAAGCAGTCCCGCCGGATCCGCTTCCCGGAGGTCGCGGACGCCGCGACGGGCAAGCAGGTTGCCGCACTTCTCGCCAAAGCCGACTTCGCCGCCGTCCTCCACGAGGACCGCGACTACGGCAGCGAACCGCTCGCCACCGCCGAACTCCCCACCGAGGGCGAGATCGTGCTGGTCGTGGGCCCCGAAGGAGGCGTCTCCCCCGAGGAGTTGACCCTCTTCGAGGAGGCCGGGGCGAAGGCCTACCGGCTCGGGCGTAGCGTGCTGCGTACATCGACGGCCGGAACCGCGGCGACGGCCCTGCTCCTGGGCCGTACCGGACGCTGGTCCTGAGACAGGGGAGAATCGCCGTGGAACTCGCCCAAGTACGGCTGCTCGTCAGCGACTTCGCCGCCTGCTACCGCTTCTACGCCGAAGTCCTCGGCCTGAAGCCCCAGTCGGGGTCGGCCCAGGGACCGTACGAGAAGTTCTCCCCCTCCATCGGATCGGCCGGGATCGCGCTCCAGGACCGGGCGATGATGGCCCAAGTCCTCGGTGAACTGGGCGACTTGGCGACCGGGCACCGCTCGCTGGTGGTGCTGCGCGTCGACGACCTGGACGGGTACTGCGAGCAGATCGCGGGCCGGGGCGGGGTGCTGCTGCACGGCCCCGCGCCGATGACGGACCGGATGCGGGTCGCGCATCTCAAGGACCCCGAGGGCAATGTGGTGGAGCTGCAGGAGTGGCTGCTGCTCCGGGGCTGACGGATCGTGCGCCGGTGATCGCGCCCCCGGCGCACGGGTGGCCGTATGCGCTCTTCCGTGTGCGCCCCGACGGTGGCAGGCTGCCGTCCATGGGGGCGTTGAGACAGATCTGGCGTCGGCCGCGCGGGCGGCGAGTGGCCGCTGTGGCGGGACTCGTGACGGTGACCGTGGGCGGGGCCGTCGCGTGCCAGCCCGGTGATCTCAGCGCGGCGACCGTCGCGTACACCACCGACAAGACCGCGACCGCCGAGCTCAAGCGGGACCATGTGAGCGTGAGCTGGCTGACCTGCACGGGCAACTACGGCAGCAACAACAAGGCCTACACGCCCGGCAAGACGCCCTCGCCGACCGAGACCACGGTCGTCACCGTCGACTGCCAGGGGCAGACGGACGACAACCGGGACATCACCGTCACCGGCAAGGTCACCCGCGCCGTCGACGGCGCCTGTGTACGCGGTGACCTGGTCGCCAAGGTCGGCGGCAAGCAGGTCTTCCACGTGACCGGGCTCGGCGACTGCAACGCGGCGACACCGTCGTCCGTGAGCAACCCGGACCCGACCCTCACCTACGGCCCGGGACCGACCGTCACCGTCACCAAGACCATCTGGTGCAAGGGCGACCCGACCTGCTGGCCCGTGGAAGGCAAGTGATCCAAAGGGCTGTCGGCGGATACCGCCGATGCATACCCTGATCAGGTGACTCAGCCCTCAGCGTCCGCAGCCCAGGCCTATCTCCGCTTCCCGCACCTGCACGGCGAGTTGATCGCCTTCACCGCCGAGGACGACGTGTGGCTGGCGTCCCTCGACAGCGGCGGCCGGGCCTGGCGGGTCAGCGCGGAGAACGTTCCCGTGAACCACCCCCGGATCTCGCCCGACGGCACCACCATCGCCTGGACCTCCACCCGCGACGGCGCCCCCGAGGCGCACATCGCCCCCGTCGACGGCGGACCCGCCAAACGCCTGACGCACTGGGGCAGTTCACGCACCCAGGTGCGCGGCTGGACGGCGGACGGCGAGGTCCTCGCGCTCAGCACCGCGGGCCAGGCGAACCTCCGCCGCAGTTGGGCCCGCGCGATCCCGCTGGACGGCGGACCGGCGACGACCCTCCCGTACGGGCCCGTCGGCGATGTCGCCGTGGGCCCCGAAGCCACGGTCCTGCTCTCCGCGCCCATGGGCCGCGAGGCCGCCTGGTGGAAACGCTACCGGGGCGGCACCGCGGGCAAGTTGTGGATCGACCGCGACGGCAACGGTGAATTCACGCGCCTGCACGAGGAGTTGGACGGCAACATCGAGTACCCCGTGTGGGCGGGCGACCGGATCGCGTTCCTCTCCGACCACGAGGGCACCGGCGCCCTGTACTCCTCCCTCGCCGACGGCTCCGACCTGCGCCGGCACACCCCCCTCGACGGCTTCTACGCCCGGCACGCGGCCGGTGACGGCACCCGGATCGTGTACTCCTCGGCCGGTGAACTCTGGCTCCTCGACGACCTGGACGGCGCCGAGCCGCGCCGGCTCGACATCCGGCTCGGCGGACAGCGCACCGACCAGCAGCCCTTCCCGGTGACCGCGGGCCGCTGGTTCGGCTCCGCCTCACCCGACCACACCGCGCGCGGCAGCGCGGTCGCCGTGCGCGGCGCCGTCCACTGGGTCACCCACCGCTCCGGCCCGGCCCGCGCGCTCGCCGCCACCCCCGGCGTACGGGCCCGGCTGCCCCGCACCTTCCGCAGCGACGGCGAGGAATGGGTGGTGTGGGTGACGGACGCCGAGGGCGACGACGCCCTGGAGTTCGCCCCCGCCACCGGCCTCGCCCCCGGCGCCACCCCGCGCCGGATCGCCGCCGGACAGCTCGGCCGCGTCCTCGCCCTCACCGTCGCCCCCGACGGCAGCCGCGCCGCCGTGGCCTCGCACGACGGCCGCGTCCTGCTCGTCGAGCGGGAGACAGGCGAGGTCCGCGAGGTCGACCGCAGCGAGGACGGCGACGCCTCCGGCCTCGCCTTCTCCCCGGACTCGGCCTGGCTCGCCTGGTCGCACCCCGGCCCGCGCCCGCTGCGCCAGCTCAAGCTCGCCAACACCACCGACCTCTCGGTCACCGAGGCCACCCCGCTCCGCTTCCAGGACTACGCCCCCGCCTTCACCCTCGACGGCAAGCACCTGGTGTTCCTCTCCACCCGCTCCTTCGACCCGGTCTACGACGAGCACGTCTTCGACCTCGCCTTCGTGGTCGGCGACCGCCCGCACCTGATCACCCTCGCCGCGACGACCCCGTCCCCGTTCGGACCGCAGCGACACGGCCGCCCCTTCGAGGCCCCCGACAAGGACGAGACCCCCGACAGCGAGGGCCGCCCCACCACCCGCGTCGACCTCGAAGGCCTCGCCGACCGCATCGTCCCCTTCCCGGTCGAGGCCGGCCGCTACTCCAACCTGCGCGCGGCCAAGGACGGCGTGCTGTGGCTGCGCCACCCGGTCCAGGGCGTCCTCGGTGCCACCCGCGCGACCCCCGAAGACCCGGACCCCAAAACCGAGTTGGAGCGCTACGACCTCGCCCAGCAGCGCATCGAGCACCTCGCCGGGGACGCCGACCACTTCGAGGTCAGCGGCGACGGCAAACGCGTCCTGCTGTGGACGGACCACAAACTGCGGGTCGTGCCGAGCGACCGCCGCGCCTCGGGCTCGGACGACGACGACAACGACTCGAACATCAACGTCGACCTGTCCCGCATCCGCCAGACCGTCGACCCGGCCGCCGAGTGGCGGCAGATGTTCGACGAGACCGGCCGCATCATGCGCGACAACTTCTGGCGCGCCGACATGAGCGGCGTCGACTGGGCCGGCGTCCTGGACCGCTACCGCCCCGTCCTGGACCGCCTCGCCACCCACGACGACCTCGTCGACCTCCTCTGGGAGGTGCACGGCGAACTCGGCACCTCGCACGCCTATGTCACCCCGCGCGGCGGCCATGGCCACGGCGAACGCCAGGGCCTGCTCGGCGCGGACATCTCCCTGCACGGCGACGGCAGTTGGCGTATCGACCGCATCCTGCCCTCGGAGACCTCCGACCCCGCCGCCCGCGCCCCGCTCGCCGCCCCCGGTGTCGCCGTCCGCGCGGGCGACGCGATCCTCGCGGTCGCCGGACAGCCCGTCGACCCGGTGACCGGACCCGCCCCCCTGCTCGTCGGCACGGCGGGCAAGCCCGTCGAGCTGACCATCTCCCCGGCCGGCGGCGGCGACCCGCGGCACGCGGTCGTCGTTCCCCTCGCGGACGAGGAACCGCTCTACTACCACGCGTGGGTCGCCGACCGCCGCGCCTACGTCCACGAGAAGTCCGGCGGCCGCCTCGGCTACCTCCACGTCCCCGACATGCAGGCGCCCGGCTGGGCCCAGATCCACCGTGACCTGCGCGTCGAGGTGGCCCGCGAGGGCCTGGTCGTGGACGTCCGCTACAACCGAGGCGGCCACACCTCCCAACTCGTCGTCGAGAAACTGGCCCGCCGGATCGTCGGCTGGGACCTCCCCCGGGGCATGCGCCCGTACAGCTACCCCGAGGACGCCCCGCGCGGTCCGGTCGTGGCCGTGGCGAACGAGTTCTCCGGCTCGGACGGCGACATCGTCAACGCGGCGATCAAGGCACTGGGCATCGGCCCGGTCGTCGGCACCCGCACCTGGGGCGGCGTCATCGGCATCGACAGCCGCTACCGCCTGGTCGACGGCACGCTGATCACCCAGCCCAAGTACGCGTTCTGGCTCGAGGGTTACGGCTGGGGAGTGGAGAACCACGGCGTCGACCCGGACGTGGAGGTGGTGCAGCGCCCGCAGGACTACGCGGCGGGGAGGGACGCACAACTGGACGAGGCGATCCGGTTGGCGTTGGAGGCGCTGGAGACCAGCCCCGCGAAAACACCGCCGGTCCTGCCGGAGCTGGACTGACGAACCGCTCGATACGATGCTCCGGTCAGCGATCACCGGGTGCGAGGAGGCCACACCATGTCAGGGGAACCGCAGGACGACTGCTTGTTCTGCAGGATCGTCGAGGGACACATCCCGGCGACGATCGTCCGCGAAACGGACACCACCGTCGCGTTCCGGGACATCAACCCCCAGGCACCGACCCACGTCCTGGTGATCCCCCGGGTCCACTACGCCGACGCCGCCACCCTCGCCGCCGCCGAACCGGCCATCGCCGCCGACGTGCTGCGCGAGGCCGGCGAGGTCGCCGCCGAGGGGAAGCTCGACAGCTACCGGGTCGTGTTCAACACGGGCAGCGGCGCCGGCCAGACCGTGTTCCACGCCCACGCGCACGTCCTGGGCGGCCGCGGTATGCAGTGGCCGCCCGGGTAACTCGCCGTGTCCGTACGTGAATTGGTGATCCTCGGCACCGCCAGCCAGGTCCCCACCCGCCACCGCAACCACAACGGCTACCTGCTGCGCTGGGACGCCGAAGGCATCCTCTTCGACCCCGGCGAGGGCACCCAGCGCCAGATGCTGCGCGCCGGGGTCGCCGCGCACGACCTCAACCGGATCTGCGTCACCCACTTCCACGGCGACCACTCCCTCGGCCTCGCGGGCGTCATCCAGCGCATCAACCTGGACCGCGTCCCGCACCCGGTCACCGCCCACTACCCGAGGTCCGGCCAGCGCTTCTTCGACCGCCTGCGCTATTCCACCGCCTACCGCGAGACGGTCGGCATCACCGAGGCGCCGGTGTCCGAGGACGGCGTGCTGGCCACCACGCCCGCGTACACCCTGGAGGCCCGCAAGCTCTCCCACCCCGTCGAGTCCTACGGCTACCGCCTCACCGAACCCGACGGCCGCCGCATGCTGCCCGACCGTCTCGCCGCGCACGGCATCAAGGGCCCGGACGTGGGCCGCATCCAGCGCGAGGGAACCGTGGCCGGTGTCTCCCTCGACGAGGTGAGCGAGGTGCGGCGCGGACAGAGGTTCGCGTTCGTCATGGACACCAGGCTGTGCGAAGGGGTGCACGCCCTCGCGGAAGGCTGCGACCTGCTCACCATCGAGTCGACGTTCCTGGACGAGGACGAGCAACTGGCCGTGGACCATGGTCATTTGACGGCTGGTCAGGCGGCGCGCGTGGCGCGGGACGCGGGCGTGCGCCACCTGGTCCTGACCCACTTCAGTCAGCGCTACTCCGACCCGGAGGAGTTCGAGCGGCAGGCGCGGGCCGCGGGCTTCGAGGGGGAGCTGACCGTGGCGCACGATCTACTGAGAGTGCCGGTTCCGAAACGCCGATAAAACACCCGTACGATACTTCGATGCCCATCCCCAAAGCCGAACTGCACCTGCACATCGAAGGCACCCTGGAGCCCGAGCTGGCCTTCGCGCTCGCCGCGCGCAACGGCGTCGAGCTGCCGTACGCGGACACCGAGGCGCTGCGCGAGGCGTACCGCTTCGAGGACCTCCAGTCCTTCCTGAACCTCTACTACGAGCTGATGGCGGTCCTGCGCACCGAGCGGGACTTCGAGGACCTCGCGAACGCCTATCTCGCCCGCGCCGCCGCGCAGGGCGTACGGCACGCGGAGATCTTCTTCGACCCGCAGGCGCATCTCGCGCGGGGCGTGGACATGGGCACGGTGGTGGAGGGCCTGTGGCGGGCGCTGGGCGACAGCGAGACCAACCACGGCATCTCGACCCGGCTCATCCTGTGCTTCCTGCGCGACGAGTCCGCCGCCTCGGCCATGGAGACCCTGGACGCGGTCAAGCCCTACCTCGAACGGATCACCGGCATCGGCCTCGACTCGGCCGAGGTCGGCCACCCGCCGGTGAAGTTCCGCGAGGTCTACGAGGCCGCCGCCGCGCTGGGTCTACGACGCGTCGCCCACGCCGGTGAGGAGGGCCCGCCGGCCTACATCACCGAGGCCCTGGACGTCCTCGGTGTCGAGCGCGTCGACCACGGCCTGCGCTGCATGGAGGACGCGGAACTGGTCGCGCGCCTGGTCCGCGACCGCATACCGCTCACCCTCTGCCCGCTGTCCAACGTCCGCCTCCGCACGGTGGACGTCCTCGCCGACCACCCCCTCCCCGCCATGCTGGACGCGGGCCTCCTCTGCACGGTCAACTCCGACGACCCGGCCTACTTCGGCGGCTACGCCGGCGACAACTTCGACGCGGTGCGCTCGGCGCTGGGCCTGAGCGAGGAGCGTCTGCGCGAGCTGGCCCGCAACTCCTTCGTGGCGTCCTTCCTGGAGGACGACGAGCAGCGACGGGAGCGGTATCTCGCCGAGGTGGAGGCGTACGAGTTCTAGGCGGCCGGCGTCGTGTCGTAGGTGCGCGGGGCAGATGTCTCCATCGGGATGGTCTCCACCGGGATCTCGACGATCTGGGACACCTGTACCCGGCGCCTGCCGGTGTACAGGGCGACCCCTGTCATCGGTACGGCGATCACCATCAGCCCCGCCGCGAGGATCGCCCCCATCGCCGGGAACCCGGCCCCCGCCGACAGCACGCTGCCCGCGAGCGGTCCGGCCGCGGTCCCCAGTGACGAGGCCGAGCCCACCAGAACCGCCCAACGGCCGCGCGGATCAAGGGAGGCGGCGAGGCCGAGGACGTAGGACAGGACGATGGGGTAGAGGGTGTTCCAGGCGATCTCGCCGGTCGCGAACGTCCTCAGGTCGTGTGCGGACGCGCTGAGGACGATGCAGCCCGCGATGAGTGCCGTGCCCGCGCCGATCGGTACCGCGCGGCCGAGCCGGGAGCCGAGCGCGCCCGCGCCGATCACGCCGACCAGACCGGTGCCGAGCGCGATCGCGAAGACCGCGCCGACGGTGACCTCGGAGAGGTGGGCCTGGGTGAGGCCGATGCGTCCGCTGACGCCCCAGAGGGAGTTTTGGGCGAGCGACCAGCACAGCAGGGTCGCGGCGAGGACCAGTCCGGCACGGCGGTGGGGGAGCCCGGCGGTCTCCACCCGTGTGTGCTCCGTCGCCGTACGGACCGGGAGACGGCCGGTCAGCGGCCATACGGCGAGTGCGGTGAGGGTGAGGGCGGCGAGGGGCTGGCCGTGGCCCGCGCCGAGGTGCGGGACGGTCAGGTACACCGCGCCCGCGAGTGCCGACACGCTCAACAGACCTAGTGTGGACGCGCGGTGGGGGTCACGTTCGGCGGCGATCCCGGACGCGGCGACCGTCGTGGCCGTACCCGATCCGAAGCCGCCGACGACCGCGCCTGCCACGACCGCCGGGACGGCGTGCGTGAACGCGGCCGAGCCGTAGCCGAGGACGGCGAGGGCGAGGCCGATGCGGGCGAGGACGCGCGGGCCGATCCGGTCGACGCGCGAAGCGAGCAGGAAACCCGCCGCGGCCGAACTCAGCAGCAGCGCACTGCCGACGGCACCGGCCTGCGTGGCGGACAGCGGCAGCCCGGCGTCGAGACGGCCGACGGTGGTGGGCAGGAGATAGGGGGCGAGGTACCCGGCCGTGAAAAGGGCGACGAGGGGCCAGGGCGTGGTGGTGGTGCGGGCGGACACGGGCGTTCCCAGGGCATGCGAAAGAAGCGGCTCGAAAAGGGGGTTGGGCGACGACCGTCGACGGACAGGAACGCGCGGGCAATTTGTATCAAGCACGTAGTCGCTGAAAGAAGGGCGGGGGGTGTGATCTGGAGCACGTTCTGTTTGAGGTGGGAAGTGCCGGGTAAACGAGCGCCCGCCTCGCGGTGCCGCCCGGCGAATTCCCGGTGCTAACGCCAGTGCGGAGCGCCCCCGGCGCCAGGCGTCGTCGCCTCGATCTTCGCCCTGACCTCGCGCATCACCGCCACGATCTGCCCCTCGTGCTCCGGCGTCAGCCGGGCCACCGGCACCGAGCAACTGATCGCGTCCAGTGGCGGGGTGTCGTAGCGCAGGGCGAAGCCGAAGCCGACGATCCCGAGGACACCCTCCTCGCGGTCGATCGAGTACCCGCGGGCGCGGGTCGCGGCGAGGTCGGCGGTCAGGGACTCCCGGGTGGTGTGGGTGTTGGGGGTGGCGGGCTGGTAGGGCCCGGCGGGCAGTTCGGTGTCCGGCCGTTCGGCGAGCAGCGCCTTGCCGAGGGCGCCGACGTGCGCGGGCAGCCGCCGCCCCACCCGGCTGATGGTCCGCAGGTATTCGTGCGACTCCCGCGTCGCCAGATAGGCCACGTCCCACCCGTCCAGCCGCCCCAGGTGGATCGTCTCGCCGAGCGCCTGGGACGCCTCGTCGAGATACGGCCGTACGGCCCGCACGCGCGGGTCGGAGTCCAGATAACTCGTGCCGGTGAGCAGGGCGTGGATGCCGATGCCGTAGAGGGAGCCGGTGATGTCGGTGCGGACCCAGCCGTGCGCGATCAGGGTCTGGAGCAGGGCGTACATCGAGCTGCGCGGCACGCCCAGCTCGTCGGCGAGTTCCTGGAGGCGTGCGGGACGGTCGCCGCGCGCGGCGAGCAGTTCGAGCAGCTCGACCGTGCGGGCGGCGGACTTCACCTCGCGGACGCCACCGGGCTCTGACATGCGCCGATCGTAGCCAGCGGGGGCGCCCCATTGACGGTCGCGGTTCGCGTATCTAATCTCTGTCTTCATACGTGGATGGCGTCTACATAGGGAGATGGATCGAGTGAGCGGCGAAACGGATGCCGTGGTGCGCAGGCTGCGGGACGGGATGGCGGGCGGCGTGCTCTCCTTCCCGCTCACCTCCTTTCATGACGACGGCTCCCTCGCTCCCGACGGCTTCCGCACCCATGTCGCCGAGCGGATCGCCGCCGGCCCCGGCGCGGTCTTCCCCGCCTGCGGCACCGGCGAGTTCTTCTCGCTCGACGAGGACGAGTACCGACAGGTCGTCACCATCACCGTGGAGGAGGCGGCAGGCCGCCTCCCCGTCGTCGCCGGCGTCGGCTACGGCTGGGCACAGGCGGCCCGCTTCGCGCGCATCGCCGAGGAGGCCGGCGCCGACGCCCTCCTCGTCCTGCCGCACTACCTCGTCGCCGCCCCGCAGGACGGTCTGGTGGCCCAACTCGAACAGCTCGCCGCCCGCACCCGGCTCCCGCTCATCGCCTACCAGCGCGGCCAAGTCGCCTTCACGGCAGCCTCGTTGAAGCGGATCGCGGAGATCCCCGGCGTCATCGGCCTCAAGGACGGCCACAGCGACCTGGACCGCCTCCAACGCCTCACCCTCGCCGCCCCCGAGGGCTTCCTCTTCTTCAACGGCGCCGCCACCGCCGAGATCCAGGCCCGCGCCTACGCCACCGTCGGCGTCCCCGCCTACTCCTCCGCCGTGCACGCCTTCGCCCCCGAGATCGCGGGCGCCTTCTTCACCGCGCTGCGCGACGGCGACGACAAGACGGTCGAGAGACTGCTGCGCGAGTTCTACGTCCCGCTCGTCGAACTCCGCGACCGCGTACCCGGATACGCCGTGTCCCTCGTCAAGTCGGCGGCCCGGCTGCGCGGTTGCCCGGTGGGCCCCGTGCGCGCCCCGCTCACCGATCCCTCGGCCGCCGACCTCGCCGAGCTGACCGCCCTGCTCACCGCCGGACTCGACCTCGTAGGAGCCGCCCTGTGAACCTCACCATCACCGACATCCGCCTCACCCCGATCCTGGTCGCCGACCCGCCCCTGCTGAACACCCAGGGCGTCCACCAGCCCTACACCCCCCGCCTGATCGTGGAAGTGGTGACCGCCGACGGCGTCACCGGACTCGGCGAGACCTACGGCGACACCAAGTACCTCGAACTGGCCCGCCCCTACGCCGGCAAACTGATCGGCCGTCAAGTCAGCGACCTGAACGGCCTGTTCACCGTCGCAGACGAGGTCGCCGTCGACAGCTCCCGGGTCTCCGGACAGGTCGACGTCGGCGGACTGCGCGGCGTCCAGACCGCCGACAAACTGCGCCTGTCCGTCGTCTCCGCCTTCGAGGTCGCCTGCCTCGACGCTCTCGGCAAGGCACTCGGACTGCCCGTGCACGCGCTGCTCGGCGGCAAGGTGCGGGACGCGGTCGAGTACAGCGGCTACCTCTTCTACAAGTGGGCCGACCACCCCGAGGGCGTGGCCGCCGAGAGGGACGACTGGGGCGCCGCGATCGACCCGGCCGGAGTCGTCGAGCAGGCCCGCAAGTTCAAGGAGCGCTACGGCTTCACCTCCTTCAAGCTCAAGGGCGGCGTCTTCCCGCCCGACGAGGAGATCGCCGCCATCCGCGCGCTGGCCGCCGCCTTCCCCGACCACCCCCTGCGCCTCGACCCCAACGGCGCCTGGTCCGTGGAGACTTCACTCAAGGTCGCGAAGGAACTCGGCGACGTCCTCGAATACCTGGAGGACCCCGCCCTCGGCATCCCCGCCATGGCCGAGGTGTCCGCCGGCACCGACGTGCCGCTCGCCACCAACATGTGCGTGACGACCTTCGCCGAGATCAAGGAAGCCTTCACCAAGGACGCCGTACAAGTGGTCCTCTCCGACCACCACTACTGGGGCGGACTGCGCAACACCCAGCAACTCGCCGCCATCTGCCGCACGTTCGGCGTCGGCATCTCCATGCACTCCAACACCCACCTCGGCATCAGCCTCGCCGCGATGACCCACGTCGCCTCGACCGTCCCGAACCTCCACCACGCCTGCGACTCCCACTACCCCTGGCAGTCCGAGGACGTCCTCACCGAACGCCTCACCTTCACCGACGCCAAGGTCACCGTCTCCGACACCCCCGGCCTCGGCATCGAACTCGACCGCGCCAAGCTGGAGTTCCTGCACCAGCGGTGGCTCGACGACGACGGCTCCCTGCGCGAACGCGACGACGCGGCCGCGATGCGCGTCACCGACCCGGAGTGGGTCACGCCTTCCATGCCGCGCTGGTGAATCCGTAACTCCATGGCCTGAATCGGACACAAGCGGTCACGGTGCACTCGGTGTCGGCGCCGGGCGCGGCACGCTGCCGCAGCGCCCGGACCTGCGGCTCCCGCCACCGGCGCGAAGGGCGCCCCCGGAGCGGGAGTCGCCCTCGCGTGTGCGTGGTGGTGCACACTGGCCTGATCCGTATCACGTCAGGGAGCGCACCGTGACCGCGTCCAACGCGTCCACCGGAAAGGGACCGTCGTCCTGTCGGGCCGCCCAGGTCGACCCGCTGGCAGGCCTGCGCGCGGCGGACGACCCGCCCTGGGACGTGTACCTCACCGGCACCGTCTTCCTCGACATCATCTTCACCGGCCTCGAATCCGCCCCCGTCCGCGGCACCGAGTCCTGGGCCCGGGGGATGGGATCCAGCCCCGGCGGCGTCGCCAACATGGCGACCGCGCTGGCCCGCCTCGGACTGCGGACCTCCCTCGCCGCGGCCTTCGGGGACGACCACTACGGCGAGTACTGCTGGGACGCGCTGGAACAGGGCGAGGGCATCGACCTCTCCACCTCCCGCTCGGTACCCGGCTGGCACTCCCCGGTCACCGTCTCGATGGCGTACGAGGGCGAACGCACGATGGTCTCCCACGGCCACGAACCGCCCCCGGAGACCGTGTTCAGCGAAGGTGGCGCCCCGGCCTGCCCCCCACGCGCGCGTGCCGCCGTCGCCTCTCTCACCCCCGGCAAACAGGCCCCCTGGGTCGCCCAGGCCGCGAGCGAGGGCACCCGCATCTTCGCCGACGTCGGCTGGGACGACACGGGAGCCTGGGACCTCGCAGGCCTCGCCGACCTCGCCCACTGCGAGGCCTTCCTGCCGAACGCCGAGGAAGCCATGCGCTACACCGGCGCCGACTGCCCCCGCGCCGCCGCCCACGCGCTCACCGCCCACGTACCGCTCGCCGTCGTCACCCTCGGCGCGGACGGCGCCTACGCCGTCGACCGGCGCACCGGAGAATCCGCCGAGGTCCCGGCCATCGCCGTCGAGGCCCTCGACCCCACCGGCGCCGGCGACGTCTTCGTGGCCGGCTTCGTCACCGGCACCCTCGCCGGCTGGCCCCTCGCCGACCGCCTCGCCTTCGCCGGCCTCACCGCCGCCCTCTCCGTCCAGGAGTTCGGCGGCTCCCTCTCCGCCCCCGGCTGGTCCGAGATCGGCGCCTGGTGGCGCAAGGTCCAGTCGGTCGAGGGCCAGGACCCGACGGCCCTGAGCCGCTACGCGTTCCTGGCCGCCCTCGTACCGCCGGAGGACCAGGGCGACGCCGGCCACTGGCCACTGCGGCGGGCGGTTCCGACGATCGGGTTCGGCAGGTCCACGTAGGGCGGCCTGCGACGCAGCCCCCCTCGGTCCAGGAGTTCGGCGCCCTGCTCTCCGCGCCGGGCTGGTCCGAGATCGTTGCCTGGTGGCGGAAGGCCCGGTCGGTCGAGGACCAGGACCCCACGGCGGCGGTCCCGGCGATCGGGTTCGGCAGATCGCCCCAGAGCCTGTTGGCCGGCCTACGCCGCCGCCCGCTCCACCACACCGACGACCTCTTCCCGTACGGCCTCGAAGACCGCCTCCGGCAGCGTGCCGAGCGGTGTGAGCGCCAGCGCACCGAGCACCCGGCCCGCGTCCGCGTCATAGGGAACGGTCTCACTGACCACGTCGTAACCGTCACGCACAGCGACCCGCACCACGGACGCACCCGCCCCCACGGCAACCGCGACCACGAACGGAACCTCCCCGCGCAGCTCACCCGTCAGCTTGCGATAACCGCTCGCCACCGGCTCCCGCCAGCGCAGCCCCAGCAGCAGCGGCCGCTTCGCCAGCAACTCGGTGAGATCGGTCTCGACCGGCCCCTCCGGCTCCAGCACCACCGCGCGGGCGTCCAGCACCAGCGCGGCCGGCAGCAGACAGCGCAACGTGCTGCCGACTATGTTCCCGCCGACCGTCGCCGTCCGGCGCACCGCACCGGTGCCCACCCCGCCCGCCGCCCGCCGCAGCACCTCCGGCACCCGCGCGTCGATCTCGTGCAGCAGTACGGCCGCGCCCAGCGTCCCGCCCCCGATCGCCCGCGCCTCGGGCACCTCCCGCAGCGACACCGCCTGCTCGGGGAACCCGTCCCGTTGCCAGGAGGCCCACACAAGCGTCGCCCCGCCGACGGGCACCGCCCCCTCGGCCAGACACTCCTGCGCTTCGGACACGGACGTGGGCAGACGCACGAACACAGCGGCCGACCTGCTTTCCCTGCATGGCTCACCTGACGGACACAGCGCATTGTCCGTACAAACGAGGGGGCGCGAACAGGGCTCACAGCGTCACCCTGTGCGCTCTCCCTGCGCTGGGCACGCCCCGCGTTTCGTGGCCCGACGGTCACCGAAAAGCCCTACGGCGTTGTCAGTGGCCCGGCGTACCCTGGGATCACCAGGCTGCCCTTGTGGCGGGCGAGCCGTATCGAGGAGGACGAGCAAGGCCTACAGAGCCGGCCCATGACTCAGACACCCACAGCTCACACCCCCGCGCGGGAGCAGGCGAGAGCAGAGTTCACCGTCCCCGACCAGCACCCCATGGTGTCCCTCCTCGGATCCGGCGACGCCCTCCTGCGCGTGATCGAGAAGGCCTTCCCGGCGGCCGACATCCACGTCCGGGGCAATGAGATCAGCGCGGCCGGCGATGCCCGTGAAGTCGCCCTCGTCCAGCGCCTGTTCGACGAGATGATGCTGGTGCTCCGCACCGGGCAGCCGATGACGGAGGACGCAGTGGAACGCTCGATCGCCATGCTCAGGGCGAGCGAGAACGGGGATGGCCCGGAGGAGACACCCGCCGAGGTGCTCACCCAGAACATCCTGTCCTCGCGAGGCCGCACGATCCGCCCCAAGACCCTCAACCAGAAGCGGTACGTCGACGCGATCGACAAGCACACGATCGTCTTCGGCATCGGCCCCGCCGGCACCGGCAAGACCTACCTCGCCATGGCCAAGGCGGTCCAGGCCCTCCAGGCCAAGCAGGTCAGTCGCATCATCCTGACCCGCCCGGCCGTCGAGGCGGGCGAGCGGCTGGGCTTCCTCCCCGGCACCCTGTACGAAAAGATCGACCCGTACCTGCGCCCCCTGTACGACGCCCTGCACGACATGCTCGACCCGGAGTCGATCCCGAAGCTGATGGCGGCGGGGACGATCGAGGTGGCGCCGCTGGCGTATATGCGCGGCCGGACCTTGAACGACGCCTTCATCATCCTGGACGAAGCCCAGAACACCAGCCCCGAGCAGATGAAGATGTTCCTCACCCGGCTCGGGTTCGAGTCCAAGATCGTGATCACCGGTGATGTGACGCAGGTCGACCTGCCGAGCGGGACGAAGTCGGGGCTCCGGCAGGTGCAGGACATTCTGGAGGGGCTCGACGACGTGCACTTCTCCCGCCTGTCGTCGCAGGACGTCGTACGGCACAAGCTGGTCGGCCGTATCGTCGACGCGTACGAGAAGTACGACAGCGAGCACGGTACGGAGAACGGCACCCACAAGGGTGCCCGTGACAAGCGGAAGTAGATCAGCGCGACCATGTCGATCGACGTCAACAACGAGTCCGGAACCGAGGTCGACGAGCAGGCGATCCTCGACATCGCCCGCTACGCGCTCGCGCGGATGCGCATCCACCCGCTCTCCGAGCTCTCGGTGATCGTCGTGGACGCCGACGCCATGGAGCAGCTTCACATCCAGTGGATGGATCTGTCCGGGCCGACCGATGTCATGTCCTTCCCGATGGACGAGCTGCGTCCGCCGAGCAAGGACGACGAGGAGCCGCCGCAGGGGCTGCTCGGTGACATCGTGCTGTGCCCGGAGGTCGCCGCGAAGCAGGGGGCCGAGGCCGAGACGCAGCACACCATGGACGAGGAGCTTCAACTGCTCACCGTCCACGGTGTGTTGCACCTGCTGGGCTACGACCACGAGGAGCCCGACGAGAAGGCCGAGATGTTCGGTCTGCAGGCGGCCATCGTGGACGGCTGGCGGGCGGAGAAGGGCCACGACGGCCCCTCCCCGGCGCCGACCGTCTCATAAGAGTCGGCAGAGTCCGCCTGATGAGTCCTCAGATCGTTCTTGGTGCCATCGCCCTTGTCGTGGTCGCCTGGCTCGCCGCCTGCGCGGAGGCGGGTCTCGCGCGCGTCTCCAGTTTCCGGGCCGAGGAGGCAGTACGGTCCGGTCGGCGCGGCAGCGCCAAGCTCGCGCAGGTCGCCGCCGACCCGACCCGCTATCTCAATGTGGCGCTGCTGGTCAGGGTCGTCTGCGAGATGGCCGCCGCCGCGCTGGTCACCTACGAGTGTCTGCACGTGATCCACGGGACAGCGCCCGCTCTCCTCGCCGCGATCGGCGTCATGGTCCTGGTGTCGTACGTCGCGGTCGGGGTCTCCCCGCGCACCATCGGGCGTCAGCATCCGCTGAACACGGCCACGGCGGCGGCCTACATCCTGGTGCCGCTGGCGCGGATCATGGGGCCGATCCCGTATCTGCTGATCCTCATCGGCAACGCGCTCACGCCCGGCAAGGGTTTCCGGCGCGGTCCGTTCGCGTCCGAGGCCGAGTTGCGGGCGCTGGTGGATCTCGCCGAGAAGGAGTCGCTGATCGAGGACGAGGAGCGCCGGATGGTGCACTCGGTCTTCGAGCTGGGTGACACCCTCGTCCGTGAGGTGATGGTGCCGAGGACGGATCTCGTCGTCATCGAGCGGTACAAGACGATCCGTCAGGCCCTCACGCTCGCGCTGCGCTCCGGTTTCTCGCGGATCCCGGTGACGGGGGAGAGCGAGGACGACATCGTCGGGATCGTGTATCTGAAGGACCTGGTCCGCAAGACGCACATCAGCCGGGACGCCGAGTCGGAGCTGGTGTCGACGGCGATGCGCCCGGCGTCCTTCGTGCCGGACACCAAGAACGCCGGTGATCTGCTGCGGGAGATGCAGCAGGAGCGCAATCACGTCGCGGTGGTCATCGACGAGTACGGCGGCACGGCCGGCATCGTCACCATCGAGGACATCCTCGAGGAGATCGTCGGTGAGATCACCGACGAGTACGACCGTGAACTCCCGCCGGTGGAGGAGCTGGGCGACGACCGCTACCGGGTCACGGCCCGCCTGGACATCGGTGACCTGGGGGAGTTGTACGGCTTCGAGGCGTACGACGACGAGGACGTGGAGACGGTGGGCGGGCTGTTGGCGAAGGCGCTGGGCCGGGTCCCCATCGCCGGTGCGTCGTCGGTCGTGGAACTGCCCGACGGGCGTGAGCTGCGGCTGACGGCGGAGGCCTCGGCCGGTCGCCGGAACAAGATCGTGACGGTGCTGGTGGAGCCGGTGGGCCCGGGCGGTCCGCCGGAGGAGGAGACGAAGCCGGAGTGAGGCCCCAGGAGTTGCGCGCCTTCTGCCTGTCGTTCAACGCGGTGGTGGAGGACTTCCCGTTCAATCCGGAGACGTCCGTCTTCAAGGTGCTGGGCAAGCTCTTCGCCCTGACGAACCTGGAGGCACGTCCCCTCACGGTCAACCTCAAGTGCGACCCGGAGGACGCGATCCGGCTCCGCGAGGAGCACGAGGGGTTGATCATCCCCGGGTATCACATGAACAAGCGGCACTGGAACACGGTGACGGTGGACGGGGATCTTCCGGACCGGCTGGTGCGGGAACTGATCGAGGACTCCTACGACTTGGTGGTGGCGGGGCTGCCGCGCGCGGAGCGGCTGAGGCTGGACCGGCCGTGAGCGGTGTGCGATATCCGCGTCCGCTGCGCCCCGGTGACCGGGTCGGTGTCACCGCACCCTCCAGCGGGGTCCCGGATGTGCTGCGTGAGCGGCTCGACGTGGCGATCCGGGCCGTCGAGGCGCGTGGGTACGAGGTGGTCGTCGGCCGGTGCATGGACGGTGCGGGTCATCTCAGCGCCCCCGCCGCCGAGCGGGCCGCCGAACTGACCGCGATGCTGACCGACCCGGCGATCCGGGCCGTGGTGCCGCCGTGGGGCGGTGAGACCGCCATCGACCTGCTGCCGTTGCTCGACTTCGAGCGGATCGGGCGGGCCGAGCCGACCTGGCTGGTCGGTTACTCGGACATGTCGACCCTGCTGACACCGCTGACCCTGCTCACCGGTACCGCGACCGTGCACGGCAACTGCCTTATGGAGACGCCTTATCGGGCACCCGAGGGGCTGCTGTCCTGGCTGGACGTCGTCGCGGCGCCGCTGGGCGAGCCGTTCACGCAGACCCCGCCGGGCCGTCATCGGAGCCCGGGCCGGGACGACTTCGTGAGTCATCCGGAGGTCCGGGACCTCACCCTGGACGTCCCGGGGCGCTGGACGCGGCTCGACGGCGACGGTGACGTCGACATCGAGGGGCGGCTGATCGGCGGCTGTATCGAGACGCTGGCCAATCTCGCCGGGACGCGGTACCTGGATGCCGCGTCCTTCGCGCGGAGTTCGGCTCCCGAGGGGCTGCTCGTGTACGTCGAGGCCTGTGAGGACAACGCGTTCACCATCTGCCGGAACCTGCACGGCATGCGGCTGGCCGGGTTCTTCGACGCGGCGAACGCCGTGCTCGTCGGCCGCACCCACGCACCCGACAGCCCCACGCTCACCCAGCGCGAGGCCGTCATGGACGCGCTCGGCCCGCTGGGCGTGCCGGTGATCGCGGATATCGAGTGCGGTCATGTCGCGCCGTATCTGCCGCTGGTGAACGGAGCGCGCGGCCGGGTCGTCCACACGGCCGCGCGCTCCGAGGTCGTCCAGACCCTGGACTGACATCTCATACGGTGGCCGCGGTGTCGGCTCGGTCGGCCGTCCGGGTCCGGTCCTTCCCGAGCCCTACGGCCACCAGCACCGCCGCCCCCAGCACGATCGCCGCGTCGATGCCCACGACCGTGTGGACCCCCGAGACCAGGTCGCCCGAGGTGGTGGCGAGGACGCCCAGGAGCGGGATGCCGATGGTGAGGCCGACCTGCTGGGTGGAGGTGACGAGGCCGGTGGCCAGGCCCTGTTGGTCGTCGGGGACGCCGGAGGTGACGGTCAGGCCGTAGGAGATGATCGCGCCCAGGTGGCACATGCTGGCCAGGGAGACGGCGGCCGTGGCGAGCCAGACCGACCAGGTGTGGGCGTTGAGGCCCAACAGGGCGGCGATGAAGGCGGATTGGCCGACGAGTGAGGCGATCAGGGTGCGGCGGGCGCCGATGCGGCCGATGACCTTCGGGGCGTAGACACCCGCGACCGCCGAGAGGACGCCCTGGACGCCGAAGACCAGGCCCGTCTCGAAGGACGACAGGTGCAGGACCTCCTGGAGGTACAGGGTCAGGACGAAGACGATCGTCGACATCATCGAGAAGGTGACCAGGCCGCCGAGGTTGCCCCAGGCCACCGTGCGGCGGCGCAGCATGGGGAGGGAGACCAGGGGCTGGGCGGTGCGGGACTCGATGGCGGTGAAGGCCGTGAGGAGCAGGACGCCGGTGATCAGGGTGACGATGACGTCGGCGCGGGCGAAGCCGTGGTCGGCGGCCGTCGAGAGGGCGTAGATCAGGGAGAGCAGGCCGCCGGTGACCGTGATCGCGCCGGGGATGTCCAGGCGGGGGCGGTCCGGGGTGCGGGACTCGGGGAGCAGGGCGGGGGCAAGGGGCAGGACCAGTACGGCGAACAGGGTGAGCAGGGCCATCGTGGAGCGCCAGCCGAACGCGTCGGTCAGTACGCCGCCGGCCACCATGCCGACCGTGAAGCCGAGGGAGAGCAGGGTGCCGGAGATGCCGAGCGCGCGGTCGCGGGCCGGGCCCTCGGGGAAGGTGGTGGTGAGGAGGGACATGCCGGTGGGGACGATGGCGGCGGCGCCGAGACCTTGCAGTGCGCGGCCGGTCAGGAAGGACGCCGGGTCCCAGGCGAAGGTGGCGAGGAGCGAGGCCGCGCCGAACAGGGCCAGGCCGGTGAGGAACAGCCGGCGGCGGCCGTAGAGGTCGCCGATGCGGCCGAACAGGAGCAGGAAGCCGCCGGACGGCAGCGCGAACGCGGTGACCGCCCACTGCAGGGCCGACTGGCTCATGCCCAGGTCGCTGCCGAGGGTGGGCAGGGCCACGTTCAGGACGGAGAAGTCCAGGGCGACCATGAACTGGGCCGCGCAGAGGACGAAGAGGACGAGTTTGTCGCGGGTCGACAGCTTGGGGTCGCTGTGCGGTGCGAGTGGTTCGTGGACGGTGGGAGTTGTCGTGTCGGTCGCCATGGGAAGAGCTTCCGGCCGTCGGAATAGGCGTGGGGAGCCGGAAGTTGTGCTGGTGGTGGCACCACCAGGCAGTGACGGACAGCGGCAGGATCCAGGGGAGGGGTGCGTGACTGAGGACGCCCTGAAGAGTCGTCGGCTGAGTGAACTGCGGGAGTTCCTGATGAGCCGGCGGGCCCGGGTCTCCCCGACCGAGGCGGGTCTGCCGGACGGCGGGGCGCGACGTCGTACGCCGGGACTGCGGCGCGAGGAGGTCGCCGTGCTCGCCGGGGTGGGCGCCTCCTGGTACCAGTGGCTGGAGCAGGGGCGGGACATCTCGGTGTCGCCGCAGGTCCTCGACTCCGTCGCGCGGGTGCTGCGGCTCAGCAACGCCGAGCGGCGGCACCTGTACGCGCTGGCCGGGCTGAACCCGCCCGCGCCCGAGCCCGCCGCCGATCACGGCTGTGAGGGCATACGGCGGCTGATCGACGCCTGGATGCCGTTCCCGGCGCACATCATGGACCGGTACTACAACTGCGTGATGTACAACGACGCGGCCGGGTGGGTGCTGGGCATGCGGCCGGAGAACACGCAGAACTGTCTCGTCGACTTCTTCACCGATCCGCTCTACCGTGCCCGTTCGCAGAGTTGGGAGCGGAACGCGCGTACGGTCGTCGCGCAGTTCCGGGCGATGTGCGCGGACAGTCCCGACGACGAGGGGCTGCGCGCGGTGCTGGCCGAACTCACCGCTGTGAGCCCGGAGTTCACCGAGCTGTGGGAGCGGCGGGACATCCTGGACGCGGGGGTGATCCGCAAGGAGCTGGATCATCCGCTGGTGGGTCTGCTGTGTGTCGAGTCGACGGCGTTGAAGGTGCCGGCGCGGTCGGATCTCACGATCGTGCTGCACACGCCGTTGGAGGAGGCGAACACGGTGGCGAAGCTGGAGTGGCTGGCTTCGCCGGAGGGGCGGCGGGGTGCGATGTACCCCGTGGCGGGATGAGGGCCCTGGTCCTTCGTATGCTCTGCTCATGACCGAGACCAGCGCGCTTGACCCCGAGGACCGCAAGATCGTCACCCTGGCCCGTTCCGCGCGGGCCCGCAACGGTGTGCCCGAGGGGGCGGCCGTACGCGACGAGACGGGGCGGACGTATGTCGCCGGGACGGTCGACCTTCCGTCGCTGAGGCTGAGCGCGTTGCGGACGGCGGTGGCGATGGCGGTGGCGTCCGGTGCGAAGTCCTTGGAGGCGGCGGCGGTCGTGACGGAGGCGGATTCCGTGTCGGCGGATGACCGGGCGGCTGTCCGGGATCTCGGTGGGCCACAGACGCCGGTGCACGTGGCTTCGCCGGACGGGACTGTCCGCCTGACGGTCGCTGCCGGCTAACGGGCACGGGTGACCGGAAGTCACCCGTCCAGATTTCGCCCTTGCTCTCCCCCGTCTCCCGCGCATCAATGGAACCGTAAGTTCCGACGGACCGTCAGATTCTCGCTCGCGTGACGCACCGCACCGCGTCCGTGAGGCGTGACACGGGAAGGGAACCAGATCCATGAAAGGCAAGCTGAGAAGCAAGCGAATCGGAACGGGTGCGGCACTGGTGACGGGGGTCCTCGCGGCCACCTCGCTGGCGTTCGCGCCCAGTGCGCTCGCCGTCACTCCCCAGACGGCGACGATCACCGCGAGCTGCGGGATCTTCGGCGGCGGTGACGCCACCATCACGGCCACGCAGGACGGAACGGCGGCCACGGTCACCGTGACCTCGTCCATCACCGCGCCGCTGGCCCTGTCGCAGGACTCCATCGCCTCCACCTTCACGTTCGAGAACGCGAGCGGTGGCACCACCGTGTTCACCGGTACGAAGAACCCGGCCATGGCGACCGGCGACGCCGTCACCGTCGGTCCCCTCGACGGCACCGTGGCCTCCGGTGACAGCCTGGAGGCGTACGGCGGGTCGCTGCAGATGACCATCTTCGGGATCGCGGTCACCTGCACGGCGACCGGACCGCAGTCACCGGGTCCGTTCGTGTTCGACTGAGAATTCCCCCCACGGCTTCAACTGGGCCGTCAGTTCCCGCCGTTGGGCAGGAACTGACGGCCCATCAGTTAGTTTCACCGTGTCCATTGACTTCTCACGCGATCCCCACATCAATGCCCCCTGTGGGCGCGGACGAGCCGCTGTGCCCACCGTCCTCAGGAGGGGGCTCAGCCATGGCTACGACATCCCGAAGACGCCGATGGGCGTCGTTGCTCGGGGTGACCGCGCTCGCGGTCGCCACGGGCGGTGCGCTGGCCTGTCCGGCCGGCGCGTCCACGAACGTGGACTTCGCCACGCACTGCATCCCGCCGGCGGTCGCGGGCATCCCGCCGATCGACGGCACCACGACCGCCGCGATCACGGTGGACAACACCGCGCCCAAGGTGGGCGACACCGTCACCGTGACGTACACGGTGGTCAAGCCGGCCGCCAGCAACCCGACCGCGATCGCCCTGCCGGCGGACATCATGACGCCGACCGGGAAGATCACCCTCGGCGGTGCCCAGACCGGCAGTGTCACGGTGGCCGGGCCCAAGAAGAACGACCCGGTGCCGGGCAACGGCGCCTTCCCGTCCTTCTCCATGACCGGCACCTTCACGGTCACCACCCCCGGCGCGATCACCCTCTCGCCGGGCGACTACAACATCCACACCAGCTACATCCTGGAACTGGACACCCCCTGCACGGTGACGAACCCGCCGGCCCCGGTCTCCGAGACCGTCACCGCCACCTCCACCGTTCCGGTCAACACCCGTGCGATCAGCCTGGGTTCGGCCTCCGGCAACGCCGGTGACAGCGTCACCGTGACCGGCAGCAACTTCACCCCGGGTGCCACCGTGACCCTGGCCGGGCGGTCGGGGACCGCGCAGACCGCGGACACGGCGACCGTCACGGCCAGTGCCAGTGGCACCATCAGCGGCTCGCTCGTCGTCAGCGACAAGACGACGACCGGGATCGTGGCCTACGAGGGCAGCGCGTGGAGTGCTGATCTGGGTGCCGGGCCTGCCGCCTATGTCGTCAACGACACCACGCCCGTTCCGCCGGGGAGTCAGAAGCTGACGACCACCGTCAAGGCGGGCACGCTGTCGATGGCGCAGGCCGGGGACGCCGTAGGCCTCTCCGCGGTCGACTTCGGCAAGGGCGGTGCCTCCACGGGCGCCCTGAACACGGTGACGGTCCAGGACTTCCGCGGCGGACCCGCGGGTTGGTCCCTGACCGGCAAGGTCACCGACTTCACCGGTCCCGGCGCCAAGATCGGCTCAGGGGCGCTGAGTTGGACTCCCGCCTGCGCCACCAAGGCGGGCAGCCCGAGCACCTGTGTCGCCGGTTCGCCGGGCACGGTGGGCAGTTCGGGGGCGACGCTCGCGTCCACCCCTGACGGCACGCTCACCGGCGGCGAGTTCACCGTCGACGCCGGACTCTCCCTGAACGTACCGGCGTTCACGCCTCCGGGCTCGTACTCCGGCGTTCTGACGCTCACGCTCACCTGACCGTACCGACCCACCTCCGGTGGCCGGGCGCCCGCACCCGCCCGACCGCCACACTCCTCGTCCGTGGGGGTCCGCACCCATGCGCAAGCTGTACGTCCTCCTCCTGAGCCTCTGCTTCGGCGTGCTCGCCGCGCCCTCCTCCCACGCGGCGGACAACGGCAGTTGGTCCGTGTACCCGGCCGCGTCGAAGATCGCCGCGCGGCCGTACTTCTATCTCTCCGCCGACCCCGGCCAGACCATCCAGGACAAGGTGGTCGTCGCCAACAAGACCTCCGCGCCGCTCACCTTCCGGCTGTACGCGGCCGACGCCTACAACACCGCGCGCGACGGCGGGTTCGCCGTACGGACGGTGCGGGAGACGATGCGGGGTGTCGGCGCGTGGGCCAGGCCGGCCAGGTCCCGGGTCACCGTTCCCGCCCACAAGACCGTCACCGTGCCGTTCACGCTCCATGTGCCCGAAGGGGCCGAACCCGGCGACCACCCGGGCGCGTTGGTCGCCCTCGACGAACGCGTCGACAAGGGCGACGGTTCACTCGCCCTCGGTGTGCAGCGGGCCGTCGGCGCCCGTGTCTATCTCCGGGTGAGCGGACCCACGCTGCCCGCGCTCGCCGTCGAGCACGTCCATGTGTCCCATCACCAGCCGCTGGTACCGGGGTTGGGGGACAGCGACGCGACGATCTCCTACACGCTGCACAACACCGGCAACGTCACCCTCGACCCGAAGGTGACGCTGAAGGCGCAGGGACTGTTCGGCCGGACCCTGCTCTCGCGCGGACTCACCCGTATCCCCTCGGAGTTGCTACCGGGGCAGAGCGTCAAGCTCAGCGAGCCGTGGAAGGGCTCGCCCCAACTCGACTGGGGCGACATCACATTGACCGCGAGCGCGCCGGGCACCAAGCAGTCGGCGAGCGCTTCCTTCTTCGCGCTGCCCTGGCTGGCGGCGGCGCTGCTGCTCGCGGTCGGGTTCGTCGGGGGAGCGCTGGCGGTCAGAGCGCGTCGGGGCCGCGTTCACCCGTCCGTACCCGTACCACCGTCTCGACCGGAATCGACCACACCTTCCCGTCCCCGATCTTCCCCGTCTGTGCGGCCTTGACGATCGCGTCGATCACGGCCTCCGAGTCCGCGTCGTCGACGACGACCTCGATCCGCACCTTGGGGACGAGGTCGACGCGGTACTCGGCACCGCGGTACACCTCGGTGTGCCCGCGCTGCCGGCCGTAGCCGCTGGCCTCGGTGACGGTCAGGCCGTGCACGCCGAGCTCCTGGAGCGCCGTCTTGACCTCGTCGAGGCGGTACGGCTTGACGATCGCGGTGATGAGCTTCATGGCTGGGACGTGACCTTCTGCGCGGAGGGGAGGACGGAGGCGGTGACCGGGGCCCCGTGGCCCAGGACGCCGTGATCGTATGCGGTCTCGGCGTGCACCGTAAGGTCAAGACCCGTCCGCTCCTCCTCCTCACTCGCCCGCAGACCCATCGCCTTGTCGAGCAACTTGCCGATGCCGTACGTCACGAGGAACGCGTACGCCCCTACGGCGGCCACGGCCACGAACTGCTTGCCGAGCTGGGCGAGTCCGCCGCCGTAGAGGAGTCCCTCGGGGCCGCCGGTCATGGTGGTGACCGCGAAGACGCCGATCAGGAGGGTGCCGATGACGCCGCCGACCAGGTGGACGCCGACGACGTCGAGCGAGTCGTCGTAGTTCAGCTTGAACTTCCAGCCGACCGCGTACGAGCAGACGGCCCCGGCGGCGAGGCCGACGACCAGTGCGCCGAGGAGGGAGACCGAGCCGCAGGACGGGGTGATCGCGACCAGGCCGGCCACCGCGCCCGAGGCCGCGCCCAGGGTGGTGGGGTGGCCGTCGCGCTTCTGCTCGACGAAGAGCCAGCCGAGCAGGCCGGTGCAGCCCGCGGCGAGGGTGTTGAGGAAGGCCGCGGCGGCGAGGCCGTTGGCGCCGAGGGCGGACCCGGCGTTGAAGCCGAACCAGCCGAACCAGAGCAGGCCCGCGCCCAGCATCACCATGGGGAGGTTGTGCGGGCGCATGGCGTCTTTTTTAAAGCCGAGGCGGGGTCCGACGACCAGGCACAGGGCGAGTCCGGAGGCGCCCGAGGTGATCTCGACGGGGAGACCGCCCGCGAAGTCGAGGGCGCCGAGGTGCGCCGCGATCCAGCCGCCGGGGCCCCACACCCAGTGCGCGACGGGAACGTATACGAGCAGTGCCCAGACGGGTACGAAGACGAGCCACGCCCCGAACCGCACCCGGTCGGCCACCGCCCCGCTGATCAGCGCGGCCGTGATGATCGCGAAGGTGAGCTGGAAGGTCGCGAAGAGGAGGGTGGGGACGGTGCCGTGGATGCTGTCGGGCCCGAGCCCCGCCATGCCGGCATGGCGGAGACCTCCGAGCAGCCCGCCGCCGATGTCGTCGCCGAAGGCGAGCGAGTATCCGGCGACCAGCCATACGACGGTGACCAGGGCGATCGACACGAAGCTCATCATCAGCATGTTGAGGACGCTCTTCGTGCGGACCATGCCGCCGTAGAAGAGGGCCAGGCCCGGGGTCATCAGCAGGACCAGGGCGGTGGCGGCGAGCAGCCAGGCGGTGTCGCCGGTGTCGACGTGGGCGGCGGCGAGGGTCACGGTCGTCTCCAACGGGGTGGGGGCTCGTCAGAGGGTCACCGGCCCGGGTTTCCGGTTGTGCACAGCTGTGTTTCCGGGATGTTTCATTGCCGCAGGGTTTCTGAAAGCTCACCGGATGAGGGCCGGGTGGACTGTTGTGCGGCAGGGGCTTGTGGATCAGGGACAATGGGCGCCATGAGCGTTCGTACCCCGTCATCCAAGCCGTCTGAGTCGTCGGCGGCTCCCCACCGCGCCGGCTTCGCCTGCTTCGTGGGCCGCCCCAACGCGGGCAAGTCCACCCTTACGAATGCTCTGGTCGGCCAGAAGGTGGCGATCACCGCCAACCAGCCGCAGACCACGCGGCACACGGTCCGCGGCATCGTCCACCGGCCCGACGCCCAGCTGATCCTGGTCGACACCCCTGGCCTGCACAAACCGCGCACGCTGCTCGGCCAGCGGCTGAACGACATCGTCCGCACGACGTGGGCCGAGGTCGACGTCATCGGCTTCTGCCTGCCGGCGAACGAGAAGCTGGGCCCGGGCGACCGTTTCATCGCGAAGGAACTGGCGTCCATCAAGAAGACGCCGAAGATCGCGATCGTCACGAAGACCGACCTGGTCGACTCGAAGACCCTCGCCGAACAGCTCATCGCCATCGACCAGCTCGGCAAGGAGCTGGGCTTCGAGTGGGCGGAGATCGTGCCGGTGTCGGCGGTCGCGGACCAGCAGGTGGACCTGCTCGCCGACCTCCTGATCCCCCTCCTCCCGGAGGGCCCGGCCCTCTACCCCGAGGGCGACCTCACCGACGAGCCCGAGCAGGTCATGATCGCGGAACTGATCCGCGAGGCGGCCCTGGAGGGCGTCCGCGACGAACTCCCGCACTCCATCGCCGTCGTCGTGGAGGAGATGCTCCCCCGCGAGGACCGCCCCGCCGACAAGCCCCTCCTCGACATCCACGCCTTCGTCTACATCGAGCGCCCCAGCCAGAAGGGCATCATCATCGGCCCGAAGGGCGCCCGCCTGAAGGAGGTCGGCATCAAGTCCCGCAAGCAGATCGAGGCGCTGCTGGGTACGCCCGTCTTCCTGGACCTGCATGTCAAGGTGGCGAAGGACTGGCAGCGGGATCCTCGGCAGCTACGGAAGCTGGGGTTCTGAGCCGGGCGGGGTGTGGCGGCCCGGGTGAGTGCCTGAAGGGGATCGACGTCGGGGCGCGTGAGCAGGCCGAGACACTGCTCGGCACGCCGGCCACGCGGCGGTAGCCGCACATTGATACAGCCTGGACCTGCATGTGAAGGTGGCGAAGGACTGGCAGCGGGATCCTCGGCAGCTACGGAAGCTGGGATTCTGACGGGGTCAGGTCCTGCAACCCCACCACCCGCAGCAGCTGCAAGCGCTCGTACGACTCCGTCCCCGGGCGGGCCGTGTGGATGACGAGCAGGTGGTGGTGGTCCTCGTTGAGGAGGACCTCGCAGTCCAGCTCCAGGAGGCCGACCAGCGGGTGCTGGAAGCGCTTCGTCGAGCGGCGCCGTACGGCGACCTCGTGTTCGTCCCACAGGCGGGCGAACTCCTCGCTGCCCGCGCGTAGTTCGGCCACCAGCGCGGCCGGCTCCGGGTCGTCGGGGCGGGCCGCCGTCACCGCCCGCAGGTTCGCGACATGGGCCCGCGCCAGCTCCGGCCGGTCCTCCGGCGGAAACAGTTCCTGGGCCGCCGGTTCCAGGAAGAAGCGGCGGTTCAGATTGCGGTCCCGGTGCGGCCGGGCCGACGCGTCCCCGCTCAGGGCCTTCGCCATCGCGTTCTGGGCCAGCACGTCACCGCAGTCGCTCAGCACCGACGCCGGGGTGTCGTGCAGCCGGTCCAGGACCAGCAGCAGACCCGGGCGTACATGCGCGGAGGTGCTGCCCCGGCGCGGTGGCTCCTCGCCCGCCAGGTGGAACAGGTGGTCGCGTTCGTCGTCCGTGAGGCGGAGCGCCCGCGCGAGCGCCGTGAGCATCTGGCGGGAGGGGTGCGGGCCCCGGGACTGTTCAAGGCGCGTGTAGTAGTCGGCCGACATACCGGCCAGCGATGCCACCTCCTCGCGGCGCAGGCCCGGTGTACGGCGGCGGGCGCCGGGCGTGAGGCCCACGTCGGAGGGGTCCAGGCGGGCCCGGCCGCGGCGCAGGAAGTCGGCGAGTTCGGCTCGGTTCACGTTTCCAGCGTGCGGGAGTCCGCCCGGCTTATCCAGGGTCTGCCGATCCCCCGATCGACAGGTCTCTCCCGCTCGGACCGGGCCCGGCCCACGCTGGAGCCACCAGAACGTGAGGAGCAGACGATGTTGACACTGGTCACAGGGACGACGGGACAGGTCGGCAAGCGGTTCGTACCGAGGCTGCTGGCGCAGAGCCGGCCGGGGGAGAAGGTGCGGGTCCTGGTACGGGACGCGGCCCGCGCGGAGCCGTTCGCGGCGCTGGGCGCCGAGGTGGTGGAAGGGGACCTGCGCGACGACTCGGTCCTCGGCAAGGCGGTCTCCGGGGTCGACGCGGTCGTGAACGTCGCCGCGTCCTTCCGCGGGGTGCCGGACGAGGAGGCGTGGGCCGTCAACCGGGACGCGGCGGTCGCGCTGGGGCGCGCCGCGCAGGCCTCCGGCGTGCGGCGCTTCGTCCAGGTCAGCACCGGAATCGTGTACGGCGTGGGCCGGGGCCGCCCCCTGACCGAGGACGACGAGAGCCGCCCCGGCGGTCTCATGTGGGGCGCCTACGGCGAGTCGAAGGTGGCCGCCGAACGCGAACTCCTCGCCCTCGACACCATGGACGTCCGCGTCGCCCGCCTCCCCTTCGTCTACGGCGAGGGCGACCCCCATCTCGCCAACTCCATGCACTGGGCGGGAAGTTGGGCCTCCAACCAGCGCCTCCACATGGGCCACCACGCGGACGTCGCCCAGGGCCTGCTGCGCATCCTGCACGCCCCCGGAGTCGCCGGCCGCGTCTACAACATCGCCGACGACGCCCCGGTCACCGCGGTCGAACTGCACCAGCTCAACGGGGTCGAACTCCCCACCGGCATGGCCGAACGGACCGACCCCGACCCGTGGTTCGGGATCATGTCCACGGAACGCATCCGCCGCGAGCTGGGCTACCGCCCGCTGTTCCCGACGGTGTGGGCGGCGCGGGACGCGGGCGTGCTCTGACCTGTCTCAGTCCACCCCTCGAATCCGCCGCACCAGCAACGCCCCCGCCATCCCGATCACCGCGGACACCAGATACAGCACCCGGTACCCGCCCAGATACGTCACGATCGGTGCGGCGAGGGCGGGGGCCGCGACCTGGGGGAGGGCGTTGGCGACGTTGATGACGCCGAGGTCCTTGCCGCGGTCCAGGGCCTTGGGGAGGACGTCCGTCATCAGGGCGAAGTCGACCGACGTGAAGACGCCGAAGCCGATGCCCAGGACCGCCGCCGCGGTGATCGCGCCCGGCCAGGTCTGCCAGCCCGCGAGGACCGCCGTCGCCACCGCCATCAGGACCCCGGACCAGATCACGAACGGCTTGCGGCGGCCGACCCGGTCGGACCACACTCCGCCGACCACGACGGTGGCGAGCAGCGTGAGGCCGTTGACCGCCGTGAGGATCAGGACGCCCTGGTCGGGGTCGTGGTAGTGCAGGCGGTCACGCAGGTAGTACAGGAGGTACAGCAGCACCAGCGCGTTGCTCAGGTTGATCAGGAAGCGGGTCAGCCAGGCCCAGCCGAGGTCGGGGTGGCGGCGCGGGCTCAGCCAGAAGCCGCGCAGGAAGCCCTGCCAGGACCACGGCGGGCGGTCCGACACCGACAGCCGGAGATCCTTGTGGCGCAGCACGTACGGCAGCACGCCCACCGCCGTGAACACCGCGCACGCCACATAGCCCGCCCCGATGCCCCCGGCCGCCGTCGCCAGGCCCGTGCCGCCGACCACGCCCAGGATCTGCGCGGCTCCCAACCAGCCGCCCACAGAGCCTCGTTGGAGGCGCGGCACCCGGTCGGGGACGGCCGCCGTGACCGCCGCGAAGGCCGCGTTCAGCGTCAGCTGGACCAGGCACCAGCCGGCCGCCATCGTCCAGACCCCGCCCGCGCCCGCGAGCAGCAGCAGGGACAGCGCCCCGCCCGCCGTACCGGCCACGATCCACGGCGTACGGCGGCCCCACCGCGACGTCGTACGGTCCGACAGCGCGCCGAAGAGCGGATTGGCGACCAGGGACACCAGCGCGCCCGCGCCGGTCACCCACGCCAGCATCGTCTCCTTGGACATGCCGGTGCCGGGCGCGAAGTCCTTGGCCTGGGAGGCGAGCAGGATCTGCAGCGGGCCGTACCAGCCCACCCAGATCGCCCCGTTGGCGAGCGAGAGCGCGGAGGTCCAGCCCCGGCCCACGCGTTCGACGGGTTCAGCGAGGGCACCGGACGGCGAGGAGACCGCGTCGGCCGTCGTCATCCCCGCACCTGTGATTTCTGCGCCCGCAGCAGCTCCTGGAACCAGCCGTACGACGCCTTCGGGGTGCGTGCCTGGGTGTCGTAGTCGACGTGGACCAGGCCGAAGCGGCGCTCGTAGCCCTCCGCCCACTCGAAGTTGTCGAGGAGCGACCACACGAAGTAGCCGCGGACGTCCACGCCCGCCTCCAACGCGCCGTGCAGCGCCCGGACATGACCGTCGAGGTAGGTGATCCGGTCCTGGTCGTCGACGCCGTCGTAGGAGCAGCCGTTCTCGGTGATGACGACGGGCGGGAGCCGGTCGCCGTACCGGTCCCGGAAGGTGGTGAGGAGTTCCGTCAGGCCCTCGGGGACCACCGGCCAGCCGAAGTCCGTGACCGGGACGCCCTCGATCTCCCTTACGGAGAAGGGGAGTTCGGCGGGGAGGGTGAGTCCGCCGAACTCGATCTCCGCGCCCTGAGGTGCCCCGACCCTGGTCGGTGCGTAGTAGTTGATCCCGTACCAGTCGATCGGCTCGGCGATCACCTTGAGGTCGGACTCGACATCGCCCGGCATCAACTCGCCCAGGCCGGAGGGGTATTCACCCAGCAGCAGGGGGTCGGCGAACAGGCGGTTCAGCAGCAGGTCGTAGAAGTTCGCCGCCTCGATGTCCTCCGGCTCCTGCGAGGCGGCCCAGGTCGGGCCGTGCGAGTTGGCGATCCCGATGTCGGTGGCACCGGCCGCGCGCAGCGCCCGTACCGCCAGGCCGTGGGCCAGCAGTTGGTGGTGGGCGACCGGCAGCGCGTCGAACAGCAGGGCCTTGCCGGGGGCGTGGGCGCCCAGCGCGTGCCCCAACAGGGTGTGTTCCGCGGGCTCGTTGATGGTGATCCACTTCTTCACCCGGTCGCCGAGCCGGTCGGCGACCACGGACACGTAGCCGGCGAAACGCGAGGCCGTGTCCCGGTGCAGCCAGTCCTGGGTGACCGGGAGGTCCCAGTGGAACAGGGTCGGGACCGGACGAACGCCCGCCGCGACCAGTTCGTCCACGAGACGGTCGTAGAAGTCCAGGCCGCCGGGGGAGTTGACACGCGGCCAGGAGATCGAGAAGCGGTACGCGTCCACGCCCAGGTCGGCCAGGAGGGCCACATCCTCGGGGTGGCGGTGGTAGTGGTCGCAGGCCACCGCCGCCGTCGAGCCGTCCTTGATCCGGCCCGGCTCGGCCTCGAACGCGTCCCAGATCGAGGGCTCGCGTGCGTCCGTCGCGCCCTCGATCTGGTGGGCCGAGGTCGAGACGCCCCAGAGGAAGTCGGCGGGGAACCGAGGTATCGGGTTGCCTGCATCAGTCGCCATGCGCCGGATCATCCGTACCGGTGGTAACGGGTGTCAACGGGCGGGCGTGAACAAGCAGTTACGCCCACCCCTCGACGCCTGCCTACGCACCTTCCTTCAACACCCGTGAGATCAGTGTCCGTTGCTCCTCCGTAAGCCTGGGATCGGCCGCGTGCACGGTCTTCCCGTCCACGGTGATCTCGTAGTGGAAGCCGTCGGGGACTCCCGTCACGGGCGCGCCCCGGCCGGACGTGATCGCGCTCTCGGCCAGGGCGTGCCACTCATGGGCATCGGGCCGGCCCGAGGTGTCCACCTCGCCCTGCCGTGCGATGCCGCCGAACCCACCTGTGCGCCTCACATGAATACGCATGGGTCATCTCTAGTACGGAATCACGTGATCTGCACCCCGACCTGTTCCCACGCCTTCGTCACGGCCTGCAACTCCTCGCCCCCGTCCCCGAACCGGGTCTTCGCGGCGGCGACGGTGAGCTTGGCGAAGTCGGCGAACAGGGCGTCCTGCTTGAGCGCGCCGCCGGTCAGCACGTCGTACCAGATCTGTCCGGCCTTCTCCCAGGCGTGGCCGCCGAGCGCGTCGGCGACCAGATAGAAGGCGTGGTTGGGGATGCCGGAGTTGATGTGCACGCCGCCGTTGTCGCGGCCCGTCTTCACGAAGTCGTCCATCGTCGCGGGCTGCGGGTCCTTGCCGAGGGCGGCGTCGTCGTAGGCCGTGCCCGGGGCCTTCATGGAGCGCAGGGCCACGCCGGAGACGCGCGGGGCGAGCAGGCCCGCGCCGATCAGCCAGTCGGCCTCGGCGGCACTCTGGCCGAGCGTGTACTGCTTGATGAGCGAGCCGAAGACGTCGGAGATCGACTCGTTCAGGGCGCCGGACTGGCCGAAATAGGTCAGGTTCGCGCTGTACTGCGTGACGCCGTGGGTGAGTTCGTGGCCGATGACGTCGACCGGGATGGTGAAGTCGAGGAACAGCTCGCCGTCGCCGTCGCCGAACACCATCTGCTCGCCGTTCCAGAACGCGTTGTCGTAGTTCACGTCGAAGTGGACGGACGCGTTGAGCGGCAGGCCCTCGCCGTCGATGGAGTGGCGGTCGAAGGCGTTGAGATAGAGCTCGAAGGTGGCGCCGAGGCCCGCGTAGGCGCGGTTGACGGTCGCGTCCTTGCCGGGCTCGGAGCCCTCGGCGCGGACCTTCTTTCCGGGCAGGTCCTGCTTGTGCTTCGCGTCGTAGATCGTGCGCTGCGGCTTGTCGGACTCGGTGGGCTCGGCGACGGCCGGTGCGCCGATGACGGTGGTCAGCCGGCGGTGGGTGCGCTCGTAGGCGTCGCGCTGGAGGGTCTCGCGGGCGGGACCGGAGACCGCGGGGTCCTCGTGCTGGGCGAGCTTGTCGAGGACGTGCGGCGGGACGATCGTGCAGAAGACGGGCTCGAAGCCCCCGTGAGTCGTCATGCCCGGCACCTTGGCACTGAGTTATGCCGCTGTCACTACCGGCAACCATGATTGGTGAAATACAGGGACAATCATCACAGTTTCGTAGCGGAGAGTGGTATACGGCCGTGGATGTCCCGCATAGTGATACGGCCCCCCGCACGGCGCACGACTCGGCTACTCTGCTGGACATCATGCGTTTCGGGCTGCTTCTCCTTAGCTGCCGCGGCGAGGGCCTGTAGTCGAGGCCGACCCCCTCCCCGCGGAGTCTGGCGTTGCGCCGTCGGCCGTCCTTCAGGACACCACGAGGAGCCCACGCATCATGGCCCACAGCGCCAATCGCCAGCAGCCCAGTTCCATGCCGATCCACAAGTACGGCCAGTACGAGCAGGTCGACATCCCCGACCGCACCTGGCCCCAGCAGCGGATCACCGTCGCCCCCCGCTGGCTCTCCACGGACCTGCGGGACGGCAACCAGGCCCTGATCGACCCCATGTCGCCCGCCCGCAAGCGCGCGATGTTCGATCTGCTGGTCAAGATGGGCTACAAGGAGATCGAGGTCGGCTTCCCGGCATCGGGCCAGACGGACTTCGACTTCGTACGGTCGATCATCGAGGACGAGAACGCGATCCCGGACGACGTCACGATCTCCGTGCTGACGCAGGCCCGCGAGGACCTGATCGAGCGGACCGTGGAGTCCCTGAAGGGCGCCAAGCGCGCCACCCTGCACCTCTACAACGCGACCGCGCCCGTGTTCCGCCGGGTCGTCTTCCGCGGCTCCAAGGACGACATCAAGCAGATCGCCGTCGACGGCACCCGCCTGGTGATGGAGTACGCCGAGAAACTGCTGGGCCCCGAGACCGAGTTCGGATACCAGTACTCGCCGGAGATCTTCACGGACACCGAGCTGGACTTCGCGCTGGAGGTCTGCGAGGCGGTCATGGACGTCTGGCAGCCGGGCCCCGGCCGCGAGATCATCCTCAACCTGCCTGCCACGGTGGAGCGTTCGACCCCCTCCACGCACGCCGACCGCTTCGAGTGGATGGGCCGCCACCTGTCCCGCCGCGAGCACGTCGTCCTCTCCATCCACCCGCACAACGACCGCGGCACGGCCGTCGCCGCCGCCGAACTGGCCCTGATGGCCGGCGCCGACCGCGTCGAGGGCTGCCTGTTCGGACAGGGCGAGCGCACCGGCAACGTCGACCTGGTCACCCTGGGCATGAACCTGTTCTCGCAGGGCGTCGACCCGCAGATCGACTTCTCCGACATCGACGAGATCCGTCGTACGTGGGAGTACTGCAACCAGATGGAGGTCCACCCGCGCCACCCGTACGTGGGCGACCTGGTCTACACGTCCTTCTCCGGCTCCCACCAGGACGCCATCAAGAAGGGCTTCGACGCCATGGAGGCCGACGCGGCCGCGAAGGGCGTCACCGTCGACGACATCGAGTGGGCCGTCCCGTACCTGCCGATCGACCCGAAGGACGTCGGCCGCTCCTACGAGGCCGTGATCCGCGTCAACTCGCAGTCCGGCAAGGGCGGTATCGCGTACGTCCTGAAGAACGACCACAAGCTGGACCTGCCGCGCCGGATGCAGATCGAGTTCTCCAAGCTGATCCAGGCCAAGACGGACGCCGAGGGCGGCGAGGTCACCGGCGCCGACATCTGGTCGGTGTTCCAGGACGAGTACCTGCCGAACCCGGACAACCCCTGGGGCCGTATCCAGGTGAAGACCGGCCAGTCGACCACCGACACCGACGGCGTGGACACGCTCAAGGTGGAGGCCACCGTCGACGGCGTCGACACCGTCCTGAGCGGTTCCGGCAACGGTCCGATCTCCGCCTTCTTCGACGCCCTGCAGTCCGTGGGCATCGACGTACGGCTCCTGGACTACCAGGAGCACACGATGAGCGAGGGCGCCTCCGCGCAGGCCGCCTCGTACATCGAGTGCGCGATCGGCGACAAGGTTCTGTGGGGAATCGGCATCGACGCGAATACGACACGTGCCTCACTGAAGGCGGTCGTCTCCGCAGTCAACCGCGCCACCCGCTGAACCAGCCTGACCGGCGGTTTACTCGCGCTCCAAGGGCCCCGCACGCCGATCTCCGGCGGGCGGGGCCCCGTCGTTTCCCGGCCATTCGGTGTGCAGGTCACGAGCAGGTCTCGTCCGGGGTACTGACTCCGGCTCAACAATGTGGCTAACATCACGCCAGCGCGGCGATGTTGCCGCGGCGTTACGGAGGTGCGACGTGCTGCCAGAACGGGGACGAAACGGCCGAGTTGTCCATGAGGGCCGTGCGGCGCGCGTCCTGGGCATCCGTACCGCGTGGACCAGCGTCGGGGACGGCGAGTTCTTCTGCCCCGGATGCGGGGGCGACCGCAACTACCAGCGGCTCACCGGCCGCCGCCGCTTCACCCTGCTCGGCGTCCCCGTGCTGCCGCGCGGCGACACCGGCCCGGTCGTCGAGTGCGCCGCCTGCCAGGGCCACTACGGCACCGACGTCCTCGACCACCCCACCACGACCCGCTTCTCCGCGATGCTCCGCGACGCCGTGCACACGGTCGCCCTCGCGGTCCTCGCGGCCGGCGGCACCTGCGCCCGTACGTCCCTGGAGGCCGCCGCGGGCACCGTCAGGGCCGCCGGCTTCCAGGACTGCACCGAGGACCAGCTCGGCGCGCTCGTCGAGGCCCTGGCCGCCGACACCGGCCGCGTCTTCGGCGAACCCAGCGGCGCGGGACTCGCCATAGAGCTGCACGAGGCCCTCGACCCGCTCGCCCCGCACCTCGCCCCCGCCGGCCGCGAATCGATCCTGCTCCAGGGCGCCCGCATCGCGCTGGCCGACGGCCCCTACACACCGGCCGAACGCGACGCCCTCGCGACCGTGGGCGCGGCCCTCACCATCTGCGCGGACGACGTCACCCGACTGCTCGCGGCGGCACGCACCCCGTCGTAGCCCCCGTACGCCGTCGCAGACCTCGTACTCCGTCCGGCCGAACTCCGCGTCGCGATCCGCGCGGTGGCGCGACGAGTGGTGTCCTGCCGATTGCGTACGGCCTCAACGTCCTTGATACGACGGTGGGTTGGACTTCTGTGCGACAGCATGCCGACCGTGGCTCGTATGTGCCGGAGGTGCCGGTGGTGGCGGTCGTGTACGAGTCGGGGCCGGTGACTGAGGGGAGGCTGTGACGGACAGGTCAGCGTCGCCCCGCGAAGGGCGACCTCCGTAAGGGAGCGCGATGACCATCCTGAGCCGCACGCTGCTCGTCACCGCCGTACTGGTCGCGCCGTTCACGGCCGGCACGGCGTCCGCCTCCGCGCACTCCGGCTGCACCTCCTCCGTGCCCTACGTCTCCGGGGACGGCGCCTACGACACCTACCGCATCCCGGCGACCGTCGTCACCGACCGGGGCACGGTCCTGGCCTTCGCCGAGGGACGGCACAACGACGCGGGCGACACCGGAAACATCGACGTCGTCCTCAGACGCTCCACCGACGGCGGCTGCACCTGGGGCCCGCTGTCCGTGGTGGCCGCCGGGGACGGGGACACCCGGGGCAACCCGGCCCCCGTGGTCGACCCCCGCACCGGCGCCGTCGTGCTCGTCACCTCCTACAACAGCGGTGCCGTGACCGAGGGCCAGATCATGCGGGGCGAGGTCACCCCGGAGCAGAGCCGCCGGGTGTTCGTCCAGCGGAGCTGGGACGACGGCCGCAGCTTCACCCCGCCCCGGGACATCACCAGCGAGGTGAAGCGGCCCGGCTGGCGCTGGTATGCCACCGGCCCGGGCCACGCGGTCGCCCTCACCCGGGGCCCGCACACGGGACGGCTGATCGTCCCCGCCAACCACTCGGCCGCCCCGCCGGCCGGCTCGACCGACACCGGGCAGGAGGCCAAGTACTACGGCGGCCACGACCTGTACAGCGACGACGGGGGCGAGACCTGGCGGCTGGGGTTCGTGGACTCCACCTACGACGGGGTCGAGAACGCGAACGAGTCGACCGCCGCCGAACTCCCCGACGGGCGGCTGTACTTCAGCTCACGGGACCAGCTCGGCACGAGTGCGGGCAACCGGCTCGACACGTACTCCAGTGACGGAGGTGTCTCGCTCGACCGGCCCTACGCCGTGCAGCACACGCTGGACGACGTGCCGGTGGTGGAGGGGAGCGTGCTCCAACTGCCGGGCTCCGGTGGCCCGTTGCTGTTCTCGGCGCCGTCCGTGCCCACCGTCCGCCAGGCCATGGCGATCTGGCGGAGCGCGGACGCGGGCAAGAGCTTCACCAAGGTGCTCACGCTGTCGCGGCAGCGGGCGGGCTACTCCGACCTGGTGCGGGTCGGGCCGGACACGGTGGGGGTGCTGTACGAGACCGGGGCGACGGGGACGTACGACACGATCGAGTTCCGGCGGGTGGGCGTGGGCGCACTGGGCGGGGGCTGACCGCCCGGGCCGTCGCCGGGTCAGACGGTGATGGTCTTGTACTCGGTGTAGGTGCCGAGGCCGACCGCGCCGTACTCGCGGCCGATGCCGCTGGCCTTGAAGCCGCCGAACGGGCCGTCGAAGGCGATCGAGGCACCGTTGACCGTGATGGTGCCGGTGCGGATCCGGCGGGCCACCCGCAGGGCGTGCTCCTCGTCCGCGGACCAGACGCCGCCGGAGAGGCCGTACTCGGACTCGTTGGCGATACGGACGGCGTCGTCCTCGTCGTCGTAGGGGATGACGACCAGGACCGGGCCGAAGATCTCCTCCTGGGCGATCCGCATGGAGTTGTCGACGTCGGCGAAGACGGTGGGCGTGACGTAGTTGCCCTTCTCCAGGCCCTCGGGGATCTGTGGGCCGCCGGTGACCAGGCGGGCGCCCTCGTCGATGCCGAGCTGGATGTAGTCGCGGACGAGCCGCTGCTGGTCGGGGCGAATCATCGGGCCGATGAAGGTGTCGGCGTCGTTCGGGTCGCCCACCTTCAGCGACTCCACCAGCTCCTTCAGCGCGGTGACGACCTCCTCGTACTTCTCGCGCGGGGCCAGGACGCGGGTCTGCGCGATGCACGACTCGCCGTTGTTGAGCAGGGAGGCGAACTTCAGGCCCGCGACCGCCTTCCCGATGTCGGCGTCCGGCAGGATGACGGCCGCGGACTTGCCGCCCAGCTCCAGGCTGACGCGCTTGAGCTGCTCGCCCGCGATCGCCGCGATACGGCGCCCTGCGCGCGTCGAGCCGGTGAAGGCGATCTTGTCGACGCCCGGGTGCGAGACCAGGTGCTCGCTGGTCTCGCGGTCGGCGGGCAGCACACTGATCACACCCTCGGGCAGGCCCGTCCGCTCCAGCAGTTCGGCCAGGAAACCCATGCTCAGCGAGTTCTCCGGGGACACCTTGAGGACCACGGAGTTGCCCGCGACCAGTGCCGGGATGATCTTCGTGGTGGCCGAGGAGAACGGCGAGTTCCACGGGATCACCGCGGCCACGACGCCGACCGCCTCCCGGCGGACCACGCTGCGCACGGGGGAGTCGGGGTCGGAGGGCGCGAGGGTCTTCTCCCAGCCGAACTCCTCCGCCGCCTTCAGATAGGCGTTGGCCTGGCGGCTCAGACCGGGCTGCCCCGCACGGGTGAACCATTCGGCCGAGCCGTTCTCCAGCGAGATCAGGTGCGCGATGTGCTCCGCGTTCTTCTCCCGCAGCGCGTTGAACGCGCGCAGGACCGCGATCCGCTCCGCGGGCGGGGTCAGCCGCCACGCGCCCGCCTCGAAGGACGCCCGCGCCGCGGCCACCGCGCGGTCGATGTCGGCAGGCCGCGCCTGGACGGCGCGGCCGATCACCGAGCGGTCGTGCGGCGAGGTGATGTCCAGCGGCTTGGGGTCACTGGGCTCGACCCAGGAGCCCGCGATGAAGAGTCGGTCGTATGTGATCATGCGCATTCCCCTCTATCTGTCACTTCAATGTAGCACTTACTAAAGATAGAGGCGCATTGGTGAGGCGATAGATGTCCCAGGTTCCACAAGCAAGGCTTAGGATCGACGTCGTGAGAGCCGACGCCGCGCGCAACCTGGAAGCCGTCCTGACCACCGGGGCCCGTATGCTCGCCGCCGATCCCGGCGCGAGCATCGCCGCCATCGCCGCCGAGGCGGGCGTGGACCGGCGCACCGTCTACCGGCGTTTCGCCTCCCGCGAGGAACTCCTCGCGGTCATCTACGCGTCCCGCCTCACGGCCATCGAGCGGGCCATCGAGGACGCCCGGCTGCGCGAGGCCCCCGTCGCCGTCGCGCTGCACCGCTATGTCGAGAACATCATCACCGTCAACCGCACCTGGCCGGTCGACCTCGCCCGCATGCTCGCCGACGACACCGTCCGCGAGCGCCGGGACGCGGCCGTCCGCGAGACCGACGCCTTCCTGGAGCGGGCCACCGAGGAGGGTCTGCTACGTCCGGGACTGCCGAAGGGGTGGGCGAGCGCACTGCTGCCCCAGCTCATGCACCTGGTGTCCCGGCAACTGCCGGAGCTGGGCGCCGGGCAGGCCGCCGACATCGTCGTCGACACCCTGCTGCACGGCCTCGGGGAGTAGCGGTCACAGCAGCCCGGCCGCCGCCAGGAACTTCCCCACCTGCCCCACCTCGTCGGCGGACAACGGCACTTGGGGCTCCGCGGTCGCCGCGCACTCGATGATCCCCCGCAGATGCAGCGCCGCCTTGAACGCCCCCAGCGCCGACGAACTGCCGCCCATCCGCGCCGGGTCGCCGACACCGACCAGCCCGAACAGCGCGCACAGGCGCTCCTGTTCGGCCCGGGCGCGCTCCCAGTCCCCGGCCCGGCACAGCGCGTCGAGGCGGACGTACCCGTGCGGGTCGACGTTGGCGAGACCGGGCACCGCCCCGTCCGCGCCCAGCGCGAGCGCCGAGTCGACGAACACCTCGGAACCGGTCAGCACGCTGAAGCCGGTGATGCCGGGGTGGACCCGGGCGCCGGTGACGACCCGGCGGAAGCCGCCGAGGTCGCCGCTGGAGTCCTTGAGGCCGGCGAGGACACCGTCGGCGGCGAGTTCGAGGACGAGGTCGGCGGGCAGCTTGCTGTGGACGGAGGCGGGGAGGTCGTAGGCGACGACGGGGACCGGTGACGCGGCGGCGACCAGGCGGTAGTGCCGGGCGATCTCGGCGGGGTGGGTGTGGGTGTAGAAGGGCGCGGTCACCACCACCGCGTCCGCGCCGGCGTCCGTCACGGCGGTGACGTGGTCACGCACCCGGGGCGTCGTCATGTCGATCGCCCCGGCCAGCACCGGGAGTTGACCGCCCACATGGCCGACGACCGTCTCCACGGTGTACCGGCGCTGCCGGTCCGTCAGATACGCCGCCTCCGAGGTCGAGCCGAGCAGGAACAGCCCGTGCACCCCGGCCTCCACCAGATGGTCGACGAGCCTGAGGAGCGAGCGGACGTCCACCTCGCGGTCCGGTGTCAAGGGCGTGCAGACGGGCGGTACGACACCGGTCAGCGGGGCGGGGAAGGTCATGAAGGCTCCCTCGGGAGGCTCTGGCGAACGAGATCGCGGGTGGAAAGGTCCTCCTCCACAGGATGGTGGCAGCGGTAGCGATGTTCCGGCGTCGACGCGGGTGAAAAGTCCGGCATGGCGGAAGCGCACACCTCGTCCGCCTTCCAGCACCGGGTACGGAACGGGCACCCGCTCGGCGGACGTGTCGCCGACGGCACAGGACCGACCAGCGGGATCGGGTCGATCGGGTGCAGCAGGCCCGGTGTCGCCGAGAACAGGGCCCGGGTGTACGGGTGCCGCGCCCGGTCGGTGACCTGGTCGGCCGGGGTCTCCTCGACGATCCGGCCCAGGTACATGGTGATCACGCGGTCGCTCATCCGCCGCACCGTCTGGATGTCGTGGGACACGAACACCAGGGCCAGGCCCAGGCGTTCCTTCAGATCGAGGAGGAGGTTGAGGATCTGGGCCCGGACCGAGACGTCCAGGGCGCTGGTCGGCTCGTCGGCGACGACGAGGTCGGGGTCGAGGGCCAACGCCCGCGCGATCGCGACGCGTTGGCGCTGACCGCCGGAGAGCTGGCCCGGGAGGCCGTCCGCGAGGGCGCGGGGGAGACCGACCAGGGACATCAACTCCCGCACCCGGTCCTCCCGTTCGGCCCGGGTGCCACGGCTGTGCACATCGAGCGGGTCGCGCAGTATCTGACGGATCGTCAGGCGGCGGTTCAGTGCGGTGGACGGGTCCTGGAAGATCATGCCGATGCCGGTGCCCACGGCGGTCCGGCGTTCGCCGTCCGGCATCGTCCACAGGTCGCGGCCCCGGAACGACACCGCGCCGGACGTCGGCCGCTGCACGCCCACCAGCACCTTCGCCAGCGTGGACTTCCCGCAGCCGGACTCGCCGACCACGCCGACCGTCTCGCCGGGCGCGATGGTGAGGTCGGCGCCGGTCAGGGCGTAGACCCGGTCGCGGGTGAACAGGCCGCCGCTGCGCGCCTTGTGGACGACATGGGCGTCGGAGAGTTCGACCAGCGCGCTCATGACACCGTCTCGCTCTCCGTCGTCAGCAGGTCGATCGCCGGGTGGTGGCAGGCCGCCGTGTGGGTGCGCGGGCCGACCAGGTCCGGGGCGGTCGTACGGCAGAGGTCGCCGGCCAGCGGGCAGCGGTCGGCGAAGCGGCAGCCGGCCGGGAAGTCGGCGGGGGAGGGGACGACGCCCTTGATCTGGGTCATCCGCTCGGCCGCCGATTCCAGGGACAGCACGCTGCCGAGGAGGCCGCGCGTGTAGTGGTGGGCCGGTGACTCCACCAGGTCGGCGGTCACGCCCGTCTCCACGATCTGTCCGCCGTACATCACCACCACCCGGTCGGTGACGTCGGCGATCAGCGCCAGGTCGTGGCTGACGAGGACGAGCGCGAAGCCCAACTCCTCGCGCAGCCGCAGCAGTAGCTCTATGACCTGGGCCTGCACGGTGACGTCCAGGGCGGTCGTCGGTTCGTCGGCGACGATCAGCTTGGGGTCGCGGGAGAGGGCCATGGCGATCAGGACGCGCTGGCGCTGGCCGCCGGAGAGTTCGTGCGGGTAGCTGCGCAGGGTGCGTTCGGGATCGAGGCCGACCATCGTCAGCAGCTCGCCCGTGCCACGCCGGCCACCGCGCCGTATCACCTGCTTGAGCTGGGCGCGGATCGTCATCGCAGGGTTCAGGGACGACAGCGCGTCCTGGTACACCATCGCCATCTCGTGGCCGAGCAGTTTGCGCCGGACGCGCATCGGCTCGCCCACCAACTGCCGCTGGTTGAACCGGACATGGCCGCGCACCCGGGCGCCCTTCGGCTCCAGGCCCATCACCGCGAGCGCGGTCAGCGACTTGCCGCAGCCCGACTCGCCGACCAGGCCCAGGACTTCGCCCGGCCGCACCTCGAAGCTGATGCCGTCGACGATGTCCACGCCCTGATGCCGGCCCTCGAAGCCGATGGCGAGGTTCTCGACCGCCAGCACCGGCTGCCCGTTCGGGTCGGGCAACGGCCGTGCACGGGACCGGAGTCGGAGCGCCGCCTCCGTCAGACCGGGCAGCGGGAGCACCTCGCCGCTGCCGGGCTCCGGGGCGTCGAGCGGGTCGTCGTCGTGCCGTACGTCCACCTCGCGCGGGGCGGGGGCCGCCCAGGCGTCGGAGACTCCCTCGGACAGTATGTTCAGCGACAGCACGGTGATCAGCATCAGCAGACCGGGGAAGACGGTCGCCCACCAGCCCCCGGTCAGCACCATGTTCTTGCCGTCCGCGATGACACTGCCCCAGGACGGGTCCGGGGGCCGTACGCCCGCGCCGATGAACGACAGCGACGCTTCGAAGACGATCGCCTCGGCGACCTGCACGGTACAGAACACCAGGATCGGAGCTGCGCAGTTGACGGCCACGTGCCTCGCCACGATGTGCGGGGTGCGGGCGCCGATCACCCGCTCGGCGGTGACGTAGTCCTCGCCGTACTGGCCAAGTACGTTGGCCCGTACGACCCTTGCCACCGGCGGCGTGAACAGGAACGCGATGGCGCAGATCAGCACGGTGATCCCGCCGCCGAACACCGCGACCAGGACGGCGGCCAGCGCGATGCCGGGGAACGCCATCACCACGTCCAGGCAGCGCATCAGCGTCTCGTCCACGCCCTTGCGGGAGGTCGCGGCGACCGCGCCGATCAGCGCACCGACGACGAGGGCCAGCGCTGTCGCCCCCAGCCCGATCGCGAGGGACCAACGGGCCCCGTACATCAGCCTGCTGAGGATGTCCCGGCCGAGGCTGTCCTGCCCCATCCAGTGGTCGGCGGACGGGTGCCCGGTGCCGTCCACGGGGAGCTGCTGGTCCAGCGGATCGTCGGGCGCGAGCAGCGGCGCGAAGAGGGCCACCAGAACCACGACCGCCAGGAAGCACACCGCGACCCTCGACAGCAGCGGCAGCCGGCGCCAGCCGCGCAGCCGGATGCCGGGCCGGGACAGGGTCTCGGCAAGGCCCTTGCGGGAGAACTGAGTGAACATCAGGAAGCATCCCTCAGGCGCGGGTTGACCAGCAGATAGAGGATGTCGATGACCAGGTTCACCACGACGAACCCGGTCGCCGTCGTGAGCACCACGCCCTGGACGACGGCCGGGTCGCCGTTCTGCACGGCGTCGATCATCAGCTTGCCCATCCCGGGGAGGGAGAAGATGGTCTCGATGACGACGGCGCCGCCGAGCAGGTATCCGACGCGCAGGCCCAGCACGGTGAGCGGGTTCATCAGCGCGTTGCGAAGCACGTTCCGGCCGACCACCACCCGGGGCGGCAGCCCGCTGCCGATCGCGGTCCGTACGTAGTCCTTGTCCAGCTCCTCGACCACCGACGTCCTTACGATGCGCGTGAGTTGGGCCGCCACCGGGAGCGACAGCGCGAGCGCCGGAAGCGCCATCGTCTTGAGCCAGCCGGTGAGGGAGTCCGCCGGGTTGATGTAGCCGCCGGTCGGGAACCAGCCCCGGTCGACGGCCAGGTACTGGATCATCAGCAGCGCCAGCCAGAAGCCGGGCGCGGCGACCCCGGTCAGCGACACCACCCGGATGATCTGGTCGGGCAGCCGGTCCCGGTAGATGGCCGCCGTCACCCCGCCGAGCAGCGACAGCACCACCGCGATCCCCAGCCCCAGGAAGGTGAGTTGGAGGGTCAGCGGCAGCGCGGTGGTGACCTGGTCGACGACCGGCGCCCGGGTCAGCGCGCTGGTGCCCATGTCACCGTGGAGCAGCGAACCCACGAAGTGGACGTAGCGCAGGGGCAGCGGATCCAGCAGGCCGTTCCGCTCGCGGAAGTCGTGCAGTTGCTGCGGGGTCGGGTTGGCGCCCTGGAAGAACGCCGATGCCGGGTCGACGTCCGAGAAGCGCATCACCACGAACACGAACAGCACGATGCCGAGCATCAGCGGTACGAGCAGGGCGACACGGCGGGCCAGAATCCTGACGACGGTGATCACGGGCCAACTCCTGTACGGCTAGACCCACTTGGCCTGGAGGACGTTTATCCCGGGATAGGGCTGTGCCCTTATCCCCGTCAGCTTCCTCGGGTCCCAGGCGGTCATCAGCTCGTTGTGCACGACCGGGTAGAGCACGGCCTGCTCGGCGACGATGTCGATGTAGTCCTGGATCATCGTCTTCTTCTTCGCCGCGTCCGGCTCCTGCGTCGCCTGGTCCATGTCCTTGAAGAGCTGCTTGGCGGTCGAGTTGCCGGCCCAACGGGCGTAGCCCATCCACAGGTTCTGGGGGCCGTAGTTGTAGTGCATGATCAGGTCGGCGTCGAGGCCGAACTGGTTGGGGTTCGAGGCGGCCGCGACGACCTGGTAGTCCTGCTTCTGGTCCATCTTGGTGAAGACGGCCGTGGTCTCCTGCGGGGAGAGGGTCGTCTTCACACCGATCGCGTCCCAGGACGCCTTGATGGTCGGCAGGCAGTCGACGATCCAACTCACGTTCACCGCGAGGATGTTGACCTTCAGACCGGTGACCCCTGCCGCCTTCAGCAGCGCCTTCGCCTTGTCGGGGTCGTAGTCGTAGACCGTCTTCGCCCGCCGGTAGGTCGGGTTGCCCTCGTTGAGGAAGGACGAGGACGGCTTCCCGTGCCCACGCAGGGCGACTTGGACCATCTTGTCGGTGTCGATCGCGTAGTGCAGCGCCTGCCGCACCCGTACGTCGTCGAAGGGTTTGTGCTGGGTGTTGAACATCAGGAACAGGTTGTTCATCCCGGCGCCGCCCGCGACGGTCAGCCCGCCGCTCTGGAGCCGCTGGATGTTGGCGTAGGGGATGTTGTCGGCGATCTGCGCGCCCGCGCTCGACCCGGAGATCTTGGCGACGCGGGGTGCCGCGTCCACGATGGTCAGCCAGTTCATCGTCTTGAAGGCGGGCGGACGGGGGCCGTTGTAGTCGGCGAACGCGGCGAAGGTGGTGTTGGACTTCGGGTGGTGCGCGGTCATCCGGTACGGCCCCGAGCCGACCGCCTTGCCCTTGATCGCGTCGTCCCAGGCGCCGGGCTTCGAGAAGACGTGCTTCGGCATGATCTTGGCGAGAGTGAGGCGTGAAACCCCTTCGGGGAAGGGGAACTTGAGGACCAGCTCGACGTTCTGCGCGTCGATCTTCCGGACCTCCTTCAGCCAGCTCGCGAAGAAGCCCTGCGCGAGGGTCGCCGTCTTCGGGTCGAGGATGCGGTCGAAGACGAACACCACGTCGTCGGCGGTCACAGGGTGCCCGTCGTGGAACTTGGCGCCCGCCCGCAGCGTGAACTTCCACGAGGTGCCGCTGGTGTCCTTCGGTACGGCGGTCGCCAGTGCCGGGTACGGCGCCCGGGTGATCGGATCGGTGTCGATCAGCCCCTCGTAGATGTGGTTGTTGCCGGCCATGCCGAACGCGGAGGCGGTCTGCGTCGGGTCCCAGCTTCCGTCGTTGCCGTAGCCGATCACCGCGGTCAGGGTGCGGTTCTTGCCGGTGCCCCCGCCGCCGGTGTCGTTCGTCGACTGCGGCCCCGACGAACAGGCCGACAGGGACGAGGAGATCGCGGCCGCCGCGCCCAGCGCGCCGGAGTACTTGAGGAACGCCCGGCGGTGCAGCGCGGGCACGTTCTGGGTCACGTCTTCGCGCATGGTTACTCCAGGAGGTACGACGTCCTACGTCCTGCGGTCAGCGCGACCATAGGAGCGGCCGTGGGGGTGGTCAAGGCATCGCACACGAATGGCGTAGCCGTCAGAGGTCGGACCAATGGAAGTTTGAAGGGCACGTGAAATGGCGTAAGTTGACGCCTCTGCCGAGCCGGGCGAGGTCAGACATGGGACGTGGGACGTCCGGTGCGGCTACGATGCGGCGCATGTCCGGGGAGCCAAGGAACAGTCGGATACAGCGCGAGGTCGTCCAGCTGATCCTCGACCGCAAGCTCCTGCCCGGTGCGCCGCTGCCCACCGAGGCAGAGCTGATGGAAGCCCTCGGCATCAGCAGAAACTCCGTCCGCGAGGCCCTCAAGGCGCTCCAGGCCCTCGACATCGTGGAGATCAGACACGGCTACGGCACCTACGTCGGCCGCGCCTCGCTGACCCCGCTCGTCGACGGCCTCACCTTCCGCACCCTCACCCGGCACGAGGACGACGCGGACGCCCTGGCCGAGGTCCTCCAGGTGCGCGAGGTACTGGAGGAAGGCCTGATTCATCGGGTCGCCGCCACCGTCACCGAGCCGGAACTGGACAGACTGGAAGCGGTGGTGACCCGGATGGAGGAAGCCGGCCGCGCGGGCCACCCCTTCCCCGAACTCGACCGCGAATTCCACGAGTTGCTCTACGCCTCCCTCGGCAACGAACTCGTCCCCCAACTCCTCGGCGCCTTCTGGACGGTGTTCCGCCGCGTCGCCGGAGCCCGCGGCTGGACCGACGACCCGACCCCCGGGATCACCGTCCGCCGCCACCGCGACATCGTCACCGCGCTGCGCGCCCGCGATGTGGAGGGGGCGCAGCGGGCGATGGCGGACCACTTCCGGGGGATCGAGGCGAGGGCGGCGCAGGAGTCTCGGGGGGTGGGGTAGGGGATGCCCCCTACGCTGGCGCCGTGACCCACACCTGGAACCCCACCGACCCCGGTGTCCTGCGGCTCCCCTCCGGGCGGTTGATCAGAGGCCGTGGTCTGCGGCACCCCCTCCCGCCCGGGGCGCCGACCCCGTCGTACGGCGTGTATCTCCTGGGCCGGCGGCCGGCCGAGGTGCCTTGGGAAGCCGACTGGATTCGCTGGCCGGACTTCCGGCTCCCGGCCGACCGCGCGACCGCCCGTGCCGTTCTCACTGAGGTGTGGCGGCGGGCCGCCGTGGAGCGGGTCGAGGTTGCCTGTAGGGGTGGGCGGGGGCGTACGGGGACGGCGCTCGCGTGTGTGGCTGTGCTGGACGGGGTGCCGGCGGAGGAGGCGGTGGCCTATGTGCGGGCGCACTACGACCGGCATGCGGTGGAGACGCCGTGGCAGCGGCGGTACGTACGACGGTTCGGGGTGTCCTCAGGCGCGGCGGGCACGGAAGCGTAGGCCGCCGCTCTCCGGGTGGAGGTCGACCGCCACGTCCGTGAAACCGGCGCGTTCCAGCCGGGCCGGAAGGGTCGCCGGATCGAGGGTGTTCATCGTGTCCCGGAAGTGCAGCAGCCGGAAGCGGAGGCTCGGCTGGCTGTCGCTGCCGGCGAACGTGCCGCCGGGGCGCAGCACGCGGAACGCCTCGGCGAAGATGCGGTCCTGGTGGGCGTCCGTGGGGACGTGGTGCAGCATCGTGAAGCAGACGACCGTGTCGAACGCCCCGTCCCGCAAGGGCAGTTCGGCGCCGTCCGCGTGCAGGATCTCGGCCCGGTCGCCCCACTTCGACCGCAGCAGGCGGGCGGTGTCGGCGTCGATCTCCGCGGCGGTGAGGTGATCGACCTCTTCGACGAGGACACGGAGGTTGGCGCCGTAGCCCGGGCCGATCTCCAGTACGTCCGCGCCGAGTTCCACGTGTTCCAGGGCCCAGGGCAGGATGCGGTCCTTCGTCGTCTGCGCCCATCCCTCTGAGCTGCACAGCTTGCGGTGTGCTCGGTTCATCGGCATACGTCGACGCTAGGCGGCACCGCCGGCTGTCCGCCACGGGCTAGGCTGCCGTGTCATGTCGCGGAACGGACAGGACCGGGGCCGCCGGCACGACACGGCCATCCTCGTCGGCCAGTTCACGATGCCGCGCGGGACGTTCTTCGCCACACACTGGCATCCCGTGCACCAACTCCTGTGTTCCGAACGGGGGTTGCTCAGAATCCGCAGCGAGCAGGGGACCTGGCTGCTGCCACCGGCGCTGGCCCTGTGGATCCCCGCCCTCGTCCCGCACGCGACGGGATCGGAGGGCGACGCCGTGATGCGCGGTGTGTACGTCGACCCGGTGAGCTGCCCGCACATCGACTGGCGGGACCCCACGGTCGTCGCCATGACCCCGCTGCTCCGGGCGCTCGTCGAGCACCTGGACCGCACGGACCTGACACCGGAGGTCCGTTCACGTGCCGAGCTGGTGCTGCTCGACGAGCTGCGTCCGGTGCCGGTGACCAGCGTGGCCGTGCCCCAACCCCGCGACCCACGGGCCCGCGCGGTGGCCGAGGCGCTACGGGCCCACCCGGCCGACGGCCGCCCCCTCGCCGAGTACGGCCGCCAAGTCGGCGCCAGCGCCAGGACGTTGGCCCGGCTCTTCGTCGCGGAGACCGGCCTCGCCTTCGGACAGTGGCGGGAGCGGCTGCGCATGCAGGCCGCGCTGCCGTACCTCGCCGAGGGCCTGCCGGTGGAGTCCGTGGCGCGGCGGGTGGGGTATGCCTCGGCGAGCTCCTTCACGGCGGCGTTCCACCGCGTGGTCGGCGTGACACCGCGGCAGTACTTCCCGCGCTAGCGGAGAGCGGCCGCCACCAACTCGGCCGTGTCCGCCACCAGTTGGTTGTCGTACGGCGCGTCGGGCAGCGTCGGCTTGGTCGTCAGGACCGCGAGGACCACCGGGTCCCCGGCCTCCGTCCAGGCGATGCCGACATCGTTGGCGGTGCCGTAGTCACCGCTGCCCGTCTTGTCGGCGATCGTCCAGGTCGCGGGGAGCCCGGCGCGGAAACGGGCGGCGCTCGTCGTGTTGTTGAGCAGCCAGGTGGTGAGCCGGTCGCGGTCGGGGCGGCGCAGCACATCACCGAGGACCAGTTGGCCGTACAGGCCACCGATCGCGCGCGGGCTGGTGGTGTCGGTGATCCGGTCCGGCTCGGCCGAGTTCAGCTCGGTCTCCCAGCGGTCGAGCCGGGTGACCCGGTCGCCGAGGGAGCGGGCGAAGCGGGTGATCGCGGTGGGGCCGCCGAGTTCGCGCAGGAGCAGATTGCCCGCGCCGTTGTCGCTGTACCGGATCGCCACGTCCGCCAACTGCTCGACCGTCATGCCCTCGGCCAGGTGCGCCCGGGTCTGGTCGGAACCGTCGACCAGATCGGCCTCCGTGTAGTGCACGACCTTGTAGAGGACCTCGCCGTGCCGGTCCAGGTCACGCAGGACGGCCGCGGCGGCGAGCGTCTTGAACACCGAGCACATCGGGAACAGTTCGTCGGCGCGGTGCGCGACGGTCCTCCTCGTGCCGAGGTGATGCGCGAACACGCCCACACGGGCGCTGTGTTGCTCCTCCAGGGCGCGGAGGCGGGTCGTGATGCCGGTTGCGGTGCCGGTGTCGTCCGATGCCTGCGCGGGGGAGACGCCGGCGAGCACGGTCGCGGCGGTGGCGGCACCGGCGGCGAGCAGGGTACGCCGGGTGGTCACAGGGGTCGTAGAGGACTGTTCGGAGCCTGAGATCGCGCTCTCCTTCGTTCGGTTCGATGAGATTCGCTTCGATGAGATTCGGTTCGGTCTCCGTCGACGACCGGTCGGTTTCCGTCAACGATCTCTCCAGTGATCGACGCGAGACCTCATCCCTTGGTTGCGTCGCCGTAGACCATCGGGCGACCCCGGCACGGGAGGCGCATCGGCACAGTGGGCTCATGGCGAACACTCAGGGGATCAACAGGGCGCGGTTCCTGGCGGGGGCGCTGGCCCTCGGGACGGCGGGTGCACTCCTGCCGTCCGGGGAGGCCGCGGCGCGGACGCGGGCGGCGGACGGCCGACGGGGTCTGCGTCACCACGGCGTGGTCTACACGGTCGGCGAGGGCGAGACCCCCGCCACCGCCTGGAACCCCCGCCGCATGCGCGCCGACCTCCGCGCCATCCGCGACGAACTGCACGCCGACACGGTCGACGTCACCGGCGACGGGGTCGACCGCCTCACCGCCACCGCCGGCCACGCCGCCGAACTCGGCCTGCACATCTGGCTCCAGCCCACCCTGGTCGACGTCCCGGAGCGGGACATCCTCGAACACCTCGCGGAGACCGGCCGGTTCGCGGAACGCCTCCGGCGGCAGGGCGCGAGCGTCGACTTCAGTGTGGGCTGCGAGTTCTGGCTGTTCGTACCGGGGATCGTGCCGGGCACGACGGTCCTGGACCGGGTGCGGAACCTCCTCGACGGCACCTTCGACCCGGTCAGGATGCAGCGCAGGCTCGACGCGTTCACCAAGAAGGCGGCGGCACTGGGCCGTTCCGTCTTCCACGGCCACCTCGGCTACGCGGCTGCCCAGGACGACAAGGTCGACTGGAACCTCTTCGACATCGTGGGCATCGACTACTACTCGTACTTCCGTCAACCGGCCGATTATGTAAGGGAGTTGCGCCGCTACCAGCGCTGGGGCAAGCCGGTGGCCATCACCGAGTTCGGCACTTGTGCGTACAAGGGAGCCGAGAAGACGGCCGGCATGGGCTGGAACGTCGTCGACCACGACAAGAACCCGCAGGAGATCAAGGGACATCTGACCCGCAGCGAACACACCCAAGCGGCTTACGTGGTGGACCTGTTGGAGGTCTTCGAGTCGATGAACCTCTACGCGGCGATGGCCTTCGAGTTCGTCACCCCGGACGCCCCGCACCGCGCCGACGACCCGCGCCACGACCTCGACATGGCGAGCTACGCCATCACCAAGACCGTCGAGGATCGCCCGGAGGAGCCGGGTTCACCGTGGCACTGGGAGCCGAAGGAGGCCTTCGCCGCGTTGGCTCGCCGGTACGCCCGGGCATACCAGGAAGTCGGACCGTGACGAGCGGGAACGTATGTCTGGAGATCGGGCGGCATGACATGACGCCGACGTGCGCGTGGACAGGGGCACACCGGACACGTGACTCAGATGGTCGGTGTCGGCGTGCGGCGCGGACGGTCCGACGACTCCTGCGTCGTGATGCGCTACCAGCGGCGCGACGTCAGCGCGGCCGACGTGGCGCCGATGGCGTTGACCAACTCGTCGTCCACGGAGGACACCCGGTCCAGCCGCAGGACGTACTCCGCGGTCTCGACCAGGACCGAGCAGCCCGCACCGAGCCCCAGGACACGCGGCAAGGACGCCAGCGCCGTGAACCGCATCGGGGCGAAGAACCTCAGCGCCGCGAAGACCAACAGGTGCCGCCGATCTCGCCCGGTCCCATCGCAACCAGGTCCCGCAGCGGCACCAGGCTCTCCCCGACAGGGGTGTCGGCACCCGAGTGGCCGCCCGGCATCATGGTCAGCAAGATGAACGGCACTGTCTCGTGGACCATGCCCACCTCGGCCAGCGACATCCGCCACGGCCGACGGTGCGCCAGAGCCCACACCATCAGCGCCGCCAACGGCAGCGTGACCAGCGCCATGAGCACCACACCGTTGAACGTGTCGAAGCACCCGTGCCACCGCCCGGCCATGCGCATCGGAGCGGACATCATGAGTGGCCGACGTATGCGGTACGCGGCGTCCGCGAGGCCGAGGAGCGCGATCCCGCGCGTGTCGCGGCAATGCCGACAGGGATGGGTTGTGAGTCATACCCCCAGGCAAGCCGAAGGGCACTTGCGCCGAGGTATGTGTTTTTCCATGCGCTCGCGATGGGCGGAAAGCCCAGCGAGCGGTACAGCGTGATCGTGGCGGCGTGCGTCGGTTTCACCATCAGTCGTCGGTCCAGTCCGCGCCCCTGCCGCCGCAGGATGACGGCGAGGCTCATGATCCAACTCGCATAGCCGTCCGAGGTGTTGACGAACAGTACCTAGCCGAGCAGGCCCTTATTGTTGTCCAGGACGAAGGGTGCGGTCGCTGTGGATGTCGACCAGTTGGGGCAGGTCGGCTGGTGACACCCCGCACGGTCAGTGGTCGGGAGATGCAGTCGGTGAAAAGGGCTGGGTCGTGCGATTGCCGACAGGAGGAAGCTTTCCTCCGGAAGGGGCGTCACACTGTTATCTGCGGAAAGAAGATCAAGTGTGTGTTGACAGTGATGCGAGTGGGACGCGCACAGCCTGTTCTTTCTGATCTTTTAGGCATGGTTCCGAACATCTTGGGTAGCGGACTTACCGCGCCTGCGATGTTGGTACGGTATGCCAATCATCGTGGCATCTTGGGGGGGGCAAGTGAAGAATGCAGATGTCGCCTGGAGTGCATTCGACCCGATCGCCTATGTTGATCACAACTACCGTGGCATACAGCCAGAGGATGCGGAGATCCTGCACCTCATCAGGGATCATTTCGGCGATCATTTCCGGAAGCGGGGTGTCGGCCCGGTTTCGGGTATCGACGTTGGTGCGGGTGCCAACCTCTACCCCGCGCTCTCCATGATCCAGTGGTGCGATGAGGTCACCCTCTTTGAGCGGTCATCCGCGAACGTGGCATACCTGGAGGGTCAGGTCGACTTCTACGATCCGAACTGGGACCGGTACTGGGACGCCCTGTGCAGGAACGATGTGTACGATTCCGGCGTCGTGGATCCGCGTGAACAATTCCGCAAGGTCGTCAAGGTCGAGCAGGGCTGCATCTTCGAGCTTGGGCGGTTCGACGGCCGATGGTCCGCGGGGACCATGTTCTTCGTCGCCGAGTCGATGACCACGTCGCGTCAGGAGTTCTCGTTGGGTGTGGAGTGCTTCATGCGCGCCCTGGCCCCCGGGGCGCCGTTCGCCGCCGGCTTCATGGAACATTCAAGGGGTTATCACGCGGGTCGGCATTTCTTCCCGGCCTGTGACGTGGGTGAATCGGACGTGCGTGAGAGCCTCGAACCATTCGTTGACGACTTCATGGTGTACCGGCTGAAATCTGCCGCCAGCCTGCGCGACGGGTATTCGGGAATGCTCCTCGCCTGGGGCTGGCGTGGGGAGTCGGTGGACAAAGCATGGTCCGTTTGAGGGGCATGGAATGCAGATCAAGCCGCGCCAGCATCTGCTGGACATCTGGCAGGCAGTCGCCCGTCACTCCTTCGATGAAGGGAAATGGACATGGGGCGATTGGGGCGGAGAGAGCAGCGTCGCCGACGCAGAGCGCCTGCTCTGCCTTCTGTACCCGGCCACGGAGCTGCCGTGGTTCCGGGTGGACGACCCCGACACCACGCAGGATGACGTCCAGCAGGCGCTGAAGCGGGCGGGCGGACGGCTGGAGATTCCGGCCAACCTCGTCACGGCCGCGTCCGAGTTCATGAAGACCCACGCGATCGACCAACGGCCTTCGTTCGCGGGCGGTTACTACTTCCTGGCCGGGGACAAGGAGCAGGACCTCACCGAGGAACAGCGTCAACTCGGCGTCGTCGACTCGTTCTCGATGTCCATCACTCTCTGTCTGGCCCTGCTCGGTTTCCTCAAGGTCTACGAGTCCAAGACCCGCTGCGGTGACATGCAGGACATGATCCGCGACCTGAAGATCGCGACCAGCAACCGGCTCACCGCCGCCATGGTGAGCCTGCTGCGCTCCTTCACCGTCAACGTCTACGACAGCGACTCCTCCCAGGGCCGGACCCTCTGCGAACTCCTCGGCCAGGGGCAGTTGTCGCAGCGTCAGGTGCTGGAGAAATTCCAGCGGCGGTTCAGGCCGCTGCGCGCCGCCATCAACGAGAGCCTCATCCTCGGCCTCGACGTCCAGGAGGCGCTCAAGGACGAGAGCCAGCTCTTCGAGTGCGGCTGGGCCTGGAGCCTGGTGCGGGACGCGCCCGAGGTGGAGACCGACGAACCCATCGGGATGCAGCCCACCGGCGTCGCCAACCCGGTGCCGTACCTCTACTTCACCGTGGTCGCGCTCGACGGCATCCAGGACCTGTTCTCGGACCGCACCCTGACCCTGGGCCTGCTCAACGCCGAACAGCAGAAGCTCGCCGAGGCGCTGCGACTGCGCTGGGAGATCACCCAGCAGTACTGGTCGCGCATCGCCCGCTTCGACCGCGACCGCTGGCCGCTGGAGGACATCCCCTGGCGTACGACGGGACAGCGGCTGGAGTCCGAGTACTTCTCCCTCTCTGTCATTTCCATCCTCGTCCACGACCTGATGCGGCGCCGTGCCACCGATGGTGACCTGGCCCGCATTGTCGACGTCATGGAGCGCCTCGCCGACCGCGGTCGCATCACCAGCCGTATGACGCGCGACGACCCGATGGTGGTGCTCCACAACCCCGGCGCTACCTTGCCGTTGCTAGGCAGCGGACGGCCAGGGCCGCCCATGCAGTGGAGGATGACTGACTTCTCGGCGCAGTTGCTGAAGCGGACCATCCAGCTGTGCACGCTCTCTCGCGACCTTGGTACGCACAGCCGGCTGCTCGGACTTGCGGAGGACGCCTTCAGCCACGTGTGGCAGCGCCGTATCAGAGATGGCGAGGGTCTCGGTCTGTGGGACAACTTTCGAGGCGTGTATTCCGGATCACCTTGCTCCGGGGCGCAGGTGTCCTGGAGCATCACTGAGCGGGTCACCGAGGTGATGGTCCAGGTCCACAGCATGTACTTGCAGCCGCCGATCCGCAGCCTTGAACTCACCGAACTGGCAAAGGCATTGATCAGCGAGTCCACCCATCTTCTCGGCGTCGAGCAGATGTTTCCGGCGCCCAAATCCGATGGACAGCACGGCATGCAACTGCGCGGCATCGAAGTCAAGTTGCGCCGCGCCCGCTTGCTCGTCGACGAACAGCCGGGCACCGCCTACTCGTTGACGCTCGACGTACTGGGACAGCTCGACGCGCTCGCCCGGGCCCGCGAAGCCGCCGCGGTCCAGGGAGTGTGACCCGTGCTGATCTTCGCGGCCTCCGACAAGGGAGGCACGGGCCGCTCCGTCACCAGCGCCAACCTCGCCTACCAGCGGGCGCTGATGGGGGACGACGTCTGCTATCTGGACTTCGACTTCGGCTCGCCCACCGCCTCCGCCGTCTTCGACGTGCCCGAGGCCCGCCAGGCCGCCGAGGACCGCGGACTGCACTCCTACCTGATAGGCGAGATCAGCGAACCGGTCAGGATCGACGTCTGGGCGGACACCGAACACCGGGTGCTGCGCAACCAGCCGCCCGGCGCGGGCCGGCTGATCCTGATGCCGGGTGACCTCAGCGGCGGCGAGTTCGCCACCTCCGGGGACAATCTGCGCCGCTGCGTGGACCTGCTGCTGCGCCTCAACAGCGAGTTCGACCTGATCGTCGTCGACCTCAGCGCCGGCCGCAGCTACGCCGTCGACATGGCGCTGGCGGCCACCTCGCAGCGCTCGATGAGCGGTGTCCTGGCCCGCTGGCTGGTCTTCCACCGCTGGACCCGCCAGCACGTCGAGGCCGCGGCGAGCCTGGTCTACGGCAAGCGCGGCATCCTCGCCGGCGGCGTCGCCCGTGGCCACCAGGAGGACGTGCTGCGCGACGCGATCCGCTTCGTCCCGGCCGCCGTACCCGATCCCGACTCTGCACTGTGGTCGCAGGCCACGCCCACCCAGTCGGCGTGGATGGCCCAGTGCGACACCGAGCTGAAGCAGCTCGCCTCGCACCACGGCATCGGACACAGCCAGGTGCTCGGCTCGGTGCCGCTCGAACCGGTCCTGCAGTGGCGTGAGCAACTCATCACCGATGAGGACGTGCTCGACAGTCAGATTGCCACCATGGAGATCTGGAAGGCGCTGAACGATCTGGCCGCACGACTGACCGACGACAAGTACTGGGAGGGGGCATAGTAGCCAGCCGAATGCTGTACAGGTGGACTTACGGCGACTCGGATAGTGTCGGTTCTGGTGACAACGTTGCCCGAGCCCGGGCGCCTGATAGATCCGGACCACGGAGGCGAAGCAGTGTCGGCCAGTGCTGTGGTGATCGGTGCAGGAGTCTCAGGGCTCACTACGGCAGTGTGCCTGGCGGAGTCCGGCATTGAGGTTCGGGTGGACACTGCCCAGCGCCCCGGCGCGACGACTTCGGCGGCTGCCGGTGCGATGTGGGACCCGTACCTGGCCGAACCCAGTGACTTGGTCGAGCGATGGGGTCGGGAGACGCTGTCGGAATTGACGATGCTGAGCGCGGAGGCGGAAACCGGAATCAGGCTTGTGGAGGGGACCCAGGAATCAAGGGTCCCCCGTGACATGCCGGTCTGGGGCAGTCTGGTGGATGCGCGTATGTGCTCGCCGGACGACCTTCGACGTGGGTTCGTGGCCGGATGGCGATACCGCGCCCCCGTCGTTGACATGCCTCGGTACCTTCGTTACCTCGCCCGACGGCTTGAGCAGGCTGGCGGATCTATGCGTCGTCACCATTACGAGACGCTCGACGAGGCGTGTGGGGAGGCGTCGGTCATCGTCAACTGCTCGGGGGCCGAAGCCCGGTTCCTGGCAGGCGATGAATCGGTCGACGCGGTGCGAGGCCAGCTCGTTGTGGTGGAGAACCCCGGCATCCACACCTTCTTTTGCGACGACACCCTTGGGGCCGAGGACCTCACCTACATCTATCCGCACACCGACGTCGTGGTCCTTGGAGGAACAGCGGAGCGGGGCGTCTGGGAACTGCGGCCCGACGAGGGCGACGCCCAGGAGATCATCCGGCGCTGCGCCGCCGTCGAGCCGTCGATCGCCGGAGCCCGGGTGATCGAGCATCGGGTGGGGCTACGGCCGGTTCGGGGCCGGGTCCGGCTTACGTATGAGTGGCACGAGGACACGCTGCTGCTGCACAACTACGGCCACGGCGGAGCCGGACTGACCCTGTCCTGGGGGTGTGCCCGCGAGATCGTCGAGCGGGTACTTGCGATGATGTGGTCCGCTCCCTGACCCGCGCTGCGCGAGCTACTCCTTGAGCTGCCATTGCCGGCGCTCCGCGATGTCGGACTCCGCGCCTCTGCGGAAGAGGTACAGCCAGGTACGGGCCGCAAGTGTGGCGATCAAGACGGTGCTCCACGGCCAGCTGGTGACATCCGCCGTCACCAGCGCCGCACCGACCGCTGGTGAAGCGGCCGTGAGCACGATCAGGGATAGCTCGAACCGACTTCGTCGAAATCGGTGGGCGATGGAGAACTCGGAATTCTCATACCAGGCGATCGCAAAGCTGAATACGATGGCGAGGATCATGGTTGTCCAACGATCACTGCTGGCCTGTGCGTAAGTGACGGGGAGTGAGATCAGGAAGGGAAACACGCCGCCGTACTCCGAGAGCACGTTTCCCCACTTCATTATCTTGCCGAATGAGTTCGAGCGGATCCGAGCGAGTTCGCCGGATGCGCTCGCATAGATGATCAGGGAGAGCACGGTGCTGAACGTCGCCCCGATGAGGAGCAGTCGCACGTCGTCGGGGAATCGGGTCGACGAGAATGCGAAACCCAGTAGGAATGTGATGGCGGCGAGTATTGAACCGGAGAAAGCTATGCCGGCTGCGGCTTCCCCGGACTGGAGGGTCGCGGGGTCGTCCTGCTCGAACCGGGCGACTTCAAAAGCGGGTTCACCCCCCAGCATTACTAGTCCTGTCACGGCGTGGTCGGCAGGCGACAGGCTCTCCGCGAGTTGCGTATGGGCGACGACAGGGACAAGGTGACGGGCGTCCGGATCCATGTACTCCGCGCGGGATCTGTATTGATAGTGGATGTGGAGAGCGCCGCGTGTCCCGCCGACACGCATGACCCGGGTTCCCTTGAAGTGGCAGGCCAGCAGGAGATGAGCAACCTCCAGTTGCTCCGTCCTCACCATGGCGGATATGAGGGGCGGTTCGCTTGATTTCCGGGGAGTTCTCATCACCGCCTCGGTCAGTAGCTGCTTGGCTATACCCTGGCGGCGCATTTGCTCGCGAACCGCGATCACCGAAATCCGCACGTGTTCCGACGAGGGGATTTCCGTGGCGATGCACCCGACCAATTCACCTGATGATTCGGCTACCCGAACCAGGTCGCGGTCAATGGCGTCGGCGAGGAGCGCCAGCGACGGAATGATCGCCGGTTCACAAGAATCGGTCAGTAGTGAGCGCAACGCGGTGAGGTCAGCCGCGGATGCCGACCGGGTGGGCCAATTAGCCATGTCCATCCGTTTCGTTCAGCTCAACATCCGGCGTCGTGTGGTTGCCGGTCGCTGAATCCTACAGATCAACTTCACGTCGCACAGGTACAGTTGAGGTACAACGACCGTGGCGATTTCGCAATCTGTAAGTTCCACCACACGGAGTGGAGACAGCATGACGGAGTCTGTGTTCAGGGAGACCACTGGGGAGTTGCGTACTCAGTCCGTGCCGCTGGCCCATCTCTCACTGGAGCTGGGCCACCTCTACATGGAGGACTTCGAGGCCGGCCCCGAGCGGCTGCGCGAGCACTTCGCCGAGGTACGGATCTGGGTGGAGGCGGCCCGCGCCGCCACCGCCCGCCGGATCGGCGGCAAACGCCCCCGCATCAGCACCTGCTTCCTGATCGACGACTACTTCACCCGCTTCTCCACCCCCGCCGAACTCATCCCGCTGGTCCTCGAAGAGGCCGAGAGGGCCGGACTCGTCATCGACTACCTGGCCCGCGAGTCGGGCTGCGCGGTCGCCGACCGGATCGAGCTGGCCGAGTCCGTCATGCACCGCCTCGTGGAATCACCGCCGCCGGGCAGCCACGGCTCCCGCCCGCCGGTCAGCCAGACCGGCTGGCTCGCCAACGGCCTGCGCACCACGCCCACCCGCAGCGCCCTCGCCGAGATCGTCACCTGGCAGCCGCCCCAGGAGACCGCGGCCCGCAACCACTCGGTCTTCATGGACGTCGAGCTGTGGTCCGAGACGGACAAGGGCCGCCTGTGGTCCTGCCCGTTCCTGGCCGCCGTATGGCAGTTGGCCCGCCTGGGTCTGCTACGGCATCTCGGCGAACCCGTGCTGGTCCCCAAGCCCTGGACCGGCGGGGACTTCCCGCGCGACTGGGACCGGCTGCCGCCGTTGCTCAAGCTCAACGACTCCAAGGTCGCCTTCAGCGCCTACCGCACCTGCACGCTGATGGCGAACCGGTTCCTCGCCGTCGAGGACGCCGTACGGCTCATCCTCGACCAGGTCGACGTCGACTCCGAGGCACTCGCACAGGTCGCCAAGCGTTCCGCGGGCGAAGGCGTCGCGGTGCCGGAGGCGGTGGCGCAGCGCGCCACCTACGTCTTCTACGAGGAGCCCGCCAACCCCGCCTCACCCGACGGGACTTGAGATGACGACCCCCGGACGGCCCCCGCGTTCGGTCCTCGCCTGCGGCGAGGTGCGCACCTCTCTGCTGCCGTCCTTCCAGGCACTGGACGGCCGCGCCGCCGCCCAACTGCTGAGGCTGCGCGCCGACGAACACGTCCGGGTCTCCGAGCGGCCCAACCTGTACGCCCTCTCGCCCGAGGTGCTGACCGGCGTGGACTGCCGGCTGCCCACCTCGAACGGCGCCAAGGTCCGGGCCGTCGGCACGGTGGCCGCCCGCGCGGCGCTCACCGAGGGCCGGGTCCTGCAGTCCACCGCCTACTTCAGCGCCCCGGCCGCCGGCCCCGACGTACGCCGTCCCTGGGGGCACTACCTGGTGCGGCCCGGAGTGGTCGAACCGTTCGGGAAACTGCCCGAACAGGCCACCGCCCAGGGCGTGTTGCGGGGCGGCGGGCGCGGCGACCTCGACCTGGGGATGATCGCCGAGGGTCTGCTGGCGCAGTTGGTGCGCCATCCGCTCCTCGACCACAAGGCGCCGTTCAAGTCCCGCCGCACTCACCTGCGTTGGGCGGCACGACTGACACCCGAGGACCAGGAGCCGTCGCTGGAGCGCTTCACGCTGGCCCAGGACGGCCTGCGGACCGTCGAGTTGAGGGTGCCCGAGAACATCCCGGCCGCCGCGGTCGCCGGGCTCTGCGAAGACCTCGCGTTGCACGACTGGCTTTTGACGACGGTGGTGCACATGCTGGAGAACAGCCGGCTCGGTGCGGCGGACGGGCCCGCGGCGGTCCTGGCGCTGCGCCCGGCCGTGGATCACCTGCTGCATCTGTGGATGCCGCGCGCGCACGTGGACCGGACGCTGGGACACCTGTGGGACGTACTGGAGCGGGAACCGGGCTTCAGCCGCCAATGGGAGAACCTTCGCCAGCGCATCCGGGACCAACTGGCCATACAGGCCATTCCGTTGCTGCACCAGGCGCTGAGCACGCGCTGACGGGGAGGTTCAGATGAAACGGGCGGCGTGGACAGGAGCAGTGGCAGGGGCAGCTGCCTTCCTCGTGACGAGTGCCCTGAACATGGACAACGACAGCCAGTGGCAGTGGACGATGTCCATCCTGCTCGGCTGCGCGACCCTCATCCTGCAACTGCTCGTGGACTTCGGTGAGCGGCTGGAGGCCGTCCAGGAGAACCAGAAGCGCCGCATGCGGGACATGAAGGACAGCCTTTCCAGCCATCATCTGGAGATGCGCGCGGCGGTGGACGAGAGCTTCGCCAAGATCAACGCCGCCACGGAGCTGTACAGCAAGGTCGACGGCTCGGTGCTGCGCTCCGACGAGGTGACCCGGCTGGTGCTGGGCTACACAAAAGTCGGCGAGCAGGGCGCGGACCTCGTGAAGGCCTTCGCCGAGGAGGAGTTGGGCCGGCTCGCGCTGCTCATGGAGAACCTCGGCAACGGCACGGCGGACTGCCCCGGCGAGAACCACGAGTGGCTGATCGACCTCACCAAGTGCGTCAAGCGGACGCTCTACGCCACCAGCACGTCCGTGGACCGCGACTTCTGGTCGAGCGAGCCCGCGCGGCGCTATCTCGCCGCCCAGGAGGTCGCGATCAAGACCCGGCGGGTGCAGATCCGGCGCGTGTTCCTCGTCGACGAGGAGTCGGAGGTGACCCCGAGCCTCCGCCAACTCTGCGAGCGGCACAAGAAGTTCGGGATCAACGCGCGTATCGCGGTCCGGTCCCTGCTGGAGCCGACCGCGCAGATGAACTCGTTGAACGACTTCATCGTCCTGGACGGCGAACTCTCCTACGAGACCGAGCCCGACATCCGGGTCATGCCGGCCAAGACGACGCTGAAGATGACACGCGAGCACGTGGCGGAGCGCGTACACCGCTTCGACGTCCTGTGGGAGGCGACGGAACCCGACCGAGCCCCGGAACCGGAGCCCGAGCCGGACGATCGGAGGACCGTCACACGTCCCGCCGATCCACTGCGACAACCGTGACCACCGCCGCGACCACCGCCCACACCGCGAACACGACCCAGGCACCGGCGACGGTCGTCGGATAACGCTCGGCCAACGTGTAGGGCGCGTGGCCGTAGTCGACCTGGACGAGGCGGCGCCAGGCGTTGAACGGGAGCGCGTTGCGGACACACGCCGTCCAGTGGTAGCGCTCGGTGACGAAGGTGGGGAGGAGGAGCAGGAGGCCGGTCGTGAGGACCATCGTCGTGGCGCTGTGCCGGATCAGCGCGCCCATGGCCATGCCGACCAGCGCGGACACCGGAGCGAGCAGCGCCGACGCGAGAACCACCCGCAGGGCGCCGGGGTGGCCGATCGACACGCCCAGGCCGCGGCCGGACAGGATCGCCTGGGAGGCCGCGAAGGAGGCCGCCGCGACGACCGCGCCGTACACCGTCATGACCGCGGTCACCACCACCGCCTTCGCCGACATCAGGGCCCGGCGGTCCGGCACGGCCGCGAAGGTGGTGTGGATCAGCCCCGTCGAGTACTCGCCGACGACCGTGACCGCGCCGATGCTCGCCACCGTCAGGACCAGGATCATCGCGGCACCGTCGGTGAAGGCGTCGAAGAGCGCGGTGGTGGCGAAGCGGGACCGCATCATCGTGTTGTAGTGCGGATAGTTGACGTAGTCGGCGCGCGCCGCGTTCGCGTTGAAGGCGACCACGGCCAGGGCGCCCATGCCGAGCGCCCAGTAAGTGGAGCGCAGGGTACGGAGTTTGATCCATTCGGCCGCCAGCAGATCGCCGAAGCGCGCGACGGGCATGTCCAGGGTGGTGGTCGTCATCGGGAGTCTCCGGCCAGGTAGTCGGCGCTGTCGGCGGTCAGTTCCATGAAGGCCGCCTCCAGGGAGGCGTGCTCGGTCGTCAACTCCCGCAGCAGGAAGCCGTGTTCGTGCGCCAGCTCACCGATCCGGGCAGCGCCCGTCCCGGTCACCTTCAGCGTCTCCTCGTCGTACGGCGCCACCACCGCACCCTCCGCCGCGAGGACGGCGGCCAGTGGGCCCGCGTCGGGTGTCCGGACGGTCACCGTCGGCGCCGTACCGCGCGCGGCGAAGTCGGCGAGGCTCTCGGCTGCGATCAGCTCGCCCCGGCCGATGACGATCAGTTCGTCCGCCGTGTTCTCCATCTCGGACATCAGATGGCTGGAGACGAAGACCGTGCGGCCCTCCGCCGCCAGCCTCCGGAACAGCCCCCGCACCCACAACACCCCTTCCGGATCAAGCCCGTTGAGGGGTTCGTCGAAGAGCAGGACGGGCGGGTCGCCGAGCAGGGCGGTCGCGATGCCGAGCCGCTGTTTCATGCCGAGGGAGTAGCCACTGACCTGGCGCCGGGCCGCCGCCCCGTCGAGCCCGACCTCGGCGAGCACCTCCTCCACCCGGCCCGCCGGGATGCGGTTGCTGCGGGCCAGCGTCCGCAGATGCGCCCGCGCGGACCGCCCGCCGTGCACATCGCCCGCGTCGAGCAGCGCGCCGACGTGCCGCAGCCCACGCGCATGGCGGCGGAAGGCGTGCCCGCTGATCGTGGCGCTCCCGCCGCTGGGCCGGACAAGTCCCAGCAGCATCCGCAGAGTTGTCGTCTTGCCCGCGCCGTTCGGGCCCAGGAAGCCGGTGACGTGTCCTGGGCGGACCGTGAAGGAGAGTTCGCGTACGGCGGTCGTCGGGCCGTACCGCTTGGTGAGTTCGTTGGCTTCGATCACGGGACCACGGTCGCGCGGGCGACCGGCCCCCGGCATCGGCCCGCCGCTGACACTCGTACGGCGCCGGTGTCGACCCTGGTTGTACATCTCCGGGCCGATGACCGCGCCCGCCCCGCGCTCCTAGGATCGGCACATGCCCGCCACCCCGCCGCTGCCCCTGCTCAAGCGTGTGCCGCCGGGCGCGTGGCCGGGCGTGCCGTGGATCTTCGGCACGCTGTTCGCGATCCGCGCCTTCTTCCACCTCCCGTTCATGCCGGTCGAACTCTTCCCGCCCACGGCCGACGGCTGGGCGCTCATCGCGTGCGGCGGCGTCCTGGCACCGGCCGGTTGCGCGCTGCTGAGCCGGCGTCCGCTGTCGGGGCTCGGGCTGCTCGTGGTGGGGACGTACGCCGTGACGCTCGGACTGAACGGGCTGACCCTGGGGCTGATCCACTACGGGGCGATCGACATCGCCGTGGGCTGGATCGCGGCGAGCTTCTCCCGCCGTCGCAGCCTCCCCGCCCTCGTCCTCGCGATCGCCGTGCTGCCGTTCTACCAGCTCACCCGGACCGGTCTCGGCCGGCCGCTGCTCTTCACCTACACCACGGACCAGGGCACTTGGCGCGGCTGGATGACGATGGGACTCACGGCCGTCGTCGCCTGGCTGATCGGCAACTCCGTCCGGCAGAACCGCGCGTACACCGAGCGGCTGAGCACCCAGGCCGCGACCCAGGCGGTCACCGCCGAACGCCTGCGGATCGCCCGGGAGATGCACGACACCGTCGCCCACAGCATCGGCATCATCGCCCTCCAGGCGGGCGCGGCGGCCCGGGTCACCACGACCCAGCCGGAGGCCGCGCGGGAGGCCATGCGGGCGGTGGAGCACGAGGGCCGGGAGACGCTCGCCGGGCTGCGCCGGATGCTGGTCGCGCTGCGGGCGGCCGACAGCGGGGTTCCCGGCGTGGCCACCGGCCTCGGTGACCTCGACCGGCTCGCCGCCACGACCACGGCGGCCGGGGTCCGCGTCGAGGTGTGCCGGCGCGGTGAACCGCGTCAACTCCCGCCCGACATCGACCTGTCGGCGTTCCGCATCGTCCAGGAGTCCGTCACCAACGTCGTACGGCACGCGGGCACCCGCGCCTGCCGGGTCACCCTCGACTACCGCGAGGACGAACTCGCCCTGGAGGTCACGGACGACGGACGCGGCCATGGAACCGTCACCGACACCGGCTTCGGGCTGGCGGGCATGCGGGAGCGAGTGGCCCTGCTGCACGGCGAGTTCACCGCGGAACCGCGCCCCGAGGGCGGCTTCCGGGTCGCGGCCCGGCTCCCGGTCCCCGCGGTGGTGGCCCGATGAACGCCCCCGTCCGCGTCCTCCTCGCCGACGACCAGCAGCTCATCCGGACGGCGCTGCGGATGGTGATGGCCGACATCGACGACGTGGAGGTGGTCGGGGAGGCGGCCACCGGCGCGGAGGCGGTCCGGCTGACGGCTCAACTCGCCCCGGACGTCGTGGTGATGGACATCCGCATGCCCGGGATGGACGGCATCGAGGCGACGCGCGAGATCATGAGGGACTCCTCGGCGGGTTCGTCCGCCGCCCGGGTCGTCGTCCTCACGACCTTCGACGACGACGATCACGTCTACGGCGCGCTGCGCGCCGGAGCCTCCGGGTTCCTGGTCAAGGACATGGCCCTGGACGACATCATCGGCGCGGTACGGGTGGTGGCCGCCGGGGACGCCCTGATCGCCCCGAGCGTGACCCGGCGCCTGATCCACGACTTCGCGTCCTCCCGCCCCGAACAGGCCCGGCCACGTCGTGAGTTGACGGGCATCACGGGACGGGAACGCGAAGTGCTGACGTTGGTCGGCTCGGGGCTGTCCAACACGGAGATCGCGGCCGAGCTGTGCATCAGCGTGGCCACGGCGAAGACGTACCTGACCCGCCTCTTCACCAAGCTGGACGCGAGGGACCGCGTCCACCTGGTGATCCTGGCTTACGAGGCAGGGCTGGTCTCGGTGGGCTAGCGGGTCATGCCCCGGGCGGCGGCGGTACGACCTGGCCGTAGTCGCTGCTGGAGTAGTCGCCGTCCGCGAGGAAGCCGGGGTCCTCGCCCTGCTCGATGTACGGCGGCGGGTCCGTGTTGACGGACATGTCGCCGTTGGAGTTGATGCTGACGGTCACCTTCACCTCGCCCGCGGGCGGGCTGTCGCCGTAGCCGAGCTTCTCGGGCAGGTAGCCCTGGTACTGCTGGGGGGCGGAGTTGGTGACCTGGAAGGTGCCGTCGATCGTCTTGGCCTGGTTGATGCTGCCCCAGGTGGTGTCGGTGCTGCTGATCGAGGCCGTGGTGCCGCTGGTGAGATTGCCCTGGCCGTCCCAGCAACGGGTGATGGTGATCGTCGAGTTGGCCATCGTGGTGTCGAAGAAGAGCGAGTCGGAGTTCCAGTGCCAGTGGAACTGGTAGCCGCCGTCGCAGGTGGTGGCCTGCGCGGTGCCCGGCGCCAGGAACAGCGCGAGGGGTGCGAGGCCGAGGACGGAGAGTTGGACGCTGCGTTTGCGGAGTGCGGTCAGCATGCGGTCAGGCTCTCAACTGCCGTACAGGGAAAGGAAAACCCTTCGACGGTGGTCGAAGGGTTCGGTGGCCCGGTCCTAGCCGTCCAGTAGGGCCAGTCCGAGTGGCGTGAGCGTGTGCAGGACCGCCTGGCCCGCGCGGGAGGTGCTCAGCAGGCCCGCCTCCCGCAGCACGCCCGCGTGATGGCTCGCGGTGGCCGGTGCGATGCCGACGCCGTGGGCCAGTTCGGTGGTCGTCATGCCGTGGTGCTCCGCGAGCGACTCCAGGACCTCCGTACGGGTCTGCCCGAGCAGCGCGCCGAGGGACGCACGCGGCCGGGGCCGGCCCACGGCGGTGTCGTGCGCCATCGGATAGACCACGACGACGGGCAGGCCGGGGTCCTTCAGGAGCGTCGGGTGCCGCCAGCAGAAGTACGACGGCAGGACCAGCAGCCCCCGCCCGTCGAGCCGCACGTCCCGGTCCACGCCACCCACGCCGCTCACTTCGAGAACCGGCGGTCGCCAGGAGAGGCCGGGGTGGAGCCGGCCCAGCAGGCCGTCCAGGTGACCCTTCGTCAGGAAGCGGTCGTGCAGGGAGCGTTCGGCGTCCAGGCGGGTGCGGATGCCGTCCCACCAGGGTGCCAGGGCGATCCGGACGTAACTGCGGAGCGCCTTCGCCAGTTGCGCTACGGCCTCCCGGTCGCCGTCGGCCAGCGACGCGGCCCAGGACGGTAACCGCCGCCCCGTGTGCGCGAGTTCGAGCAGATCGTGCCGGAGCCGCTGTCGCGGGGTGGAGAGCAGGGCGCCTATTCCCGCCTCCAGACCGCCGGCTCCGCCCGCCGGGGTGAGGAAGTCCGGCGAGTACCCGTTGGGCGGTGCGAGCCTGAGCAACTCTCTCACCGGGGCGGGTAGTTCGGGCCGTACCGCCCGCCGCCAGGGGCCGAAGACGGCCGACGCGGCGTTCGTCTGGAGCACGTGCATGCTGAGCAGCGCTTCCCATAAGGGGTCGGGTGTCTGCGCCAGCCTGATGTGTGCGAGGTCGTCGTCCGTGAAGTGGATGCGTACCGGCATGGGTGGTCTCCCCCGTTCGAGCCTCGTTCCATGGTCGGAAGAGGAGGGGGTGCGCACCCGGCCGCAACGCCGACCTTCACGGGATCGGCGCCAATGCGGACGATCGGTGAGGAGACCTTCCGCGGTTTCCGAATGGCCTGTTCGAATGGCTCGATATAAGCGCCGGAGACGAAAACCAGTGCTCCGAATCGTTGGCCATAGCCAACCCCTCTGACCTGCGCCGCACTTGCGGTCGACAGACTCCTGCCGAGTGTAGGGGCGAAAGCGCACCCCGTAGTCGAGAAGCGTGAAACTCGAAAAGGGAGGGGAGCCAGGTGTGGGCACACTATGCGGAGGCGAAGGACACCTTGGTGGAATTGCGGATTCGGGTGCGAGGAGAGCGATGAAGCCGCCCGTCGGATCGGTCGCCGTGGATACCTGTACCGGGAGAGTGGGGATCGTCATGGGGCACGTCGGGCCCTACGTCCAGTTGCGGCCCTACGGTGGCGGCCGGGAGTGGGACGTCGAGCCGGCCGCCGTGCGGGACGCGACCCCGGCCGAGCGGCTGAGCGCGGCGACCGCGTACGCGAACGCGCGCAGCCGGGGCGAGGTGCCCTGAAGCGTCGTGGGGTGCGGAGCCGTAGGGGACAATGGGCCGCATGAGTCTGTTCCGCGACGACGGCATCGTGCTGCGCACCCAGAAGCTGGGTGAGGCGGACCGGATCATCACCTTGCTCACGCGGGGTCACGGGCGGGTACGCGCGGTGGCGCGCGGGGTGCGGCGGACCAAGTCGAAGTTCGGGGCCCGGCTGGAACCCTTCTCACATGTGGACGTGCAGTTCTTCGCGCGGGGCAGTGAACTGGTCGGGCGCGGGCTGCCGTTGTGCACACAGAGTGAGACGATCGCTCCGTACGGTGGCGGGATCGTGAGTGACTACGCGCGCTACACCGCCGGTACGGCGATGCTGGAGACGGCGGAGCGGTTCACCGACCACGAGGGCGAGCCCGCGGTGCAGCAGTATCTGCTGCTGGTGGGCGGGCTGCGGACGCTGGCCGGCGGGGAGCACGCGCCGCATCTCATCCTCGACGCGTTCCTGCTGCGTTCCCTCGCCGTCAACGGCTATGCGCCGAGCTTCGGTGACTGCGCGAGGTGCGGGATGCCGGGGCCGAACCGGTTCTTCTCCGTGGCGTCCGGCGGGGTCGTCTGCGCCGACTGCCGGGTGGCCGGGAGCGTCGTACCCTCACCGCAGGCCCTCGAACTGCTCGGTGCGCTGCTTACGGGAGACTGGGAGACGGCGGACGCGTGCGAGGGGCGCCATGTGCGGGAGGGGAGCGGGCTGGTGTCCGCCTATCTGCACTGGCATCTGGAACGCGGGCTGCGCTCGCTGCGGTACGTAGAGAAGTCGTAGGAAGTCCAGAAAGAGGAGACGAGAAGCACATGGCCGTACGCGGGATCCTGGGGCGCCAGCGGCGCGAGTACAAGGCGCCGGAGCCGCACCCGTCCGGGGCCCGTGCGCCGAAGCTGCCCGGTGAGCTGATCCCGAAGCACGTGGCGATCGTCATGGACGGCAACGGGCGGTGGGCGAAGGAGCGGGGGCTGCCGCGCACGGAGGGCCACAAGGTGGGCGCCGAGCGGGTGTTGGACGTGTTGCAGGGCGGCGTCGAGATGGGTGTCGGCGCGATCTCCCTCTACGCCTTCTCCACCGAGAACTGGAAGCGGTCGCCCGACGAGGTGCGCTTCCTCATGAACTTCAACCGTGACTTCATCCGCAAGACGCGCGACACCCTCGACGAACTCGGCATCCGGGTGCGGTGGGTGGGCCGGATGCCCAGGATGTGGAAGTCGGTGGCCAAGGAACTCCAGGTCGCCCAGGAGCAGACCAAGGGCAACGACCGCCTCACCCTGTACTTCTGCATGAACTACGGCGGTCAGGCCGAGATCGCGGACGCGGCGAAGGCCCTCGCCGAGGACGTGAAGGCGGGGCGGCTCGACCCGGCCAAGGTCAATGAGAAGACCCTCGCCAAGTACATGTACTTCCCGGACATGCCGGACGTGGACCTGTTCCTGCGCCCCAGCGGCGAGCAGCGCACCTCCAACTTCCTTCTCTGGCAGAGCGCTTACGCCGAACTGGTCTTCCAGGACGTCCTGTGGCCGGACTTCGACCGCCGCGACCTGTGGCGGGCCTGCGTCGAATTCGCCCAGCGAGACCGGCGGTTCGGCGGGGCGGTACCGAACGAGAAGCTGCTGGAGATGGAGCAGGCGATGCGGGGTCGGCCCGAGGAGGGCTAGGCGGGACGGCTACCATCCCGCCTCATGGACATGGGGCGGGATGACGTGGCAGGGCAGGTTGTCGAGCTGGTGTACCGGCCGAGGGCCGAGGACTTCGTGGCCGCGTTGAGAGCGCGCGGGCGGGTCAGCCGGTCCGCGCGAAGACAGAAGTGGCTGATCGGTCTCGTGCTCGGCTTCGGCGCCCTGGTGGTCGGGTCCGCGCTGGCCAAGGGCGACTCGCTGCCGTACCCGATGCTCGCCGGTATGGTCTTCGCCCTCTTTTTGCTGGTGTTCCAGCCCCGGCTCGTGGCCCGCCAGTTCCAGCGCCTCGCGGAGCGCCGGGGCGAGTTCCGGGTGACCGTGACGGACACCGGGGTGTCGGTGGTCACCGACGACGCGTCCACGTCGCTGAACTGGACGGTGCAGCCCCGCTACCGGGAGACCGCGGACGGCTTCTACATGTTCAGCTCCGAGAAGAACGCCCTCAACTTCACCCTGCTGCCCAAGCGCGGTCTGCGGGACCCCGCCGACGCGGACCGGCTGCGGGCGATACTCGACGCCCACCTGAGCCGGGTCTAGGACCTCAGCCGGCCGCCGCCGCACAGTCCGCGCACGTGCCGAAGATCTCCACCGTGTGCGCCACGTTCACATACCCGTGCTCCGCCGCGATCGCTTCGGCCCACTTCTCGACGGCCGGGCCCTCGACCTCGACCGCCTTGCCGCAGACGCGGCAGACCAGGTGATGGTGGTGGTCGCCGGTGGAGCAACGGCGGTAGACGGACTCGCCTTCGGAGGTGCGCAGGACGTCGACCTCGCCGGCGTCGGCGAGGGACTGGAGGGTGCGGTAGACCGTGGTCAGGCCGACCGAGTCGCCCTTGTGCTTGAGCATGTCGTGGAGTTCCTGGGCGCTGCGGAACTCGTCCACCTCGTTGAGTGCCGCCGATACGGCCGCACGCTGGCGGGTGGATCGTCCCTTTACGGGCGGACCGGCCGTCGTCACCGTTGCCTCCTCGCGTCTGCACTTTGCCGAGCCATTGTGCCAGCCCGGGCTGTGCATGGTCAGACGCCGACCTCGTCGGCGGCCCCCCGGGTGGCTGGAATCGCGCACTCCACCGGGTCCCCGGCGGGTCGCGCGGCGGCCGCGGCCCGGGCCCGGCGGCGGGCCAGCGGGGTCGCGAGGGCGGTGAGCGCGATGAACGCGGCGATGGTCAGCAGCACGATCGTCGCGCCGGGCGGGACGTTCTGGTAGTACGAGGTGACGGTGCCGCTGACCGTCACGGTCACGCCGATCGCGCCCGCGATCGCCAGCGTGGCCCCGAAACTGCGGGTGAGCTGCTGCGCGGCGGCGACCGGCACCACCATCAGCGCGGAGACCAGGATCAGGCCCACGACCCGCATCGCGACGGTGACCGTGACGGCCGCCGTGACCGCCGTGAGCAGGTTCAGGGCGCGGACGGGGAGACCCGTGACCCGGGCGAACTCCTCGTCGTGGTTCACGGCGAAGAGCTGCCGCCGTAGGCCGAGCGTGACGATCACCACGAAGGCCGCGAGGATGCCGATCGCCGTCACGTCGGACTGCGAGACCGTCGAGAGCGAGCCGAAGAGGTACGAGTTCAGGTTGGCGTTCGAGCCGCCCGGCGCGAGGTTGACGAACATCACGCCGCCCGCCATACCGCCGTAGAAGAGCATTGCGAGGGCGATGTCGCCGCGGGTCTTGCCGTACCAGCGGATCAGTTCCATCAGGACCGAGCCGAGGGCGGAGACGGCGGTGGCCATCCACACGGGGGAGGTGTTCAGCAGGAAGCCGAGGCCGACGCCGGTCATCGCCACATGGCCGATGCCGTCGCCCATCAGGGGCTGGCGGCGCTGGACGAGGTAGATGCCGATCGCGGGGGCGGTGATGCCGACGAGGACGGCGGCGATGAGCGCCCGCTGCATGAAGGCGTAGTCGAGGATGTCCATCAGCTCAGCAGTCCCGTGTGAAGCGGCTCGTGGGGGTGCGGGTGTACGTGGTCGTGACCGGGCAGGGCGTGCTGGCCCAGGGCGCGCGGGGGCGGGCCGTCGTGCTGGACACAGCCGTCGCGCAGGACGACGGCCCGGTCGATCAGGGGCTCCAGCGGGCCGAGTTCGTGCAGGACGAGGAGGACGGTCGTGCCCTCGGACACCTGACGGGTGAGGGTGTCCGCGAGCACCTTCTGGCTGGCCAGGTCCACGCCCGCCATCGGCTCGTCCATGATCAGGAGTTCGGGTTCGGCGGCGAGCGCGCGGGCGATCAGCACCCGCTGGTGCTGGCCGCCGGAGAGCGCGTTCACCGAGTCCTTGGCGCGGTCCGCCATGCCGACCAGCTCCAGGGCGTGCCGTACGGCCTCGTGGTCCGCCTTGCGCAGCAGGCCGAAGCGGGCGCGGGAGAGGCGGCCCGAGGCGACGATCTCGGTGACCGTCGCCGGCACCCCGCCCGCGGCCGTGGTGCGCTGCGGTACGTAGCCCACGCGCCGCCAGTCGCGGAAGGCGCGGCGCGGGGTGCCGAACAGCTCGATCTCCCCTGCGGACAACGGCACTTGACCGATGACCGTGCGGATCGCGGTCGACTTGCCGGAGCCGTTGGCGCCGAGCAGCGCGACGACCTCACCGCGGTGCACGGTGAGGTCGATACCGCGCAGGACGGGGCGCGAACCCAGCTCGGCGCGGACGCCGCGCAGCGATATGACGGGCTCGCGCGATGCGCCCAGGTCCGATGCGCCCATGTCGTCCTCCGTGACAACGGTCATTTGACGCCCAACGCGGTCCGCAGCGCCTTGAGGTTGGCCTGCTGGACCGAGAAGTAGTCCTTGCCGCGGGACTTGGCGGTGATGCCCTCGATCGGGTCGAGGACATCGGTCTTCAGGTGCGCGTCGGCGGCGATGGTCTTCGCGGTCTTGTCGCTGACGAGCGTCTCGTAGAACACCGTGGTGACGCCGTCGGCCTTGGCCATCTTCTCAAGGTCCTTCACGCGCTGGGCACTGGGCTCAGACTCGGGGTCGAGGCCGTTGATGGCCTCCTCGGTGAGGCCGTAGCGCTCGGCGAGGTAGCCGAAGGCGGCGTGTGTGGTGATGAACACCTTGGTCCTGGTGTTCGCGAGGCCGGTCTTGAACTCGGTGTTGAGGGCGCCGAGCTTCTTCACCAGCGCGGCGGTGTTGGTCCTGTAGTCGGCCGCGTTCTTCGGGTCGGCCTTCTCGAAGGCCTTGCCGACGCCCTCGGCGACCTGGGCGTAGCGCACCGGGTCGAGCCAGATGTGCGGGTCGAGGCCGGCCAGTTCGGTGTTCTTCGAGGTGTCGTGCGAGGCCGCGTGGCCGCCGACCTCGTTGCCGTGCTTCTCCAGCGTGGTCAGGGAGGCGGCGTCGATCTTCGTCTTGACCTCGGACTGGCTCACCGCGTCGTCGACGGCGGGCTGGAGGTTCTTGAGGTAGAGCACCGCGTCGGACTCGCCGAGCGCGGCGGTCTGCTGTGCGCTGATCTCCAGGTCGTGCGGCTCCTGGCCGGGCTTGGTCAGGCTGGTGACGTGCACGTGGTCCCCGCCGATCTGCTCGGCGAGGTACTGGAGCGGGTAGAACGCCGCGACGACGTCGAACTTGTCGGTGTTGGCGGCGGCTGCGCTGTCGGAGCAGGCGGAGAGGGTCCCGAGGCCGAGGGCGGTGGCCGCGGCTATCGCGATCCCGGATATGTGGCGTCGTCGTACGTTCATGACAGTCATTTTCAACTGACATGGAAACCGTTGTCAACAAGGTTCGGGTACGGAACCGATTTGATACGGGGGCGGGAGGCGCCGGTAACCTGAGGCATTCGCTGCCGTCCATTCGTCATGAAGAGAGCACCGTGGCCGCCGACAAGATCGACACCATCGTCAGCCTGAGCAAGCGCCGTGGCTTCGTATTCCCTTGTAGTGAGATCTACGGCGGCCAGCGCGCCGCCTGGGACTACGGGCCGCTGGGTGTCGAGCTCAAGGAGAACCTGAAGCGCCAGTGGTGGCGCTACATGGTGACGTCGCGCGAGGACGTGGTCGGTATCGACTCGTCCGTGATCCTGGCCCCCGAGGTCTGGGTCGCCTCCGGCCATGTCGCCACTTTCTCGGACCCGCTGACCGAGTGCACCGCGTGTCACAAGCGGTTCCGCGCGGACCACCTGGAAGAGGCCTACGAGGCCAAGCACGGCCGCGCCCCCGAGAACGGCCTGGCCGACATCAACTGCCCCAACTGCGGCAACAAGGGCCAGTTCACCGAGCCCAAGCAGTTCTCCGGCCTGCTCTCCACCCACCTGGGCCCCACGCAGGACACCGGCTCCATCGCCTACCTGCGCCCCGAGACCGCGCAGGGCATCTTCACCAACTTCGGCCAGGTGCAGACCACTTCGCGCAAGAAGCCGCCGTTCGGCATCGCGCAGATGGGCAAGTCCTTCCGCAACGAGATCACGCCCGGCAACTTCATCTTCCGCACCCGCGAGTTCGAGCAGATGGAGATGGAGTTCTTCGTCAAGCCGGGCGAGGACGAGAAGTGGCAGGAGTACTGGATGGAGCAGCGCTGGAACTGGTACACCGGCCTGGGCCTGCGCGAGGAGAACATGCGGTGGTACGACCACCCCAAGGAGAAGCTCTCCCACTACTCCAAGCGCACCGCTGACATCGAGTACCGCTTCCAGTTCGGCGGCAACGAGTGGGGCGAGCTGGAAGGCGTCGCCAACCGCACCGACTACGACCTCACCGCCCACTCCAAGGCCTCCGGCCAGGACCTCTTCTTCTTCGACCAGGAGGCCCAGGAGCGCTGGACGCCGTACGTCATCGAGCCCGCGGCCGGTGTCGGCCGCGCGATGCTGGCGTTCCTGCTCGACGCCTATGTCGAGGACGAGGCGCCCAACGCCAAGGGCAAGCTGGAGAAGCGCACGGTGCTGCGCCTCGACCACCGCCTCGCCCCGGTGAAGGTCGCGGTCCTGCCGCTGTCCCGCAACGCCGACCTCTCCCCGAAGGCCAAGGGCCTCGCGGCTGCCCTCCGACAGAACTGGAACATCGAGTTCGACGACGCCGGCGCCATCGGCCGCCGCTACCGCCGCCAGGACGAGATCGGCACGCCGTACTGCGTGACGGTCGACTTCGACACCCTTGAGGACAACGCGGTGACGGTCCGCGAGCGGGACTCCATGAAGCAGGAGCGGGTGTCTCTCGACCAGATCGAGGGGTACCTCGCGGCGCGCCTGATCGGCGCCTAGGGCACAACTGGCCCTGGACGACGGTGCCGCATTGGACCTGTAACGGGGTCCGCGGCGGCACCAGGGTGGTCGGCATGAGCATCGCGTTCCTGCTGACCACCCTTGTCGTTGTCGCCACCCCCGGCACCGGCGTCGTCTACACCCTGGCCGCCGGTCTCGCCCGGGGTCGGCGCGCGAGTGTCGTCGCCGCCTTCGCCTGCACGCTCGGCATCGTGCCGCACATCCTCGCCACCGTGACCGGCCTCGCCGCGCTGCTGAACGCGAGCGCGTCGGCCTTCCAGATCGTCAAGTACGCCGGTGTCGCCTACCTGTTGTACATGGCGTGGGCGACCGTGCGGGACAAGGAGGCGATCACGGTGAAGGAGGACACCGCGCCCCGTTCGGCCGGGCGGGTCATCGTCCGGGGGGTGCTGATCAACATCCTCAACCCCAAGTTGACGATCTTCTTCCTGGCGTTCCTGCCGCAGTTCGTGAATCCCGACGAACCCCACTCCACCGTAAGGATGTTGGGGCTCAGCGGCGTCTTCATGCTGGCGACGTTCGTTGTCTTCGCCGCCTACGGCATCCTCGCGGCCTCGGTCCGCAGCCATGTCACCTCCCGGCCCGGGGTGATGACATGGCTGCGGCGGAGCTTCGCGGGGTCGTTCGTGGCGCTGGGGGCGAAGCTCGCACTCACCGCGAAGTGAGCCTCAACGCCCTTGCAGGGACTTGACGTTGTCGCCGAAGGTCCAGTTCTTCGAGCCGTCCCAGTTGATCGACCAGGTCATCAGGCCCTTGAGGGAGGTGCCGTAGTGCTGCCAGGCCTGGGAGACCAGGGACGGTGACATGTAGCCGCCGCCCGCGCCCGACTGGGCGGGCAGGCCCGGGACCTGCTTGTCGTAGGGGACCTTGATCGTCGTGCCCTGCACGACCAGGCCCTTGTTGAGGCAGTCGGTCTGGGCGGTGAAGCCCGCGACGGTGCCCGCCGAGTAGGAGTCGCCGGAGCAGCCGTACATGCTGCCGTTGTAGTACTGCATGTTGAGCCACCACAGGCGGCCGTTGTCCGCGTACTTCTTGATGATCGGCAGATACGCGCCCCAGATCGAGCCGTACGTGATGCTGCCGCCGGTGACGTACGCCGTCTCCGGGGCCATCGTCAGGCCGAAGCCGGCCGGCATCTGGGCCAGGATGCCGTCGATGATACGGATCAAGTTGGCCTGGGACGTGGAGAGTTGGCTGATCGACCCGCTGCCGACCAGGCCCGTCTCGATGTCGATGTCGATGCCGTCGAAGTTGTACTTCTTCAGGATCGGCACGATCGTCGAGACGAACTTGTCGGCCACGGTGGTGGAGCTGAGGTCGATGCCCGCCGCGGCGCCGCCGATCGACATCAGGATCGTCTGGCCGGAGGCCTTCGCCGCGCACATCTCGGCGGGTGTGGCCACCTTCACTCCCGCGTCCATGCCGTCCTCCCACAGCGCCGTTCCGTCGGAGCGGATGACCGGGAAGGCCGCGTTGATCACGTTGTAACCGTGGGTGGCGATCGCGGAGTTGGTGATCGGGGTCCAGCCGAAGGGCGGGTGTACGCCGTTGGCGGAGCCGTCCCAGTTCTCCCAGTAGCCCTGGAGGACCTTGCCGGCCGGGCGGGACTTGACGGCGCAGGTGTCGGCGGCGGACGCGGTGGGGGCGGTGGCGATCGAGAGGGGGACGAGGAGGGTGGCCGCGGTGAGGGCGGCGGTGAACAGGCGGCGGAGCATACGGGGCCTCCCGGTGGGGGTGCGGTGAGGTGTCGTAGGCATGACAGTGCTGCCATGACAGTGCTCGTGGTCCAGACCTTTCGTCAAGAGGTCTGTACCACGCCCTCGCTTCGGCAAGTATGGAATGACAGATATTGAAATCTGTCATCTGTCATGCCAGAGTGGTCCGCATGACGATTCCCACGCGCTCACTCGGCACCACCGGCCCCCAGGTCTCCGCCCTCGCCCTCGGCTGCATGGCCATGTCCTCGGTCTACGGCGAAGCGGACCGGACCGAGGCCATCGCCACCATCCACGCCGCCCTCGAAGCAGGCGTGACACTCCTCGACACCGGCGACTTCTACGCCATGGGTCACAACGAGATGCTGATCGGCGAGGCCCTGCGCACCGCCCCCGCCGCCCGCCGCGAACAGGCGCTCACCAGCGTGAAGTTCGGGGCCCTGCGCGACCGGGACGGCGGCTGGTCCGGGTACGACGGCCGGCCCGCCGCCGTGAAGAACTTCGCCGCGTACTCCCTCCAGCGCCTCGGCGTCGACCACATCGACGTCTACCGGATCGCCCGCGTCGACCCCGATGTACCGATCGAGGAGACGGTCGGCGCGATCGCCGAACTGGTCGAGCGGGGCCATGTCCGGCACATCGGCCTCAGCGAGGCCGGCGCCGACACGATCCGCCGGGCCGCGGCCACCGCGCCCATCGCGGACGTGCAGCTGGAGTACGCGCTGATCACCCGGGGCATCGAGGAGCGGATCCTGCCGACCACCCGTGAACTGGGCATCTCCGTCACGGCGTACGGCGTGCTGTCCCGGGGCCTGATCTCCGGTCACTTCGGTGCCGACCGGCAGCTCGCCGCGACCGACTACCGGGCGTACTCACCGCGCTTCCAGGGCGAGAACCTCCAGCACAACCTGACCCTGGTCGAGCAGTTGCGGAAGATCGCCGAGCAGAAGGGCGTCTCCGTCGCGCAGCTCGCCACCGCGTGGGTGCTGTCGCGGGGCGAGGACATCGTGCCGCTGATCGGCGCGCGGACCCGGGAGCGGCTGACCGAGTCGCTGGGCGCGCTGGACGTCGTACTGGACGCGGCGGACCTGGCCGCGATCGAGGCGGCCGTACCGGCGGACTCGGCGCTCGGCGACCGTTATCCGGCCGCGGCGATGGCGCACCTCGACAGCGAGAGCTGATCCGGCCTGCGGGTACGGTCTTCTCCATGGCAGCGAGCGAGACCCTGACCGCCGAGCGCATCCTCGAAGCGACCGAGGAGGTGCTGCGCCGCCACGGCCCGGCGAAGGCCACCGTGGTGGACGTGGCCCGCGCGCTCGGCGTCAGCCATGGCACCGTCTACCGGCACTTCCGCACGAAGGCGGCGCTGCGGGAGGCGGTCACCCAGCGCTGGCTGGACCGTACGTCGCAGACGCTGTCCCGCTTCGTGACGGAGGACCGCGATCCGGAGGCCCGCCTGCGCGACTGGCTGGCGGGCCTGTTCGACGCCAAGCGGAAGAAGGCGGGCGGCGATCCCGAACTGTTCGCCACGTACTCGGTCCTCGCGGAGGAGGCGGGCGAGGTGGTCAGCGATCACATTGACGAGCTGACCGGTCAGCTCACCGAGATCGTCCGGGCAGGCATCGCAAGCGGCGTCTTCACAGTCCCCGACCCGGCCGTCGCCGCCCGCACGGTGTTCCAGGCCACCGGCCGCTTCCATGACCCGTCGTATGCGCGGGAGTGGCGGAAGCCGGGCGTGGAGGGGGAGTTCGGGGAGATGGTGGAGTTGTTGCTGCGGGGGTTGCGGGGCTAGATACGGTCGAGCTGGTCGGCGAGGCCGGCCAGGTCGTCGGCGTAGAGGTCGAACCGGTCCGAGGGTGTGGGCGGGTCCCCGACGGGGCGGGCGACGTAAGCGGTGCGCAGGCCGAGGCGCTGTGCTCCGCGCAGGTCCCAGGCGTGGGCCGCGACCATCAGCAGCCGCTCGGGCGGCCGTCCGGAAACGGTGACGGCCAGCCGGTAGACCGCCGGGTCCGGCTTGTAGGTCCGGGCCTCCTCGGCGGACAGTGCCTGGTGCCAGCGGAGTCCGGCATGGGCGTCGAGTTCCAGCAGCGCCGTCCGGCTCGCGTTGGAGAGTCCGATCAGCGGGAACCGTTCGGCGAGCCGGGCGAGCCCCGCCACGGTGTCGGGCCACGGCGGGAGTCCGCGACCCGCCAGGGCCAGCGCCGCCACGGCGGCCGGGTCGTCGACTCCGGCGGCATCGGCGACGAGCCGGGCGGCCTCCAGGTCGAGGAGGTCGCTCGGGAGGTAGGGCCGGACACCGTCGACGACGCGACGTTGCTCGCGGTCGACGTGCTGCTGCCACAACGACAGGAGCTGCTCGATCCGGGGCTCGTCGAGCGACGGGTCGAGTGCGCGGATACCGGTGCGGATACCGGCGGGTTCGTCGACGAGTGTGCCGAGCACGTCGAACACGACGGCATCGATCGTCAGCTCTGGCTCTGACATGGGAGGGATCTCCTGGGAGAGGCAGGGGCGTGGAAGCTGCTGTTGCCCCAACCGGCCGGAAGCAGACCGCATTCCCGGACCGCACGGCCCTCGGGCCACGGGCCTGACCGAGCACTTCGGCCCCGGCGTCGCAGCCGGTCTCGCTCCGCGACCGCGGGTTGTCGCCGCCCTCACCGGCGCCGTCCGCTACGGCGACCTTGCCGCTTGCCGCTTGCCGCTCGCCGTCCGCCGTCCGCTACGGTGACCTCGCCGCTCGCCGCTTGCCGCTCGCCGCTCGCCGCTCGCCGCCTGCCGGCCGCCGACCGCTACGGTGACCTCGCCGCTTGCCGCTTGCCGCTTGCCGCTTGCCGCTCGCCGTCCGCCGCCTGCCGTCCGCTACGGCGACCTCGCCGCTTGCCGCTCGCCGCTCGCCATCCGCCGTCTGCCGCCTGCCGTCCGCTACGGCGACCTCGCCGACTCGTCGACCTCGCCAAGCGGGAAGCGTCGCTCATGGACCACCCGCCCTCGGCCGGCTCCTCCGCGCGCAGCCCCTAAACGCCCGCCGCGCACCCCCAGAACTCCCGCATCAGCGGTGTCGGTGTCGGGCCGGTCATCGACACCTGGGTCAGCAGGACGGTCACCGTGTCCGTCGGGGGGACGACATGGGCCGTGGTGCCGGTGCCGCCGACCCAGCCGTAGCGGCCGGGGACGTTCCACGGGTCGATCGGGGTGACGTCGACCTGGCCGCCGTAGCCCCAGCCCTGGCCCTCCAGGAACAGGGTCGAGGCGTCGCGCTGGGCGGCGGTGAGGTGGTTGGTGGTCATGCGGCTCACGGAGGTGGGGGAGAGGACCGGGGTGCCGTCCGGCGCGAGGCCGTCGTGCGCGAGCATCCGGCCGAACGCCAGCAGGTCGTCGGCCGTCGAGACCAGGCCACCGGCACCCGACGGGAAGGCCGGGGGCCGGCTGAAGCCGCCGTCCGGGGTGTCCGCCTGCTCCAGGGTGCCCTGCCCGCCCGGTGTGTAGGCGGTGGTGAACCGGTCCCGCTTCGATTCCGGGACCGCGAACGCCGTGTCCGTCATGCCCAGCGGTCCGAAGAACCGCTCCGCGAGGAAGTCGGGGAAGGACGAGCCGGAGGAGCGGGCGACCAGGACGCCCTGGAGGTCCGAGCAGGTGTTGTAGAGCCAGGCCGCGCCCGGCTGGCGCACCATCGGGATCCGGGACAGGGCGGCGAGCCACTCGTCGGGGCCGGGCTGGAGATAGGGGGCGCGGCCGTCCTGTTGGAAGGCGAGCAGCGCCTGGACGGCCGGCAGGGAGAAGTCGTCCGGGAAGCCCCATCCGGCGCGGAAGCTCAGCAGGTCCTCGACGGTGATCGGACGGTCCGCCGGGACCACGTCCTCGACCGGCGAGGAGGGGGTGCGGACCACTGTCGGCTTCGCCAGCTCGGGCAGCCACTCCTCCACCGGGGCGTCCAGCGTCAGGCGCCCGTCCTCCACCAGCGCCAGGACCGCCGCCGCCGTGACCGGCTTGGAGACCGAGGCGATCCGGAAGATCGAGTCGCGGGTCATCGGGGCGGTGCCCTCGACATCGGCGGAGCCGACGGCAACCACCTCGACGTCGTCGCCACGGGCCACCAGGCCCACCGCCCCCGGCACGGTGCCGTCGTCGACGCGTCGCCGCAGGGTGTCGTGGAGATTGCTCATCGGTCGGCCTTCCGGTCCGGGGAGTCATGGTCGAACACGTCGGATACGACTCTCCTCGCCTCCCGAACTCATCGCTCCCCGGCCGGCTCCCCGGTCAGTGGTCGGACGGGTCCACCGTCGCCTGGTGCTCCTCGGCGAGATGCTCCTGCGCCTTCAGCCAGGGCAGGAACTGCGCGCTCTTCTTCCAGCCGCACGTCTCGCAACTGATGATGCGTTTCGCGCCGGTGCGCAGCACCCGGACGACATGCTCGCGTCCGTGCTGGTCCCAGCGGCTCACCTTGCTCGTGTTGATCTCCAGCATGATGTCTCGCCTCCGGCAAGGAGTGTGCAGCAAGACCAACATCAACAGGGCTCAATTCACGACGAGTTGTCCAAGCTGTGAACATGTCAGCCCCGGTGCGACCCGGTGTGACCCCGGTGTCCTCCGGCGGTCAGCCGATCGTGCGCGGCAGCCGCAGGCTGAGCAGCCCGGTCAGCACCACCCCGGCCAGCTGTGCCAACAACGTGATCACCAGGGCGTCCCGCATGCCCATGCCCGGGATCAGCGACAGGAAGAGGGTGCCGAGCGTGGCCACGCCGAGCGCCAGCGCCGACTGCTGGGTGGTGACCATCACGCCGGCGCCCACACCGGCCCGGGCCGTCGGCACCTCGGACAGGATGATCCGGAAGATGATGGGCAGTTGGAGCGCCTGACCGGCGCCGGCGACCGCCGCTCCGGGGAGCAGTTCGACAAAGCCGAGGTGCGGCCAGGAGCGCCACGCGGCCAGCACGATCAGGCCCAGGCCCACCGCCTGGATGACGGAACCGGCCGTCACGACCCGGGTGCCGTACCGGGCCACCAGACGCGGCCCGGCGAGCGAGGCGAAGAAGAAGGTCACCGCCAGCGGGACCAGCGCAAGCCCCGCGGCGACCGGGCCGAGACCCGCCCCGCGCTGCAACGCCACCGCGATCACGAACATGAACCCGCTGAAGCCCATCGCGAACGGCAGGATCATCACCAGACCGCGCCGCAGCGAGGTCAGCGCCAGCAGACTCGGCGGCACCAGCGGCGTACGGCCCTGCCGGTCCGCCCTGCGCTCCACCGCGTAGAACGCGGACACGATCCCCGGGAACGCGGCCAGCGACAGCCACGTCCACAGCGGCCAGCCCGCCGCCCGGCCCTCGGTCAGCGGCACCAGCAGCGCCAGCAGGGAGGCGGCCAGCAGGAAGGTGCCGGGGACGTCGATCGGCTCCGGATGCTGCGAACGCGTCTCCGGTACGACCTTGGCGGCCAGGACCAGGCCGACGATGACGACCGGCACGTTCACCAGGAACACCGCGCGCCAGCCGGTACCGGCGATGTCGGCGGCGACCAGGACCCCGCCGAGGATCTGCCCGGCCACCATGGCGAGGCCGGCGGTCGCGCCGTACAGGCCCATTGCCCTGGCGCGGCGCGGGCCCTGGGTCGCGGCCTGGATGGTGGCGAGGACCTGCGGGAGCATCGCGGCCGACGCCACGCCCTGCGCGATCCGCGCGGCGACCAGCGTCCAGGCGGTGGGTGCGAGGCCGCAGGCCAGCGAGGTCACGCCGAAGGCGGCCATACCGCCGAGGAAGAGCCGGCGGCGGCCGAACAGGTCGCCGAGCCGGCCGCCGAGGACGAGCAGCACGGCGTACGAGACTCCGTAGCCGGCGACGACGAGTTCGAGGACAGCCTCGCTCGCCGAGAGGTCCCTGCCGATGGTCGGCAGGGCCACGTTGACGATGAAGAAGTCGATGAGGGGCAGCGCCGCGGCCAGCAGCACCGTGAACAGTCCGAGGCCGCCGAGCACGGGTGCCGCCGCCGGGGATCGGACGGTGCGGGAAGTGATGGTTTCGGTCACGCAGTCGAGCCTGCGCCTCCGGCCAGACTGGTACCAGAGTCTCCTTATCCTGGTAGCAGGACTACCTGGAAACAGGGTCCGGGCGGCGGCAGACTGGAGCGATGACGACCATGGCACAGGAGACGGCGACCGGGCGAACAGCGACTCCGCAGACCGCGTCCACCATCCGGCGCCATGAACTCGCCGCGTTCCTGCGCCACCGCCGCGAGCACATCGCCCCCGAACAGGTCGGCCTGCCGCGCGGCACCCGGCGCCGTACCCCGGGGCTGCGCCGCGAGGAGGTCGCGCAGCTCGCCGCGGTCGGGGTCACCTGGTACACGTGGCTCGAACAGGCCCGGGACATCCAGGTCTCCGTGCAGGTCCTCGACGCGCTGGCCCGCACGCTGCTGCTCGACCCGAGCGAGCGCGCCCACCTCTTCCAGCTCGCCGACGCGAACGACCCGCGACCGGCGACGGAATGCCCGGTCGTCACCCCCGCCCTGCGGGCCATGCTGGACCAGTTGGACCCGATCCCGGCCTGTCTGCAGAACGGCCGCTACGACATCCTCGCCTACAACCGCACCTACGGAATGCTGCTGTGCGACCTGGACGCGGTGCCGCCCGAGGACCGCAACTGCATGATCCTGTCCTACACGCACGAGGAGTGGCGGTCCTCGATCGTGCACCTGGAGAAGAGCCAGCGGCTCATGGCCGCCCGCTTCCGGGGCTCGATGGCCGAGCATCTCGCCGACCCCACCTGGAAGACGCTGCTCAAGCGGCTGCGCACGGAGTCCCCCGAGTTCTGCGAGGTCTGGGACCGCCACGAGGTGATGGGCGCCAGCCCCCGCCGCAAGGAGTTCCGCAACACCCACGTCGGCCGCATCACGGTGGACCACACCGACCTGTGGCTGGGCCCGGCGAGGGGCCCGAGGATGGTGACGTACGCACCGGCGGACGAGGAGTCACGGGAGCGTTTGGAGAGGCTGCACGCGATAGCTCGGGCGAGGTGACCGGGCGTCTCGGGTGAAGTGACCAGGCGTCTCGGGTGAGGTGACCGGGCGTCCCGGGTGAGGTGACCAGGCGGCTCCGGTGAGGTGGCTAGGCGCCGATCCCCGCCGCCTCGCGTACCTCGACCGACGACAGCTCGTCAGCCGTACGCTCGGCGGTCCGCCGCGCCCACACCCCGCTCGTCACCGCCCCCAGCACCAGCACGGCCAGCCCGCACGCCACCAGAATCCACCACCCGGGCCGGGCCGCCGACACGAACGTGTCCTTGTACGACGACGCCGTCACCCCGGATGCCAGTACGGCCCCGACGACCGCGACTCCGAGCGTCTGCCCCAACTGCCGGCTGGTGGAGGCGACGGCCGCAGCGACGCCCGCCTGGGCCCGGGGCATCCCGGACACCGCCGTGTTGGTGATCGGCGCGTTCACGAAGCCGAAGCCGATGCCGAACAGCAGGTACCCGATGAACCGGGAGACTCTGGACGTCTCCGCCTCGAACCCGGCGAACAGCAGCGCGCTCACGGTCATCGCGGAGCCCGCGATGAGCAGGGGTATGCGCGGGCCCCGACTGCCGACCAGCCGCCCCGAGATCGGTGCGCACAGGAACGTGGGCACGGCCATCGGCAGCATCCACAGGCCCGCGTGCAGCGCGTCCAGACCGACCACGTTCTGCAGATACAGCGTGGACAGGAACAGGAAGCCGCCCAGCGCCGAGAACGCGCTGATGGCGATCACCGTGGCCCCACTGAATGGCGCCGAACGGAAGAAGCGCAGGTCGATGAGGGGTTCGTCGCGCCGCGGTTCGTACCAGAGGAGACCGGCGAGGGCGGCCAGCGCGAGCAGCGCGAAGGGCAGGATCGCGGTGAACCCGGAGTCCGGCGCCTCGATGATCGCGTACGTCAGGGAGCCGAACAGGGCGATCACCAGGAGCTGGCCGACCGGGTCGGCACGGCGGGCCTTCGGCGCGCGGGACTCGGGGATGAACTTCAGGGTGAGCAGCAGCGCGGCGACGCCCACCGGCAGGTTGATCCAGAAGATCGAGCGCCAGCCGACCGAGTCCACCAGCAGGCCGCCGATCAGCGGACCGGCGGCCATCGATATGCCGACGACCGCACCCCACACACCGATCGCCCGGGCGCGCTCGCGCGGCTCGGTGAAGGTGTTGGTGATGATCGACATCGCGACGGGGTTGAGCATCGAGCCGCCGACGGCCTGGATCATGCGGAACCAGATCAGCGCGTCCAGGTCGGGGGCGAGGGAGCAGAGCAGTGAGCCGAGGCTGAAGACCACCAGTCCGACGACGAAGACCCGCTTGCGGCCGATCCGGTCGGCGGTGGAGCCCGCCAGCATCAGCAGCGAGGCCAGGACCAGGGTGTACGCGTCGATCGTCCACTGAAGGCCGGAGGTGCTCGCGTGCAGATCGGTCTGCATCGCGGGCAGGGCGACGTTCAGAATGGTCACGTCCAGGCTCACGATCAGCAGACTCATGCAGCAGATCGCGAGCACCAGCATGCGGCGGCGGTGGCTGAGCTCGGGCATGCGCACCATCGTACGCGAAACTCGATAGTGCGTCTAACTAATGACCACTGCACGATCTTCGGACGGGGACAGGCACGGGCAGTCGGCGCCGTGCGGGACAATGGAGCAATGTCCACGCCCGTGTCCCTGCCTGTGTCCCCCCTGCGGATCGGCCCGCACACCGTCTCGCCGCCCGTCGTCCTGGCCCCCATGGCCGGGATCACCAACGCGCCCTTCCGCACCCTGTGCAGGGAGTTCAGTGGTGGTAAGGGCCTGTTCGTCAGCGAGATGATCACGACCCGGGCGCTGGTCGAGCGCAACGAGAAGACCATGCAACTGGTCCACTTCGACGCGACCGAGAAGCCGCGCTCGATCCAGTTGTACGGCGTGGACCCGGCGACCGTCGGCAAGGCCGTCCGCATGATCGCGGAGGAGGACCTCGCCGACCACATCGACCTCAACTTCGGCTGTCCTGTGCCGAAGGTCACCCGCAAGGGCGGCGGCTCCGCGCTGCCGTACAAGCGGAACCTGCTGCGGGCGATCCTCAAGGAGGCCGTCAGCGGGGCCGGGGACCTGCCCGTCACCATGAAGATGCGCAAGGGCATCGACGACGACCACATCACCTTCCTCGACGCCGGCCGCATCGCCGTCGAGGAGGGCGTCACCTCCATCGCCCTGCACGGCCGCACCGCCGCCCAGCACTACGGCGGCACCGCCGACTGGGACGCGATCGCCCGGCTGAAGGAGCATGTGCCGGAGATCCCCGTGCTCGGCAACGGCGACATCTGGTCGGCGCAGGACGCGGTGCGGATGGTGCGGGAGACCGGGTGCGACGGGGTCGTGGTCGGGCGCGGCTGCCTTGGGCGGCCGTGGCTGTTCGCCGACCTCGTGGCCGCGTTCGAGGGGCGGGAACGGGCCCGTGCCGGAGGCGCTGATGGATGCAGTCTAAAGCCGTCGTTGCGCGAGGTCGCCGCCATCATGGTGCGGCACGCGACCCTGCTCGGTGAGTGGATCGGGGACGAGGCGCGCGGAGTCATCGACTTCCGCAAGCACGTCGCCTGGTACCTCAAGGGCTTCGCGGTCGGCAGCGAGATGCGCAAGCGCCTCGCCATCACGTCGTCGCTCGCCGAACTCCGCTCCGGCCTGGACGAGTTGGACCTCGACCAGCCCTGGCCGGTGGGCGCGGACGGGCCCCGCGGCCGTACGTCCGGCAACAACAGGGTGGTGTTGCCGGACGGTTGGCTGAAGGACCCGTACGACTGCGCGGGGATCGGCGAGGACGCGGAACTGGACACGTCCGGGGGCTGATACCCGTTCGTCGGTCAGTTCTTCTTCGGGTGGGGCGTCGAGCCGTACGCCGTGAGGAACTTGTCGCGGAACGCGCTCATCTTCCACACCGGGGCGTTGTGCGCGGGGCGCAGGCCGTCGGTCCAGTTCCAACTGTCGATCTTCTCAAGGACCTTGGGGTCCTTGGCGACGATCGAGATCGGGACGTCACGGCTGGCGTGGCTGCCGCTGACCCGGGAGATCGGCTGGTGGTCGCCGAGGAAGACCAGCACGGTGTTGTCGTTGCCGTAGCGCTCCAGCCACTGGGTGAGGGAGTTCACCGAGTACTGGATCGACTTGCCGTACTCCTGGCGGGACTTGGTGGTGTTGGCGATGACGTCGGACGCCTTGTTGCCGGCCTTCTCGATCGAGTCGAAGATCGAACCGTTGCCCAGCTTGTCCCACGGCACGAGCTTCGGGATCGGCGCCCACGGCTGGTGGCTGGAGGTCAGGATGATCATCGACATCAGCGACTTGCCGTCGGTGCGGGGCTTGCTGTGCACCTGGTTCTGGAACTGCTGGAGCGCGTACTGGTCGGGCATCGTCGACCAGCTGAACTTCGGTCCCTGGTAGCCCAGTTGGAAGGCGTTGTAGACCTTGTCGAGGCCGTAGAAGCTCTGCTCGGGCCAGCCCTTCTGCACACCCGGCATCACCCCGACCGTGTCGAAGTCGCCGGTCTTCTTGAAGGCGTCGGTCAGGCTCAGGTGGTCGCTGGCCATCACCGTGCGGTAGCGCTGCTGGTTGCTGACCCACAGGCCCGACATGGTCGTGGAGTGGCCGAGCCAGCTGCTGCCGCCGTACGTAGCCGACGTCAGCCAGCCGCTCTTCGCGGCGAAGCCCGCCTTCGACAGCGCCTTGGTGTCGGCGGCGAGGGTCGAGTCGACGCCGGGCGCCATGATCGGGTCCTCGATCGCGCTACGGCCGTAGCTCTCGATGAAGGTGAAGATCATGTCCTTGCCGCGCAGGTCCGGGACGAGCTGGCTGCCCGGGGTGTTGCCGAAGGCGTCGACCTTGGCCACCTTCTTGAACTCCGCCTCGTCGCGCAGGGTTTCCTGCATCGCCCGCACCTGGTACTTGATGACGCCGGCCGTGTGGTCGGCGGCGAGCGGGATGCCGTGGAACTCCAGGGCGAACGCGGAGCAGGTGATCCAGACCGTGCCGGCGATCAGGGTGCTCCGGGTCGCGTGGGCCTTGTAGGTGACGAGCACGTTGCTCAGCCGGACCATCGCCAGCGCGACGAGGACGATCAGCACGACGATGAGGGCGATCACCGCGACCGTGATGAACTGCGTGGCCGTCCCGCCGAAGGTGTCCTTCAGATATCCGCGGGCGTCCCCGAACAGGCTCCAGTCCAGGATGATGTTGAAGTGCCGGCCCAGGTATTCGTTGAAGCCCATGTCGAACATGTTCAGCACCGCGATGGCGCCGACGAGAGCGCCGAAGCACGCGGCCAGGACGATCCGCGCCCGACGCGGCAGGCTCAGCAGGATCACCGCCGCCATGATCGCCTCCGCGGGTATCCGCGCGAACTCCATGAGCCGCAACTGGCCCAGGGTGTTCGGCATCTCCAGGCAGATGTAGACGAGCACGGCGGCAAGGAAGGTGAGGACCCAGGAGAGCGTGAGAGCGGCTACGGGATGCTTCTCCCGCCAGGCCCGCACACGCCGCCGCAGCCCGAGCCGACTGCTCCAGGAGCGGGGGCTGGGGCGGGTGGGGCGGGGGGTGGTGGAATCGGTGGGGTCAGGGGTGAGGCCTTGGTCGGCGGGGGCCGTTTCGGTGGGCGAGGCTTCGGTTTCGCCGGCTGGGACGCTCGCGGTGGCCTTCTCGGGGGCCTCGGCGTCGAGGTCTTCGGTGTCCTCAGCGCTCCGGGACTCCACGGCATCGGACACGGTTGCGGGCGCGGCCTCTTCCGGAAGTCCGGGGTGCGCGTCTACGGGCCTCTCGTCCGAGGCGCCTTCGGCCGGTTCGGTCTCAGCGGCGGGAGAAGAACCATCCTCGTCCTCGGGGCCGGCAGAAGAGCTGCCGTTGGCCTTGGCGCCGGCAGAGGAACCGTCCTCGGTCTCCGCACCCGCAGAGGTTGCGACCTTGGTCTCGACGCCCGCCGGGGGCTCGGTCCTGCGCTTGGGGCCGGCCGGCAGTCCGGCTTCCGTCTTCGGGCCCGCGTGAGCGTGGGCCTCCGCTCCTGCGGCAAGGTCGGCCTCGGCCTTGCCTCCGGAGGAGCTCGCGGCCTTGGTCCCTCTCTCGACGTTCGCCGAAGGGCCGGCCTGTGGCTCGGCGCCGGTGGCGGAGTCGGCCTCCGTCTCCGCGCCCCCGGAAAGCCCGGTCGAGCCCTCCGCGCCCGCCGAAGTCTCGGCATCGGCCCCGGATGTGCTCTTCGGCTTCGTTGAAGTCCCGGCACCGTCCCCGGATGTGCTCTTCGGCTTCGTTGAAGTCCCGGCACCGTCCCCGGACGTGCTCTCCAGCTTCGCCGAAGCCTCAGCCCCGACAGCGGACTTACTGTCCACCCCGGCCGAAGCCCTCTCACCCACCCCGGACTTACCCTCGCCGCCCGTGGAAACCGCGACCGGCGCAGCCTCCTCCGTGGCTATCGCGCCACCCGGTGTCGGCGTAGCGTCCGTGTCGTTGTCCGGCGGCAGTACCTTGCCATCGGCTGCCCCGGCCGTGTTCGGTGTCTGGCGTGTGCTCGTGTGCTGAGGCAACCCGAAGGTCCTTCCATGCGGAGCCCGTGATCGGAGCGGCGACCCTTACGGGGAGGCAGGGCCGCCGTCATTCCGTACGAGTTGCCTCATGCGCCCGTTCACGGAACTGGGCAAACACCCGGCAAACGCCTTATCACCGTTGTGTCACGCGCCCCCGACCGCCGTGAGCAGCGCCAATGGCGCCGCCGCCGACCGTGACTCACGCACGCACGCGTGCGGGTACGGAACCGGCCCCGGGTGGGTGTCGCGGCCGTAGCCCGCGAGGACCTCCGGGAGGCGGTGGCCGGCCGCCGTCGCCGCGTCGACCAGCGCGTGGGCGACCGTACGGGCCTCGTCGTGCAGGCCGTAGCGGGCCAGGCCCAGGGTGATCAGCGCGTTGTCGTGCGGCCAGACCGAACCCCGGTGGTACGACAGGGGGTGGTAGGCCGCTTGGCCGGAGGCCAGCGTGCGGACGCCCCAGCCGGAGAAGAAGTCCGGTGCGAGGAGTCTGCGGCCGACCAGTTCGCCGTACTCCTTGTCGAGGAGGCCGGACCACAGCAGGTGGCCCGCGTCGGATGCCAGCGCGTCGACTTGGCGGCCCTCGCCGTCCAGGGCCAGCGCCGGGAAGGAGTGGTCCCGCATCCAGAAGTCCCGCTGGAAACGGTCCCGCAGATCGGCCGCCGCCTGTTCCAAGAGGGCCCCGTACGTCTCGTCCTCCCACACCGTCCGCGCGACCCACGCCGTACGGCGGAGCGCGTCGTACGCGTATCCCTGCGCGCCCGCCGCCATGACCGGACCGCTCGCGCGGACCCCGTCGGCCCCGCAGATGGCGCCGGGGGAGTCCTTCCAGTTCTGGTTGGCGAGGCCGCCCTGGTCGGCGCGGTAGACCAGATAGCCCCGCGAGGTCAGGCCGCCGTGGTCCAGCATCCAGCCGATCGCGGCACGGGCGTTGGGCTCCAGGCGGCGGGCCAGGGCCGTATCGCCGGTCTGCTCGACATATGTGCCGAGCAACACCAGGAACAGCGGGGTCGCGTCCACCGAGCCGTAGTAACGCCCGTACGGCACCTGCCCGAAGTGCGCCAACTCACCGTGCCGCACCTCGTGCACGATCTTGCCGGGCTGCGACACCGACTCCGGGCCCACGGCCGTCGCCTGCGTCGCCGCGAGCGCCGGCAGTGTGGCGGCGGCGAGTTGGGGGCGGTAGGGGAGTGCGAAGAGCGACGTCAGCAGCGCGTCCCTGCCCAGGAGGGTCAGGAACCACGGTGCCCCGGCCGCCGGTACCCGCAGCTCCTCGCCGTCCGGGCCCGTCGCCGGGACCTGGAGCGCGGCCAGGTCCGCCAGGCCCCGGGCGCAGGCGGCGGCCAGCTCCGGCCAGCCGGTGGGGAAGGAGACACCCTCGATGTACTCCCCCTCCAGCGCGAGGAGTTGATCGTTCAGCGCGGCCGGGGAGCGGGGTACCCGCCGCGCCCGTTTGTCGCCGTGCGGGCGGGCCATCACGCGCAGGGCCAGTTCGGCGGTGCCGTGCGGTTCGAGGTCCAGGGTCCACACCAGGCGGCGGGCGCCGGTGCCGGTCTCCTCGACGCTGTCGGGAGCGGGCTCGGCCGTGACCGTCGTAAGGGAACGCCATTCGCCGCGCTGGTAGGCGAACTCGACGCCGTCGTCGAGGACTTGGCGGGATCGGGTGGCGCCGATCTTGGTGTAGGTGCGGTGGTCGGAGCGGAGCTCGAACTGGTCCGTGAAGTCGGCGTCCGCGGTGACCGCGAGCCGGACCGTCGTCGGCACCGGGCGGTTGCTGGTCACCCTCAGCGACTCGACGAACGCGCCGTCGCTCACGGCCTGTTCACGGAAGAGCGTGTGCGCGGGCGGCTCCTGCCGGCCACCGCGCGGGACCAGCACACAGCGCGCCATGTCCCCGTCGGACACGGGCGTGAGCGCCTCGGGCACCGCGCCGTCGACCGTCAACTGCCAACGGCTCAGGTGCCGGGCGTCCCGTACGAATAACCCGTCCGGGGAACTGCCGCCCCGTACGCCGCTGATGTCCCCGCCGTCGCCCACGGCCGCGAACGTCCCGCCGTGCACGAGCAGATGGTGTCGGTCCGTCATCCCCGGTCCCCTCCCTTGACGCCCTTGACTCCCTTGGCGGCCTTGGCCTCTGTGCCGTTCACTTCGGTGTCACGCATGTCGAACGTGGCGAGACCCGTGCCGGACACGCCGTGTCCGGGGGGCTCGTGGAGCAGATCGAGGGTCAGTGCTGCGGTCCAGCTGAAGCCGGTCGCGCCGCACGCCTCGCCGTCGTACGGGTCGACGTACTCGGCGAAGTCGGTGGCGTCGGCGGTCTTCAGGAACGCCGTCCGCAGCGCGTCCGCGCGCGACCGCTCGCCGTGCAGCCGCAGGCCGCGCTCCAGCAGCCAGCTGGTGTTGAACCAGGCCGGCCCGCGCCAGTACCGGTGCGGATCGAAGGCCTCGCCCAACAGGTCGTAGCTGGGCGGGAGTTCGGTGCTGTCGCCGAGGCCGAAGTGCGGGCCGGACGCCGTACGGACGAGCGCCGAGGCGATGTCCCGGGGCAGGTCGGGGAGCAGGAGCGGGATGAGGCCGGAGACGCTCCGCTCGGGGATCAGGCCCTCGCCCCGTACGTCCCGGCAGAAGAACATGCCCTCCGCCGGGTCCCACAGCCGCTCGACCAGCACGCCCGTCAACCGCTCCGCGCGCGCGTGCCGGGCCGTGCCCGTCGCGCCCAACTCCCGTGCGATACGGGCGAGTGCGTGCTCGGAGGCGATGAGAAGGGCGTTGAAGGACGGGTCCTCCACCGCGAACTCGCTTGCTCCGTCGGCGTATTCGCCGTCCCGGTAGTCCGTCGCGAGGCGTACGTAACGGCCGTAGTCGAGGTCCGTGGGCCGGTCCTCGGCCGCTCCGTGGTCGAGGTCGGCGCGGCGGAAGGAGCGGGCCGGGGCCGGGGTGATCCGGCTCAACGGGGCGTCCCAGCAAGGGCTGTTGTCCATACCCTGTTCCCAGGGGTGCACGACGGACGCGAGCCCGCCCCCGCCCAGGTCCCGCCGGTGCAGCAGATAGCGGTGCCAGGCCGCCAGCCGGGGATACACACCGGCGAGGAAGCCGCGCGCGCGGGAGAGACCCGGGTCGGCGCGGTGCACCAGCCAGGCGGCGAGCGCGTGCACCGGTGGCTGCACGATGCCCGAGGTCTGTACGGTGCGCGGGGCGCCCGCTGCGCGCCCCGCGGTCGAGGAGCGCCAGAAGTCGGGGCTCGGGAAGTACGCGTCGAGCGGTACGGAGGGGTTGAAGACGATGTGCGGGATCCGGCCGTCGCCCCACTGGGCGGCGAGCAGCGTCTCCAGCTCCGTCTGCGCCCGCAGCGGCGACAGGTGCCGCAGCCCGATCGCGATGAACGCGGAGTCCCAGGACCACTGGTGCGGATACAGGCCGCGGGAGGGGACCGTGGACGCTCCCGTCCAGTTCCCTTCCAGGACGGCGGCCGCCCTGAGGTGCGGCGAACCGGACAAGGATGGCGGATCGTATACGAGGTCGCGCTCCGCGGGCAGGACGGTGAGCTGGGCAGTGCGATCCACTCGGGGCTCCACGAAAGACGTCGTGCCGACCGGTTCGGTCTTGGCTACCGTAGGGTTACGTCTATTTAACACGCAAAACTCAATATGTAATGCAGGGTTGAGAAACACAAGGGGGTGCGCATGACGGGACGAGGTCAGGCGAGCGCCGGAGATCTGCTCGAACTGGTGCGGACCGGGCGCGCCACGACCCGCGGCGCCCTCCAACAGGTGACGGGACTCTCCCGCGCGACCGTCGGTCAGCGCCTGGAGCGGCTCTTCCGCGCGGGCTGGCTGCGCGAGGGCGCGGGCGGCCCGGTGGGCTCCCCGCTGGGCGGCAGACCCTCGATCACCCTCGAATTCGACGACGCCCATGCCGTGGTCCTCGCGGCGGACCTGGACACCCGCCACGCGCGCGCGTGCGTCCTCACCCTCACCGGCGAGATCCTCGCCGAGCACGGCGGCACGCTGGTCATCGAGGACGGCCCGGACGTCGTACTCGGTGAACTCGGCCGCTGGTTCGCCGAGTTGCTGGAGAAGGCCGGCCACCGGCCGTCCGAGGTCTGCGGCATCGGACTCGCGGTCCCCGGGCCCGTCGACAGCGAGACCGGCCGGGTCGTCCAGCCGCCGATCATGCCCGGCTGGGACGGCTACGACATAAGAGGCCGCCTGGCCCGGGCCTTCACGGAACACACCGGCGCCCCCAGAGTGCCGGTCCTCGTCGACAACGACGCCAACCTCATGGCCTACGGCGAACAGCGCACCGGCCACCCCGACTGCTCGGCCTTCGTCCTGGTCAAGGTGTCCACGGGCATCGGCGCCGGGGTCGTCGTCGGCGGCTCCATCTTCCGGGGCATCGACGGGGGAGCGGGGGACATCGGCCACATCCGGGTCCCCGAGGGCGCGGGGGCGCAGTGCCGGTGCGGCTCCTACGGCTGTCTCGCGGCCGTGGCGAGCGGTGGTGCCGTGGCGCGGCGGCTCGCGGAGGCCGGGGTGCGCGCGGCCTCCGGCTCGGACGTACGGGATCTGCTCGCGTCCGGGCACCCGGAGGCGATGGCGCTGGCGCGGGAGGCCGGGCGGAGCGTCGGGGACGTCCTGGCGACCGTGGTGACGCTGCTCAACCCCGGCGTGCTGATGATCGCGGGGGACCTGGCCGGAACGCCCTTCCTCACCGGCGTACGGGAGCTGCTGTACCAGCGGGCGCTGCCGCGCTCCACCGCTCATCTGGAGGTCGTCACCTCGGCGCTCGGTGAGCGGGCCGGTCTGGTGGGGGCCGGGGCGCTGGTCGTGGAGCATCTGTACGCGCCGGAGCGGGTCGAGGAGCGGCTGCTCGCGCTGGGCATGTGACGTCCGCGTTTCCGTTCCGGGACCGGTCCGGCCGGCCGTCCGCATGGTGAAATCCGGCCGGGTGTGGAAGCGTGATTCTCGCCACCTTTGATAAGGGCGGCGCTCAGGTGAGCGGATCTTGCGCGGCTGCACTTCTCCAAGGGGTGGCACTCCGTGCCACCCCTTGATCGTTCATCGATCGAAAACAGGCGAGCCGCAACCCGCTCAGGTGAGCGGCTAATCCCGCCTTTGGGCGGCGTTGCGTTCAAGAAGTGAAAACAAACGGCGGCCATCGCTTGTCAAGCTTTGACTTTGGATCCGCTGGCGGACGACTGGTTACGGACGCATGACATGCAAGTGGACGTACCCAGGCGCCTTCGATCTGGGTATGTTCCTGGCCGTCAGGGCAGCCACCCGCGTCCCGAGGAGTCGAGACCCGTGTCGGAAAACAAAGAACCCCACGTAGTGAAGTTCGTCTACGACTTCACCGAGGGAAACAAGGACCTCAAGGACCTCCTCGGCGGCAAGGGTGCCAACCTCGCCGAGATGACGAACCTGGGCCTTCCCGTCCCTCCGGGTTTCACCATCACCACCGAGGCCTGCAAGACCTACCTCGACAGCGGCGAGGAGCCGGCGGCACTGCGTGACGAGGTGAGCGCACATCTCGACGCCCTCGAAGCGACCATGAGCAAGAAGCTCGGGCAGGCCGACGACCCCCTCCTCGTATCGGTGCGTTCCGGGGCGAAGTTCTCCATGCCCGGCATGATGGACACCGTCCTGAACATCGGCCTCTCGGACAAGTCCGTGCAGGGCCTGGCGAAGCAGGCCGGCGACGAGCGCTTCGCGTGGGACTCCTACCGCCGCCTGATCCAGATGTTCGGCAAGACCGTTCTCGGCGTCGACGGCGACCTCTTCGAGGAGGCCCTCGACAAGGCCAAGGAGACCAAGAAGGTCACGGTCGACACCGAGCTGGACGCGGCCGACCTGAAGAAGCTGGTCACCCGCTTCAAGCGGATCGTCAAGGCCGAGGCCGGCCGCGACTTCCCGCAGGACCCGCGCGAGCAGATGGACCTCGCCATCCACGCGGTCTTCGACTCCTGGAACACCGACCGCGCCAAGCTCTACCGCCGCCAGGAACGCATCCCGCACGACCTCGGCACCGCCGTCAACGTCTGCTCGATGGTCTTCGGCAACCTCGGCCCCGACTCGGGCACCGGCGTCGCCTTCACCCGCGACCCCGCCTCCGGCCACCAGGGCGTCTACGGCGACTACCTCCAGAACGCCCAGGGCGAGGACGTCGTCGCGGGCATCCGCAACACCGTCCCGCTCGCGGAGCTGGAGCAGATCGACAAGACGTCGTACGACCAGCTCATGCGGATCATGGAGACCCTGGAGAACCACTACAAGGATCTCTGCGACATCGAGTTCACCATCGAGCGCGGCCAGTTGTGGATGCTCCAGACCCGCGTCGGCAAGCGCACCGCCGGTGCCGCCTTCCGGATCGCCACCCAGCTCGTCGACCAGGGGCTCATCGACGAGGCGGAGGCCCTCCAGCGCGTCACCGGCGCCCAGTTGGCGCAGTTGATGTTCCCGCGCTTCGACGACGAGGCCAAGGTCCAGCAGGTCGGCCGGGGCATCGCGGCCTCGCCGGGCGCGGCCGTCGGCAAGGCGGTCTTCGACTCGTACACGGCCGTGAAGTGGTCGCGTTCCGGCGAGAAGGTCATCCTCGTCCGCCGCGAGACCAACCCCGACGACCTCGACGGCATGATCGCGGCCGAGGGCATCCTCACCTCACGCGGCGGCAAGACCTCCCACGCGGCCGTCGTCGCGCGCGGCATGGGCAAGACCTGTGTCTGTGGCGCGGAGGAGCTTGAGGTCGACACCAAGCGGCGCCGGATGACGGTCCCCGGCGGGCACGTCGTCGAGGAGGGCGACGTCATCTCCATCGACGGGTCCAGCGGCAAGGTGTACCTGGGCGAGGTCCCGGTCGTGCCGTCCCCCGTCGTGGAGTACTTCGAGGGCCGGATGCACGCGGGCGCCGACGACGCCGACGAACTGGTCGAGGCCGTGCACCGGATCATCGGGTTCGCCGACCGGATGCGCCGCCTGCGGGTGCGCGCCAACGCCGACAACGCCGAGGACGCGCTGCGCGCCCGCCGTTTCGGCGCCCAGGGCATCGGCCTGTGCCGTACGGAGCACATGTTCCTCGGCGACCGCCGCGAACTGGTGGAACGGCTGATCCTGGCCGACACGGAGGCCGAGCGCGAGGAGTCCCTGAAGGGGCTGCTGCCGCTCCAGAAGGCGGACTTCGTCGAGCTGTTCAAGGCGATGGACGGACTCCCGGTCACCGTCCGCCTGTTGGACCCGCCGCTGCACGAATTCCTCCCGGACATCACGGAGTTGTCGGTCCGCGTCGCCCTCGCGGAGTCCCGCCAGGAGTCCCACGAGAACGACCTGCGCCTCCTCCAGGCGGTGCACCGCCTGCACGAGCAGAACCCGATGCTGGGCCTGCGAGGCGTACGCCTCGGCCTGGTCATCCCCGGCCTGTTCACCATGCAGGTACGGGCGATCGCCGAGGCGGCGGCCGAACGCAAGGCGGCCAAGGGCGACCCGCGCGCCGAGATCATGATCCCGCTCGTCGGCACGGTCCAGGAGCTGGAGATCGTCCGCGAGGAGGCCGACCAGGTCGTCGCCGAGGTGGAGGCCGCGACCGGCACCCAGCTCAAGCTGTCCATCGGCACGATGATCGAACTCCCGCGAGCGGCCCTCACGGCGGGCCAGATCGCCGAGGCGGCCGAGTTCTTCTCCTTCGGCACGAACGACCTCACCCAGACGGTGTGGGGCTTCAGCCGCGACGACGTAGAGGCCTCCTTCTTCACCGCCTACCTGGAGAAGGGCATCTTCGGCGTCAGCCCGTTCGAGACGATCGACCGCGACGGCGTCGGCTCCCTGGTCCAACTCGCGGCGAAGGCCGGCCGCGAGACCCGCCCCGACCTCAAGCTCGGCGTCTGCGGCGAACACGGCGGCGACCCCGAGTCGGTCCACTTCTTCCACGAGGTGGGACTGGACTACGTCTCCTGCTCGCCGTTCCGCATCCCGGTGGCGCGGCTGGAAGCGGGCCGGGCTGCCTGCGCGGCACAGGGCAGCGACCACCGCTGACCGACCCCGGAACCGCCGCCGGTCATCCTGACCCTCACCGACCCGGCGACGGTTCCGGCACACCAGAAGGGGCGGCACCCTGTGCGGGGGTGCCGCCCCTTCGGCATCGCGGAGTTGGCCGACAGCCCGGGATACCGCCAACTCAAGGCGACGGCAGGGTGAAGAGCTGGGCCATGTCGGCGAGGGTGCACAACTCCCCGCACATCCCCCTGGTCTGACGCAGGTGAAGTGATCACCCAATTCGCCCGATTCATCGAACATGGGGAAACCACACCATGCACAGACGCACCATCGCCGTCGCCACCACAGCCGCCGCCTTCAGCACCGTCCTGGCCGTGGCCGCGCTCGCCGCGCCGACCGCCGGGGCCGCCCAGGACGACTCGGCCACGAAGTTCGTGAACATCGACGTCAACCACAACTTCGACTACACCGTCGGCGTCGCGGCCACGCAGAAGCGGGTGTTCTCGGTCTCCGCGACGGTCAGCGACCCGTCCGGCGTCAAGAGCGTGTCGTACGAGCTGTGGCACGGAGAGAGCCGGGCGAAGGCCGACGGGCTCATGGTCGGGAACAGCCAGTGCGTGAAGATCAACGAGATGACCTCCGTCTGCGAGGCCCTCCTGACCGCCGACCCGAGCGTCAACCTCCGCAGCAACGCCCTCGCCGGTGTCTGGACCATCACCCCCGTGGCCGTCGACGGCGCCGGCAACACCACCCGCGGGGAGGGTGCCTACCTCGCGCGCATCAAGCGCCAGACGTACATGTCCCAGACCGTCGCCACCCCGCAGCAGGTGAAGAAGGGCGCGAACCTCACGGTCAAGGCCCAGATGAACGTCGCCGGCTGGGAGCAGCGCAAGAACGTGCCCCTCATCGGGCACCAGGTGCTGCTCCAGTACCGCAAGGGCACGACCGGCCCCTTCGTCACGCTGAAGAAGCTCAAGACCGACCGCAACGGCTGGGCCACCGCCACCGTGAAGGCGACGGCGGACGGCGCGTACCGCTACGACTTCGCAGGCACGAGCCTCACCACGGCCACGACCGGCTGGGCCGACTACATCGATGTGAAGTGACCCGGGAGCGCTCTGGGAGTGCCCTCTGAGGGGCGGCGGCCCCCGAGTCCCCTCTACGGGCCGCCGCCCCTCCCCGCTCCTCCACCGCCGTCACTCGCAGGCGACGCCGTCTCCGTCGCGGTCGAGGTGGGAGTCGTAGCCCGGATCGCCCGTGTACAGGGGCGTGACGCCGGCGGCGCGGGCGGCGGTGCAGTTCGTGTAATACACGTTGCTGTCGTCGGAACCGCTGCCGGAGCCGCTGCCCGCGGCGGCCTGGGCGGTGACGGTTCTGGTGACCTTGACGGTCTTCGTCACCGTCTTCGTCGTGGTGACCGTGGGCGCGGGCGACGGGGCGGTGGTCTCCGTCGCGGTCGCGGTGACGGTCGTCGTCGGCTGCGGCTTGGCGGCGGCGGGCTTCGCGTCGGCCGTCGTGTCCGTCTTGGTGTCCTGACCGGAAGCGCCTATACCGACGCCGATGAAGAGGGCCAGCCCGAGCGCGGGGAGCACATACCGTTTCCGGGCCCATCGGGGCGCGGGCCGGACGGGCTGGGGCAGCGGTGGTGGCATGTACGGGTTGGTCATATGTTCCCCCCAAGGTGTGTCATGCGGACACGTGTAGACGACGACCGTAGGGCCGGGCCGTGGCATGTGAAGGAAAGGTGACTGTTCCGTGATGAATTCATCGGGTTGGGGCGTGCGGGACATCCCCGACCAGAGCGGTCGCGTCGCCGTCGTCACCGGAGCCAACAGCGGACTCGGCTACGTCACCGCGCGCGAGCTGGCGCGCAAGGGCGCCCGGGTCGTGCTCGCCTGCCGCAGCGAGGTGCGCGGAAGCGAGGCCGCCGACCGGATCGTGGCCGAAGTGCCGGGCGCCGAGGCCGAGTTCGGACGGCTGGACCTCGGAGACCTCGCCTCCGTACGGGAGTTCGCGGCCGGTTTCCCGTACGAGCGGCTCGATCTGCTGGTGAACAACGCCGGCGTCATGGCGATGCCGTACGGCACGACGGCGGACGGCTTCGAAACGCACTTCGGTATCAACCACCTGGGCCACTTCGCCCTCACCGGCCTCCTCCTGCCGGCGCTCCTCGACGCCCCCGACGCCCGCATCGTCACCCTCTCCAGCTTCATGCACCTCCTCTCCAACATCGACATCGACGACCTCAACAGCGAGCGCCGATACAACCGTTGGACCGCCTACTCCCGCTCCAAGACCGCCAACCTCCTCTTCACCCACGAGTTGTCGCGACGGCTCACGGCGGCCGGTTCGGGCGCGGTCGCGGCGGCGGCCCATCCCGGGTACGCGGCCACCAACCTCCAGGCGGCGGGGCCTCGGGCGGAGGGCCGCAGGTCCGCCGAGCGCATGGCGGAACTCGGCAACCGGGTCTTCGCCCAGTCGGCGGAGGCCGGCGCGCTCCCCTCCCTCTACGCGGCGACCGCCCCCGACGTACGCCCCGACTCCTTCCACGGCCCACGCCTCGCGATGTGGCGCGGGGCGCCGGCACGTTCCTGGCGGGCGCCGTGGACCCTCAACGATGCGATGGGGCAACGGCTTTGGGGGGCTTCAGAGGAATTGACGGGAGTCGTGTACGGCCAACTCAAGGTGTGAGAAACGGAGTTCACGCAGTGGCCCCGCTGTCCACCACCAGATCCGTCCCCACCACCGACCCCGCCTCGTCCGAAGCCAAGTACAGGACGGCGGCGGCGACTTCGGCCGTGGCTGAGATGCGGCCGAGCGGAAGCGTGGCCCGCACCCGCTCGGCCCGGTCGGCCTCCGTCTCGCCGGGGCGCAGGGACATGGGGGTGTCGGTGGCGCCGGGGCTGACCACGTTGATACGGATGCCCTCGCGGATGTGGTCCACGGCGGCGCCCTTGCTGAGGACGGCGACGGCGGCCTTGGAGGCGGCGTAGGCGGCGGCGCCGGGGCTGCTCGTGTGCACGCCGAAGGTGGAGGCCACGTTGACGATCGCGCCGCCGGACGGCTGGGCGCGCATCTGCGCGATCTCGGCACGCAGGGCCAGGAAGACGCCGGTCACGTTGATGTCGAGCTGGGTGCGCCAGTCGTCCTCGGTGAGGTCGGCGAAGGGGACCCCGCCCCGGAAGACCCCCGCGTTGTTGACGGCCACGTCGAGCGAGCCGTACCGGTCCACGGCGGCGCGCACCAGGGCGTCCGCGTCGGCCGCCTTCGAGACGTCGGCGCTCACGGCCAGGGCCTTGCCGCCCCCGGTCTCGATCAGGGCGACGGTCTCGTCGAGCGGTTCCCGCCGCCGTCCGGCGGCGACGACGTTCGCCCCCTCGGCGGCGAACGCGAGGGCGATGGCCCGCCCGATGCCGGAGCCGGCGCCGGTGACGAGGGCGGTCCTGCCGGAGAAGCGGGCACGGTTGCTCATGAGTGGGCTTCTTTCTTGACCGATCGGTTCAGTATGAGTCCATGAAAAAACGCACCCGAAGCGGGTGCGATGGTGTCGTCAGTCCAGCAACGCCAGCACCTGCTCCGCCGCGTCCCGTACCCGCGCCGGATCCCCGGACGCCCTGCCGACCACCCGCAGCCCCTGCATCAGCACCAGCAGCATGCGGGCGAGGGTGAGCGGATCGCGGTCGGCGGACAGCTCGCCCTGCGCCTGGGCCCGGATCAGCGCCGAGCGCAGCACGGCCTCCAGCTGGTCCCAGCTGCGCTCGACCAGCCGGGTCGCGGCCGGGTCGTGCGGGGCGAGTTCGGCCGCCGTGTTGGTCACCAGGCAGCCCAGCAGTCGGAGTTGATCGTTCGCCGCCTCGGTCGCGTACCGCCGTACGACCGCTCGTACGGGTGGCAGCGCGGGGCCCGGCTGGGACAGCTCGCGCACCATCGGGGTGAGCCCCGCCCGGTCGTAGCGCTCCAGGGCCTTCAGGTACAGCTCGCGCTTGTTGCCGAAGGTCGCGTAGATGCTGGCGCGCCCGATGCCGAGGTGGTCGACCAGGTCGGACATCGACGTCGCCTCGTAGCCGCGCCGCCAGAACAGCTCCAGGGCTGCCTGCAGTGCGGCGTCCGGGTCGAACTCCTTGGTTCTGGCCATGGGTCGCAGTCTAGGTTTATCCGGAACGATCGGTCAAGTAATGGCTGGCGCTGCCCGGAGCTCACCCAAGCGGAGAGTCCAGCGGTACCTGCCGCACCCCCGCCAGATGCCCGTCCAACTCCCCGGGCTCGAACCGGCACATGCCCACCGCGTGCCAGAACTCGCCGGTGACGTCGCCCTCGTACTTGTAGGCGCCCGAGGGCGAGAGCGCGGCCCAGCCGTCGGGGACGCCGATCAGGGTGGCCCGCAGGGTGGCGGGGGCGTCGGCGGGGACGTCCCAGAGGCGGACCGTGCCGTCCTCGCCCGCGCCGGCCAGCAGGGAGCCGTCGGGGCTGAAGGCGACCGCGAGAACCCGCCCGGTGTGGCCCGTCAGGGCTGCCGTCTGCTCGCCGGTGTCCGGGTTCCACAGGCGGATAGCTCTGTCGTCGCCCGCCGTCGCCAGCAGGGCGCGCCGGGGATGGGCCGCCGCCGTCCAGATCTTGCCGGTGTGCCCGGTCAGCCGGTGGTCGATCTCACCGTCCCGCCAGATCACCGCCGTACCGTCCCAGGACGCGCTGGCCAGCCAGGAGCCGTCGGCGGCGAAGGCGACGGCGTACACGCGGTCGGTGTGGCCGCCGAGTTCGGCGATGAGGCGGTGGCCGTCCATGTCCCACACGCGCACCTTGCGGTCGTCGCAGCCGGTGGCGAGGGCCGCGCCGTCGGCGCGGAAGGCGATCGTGCGGACCCGGCCGTAGTGCTCGGTGAGGGTGGCGACATGGGCTCCGGTGGAGCGGTACCACAGCCGTACGGTGTCGTCGTCGTTGGCGGTGGCGAGGATCCGGCCGTCGGCGCTGAACGCCTCCGCCCACACATGGTCGGTCTCGACGTCCAGTTCGCGCTGGTACTCGCCGGTGGCCGCGTTCCACAGATAGATGTCACCGTCACTGCTCGCGGTGGCCAGCAGCGCGCTCTCGGGCCCGAACGCCGCTGATACCAACCGGTCGCTCTGGCCGGTCAGTTCGCGCATCCGGCGGCCGGAGGCGGCGTGCCACACGCGGACCACGCCGTCGTTGCCGCCGGCCGCCAGCAGCGATCCGTCGGAGCTGAAGGACAGGGTGCCGATCTTGCGTCCGTGGCCGCGCAGGATGCGCCGGCCCTGGCCGGTGACCGGCTCCCACAGCCGTACGACGCCGTCGTTGCCGCCGGTGACCAGCAGCGCGCCGGGGCCCTGGGCGGGCAGGTCGCCGTGCGGGCGGAACTTGCACACCCACACCGAGCCGCGGTGCTCGGCGGGCTGCCGGTGCAGAGGTGCGGCGACGGGGTCGGCCTGCGGGTCGACCCGCCACAGCCGGACCACCCCGGCGCTGTCCCCGGCGGCGAGCAGCGTCCCGTCGAGGTCGAAGAGCACCTGGTACACGGCGCCCCGGCAGCCGCCGAGCAGCCCGGCAGAGCGTCCACCGGCCAGGTCCCACAGCCGTACCTCGCCCTGCGTGTCGCCGCTTACCAGCAGCGAGCCGCCGGGGTGGAAGTCGAGGGTGTAGACGCGTCCGGAGTGCCCGGTGAAGGCGCGGCGCTGGGTGCCGGTGGCGGGGTCCCAGATCCGCACCGTGCCGCCCTCCCGGTCGGTGCCCTGGTCGGCCGTGGCCAGCAGGGTGCCGTCCGGAGCGAACCGGGCCCGGAACACCGCGCCGCTGTGGCCGGACAGTTCGCCGGTCCGCTCGCCGGTGCCAAGGTCCCACAGCCGTACGGCGCCGACGGCGTCCCCGGTGACGAGGGTGGTGCTGTCCGGTGCGAACGCCACGGTGTAGACGGGCGAGCGGTGGCCGGGCAGCCGGTGCAGCGCGGTGCCCGTGGCGCTGTCCCAGACGGTGACCACGCCGTCGGCGTCCCCGGTGACCAGCAGGCTGCCGTCGGCGTCCAGCGCGACCGGCCAGACACCCTGGGGATGGATCTCCAGGCGGTGCAGACAGCGCCCGGAGACCGGGTCCCACAGCCGTACGGTGCCGTCGGAGCTGCCGGTGGCGAGCACCCTGGCGCGGAACTTGACAGCGTAGACCCGGCCGGTGTGGCCGTGCAGGGTGCGCAGCGGGGTGCCGGTGGCGGCGTCGCAGACCAGGACGCCGCCGTCCTCGCTGCCGACGGCGAGCAGATCGCCGTCGGCGCTGTAGGAGATGGGCTCGGGCAGCCGGCTGGTGCGCATGTCGAAGCCGTAGGGGACGCCGACGGCGGAGGGCCGGAAGCCGGAGTCCACGGCCATGCCCGGGGCGATCGCGGCGGCGGCGAGTTCGGGGGCGCCGGCCAGGGTGCCGGTGGTCGCCGCGATCAGCCCCGCCCGCTGCCAGCGGCCTCCCTCGACCCGGGCGCCGGTCAGGTCGGCGCGGATCAGCCGGGCCCGTCTGAGGTCGGCGCCGCGCAGGTCGGCGCCGGTCAGGTCCGCGCCGTCGAGGCGGGCGCCGATCAGCCGGGCGCCGCGCAGCACGGCACCGGAGAGGTTGGCGCCGATCAGCCGGGCGTCGGTGAGGTCGGCGCTGCTGAGGTCGACCCCGGAGAAGTCGCGGTGGGAGAGATCCTCCCCGGCGAGGGCCGCGCCGCGCAGATCGGTGTGGGCGGGCATGCGCAGCCGACTGAGGATCTTCACGGCGTTGGCGCGGGCGGCGTCCGCGCCGGTGTCCCCGGAGGGGCCGGACAACTCCTGCTCGGCCCAGGTCTGGCAGCTCCGGCGGTCGGCGAGGTCGCAGAGGAACTCCACGGCCAGCGCGCTGAGTTGGCGTCGGCCGAGCAGCGTGCCGTCGCCGTCCGTGAGCTGGCGGGCGCACGCGCGGGCGACGAGCCACTCCACCACCGAGCCGTGGATGAAGCGGAACACGCCGTCGTCGCTGCGCACCAGCAGGCTGCCGGAGCCGATGGCGTGGGCGGTCTGCGGCACAGACAGCCGGGCGTCGGCGAGCCCGCTCAGTGTCTCGGCGACATCGGTCAGCTCGTCCAGGCGAAGTGAGTCCTGCCCGCTCTCCCACAGCCGCAGGGCGAGCGATGTGACCGCGTCCCACAGCTGGTCCAGGGAGAGCCCGGGTGCCCGGCCAGGACTGCCGCTGCCGCGCTGTGACTCGAAGGCCAGCCAGGCGGTGAGCACCTCCTGGTAGAGCCCGGCGGGGCTGAGGGCGCGCCCGGCTCCGGCGACCGCGCGCAGCTGGTCGTCGTCGAGGTCGGCGACGAAACCGAGCAGGCGGGGGTTGCGGCACAGGGCGAGCAGGTCCGGGATGGCGTCGAGCAGCGCGAGGCGGTGGTCGGCGGCGCGTTCGTCGCCGTCGTAGCGGTTGACCAGGTAGGCGCGGATCTGCTGGGGGGTGAACTCCTGGACGGCGAGCACCCGGCGGTGCGGGAGCAGGCCCACGCGTTCGCCGAGCGCGGTGAGCACCTGGTCCTGGGAGCGGAAGTGCTGCGTGCGGCTGGAGACCACGATCTTGGCGTGGTCCACCGCGGAGTCCAGCAGCACCTGGAGGCGTTCGGCGGCGCGGTCGTAGGTGACCTGGTTGACGAGTTCGTCGAAGCCGTCGAAGAGGAGCACGATGCGGCCCTGGTGGAGCATGTAGCGAAAGGCGCGCAGATCGATGTTGTCGACGCCGTGGGCGGCGAGGTGGGCGGCGACCAGACCCTCGAAGGAGTAGGCCCGGTCGAGCGCGTTCAGTTCGATCAGCAGCGGGGCCAGGTGCGGGAGTTCGGCGGGGAGCCGGCGGGCCAGCTCGCGCAGCGCGAAGGTCTTGCCGTGCCCGAAGTCGCCGAGGAGCAGCAGGAAGCGGCCCTGGTCGGAGTCGAGCAGCCGCAGCATCTCGTCGACGAGCCCGTCGCGCTCCTCGGCGTCGAGGCGCTCCACCTCCCGGTAGCGCTGCGGCAGATACATGCCCGGCGGGTAGCGGGTGTCGGTGCGCAGCCGCTCGCTCTGCGCCGCGACGTATCCGCGCAGATCGAGCAGGCCCTGGAACTCGGTGAAGCTGCGCACCCGCACGCCCCGGCGGCGGGCCGCGTCGCGCAGCTCGCGGGCGGGCGGCGGGCCGTCGTGGACGAGTTCGGCCTCGGTCTCGGCGGCGGCGTGCACGAGGGAGACGAACCGGTCGATGTCCTGGGCGGTCGGGGTGCCGGTGTGCACGGCCACGCGCTGCTGGCGGACGAAGCCGGACTGGGTCCAGGTGACGAGCAGTTGGGGCACCGGCCCGTCCACCCGGCGGATCTGGGCACCCTCGTAGCGGGTGCGGCACACCTCGGCGACGCGGGCGAGCAGTATCTCGGCCGGGCTCTGCACGGCACGCGGCTCGGGCTCGGGTGCGACCAGGTCCGGACCGGGGGCGCCGTCCGGCGTGGTCCCGGCATCCGGAGCGCCCTCGCCACCCGGCGCGGTTCCGGAGCCGGGGGCGGTCCCGAAGGCCCGCTCGGCCCGCCGCCACCGGACCGTGTGCCGCCGTGGCTCGTCCGGCCCCTCCCAGACGGCCAGACCGTCCCGGGAGACCCGCAGCAGTTGGTGCCCGCCGGGCGGCGCGGCGCCGATCACCGGCACCTCCGCGTGGGCGGTGTCCAGGGCCGGGAGCGCGCCGGGGCCGGCCGGGCCGTGCAGCAGCAGATGCAGCCGGGGCGCGGTGAGCCGGGTCAGCACGTCGGTATCCCGCAGCGGCCCGGCACCGTCCAGAGGGGCCGTACCCGGCGCACCGGCCCGGCGGACCGCGGCGGCCGGCCCGGAGCCGGGCCGGGGGGCGCCCGGCGCATGCCGTACGACACCGATCCTGAGCCATCCCTCTGTCTCGTGCGGGCGCAACGCCTGCGCGAACCAGGCGGCCTGCTCGCGGCCGACGAGCCCGTACTGGTCGTCGCGCCGATGGCTGTACGCCATCGAGGAGTTGAGGCCGGCCACCACGGTGTGCAGCTCGGGCATGGGGAAGAGGGTCCAGGGCTGGTCGCTGTCGAAGACGACGTCGAGGCCCTGGTACAGCTCCTGGAACAGCCGGGCGAAGTGCCGCCACTTGGGCCAGTACGGCGGCCGGGGCGGCATCTCGTCGGCCTCGCAGGTACTGAAGTAGGCCTGGCAGGCGGCCTGGTTGACGTCCTGGCCGCCGGGCACGAGGGCGACCCGGTGCGGTTCGAGCCCGAGCAGCGCGCGCAGCCCGGTGAGGAAGGTGAGGGCCTGCTCGAACTCGCGTCGGCTGCCGGAGGCGGTGAGGTCACCGGTGACGACGAGTAGATCGGGCTCGGGCGCCCCGGCGTCGTTCAGCTCGATCAGGTCGCCGTAGATCGCGGACTGGAGCTCGGCGGGGTCCTGGCCGCGCCCGAAGGCGGGACCGGCCAGCTGGAGCACGGTGACCGCGTCCCGCTCGGTCGCCTCCCCGGACACCCGTGGATACGTGGGCGCGGCGGCCGGTCTGCGGCGCCCTGCCCAGCCGGGCCCGCCGAGCGGCCGCGCGGGCACGGGGGCGGAGGGTGTAACGGCGGACACGGGACGGCCGTTCGCCCCCGGATAGTGCGGCCGGGCGCTGGGCCGGGCCCGCCCGTCGAGGGCCTGACGGACCCGGACGAGCAGCAGTTCCCTGGCCGCCGACGGGTCGGCGATCGGTACCAGGTCCACGTACGTGATGGTGGCCAGCAGCCCCTCGACGGGGATGTCCTCGACCCGCACGGTGAGCAGCCGCCGCTCCGGCGCGTCCGGGTCGGCGCGCAGCGCGGCCTGCCATTCCATCCGCCCGAACCGGGAGCGTTCGTAGTTGCGGGAGAGTACGGCGATGACGGCGGCGGACTCGCTCACGCCGCGGTCCATGAAGTCGACGAAGTTGGTGCCCGGCACGAAGTCCCAGGCCTGGAGCACCGTCCGGTATCCGGCCTCCTCCAGGGTCCAGGCGATCCAGGACGCCCAGCGTTCGTCGGCCGGCGAGTAGCTGATGAAGAAGTCCAATGGCCCGGCGTCCCCCGGGTAGTCCTGACGAGCCACCATGTATAGATGATGCCGTGACTCGAGAGCCCGGCGCCGCCCCTTTCCAGACGTTCGACGGTGCCCCGGTCACAGCGGGGCACAAATGTGCGACCCTTCCAACCGTGCGTGGCTTATTCCTGCGACTTTGGCGTCTGCATGTCCTGGACCGGGTGGCGATCGGTCTGCTCGTGGCCGGACTGCTGTGTGTGGCCGTGGGGTTGCTGCCCATGGCGTCCGCGTCCGACGCCATGTCCCGCATCGCACCGCTGCTGCCGTTCCTCGGCACGGTGATCGTGCTGGCCGAACTGACCAGCAGGGCCGAGGTGTTCGATGTGGTCGCGGCGCGGGTGGCGCGGGCCGGGCGGGGCAGTTATCCCCTGCTGTTCCTGCTGTGTGTAGCCTTCGCGGCCGTCACGACGATCGCTCTGAACCTGGACACCACGGCAGTCCTGTTGACGCCGGTGATGCTGGCGCTCGCCTCCCGCGTGGGCATCGCACCGGTGCCGCTGGCGATGACCACGGTGTGGCTCGCCAACACGGCGAGCCTGCTGCTGCCCGTGTCCAACCTGACCAACCTGCTGGCCGCCGACCGGGTCGCGCTGTCGCCGCTGGGGCTCGCGGGCCGGATGTGGGCGCCGCAACTCGCCGCGCTGGCCGTGACGATGGCTTGTCTGTGGCTGTTCTTCTGGCGCCGGGGGAGGCGTGGGGCACCGGCGACGGAGGGGACCGGCCTGGTCGTCGCGGCGGTGTCGGGTCCGGGGGCGGCGCGTGCGTCGGACGTACGCCAGGACGACGCGGCCGAGCGCTACGTCCCCCCGCTCGTCCACCGCCCCGCCGACCCGGTGCTGTTCCGTGCCTGCGCGCTCGCCTGCGCCGGTTTCCTGCTCGCCATCCTGGTGGCCGACGTCCCGCTGTGGATGGCGTCCGCGACCGCCGCGGCCGTCGCCGTGGCCGCCTTCGCGGTTCGCGATCGCTCCGCCCTGCGGCTCTCGCTCGTGCCGTGGCGGCTGCTGGTGATGGTGCCCGGCATGTTTCTGGTGGTCGAGACGTTCGACGCGCACGGGCTGCACCGTCTGCTCGCCTCGGCGGTCGGCCACGACGGCGGCACGCTCGGCCTGTTCCGCGCGGCGGTGGTCGGCGGCGGCCTGTCCAACGTGCTCAACAACCTCCCCGTCTACCTGGCCGGCGAGGCGGCGGTGCCGCTGCCCAACCACGACCAGCTTCTTGCCCTGCTGGTCGGCACCAACGCCGGCCCGGTGATCACGCCGTGGGCGTCCCTGGCGACCCTCCTGTGGTACGAGCGCTGCCACGCCTTCGGTGTCCGGGTCCCGGTGCCCCGCCTGCTGGGCACCGGCGCGGTCCTCGCGGTGTGCGCGGTGACCGCGGCGGTCGGGGCGCTGGCGCTGACGCGTTAGGGGGTGCCGGGGTCAGGCCTCGACACCCCCGGTGCCAGGGTGAACGGGCCGACCAGGGTGAGGAGTTGAGGCAGTAGCTCCGGGCGGGCGGCGACGAAGCAGCGGCCCGTGTCCGGGCCCCCGAAGCCGCCGCCGAATTCGGCGCCGTCCAGGTGCCGCAGGGCGATCCCGGCCTCGCGGGCGAGGAGTGCGCCGGCGGGCAGGTCGATGGCCTCCGCGCGGTAGCCGACGAAGCCGTCGATGTCGCCGCGGGCGAGCATGGCCCAGGCGACCAGGGGTGCCCAGAGTTGCAGCAGACGGCGGGAGCGGCGTTCGAGGGTGTGGCGCAGGGCGCAGGCCACGGAGTCGTCGCGGGAGACCGCGTGGCCCTGCGTCCAGGCCAGCAGCAGTCCGGCGGAGAAGGGTGGGCGGCCGTTCTGGGCGACGGCGAACCGTCCGGCCGGGCCGTGCGCGCCCCCGCCCCGCAGCGCGGACCACGTCCGCCCGGTCATCGGATCGTGCACGACACCGACCACGGGCAGGTCGTCGACGCACAGGGCGACGCCGACGACGTAGACGGGCAGCCCGATCACCATGTTGTTGCTGCCGTCGAGCGGATCGACGAGCCAGGTGCGGCCGCTGCCGCCGTTGCCGGAACCGGCACCGTCGACGGACAACTCGCCGGACTCCTCGGCGAGGATCCGGTCGTACGGGAACCTCTTCCGGATCCGGCCGACCACGAGTTCCTCGGCGGCGATGTCCAAGTCCGTCACGACATCGCCGAGCTGACCCTTGGGCCGGGCGACGAAGCCGTCGGGGAAGTGTGCGCGCAGCAGCGCACCGGCCTCCTCGGCCGCGGCCACGGCCGTACGGTGCTCGTCGGCGTAACCGTCAGGGTTCGGGCTCATGGATCCTCCTGAGGGCGGCCCGAGCGATCCGGGCGGTCTGGGTCGAGTCGCAGGTCCGGCGGACCATGCGGTGTCCCGGGGCGGACAGCGGACCCACCGAGAGGTCCGGCCGGCCGGGCAGGGTCCGGCCCAGCACCAGGGTGGCGGTGGGGCGTCCGTCCGGCACCACGGTGGTGTGGAACTCCCCCGCCGGCAAGGCATAGGTCTGGCCGCGCGCACTGGTGTGCTCGGCGGCCGGTCGGCACCGGACCAGCCGCTCGGTGGGCCACAGCCGGTCCACGCCGGAGGGGTCGCTGAGCACCTCGAAGACCCGGTAGGTGGGCTCGCCCGCCGTGCCGGTGCCTTCGAGGTCCTCGACGTCGATGCGCTGGTTGCCGAGTCGGCCGTAGAGCACCGTACTGATCAAGTCCCAGCTGTGGCAGTGCACTTGGGGCGCGGCGGGGTCAGGCTCGGCCGGCGGTGGAGGCAGCGGCTCGGGTGTGCCGAACAGGTGGACGCAGACGCCGTCGTGGCCGTCGCGCAGGACTGGCAGGCACACGAAGCCGAGTGGATGGCGCACCGCGTGCAGGGCGCGGCGGCCGGAGGCGATCCGGTCCAGTTCCGATACGGCGTGCCGCATCAACTCGGCGGTGGCGTGTCGACGGGCGGCCCGTTCCAGGGCCGGATAGTCCATGTTCCTTCCTCCTTGGCCGGAACACGACGCTCACCTGCGGTACGGGTTCTCCGCGTGCAGCGCCTTGTCGATGATGTCGCCGACGTCACGGTCGGTGAAGGCCGACGGCAGCGGCAGACCGAGCCCGTCGAGCAGGCGTCCGACCTCGTCCACCGTCGGGTCGTCCGCGAGGGGCACGGCGTCGCGCAGATCGAGCTTGACCGCCTGTTCCCGGCTCTGGTGCAGCTCGGTGACGTAGTAGGCGTAGAGCGGCCGGTCCCGCTCGACGTACAGGCTCACCCGCGTCGGGTCGTCCTGCGTGATGATCAGGGCGGTGTCGGAGAGGTCGAAGCGCAGCGCCGGGGCGACCGAGGACAGATGGACGTCGATCTCCAGCGTGTCCAGTCGCTGCCGGTGCCACACGGCGGCGACGACGGTGGCGTACGCCTCCTTGCGGGTGCGCTCGACGGTCCACTCGGCGACGCCGAACGTGCTTCTGAAGCGCGCGTAGGCGGCGCATACCCGGTCGTCCGCGGGGTTGATGATGTCGATCTTCATGCTGAGGGCGCGGCGCTGCCGCTGTGCCTCCAGCACGCATTCGGGCAGCGTGACGGCGCGCAGATAGGTGCCGGTGCCGCCCTTGAACACCCAGCGGGCGGTGGTGCGCCGGGCCTGCTCGTGGGCGAGGGCGACCTCGGCGCCGGACAGCGTGCGGACCATCGCCAGATCCGCGATGGCCTGGCCGGTCCCGGCGGTCGCGGCCCGCAGGTCGGCCATCCGGCGGCGGCGCTCGGTGAGCGTGCCCAGCACGAGCGCCGCGAGTACGAGCAGGGTGGCGCCGGAGACGATGTTGTCGTCCATGTTCTCGTTGAGGACATCCAGCAGCCCGACGACGATGGCGACGGCGAAGCCGACGATCCCGTCCGCGTTCCGGACCGCCCAGGCGATGCCGTCCTCCAGCCGATGCCCGGTGCCCTGCGATGCGCCGCGCGTCACGTCCACCCTCCCCCGACAGCGGCTTCCATCGTAGGAGAAAGGAGGGTTGGCCAGCTATGCGCCAAATCCAGCCGCGCCGGAGCGAGTCCTGAGGCCAGGTGAAGGCTGTCGCTAGGCGGTGCGCACCTCGTACGCCGCCACCCGCACCGCCCCGTCGTCCAGGCACTCCCCGGAGACCAGGTCGAACCGCTGCTTCAGCAGTGGCGAGGCGACGAACGGGCGGCCCTGGTGGGTGCCCGTCAGGCCGCGGGAGAGGACCGCCGCGCCGCCGAACGGGTCGCGGTTGTCGATGCCGTAGAGGGCGCCGGAGCGGTCGCGGAACAGGGCGACCTGGTGGCCGTCGGGCAGCAGGGCCGCCACTCCGCGGCCGGGGGTGAGCTGGGTCAGGTCGCAGACCGTGAACCAGGCATCGTCTTCGGAGTCCAGCCGGATCTGGACCTTCAGGTCGGTCGTCTCGGGAGCCAGGGTCATCGCTGGGCGCTTCCTTCCAGGACGTCTGCGGTCTGCTGGGGCCGCATGCCGATGGTCAGCAGGGGCAGGTCGGGCTTGATCTGGTCGCGCTCGGGGACGAAGCCGACGACCGGGTCGGGGGTGTCGGGCGCGTTCACGAAGGACACGAACCGGCCCAGCTTCTCGGGGTCGTTGATGGTCTCGGCCCACTCGTCGCGGTAGCCGGCGACATGCGCGGTCATCAGCGACTCCAGCTCCTCGCAGATGCCGAGCGAGTCCTCCACGACCACCTCGCGGACGTGGTCCAGGCCGCCCGGGATCCGCTCCAGCCACACGCTGGTGCGCTCCAGGCGGTCGGCCGTACGGATGTAGAACATCAGGAACCGGTCGATCAGGCGCACCAGTTCGGCGTCGCTCAGGTCCTGCGCCAGCAGGTCCGCGTGGCGCGGGGTCGCGCCGCCGTTGCCGCCGACGTAGAGGTTCCAGCCGTTGGCGGTGGCGATGACGCCGAAGTCCTTCGACTGGGCCTCGGCGCACTCGCGGGCGCAGCCGGAGACCGCCGACTTGAGCTTGTGCGGGGACCTCAGGCCCCGGTAGCGCAGCTCCAGGTCGATCGCCATCCGGACCGAGTCCTGGACGCCGTAGCGGCACCAGGTCTGGCCCACGCAGGACTTGACGGTCCGCAGGGCCTTTCCGTAGGCGTGGCCGGACTCGAAGCCGGCGTCCACCAACCTGGCCCAGATCAGCGGGAGTTGTTCGACGCGGGCGCCGAAGAGGTCGATGCGCTGGCCGCCGGTGATCTTTGTGTAGAGGCCGAAGTCCCGGGCCACCTCGCCGATCACGATGAGCTTCTCGGGGGTGATCTCGCCGCCGGGGATGCGCGGCACGATCGAATAGGAGCCGTTCTTCTGGAGGTTGGCGAGAAAGTGGTCGTTGCTGTCCTGCAGAGCCGCCTGCTCGCCGTCCAGGACATAGCCGCTCGCGCCGATCGTCGGTGCGAGGGACGCGATGATCGAGGCGACCGTCGGCTTGCAGGTCTCGCAGCCGTCGCCACCCCGGGCCTCGTCACGGCCGTAGCGGTCCAGCAGCTCCTGGTAGGTGTTGATGCGGAGCGCGAGGGCGATCTCGTACAACTCCTCGCGGGTCTGCGCGAAGCAGCCGCACAGGCCCTTGTCGACCTCGACGCCGTTCGCTTCCAGCTCGGCGGTGACGAGCTGGCCGAGCACCTTGACGCAACTCCCGCAGCCGGTACCGGCCTTGGTGCACTTCTTCACCTCGGGCACGCTGGTGCAGGAGTGCTCGGTGACCGCGCCGCGGATCGCGCCCTTGGTGACGTTGTGGCAGGAGCAGACGACGGCCGCGTCGGGCAGCGCGGACGGGCCGAGCTGGACGGCCTCTCCGGAACCGGCCGGCAGCACCAACTGCTCGGGGGAGACGGGCGGTACGGACCCGGTGAACGCGCGCAGCGTGCCGTAGGCGTCCGCGTCGCCGACCAGGATGCCGCCCAGCAGCTCGCCGCCCCGGCCGATGACCAGCTTCTTGTACGTGCCGGCCCGCGCGTCGGAGTAGACGACGTCGAGGCAGTCCTCGGTCGCGCCGTGCGCGTCGCCGAAGGACGCCACGTCCACGCCGAGCAGCTTCAGCTTGGTCGACAAGTCCGCGCCGGTGAAAGCCGATTCGTCCTGCGCGATGGTCGCGGCGACCGTCTCCGCCTGCTCGTAACCGGGGGCCACCAGGCCGTAGACCCGGCCGTCCGCGGCCAGCGCGCACTCGCCGATCGCGAAGACGTGCGGGTCGGCGACCGTACGGCACTGCTCGTCGACCGTGATACCGCCGCGCTCGCCGACCGTCAGGCCCGATTCGCGGGCGAGTTGGTCGCGGGGGCGGACACCGGCGCTGAACACCACCATGTCCGTGGCGAGTTCGGAACCGTCCGACAGCTTCATGCCGGTGACGGCACCCGACTCGTCCGCCAGGATCTCCTGCGTACCGGTCCCGGTGTGGACGCTCAGGCCCATGTCCTCGATGGTGCGCAGCAGGGCCGCGCCACCGCCCTCGTCGACCTGCACCGGCATCAGCCGGGGCGCGAACTCCACAATGTGCGTGGTCAGTCCGAGCCCCTTGAGCGCACCGGCGGCCTCAAGTCCGAGCAGTCCGCCGCCGACCACGGCACCCGTGGTCGCCCGCGACTTCGCGTACTCCTCGATCGCGAGCAGGTCCTCGATCGTGCGGTAGACGAAACAGCCGTCGGAGTCCTTGCCCGGGACGGGCGGCACGAACGGGTACGAGCCGGTGGCGAGGACGAGGGTGTCGTACTCGACGGCCATGCCGGAGCGGGCGGTTACCGTCTTCGCGGCCCGGTCGATGCTCTCGGCCGGATCGCCGACATACAGCTCGATCCCGTGGTCCTTGATGAACTCCGCGTCCGTGAGCGAGAGTTCCTCGGGCGTACGGCCCGAGAAGTACGAGGTGAGCTGGACGCGGTCGTATGCAGGACGTGGTTCCTCGCAGAGCACGACCACGCGGTGTGTCGCGGTCAGGCCGCGCTCGGCGAGCGCTTCGAGGAAGCGCTGACCGACCATGCCGTGGCCGACAAGCACGATGGTGGGTACCGCACGGGGATTCGAGGTCATGCCAGGAGCCTGCGACGTCGGTGTTACCCGACCGCATCGCATCTGTTTCCCGTGAGGAACGCTGCCCTCAGCGGAAGCGCGCGGGGGGTGTGAGGGTTCCGTGCGCGCGCCCGGGGCGGAGTGTGAGGCCGGGGTGGGACGGCCCGGTTCGGTTAACCGAACCCCGCACTTCCGTGCAGGCACCATCGTGTACGGCGGGCGGCGGCGGAAGGCTGGAGGCATCGGGTTCATGGCGGCTCGCAGCAGCTCACACCAGTTCACGGCCGGGAGGAAGCACGATGGACAGTGTCCGGAATGTACAGGATCGCTCCATCGGGGCGGGGCCGGTCCAGCAGGTCCTACGGGCGCCCTTCACCGCGGAGACACGGCGCCGCACCGCTTACGCCCTGCTCGCCCTCCCGCTGGGCCTGATCTGCGTCCCGCTCTCCCTCCTCGGCGCCCCCACGGCCCGCTGGCAGCGGAATCTCGTCCGCCGCTTCCTGCACACGGAGGTGCCGGGCACCGCCCGCGGCGGCGGCCTGCGCCACGCCCTGCTCACCGTCCTCCTCAATCTCGTCACCGCCTTCATCACCCTGTACGGCTGGGCGATCGTCCCGCTGAACATCGGCTGGCCACTGCGCGTCGGCTCCGACTACTCCGGAGCGTGGGGCGGCCCGACCTTCGCCGGTGCCTGGGCCTTCCACGCGATAGTGGGCGGCATCGGCTTCCTGCTGCTGATGCCGTGGGTGGTGCGGGGCCTGACCGCCGTCCAGCTCCGTGTCGCCAGGTCGCTCCTCTCCTAGGTTGAACCCATGCCGCGCCTCCGCTCCCTGGCCACCGCCACCTTCGGCCTCCGCGCCCTGGCCGCCGTGCTCTACGGCGTGCTCGCCCTCCCGCTCGCCCTGGTCGGCTTCTTCCTCACCCTCGTAGGGCTGGCGTTCGGCGGCGCGCTGTCGGTCACCACGCTGGGGCTGTGGCTGCTGGCCGTCACCGTGCGGGGCGCGCTGGCGCTGGGGGCGGTGCAGCGGGGGCTCGCGCGGCGGCTGCTCGGCCTGGAGATCGAACCGCCGAGCGCGGCGGACGGGGGCAGCGGGGTACTCGGGTGGCGGCGGGGCGTACTGCTGGACCGAGCGGGCTGGCGGGCCGTCGGCTGCGCGCTGCTGACGCTGTTCACGGCCATTCCCGCGTTCTCCGCCGTGGTCATCGGATACGTCTACGGCATCCTGCTCACCCTGCACCCGCTGCTCAAGCGCTGGAACTACAACACGGTGCACAGCGCCGACGGCTCCGGGCACCATGTGTCACTGGCGTTCTTCGGTTACCAGGTCGACTCCTGGCCGCGCTGGTTGATCCCGTTGGCGGTCGGACTGCTGTTTCTGGCCTGCGCACCCCGGCTCCTCGGTTTCGCCCTCGGCCCGCACCGCGCCCTGGTGACCGTGCTGCTCGGCCCCGATCCCGCGACCCGCCGTATCCGCACCCTGGAGGAGACCCGCGCCCGAGCCGTCGACGACGCCGCCCAGACCCTCCGCCGTATCGAACGCGATCTGCACGACGGCACCCAGGCCCGCCTGGTCGCCCTCGCCATGCACCTCACCGCGATCCGCGAACTGATCACCACCGGCGCCGCCCCCGACCGCGTCCTCTCCGTCGTCGACACCGCCCGGGGCAATGCCACCCAGGCCATCACCGACCTGCGCCACCTCGTCAAGGGCATCCATCCGCCCGTACTCGACGAGGGTCTGCACGCCGCCCTCACCACCCTCGCCGCCGACAGCGCGCTCCCCGTCACCCTCACCACCGACATAGGCACCCGCCCCACTCCGGCCGTCGAGACCATCGCCTACTTCTGCGCCGCCGAACTCCTCGCCAACGCCACGAAACACGCCCGCGCCACGGCTGCCGCCGTCGACGTCACCGCCCGCGACGGACTCCTGCGCCTGCGGGTCAGCGACGACGGGCAGGGCGGCGCGGTGCTGGGCGCCGGGTCCGGGCTCACCGGCCTGCTGGCCCGGATCCGTACCGTCGACGGCACACTGACCTGCGACAGCCCACCCGGAGGCCCTACGGTGGTCACGGTCGAACTGCCCCACACGTGACTCCCCACCTGCACGGACCCGAACGGAGCGGTATGCGCGTCGTCATCGCCGAGGACTCGGCCCTGCTGCGCGACGGCCTGGTCCAACTGCTCCAGCTGCGGGGCGTGGAGGTGGTGGCGGCGGTGGGCGACGCGGAAGAGCTCCTCACCGCAGTGGCGGCCCACGCCCCCGACGTGGCGGTCGTCGACATCCGCCTCCCGCCCACCCAGACCGACGAGGGCGTACAGGCGGCCGTACGACTTCGGCGGCAACACCCCACGACCGGCGTGCTGTTGTTCTCGCAGTACGTCGAGACGACCCACGCGGCCCAACTCCTGGGCAACCCCGCCGGGTTCGGGTATTTGCTGAAGGAACGGGTCGTGGACATCGGCGAGTTCGTAGGCGCACTGGAACGGGTGGCGGCCGGCGGTACCGCGCTCGACCCCGAGGTGGTCGCCCAACTCTTCGGCGCCAGCCGCCGATCCACCGTCCTCGACACCCTCACGCCCCGCGAACGCGAGGTCCTCGCGCTGATGGCGGAGGGCCGCACGAACCACGCCATCGCCACCGCGTTCACCGTCTCCGAGCGCGCGGTCGAGAAGCACGTCGCCAATATCTTCGCGAAGCTCGACCTGCCCCCCTCGGAGACCGGAAACCGCCGTGTGCTGGCGGTACTCCGCTATCTGGAGAACGGCCGCTGAGGCTCGGCATCCCCACAAGTGGTTGGACGGCACACGCATCCCGTCCCTAGGGTCGCGATCATGCCCGACATATCGCTGACCATGGTCGCCGTCCTGTGTGTCACCGCCCTCGCGGCAGGCTGGATCGACGCCGTGGTCGGCGGCGGCGGACTCCTCCTGCTCCCGGTCCTGCTGCTCGGCCTCCCCGCAGGCACCCCGGCCGCCACCGCACTCGGCACCAACAAGGCCGTCGCCATCGTCGGCACGTCCGGCGCCGCGGTGACCTACGCCCGCAAGGCACCCGTGAACATCGCCCTCGCCGTCCGCATCGGCCTGGCGGCGCTGGCAGGCTCCTCGGCCGGCGCCTTCTTCGCGGCCGGCATGAGCACCGACGTACTGAAGCCGGTCATCATGGTCGTCCTGCTCGCGGTCGCCACCTTCGTCATCCTCCGCCCCGCCTTCGGCACGGCCCCCGCCCCCGGCCCGGTCACCCGCCGCCGCGTCCTCGCCGCGATCGGCCTCGCGGGCCTGGGCATCGGCTTCTACGACGGCCTCGTCGGCCCCGGCACGGGCACGTTCCTGGTCCTCGCCCTCACCGCCGTGCTCCACCTGGACCTCGTCACCGCCTCGGCCACCGCGAAGATCGTCAACTGCTGCACCAACGCGGGCGCCCTCGCGATGTTCGCCTGGCAGGGCGCGGTCCTGTGGCAACTCGCCGCGCTGATGGCGGTGTTCAACCTCGCGGGCGGAATGCTCGGCGCGCACACGGCACTGAAGCAGGGCAGCGGGTTCGTCCGGGTCGTCCTGCTGACAGTCGTCTTCGCCCTCGTGACGAACCTGGCGTACGAACAGTGGCTGGCCTAAGGCTTGGGCCTAAGGCCTGGGCCAGGGTCTAGCGGCTGCCGCTCAGGTGCGCGAACACGACCACGTTCCCCTGGTAGCCGGTCGACCGCGAGTACCCGCCCCCGCACGTGATCACCCGCAACTCCGGCCGCCGCGCGGCGCCGTACACCTTCTGGTCGGGGAAGTGGCTGGCCTGGTAGACCTCCACCGCGTCGACCGTGAACAGCGCGACGCTGCCGTCCAGCCGGTCCAGCTCGATGCTGTTGCCCTTCTTCAGGGCGCCGAGGTCGTAGAAGACCGCGGGCCCGTCGGCGTTGTCGACATGGCCCGCGACGACCGCCGTGCCGGTCTCACCGGGGGTGGTGCCGGCCTCGTACCAGCCGGCGAGGTTCTTCCTCGCGGCCGGGGGCACGTCCAGGCTGCCGGCGCTCGTCAGCTTGAGGCCCATCAGCGGGGCGTTCACATGGATGGCCGGGATACGGATGCGGTCCGGCGGCGATGGCGGCAGCGCACGGGCCGCGGTGTGCCCGGCGGACGGATCGGGGCGGCCCTCGGCGGCGGACGGCTGCGGCGGGGCATGCGTCTCGCTGCCGTTGGTCAGCAGCCACGCGCCCGTGCACAGGGCGACCACGGTGACGGCCCCTATCGCGGTGTTGCCGAAACGCATTGCGCACCCCTCTCCCAGTGACCAGGGCCTTGCTGCCCCGCGCCCCCTCCGGGCCACGAGGGGCGTCGGACCCGGAGGGGGAGGGGACTTGCGGTACCGGCGGACGGACAGCGGAGGGTGTCCGTCAGATCCTGTCGCCTCTCGCCCGGCGATGCAGGAGCCAGGTACCGCCCGCGGCGGCGACGGCGAGAGCCGCCACACCGGCCGCGGTCTGTACGGGGTCGGGGCCCAGGGCACCACCGACCCCCGTCTTCACACTTCCGTGCGGCTGCACCTGCTGCCGCATCGAGGCCAGCGTCACCATCAGATCGCCGGAGACCTGCCGGCCGTCCGTGCACTTCGCGACGATCTCGTACGTCCCCGGCTGCGCACTCGGCGGCACCTTGAACTGCCCGATCGCGTCGTCCTCGTGCGCGCTCGGCGCCAGCGTGAACGTGCCGGCGCCCACCGCGCTGGCGTCACCGGCCGCCGTACCGTCGTCGCCGCATGCCGCCGTGTTCACCGTGACGTCGCCGCCGGGCACGGCGCTCGACGGGAACACCTCCAGACTGCCGCTCTCGCCGCCGTAGGCCGGCGCGGTCGCGAGACCCGCGGCGGCGACGGCGAGCGCGGTACCGGTCAGCAGACGGGCCGTACGTCGCATTCGGTGCTCCTCCGAGCTGTGGTTGGCTGCCCTTCCGAGGTAAGTGGCACCGGCCCGAGCCCGCTTCCTGAGGGGGCGTCAGAAATGTGGTGAATGGGTGTCAGGGAGCCGCCACGGCAGCCCGTTCCGCCGCCGTTTCAGCAGGTCATGGGGGTACGGCGACCCCCTCCCGGAGAAGAACCCGAAGAGCGCAAGCCGCGCGGGTGAACGGGTGACCGACCGTCGCGCTTGACCTCAAGAATGGTTGAGGTATCAGGCTGCCCGCATGAACACCGACACCGCTCCCGCGCGCCCCCTGACCGTCACCGTCGTCATCGGCAGCAACCGCCACGGCCGCTTCGGCCCGGTCGTCGCCGACTGGCTCCTCGCCCACGTCCGCGACCACGCCGACCTCACCCTCCAGGTCGTCGACGTCGCCGAGACCGGCCACCTGCCCACGAGCCTCGCCCGGACCCCGGAGACGACCGCCGCACTCGCCGACATCACCCCCAAGCTGGCCGGCGCGGACGCCTTCGTCGTCCTCACCCCCGAGTACAACCACTCCTTCCCGGCCGGCCTCAAGAACCTCATCGACTGGCACTTCACCGAGTGGCGCGCCAAGCCCGTCGCCCTCGTCTCCTACGGCGGCCTCGCGGGCGGCCTGCGCGCGGTGGAACACCTCCGCCAGGTCTTCGCCGAACTCCACGCCGTCACGGTCCGCGACACCGTCTCCTTCCACAACGCGGGCACGTCCTTCGACGACCGGGGCGTCCTCAAGGACCCCACGGCCCCGGACGCGGCGGCGAAGGCGATGCTGGACCAACTGGTGTGGTGGGGGCGGGCGTTGAGGGAGGCGAGGGAGGCGCGGCCGTATTCCGCGTAGAGCCCGTTTCGGGGTCCGGCAACTCGGCGCGCCCTGGGGCGGGTTGCCGCGCGGCCGGGACAAGGGCGCCTGCGCGGCGGTCGATCCGACCGGCCGGGCGGGCAACTCGCGGCGACGGGCGCGGAGTTGCGGATGCCGACCGAGGTCTGCCCGGAGCCGGCCGCCGACCCGGCGGAGGAGACCTAGCGCCCCAACCGCAGCCCCAGCCCGTCAAGGACCACCTCAAGGCCGTAGGCGAACTTGCTGTCGCGCAGCGCCACCGGGTCCGTGGTCGTGCTGGCCGGCTCCGCGTAGGAGCCGGCGAGATGGGCGTGGCCGGCCGCGGCCTGTTGCGCGGCCGGCATCAGGCGGGCGATGAACTCGGCCTCGGTCTCCCCGGACCGGGCGACCGTGGTGAGCCAGGCGGCCTCCGTGGTGCTCATGCCGATCGTGTACGACAGGACGGCGTCGATCGCGCCGCTCGGCTCGGGGAAGCCGACGGCCGTGAACAGCGCGGCCAGCCGCTCGGAGAAGGACATGAGGTTGGGGCCGAGGTAGGCGAGCCCCGCCTGCCCGAGCACCGACGACAGCCAGGGGTGCCGCAGGGCCGTCGTACGGAAGGAGCCGGCGGCCTCGGTGACGGCCGCGCGCCAGTCGGGGGTGTCCGCGTCCGGGACGCGGATCTCGGCGGCGACCTCGTCCACGGCCAGTTCCATCAGCTCGTCCTTGGTCGCGACATGCCGGTAGAGGGAGGTCGCGCCGGCGTTGAGGCGGGCGCCGAGCTTGCGCATGCTCAGCGCCTCGATGCCGTCCGCGTCCAGCATCGCGATCGCCTCGCGGACGATCGCGTCCCGGCTGAGCGCGGGCTGGTCGGGCGCGGGCCGCTCACGGGCCCACACGGAGGGGATGGGGTTCGGCTCGGCCCTGGCGACCATGAGGGGGCTCCTTCGTGCGTACGACGTTCGCGGCCAGCGTACAGAGTTCAAGGGTTGCGCACACCGTTCCGTCGTGCGTACAGTGTTCGCAACGAAGGAACGGTGTACGCACACGGTCGGCCGATGACGCCGACGACCCGAAGGGAAGCCCCATGGAGACCCGAAACCCCCGGCGCTGGTGGATCCTCGTCGTGCTGTGCCTCAGCTCGCTGGTGCTGGTGGTCGACAGCATGGCGCTGACCGTGGCGGTCCCGTCCATGACCGAGAGCATCGGGGCGAGCGCCCAGGACACCCAGTGGATCCTCGACTCCTACATCCTGGTCTTCGCCGGCCTCCTGCTGACCTCCGGCAGCCTCGGTGACCGCTTCGGCCGCCGACGGGTGATGCTGATCGGGCTGGTGCTCTTCGGAGCCGCGTCACTCGCGGCGACCTTCTGCACGAGCCCCGGTGAAGTGATCGCCGTACGGGTGGCGATGGGGGTGGGCGGAGCGCTGATCATGCCATCGACGCTCTCGATCCTGATCACGGTCTTCGACGCGGAGGAGCGCGGGAAGGCGATGGCGGCCTGGGGTTCGGTGTCGATGCTCGCGCTGGTCGGCAGCCCGGTGCTGGGCGGCGTACTGATCGACCACTTCTCGTGGCACTCCATCTTCGTCCTCAACGTCCCGGTCGTGGCGCTCGCCCTGGTCGCCGGTGTGACCCTGATGCCGGAGTCGAAGGGCCCGTGGCAGAAGCCGGATCCGCTGGGCGCGGTGCTGTCGGTGGTCGGTATGACGGCGCTGATCTGGTGGATCATCGAGATCCCGCAGCACGGCGCGTTCGCGGGCCGCGGGCTGGTCACCCTGGTGGTGGCCGTCGCCTCCCTCGCCGGCTTCGTCGCCTGGGAGAACATCACGCCGACCCCGATGGTCCCCCTGGTCCTCTTCAAGCACCGCAATTTCAGCGGCGGTTCGCTCTCCCTGACCCTGGTCCAGATAGGCAACGGCGGTCTGCTGCTGGTCCTCACCCAGTACCTGCAGTTCGTGCTCGGCTACTCACCCGTCAAGGCGGGCCTGGCCTTCGTCCCGCTCGCGGTCACCGCACTGGTCGGCAACGCGGCCGGCGCCAAGTTCACCGCGCGGTACGGCCATCGCTATCTGATCCTGGCCGGGATGCTGGCGATGGCCTCGTCCTTCGCCCTGCTGACGACGGTCACCGCCGACACCGGTTTCACCGTCCCGGCCCTCGCCCTCGGTCTGCTGGGCCTGGGTGCGGGCCTCGCGATGCCGGCGGCGGTGGGCGCGCTGATGGGCACCATTCCCGAGGACAAGGCAGGCGTCGGCTCGGCGCTCAACGACACCATCCAGCAAGCCGGTACGGCCCTGGGCATCGCCATCCTCGGCTCCCTCCTCTCCAGCGGCTTCGCCGACGAGATGCCCTCCGGTACGTCCGAGGAGGCCCGCCACTCGATCGGCGGGGCGCTGGCGGCGGCGCACGGGGACGCGGGGTTGGTCCGCACGGCCCGGGAGGCCTTCACGCACTCCATGTCAACGACCTTCACGGTCAGCGCGGTTGGGGTTGTGGCGGCGGCGGTACTGGCGGCCGTGGTGATGCGGGACGGGAAGCGGGGTGCGGGGGAGGCTCCGATCACCGCCGAAGAGGCCACGGAGGAACGGGAGTTGATCGCCTGACCTCAACCCACCTGCACAACAAGGCCGTTGCCCACTGCGGGCAACGGCCTTGTGACGTTGTCCGGGCTCCCCCCCGGGCCCCCTGGACATCACGGCGTGTTCACCGTGTTCCGCAGTCGCGCGAACGACGTGTCCAGCCCGTTCTTCAGCAGTCGGGCCACCGGCCGCTCCACCAGCCGGTGGACGAGCCAGCTCAGCAGCAGGAAACCGGTGATCACGGAGGCGACCAGGAGTCGGGGATCCATGGTGTCGTGGAAGCGGTTGATGAGTGTCGTGCCGGCGAGGTAGTGCATCAGGTAGAAGGGGTACGTCAGCGCACCGGCAGTGGTGAGCCACTTCCAGCGGACGCGGTCGGTCGCGCCGAGCGCGATGGCTGCCATGACCAGCAGGAACACGGTGAAGAGAAGCACACTCGCCCGCCAACTGGAGACATGCTCGACGGTGTCTATGCGATGCCCGAGTTCCAACTGGCCCATCAGCCAGGCCAGTCCGAGGATGCCCCACAGCAACAGGTCCGGTCCGAAGCGGTAGATGAGGTACAGGGCCAGGCCGGCGATGAAGTACCAAGCGCCTTCCGGGTTGACGAGCAGCGTCAGCGGGCGGAAGCGGGCGGCCGGGGTGAGCATCGCGGCGGCGCCCCAGAAGCAGCAGAAGAGGACGACCTTGCGGTAGGTCAGGCCGGTGACGACGACGGCCATGAAGAGGAGGTAGAAACGCAGCTCCGACCAGAGCGTCCAGTACACGCCGTCGACGTTCGAGACCCCCGAACCCGACTGCAGCATCGTGAAGTTGAGCAGGATCTCGCGCAGCTTCTGCCGGTCCCACACGCCGGGCAGCGTCACCAGGACGCCCGTGGTGAAGGCGATGGAGAACCAGTACGCCGGGTAGAGCCGGATCACCCGCGAGGTGAAGAACTGCCGTGGCGTACGGCCCCAGCAGGACATGCAGATCACGAAGCCGCTGATCACGAAGAACATCTCGACGCCGATCCAGCCGTAGGCCGAGAACCGGAACACCGTGGGCATGATGTCGGACACCGGCCGGTCCCAGATCACGTTGTCCGGCTGGTTGACCCGCCAGGTCCCGGCGTAGTGGTGAGCGGCCACGAACAGGGCGGCGAGCAGCCGCATGCCGTCGATGGCGTACAACCGCCGCTGTGAGGGCGGCCGTTGCTGTAAAATGAGGGAGGCGTGTCTTGGTGCTCGCCGCCTTCTCGATGGCGATGCTGCCTGCTCCGTCGCCCCTGCGCACATAGACATGTCGGTCCATATCGGCTCTGGGGGTTCGGGAGCAGGCACGCCAAACCCACGCGAATCGGAAGTCTCACGGTTCACAGGAAGAGACCCGCGTGGTGTGCCGATGGTTGTAGGCGGATTCCGAAGAACCCCCCGTCTCACCCCACGTCGACCGCACTCCACGCGGCGGCCACCGCGTCGTACTCCGAACTGCCCGCCCCGTAAAGGTCCTTGGCCGCGCTGAGGGTCGCCGTCCGGGCCCCCGCGTAGTTCGTCGAGGACGTCATGTAGACCGTCAACGCCCGATACCAGATGGCCCCGAGCTTGTCCCGGCCGATGCCGCCCACCGAAGAGCCGTCGCAGGTGGGGGAGTTGTAGCTGACGCCGTTGATGGTCTTCGCGCCGCTGCCCTCCGCGAGGAGATACGCGAAGTGGTTGGCGACGCCCGAGGAGTAGTGGACGTCGAGGTTCCCGACCGTCGAACTCCAGCAGTCCGCGGAGTTCCCGTCCTTGGACGGCTTGTCCATGTACCGCAGCGCCGACCGGCCGAAGCCCGAGCGGACGACCTTCTCGCCGATGAGGTAGTCGCCGAGATCCGAGGAGTTGTCGGCGTACCACTCCACCAGCGTCCCCATGATGTCGGAGGTCGCCTCGTTGAGCCCGCCGGACTCGCCCGTGTAGGTCAGCGCCGCCGTCTTGGACGTGACACCGTGCGTCATCTCGTGCCCGGCGACATCCAGCGCCACCAGCGGACCGAGCTGCGTCCCGTCACCGTCGCCGTACGTCATGCAGAAGCAACTGTCGTCCCAGAAGGCGTTGTTGTAGCTGTTGCCGTAGTGGACGCGGTTGTACGACCCCTTGCCGTCGTCCGCGATGCCGTTCCTGCCATGAACGTTCTTGTAGTAGTCCCAGGTCTCGTCGGTGCCGTACTGCGCGTCCACCGCCGCCGACGAACGGTCCGAAGTCGCCCCCGTGCCCCAGTGGTTGTCGGTGTCCGTGAACAGCGTGGACGGGGCGCGGCTGATGCAGATGCCGAGGACGCACAGGTCGGTCTTGTTCGCCGCGTCACCGGTGTAAGTCCCGCCGCGCGTAGCGTCCTTGAGCTGGTACGTCGATCCCGACAGCGTCGTCTCCAGCGGCACCGTCCCGCTGTACAGCGAACGCCCGTCGCCGGTCGCCGTCTCCACGCTGTCCCAGGCGTCGATCTGGGCGCCGGTGCGGGCGTCGGTCAGCACCGTGCGGGCGACCGGGTTGCCGAGCGAGTCCTTGGCGACCGCGTCGGTCCGCCAGGCGAGTCTCGGGGAGCCGTGCAGGGCGTCGACCACCAACTGGGGCTTGGCGGTCACTCCCTTCAGCACCTCACCCAGATTGGCGGCCCGCAGCGCGTTCACCGCCAGGTCCGCCGCCTTCGGCGCGGCCACGTCCGGCGTCACGGACGACAGGGATATGGAGTTCCGGGTCGCGCGGTCCGCGCTCCGATAGCTGCCGTTCGCGGCCAGATGGACCACGAAGTCGCCGCCTAGGACCGGAAGTTGACGGTACGTCCGGTCGTAGCGGACATGCTGGGTGCCGTCCGCGTCGACGATCACGTCCCGGACCGACGTGTCCTGCGCGCTCGTGAGGCCCAGGCTCGCGGCATGTGCAAGGAGCGCGGACGCGGCGTTCGCGAGCGCGGTGGTCCGGGCCGGCCGGTCGGCCGCGTGGGCGGTGGGGGCGAGCGTGGCGGCCAGCAGGGTCGCGGCACCGGCCGCGACACCGGCCGTGGCGAGACGGGAACCTCGGATGTGCCGTGTCCGACTCATCGGTCTCCTCGGTAACACAAGTGGGGGGCGTGGGGGCGATGTTGATGTTGACTGAGATTTAAGGGGCCATGACATGTCGTGTCCATAGCGCGCACATCGCCTGGTGTGAGGGGTGCGAACCGTTTCTGCGAGGCTTCCGTAGAGACGACCGAAGGAGATGGAGACAGCGAGTGACGACCCTCCCCTTCTTCGTCTATGGCACCCTCCGCCCCGGCGAGCCCAACCACGACCTCTTCCTGCGCGGCCGCACGCGGTCGGAGGAGCGGGCCCGACTCCACGACGCCGTCCTCTACGACGGACCCGGCTACCCGTACGCCGTCGAGAACCCCGGCTCGGTGGTCGTCGGCGAACTCGTCACCGCACGCCCCGAGGCCTACCCCCAACTCCTCCGGGAACTGGACCGACTTGAGGACTACGCCCCCGGCGACCCGCGCAACCTCTACGAGCGCGTCGAACGCCGCGTGACCCGCGACGCCGACGGCACGGCCGTGCGCGCCTGGGTGTACCTCGCCGCCCCCACCGTCACCGCGGCCCTCCGCGCCCACGGCAGGCCGATCGAGGGCGGCGACTGGCTCGACCGCCGCTGAACCGCCCCCGCACGGGCCCTACTTGCCCGAGACCAGCGCCCGCGCGACCCCCGTCTCCTTGTGCCCCAGGAACTGCGGATCGGGGTGGAACACCGCGTCCAGCGCCGCCTTGCCCGCCGCGAGCACCTCGCGGGTGCCGCCGTAGTACCAGGTCGCGTCGTGCGTGTCGTCGACACCCACGCCGTACGAGTCGACGCCCGCCGCCTCGCACAGCGCCACCGCCCGCCGGATGTGGAAGCTCTGGCTGATGAGCACGGCCCGGTCGACGCCGAAGATCTTCTTGGCGCGGACGCACGAGTCCCAGGTGTCGAAGCCGGCGTAATCGGTCACCACGCGCGCGCGTGGCACCCCGTGCTTCGCCAGATAGACCCGCATCGCGTCCGGCTCGTCGTAGTCCTTGCGGCTGTTGTCGCCGGTCACCAGGACGACCTTCACCCGGCCCTCCCGGTACAGCGTCGCCGCCGCGTCCAGCCGGTGCGCGAGATACGGCGACGGCTCGCCGTCCCACAGCCCGGCACCGAACACCACGGCCACATCGGTGCGCGGCGCGTCCTGAAGCGTCCTGAGCCGGTCGGCCGTCGACACCCACAGCCAGGTCGCCGGAAGCAGCGCCAGGACACACCCGAAGGCCACCCCCTGCACGAGGTGCCGCCACCCGGCACGCGTGCGTGGCAGCCGGAGTCGGCGAGGTCTCAGGTGGTGCATCAGACGCATCAGACGCTTCAAAGGGGGCCCCTCCCCGTCCGGGTTCGAGAGTCACAGACGCGCCGCAAGGCCTTCCGGTTCGCCGTCCGCGGTGTGACCGGCCTCACGGTGAATCCCCGAAACAGCAGGTCACGTCACCTCACACACCCCCCACACCCCACCGTGAACCCCCGGAAAACACCCGTGATTCTCGGGCAACAGGGCGGCAACCTCCCCTTGCCACCATCGCTGCATGAACCTCGTCTCCCTGAACGGCAAGCGGCGCCCGGGCTCGCCCGCCCTGGTCCTGGTGGCGCACGGCAGCCGCGACCCGCGCGCCCTGAGCACCGTGAAAGCCCTCATGGAGCGGGTCCAAGCCCTGCGCCCCGGCCTCCCCGTCCACCTGGGCCACATCGAACTCAACGAGCCCCGCCTCCCGGACACCCTCGCGGAACTCGGCACCGGGGACGCCGTCCTCGTCCCCCTCCTCCTGGCCCGCGGCTACCACGTCAAGCAGGACATCCCCGAGATGGCGGCCGAGGCGCGGGCACGCACGCGCGTGGCGGCCCCTCTGGGCCCGCACCCCCTCCTGGTGGAGACTCTCTACGACCGCCTGCTGGAAGCGGGTTGGCGCACCCGCCGGGACAGCGCCGTGGTCCTCGCCGCAGCGGGCTCCCGGGACCCGGAATCCAAACTGGACACCAACCACACGGCCCGCCTCCTCGCCGACCGCCTGGGCGTCCCCGTGATCCCCGCATACGCCTCGGCGGCGACCCCCACGGTCCAGGAAGCGGTACACACCCTCGCGGCCCAGGGCCGTCACCGGGTAGCGGTCGCCTCCTGCTTCACGGCCCCCGGCCGCTTCGCCACCCAGTGCGCGGAACAGTCCCCCTGGATCGCCTCGGCCCCCCTGGGAGCCCACCCCGCGATGGCCCACCTGATCCTCCACCGCTACGACCAGAGCCTGACAATCCAGGTGGCAAGGGAACCGGAGCTGGCGTCGGCTTGATACCCCGGTAAGGGCTAGCTCGCTCAGGGGCGCGGGGAACTGCGCACCCACAGCGCATCCGCACCCGCCAACGAAACCGAACCCGGCACTCCCCTGGGCGCCCCGCAACTCCCGTTTTGTCACTCCCCCCGCTTACTGTCGAAGCATGGACGGCACCGCAGAACCCCCTGCTTACGACCCGACGTCAGTCGACCGCTGGGCACAAGAGCCCGACAAACGCCCCGGCCGCACCGCCTTCCAACGCGACCGCGCCCGCATCCTGCACTCCGCCGCCCTCCGCAGGCTCGCCGGCAAAACCCAGGTGGTCACACCGGGAACCCGCAGCCAGGCCTGGGACGCCAGCCCCCGCACCCGCCTCACCCACTCCCTGGAGTGCGCCCAGGTCGGCCGCGAACTCGGCGCCGCCCTCGGCTGCGACCCCGACCTCGTCGAGGCGGCCTGCCTCTCCCACGACCTCGGCCATCCGCCCTTCGGCCACAACGGCGAACAGGCGCTGAACGAGTTCGCGGACGACTGCGGCGGCTTCGAGGGCAACGCCCAGTCGCTCAGACTCCTCACCCGTATCGAGCCCAAAAGGTTCACTCCGGAGGGCTCCGTAGGCCTCAACCTCACCCGAGCCACCCTCGACGCCGCCACCAAATACCCCTGGCCGCGCGGAGCGCACCCCACCGACCCCGCATCCCCGAAGTTCGGTGTCTACGACGACGACAGACCCGTCTTCGACTGGGTCCGCAAGGGCGCCCCCGGCACGCGCACGTGCTTCGAGGCCCAGGTCATGGACTGGTCGGACGACGTGGCGTACTCGGTGCACGACGTCGAGGACGGTCTGCACGCCGGTCACATCGACCCCAACTACCTGCACGCGGAGCCCGAACGGCAGGCGGTCTTCGCCGTCGCCCTCGGCCGCTACGTCCCCGCGGACACCGACCCCGCCGAACTCGCCGAGGCGCTCGACCGGCTCCAGGACCAGGAGTGGTGGCCGCACGGCTACGACGGTTCGGCCGTGGCGCAGGCCCGCCTCAAGGACGCCACCAGCCAGCTCATCGGCCGCTTCTGCCTGGCCGCCGAGACCGCCACGCGGGCCGCGTACGGCACCGGCCGCCTCACCCGCTACGACGCCGAACTCGTCGTACCGCACGAGGCACGGCTGGAGTGCGCGGTCCTCAAGGCGGTCGCCGACCGGTACGTCATGCAGCGCGCCGAGCAGGAACGGATCCGCGCCGACCAGCGCATCGTGGTCGCCGAGCTCGCCGAGGTGCTCACGACGCGCGCGCCCGACGGTCTGGAGCCGCAGTTCCGCGCCCAGTTCGACGAGGCGCGGGACGACCGTGGCCGCAAGCGGGTGATCGTCGATCAGATCGCCTCGCTGACCGACGCGTCGGCGCGGTCTCTTCACGCGCATCTCACATCGCTGGGGCACAGTGACGCGGAACAAGCCCGAATGTGACCCTCCGTGGCCTGATCGGGTCACACCCCCTTCCCGCATCACGCTGCGTGCGGGACGCTCGCATATGGCGGCACCATTACGAGGAGGCATCAAGTGGTCGACGCGGATCAGACATTCGTCATCGTCGGAGGAGGCCTGGCCGGCGCCAAGGCGGCCGAGACGCTCCGAACGGAGGGCTTCACCGGGCGCGTGATACTGATCTGCGACGAACGCGACCACCCGTACGAGCGTCCGCCGTTGTCCAAGGGCTACCTCCTCGGCAAGGAGGAGCGCGACAGCGTCTTCGTCCACGAACCCGCCTGGTACGCGCGCAACGACATCGAGCTGCACCTCGGCCAGACCGTCGACGCCATCGACCGCGGCGCGAAGACGGTCCGCTTCGGGGACGACGGCACCCTTGTCCACTACGACAAGCTCCTCATCGCCACCGGCGCCGAGCCCCGCCGCCTCGACATCCCGGGCACGGACCTCGCGGGCGTCCACCACCTGCGCCGCCTCTCGCACGCCGAGCGCCTCAAGGGCGTCCTCGCCTCCCTGGGCCGGGACAACGGCCATCTGGTGATCGCCGGCGGCGGCTGGATCGGCCTGGAGGTCGCCGCGGCGGCCCGCGAGTACGGCGCCGAGGTCACCGTCGTCGAGCCCGCCCAGACCCCGCTGCACGGCGTCCTCGGCCCCGAACTCGGCCAGCTCTTCGCCGATCTGCACGCCGAGCACGGCGTCCGCTTCCACTTCGGCGCCGTGCTCACCGAGATCGTCGGCCAGGACGGCATGGTCCTCGCCGCCCGCAGCGACGACGGCGAGGAGCACCCCGCGCACGACGTCCTCGCGGCCATCGGCGCGGCCCCGCGCACCGCGCTCGCCGAGGCGGCCGGCCTGGAGCTGGCCGACCGCGCGCACGGCGGCGGCATCGCGGTCGACGAACGGCTGCGCACCTCCGACCCCGACATCTACGCGGCCGGCGACGTGGCCGCCTTCCACCACGCCCTCTTCGACACCCGGCTGCGCGTGGAGCACTGGGCCAACGCCCTCAACGGCGGCCCGGCGGCGGCCCGCGCGATGCTGGGCAAGGACGTCACCTACGACCGCGTGCCCTATTTCTTCTCCGACCAGTACGACTTGGGTATGGAGTACTCCGGCTGGGCACCCCCGGGCTCCTACGACGAAGTGGTGATCCGGGGAGACGCGGGCAAGCGCGAGTTCATCGCCTTCTGGCTGAAGGAGGGCCGCGTGCTGGCCGGGATGAACGTGAATGTGTGGGACGTCACAGAGCCCATCCAGCAACTCATCCGCTCCCGGACCCGGGTGGACACCGAGGCCCTCGCGGACCCACACGTTCCACTGGACAGCCTGGGCAGCCCCGCGTCCAGGTAGTCACTGGTGTCAGTCCGGCCCCGTAGAATTCACGCGTGGCCGGAAGGATCAACGACGAGGACGTGAAGGCGGTTCGGGACGCGGTCCCGATCGACGCCGTGGTGTCCGAGTACCTCCAGCTGCGGAACGCGGGCGGCGGCAACCTCAAGGGCCTCTGCCCCTTCCACGACGAGAAGTCGCCGTCCTTCCAGGTCAGCCCGAGCAAGGGACTCTTCCACTGCTTCGGCTGCCAGGAGGGCGGCGACACCATCACGTTCGTGATGAAGGTCGACCACCTCACGTTCTCCGAGTCGGTCGAGCGCCTCGCCGCCCAGGCCGGCATCACACTGCGGTACGAGGAGGGCGGGTACAACCCCGCCCACCAGCGCGGCGAGCGCATCCGCCTGGTCGAGGCCCACAAGGTCGCCGCCGACTTCTACGTGGAGCAGCTCGCCGTCAGCCCCGAGGCGGACACCGGCCGCAAGTTCCTCGCCGAGCGCGGCTTCGACCAGTCCGCCGCCGAGCACTTCTCCGTCGGCTACAGCCCGCAGGGCTGGGACCACCTCGTCCGCTACCTCCGCGGCAAGGGCTTCACCGACAAGGAAGTACTCCTGTCCGGCCTCGCCCAGGAGGGCCGCCGCGGCCCCATCGACCGCTTCCGCGGCCGCCTGATGTGGCCCATCCGCGACATCGGCGGCGAGGTCGTCGGCTTCGGCGCCCGCAAGCTCTACGAGTCGGACAACGGCCCGAAGTACCTCAACACGCCCGACACCGCGATCTACAAGAAGTCCCAGGTCCTCTACGGCATCGACCTCGCCAAGAAGGACATCGCCAAGTCGTCCCGCGCGGTCGTCGTCGAGGGCTACACCGACGTCATGGCCTGCCATCTCGCCGGCGTCACCACCGCCATCGCCACCTGCGGCACCGCCTTCGGCGGCGACCACATCAAGATCCTCCGCAGGCTCCTGATGGACAACGGCTCGGCGCGCGTGATCTTCACCTTCGACGGCGACGCGGCCGGCCAGAAGGCGGCCCTGCGCGCCTTCGAGGACGACCAGAAGTTCGCCGCCGAGACGTACATCGCGATCGCCCCCGACAACATGGACCCCTGCGAGCTGCGCCTCGCCAAGGGCGACGAGGCGGTCGCCGACCTGGTCGAACCCCGCACCCCGCTCTTCGAGTTCGCGCTCCGCCAGATCGTCGTCCGCTACGACCTCGACACCCCCGCCGGCCGCGCCGCCGCCCTGGACGAGGCCGCCCCCATCGTCGCCCGCATCAAGAACACCGGCGCCCAGCACGAGGTCGCCGTCCAGCTCGCCGGCATGCTCGGCATCCTCGACACCCAGTTCGTGGTCAAGCGGGTCGCCCAGCTGGCCCGTTGGGCCCGTGACCGCGGCGGCAAGGGCCCCGCGCCGGCCCGGGGCGGCGCCGGGCAGCAGTACGACAGCGCTCCGCGGGCTGCGACTGGAGGCCCGGCCCTGACCCTCCGCAACCCCGTCTTCGCCACCGAGCGGGAACTCCTCAAACTTGCGCTCCAACGCCCGGAGTTGGTGTCTCCAGCGTTCGACGCCTACGGTGCCGACGAGTTCACGGCGGCTCCCTATGCTGCTGTGCGCCAGGCCATCGTGGATGCGGGCGGCGCCGAGTACGGCATTCAGGATCCGCAGGAGTACCTGATCAGGGTTCGGGAGGCGGCTCCCGACGACGCCGTGCGTGCGATGGTGACGGAACTGGCAGTTGAGACGATCATGCGCAAGACGGTCGATGAGCACTACGCGGGTTTGCAACTGGTGACGGTCCGCCGCCGAGCTGTGGCTCGTCGACTCGCTGACCTGCAAAGCCTTCTGACGCGTCTCAGTTCCGCTGATCCGGCCCAGGCCGCTGCCATCCAGAACGAGATGATGATCCTCACGAGATACGAACGGGCCCTGCAAGCCGAAGGCCCCTCCGCGCTCTGAGCACGTAGTCACGGAACGGACTCAAAAAGTCACCGCACGCCCCTCGTGGCGGCGATGTGTCGTACTCCACACTGGGTTCCGGTGCCTGAGTCCTCGGAGCGCGGCCGATCCGTCCCCAGCGGGTCCCACACCCCCGCGGTTCCGCTCATCGAGTACGGGACGGACAGCGGTGAGGCCGCCGACTCCGCCCCCGAAGTACCGCTGCCGTACCCCTTGGCAGCGATCATCCTGGAGGTCGCCCCCGTGCAGACCCAGACCCTCGACCAGACCGAGACCAGCACGACGGACGGCGCGGCGGAACCGGCGGCGGAGACCGATGTCCTCGCCACCGTCCCCCCGCAGAGCCGTGCCGCGCACCACCCCGAAAGCGCGGAACCGGAGAGTCCGCCCGAGCTCGAAGAACCGACGGCCGAAGCGGTGGAGACCGCCGAGGCCCCCGAGCCCGCCGAACGGCCCCGCGGCCGGGTCGCCGACACCGGCGCCCCCTCCTCGGACCTGTTCCGCCAGTACCTGCGTGAGATCGGCCGCATCCCGCTGCTCACCGCGGCCGAGGAGGTCGAACTCGCCCGCCGCGTCGAGGCCGGCCTGTTCGCCGAGGAGCGGCTCGGCAGCGCCGTCGACCTGGACAGCCAACTCGCCCTCGACCTGGACAAGTTGGTCGTCATGGGCCGGATGGCCAAGCGCCGGCTCATCGAGGCCAACCTGCGGCTCGTCGTGTCCGTCGCCAAGCGGTACGTCGGCCGCGGACTGACCATGCTCGACCTCGTGCAGGAGGGCAACCTCGGGCTGATCAGGGCGGTCGAGAAGTTCGACTACGCCCGCGGCTACAAGTTCTCCACCTACGCCACCTGGTGGATCCGCCAGGCCATGTCCCGTGCCCTCGCCGACCAGGCCCGCACCATCCGCGTCCCGGTGCATGTCGTCGAGCTGATCAACCGGGTCGTCCGCGTCCAGCGCCGGATGCTCCAGGAGCGCGGCTACGAGCCGACGCCGGAAGAGGTGGCCGACCACCTCGACCTCGCCCCGGAACGCGTCAGCGAGGTCCTGCGCCTGGCCCAGGAGCCCGTCTCCCTGCACGCACCGGTGGGGGAGGAGGACGACGTGGCCCTCGGCGACCTCATCGAGGACGGCGACGCCACCAGCCCCGTCGAGTCGGCCGCGTTCCTGCTGCTGCGCCAGCACCTGGACGCCGTCCTGTCGACGCTGGGGGAGCGCGAGCGGAAGGTCGTACAGCTCAGGTACGGGCTGGCCGACGGGCGCCCGCGCACCCTGGAGGAGATCGGCCGCATCTTCGGGGTGACCCGGGAGCGGATCCGGCAGATCGAGTCGAAGACCCTCAACAAGCTGCGGGACCACGCGTTCGCGGACCAGTTGAGGGGATACCTGGACTGAGAAAGGGGCGCCCACCCGAAGGTGAGCGCCCCTCTGAACCTCCGAACTCCACCCCGCCCTAGTCGACTTCGGCCACCGCCTGCGCGAACTGCGCCTTGTACAGCCGGGCATACGCCCCGTCCGCCGCCAACAGGTCGGCGTGCGCGCCCTGTTCGACGATCGAGCCGTTCTCCATGACCAGGATCGTGTCCGCGTCCCGGATCGTGGAGAGCCGGTGCGCGATGACGAACGACGTGCGTCCGTGGGCGAGTTTGGCCATCGCCTTCTGGATCAGCACCTCGGTACGGGTGTCGACGGAGCTGGTCGCCTCGTCGAGCACCAGGATCGTCGGGTCGGACAGGAACGCCCGCGCGATGGTGATCAGTTGCTTCTCACCGGCGCTGACGCCCGTGCCCTCGTCGTCGATCACGGTGTCGTAGCCCTCGGGCAGCGTACGGACGAACCGGTCGGCGTGCGCCGCCCGCGCCGCCTCCTCGATCTCGCCGCGCGTGACCTCGCGCGAGGCGCCGTACGCGATGTTGTCGGCGATCGAGCCGCCGAACAGCCAGGTGTCCTGGAGCACCATGCCGATGCCGGCGCGGAGTTCGTCGCGGGACATCCGCGCGATGTCGACGCCGTCGAGGGTGATGCGGCCGCCGGACACCTCGTAGAACCGCATGAGGAGGTTGACCAGCGTGGTCTTGCCGGCGCCGGTCGGGCCGACGATCGCGACCGTGTGGCCCGGTTCCACCGTCAGCGAGAGGTCCTCGATGAGCGGCTTGTCGGGGTCGTAGCGGAAGGAGACATGCTCCAGGGCGACCAGGCCGCGCAGTTCCTCGGGGCGCTCGCTCGGCATCGGGTCGGCCTGCTGCTCCTCGGCGTCGAGGAGTTCGAAGATCCGCTCGGCCGAGGCGACGCCCGACTGCACCAGGTTCGCCATCGACGCGACCTGGGTGAGCGGCATCGAGAACTGGCGCGAGTACTGCACGAAGGCCTGCACGTCACCGATGGACAGGGCGCCCGAGGCGACCCGCAGACCGCCGACGACCGCCACCAGCACGTAGTTGAGGTTCGAGACGAACATCATCAGCGGCTGCATGACCCCGCTGTTGAACTGCGCCTTGAACCCGGCCTCGTAGAGCGCGTCGTTCTGCTCGGCGAACAGGTGCGCCGACTCCTCCTGCCGCCCGAACACCTTCACCAGGGTGTGCCCGGTGTACATCTCCTCGACGTGCGCGTTGAGCTTGCCGGTCGTGCGCCACTGCTGCACGAAGTGCGGCTGCGACCGCTTGCCGATGCGGGTGGCGACGAGGAACGACAGCGGCACGGTCACCAGCGCGACCAGCGCGAGCAGCCACGACACCCAGAACATCATCGCGAGCACACCGATGATGGTGAGCAGCGAGTTGATGAGCTGGCCCATCGACTGCTGGAGCGTCTGCCCGATGTTGTCGATGTCGTTGGTCGCGCGCGAGAGCACCTCGCCGCGCTGCCGCTTGTCGAAGTACGACAGCGGGAGCCGCGACATCTTCGTCTGCACGCTCTCGCGCAGCCGGAACATGGTCCGGTTGACCGCCCGGTTGACCATCCGGGTCGCCACCGCCATCAGCAGACCCGCCACCAGGAACGTGCCCAGCGCGAGCAGCAGCACGTGCCCCACCGAGGTGAAGTCGATGCCCTTGCCCGGCGTGAAGTCGGTGCTCTTCAGCATGTCCGCGATCGAGCCCTGGCCGCGGTCGCGCATCGCCTGGAGGGCCTGCGCCTTGGTGGTCCCGGCCGGCATCTGCCGCCCGATGATGCCCGCGAAGACCAGGTCGGTGGCGTTGCCGAGGATCTTCGGCCCCACCACGTTCAGCCCCACGCTGAACACCACGCACACCAGCAGGATGCCGATGGTCAGCCGCTCCGGCCTGAACTGGCCGACGAGCCGCTTGCCGGACACCTTGAAGTCCATCGAACGGGCGTCGGGGCCCGTCCCGGCCATCATCCGCCCCATGGGCCCGGCCATCAGGCAGCCTCCGCTTCCGTGAGCTGGGAGAGCACGATCTCCCGGTAGGTCTGGTTGTCCGCCATCAGCTCGTGATGGCGGCCCGTGCCGACGACCCGCCCCTCGTCGAGTACGACGATCCGGTCGGCGTCCCTGATGGTCGCCACCCGCTGCGCCACGATCACCACGGTCGCCTCGGCGGTCTCCTGGGAGAGCGCGGCCCGCAGCGCCGCGTCGGTCGCGTAGTCGAGCGCGGAGAAGGAGTCGTCGAAGAGGTAGATCTCCGGCCGCTGCACGAGTGTGCGGGCGATGGCGAGCCGCTGCCGCTGACCGCCGGAGACATTCGTGCCGCCCTGGGCGATGGGCGCGTTCAGCCCGCCCTCCAGCTTGGTGACGAAGTCCTTGGCCTGCGCCACCTCCAGCGCGTGCCACAACTCCTCGTCCGTCGCGTCCGGGTTGCCGTAGCGAAGGTTGGTGGCGACCGTGCCCGCGAACAGGTACGGCTTCTGCGGGACCAGGCCGACCGTCTTGGCCAGCAGTACCGGGTCGATGGTCGACACGTCGACACCGTCGACGAGGACCTCGCCGTCGGTCGCGTCAACGAGGCGGGGGACCAGACTCAGAAGGGTGGACTTTCCGCTGCCGGTCGAGCCGATCACGGCCGTCGTCTCGCCCGGCCGGGCGACCAGGTCGATGGACTTCAGCACGGGTTCCTCGGCCCCCGGATAGCTGAAGCCGACCCCGCGGACCTCCAGATGACCGTGCCGGCGCAGCTCGGTGACCGGCGCGAGCGGCGGCACGACGCTGGAGTCCGTGTCGAGGACCTCCTCGATGCGCTCGGCACAGACCTCCGCGCGCGGCACCATCATGAACATGAAGGTGGCCATCATCACGGACATCACGATCTGCATGAGATAGGCGAGGAACGCGGTCAGATCGCCGATCTGCATCCCGCCGCTGTCGATGCGGTGGGCGCCGAACCAGACCACCGCGATCGACGACAGGTTCACCGTGGTCATGACCACCGGGAACATCAGCGCCAGCAGGTTGCCGGACTTCAGCTGCATCTCGGTGAGGTCGGCGTTGGCCTTCCGGAACCGGTCCTTCTCGTACTCGTCCCGGACGAAGGCACGGATCACGCGGTTGCCGGTGATCTGCTCGCGCAGCACCCGGTTCACCGTGTCCAGGCGCACCTGCATGGCCCGGAACAGCGGGCGCAGCCGTCGCACGATCAGCGTCACGCAGATCGTCAGCGTCGGCACCACCGCGATCAGCACCCCGGACAGCGGCACGTCCAGACCGAGCGCCAGCACGATGCCGCCCACGCACATGATGGGCGCCGACACCATCAGCGTGAACGTCATCAGGGCCAGCATCTGGACCTGCTGGACGTCATTGGTCGTACGGGTGATCAGCGAGGGCGCGCCGAAGTGGCCGACCTCGCGGGCCGAGAACGACTGCACCCGGTCGAAGATGGCACCCCGGACGTCACGGCCGAGCGCCGAGGCGGTGCGCGCGCCGAAGTAGACGGCACCCATGTTGCAGACGACCTGGACCAGCGAGATGCCGATCATCAGGGCACCGAACGACACGATGTAACCGGTGTCACCCTTCACGACACCGTTGTCGATGATGTGCGCGTTCAGGGTGGGCAGATAGAGGGTGGCGCAGGTCTGCAGGAACTGCAGCAGCACCAGTAGGGAGATGGGTTTCCTGTAGGGCCTGAGATAGGTCCGCAGAAGTCGTATGAGCACGCTACGTCTCTCGGAGTCGGCGGTGGGGGGCGGGCGGGTGTGGTGTGCCCCTCGCCCCCATCGTCGGACACTCCACCCGCGTTACCCCAACTGATTAAGCCAACAGCAGTGCCCTTGGTGCCCTTATGAACCCTTAAGAGCGGAACGCGCCCGGATGGGTCTGTTCCCGCACGGACACATACTGCTGACGCACCGCCTGCCCTACGGCCAGTTCGTCCCCCGGCTCCAGCACCTGGGCGACCGGCCCCTGCCAGGGCGGCGGGTTGCGCGGATCGAGGGTCCCCTGCGAAACCCCCAGCGCCCAGGCGGCCTGCCGGGCGGCGCCGATCGCCGCGTAGTCGGCGGGCTGCGGCACGACGACCTGCGTCCCGAAGAGCGCGGGCGCCGCGGCCTGCACGGCGGGCAGCTCGGCGGCCGACCCGAGCAGGAAGAGCCGCCGCACGGCGACTCCGCGCCCGCGCAGCACGTCCAGCGCGTCCGCGAGCCCGCACAGCATGCCCTCGAACGCGGCCCGCGCCAGATGCTCCGCCTTCATCGACTCCCGCCGCAGCCCGGCCAGCGTCCCGGCGGTGTGCGGCAGGTTCGGCGTCCGCTCACCCTCCAGATACGGCAGGAACACCAGCCCGTGCGCACCCGGCGTCGACTTCATCGCCAGCTCCGACAGAGACTCCAGATCGGGCAGTCCGAGCAGCTCGGCGGCCCCGCGCAGGGTCCGTACGGCATTGAGCGTGGTGACGACCGGCAGATGCATCCCGGTGGCATCGGCCAGCGAGGTGATCATCCCGCTCTGATCGACGAGCGCCTCGGGATGTACGGCCATCACGGACCCGGAAGCCCCGAGCGACACCACGGCGTCCCCGAACCCGATCCCGAGCCCGAAGGCCGCGGCCATCGTCTCGCCGGTCCCGGCCGAGATCAGCAGCCCCTCCGGTGTCGTACCGGCCGCGTCCGACGGGCCGATCACCTCGGGCAGCATGGCCTGGTGACCGAGGGCCAGCTCGACGAGGTCGGGCCGGTAACCACCGCCGGCCGCCGACCAGTACCCGGTCCCCGAGGCCCCACCCCGATCGGTGGTCCTCCTGACCGGCCGCCCGAGCAACTGCCACACCAGCCAGTCATGGGCCTGCATCAGCATCGCCGTACGCCGGGCGTTGTCCGGCTCGGTCTTGTTCAGCCAGCGCAGCTTGGTCACCGGATGCGCGGCCTGCGGCACGGAACCCACGGCCTGCGCCCAGGCCTCGCGCCCGCCGAGCGCGTCGATCAGATCGGCCGCCGCGACCTGCGCGCGCTTGTCACCGCCGACCATCGCGGGCCGCACGGTGTTGCCCTGCGAGTCCAGCGGCACCACCGCGTTCTGCTGCGCGGACACACCGATGGCCTGCACACCTTCGAGCAGCCCCCCGCCGGCCGCCTCGCCCAGCGACAGCAGCCAGGCCTGTGGATCGACATCGGAGGGCCGCCCGCCGCCCTCGGTCTCGGTTTCGACCGGATGCGGCGCATATCCCTGCCTGAGCACGGACCCCGTGTCCGTGTCGCAGACGACGATACGAGTGAAATCGGGCGAACTGTCCAACCCGGCGACTATCCCCATGCCAGAAATTCTGCCGTACGGCGGGAGGTGACCGCGCCGGGTCGGGCTTCCCTATGTGTTGCTGGTGCCCCAGTCGTCCCCGCCCGAGCCGTTCGCGTTGCGCTCACGCAGGGACCGTACGCGCTGGGCCACCGAGTCGGGGACCCGGTCGCCGACCTTGTCACCGACCGCGTGGTACGCCTTGCCCGCGAACTGCCGGCCCTGCTGCGCCGCCGTCTCGGCGGTGTTGCGGACGGCCGGGTTCTGCGCGACCTGGCGTGCCGATTTCTTCAGCTGCTCGTAGCGCTCGCGTCCGGCTCGCGTGCCCAGCACGTAACCCAGAGCCAGTCCGACGACGAACGTGAGCTTGTAGCGCATGACGGCCATCCTTCCCTTGCGTAGGTCTCCGGCGCGGCATCGGTGCCGGGGGAACCGATTGGCGGAGCACCCCCCTGCTTGCGCTAATGTATGTGTCGCAGCGAGCACACGCCCCCTGGCGAATACCCAGGGAGGTACGTTCGATGCAGCGAGGCATTCCCCTGTAGCTCAATTGGCAGAGCAGCCGGCTGTTAACCGGCAGGTTACTGGTTCGAGTCCAGTCGGGGGAGCTTCGATCTTCCGTAGCTCAATTGGCAGAGCAGCCGGCTGTTAACCGGCAGGTTACTGGTTCGAGTCCAGTCGGGAGAGCGCACTGAAGAGGACCCCGTTGGGGTCCTTTTTCATGCCCGCCGGAACCGCTCGGGGCAGGCCGCAGTCCTCATGGTCGTGCGAAGTCGACCATCCGAAGCAGGAGATCGTATGAGCGGCTATGCTGCGGCAGACGGCGCGTACAAATGTGCGCGACGCGCCGTAATGGGGCGGTAGCTCAGCCGGTTAGAGCAGCGGACTCATAATCCGTCGGCCGTGGGTTCGAGTCCCACCCGCCCCACTGTGCACGCCTGTTACCTGAGGAAACGTGACTTCGACTCCGTTGCCCTCGGCGAGAGGTGGTCGGGAGGGGGCTCGGTGCCCGCCCGGCCGCGCGGGTGCGGTCCGTGGGGGAGCGGGACGCGGGCGAAGGCGTCGATCAGGTGGTCGGTGACCGTCACTCGTCCGCCTCGGGGCGGCCGTGGGCCGTGTCGGCCGGGTTGTCAAGCCGTATCTGATGTCGCCTGTGCGGTCTCGTCGCGACCGGCTGCCGCCGCTTTCCGGACATGGTGGAAGTCTTCGGATCGGATCATGAGAAAGGTCACGATTGTCGCGGCGGCCGCGATCAACGCGCCGATCAGGAGTACTGAGTTGAGTGCGTCGACGTAGCTGCCGCGAGCGGTGCTGATCACCAACTCCCGGAACGCGGTGGGTGCTTGCCGGGTGGCGTCGAGTACCGACCCGGAGCCGGCCGCGGTGGCTATCCGGTCGGCGTGAGGGGCGAGTGGTGTCGCGGCGAGCTGGTCGGTGACATGGTCTCGCACGCTGGTCGCCAGGATCGTGCCCAGTACGGCGACACCGGTGGCGATGCCGACCTGCCGGGCGGTTGCGCTGATCCCCGATGCCATGCCTCCGCGTTCCGGTTCCACGACACCGACGGCGGTGGACGAGAGCGGCACGGCGATGAGTGGGCAGCCGATACCGGCGAGGACGAATCCGGGCAACAAGTGCGTCCAGCCGTCGGCGGCGGTGATGCCGCGCATGAGGAGCATCGCGATGGTGAGCAGCAGGAATCCGCCGCTGATCGCGTACTTGACGGGCACCTTCACTGTCAGGCGTCCCGCGGCGGGGGCGACGAGGAAGATCGCGCCGGTGAACGGGAGCAGGCGCACGCCGGTGGCGATGGCGGAGTAACCCAGCACGCCTTGCATGTAGAGGGTCAGATAGGTCGTCAGAGAGAAGATCGAGGCGCTGATGGCGAAGCCTGCCACCAGACCGCCGGTGAACGTGGGGATGCGCAGCAGGCTGAGGTCGAGCATCGGGTGCCGGGAGCGGCCCTGGACGACGAGGAACGCGACGAGCAGTACGAGTGCGCAGCTCAGTGGGATGACCACGGTCGCGGAGCCCCAACCGTCGGACTGGCTCTTGATCAGCCCGTAGACGAAGGCGGCGAGAGCCGAGCCGAAGCTGACAGCGCCCGGGATGTCGGGACGCCGGGCCCCGGGCGGCTTCGACTCGCGCAACCTGAGCACGGTGACCGCCAGGAGAGCGAGACCGGCCGGCACGTTGATGAAGAAGATCCAGCGCCAGGACACGTCCGTCGTGACGGCGCCGCCCAGCACCGGCCCGACCGCGACCGCTCCGCCGGTCACAGCGCCGAAGATCCCGAATGCCGTACCGCGCTCCTCGGGCGCGAACTCCTGGGCCAGCAGTGCCAGGCTGGTCGCGAACATCATGGCGCCGCCTGCTCCCTGGAGCCCCCGTGAGACGACCAGGAAGGTGGCGTCGGGCGCGGCCCCGCACAGGGCGGAAGCGATCGTGAAGACCGCGATCCCGGTGCCGAACACAAGTCGGCGGCCGACGAGGTCGGCGACGGAACCGGCCGTGAGGAGCAGCACGGCGAGGGTCAGAGCGTAGGCGTCGACCACCCATTGAATGTCGGACAAGCCGGCGCTGAACGCGTCTTCGATCGAGGGCAGCGCCACGTTGACGATCGACAGGTCCATGAGAAGCATGAAGACGCCGGTACATACGGCGGCCAGGGTCCACCACTTGCGATGCATCACTGGGGCTCCAACTCGGTGTACCTGGGAAGGCCGCTGATGCCGAGAGCCGGCGCAGCCCCTGACGGTTCTGTGCAAGTCGTTGTCACGAGGGCCAAGGAACCATCGGACCGGACGGCCTGCCAGGCCCGGCCAGAGGCACCTCGGCAGGGTGCCCCTCGGCATCACCTGGCGCCGTACTCTCGCTGTTATGGACCGAAGGGCCGAGATCCGTGAGTTCCTGACCTCCCGTCGAGCGCGCGTGACGCCCGAGCGCGCGGGTCTGCCGACCTACGGGCCGCGCCGGGTACCCGGCCTACGCCGCGAAGAGGTCGCCGTGCTGGCCGGCATCAGCGCGCCCTACTACGCGCGTCTGGAACGAGGCGACGTGATCAACGCCTCCGACAGCGTCATCGAGGCCCTCGCTCGCGCCCTGCGGCTCGACGACGCCGAGCGTGCGCACCTCTTCGACCTCGCACGTGCCGGGAATCCCGCAGTTCAGCGCGGCCACGGCGACCAGACGCGCAGAGTACGGCCAGTCGTTCAACAACTGCTCGCCGCCTTTACCGGCGCCGCCGGTCTCGTCGGCAACGATCGTCTGGAGATCCTCGGCGCCAACCGCATCGGTTACGGGCTCTTCGCCGCGATGTTCGCAAGCGGCTCCCGACCGGCCAACCTCGCTCGGTTCACGTTCCTGGACCCGGCGGCGAGGGAGTTCTTCGCCGACTGGGAAAGGGCCGCCTCGGACATCGTCGCGGCGCTGCGATCCTCGGCGGCACGCAATCCCCATGATCGTGAGCTGACCGGGCTGATCGGTGAACTCGCCACGCGCGCCGAAGCGTTCCGCGTCCGCTGGGCCACCCACGACGTCCAGTTGCACCCCAGCGGCGTGAAACGCCTCAGACACCCGCTCGTCGGCGAGATCGAACTCGACTACGAGCAGCTCGAACTCCCCTCGGACCACCGGCTCGCGATCATGACGTTCACCGCGCCCGCCGGGACCCACGCCGCAGAAGCCCTCGCCTTCCTGGGCAGTTGGAACCTCGGCCGGGAAGAGGCCGATCCCTCCACGACTTCGCCGACCCGCTGAGCGCTGAGGCGGGACGCTCGTGGTCCCCGTACGCCGAGCCCCAGGCGCCGCACGGAACCGCACCGGTGACTTAAGGAGCGCCGGTTGCCCGGAGTGACGGCGCGTCCGACGGCACGCCGTGCACGGATGTCCGTACGGCGTGATGGACCAGCAGATAGCCCCACAACTCCTGCTCGACCCCCTCCGGCCACCGGGACCTCAGGACGATCCGGGGTTCGTTGGTGAGGTGTGCGCCCAGCTCCTGGAGGCATTGTCCGAGCCGCCCGCGCTCGTGATACAGCGCGGCCAGCGTACGGGCCGGTGACGTCGCGTGGTCCAGGACGGTCGTCAGCAGTCGGCACGACTGCGCCCCGCCCAGGGCGGAGGCCGTGATCACCCGGACGGTGATCCGCCCGGTCCCGCGGACGGCGCCCGACTCCGGCACCGCGATGTCCGTGAGGTAGGAGCCGTCGGAGAGCGCCTTCCGCACCGGCAGCGGGGCGTGAGGGTGCGCGCGCCACAAGAGGTTGAGGCGCATCGCGCACGCCGTGGGCCACCGGTCGGTGAAACAGTCGTCCACGACGAGGAGATCGCCGCGCTTGAGGTCGGTGACCAGTCCGTCCACCAGCGTGGAGTCGGTGACTGCGCGGGAGCCGAAAACGACCTGCGCGATCGTTCCCGTCGCCCAGTCGGTGAGGGCGGCCACGCGTACCTCCGGGAAGGCGTGGGACCGGTGCTCGTCGCCGACGGGAATGCCGTAGCGCTCCCGGTTCTCGTCGGAGTCCGGGACGCTGAAGACGGTGCTGTCGAGCCCGAGTGCCCGCCAGCGGACGCGATCCTCGGGCCGGCGAGGCTGTTGCGGCACGGACGCGACCGCGGCCGGCGAAGCCGAGACCGCCGCGAACAACGCTGCCAGAGGTTCAGCCCCGAGCTTGGCCCGGGCGCGTGAGATCGCCGCGGTCGTCGGCACCCACAGTGGCTCCCGGGCATGCCCGGCCCACGCCATGCCATGGGCCACCAGTCGGGCGACCTCGCAGTAACTCTCCGCCGAGAAAAGGCACATGGCGAGTACGAAGTACACCACCAGCCGTGCCGGAAGCAGCCGGCTGCGCTGCTCCGTGCGACCGCAGTCCGCGATGACCCGGTCCACGAGCTTCGGCGGAAAGGCGCGTACCAGCAGTCCCACGGCGATGTGATCGGACAGCCGACCGGCGGGTGTCGCCTTCCCCTGTCCGGCTCGCGGCATTCCCCATCTCTCCAGACGGTTCGTGATGGAACTCTTAAGTCACCGGTATGAACTCGGCCCGAGTTGCCGCCCTTTGGGGATGGACCAAACATGAAAGCAGGACGAGCTCGCGAGCATCCTGCCAAATGCCGCGAGGGTATGCCGTGATGATGTCGTGCGACAAGCATATGTTGCACCGGCCGGAAATCGTCCCGCGTGGTCGACCCGACCATGCGCTCCTGGAAAGGATCGGGCGAATGACGAATCGCGCATTGCTGGTCGGCCTCGACGTGTATCCGAACCCGGCCAACAACCTGGACAGTTGCGTGAAGGACACCTATGCCTTTCGCGAACTGCTCAACGGGTACGACTTCACGGACTCCGATGTGAAGTTCCTGCACAACGCCGACGCCAATCTGGCCAACGTCCGGGACGGGCTGGACTGGCTCTTCGACGGCGCGGAGCCCGGCGACCGCAGAGTCTTCTTCGAGTCGTCGCACGGTTACCGCTACCTCAAGGACGGCGTCATGACCGAAGTCCTGTGCCTCTACGACGAATTCCTTGAGGACACCGAACTGAGCCGACGCACCCGGGCCATTCCGGAAGGTGTTCTCACCGTGGTGCTGGACGCTTGCCATTCCGGCGGAATGGACAAGATGTTCGTCGCGGACGGAATGACTCAGATCGCCCGCACAAAGGTCTTTCATGCCTCTCCGGAAATGGAGCAGCAGAAGGCCTTCGAAGTGAATTCCCGCGCCGACTCGATGGCGGCGGTCAAGTTCTTCGGCCGGGCCTCGACGGCAATCGCGAGCGTCGCGTCCAAGAACTTCGCCAACGACCTGACCGTCGAACCCATGGCCAAGGACGGCGGCGAACCGGAGGTGGAACTGAACGCGGTTCTCCTCACCGCGTGCCGCGCCGACGAGACCGCCGCGGCCGGCAGTTCCGCGACCGACGGCCTGTCGGCCTTCACCTTCGCCCTCACCGAGCAGAGCGACATCGCGTCGATCACGGTGAGCGCGCTGTGCGACAAGGCCACCCGTCGGCTCCAGGACCTGAGCATGCGCCAGACACCCACCGTCTTCGCGCCGTCGGACCAGCAGTACCTGCTCTCCGACACCTTCATCTCGGAACAGCCGGTCACCGAATCCACCGACTGGTGGGGCGAGTTGTTCGGCACGGCCGAGGAAACGGCAGGCGCGGACAAGTCCGGCGCGTTCGACCTGAGCGCCGGTTCCACCCTCACGGAAACAAAGGAGTACACAGAGATGACCACTACGGCACCCAGCATCCACACCGCCATCGAGTCCGTCCTGGGATCCATCGCGAAGAACGCCGGCGGGGCACCGACGACCAACGGCGCCGCGCCCACGGGCAAGGACCTCACCTACCTGAACGACGTGGCCGCGTGCGCGGCGAACCTCGTCCCGGCCGTGGCCACGGCTTCACGGAACTCGAAGGCGCCGGTCGTGCGCCCCGCACTCAGCGACCCCGCCCGACTGCAGGACAAGAGTTTCTGGGATGACGTGGTCGGCGTCGCCAACACGGTTGTCCATGTGGCGGGACCGATCCTGAGCGCGATCCCCAAGGAGATCGTCACCCAGGGCTCGGGCCAGGCCGGTCAGGGCCTCGCCCGGCAGATCGCGCCCGAGCGGCTGCACAACAAGGACTTCTGGTCCAGCGCGTTCGGCGCCCTGGAGACGATCGTCCCGCATCTGATCGACGCGGCGGCCGGCAAGGACTACAACAAGGACCTCGCCCTGACCGTCCCGCCCGAGTACGCCCAGGACAAGGGCTGGTTCGACGACGTGATGAGCGTCGTCCAGGTAGCGGCCCCGATCGTGCTCGCGGCGCTCTGAGCGAACCCCGGCTCCGGGGGCGGCACCGCGCCGCCCCCGGCTTCCTTCTCTCCGGACCGGCTCGGGCCGGGTGGGAAACGTTCGGATCGGCGGTGGATGTCATGATCGACGACCCCCAGGACCTCGACGACCGCGTATACGGCAGGGCCGCCGCGGCTCTGGCCGCCATGCGGGAGCCCGACCTGTCGGACTTCGAGCCGGATCAGGTGGACGGCGCCATGCTGCGAGCGTTCGATCCGTCGGGCCGCCGCCAGTGGCTCGACGACCTGCGGAGCCGCATCACCCAGGACAGCGGCTCCCAGACCCGCCTGGAGGACGCGGATCCCGACGAATTCCCCTTCAGGATCAAGGAGTTCGCAGCCTCCTACCACCGGCTGGTCAACACGGCCGGCGCCACGCGACTGCTGGTCATGGGTCCCTTCCAACCCCCTTTCCAGTTCATGGCCACGGAATCCGATGCCCAAGGGGGCCCTGATGACGGCTGACGGCAGGGCTCCCTTGGCGGATATCCGACGGCGCTGGTCGGCCGGCGGAGAAGACCTGCGCGAGGTGACGACGGCGCTTCGTGAACAGAATCTCGAAATCGCCAACGAGGACGAGGAGATCGACCTTCGCCGTGCGCGGCTCGCGGCTCGCGGTACGGAACTGGAGTCGGTGATCGGCGAGGACGACTCCGTCTGGCTCAGTTTCCTGAGCAGAGGTCTGTCCACCGCACGTGCTGTGGGCCGTGTGGTCGCCATGCCGGCCGGGCAGCCCATCGTTCCGGAAGGAACCGGAGTTCTCATCTCCCCACGTCTCCTGCTCACCAATCACCATGTCGTGCCCGACGCGAAACGAGCGGCGGCCATGGGCGTCCAACTGGGCTACGAATACGACGACGAGGGCGGTGAACGGCCGTACACGACCATCCCTTTCGCGCCGGAAGCTCTTTTCCTCACCGTGCCGACGTCCGTTCTGGACTTCACGGTGATCGCGCTGCCCGAGGATTCCACGGCGGGCAACGGCCACGTACCGCTCATCGAAGAGGGCGGGAAGATCCTCAAAGCCGAGGCGCTGAACGTCATCCACCATCCGGGCGGTGAACGCAAACGCCTGAGCATTCGTGACAACAGGCTGGTCTCCCAGGACGAGAAATGGCTGCGCTATACCAGCGACACCCGCCACGGATCCTCCGGCGCTCCCGTCTTCAACGACCAATGGGAGATGGTCGCCCTCCACCATGGCGGTGTGCCGGCAACGGACGACCAGGGCAGAAAACTTACTCGCACGGGTGAGGTGTGGACGCCGGACATGGACGAGGAGTCGGCCGCCTATCTCTGCAACGAAGGGGCGCGGGTCAGCCGTATCGTGCGCCGACTGCGCCGGACGGCACTGCCATCGGCGCAACAGGCGCTGCTGGACGAGGCGTTGAGCAAGGGAGAGAACGCATGAGCACGACGATGCTGTTCATCCACGGACGCGGCCAGGAGTTCAAGGATCCCGAGGAACTGCGGCGCACCTGGCTCGCCGGACTCACCGCCGGCCTGATCCGCGCGGGCCTGTCCGGCGGCGCCCTCGACAGGATCCCGCTGGTCCTTCCCTTCTACGGCAACGTCCTCTACGGCATCACGGCCGACCTGGCCCGGGACCCGCTGGAGCTCGAATCGATGCCCGACGGCCCCGACGAGCCGGCCCCGCTCCACCCGTACCTCCCCAAGGACGTGGGGGACCTTGAGCAGAACCTCCTGTACGACATGACACGTGAGTCGGGCACCGCGTCGCGGGCGGGGCGGAGAGGCCAGACGGACCTGGAGGGCATGGACCAACTGCTGGCGGAGGCGGGCCGCAGGACACTGTCGTGGAACGTCACACGCCAGGCACTGCTGGCGCTGGCCCGGCACACCCCTTTCGACCAGTCCTACATCAGCGAGCACCTCCGCGATGTCGCCGTCTACTTGAAGCGCGGCCGCGAACAGGTCCTGGCCGTCGTGCGGGAGAGTGTTCCGGCGACCGGTTCCCTGGTCATCGTCTCGCACAGCCTCGGCACCGTCGTGGCGTGCGATCTCCTGGAGGACAAGGACATCCGCGAACGCACCACCCTGTGGGTGACGGCCGGTTCGCCCCTCGGTCTGGAGGCCGTCCAGCGAAACCTGAGGCACCCGGGCCCGCACGCCATGGGCGTCGACTGGCTCACGGCCCACGACCCCGAGGACATCGTCGCCCTGGGCCATCCCCTCCCGACCGGCTCCGCTTCGCCGGGCCGCCCGGCCTGGGGAGACGTACAGAACATCGCGGTCGACAACGGCGACAAGCCGCACGCCATCGACCGCTACCTCGCCCACCCGGACGTCGCTCGGCGCATCGGGAGGGCCTGGTGAACGCCAGCCGCAACACCTCCGTACCCCCTGCCGTGACCCCTCAGACACAGCAGCCACCCCGACGCCCCACAGCCCGCCTGCGCCACGGCGCCGCCCTCGCCCTGCTCCCGCTCGCCGTGGCCTGCGGCGGAGGCGACGACGGCGGCGCGGCGGAACGCAAGCGCGCGTCCGTGACCGCCGCCCCCGAAGCCGGTGTCGTGGCGCCCGCGAAGGTCGAGGTGATCGCCGGGCTCACCGGCTGCACGGCCGAGATCCGGATCGACGCGGAGGAACTGCGCGAGGGCGCGTGCCGGACGAAGCGGGGCGAGTACCGGATCACCACGTTCCCCGAGGACCGGCTCCAGGTGATCTGGCTCGACAGCGCCGCCGTCTACGGCGGCAAGTACCTCGTCGGCACCCGCTGGGTCGTCAGCGCGCGGCCGGAGCTGCTGGACGGCTTCCGCTCCCGGCTCGGCGGGACCGTGCGGGAACTGCGCGGGATCGGGCCCACCCCGGCGCCCTGAGTCAAGGCTTCGCCATATGGCCCGGGGGAGTGAGAGGGGTGGAGGCTCCCGACGTATCCAAAGGGGCAAGTGGTAGGCCCGGCGAAGGGAAACTCCGTGATCCAGCAGCGCATCGTCCTCCTCTCGGCTGCGGGCCTCGCCGCCACGTTTCTGCTGGCGGCGTGCGACAGCTCGATGGACAACGCCTCTTCCGCACCGGCACCCGCGACCTCCGTACCCGCGACTTCCGCCCCCGCCGCAGCGAGCAGTGCGCAGTCGGGCACGACCACCGCCCTCGCGGCCGAGGCGGTCAAGGGCGGGGGTGATGTGGTGACCGACGACAAGGGGATGACCCTCTACCGCTACGACAAGGACGAGCCGTCTCCGTCCAAGTGGACGTGTTCCGGGGAGTGCACGAAGACCTGGATCCCCGTCATCGTGCAGAACGCCGTACAGACCACGGGAGTTGAGAAGAGTCTCCTCGGCACGGTCCACCGGTCCGGTCAGACGCAGCTCACCCTCGGCGGCTGGCCGTTGTACCGGTACGTGGGCGACACGGCGGCGGGTCAGCTCAACGGGCAGGCCAAGGACCGGATGTGGTACGCCGTCACCCCGTCCGGGCAGAAGCTGACCGCCGCGGGTTGAACCGGACGGCGCACAGGCTTGGTTCAGTGGAGGTGGGCCAGCACCTCCTCCAGAGGCAGGTCGAAACGGTCCTTGTCGTCGGTCCAGCGGCGCAGCACCGTTGCCGCTCCCTCCGCCAGGTCCGGCGGCAGTCCCGCCGTGCGCAGGGTGGCCGCGATCTCCTCCAACTCCGGTGCCCAGCGCCAGGCGCGGGCGGCGACGCTCGGCAGGTGCTCCGTCTCGGCGAGGATGTTGGCCGTCAACGAGCCTGCCTCCAGCGCCAGTTCGGCGCCGACCCCGTGGCTCGCGGCCAGGGCGTGCGACACGGCGGCCAGGACCCGGGCCGACTTCTGGTAGGAGGCGTACGACATCTTCAGCGCCGAGGCCGCGCCGATCCCGGCGTCGAGCGGGCGGGCCAGGACCCGGGTGTCCTCGAACACCGCCGCGACCCTGGCCACCGCCTCCCCGTCACCGCTCAGATAGAGGCGCGGTGCGCTGTCCGGTCCCGGTGGGCCGCCCAGGATCGAGCCGTCGACCATGAGCACCCCGCGCTCGGCGCAGGCCGCGGCGATGCGCCGGGTGCGGTCCGGGCTGATGGCGTTGGCCTCGACGTACACACCTCCGAAGGGGTGCGCGAGGACCTCGTGGGCCACGTCCTCCGCCGCGTGCGGCGGGCAGACCGACAGCACGAAGTCGCTTGCGGCCAGGGCGGATTCGAGGGACTCGGCCGCCTCCAGGCCTGCCCGCCGGGCCCGTTCGAGACTGGCGGGGCTCCGGCCGGTGGGGACGTGGAGAACCCGGGTACCCGTAAGGGTCGCCTGGCCGCCGACTTTCGCGCCCATGGCGCCGGGATGCAGAAGCGTGAACGTGGTGGTCATGGGCTCACGGTACGGATGTCTCGGGGGCGGTCTCCTCCCCCGGGAGTAGGTCGCCGCTGGCGAGTCACTCTCGGGGCGCAGGCCAGGTGCCTCCGCAAGGGCGATGTTCTTGAGCATCGAGAGGAAGAGTGTGGGGCATAGGAGAGGGGCATAGGAGTTATGAGCCTCGGGAGGGCGCCATGAACCGACAGATCCGTGTTCGCGTCAGTCGCCGGCCCGCCACGCCTCGTGACGACACCATCGACCGCAGGACGCCCTCGGGCCGAATCCTGCCGTACTGACGAGGCTGGGGCCCGTGGTCCCAGGCCTCACAGCGGCGACCGCCAGTCCACCGTCGTGCCGGTGTCGCCGCCGTCGTCGTACACCGTCAGGCGTACGGCGTCCCGGCCGTCCGGCAGCGGGGTCGTCACGTCGAGGGTGATCTCCAGGCGGGAGACGCCGGGGCGGCGGGACGCGGTGGTGAGGGCGCGGCGCAGGGCGGTGAGGAGTTGGGCCGCCACCTGGTCGGGGACGAGGGTGTCCACCGGGCCCGTGAAGTGGGTGGAGGGCTGGAAGCCCAGGGCGGCCGACGCGCTCGCCGTCTCCCGAAGTACCTTGCCGCGCAGGGTGGTTGGCGCCTCGGCCGGTGGTTGTTGCAGGGCGAAGATCGCCGTGCGGACCTCCTGGATCGTCGACTGGAGTTCGTCGACGGCGCGTCCGAGGACGTCGTGGGCCGGGTCGGCGCTCCCGCCCCTGCGCTGGGCGGATTCCAGCAACATGCCGGTGGCGAACAGGCGTTGGACCACCAGGTCGTGCAGATCGCGGGCGATGCGGTCGCGGTCCTCGTAGACCGCGAGGCGTTCGCGGTGGTGCTGCGCGTCGGCGAGGACCAGGGCGAGGGCCGCCTGGGAGGCGAACTGCGTTGCCAGCGACCGCTCCACGGCCGTGTAGGGGCGGTCGGCCGGGCGGCGGGGGAGCGCGAGGGTGCCGATGAGATGGCCGTCCGCCTGGAGCGGCAGCATCATGCTCGGGCCGAACCGGTGCCGTACATGTGTCGTCATGCGCGGGTCGGTCGCCGAGTCGTCGATGAACACCGGCTCGCCGCCCAGGAGTTGGACCAGGACAGGGCTGCCGGGCGCGATGGTCGTACCGACGATGTCGCCCGGGTCCTCGAAGGTGGAGGCGGTGACGATCTCCATGCCGCCCGCCTCGGTGGGCTGGAGGATCACGCCCGCGGCGGCGTCGGCGAGGGCTCGGGCGCCCTCCGCGACGGTCATCAGCGCGTCGGCCGCGCTCTCGCCGGTGAGCAGCGCGGTGGTGACGGCCGCCGCGCCCTCGATCCAGCGCTCGCGCTGCCGGGCCGTCTCGTACAGGCGGGCGTTGCGGATCGCGATGCCGGCCTGCGCGGCGAGGACGTGCAGGAGTTGTTCGTCCTCGGCGGTGAAGGGGGCGTCGTGCCGTTTCCCGGCGAGGTGGAGATGGCCGAACACCTCGTCCTGGACGTGGATCGGCACGCTGAGGGTTCCGGGGGACGGGGGCGCGACCGTGCCGGTGCGGATCTCGGTCAGCCCGTCCTGCCCGGGGTCCGTGGTCCCGAGCGCCGCGTACCGTGCGCCGGTCAGCTCGGCCGCGCCGTCCACGATGTGCTGGAGGGTGGTGCGCAGTTCGAGCTCGGAACCCACACTCAGGACGGCTTCGAGGAGCGGCGAGAGCGCGGGGACGCGCTCGCTCACCTCAGGCCGCCAGCGGGTCCAGGACCAGCGGCTCGATCTTGCCCTCCAGCATGTAACCCATGCCCTGTACGGCACACACGTCCGGCCGCTCGGCGATGTGCACCGGCATGCCGGTCGCCGCGCGCAGCATTTGGTCGAGGCCGGGGAGCAGGGCGCTGCCGCCGACCATCATGATCCCGCGGTCGACGAGGTCGGCCACCAGGTCGGGCGGGCAGTTGCGCAGCACCCTGCCGATGCCGTCGAGCACCGCGGTCAGCGGGGTCTCGATCGCGTCCCGTACGGCGGCGGTGTCGACCTGCACGGAACGGGCAAGACCGGTCGCCACGTCCCGCCCGTGGATCTCGGTCAGGGCCGGCCCGTGCGGGGTGAGACCGTTGCCGGACAGGGCGAGCTGGAGCGGGCGTACGGACTGGCTGGGGAGCATCAACTCGTGCTCGTGGCGCAGGTGTTGCACGATCGCGTGGTCCACTGCCTCGCCGCCCACCGGGATGCGCTCCGCGGTGACGATGGAGCCGAGGGAGAGCACGGCGACCTGGGTCGCGGCGGCCCCGCACACCATGATCATGGTCGCCTCGGGCCGCTCGACGGGCAGTCCGCAGCCCACGGCCGCCGCGATGAGCGTGTCGACGAGCTCCACCCGGCGCGCCCCGAGCCCGACCAGCGTCTCGATCGCGGCCCGCTGTGCCAGCGGATCGGCGTCGTGCGGGGTGCAGGCGGCGGCCCGCAGCCGGGGCTTGCGGCGCAGCGCGCGGCGGACCTTGTCGCCGATCAGGTGCCGCAGCATGCGCTGCGCCATCTCGATGTCGACGACGGTCCCACCGGAGACCGGCCGGACCACCCGGATGTAGTCGGGCGTACGGCCCGTCATCTTCTCCGCGAACTCTCCTACGGCGATCAGCGCGCCGGTCCGCGTGTTCACGGCGGCGGCGGACGGCTGGTCGACGACGAGCCCGGCGCCCTTGACGTAGACGCGGGTGCGGGCCGCGCCCAGGTCGACGGCGAAGTGGCAGCGTCGCAACTGCTCCAGACTGACGGTCATGGCAGGTCTCCCGAGAGCGCGGACCGGGCGTCGCCGGGCGGCGGGCCTCCTTCGCATCGTGCGGGGGTGGGGGAGTGGGCGCGTCTTGTGGTGGGCCGGGCGGGGCGCGACTGAATGGGGGTATTTGTCCGTAATGCCCGAGTTAAAGAACAGTTAAAGGGAAGTGGCGGTCATTCGGTTCGGCCGTGGGTCAGGGAGCGCTTTAGGAGCTTGCCCATGTCGTTGCGGGGGAGCGTGGGGAGATGGCGGACGACGCGGGGGCGCTTGTGCGGGGCGAGGCGCGCCGCCACATGGTCGGCCAACTCGGCCAGTTCCGGCGGGGATTGAGGATCCGTCGGGACGATCCAGGCTACGATCCGTTCGCCCAGGTCGGCGTCCGGTTCGCCGGTGACGGCTGCCTCGCGCACCCCGGGGTGTTCCAGGAGCGCGTTCTCGATCTCGCCCGCGCCGATCTTGTAACCCCCGCTCTTGATGAGGTCGGTGGCCTTGCGGCCGACGATCCGCACATAGCCGTCGGGGTCGCGGACGGCCATGTCGCCGGTGCGGAACCAACCGTCGGCGGTGAACGCGGCGGCCGTCGCGTCGGGCCGGTTGAGGTACTCCGTGAAGAGGTTCGGCCCGCGCACCTGGATCTCGCCCACGCTCTCGCCGTCGTACGACGGAAGGGGCGTGCCGTCCTCCTCGACCAGACGCAGGTCCACGCCCGGCAGCGGGACCCCCACCGTCCCGGCGCGCGGCTCACCGTCCGCCCGCACGCTCGTGTTCATCAAGGTCTCGGTCATGCCGTAGCGCTCGATCACCCGGCGGCCGGTCGAAGCCGTTATCCGCTCGTGGTCGTGGACCGGCAGCGCCGCCGAGCCGGAGACCAGCAGCCGGGCCCGGCTGAGGGCCTTGGCCAGTCCGGGGTCGTCGGGCAGGGTCTCCGCGATGCGGTGGTACATCGTCGGCACGCCGAACAGCATGGTCGCCCCGTCGTTCAGCTCCCGCGCCACACCCTCGGTGCTGAACCTGCCCAGGTGCCGCACCGAGCCGCCGCGCCGCAGCGGGCCCAGGATGCCCAGTACCAGCCCGTGCACATGGAACAACGGCAACCCGTGCACCAGCACGTCCTCGCCGGTCCACTGCCAGGCGTCGGCGAGCGCGTCCAGCGTCGCGGCGAGGGCCCGGCGCGGGATGACGGCACCCTTGGGCGGGCCGGTGGTGCCGGAGGTGTAGACGACGAGGGCCGGGTCCTCGGCATCGGGGGAGACGGCCGGACCCGCGCCGCCCCCGGCCGCCCGCACCTCGACATCGACGCGCTCCAACTTCCGTAGCGCGGAAGGCAGTTCGTCGCCCGGAGCCGCCAGCACCACCGTCGGTGCGCTGTCCGCCAGGATGTGCCCCAGCTCCTTGTCGCCCGACTTCGGATTGAGCGGCACCGCGGCCACCCCGGCCCGCAGCGCCGCCACCACGGCCACGGCCGTCTCCAGCGAGGGGGTGGCCCACACGGCGACCCGGCCGGCGCCCGCGCACCGCGCCGCGAGGGCGTCCGCCGCCGCGCCCAGCTCCGCGTACGTCAGGGACCGGTCACCGAACCTGAGCGCGGGCTGCTCGCCCGGGTTCACCAGGGCCGGAAAGAGGCTGGACACGCGGCGCACTCCTAAGCCGTAGAGGACAAGGGACAAGAGGGGTAACGGGGGTGTCCCCGGGTTTCGGGGACACCCCCGTTCCTACACCACGTCCGCCACCACACAGGCGATGTTGTCCGGACCTCCGGCCTCGTTCGCCGCGTCGACCAGGGACCGTACCGCCTCCTCCGGGTCCGTGCCCGCGGTGAGGAGTGTGCGGATCCGGTGCTCCGGGACGACCGAGGTCAGGCCGTCCGAGCACAGGAGGTAGCGGTCGCCGCGGCGGGCGTCGTGCAGCTTCAGGTCGGGCGCACCGATGGTCAGGGCCTTGAGGAGCAGGGAGCGCTGGGGGTGGGACCCGGCCTCCTCGGCGGTCAGCCGGCCCTCGTCGATCAGCGACTGCACGACCGAGTGGTCGTGGGTGATCCGGAAGAGCCCGCCGTCGCGCACCAGATACGCACGCGAGTCCCCGATGTGCACGAGCGCCAGCTTCGAGCCCGTCCACAGCAGCGCGGTCAGGGTCGTACCGTTCTCGGTGGGATCGGCCACGTCACGGACCGCGTCGGTGGCGCCCCGCACCGCCTCCTCCAGGAGGTTGAGCACATTGCCCGCCGGTACCTCCTCGGTGTCCAGGAACCGCAGCGCCTCCACCGCCGCGCCGCTCGCGGGCGCGCCCGCCGGGCCGAACCCGTCGGCGACCGCGAGCAGGCGCCTGCCCGCGTAGGCCGTGTCCTGGTTGGTGGGGCGGACCCGGCCCGGGTCCGAATGGGCGGAGTAACGAAGTTCCAGCATGCTGGTGTCCTTTCCCGATACGGCCCCGACGGCCGTGAGGTGGTCGACGAGGAACCCGGCGAGATCCCGCCGCGCCGCCGTCTCCGTCTCGACCCGGGCCCAGAAGGCGCGGATCTCGCGGGCGGCGGCGGCCGGTTCGAGGGCGCACACCTCGCGGATACCGGCCAGCGGCATGCCCAGCCGGCGCAGCCACGCGACCAGCCGCGCCCGCTCCAGTTGGTCGACCGCGTAGTACCGGTATCCGGTGTCGGGGTCCACGCGCGCCGGCCGCAGCAGCTCCAGCTCGTCGTAGAGCCGCAGTGCCTTCGGCGACAGCCTGCACGCCCGCGCGAAGGCCCCGATCGTCAGCATGTCCATGCGCACCTCTGCCTCTTCCTCCGGTGCCTCGTCCCGTTCCGCCACCGATGCTGGGGCTTCACCGAAGGGGAAGGTCAATCCGGTTGCCGCGGTTGCGGGGCGGCCGGTTAGCCTGCGGATCTGTCCGCAGTCCGCAGTCCGCAGTCCGTACGACGAGGGAGATCCCCGTGCCCCGCATCGCGCTCGCCACCTACGACCCCGGACCGAAGCCCAGCAAGGACCGTGACCTTCCGGTACTCGTGGAGGCCCTGCGGGCGGCCGGTGCCGAGGCCGTCGCCGTGCCGTGGGACGACGAGGGGACCGACTGGGGCGCGTACGACCTCGTGGTCATCCGGTCGACCTGGGACTACAGCTGGCGGGCCGCCGAGTTCGTGGCCTGGGCGGAGCGGGTCGGCAAGGCGACGCGGCTCGCGAACCCGGTGCAGGTCGTGCGGTGGAACACCGACAAGCGCTACCTCGGTGAGCTCGCGGCGGCCGGCGTGCCCGTCGTACCGACCCGCTATCTCGCCGCCGGTGACCCGGTCGACCTCCCCGACGACCACGAGTACGTGGTCAAGCCGACGTCCGGCGCGGGCGCGCGCTTCGCCGCCCGCTACACGCCCGACGAACACGACACGGCCGTACGGCAGTTGGAGCGGATGCACGCGGAGGGGTTCACCGCGATGGTGCAGCCGTATCTGACGAACGTGGACGTCACCGGGGAGCGGGCGCTGCTGTTCTTCGGGGGGCGCTATGTGCACGCCTCGCGCAAGGGGGCGGTGCTGGCGCGGGGCACGGCCTACGACGACGACAAGGTGTCCCACCCCGACCTCGAACCGTGGACCGCGACTCCGGCCGAACTCTCCGTCGCCGAGCGGGCGTTGGCCGCCGTACCGGACGCGCCGGAGCTGCTGTACGCGCGCGTGGACCTCGTGGACGGGCCGGACGGGGGGCCGTGTGTGATGGAACTGGAGCTGGTCGAGCCGAATCTCTTTCTGGATCTGCATCCGGGGTCGCTCGCGGTCGTGGTGGACGCGGTGCTCGCGGCTGCCGTCGGCCGGACCGAGGGCTGAGGCGACGGACGCGGCTCCTACGAGGGCTGATCGGCAGGGGGATCCGGGGTGTCTTCCGTGAGCATGTCCCACCAGCTGGCGAACCAGGCTTGCGTTTCGGCCAGTTCGGTGGGCGGCTGGGTGAACAGGGAGAGGTCGGGAAGATCGTCCGGGGTGACGAAAAGGGATGTGAGGCCGCGGTCGTCGTTCAGGTGGTAGAGGACGGTGAGCGGGTGAGAGGGCAGAGGGCGCACTTCGAAGTGAATGTCGGGGACCAAGGGGCGGATCCGCTCAAGTTGCGCGCGCAGTTCCTGAGCCCGGATGCGGGTCGCGGTGTTCAGGTCATCCGAGGGGTCGACGGTGAGCAGGACCCGGATGCGGAGCGACGAAGGGCGCGAAGCCCCTCGCCGGATGTCGTCGAGGCGGGGTGCGAGCGCGCTCAGGAACGGGCTGAGGGTGGGGGCGACCACGTCGATGGTGACAACGCGGGACGCGAAGGCCTCGACGAGCTCATGGGCCAGGTCGGCCTCGATCGGCTCCTGCGCTGGGGCGGGCTCCGGGTCGATTCCCGGGTTCCGCAGGGGAACTGACGTCACGCGAGTGCCGGAGCCCTGGCGGATCTCGATGTATCCCTGGTTCGCCAGCTCCCTCAAGGCGCGTTGCACGGTGTCCCGGGAGACGCCGAATTCTTCGGCCAACTGGCGCTGGGTGGGCAGCCTGTCGCCGGGGCGCAGGGCACCGGAGCCGATCTGTTCCAGCAGCGCGTTGAGGATCAGTTGGTACGCTCTGCCGCCGGGCCTTGCCGAGACCGGAGGCGAGTAGGCGAAGGCATCGGATTCGGGCGGGATCGGCTGTGCGGCCGGTTCGTCCTCGATGAGCCGGAGAGCGAGGAAGTCTCCGCCGCTGCCCGGCGACTGCCGCAGAAACGCGGAGATCTCCTGTCTGACGATCTCCTGCACGGCGGTCACGTCGCGCCGCAACTGGGCGCCGAGCAGCGCCTCCCGTACCCCGGGACGGAAATGGAACAGAGTCCTGGCCGGATCGGTCCTGGCCGTGACCTCCCACGGCTCGAACAGACCCCCCAGTGCCACTTCGGCGAGATGCCCGTGGTCGCCGCCGGGCAGCATCACGCGCCGCACCAGATTCATCACAGGCAGCGTGAGCGGCACCGCGGACAGATACCCGGCAAGCTGCCTGGCGTCAGGGGACGCGCTGTGCTGGAACCGCTGGACGGCCTGGAACGCGCGTGGCGCCTCACCCCGCTCCGGTGCGGTGGGCCGCGGTGCGTCACTGAGCAGCAGGCACGGCAGATGTCGGCGTCGGCCGTCCCCGGAGACCAGCCGGGCCAGTTCGGCCAGCGCGTGCGGCGATAGGTCCAGGACGGGCAGGGCGATATGACGGTCCGTCCGGTGCCGGCGCGCGCGGTCGCTCGCGGCGGACGCCGACCAGCTGACGTTCGGTGCCGCCGGTCCCGGCGCGCGGATCCAGTGGGGTGCGGTCTCGATCGTGCTCTGGGCCCACAGGCGTTGGGGCAGGAGGTCCAGGAGCGCGACGACGCTGTGCATGGCCCACGTGCGCAGGGCCTGATGCAGGCCACGGCCGTCCCACGCGGCCGACACCGCGTCGCTGAGCAGCAGCACCAGGCCGTTCTCCCGGGGCCGGGCGAGCGCCGAGGCGGGCACGCGCCGTCCGTACGGGGTGCGGGACAGGGCGACGTCTTCGGTGTCGGTGTGCAGGTACCACAGCTGGGTGGTGCGAAAAAGCCCGGTCTGCACGAGAGCGCGGTGCCACTGCCTGACGAGGTCGTGCCACAGCAGCATCGAGCTGTGTGCGTCGACAACCACGGTCAGATCGAGCCAGCGCTCCTTCGCCGGTCGCAGTACGGGGAACAGCGTCCGGTGTCCGATGCTGGCCATGACGGTCGCTTCCTCGTCCAACTCGGGCCGGTTGCCGGGGAGTCGGCGCCGGCCCAGCGGGCGCAGCGCGCGCATCAGGGCGAGCGGGTCGTCCAGTGGTGCCGCCCGGCGTACGCGGACGTACTCGCCGCTGCGCCGGGCCGCGGGCCGCATGGTCGGTCGCTGCCTCGGGGCATCCGAGATGTCCGCGTGCGAGGGCGCGGGGAAGAGAGGGATGCCCCGAGGCGGGGGAGCGGCGAGTTCGGTCGGGGCGGGTGGGGCCGGGGGCGGGGGTGGAGCGCCCGCCGTCGTGAGGGTCGGTGGCTGCGAGGGGACCGGGCCGAGTGCGGGCGCGGCCGGCGGAGCGCCCATGCACCGGGCGAGCCAGAGAATGTCGGCCAACTCCTCGGGCCCGGTGTCGACTCCCGCCGCCGCGATGGCCTCCCGCACCTCGTCCAGCACTGACAGCTCACCCACTCGGGCTGTCGGTGAGCTGCTCCAGGGCGACCGAGAGCAGCCGCTCGGTGTCGGCCGGGTTGGGCCAGGCGCCGCTCAGGCGCAGCTGGATGGCGTTCAGGAGCTGGTCGGTCGCGAGGTCACCGGTCGCGCGGCGGCCGATGAAGGCGTCGATCAGACTGCTCGCGGGATCCGTACCGGGGTCGATGGCCAGCCGCTTGCGTACGATCTCCTCAAGGCGGTCGCGCTCCGGCGGCGCGATGTTCAACCTGATGCAGCGGCGCAGAAACGGTGGCGGAAACTCCCGCTCGCCGTTGCTGGTCAGGACCACTACCGGGAAGGCGCTGCACTGCGCCCGCCCGTCCTCGATCCGGGCCGAGGGCTCCGGCCCGTCCGCGGTGCCGATCGGCGGAGCGGCGTCCTGGGCGGCGATTCGGGCCAACTCGGGGACCTCGAACGACCCCTCTTCGAAGACGGTCAGCAGGTCGCCGGGAAGGTCGATGTCACACTTGTCGATCTCGTCGACCAGCAGGACACGAGGGCGTGACTGAGGGAGCAGGGCGGTGCCGAGCGGGCCCAGGCGCAGATACGCGGAGATCGGCAGCGGCTCCGTGACGTCGCGGCCGGCCTCCTGCGGCGACCGGCGCAGCGAGGAGTCGTGCAACCGGCCGATGGCGTCGTACTCGTAGAGACCGTCCCGGAGACTGCTGCGGCTGGTGATCGGCCAGCGGAGCACGGGGCCGAGCCCCAGATCAGCCGCGATGCTGTACGCCATGGTGGACTTGCCGACCCCCGGCTTGCCGGTGATCAGGAGCGGACGGCGCAGATACAGCGCTGTGTTGACCACGTCGATCTCATGGTCCTCGGGCACGAACCCGGTGCCGCGCTCCAGGGTCTCCGCCCAGGCGGCACCGTCGGTCGGCGGCCGGTACCGCGCGCCGACACCCCGGAACCGCCGCCACGGGGGCGCACTGAGTTCGAGCCGGTCGAGCCGCTCTGCCGCGGTGCCCGGCCCCTGGTAGATCCACCAGTCCTGCACGGTTTCTTGTTCCTTCCCAAGACCTCTGCAGGTCCCTGTCGACTGTGCTGCGGCCGGGTGCTAGCCGAGCCGCAGGCGCTCGGGTGTGCGCTCCGGATCGTCCCAGAGCAGTGCGAGACCGTGCTCCCATGTCTGCTCCTGCGGCTGCACACCCATCCCCTCGATCCTCAACCGGCGTAGTTTTTGCGGCAGTTCGCGCAGGTTCACATGTGTGCCCGCAGGAGCGAGCGCCCTGTCGAGGCCCGGTGCGTCGGCGGCGAACGCACCACCGTTCGGTGGTCCGTCGCGGCGCCACACCGCGATCGGCACCCCCGCCTCCAGAACCGCGTCGAGGGCGTCCGGCAACTGTGCCGCGGACACCCCGGCCAGGACGCACACCGGCACATGGCGGTCAGCCTGCAACTCCACGCCGAGGCGGGCGGACACCGAGGGCCGGCCGAGCAGCCAGATGGGCTGGGACGGCAGTCCCGTGCCCGGGGTGAACAGCGCCCACTCGCCGCCGCCGTAGGCCTTGAACCACGCCCACTTGCGCTTCCACAGGTGGTAGGCCGCGCCCGTGCGTTCCTCCGGGCAGCGCACCACCACCTCGAACTGCCCGCCGAGGCGCCGCAGTCGGCCGCGCCGCCCGATCGGCAACTCCCAGTCCTCCACCCGCTCGGACAGCAGCTTGAACGGCAGATGGAACTCGATACGGTCGATGGAGGTCTGCTCCACACCGTCTGCGGAGAACCGTTCCAGGAGCGAGCCGAGTTGACGGCCCAGTTCCTGCTGGACGGCCGGCACGTCCAGCGGGTCTTTCGAGCACCACACCGTGTCGAAGCTGTCGTGATGCAGCCAGATGTCCACCAAGTAGGCGGCCTCCACACTGGACTTGCGTAGTTGTATGTGCAGTTCGGGCGCCGTCGCACGACGGGCGGGCGCGGGAGGCACGGCGCCGACACCGAGCCGGACGGACGTGCGGTCCACCCAGGAGTCCAGACGTAGGCCCCAGTCGGGGTCCTCGGCATGGGCGGCCAGGCAGCGGGCGAACAACAGGGAGAAGGGCAGACCCGACCGTCCCTGGCGCTGTTCCAGATCCTGGACGAGCGCGGTCAGGCCGTGGTCGGGCGGCGGCAGGGTGCTGATCGGCGGTGCCGCGCACTCGGCGGTGGCGAAAGCCCACAGGACCGCGTCATAGGTGTAGGCGGGCAGATCCTGTTCTGCGGCCAGCGCTTTCAGCTCGCGCCAGGCGGCGTCGTCGAGGCGGGGGACGCGTACGACCGGGGCATCGTCCCAGCGGTTGCCGAAGAGGGACGAACCGTCCCAGTCGCGGTCGATGATGAACTGCGGTACCTGCCAGGCCCGCCGTTCCGCCTTGAGGCGCAGGAACCGGCCCTGCAGGCGACGGGCCACGTCGGGGAGCAGCTCCGCGCCCTTGCCGGCGGTCAGTTCGGCGAGTTCGCCCAAGAGGTGGTCGGTGAACAGACCGGCCCCGCGATCCGCCAGATTCACCGCGGTGTCCCCGGGCCTGGTCGCGTACAGGCGGAACTGCCGGCGGTCGGAGCGGGCCGTCCCGCTGCCGTAGTCGACGGATCCCAGCGTCAGTCCCCGGGCGAGACGGTCGTCCACCCGGCAGGAATCGGCGATGGCGATCTGATGGTGAAAGCCGCCGCCGGGCAGTCCGTTCAGCCAGCGCAGGGCGGCGTCGAGGTTGAGGTGCATGGTTCTTTCGGCGGTTGCTTCACTGTAGGGAAGCAGGAGCTGGGTCGCCCTGTCCTGGTAGCCGTGCCCGGCCCAGAAGATCCACAGCAGATCACCGTCGCATCTGGGCAGTTCGATGAACAGGGCCCGCTCGATGTCCTGGGCCGTGGCCGCCTTGCTCGGTATGCGGCAGGAGTGTCGGCCGGCTTCGAGCGGTGAGGTGAACAGGTGCACGTTCTCCTGCGGGACCCCGCCGGGACCGGTCAGCCATTCGGCGAACCGCACGGCGTCGCGCGCCGCTCCCGGCAGGTCCCAGGACGGGTCCACCTCGTAGCGCTCGACGCCCACGATCAAGGCGTACGTCCTGGAGGGCGAGATGCCGGACAGGATTGTGGTGCCCGTGCTCACTCATGTACCTCCGAACCGTCGGCGGCCGATTGCACGGCGGCCGCGATCAGCTCGTAGGTGGCGGGCAGCTTCCAGTACGTGCTGTGCGAGATCGGAAAGGGCTGGCGGCTGGTGATCTCGTGATCGGACACCCGGGTGTCGTCGGGGAAGACGGGCGAGGCACGGAAAGAGAGCAGGTCCTGGCGGTCGTAGAGGTTGAGCCAGGCCGGGAATCCCTCCGGGAGAGGTGCACCGGGCGGCAACCCGGTCAGCGCACCGATCTCGTGCAGGAACGGTGCCTGCGAGCCGACGGTCACCAACAGGCGGACCTGCGCCGGTGGTTCGCCCCGCTCGGCGGCGAGGGCGAGCAGATCCACCAGGGCGATGCCGCCGAGGCTGTGCCCGATCAGGACCGTCGGCTCGCTGCTCAGCATCACCTGCTCGTGCAGGAAGGCGCGCAGGTCCGCTCCGCGTGCCTGGTAGCGGAGGATGTCGCCGACGGCCGGTGCGGACCCGGCGGTCAGGGGCCGGCGCCAATGGTTCAGGGCGGGTTGCGTGAACAGGCGCAGCGCGAGGGTGCCGAGGGCGGAGGCTGCCCTGCCGCCGGGGACCCGGGCCGTGCCGCCGAGCAGCGCGGTGAGGAGAACCACCGCGCGGTCGCGTTCGTCGCCCGTGCACAGGGCGTCCTCGCCGACGGAGGCGAGCATGCGGGCGGTGACCGCGCGTGCGGCGCACTCGGCCACCTCGTGCGCGTCATGGGAGTGCTGGGCACTGGCGCAGGCGTCCTGGAACTCCTCGGCCCGCGCGACGAGTTGGACGGCGTCCGGATAGTGGTCGATCAGTTCCGCCGAACGCAGGAGATCCAAGAGCTCCTCGGAGGAGGGCCCGCCGGCCAGGAGATCGGCGACGGTCCGGCCCTGCGGCTGCACCCCGGGTGTGCCGAATCCATTGTCGGCGTCGAATGCGGCAACTAGGGCACGCAGTTCGCACAGCGGGTCCGCGAGAAGCAGTGCCCACCGGGCCACGTCCTGTTCGAGCGGGTCCGGCGACTCGGTGCCCCTGGTCATCTGTGTGCCGGGCAGGGACCGCAGGCGGGTCGGGGCGGCGCCGTGGTCGTCACCCCAGTAGACGGGCACCAGTTCGGCATCGGGAAGAAGCGGTGCGAGTCGGTCGCCGACGAGGGCGTAGAGGGCGTCGAACCGCTCGCGTCGTACGCCGGTCCCGTGGACGAACAGGATGCGCAATCCCCCACCACCCTTTGCCTGTACGGCGCTTCGGAGTATCCGACGATAGCGCCCAGATCAGGCAGGGGTCTCGAACGGGACGGTATCGGTGCTCGACCAGTGGTACTCGAACCAGTCGCGGGCCTTCTCCACGAAGGGACTTCCCGTGCTGCGGTGGAACAGGCGCGTGCCGGATCCCAGGAGGTCGTACACATCGAGGGCGGCGCCGTCGTCCAGCAGGATGGGGCGCCGGACGGCCTGGTAGTAGCCGGACAACGCCTCCGAACCGTTCAGGACGTAGAACTTCTGCAAGGGGGTGATCGGCGCCTGCCGGACCTCGAACGACACAGACTCGGTAAGGCGCGAGTCCCGAAGGCCGTACACGGTGTTCCGGATGGAGGTGGTGTGCCGGCGCGTCAGGTCGGCCAGCCGTTGCCTCGGGCGAGTCTCCTGCGGGGCGTCGACGGTCCGAAACAAGGGGAGACTGTCCGCGATGACGGGCAGTAGGATCCGTACGGCGACCGAACGCGGGGGTGGCAGCGTCTCAGCCATGAGCATCTCGGCGCACAGCCTCAAGTGCGAGTCGAGCGACTCTCCGCTGAGCGTGAACACCTCCACCGTTACGTGCGGTGCTGTGAACGCGGCGGCGAGGGCGTCGCTCAGTCGGCCGGTCGTGGTGGACGTCTGGCTGGGGCGCCCGAGCCCCGATCGCTCGGCGACGCGAGGTGGGGCACCTCTGGTCACCCCGGTCAACAGCCCTTCCTGGTTCAGCAGATCCAGGGCTCTGCGTACCGTGCTGCGCTCCGCGCCGAACTCGTCCGCCAGCCTCGCCTGCGTGGGCATCCGGTCTCCCGCGGCGAGTTCCCCCTGCCGAATCCGCTCCCGCAGCGCTTCAGCGATGCCGTGATGATCCATTCTCTCCAGAGCCGTTCCTCCCGCTTGGACGGTCCTCACCGATGCCGACAGTCTGAAGGATCGGGAGCGTCATGCACCCGAAGAGTGGAGTCAACCCAGCCACCGGCCACAGGACAGACATGCCGGAACCTTCCCTACCAGGCCACCCGTTGCAGCAGGCCCCAGGTGAACTCGGCCGCGCACCGGTGCCGTACGCCCCGGGCGTCCGGCGCGGTGAAGGCGAGGCCCCAGCGGGTGGGGGCCGTGCCCTCCAGGGGGCGGGCGGGGGCGAAGGCGCGGGCCGCCTCGTCGACCGTGCAGGACCAGGGGGTCAGGTCGTCGAGGGTGTGGAGGGGAGGGGCCGCCGCGCCCGGGGCGCGGACCAGCCATTCGTTCCACACCGCGCCGTTCGGGGCGGTGAGTACCTCGAAGCGGAGGTCGGGCCAGAGGGGGACCGGCCACTGCCATGCCTCGCAGTCCAGGTCGCCGATCTTCCGGCTCACCGTCGACTCCGGGGTGCCGAGGATCGAGCGGTAGCGGGAGGCGGCGGCCCTCCTGCGCGGGGAGTGCAGCATGGCCTGCCAACGCTTGTTGGCCTCGCGCATGTCGGCGATCGAGACGCCCAGCTCATGACGGGCGTCCTCGACCAGGTCCGGGTTGTGGTCCGCCATGCGGCGCAGCAGGACGAGTTGGAAGTCGAGGGGGCTGAACGGGGTCGCGGGGCGTTTCGCTTCGGGCATGCGATCCATCGTCGCGCACGGGACCGGCACCCGGGCGGCGGCCGTCGGGGAGGAACAGGACCGAGTTGACGTACCGCGGGCCGCGCGCGAAGGGCAGGACACGGCGCAGCAGGCCCTGGGAGACGACGTACGAGGTCCGGGCCTGGTGCTCCTCCAGGGGGAAGTCCGACAGTCTCACCCAGGTCGTCTCCGGCAGGACCCAGCCCTCGTAGCCGAGCAGGGACAGATAGGTCACCACCGGGGCGATCGGCTGGATGCGTGATTCCAGTTCGACGAAGAGCGCGGGGCGGTCGCGGGTCAGGAGGCCGGTCGCGCCGTGCAGGACGGCCAGTTCGTTGCCGTCCACGTCGATCTTGATGAAGTCGACGTCCTTGAGGCCCAGGGCGTCGAGGGTGACGCAGGGCACGTGCACGGCGCGGGCGTGGATGTCCCGGCGGACCAGCGACGACACGCCCCGGTCGCCCTCGTCGTCCGGCGGCAGCCACAGGCGGGCGGTGCCGGGGCGGTCGGAGGCGGCGGCCGGGACGACGCTCGCGTTCGCCGGGGCGGCCGAGGCGAGCAGCCGCGCCAGATGGGGGACCGGTTCGACGGTCACCACCCGACGCGCGTGTCTCCACAGGCGGTACGTCCAGGGGCCGTACCAGCCGCCCACGTCGACCGCCGTACCGCAGTCGGGCGGCAACAGGTCGCCCAGTCGGGCCAGTTCGGGTTCGAATCGGGGGTAGACGGCGCGGGCGGTGGCGGCGACCAGGCGGGTGGGGAGGAGGGGTGCGAGGCGGGCGGTGAGGGTGCGGGGCGTGGGGATGCGGGGCGCTGGGGTCATGGTGCCATCCGTTTGAGGAGTTCCTCGTGTTCGTCGACGTCGGTCACTTGCTCTCCGGAGGAGGGCAGCAGTTGCGGGATGCCGTCGACGACCGGGTAGCGGCGGCGCAGGCGCGGGTTGTACAGGGCGCCGGTGGGCAGCAGGTGCAGCGGGCCCTTGTCGAGCGGGCAGGCCAGGATCTTCAGCAGCGGGTCGTCCGGGTTCATGGGGGCGTCAACTCCTTGGCCTCGACCGGAGGTTGAGGCGCGTTGTCGTGCTTCGGCATGGTCAGCAGGACGGCGACCGCCAGTACGGTGCCCCCGATCCGCAGGGCGAGGCGCACCGGATCGTGCGGCAGGGCCTCGCCGAACGAGAGCGTGCCGAGCACCGCCGTGAACAGGCTGGTCACCGTCGTACAGACCGGCACGATCAGCGAGGCCCGGCAGCGTTGCAGCGCCGCCTGCGACATGACCAGCCCCAACGCGCCCGTGCAGAGCAGGAGATACGGGTACGGGGACCGCAGCAGCCCAACCACCGCTCCCCCCAGGTCACTTGTGGTCAGATAGCTCGACACCCCTTTGATGGCGAGCGAGCTGACCCCGTACAACAGGCCCACCGCGACGCCGTATTCGACACCCGTGGTGGGCAGCCGGTGCCGGTGGGCCGCGCTGCGCTCCGTCGACCGGTACAGCCAGACACCGGCCGCCAGCGAGGGCACGCACACCAGCAGGATCAGCGGATAGGGCGCGGCACGGCTCACATGGTCCGAGCCCTCCTTCAGCGACAGCACCACCATCAGCAGCGCGACCAGGATCGCGCCCAGCGCGTACCGTTCGCGCCCGCTGGTCTCCTCGCCGAGCATGCGCGCGGACAGCAGCACCAGCAGGACCAGTCCCGATACGAAGATGCCCTGCGCGGCGGCGATCGGCAGCGTCCGGTACACGGCGAGCTGCGCGCCGAACCCGGCCGCGAGCGCCAGCGACCCCCCGATCCACAACGGACTGCCCAGCACCAGCCGCAGCAGCCGCCAGGGTTGACGGACCGTCACCTCGGGCAGGGCAGCCAACGCCCGTTTCTCCAGCACGAATCCGGTGCTGTACAGCACGTTCGCCAACAGGGCCGCCGCCACTCCCCACCACACGGGCCGCGCCCCTACGTCTTCCGCGCGTGCAGCAGCAGGATCGACGCCAACTGCGGTCTGGCACAGGCCAGTCGGTCGAGCGCGCGCAGCGGTCGCGGCACCCCGTGGAAGGGAGCGCCTTTGAGCCCTACGACCGTGAAGCCGGCCGCCGTCACGAACTCCCGCAGCGCACGCGGGGTGTAGAGCCGCAGATGCCCGACGACCTCCTTGCCCGGGCGGCCGTGGATCGCGTGCAGGCTCACCTCCGAGAACACCGGCTGCACACCGGCGAGCAGCAGGGCGCGGTTGTACCAGGCGGCCAGGTTCGGTGTGGACAGCATGAGATGGCCTCCCGGTCGCAGCACCCGACGGATCTCCGCGAGGGCCGTGTCCGGGTCGACGAGATGCTCGACCACCTCGCTGAACAGCACGGCGTCGGCGACGGCCGACCGTAGCGGCAGTGCGGTGAGTTCACCGCGGACGGTGTACGGCAGACGGGTGCGGGCGCGGGTGAGGGCGTCCTGGGACCAGTCGACGCCGACGATCCGGTGGCCGGTGAGGAGGGGCGCGGCGGTGGCGGCCGCGGTGCCGTCGCCGCAGCCGATGTCGAGGACGGTACGGGGCCCTTCGGCGGCCGGGCCCAGCGCGGTGGCCAGGACGCGGGCCTGGCGGAGGGTGCGGGAGGGGCCGGAGGCGACCGGCACGGCGGGGTTCTCGTAGAAGTCGCGGAGGCCGGGGTGGTGCGGGGCGGTGGTCGTCATGCCTGGTTCTCCTCCGTCGTGTGCAGATAGTGCTCGAACAGGTCGCGGAGGTGGGCGCCGTCGCCGGGGCCGAGGAGGGTGCGGGACCAGCGCAGGGCAACGTGGAGCCGTCCTGCGGTGGACGCGGTCGTCACGGTGAGGCCGCGCGGCATACGGGCCGGGGCCGAGAACCACACGGCGTGCGCGCGGCCCGCCGTTTCGCCGAAGTCCAGGGAGTACGGGATACGGCCGATGTTGCTCAGCAGCGTCGTCGAGGTCCAGGGCGCTGCCGCCCTGCGCAGACCCCGGGTGAGGGTGGCGCGCCAGGCCACAGGGACGACGGGAGCGGTCAACAGGGCCGCGCCGTGGCCGAGTTGGGGGCGGGGGAGGGACTTGAGGGCGCGGGTGCGGGTCGCTGTGCGGTGGAGGAGTTCGCCCATGCGGTGGTCGGGGGCAGTGGCGTTGGTCAACTCCTCGGGGGAGAAGGTGACTTCGACCAGTCGGGTGCCGTTGCCTATGGGCATGTCCGTGCCTCGGGAGCGGTCGTCCACGGGCATCGTGATGCGCATCGGGCGGGGGCGCTGGCCGTGTTCGCGGTTCCAGTGGGCGATCATCAGGGCCGTCGTGACCATGAGTTGGTCGTTCACCGTATACGGGGACCCCTTGGGGCGGTGCGGGACGGGGAGTTCGGCGAGGACCATGCCGTTGCCGCCGGGGGAGTGGTCCGGGGTGCCGGGGGCCACCCGGGCGGGCGGGGTCCATACGGAGGGGGTGTCGGTGGGGGGTTCCGGTGAGTCCGGGGCGCGGGTCGGTGGGGCGGTCGGGGCGTTGGCGTGACCGCTGTACAGCTGCGCAGCGGTGGCGAGGATGCGGAGGCAGGCCGGGCCGTCGAGGGCGGTGTGGTTGACGGTGAGGACCAGGACGGTTCCGGTGCCGGGGGATGTGCCATGGGGGAGGCTGATCGCTTCGAGGCGGATGGGTGGGGAGGCGGTGAGGGGAGGGGTCTGGTCCAGGGCGCGGGTGCGGGCTTGTTTCAGGGCGTCTTGGGTCGGGGGTGGGAAGGTCACCACCTCCACGTCCGGGGACTCGGTCAGCTCCCATTCGTAGCGGCGGCGGTACCAGGGGCCGGGGGCCTCGCGCATGAGGATGCGGGGGTGGTGGTGCAGGGCATCTGCGAAAGCTGAGCGGAGTCGTCCCGGGTTTAGTGGGCCTGGGAGGTGGACCTCGATGTGGACTGTTTCCGGCTCGGTGGATTGGTGGCAGTGGCGGGCTATTTCGTCGACTGTGGGGAAAGGGATGCGGGTGCTGGCGGGGGGTTGGGCGGGGTGGGCTAGGGCGGTCATTGGGTTTGGTTCCTCGGGTGCGGTTGGGTGGGGGGTGGTTGCGCAGTTCCCCGCGCCCCTAGGGAGGTGGCGTTGGGCGGTGTTGGGTTGTCGCCGTGGGCTGGTCGTGCCCCCGCCCCTGGGCCCCGCGCGGAGATCGTGGGGCCGGACTCCGGCGCCACGGGCCATTCGCCCATCGCACTGGCACCTCGCTCCCGCTGAGGCAAGTCCGGCGTCGGGTCCGGAGGGTCTGAGTCCGGGTCCTGCCACTCCCTCACGCTCACCAAGCCCGCGAACAACCCGATCAGTGCCAGGAGTTGGGCCGTGTGGCTGAAGGCGCCCTCGCCTTCGCCCACTGGGGAGCCGGCGCCTGTCGCTGCCACGATCCCCGCGCCCGCCAAGGCCACGAACGAGATCGGTACGAGCAGCGCGTGGCGGCGGTAGGCCAGCAGTGCCAGGGCCGGGACCAGGAGGGCGAGCCAGCCCGCGATCACCGCGCCGACCAGTGTCAGCGCCACCGTGCCCAGCCACAGGCCCGGTGGTGGTGGGGGTGGTTGCAGTTCGTCGGGGTTGGGTTCGTGGCGGCGCCAGATCACCAGGGCGAGGAGGACGGCCAGGGCTGCTCCGCTGCCGATGAGGCCGGCCTCGTAGGTCGTTGCCGGGGTGTAGGAGAGCTTGATCGTGCCGCCCGCGCCTGCGGGGACGCGCCAGCCCTGTTGCCAGCCGTCGAGGCGGACCGGGGACAACTCCTTGCCGTTCAGGGTGGCTTTCCAGCCGTCGTTGTAGTTCTCGTAGGTGGTGAGGTAGGAAGCCGCGCCCGCGCCTGCCTCCACCTCTCGGCGGTCGCCCAGCCAGTCCTGGATCGTCAACTTGCGGGCCGCGGTGGTGGGTTCGGTGACTGTGCCTCGGGTCAGCGTGATGTCCGTGAGTTGCAGGGGGCCCGCGTCCCCGGCCTCCACCCGGTGCGATCCCGACGTCAGCTCCAACGCCGGGTCGCCTTTGCCCTCCTGACAGAGGGTCACCTCTACGGCTCGGCGTTCGGTCAGGGCCCTCACCGTTCCCGTCACGCTTGTCTGGTACAGCTCGCCGTCCACCGACACCACCGGGCCCTTTCCGCAGGGCAGTGTGAAGGTGCGGGTGGGGTCCGGTTGGGGGGTGCGGTACTGGTCGAGGGCCGGGATGTACGCCTCGGTCAGGCCTACCGGGAGTTGGAGGTTCTCGTCCGCCACCGGGTTGTGGAGGGTGAGCGGGGCGGTCTTCGTGACGGTGATGTCGAGGTGGTCCGTGGTGATCGGGTCGAAGCGGGCCACGCCGTTCTCGTCCACGCCGGCGATCGTCGCGCCGTCGGGTGAGGTGATGTCGACCTCGGTCGGGCGGGTCGACAGGCCGCCGGCCGGCGCCAACACCACTTCGCCCACTGCCTGTTTGCCGGTCCAGGTGAGGTGGATCGTGGGGCGGTCGCCCGCTACCCAGCCCGTCGTCAGGTCTCCGTCCGTGAGGTTGCGGGCGGAGAGGCCGGCCCCCAGCGCGGCCGTGGAGTCCGCCGTCGCGGTGATGCGATGTTGTTGGGCGGGGGCCACCTCGTAGAGCAGCTTGTCGAGTTGCTCGCCGGGGATCGCCACCGCGCTCGCCTTCATCGCGTACGTTCCCGCTGTCGACGTCGAGAACGTGCGGTGCAGGCCCGCCTCCGTGCCCGTGGGGGAGAGGCCGGTCGGGTCGGCCGCGCGGTGCAGGGAGATGATCTCGGCGGCCGCGTCGGAGTCGTTCGCGTCGGTGGGGAGCTTGAGGAGCCGGGTGACCTGGACGTGCGGCAGGGTGATCTCGGAGAAGCCCGCGCCGGTGAGACCGGTGCGGCGGGCCACCGAGTCGACGATCGTCAGCTTCATCCAACTCGTTTCGCCCGGTGGGGATTTGATGGTCTGGGTCGTGCCGTTCGGCTGGAGGTGGCTGGTCGCCGTTCCCCTCTCCGTCTGCACCCGTACCTCCGTGGCCGCCGCCCGCACGCTCTCCTGGGGGAGCGGGGTGACCTTGAAGGAACTCGGCATGTCGTACGACCCGCCCGCGAAGCCGATCCGCAGCCACTGCCCGTTCGCCGAGCCCGCCGCACCCTCCGCCCACGCGGTGCCGGGGTCGTCGTCGAAGGCGTTCACCGGGTCGTACTGAGGGAGTTGGAACAGCCAGTTGCCGCTGGAGGACGCGGTCACCGATCGGGCGCCGCGCAACTGGGCGACCGTCTGGTGGGCGATGCCCTTCGTCGGCAGGATCTGCTTCGGCTTCTCGCCCGCGTCCTGGACCGCGTCCGGCGCGTTGCGTTCGTCGGGGGTGTACGTGTACGAGGTGTTGGCGTCGACCAGGCCGAAGCGGGTGTCCGCGCGGCGCAGTCCGTCGCCGACGATCTGGAGGGGAGCGGAGCCGAGGCCCGGGTGGTTGTCGCCCGTCAACACCGTTGCCCTGCCACGGAGTTCGGTCGCGAGGGGGAGCAGGGACTCGGGGCCGCCGGAGAGCACCGCCGTGTCGGCCACCGGCGTCAGGCCCGCCTGGCTGGGGCGTAGGACGTCCTTGCTCGTCGGTTCGTAGATCTCCACCGCGCGCTGTCGCGGGTACAGGCCCTCGACCTGGAGCGGGGTGTCGTTGGCTATCCGGCCGCCGGTCATGACCGGGCCGAGGCCGGTCACCCGTTGGTAGCCGGACTGTTCGAGGGTGCGTTTGACGGTGGTCGTCGGGACATAGCCGATCTGATCGGGGTCGAGGTCGTTGCGGACGACGACGTAGTAGACGCCCGCCCGGCTCAAGTAGTCGGCCAGGCCCGGGACTTCGCCGCCGCTGTCCAGCGCCTGCTCGACCGCGTCCATCGCGCGCCGGTTGCCGGGGGTGCCCATCGGGACGTAGTCCCGTTCCGCCCAGCGGGAGTCGGCGAGGACGTCCAGGGGTTCGTCGATGGGGGAGCCCCAGGTGTAGATGCCGTGCGCGGTCGCCGGGACGACCAGGGCGCGGGAGTCGGGGGAGTACTTGTGCAGCCAGTCCGCCGTGGACTGCCAGTACTTGGGGAGCTGCTGGAACGAACCCGGGTTCAGGATCGAGCCGTTGAGGTACGGCCAGGCCAGGCCGGGCAGGACGAGGATCACCGCGATCAGCGGGGCGAGCCGGCGGCCCCTGACCCGGCGGGCTCCGTGTGGCTCGGCGGCCACGCCCACCAGGTGGGTCAGGCCCAGCACGAGGGCGAGGGCGAGGCCCGCCTGGAACTTGTAGATGTTGCGGAAGGGGACGAGGGGGCCGTTCAGCCAGTCCTGCACCAGCCCGTGGAACGGCGCCCCGAACGCGCCGCCGTAGCCGGCGAACAGGATCAGCGCGACCGACACCGCGATCAGTACCAGCCAGCGCCGCTCGGGCATGTCCCGGCGGGCCAGTCCGGCGAGGCCAAGCCCGGCCGCCAGGGCCGAGCAGACGATCACGATCACCGAGGAGGCGACGGTCCAGCCGGCCGGTATCCAGGCCTCGCCCAGGTGCAGATAGGCGACCCAGTCGCCGGCTCCGCGCAGGCCCTCCGTCGCGGACATGGTGTCGGTCGTGGTCTGTGAAGTCTCCACGTACGGAAGGAAGTTCTCGCCGTAGACGCCGAGCATCAGCAGCGGGATCCACCACCACGCCGTCGCCAGGACCACCCCGGGCACCCACCAGGCGATCAGCTTGCGCTGCCGTGGTCCGGGTGTGCGGGAGAGGAGGTAGAGGCCGACCGGGAACAGGGACGCGAGGGTCGCCGCCGCGTTGACTCCGCCCATGAAGGGGACGATCAGCGCCGAGCGGAGGGCCGCGACGCGGGCCGTGTAGCGCTCGTTCGTGAGCGGCAGCAGGACCCAGGGGAGGAAGGCGCCGGGGAGTGCGGCGGCCGAGGTGGAGCCCACGACGATCGTGAACACCGGCCACAGCGCGTAGGTCACGGCGCCGAGGAGACGGGAGGCGGGGCTGCCCACGCGCAGCCGTTCGGCCAGGCGCAGCGCGCCCCAGAAGGCGACCGAGACGATCAGCGACAGCCAGAGGCGTTCCGCCAGCCACACCGGCAGGTGCACGGCGTGGGCCAGCCAGTAGAAGGGGAGCATCGGCCACAGGTAGCCGGCGTACTGGTCCTGGATACCGCCGAAGGAACCTCGGTCGTGCCACAACTGACCCAGATCCGACAGGAATTGGCCGGGGTCCACGGTGACGCCGAGCTTGGTGTCGAAGGTCTGGCGGCCCGGGTGCACGGCGAGGAACAGCACGAACAGCACGGCCCAGAACCCCAGCAGCCAGCGCCACGACCTCGGGCCCTCCGGGGGCCCTGCCAGGGTCGTGGTGGTGGGGTCGGCCGCCGGGGGCGGTGTCTGGACCGTGGTCGCCGTCATGGTGGACACCGCCGGAGGATGAGGAGGAGGTTCCAGGTGGCCAACTCCCTTATCCCGGGCGCCTTGACGACGGCTCGGTCCAGGAAGGGCCAGTAGCGGGAGCGCGCCGCGACGACCGTGACGTCGTCGCGGGCGCGGACCTGCCGCAGGGTGGTGCCGATGTGCACGGCGAACAGGTTCTCGCCGAGGGTGTGCTTGGCGGCCCGGCCGGTACGCCGCCGGTAGCGGGCGCGGGCCCGTTCGGCGCCGAGATAGTGCCAGGGCGCCCACTCGTGACCGCCCCACGGGGACAGCCAGTTGGTGAACGACACGTAGATCAGTCCGCCGGGCCGGGTCACCCGCGTCAGCTCGCTGAGGAACGTCTGCGGATCGGCCACGTGCTCAAGGACGTTGGAGGAGAAGGTCACATCGGCGACCCCGTCGGAGAGGGGGAGGAGGTAGCCGTCCGCGATGACCGTCCCGTCGGGCGGCTTCTGCCCCAACTCCCTTGTGTCCGGCTCGAAGAGGTAGGCGTGCGCGCCGCGCCGCCGGAACTCCTCGGTGAAGTAGCCGCTGCCGCCGCCGACATCGACGACGGTCCGGCCGGCGACCGGGCCGTGGTAGGCCTCGACCTGGTTGACGGCGTCGGTCGCGAGAAGCGAGTAGCAGGACTCCGGGTCGTCCTGTTCGTGCAGGAAGGCTCGGAAGAGCGCCAGCGACCTGCGTATCGAGGGGTCCTTGAGCCCGGTCATGGGGCCCAGCCCCTCACCGCCTCGGCGGCGACCGCACGGAACTGTCTGACAGTCCGGTGCCAGCGGTAGCGGGCCGCCCGGTCGCGCGCCGCCTTGCCCATCGCCTCACGGCGCTGCCCGGACAGGGCCAAGGTGCACCAGGCCGCCGCGAAGGAGGACTCCCCGCGGGCCAGCACACCCGTCTCGCCGTCCACGACCGAGTCGCGCAGCCCGGGTACGTCGAAGGCGATCGCCGGCGTCTCGCGGGCCGCCGCCTCCGTCACCACCAGGCCCCAGCCCTCCAGCGCGGAGGGGTGCAGCAACAGCCAGGCGGCGCAGAGCAGTTCGTGTTTCCGTGCTTCGGAGACATGGCCGGTGAACTCCACACCGGGCCCGGCGAGTCGCTCAAGGCGCTCGCGCTCGGGGCCGTCGCCGACGATCAGGAGCCGGCCGCCGGTGACCGGCCGCACCCGCTCCCACAGCCGGAGCAGCAGATCGATCCGCTTGTACTCGACGAGCCGTCCCACCGCCACGAAGAGCGGCTCGGCGGAGCGGTCGGCCCGGGGGCCCGGCTCCTCGACCCCGTTGTGGACGACCCGGATGCGGTCCCGTTGGACGCCGATGCCGCGCAGCGCGTGGGCGGTCGAGGGGGAGACCGCGACCAGCAGGCTCTGTTGCCGCACACCGGTCAGCGCCCAGTGTTCGAGGCGCCGGCCGATTCTCGCGGCCGGCGCCATCGGGCCGCTGAACCGCATCGTCCACAGATCCGTGTGGACGTGGTTGACCAGGCGCAGGGTCGGGCCGTGGTGCCAGACGGGAGCGAAGTAGGGCATGCCGTTGCACACCTCGACCAGCAGGTCGCAGTCACCGACCTGCCGGGTGAAGGCCGTACGGGCGTGCAGGAAGTGGCCGTAGGCGCTGCCCGCCGACACGACTCTGTAGTCGCGGTAGGCGGCGGGGCCGCCGCACAGCAGGGTGACCTGGTGGCCGAGTCCGGTCAGACCCTCGGCCAGTCTGTCCACGAGGAGTTCGGAGCCGCCGGCCGAGGGGTTGCCGAGGTCCCGGTGGGCGAGGAAAACGATGCGGCGCGGCTGTGGCACGAGCGCCGGGGGGTGCTGCGCGACCTGCGCGTACGTGGCGCGCTGGGGGTCCCCCCGCCCGAGTGGATTCGAAGGCGGGGGAGAGTAGGGCACGTGCTGGGGCATGGGTGCTCCAACTCGTCTCGGGGTGCGGAACTCTGTGGGGGTGAAGGGCGGGCCAGGGCGGGCTCGGTGGGGGGTTCTGTGGACGGGCTGTGCTCGGGTGGGGTGGACAGTTTTCGCCCCGGCGTTCCTGACGGCTACTCACCCGCATGACAATTTCCGGGGTTATTAGAACTGACGTCACGTCACATTGTGGGCGGATACCCGGATGAAGCGGGTGATTCAGGTCGTCGCCGCCCGCGGAGGACCAGAACGCCGCCGAGCACGGCCAGGACGCCTCCGGCCACAGCTGCACCGATGGGCAAAGCCTGCCCCACCAGGCGCAGTTGACCGCTCTCCCGCTTGGCCAGTTTCACCTGTTCCCGCTGGGTGGCGGTGGTGAAGGCGAGCTTGTCGGCGTCCAGGAGGAGCACCGCGTCGTACGCGTGGCCGGGGGCGCGCAGGGTGCGCCGGGGCCCGGTCCGGGCGTAGATCACCCGGCCGGTGCGCTGGTCGACGACCAGCTCGATGCCGTGGTTCGAGTACCACTCCTCGGCCAGGATCTGAGGGGACTTGGGCTGGTCGACGAGGCTGCCCGGGACCAGCCGGGTGCCGATCTTCGTGGGCGGGACCGTGCCCTTGAAGACATAGCCCGAGTAGCCCTGCACCTTCCTGGTCCCCGAGTAACGCAGAGTCACCGTGTCGTCAAGGGAGTTGTCCCACCACTGGTACGGCTGTTTCCGCACGTCGAACGGGAACTTCAGATAGGCGTCGCCCTCGAAGTACGGGTTCTCGTGGCAGCAGTGCACCGGCTTGTTCGTCCTACGGTCCGTGACCCACCGGTTCGGGAAGAACTCCAGCGCGTCGTGCGGATCGGCGGCCGGCAGCGACTTGTCGGTGTCGACGGTCGTGGTCACGTCCCACACCGCGTCCCCGCTCTTCTCGCTGTCCGCGACATCGCCCCGCACCTGCTGGGTGACGGTGATCCGCTGGTCGTCGACGGTCTTCAACTCGCCGGTGTCGAAGTAGCTTCCGGTGCCCCGGTAGACCGCGGTGGTGTCGATGTCGATCGGGGTCACGGCGGCCCGGGGCTCGACGTACCACGCCAGCATCGGCGCCAGGACCAGCAGAAACGTGCCAAGTCCCAGCAGGATCAAGGAAATTGGAGAGGCTGTACGGCGCATCCGGACACTCCAGTGGGATGTGGTGACGGAGTTCGGCCGGCCCTTGGGCCGGGAACCGTAGGCGCCCCTTGACGGAGTGTCAATGTCTGCCGACACTGGGGCCGACGGGCAGGGGCGGGACGACCCCGGGACAGCACCTCGGGGCAGAACCTCAGCACAGAGAGGCCGACCCTGTGATGTCCAGACTGCTCGTCGCCGCGCTCACCATGGCCCTGGCCGCCGCCCTCGCCGTGGGGGCCGCGTTCGGCATCGTGGCGCTGCTCGACGCCAGGCCCGACCAGCCGAACACCCCGCTGATCACGTACGAGCAAGCGGGCCAGGGGAGTTGACCCCGTGGCCGCTCGACCGGCGACCGTGACCCAGCGTTCGGCGTGGTTCGACGTGCCCCGGCTCCAGGTGCGCGAGTTCGCCGCGATCGCCATGGCCGAGGCGCCCGCGCTCGCCGAGGAGATCCTGCGCGAGATCCGCCGTGAGCACCCCCAACTGCCCCTGGTCCTCGACGACTCGGGCGAACCCATGGCCTTGGTCGGGATCCGCCGTGCCATCGAGGTCTTCGTCCAGCACCTGGAGACCGCCGAGGGCCGCCCGACCGTACCGCCGGGCGTCTTCCAGGAGTTCGGGCGCGGCGAGGGCCTGCACGGCCGTAGCCTCGACTCGCTCCAGGCGATCTACCGGATGGGCGTACGGCTCGCCTGGCGGCGGTTCGCCGAGATCGGCCAGCGCGTCGAGATCCCGCCGCCCGCGATGTACGAACTGGTCGACGCGGGCTACGAGTACCTCGACGGCCTGGTCGACCAGTCCGTGCGCGGCTACGCGGAGGCCGCCGCCCGGCAGGCGGGCGAGCGGCTGCGGCTCCAGCGGCGGCTCATGGAACTGCTCCTGGCCGAGCACCACCGCGGCGACCCGGCCGAGGCCCTCGCCGAACGCGCCGCCCGCATCGGCTGGCCGCTGCCCGAGAAGGTCTCCGTCGGCGTCCTGATGCGTCCCGCCCCCGAGGCGGTCGCCCCCGCCGTGGGGCAGGAGGTCCTGCTCGACATGGAGTACGAGCTGCCCCGCATGGTCGTCCCCGAACCGGACGCGGCCGGCCGCCCCGAACTGCTGCACCGGGCGCTGACCGGCTGGGCCGGCGCGATCGGGCCCCCGGTGCCGCTGGCCGACGCGGTGAAGTCGGCGCGCTGGGCCGAGGCCGCCGTAGGACTGATGGAGCGGGGGCTGCTGCCGGCGGGCGGTGTCCTGTACTGCACCGAGCACACCGAGGCGCTGGTCCTGCTCCAGCCCGAGGAGCTGATCGACGATCTCGGGCTGCGGATCCTGGCCCCGCTGGAGCACTGCGGGCCGACGCACGGACGGCGGCTCGCCGAAACGTTACTGGCCTGGCTGGAGACGCGGGGCGGGGCGCCGGAGGTGGCCGCACGGCTCGGTGTGCACCCGCAGACCGTGCGCTACCGGCTGCGTCAGATCCGTGAACTCTGGGGCGGCGAGATCGACGATCCCGACCGGCGTTTCGAGCTCGAACTCGTGCTGCGGGCCAAGCGGTTGCGCGGTGAACTGGGCGATCCGAGAGCCGGCCGGTAGTCGAGCGGTCACCCGACCATTGCCCGGGCACCCCGCTATGGCTAGCCTGTGTTCGTTATCCCGATCGCCAGTTGAAATTTCGAACATAGCCATCCGCAGACACCTAGAAGGGGGCCGGTTGTGGGACGCCTCGTACCTGCCGTGACCCGGGCTCTCGACATTCTTGAGCTCTTCCTCGACGGGGACGGGACGCTCTCCGCCCCCGACATCGTGCGCAAACTGCAACTGCCGCGCACCACCGTGCACGAACTGGTCACCACGCTCTCGGCCCGCTCGTACATCGTGCCCGTGCCCGGACAACCCGGACGTTACCGGCTCGGTGTCCGTCCGTACCAGCTCGGGAGCAGATACGCCGAGCAGCTCGACCTCGCCGCCGAGGGCCAGCAGGTCGCCCGGTCCGTCGCCGAGACCTGCGACGAGACCGTGCATGTGGCCATCCTCGAAGGCACCGACGTCATCTACATCGCCAAGGTCGACTCCACGCACGCGGTGCGCATGGTGTCGGCGGCCGGCCGTCGGCTGCCCGCCCACTGCACCTCCGTGGGCAAGATGCTCCTGGCCTCCCTCCCGGAGCCGGAGCTGACCTCCCGCATCCCCGTCGACGCGTCGCTGGCCGCGATGACGCCCAACAGCATCGTCGAGCCGGACGCCCTGCGCGCGGCCCTCGCGGAGATCCGGCAGCGCGGGATCGCGGTCGAGAACCGCGAGTCCAACCCCGACGTCTCCTGCGTCGCGGCCCCGGTCCGGGACCGCACCGGCCAGGTCGTCGCCGCGCTCTCCATCTCCGTCCCCATGATCCGCTGGAGCGACGAGCGCCGGGTAGAACTGGAACAGCTCGCCGCGAAGGGCGCCGCCGAGCTGTCGGAGCGACTCGGACACCGGAGTGTGGGATGACGTACGAAGTGGCGGTACGGACCGAGGCGACCCTCGGTGAGGGGCCGACGTGGGACGCGGCGGCCGGACGGCTGATCTGGATCGACGTCCTCGGCTCCCGGGTGCACACGTACGACCCCGCGTCCGGCGCCCGGACGGTCCGGGTGACCGAACAGCACGTCGGCGCGGCCAAGCCCCGCGTCGGCGGGGGACTCGTCCTCAATCTCCGGGACGGCATCGGGCTGGTCGACGTCGACGGCGCCTTCCGGTGGCTGCACCACGAGCCGGTGCCCGGACGGCGCGCGAACGACGCGGCCGTGGCGCCCGACGGCGCGCTGTGGGCGGGCACGATGCGCTACGACGAGGCGCCCTGCGGCGGCACGCTGTCCCGGGTCACCGGGGACGGCTCGGTCGAGCTGGTCCTGGACGACGTGGCGGTGAGCAACGGCACGGGGTGGAGTCCGGACGGGCGGCTCATGTACTACGTCGACTCGCCCACCCGCCGGATCGACGTCTTCGAGTACGCGGACGGGCGGGTGGCCAACCGGCGGCGGTTCGCGGAGATCGAGTCCGGGGCGGGGTCTCCGGACGGGTTGACCGTTGATGCCGATGGGTGTGTGTGGGTGGCGTTGTGGGGTGGGGGTGCGGTGCGAAGGTATTCGCCGGACGGGGAGTTGGAGCGGGTGATTCCGATGCCTGTGCCGTTGGTCACCGCGTGTGCGTTCGGGGGTGCGGATCTGACTGATTTGTACGTGACTACTGCTCGGGTGGGGTTGGAGGCGCCGCATCCTGTGGCTGGGTCGTTGCTTGTTGTCCCGGGGGCGGGGAAGGGGTTGGCGCAGGCTGCCTTTGCTGGGTGAGGGTGGGTTTTGGGGCGCAGGCCCGTTGGTGCTGGCCGCGCCCACGCGGCGGAGCCGCATATAGATACAGCCCCGCGCCCCTAAAAGACAAAAGACAAAAGCCTTACAGGCCGGCCAGGGTTTCTCGTTCCGCCGGGGTCAGGGGTGGGCCTGAAAGAGGCGGCAGCGCGGGGCCGTTGAGAGCGGCCAGCAGTGTGCCGGGGCGCATCAGGGTGGAGGCGTTCGCCTCCATGCTGGTGACCGACGCCAGAGCCGCTGCCGCCGGGTAGGAGCCCGTCGCCGCCTTCAGCAGGCGGCGGGAGTAGCGGGTGATCAGGCGGTCGGCGCCGGTCGGCTCGGGGCCCCTCGTCTCGGGGTACCAGATGTCCTGGCCGACCGCCATCGCCCAGGCGCCCTCCACCGGGGCCGCGACCCCGCGCTGCGCCTTCGCGGCGAGGCCGGGGGCGGTGAAGCCCTCGGTCTCCAGTTCGCGGGAGAGGACCTGCGCGCCCAGTGCGGCCACCGACATGCCTTGTCCGTAGGCCGGGTTGAAGGTGGCGAGCGCGTCGCCGAGGACGACCAGGCCGTCGGGCCAGTCCCGGACCTTCTCCAGGTAGCGGCGGACGTTCTGGGTGCTGCGGCTGGTGTGGACGTCGGTGAGGGGTTCCGCGCCGGAGACCAGGCGGCCGAGGATCGGGTCGGGCAGCTCGCGGATGTACTGGAGGAAACCGTCCGGGTCGGCGGGCGGTTCGGCGCCGCGCGTGCCGGCGAGGCTGACCATCCAGCGGTCGCCCTCGATGGGCAGGACCATGCCGGCGCGGCCGGGCCGCTTCGCGTACGGGTCGGCCTGGAGGATGGTGAGGGGGAAGTGCTCGGCGCCTTCGGGGCGTTGGTAGATCCGGGTCGCGTTGACGAGGCCGGAGTCGACGATCCGTTCCTCGACGCCGGTCACCCCGAGCGCCTCAAGCCAGCGCACCACCCGGGAGCCGCGGCCGCTCGCGTCGACCACGAAATCGGCGTCAAGTTCCTGTCTCCCGGCGTCCGTTGAGATGAGGACACCGGTCACGCGGTGGGCGTCGCCGAGGAGTTCCAGGCCCTGCGCCCGGCGGATCTCCGTCTTCGTCCCGGCGAGTACGGCCTCGCGCACCACCCAGTCCAGCAGCGCCCGGCTGCACGTCAGCATCCGGGGGCCCTCGTGGCGCCAGCGGCGCAGCCAGCCCTCGGGGGTCAGCGCCAGCATGCCCGAGCTGAGGGATATCTCGTGGGCGCCCGCGGTGAGCAGCCGTTCGCGCACGCTCCCGCCGGGCACGAGGTCCTCCATCGCGGCCAGGCCGCCGGACATCAGCAGATGGGCGTGGCGCCCTTGCGGGAGCCCCTTGCGGTGCTCAGGACCCTCGGGCAGCTCGTCCCGGTCCAGCACGATCACCTCGTCCGTGTGGACGGACAGGGCGGCGGCGGCCAGCAGGCCGGCCAGTCCGGCACCGACGACGACAGCTCTCCGCGGCATGGGGCTCCTCAAGTCAGCCAGGAAACACGGGTGTTCGGCACCGGTGGATCAACGGGGGGTGGCCTTCACCGTACTCTGCGGTACGGCCGCGGCGAGGCGCGACCGGGCGAGTGCCCGCGCCAACTCGACCAGCCCGCCGGTGTCGGAGACCTCCGTGGCGTAGAGGCGGTAGGTGCTCGGCGTGCCGAAGGGCTCCTCGCGGGCGGCGGCGCGGCGGGCGGCGTCGGCCACCATCGCCGCCTCGGCCGCGACCCGGGCCTCGTGCGCGGAGCGGCCCTCGTGCAGGGCGGCGTCACGGGTGCGCTCGCGGACCCGGTCGTCGAAGTAGGGGGCGAGGGCCAACAGGCCGTCGTGTATGGACACTTCACGCCAGTGCAGTCGCATCCGGGGAAGCTGCCAGAGCGCGCTGGGCGGCTTCGGGGCGATGGACGCGAAGCGGACCTCCGACCACAGCGGGCCCAGCCCGCGCAGGGCGCCCAGGTCACGCCAGTGTGCGCGGGCGGCCGGCAGCAGCCTCGGCATGGCGAACCCCGCGGAACAGGTCAGCGCGGCCAGCGAGGCCATCGGCGGGGCGATACCGGTGGACAGGAAGTCCAGGTCGTGACCGGTCCAACGGGCCACCACCGCCGTGTACTTGACGAGCTGGAAGCCGACCACGTCCAACAGCGTGCCGACCAGGATGAGTTGCAGCCCGGTCCGCAGCAGCCCGGTGACCTCCCGGGCCCAGGTCACGCACACCGTGCACATCGCCAGGGTGGCCGCGCTGTGCCCCAGCAGATAGAGCACGATCATCTCGCGCATGTAGGGCGTGTTGGCGTAGTACGTGTCGAGGTCGGTGAGCCGCTCGGTGCTCGGGTCGGCCAGCGTGAACAGCACCACGATGGCGACGATCAGCGCGCCGTAGGCGGCCATGCTGCGCAGCACCATGCGGCGGATCCGGGCGGGGGAGCCGCCCCGCCAGTGGATCAGCAGGACGAGCAGCGAGCAGCTGTAGGCGGAGAGCATGCCGTAGGTCAGCGGGGCGCCGAAGTTGGGGATACCGGTGAGGTTGTTGACCGCGCCCAGGGTCAGCGGTGCCGAGCAGACCAGGACCAGGGAGCCGAGGACGATCGCCGCGCAGGTGGACACGGTCAGCGGGTCGCGGGGGAGGCTCAACGGGTGGCGCAGCAGGACGGTGCACGAGAGCCCGAAGACGGCGGCGGCGAGGTACACCATGAGGCTCATGCCCGGGTGCTCCCTTCCGTCGTGCCTGCGTGGACCCGGGCGGCGGCGACGAGCGGGGACCGGGTCAGCGCGTCGGCGATGTGCACCAGGAGGGCGGTACCGGGGGCCGGGTCAGGGAGCCGGTCCGGTGCTTCCGCCGGCGCGAGGCGCGGGTCGCTGTCGCGCTCCTCGGTCACCGCCGCGGCGACGACCGCCGCCCACGCGGTCGCCTCGGCCCGCTCCGCCCCGCCCGTGGTGCGTGCGGCTGCCTCCAGCGTCCGCTCGTACAGGGCCCGGTCGAAGAACGCGTCCAGGTGGCCGAGCGCGTTGTGGATGCTCGTCTGCCGCCACACCAGCCGGGTCGCGGGGGAGGCCCAGCGCGGCCGGGGCAGCCGTAGCGCACGGCGGGTGAGGAGTTCGTCCAGCTCGTGTTCCAGCGGTTCGAGCCGGGCGTACGTCCGCCGGGCCCGCCGCCGCTCGGTCAGCCGGGGGCCGCCCAGCGGGATCAGCACACCGATCACGATCAGGACCGCGCCCAGTCCGGCGGCGGCCGGGGAGACGGTCGTACCGAGCCTCGTCCAGTCCCGTCCGCACCAACGGGCGATCACCGCCGCGAACTTGGTCACGCTGTACCCGGCGCCGAACAGCGAGCCGACGCCGAGGGTGACCAGCCCGGCGCGGAGCCAGCCGTGCACCTGCCGGGCCCAGCGCAGCGAGGACACCGTGGTGACACTGACGGCGGCGAGATGCCCGGCCAGGTACAGCACGATCATCTCGGCGGTGAACGGCGTGGTCGCGTAGTAGGTGTCGAAGTCGGTGCGGCGCTCCACGGGGGTGTGGCCGAGCGCGAACGTCACGGCGATGCCGACCAGGACGAGGGCGTAGGCCACGATCCAGCGGCGGGCGGTGCGGTGGACGTGCGGGCCGCCCCGCCAGTAGACGATCAGGACCTGGGAGGACGCGCTGTACGCGGTGATCGACGCGTATGTCAGCGGCGCGGCGAGGTTCGGGATGCCGCTGAGGTGGTTGATGGCGCCGACGGTGGGCGGCGCCCCGATGAAGAAGCAGGCCCCGGCCAGGCCGAGGAGCACACAGATGACACGGAGATAGGGGTCGCGCCAGTGGCGTATCAGATCCGGGGCCTTCACCAGCATGCCGAGCCACAGCAGGCCGCAGCTCAGGTAGTTGATCAGGCCGCTCATTTTCTGGTCCCGCGGTAGTTGAGGGCGGCGCCGATGCGTCCGGCGACACCCTGCTGCGTCCCGTCGTCGGCCGTGGCGGGGGCGTGCGCGGGGTCCGCCACGGCGGCGGCCTCCAGCCAGGGGCGCAGCCGTCCGCTCATCAACATGCCGAACCTGTCGGCCTCCTGCTCGTCGGCGAGGCTGAAGTCGGTGCGCGCGGCGACGGGCCGGGGGCTGCCGTCGCCGGCCGGCGCGGGGAGGGGGTGGGCGTCGCGCTGGTGCATGTGCCACACCTCGTGGCAGAAGATCACGATCTGGTGCCAGGCGGCGGCCCGTTGGTCGATGACGATGACGTCGTAGCTGTCGCCCTCCAGCCACAGGCCGCTGGCGGTGTGCGGCGGGAACACCTCGCGGCGGACGACGACATCACGCCCCCGCCAGCGGACGACGGAGTCGACCAGCGCGTCGAAGAGGGCCTCGGGGTCGGCGGGGACCGGGACGCGCATGGGGTCGATGAGAGTACCGGCGAACCGCCGCATCTCCTTCTTCGTGCGCACCGCTGCAATATGCCAGGACATACGCCGACTCAGCCACCTCACCGTCGCCGCGAGAGCAGGATCCGGCCGCTTCCGCCGAACCGGCCCGGGCGGTCCGAGGTTACGCGCCCCCAACTGTCGACGTCATGTCGTCCGATGGCCGATGTGGGACCGGGAACGACCGCTGTGTCCGGAAATCGCCCCCGCCAATGAACCGTGCACTGTGTTCAACCCATTGACGCGGAAGCGCTTCGATTTTACGGTCCCGTTCGAAGTTGCGAGCAATATTCGGTATTTCGAACATTACGGGACTCCTACAGTGAGGGCAGGGAATGGGACTACCTGACCTGAATCGCAGGCAACTGCTGGCCACCGCCGGCGGCCTCGCGGTCGCGGGCAGCTTCGGCTTCGCGGCCCTCGGCACCGGCGCCGACGCGCTCGCCGCCGGCGCCCGCACCCGGGTGACGTACTGGAACCTCTTCACCGGCGGCGACGGCGCCAACATGGTCGCGATGGTCGACGCCTTCCAGAAGGCCACCCCGGACATCGCGGTCAAGGCCTCGACGCTCACCTGGGGCGGCCCCTACTACACGAAGCTCGCCATGGCCGCCGCGGGCAGTCGCGCACCCGACCTCGCCGTCATGCACCAGGGCCGCGTACCCGGCTTCGCGCCCGGCCGGCTCCTGGATCCCTGGGACATGGACCTGCTCACCAAGTTCGGCGTGAAAGAAGCCGACTTCAATCCGGTCCTGTGGCAGCGCGGCATCGTCGACGGCAAGCTCTACGCCCTGCCGCTCGACATACACGTGCAACTGAACTTCTACCGCACGGATGTCTGCAAGAAGGCCGGACTCCTGGACGCCGACGGCAAGTTGCCCTCGGCCACCTCCACCGACGACTGGTTCGAGATCCTCAAGTCGGCCAAGAAGCAACTGAAGTCGGGCGTACAGACCCTCGGCCTGCACGCCAACGACCAGAACTTCTCCTGGTGGTTCTTCGTCGCCTTCTACCAGCAGCTCGCCGGCACCTACTTCGACGACGCCCGCACCCACGTCACCTTTGACACCCAGAAGGCCACCCGGGTACTGGAGTTCTTCCGCCAGCACGTCACCGACGGCTACACGATCGTCGGCTCCACCGACGCCGAGGCCTTCCTCGCCGGATCACCCTTCACCTGGGAGGGCGACTGGTCGGTGCCGTACTACAGCGGAGAGAAGATCGGCTACGGCGCCCAGCCGCTGCCCCCGGTCTTCGGCACCCCCGCCACCCACGCCGAGTCGCACTCCTTCGTGCTGCCCCACCAGGCCGACCGCGGCGGCGCCGCCAACGAGGGCGCCCACCGGCTCGCCGCCTACATGGTCAAGCACGCCACCGCCTGGGCGGGCGGCGGCCATGTCCCCGCCTATCTGCCCACCTTCAATGACCCCGCCTACCTCAAGCTCACCCCGCAGGACGAGTACTCCAAGCCCGCCATGGAGCACCCCGCCACCGAACCGCACATCTGGTTCGCCGGCTCCACCGGCATCCTCGCCCAGCGCATCGGCCCGATCATCGCCGCCTCCAACCTCGGCTCCGTCAAGCCCGACGCGGCGGCCCGGAAGATGAAGTCCGCCCTGGAGCAACTCCTCGCCATGAAGAACCCGATGGACGGCCGCACTGCCGCCCAGGAACTGACGGGAGCCGGAGCATGACCGCCACCGCGGCACCCGCCGCCACATTGCGCCCCCGCACGACCACCGCCGCCGACTCCGCCCGCGTCCGCTGGGGCCGCCGCTTCCAGCACGGCGGCTGGTTCGTCGCCCCGTTCTTCGTCCTCTACGGCCTCTTCGTCGTCGTCCCGGTCGTCCGCGGCCTCTACCTCAGCCTCACCGACGCCAACATCTCCGGCGACCACACCAGTTTCATCGGCCTCGCCAACTACCGCGAGGCGCTGGGCGACGACCTCGTGTGGTCCTCGCTGTGGCACAGCGTCAAGTTCACGCTGTGGGTCGTACCGATGATCGTCGTGATGGCCCTGCTGATGGCGCTGATCGCCCACCACACCGTCCACTTCAAGTGGCTGTGGCGGCTCTGCTTCTTCGCGCCCTTCCTGCTGCCCTCGGCGGTCGTCGGCAACCTGTGGTGGTGGCTGTTCCAGCCCACCAACGGCATGGTCAACCACGTCCTCGGCCTCCAGACCCCCTGGCTCGCCCAGAAGTCCACGGCCCTGCTGGCAGTTGTCATCGCCACCCTGTGGTGGACGGTCGGCTTCAGCTTCCTCCTCTATCTCGCCGCGCTGCAGAACATCCCCCAACACCTCTACGAGGCGGCCGAGTTGGACGGCGCGAACGCCTTCCAGCGGCTGATCCACATCACCGTGCCCAACCTGCGCAACATCACCGGACTGGTGATCGCCCTCCAGATCCTCGCCTCGCTCCAGGTCTTCGACCAGGCCGTCGTCATGTACCAGTTCGGCCCGGGACCCGAGGAATCGACCCGCACCTTCGTCCAGTACACCCTCGAACAGGGCTTCACCAGCTACCGCGTGGGCTACGCCTCCGCGATCTCCTTCATCCTGTTCCTGATCATCGCGGCCGTCGCCCTCGGCCGGATGTGGCTGCTGAGCCGCCGCGAGGAGGTCGCCCGATGACCGTCCCGACTCCCGTGCGGCGCAAGCCGCGCAGCACCTGGACCCCGACCCAGATCGCCCTGACGACGGTCGCCGCCGCCCTCTCCCTGATCTGGCTCTCGCCCCTGGTCTGGGCCCTGTCCACCTCCCTCAAGACCCCGACGGAATCCGTCGCCTCCCCGCACTGGATCCCGGACCACTTCACCCTGGAGTCCTGGAAGGGCGTCATCGACGCCGGCAACATCCCCAACTGGTTCGTGAACTCGCTCGTGGTGTCGGTCTGCGTCACCGTGATCGTGCTCTTCGTCGCCTCACTCGCGGCCTACGGCTTCGCCCGCACCGAGTTCCGGGGGAAGCGCGCCCTGATGGCGCTCACCATGGCGGGCCTGATGTTCTCCCCGGCGATCCTCGGCGTACCGCTGTTCACGACGGTCCAGGCCCTCGGGATGGTGGACACCTACTGGGGCATGATCCTTCCGCAGTGCGCCCCGGCGGCCATGGTCTACATCCTCTACAAGTTCTTCCAGTCGCTGCCGAAGGAGCTGGAGGAGGCCGCGTTCATCGACGGCGCCGGCCGCTGGCGGATCTTCTTCACGATCGTCCTGCCGCTGTCGAAACCGTCCCTGTCGGCGGTCGGCATCTTCACCTTCATCGCCTCCTGGAACAACTTCATCTGGCCCTACATGGTGACCAACAACCCCGACCTGATGACCATGCCCAACGGCATCGCCACCGTGCAGAACGCCTTCGGCATCATCTGGCCCCAGCTCATGGCCGGCGGCCTCATCGCGGGCCTCCCGCTGATCATCGTGTTCGTCTTCTTCCAGAGCCAGATCGTGCGGGGCGTCGCCCACACCGGCCTGGCAGGCCAGTAACTCGCCCACGGAGGTACTGAGTTGAAGCGACAGAGACTGGCAACCCTGCTGACCGCCGCCGTGCTCGCCCTGCTCCCCACCACGGCCCACGCGGACGTCACCTACCCCGACCCGCAACCCATCACCGGCCAGCAGATCATCCACGACCCCACCGTCATCCGCCTCAAGTCCGGCGGCTACGTGGCCTATTCGACCGGCGGCATCATCGGCGCCCGCACCTCCAAGGACCGCGTCCAGTGGGACGACGCGGGCAACGCCTTCGCCACGCCCCCGAGTTGGTGGTACGACTACAACTCCACCGCCGACCCCTGGGCCCCCGACATCTCCTACCGTGCGGGCCGCTACTGGCTCTACTACGCCGTCTCCTCCTGGGGCACCAACCACTCCGCGATCGGCGTCGCCACCTCCCCGACCGGCCTCCCCGGCACCTGGACCGACCACGGCAAGGCCTTCGGCTCCGAGACCACCGACGAGTGGAACGCCATCGACCCGGCCCTCGTCCGGGCCGACGGCAGACTCTGGATGGCGTTCGGCTCGTACTGGACGGGCATCCGCATGGTGGAGGTGAACCCCGCGACGGGCAAGGCGATCCCGGGCGCGACGGTCGCCCACCTCGCCACCCGCCCGGACGCGCCCTACGCGGTGGAGGGCGCGTATGTGCTGAAGCACGGCGGCTACTACTACCTCTTCGCCTCCTACGACGCCTGCTGCGCCGGTGTGAACTCGACCTACAAGATCAGGGTCGGCCGCTCGACGTCGGTGACGGGCCCGTACACGGACAGCACGGGCAAACCGATGCTGGAGGGCGGCGGAGACCTGGTGCTGGCAAGCCACGGCCGCTTCATCGGCCCAGGTGGAGAGTCCATCTTCCAAGACAAAGGTAAGGATGTCTTGACCTACCACTACTACGACGCGAACGATTCAGGCACACCAAAGCTGGGGCTGAACACTCTCGGCTGGACACGGACCGGCTGGCCCATCGCCCTCTAGGGCACGCGACCTCGAAAGGCCCACATGCGTACCGCCCGTTTCACCCTCGACCCCGCCTTCACCGTCGGCGAGGTCAACCCCCGGATCTTCGGCTCCTTCGTGGAACACCTCGGCCGCTGCGTCTACACCGGCATCTTCGAACCGACCCACCCCACCGCGGACACCGAGGGCCTCCGCCAGGACGTCCTGGACCTCGTCCGCGAACTGGGCGTGACGACCATCCGCTACCCCGGCGGCAACTTCGTCTCCGGCTACAAGTGGGAGGACTCGGTCGGCCCCGCCGAATCCCGCCCCCGCCGCCTCGACCTCGCCTGGCGCTCGACGGAGACCAACCGTTTCGGCCTCTCCGAGTACATCGCGTTCCTGCGCAAGCTCGGCCCCCAGGCGGAGCCGATGATGGCGATCAACCTCGGCACCCGAGGCGTCGCCGAGGCCCTGGAACTCCAGGAGTACGCCAACCACCCCGCCGGCACGGCCCTCTCCGAGCAGCGCATCGCCCACGGTGACAAGGAACCCTTCGGCATCAACCTCTGGTGCCTCGGCAACGAGATGGACGGCCCCTGGCAGACCGGCCACAAGACGGCCGAGGAGTACGGCAGGGTCGCCGCCGAGACGGCCCGCGCGATGCGCCAGATCGACCCGGACCTCGAACTCGTCGCCTGCGGCTCCTCGGGCCAGAGCATGGAGACCTTCGCCGAGTGGGAGGCGACGGTCCTGAAGGAGACCTACGACCTCGTCGACTACATCTCCCTGCACGCGTACTACGAGGAGACCGACGGCGACCGGGACTCCTTCCTCGCCTCCGCCGTCGACACCGAGTCCTTCATCGAGAACGTGGTGGCGACCTGCGACCACGTCGGTGCCCGGCTGAAGTCGAAGAAGAAGATCAACCTCTCCTTCGACGAGTGGAACGTCTGGTACCAGAGCCGGCCCAACCCGCACCCCGTCGAGGACTGGCAGGAGACCCCGCGCATCCTGGAGGACGTCTACACCGTCACGGACGCGGTCGTCTTCGGCTCGCTGCTCATCGCCCTGCTGCGGCACGCGGACCGCGTGACGGTCGCCTGCCTCGCCCAGCTCGTCAACGTGATCGCGCCGATCATGACCGAACCGGGCGGCGCGGCCTGGCGCCAGACGACGTTCTTCCCGTTCGCGCAGGCCTCGAAGTACGGCCGGGGCCAGGTCCTGGACGTCCGTGTGGACTCGCCGACGTACGAGACGAAGAAGCACGGCGAGGCGGACCTGCTGCACGCCACCGCCGTGCGCGCCGAGGACGGTTCGGTGACCGTGTTCGCGGTCAACCGCAGCCAGACCGAGTCGCTGCCGCTCGAAGTCGCCCTGAACGGGCTGGGGTTGACGTCGGTCGTCGAGCACAGCGCCCTCGCGGACGCCGACCCGGACGCCCGCAACACGGTGGACGACCCGGAGCGGGTGGCCCCGCACGCGGTCGAGGGCACCGCCCTCCAGGACGGCACCCTGACCGCCGTACTGGAGCCGCTGTCCTGGAACGTGATCCGGATCGCCTGAGCCGACGGGTGGTCAGCGGCCGGGGGAGGCCACCGGTGTCACCGGTACTCCTCCGGCCGCGCTGCCGAGCAGCGTCAGCCGTACGTCCTTCGGGCCCGCCGGTGTGGTGCCGTCGGACAGGACGGCCAGGGCGAGTGTGTTGGTGCCACGTGTGAGGAGGATCCCGTTCGGCAGGGCGAAGGTGTGCTGTGGGCCTACGTCGTTGATGTACTGGCCCATGTTCCAGCCGTTCAGAAAGATCTGGACGCGGTAGGCGCGCGTCGCGTCGTCGTCGAGGGTGAGGCCGATCGAGGCGTCGACACCGGTGTCCACGGCGAGCTTGAAGGTGGTCCGGTACCAGGTCACGCCCTGCCGCTGGTCGGCGCGGGGAAGCGTGACGGCCTCCCAGCCGGTGTCCCCGAACCCGGGCAGATGCCAGCCCTCGCGTTCGCCGTACAGCCCGCCGTTGTTCTGCGGCCCGCGCACCGGATCGGGTGACGCCTCCCCCTGGAGGCGCCAACTCACCTTCGGGGAGCCGCCCTTGAAGGTCACCGCGGTGAGGCCGCGGGCCACCTTGTGGGTGTCGAGGGCCTTGCCGTCCATGTCGTGCTGCATCCGCCGGACGAGGACGGACAGCACGCGCGCACCGGCCTTCTTCGGCACGGTGAAGGTCGCCTTCGCGGTCCAACTGCCCTGCCGCACACTGCTGGTGGTCGGCACCGGCATCCGGTGGGTGCCCAGCGGTTCGCCGTCGAGCCAGGCCATCAGCAGCCCCTGGGTGCCGGTGCTGTAGGCGAGGGTCACCGACTCCAGGTCGTCGTCGGCGGCCGTGGTGAACCGGCCCCGGTACCAGACGTCGCCGTAGTGGAAGCCGTAGTCGTCCGCGAAGAGCACGGGCTGTCCGGCGGGCACGGCCGTCGTGGAGAACGTCGAAGTCCTGTTCGCCGCCGTCCACTTGGAGTCGTCGAAGGCGACCGCCGCCTCCGGGTTCTCCACCTTGCGCCGCCAGCCGTCGAGCGCGGGGAGCGGTACCGCGGGCACCCCCGGCAGCAGCGCGTCCGGGTTCGAACGCAGGCTGCCCGCGTTGGTGACGGTCGCGGGCACGGGCTGCCCGTTCCAGGTGACGTCCGCGATACCGCGCGGGCCCCACACCTCCAGGCCGGTCTCGCCGATGGTGTCGCCGGTGAGGTGGGCGGTCGTGCCGCTGACGGTGGCCTCGCGGAGCAGTGCCGGGCCGTAGACCAGCGCGGTGCCCGAACCGGTCTCGTAGGGCCACAGGCGTACGGAGGTGGCCTCGTCGGCGAAGAGCAGCACCAGGGGGTTGTCGACACCGCCGGCCTGGACGAGGACCCGGGTCAGTCCGCCGATGCCGAGCGGGACGGTGACATGCAGGAGGCCGCGGTCCCACACCCAGGCGGCCTGTGCGTCGAGCCGTGTGACCACCGGCTCCTCCGGGCAGTCGAGCACCACATGCGCCATCTCGCCGCGCTTCCCGGCGAACACCGCGAGGTCCTGCCGGCCGGTGCTGAGGAACATCATCGGGGTGACCGTCGAGTACCTCAACTTGCGCCCGCCCAGGGCTAGTTGGGTGACGAGGAGACGGGCGTCCTGGGCCGGGACGGTGACCTCGATGTCGTCGTCCGCCGTCGGCAGTGTGGAGGTGACCTCCTGCGTGCCGTCGTTGCGCAGGACGTAGACATGGGAGCCGGTGTCGGCGTTGGTGAGGTGGTAGACCTTCAGGCCGTCCGCCTTGACGTCCGCCGCCCGGTCCAGCTTGGCGAAGTCGGGCACGGTCCGCAGCAGATGGCCGAGCTGGTGCATCGGCACGAGTTTCGCGGTCGGGCTGCGGCCCTCGTCGAAGGCCGCGCCGTAGTCGTACGACGTGTAGACGACCGGGGCGGGCAGCCAGCCCCACGAGGTGCCGCCGAAGGTCATGTAGACGTTGTGCAGGGTGAGTCCGTTGGCGAGGTTGGTGAGATAGAAGCGCCGCTCGTACGCCGCGTCCCGCGTCCGGCGCGACTCGGCGTACCCCTTCCCCTCGAACCAGGCCCCGCCCCACGGATCGAACCAGCCCCCGCCGAACTCCGGCACGAAACCAGGGGTCTTGGGGCTCGCTGTGGCCCCGCCCTTCGCCCCGCCGATCCCGAAGTGCCCCCAGTCCGGAGGGAGTTGGGAGGGCGACGGATAGCCATCAAAACCGTACAGCCAACCGCCCGTGTCGCCGCCGGTGTCGAACGACCCGGGGGTCCAATAGCCGTTGCGTCCTTTGTCGTTGTGGAACAGGGGGACGTCGATGCCGTCGGCGCGCACCTTCTTGTACAGGTGGGACATGTAGTCGCGGCCTGCGGGCTCGGTGACGTGGGCGTCGTACTCGTTCTCGATCTGGTAGAGCAGGACCGTGCCCTTGCCCTGGGTGAACAGGTGCTTGGAGACGATGGAGTCGACCTGGGTCAGCCACTCGTCGACATGCGAGAGGTACGTCGGATCGGCCGTCCTGGCGGTGCCCTTGGTGGCGGTCAGCCAGCCGGGGAAGCCGCCCGCGTCGATCTCGGCGTTGATGTACGGGCCCGGACGCAGGATGACGTACAGCCCGGTCTCGGCGGCCATGCGCAGGAACAGGTCGAGGTCGCGGACGCCCGTGAAGTCGTATTGGCCCTGGGCGGGGGAGTGGTAGTTCCACGAGACGTAGATGCAGACCGCGTTGTAGCCGAAGGCGCGCATCTTCTGCAGGACGTCCCGCCACAGGGACGGGCTCGGCAGCCGGAAGGGGTGCATCTCGCCGGACCACAGGACCAGGCGCTTGCCGTCGACGATGAGGGAGTAGCGGTCGTAGCCGATCGTGTGACTCAGCCCGTCCGCGCCCGGCGGGGCGGGCGGTGGTCCGGTCGGCACGACGTGCGCGGCGTACGCGTCACCACTGCCGCCGCTGCCACCGCCCAGCGCGAATCCGAGCGCGGCCGTGCCCGCGAGGGTGCTGAAGGTACGCCTGCTCAGCTCCACTGGAAGCTCCTCCCGGGTCCGGTCCGTCGGCGGCACGTGCGAAGCCATTTTCCGTGGTGATCCCAGGAGGCCGTCGTGCGGGGTCATTCTCTACGCCACAACGGCCCACAATGGACGCATGAGGATCTCGGCACGGGCGGATTACGCGGTACGGGCGGTACTGGAGCTCGCCGTACAGGGTGACGACGGCCAGCTGAAGGCCGAGACCATCGCCACCACGCAGGACATCCCGCACAAGTTCCTGGAGGGAATCCTCGGCGACCTCCGGCGCGCCGGAATCGTCGACAGCCGGCGCGGCGGGGGCGGCGGCTACCGGCTGGCCCGCGCCGCCGACGCGATCACCGTCGCGGACGTCATCCGCGCCGTGGACGGCCCGATCGTCTCGGTCCGCGGCGAACGCCCCACCGGCCTCTCCTACACCGGCTCCGCCGAACCCCTCCTCCCGCTGTGGATCGCGCTCCGCGCCAATGTGCGCAAGATCCTTGAAGGCGTCACCCTCGCCGACATCGCGGCGGACGCACTGCCGGAGCCGGTGCGGGCGCTGGCGGCGGAACCGGCGGCGTGGGAGAACCCGTAGCGGCGGGTCGTTCATCGTCGTCTCAGGCCCCACTCAGATTCACCCTTTAGCGTCACCTCTCGTTCATCCCTACTCAACCGGTAGGAAAGCCAGGAACGAACGACGGGACGCACCACATGCGCATGCTGATACTGCTCGCCCTCGCGGGCCTCGGGGCCCAGCTCGTGGACGGCAGCCTCGGCATGGCGCACGGGGTGATCTCCACCGCGCTGCTGCTGGCCCTGGGCACGAGCCCGGCCGCCGCCTCGGCCATCGTCCACTTCGCTCAGATCGGCACGGGACTGGTCTCCGGTGCCTCGCACGCCCGCTACGGCAACGTCGACTGGAAGGTCGTGGTCCGTATCGGCGTGCCGGGGGCCGTGGGCGCGTTCATCGGCGCGACCGTGCTGTCCCGGCTGTCGACCGCGCTCGCCGAACCGGTGATGGCGGTGATCCTGCTCGTGCTCGGCGTCTACGTCACCTACCGCTTCACCGTGCGCGGTGTGCCCAGGGGAAATCTCGGCAAGCCGCTGGGCAAGCGGTTCCTGGTGCCGGTAGGGCTGGTCGCCGGGTTCCTCGGCGCGACCGGCGGAGGCGGCTGGGGACTGATCGGGACGCCCGCGCTGCTGGCCAGCGGGCGGCTGGAGCCGCGCAAGGTGGTCGGGTCCGTCGACGCCAGCAAGGCGCTGGTGGCCGTCGCCGCGAGCCTGGGCTTCCTCTTCTCGCTCGGCTCGGACGGCGTGGACTGGTCCTGGGTGCTCGCGTTCCTCCTGGGCGGCATGGTCATCGCGCCGGTCGCCGCCTGGCTGGCCCGCTTCGTCGCGCCGCGCATCCTGGGCTCGGCGGTCGGCGGCCTGATCGTCCTGCTCAACGTCGGCACGCTGCTGGGCGGGGACTGGCTGAGCGCCTCCGGCACGGTCAGCACGTCCGTCTACGTCGTCCTGTGCGCGGGATGGGCTGCCGCCCTGGCGTACTCGATCCGCGCGCATCGCCGGGAGAAGGCGCTGGAGGCACGGACCGAGTCCGAGTCCGCCGAGGGGCGGCAGCCTGCTGGGGTGTGATCGGCCATTGCCGATCGTGTGTGTTCGTCAACCGCCTCCCGATCAGCTTGTGCACAGCGAAGTTACGGGCGCACCTGAAGAGTTCCTTGGTGCGCGGCTGTGAAGGACCTGGGGACGGATCGGTCAACGCCCGCTTATTTCAAGAGAGTTCACACACTGTGAAGAGAGTGTGAAAGACACTTCTGTGAATGGCTTGAGTTCGCCCTGACCGTTTCGTGTGCGGCTTCCTACGATGCGAGCGCGCCGTCGGTCTTCACAGGAACTTCATTGGTTCTTCAAAGACTTGGGGCGCTGCCACCCCCCGACCCCAAGGAGAAACCATGCCTGGTGGGCTCCTCCTGAGCGGCGCCGTCGCCGCTCTTCTCACCACCGTGCTGCCCGCGCAGCACTCGTCCTCGCCCGTGTTCGACGACCTGCCCCCGGACAAGATCGTCATCAACGTCGCCACGGTGAACGGCTCGGGCTGCCCGCAGGGCACCACGGCGGTCGCCGTCTCCGAGGACAACACCGCCTTCACGGTGACCTACAGCGCGTATCTCGCCCAGGTCGGCGGCAACTCCGACCCCACGGCGTTCCGCAAGAACTGCCAGCTCAACCTGGTCGTCCACGTCCCGCAGGGCTTCACCTACGCCATCGCGAGCGCCGACTACCGCGGCTTCGCCTCGCTCCAGCCCGGCGCGAGCGGTGCGCAGAAGGCCTCGTACTACTTCCAGGGCTCCTCGAACACCGCGGCCAAGAACCACCCCTTCAACGGCCCCTACGACGACAACTGGCAGGCCAACGACACCACGGACGTGGCCCAACTGGTCTGGGCGCCCTGCGGAGTTCAGCGCAACTTCAACATCAACACGGAGCTGCGGGTCAGCGCCGGCTCGTCGGCGCCCGGAGCGGTCAGCTTCATGACGATGGACTCGACGGACGGCGACATCAGCACGGTGTACCACATGGCGTGGGAGCACTGCCCCGGCTCCTGAGCCGAGGTGATGTGAGCTGACGTGAGGAGGGGGTGGCCCGTTCCGCACCGCGGGCCACCCCGTCACAGTGTGCGGATGAACTCCGTCCAGGTGGCGGGGGAGAGGGCGAGTTGGGGGCCCTGCTTGTTCTTGGAGTCGCGGATGTGGATGGTGGAGGGGTGGGTGGCGATCTCGACGCAGTCGCCGTCGCCGCCGCTGCTGTAAGTCGACTTGCGCCAGACGAGGGCGATTTCGACGCAGTCCCCGTCGCCGCTGCTGCTGTAGCTGCTCTTGAACCAGGCCAGGTCGGACGTGTTCATAGCGCTCCTCGCATCCGTTCCAGCAGGCCCCTGGATTCCTCCGAGGTGAGAGCCTGTGAACGCATCCTGGCATACCGCTGTTGGAGGACGCTGACTTCTTTCCGGTCGGTGATCAGCAGACCGGCTCGCTGCCCCTCGCAGTAGGCGAACCACGTGTTGTCCGGGGTCTCCAACAACTGCATCGGACCGGCCAACCCGGCATGGCTCTCCCGTACTTGCGGCATGATCTGGATCTCGACGTTCCGGAACTCGGCGATCTCCAGCACGTGATCGATGAGTTCGCGGGTGACCTGGCCCCCACCCGTGCGCCGCAGGAACAGCCCCTCTTCCAGGATGAAGCTGAACGCGGTGTTCTGGCGCTCTCGAAGCAGCCGTTGCCGCTTGGCCCGTTGTGCCCACTGGGCCTCGATCTGCGCGTCGTCCAGTGGAGGCAGTTGTTGAGTGAACAGGGTTCGTGCATAGGCCTCCGTCTGCAACAACCCCGGGACCAACCGGCATTCGTACGTGTACAGGGTGATCGCCAGCAACTCCAGCCGCGCCCACCGCCTGAACCACGCCGCCAACCCCTGCTGGCGCTCCAGATGCCCCGCCGCCTTCCGCAGCGCGCCGGTATTGCCCAACACCGGCTCCCCCCGGTCCACGAACGCCGCGTCCGGCATACGCCTGCCCTGTTCCACCGACGCCACCGTGTGTACCGAGTACCGGATCCGCCCCGCGAACTCCGCCCGGCTCAACCCCGCATGCTCCCGCAGTGCCTGCACCACCGCCCCGAACGTCCGTAGGCTGTCCGACCCCTCCGGCTCACTGCCACCATCGACCACAGTCACCCACCTCCCGCGCACATGGTCACGGAATGTAACGCGTACTGTCCACCCCGTGACCGCGTACGCCGCCGCAGCGTACGCGGTGCGGTGCTGGTGAACTGCCTCTCCCGGGCGTCACATTGGGCCCATGACCACCCAACCCCCCGTCACCGTAAGTACGTTCGCCCAGCGCTTCAGCCCCACCCCCCGAGGCGCTCGCCTCGCCCGGCACCTCGCTCTGAACCAGCTGTACGAGTGGGGCATCCCGCACGGCGCCGACGTGTCCGACGCCGTCGCGCTGATCGTCGCCGAGCTGGCCGCCAACGCGGTGACCCATGGACGTGTCCCGGGGCGGGACTTCGAGCTGCGGCTCGCGCTCCTCGCGGGGAGCGTCCGTGTCGAGGTCACCGACACCCGTACCGGATCCCGCCCGCCCGGACCCGGCGCCGTACGACGGCCGGACGCGCTCGCCGTATCCGGGCGGGGGCTCGTGCTCGTGGAGGCGTTGGCCGACCGTTGGGAGGTGGTGGACCGGGAGCCGCCGCCCGGCAAGACCGTGCGCGCCGAAGTCGACCTGTCCACCGGCGACTTGGCGACCCGAACGGCCAGACGGCTAAGTGCTCTCGTCGAGCAGGAGTCGGGCCCCGGCGGCAAGGGTCGCGACCGACAAGGCGACCAGCAGCGGATGGCCGACCAGCCACGTCTGGACGCCCTCGAACGGGTCGGTGGACGTCAGTGTCGCGCGTTCCAGCATCCAGGACGTGGAGAAGAGCAGGCCGACCGCGGCCGTCCCGATCCGGAACACCGGGTAGGCGGCGGTCCGGGACAGGACCAGCAGCGACGGCATCAGCAGCGCGACGACCAGCAGCTGCGTCACCTCGATGCCGAGGTTGAAGCCGAGCAGGGTGGTCACCAACGAGCCTCGTTCCAGGCCGAGTTCACCGAGCGCCGAGGCGAACGCCAACCCGTGCACCAGCCCGAAACCGACGGCGATCACCACTTCGCCGCGCGCCACCAGTGGCCGTAGCGCATGGGTGGCGGACACCGCGATGGACAGGGCGATCGCCGTCTCGACGGGTCGGGAGGGGAGGTCGACCACGCCGGTGGCGGCCAGGGCCAGGGTGAGGGAGTGGCCGAGGGCGAACGCCGATACGACGTGCACGACCCGGACCAGGGTCCGCCGCGCCGACCGGCTCTCCGCCGCCCGCCAGCGACCGCCCGCCGCCAGGAGCGGTGCCGGGATGAGCAGCATCAGCAGGAAGAGGAGGTGGTCGGCGCCGGTGCCCACGTGCTCGATGCCCAGCCTGGCCGCCGCCACGAAGCCGCTCAGCCAACTCTCCCTGTCCACCGGGACCTTGAGGCTCTTCGTGTCCCAGTCGAAGACCCCGAGGGTCTTCGACGCCACGGTCACGATGACGCGGTGGGTGAGGAGTTCCTCGACGATGACGTCGTAGCGGAGGTCGAAGTCGGTGACCGAGCGGCCGGCCGGCGGGCGGATGGTGATCGGGTAGACGAGGTGGGCCGTGCCGTCGATCGTGCGGGGCGTTCCCGTGCCGAGGGCGACCGTCCAGGGGTGGTGGTCGGTGGCGTCGGCGGCTGAGATGTGCGCGGCCGTGTAGGTGTGCAGGAAGGCGCGGTCGGCGCTCACGACGCTCTCGGGTGTGAGGTCGCGGTGGACTGCGATGGCCAGGCGGTCCAGGGGGAGCTGGACCTCGCCCTCGACCCGGTCGTCCCGGACGGACAGGAGGACGGCGGACGTGGCCATGGGGTGCGCGCCGGCCGACGGCACGGGGCCGCCGACCAGCATCAGCACCGCCAGCAGGAGCACGGGCAGGAGACGGCGCATGGCGTGTCGCATCAGGTGACGTACCGTTCCGTCATTCCCAGCCGTAGTCGGCGGTCTCGTCCCGGAAGATCGTGTGCTGGTGGATGCCGTCGGTCGAGGCGCCGGGCTGGTTGGAGAACTCGACCCAGGCGGACGGTCCGTCGATACGGACGTAGGTCTGGTCGTTGTCGATCGTCGTCCCGCCGCTCCAGCCGATGTACGTCCTGTCGTACTCGGAGACGTACTTGTGCATCAGCCGCGCCGCCGCCCGCTCGTCCAGGTCGTCGACCCAGGTCCGCAGCATGGCCGTGACCTTGGCCTGCTGCGCCTTGGTCAGATCGGCTACGAGGACGCCCTCGGGCTGGGTCGGGAACGGGCCATCGTGGCCCGGGCCGAGGTAGAGGTCGTCGAAGCTGCCGTCGATCTTCGCCGCCGTCAACTCGTCGGGGGTGAGGGACTGGATCGCCGCGATCGTGGTGGCCCGGTTGTCCGCGAGCGGGGCGAGGTGAGTGCCGTCGACGTCGAACTCCTCCGGCTCGACTCCGGTCAGGGTGGGGGAGAGTGACACGTTGTCACCGGCATAGGTGATGTTGTACGCCGCGTGGTGGCCGCCGAACTGGACCATGAACTCCCCCTTCTTACTGGGCTGTCCGAAGAAGGAGATGTAGTACCACTGCGAACCGAAGCTGGCGCCGCCACCTCCGCCGCCTCCGCCCGGCCCGCCGGGGCCACCGGTGGGCGTGTTCGTAGGCACGTTCGTGGGAGTGCCCGTGGGTGTGGGGCGGGGCCTCGGCGGCAGCGCGGCGAGATAGTCGTCGGCCTGGCGGATCTCCACCAACTCCTCGTAGCCCTTCTTGCTGAGCGCGGCCTCCATCACCTTCAGGGCCGCGGCCTGCTGTACGTCGGTGAGGTCGCCCAACTTGAGGCCGTTGCGGACGACGACGGGGATCGGGAAGTTCGACCACCCGGTCTTCTTGGCCGGGTCGTCGAAGTCGTAGAGCGCGGTGTCCTTCTGCTCGTCGGAGAGCGTCGCGAGGAATGCCTTGGCCGCTCGCACGACCTGCGCGATGTTCGCCCCGCCGGCCCCGTGGCGGTGCGCGGAGGCGGGCACGGCCTTCACCGGGGTCGTCAACTCCGAGGAGGACGCTGCCGAGTTGAGAGCGGCGCAGCCGGTGGCGGCGAGGGCGACGCAGGTGGCGAGGGCCAGGGCGGGGTGGATCCGTCTGACGGTCGACATGGGGGGGGCTCCTGTGGGGTGGAGGCGGTCGGGTCGGGCGGCGGTGGCTTCATGGTGGGTGAGCGGTCTCAGACTTCGTCGGGAGGATGTCGGGAGCCGGGTAAGAGAAAGGGGCCGAGGGGGAGGGGAGACGGCTGGGGTTGAGGATGAGCCATTCATGAACTGTGGCTCGGACAACGCCGGTTGAGGCTGATGCGGGACCGGCGGGCCGGTGTCCATCATGTGGACGTGGAGCAACGTGTCCTCATCGCCGACGACGATCGCGCGGTCCGTGAATCCCTGGCGCGGGCACTGGAGTTGGCGGGGTACGAGGTCGTCGCCGCGGTCGACGGGGTGGACGCGCTGACCCGGGCCAGGCGCGACGACTTCAGCGCGCTGGTGGTCGACGTGATGATGCCGTACGTCGACGGGGTGGCCGTCTGCCGCGTGCTGCGCGCGGACGGTGACCGCACGCCGGTGCTGATGCTGACGGCGCGGGCCGGGACCCCCGACCGGATCGCCGGGCTCGACGCGGGCGCCGACGACTATCTGCCCAAGCCGTTCGAAGTGCCCGAACTGCTCGCCAGGCTACGCGCGTTGATACGCAGGACACCGTTCGTGCCGGACGACCGGGCGGCGGCGACAGGTGGCGTACTCCGTATCGGAGCGTTGCGTGTCGACCCTGCGGGCCGGCGTGTCCGGTGGGGCGACGAGGAACTGCACCTGTCGAAGACCGAGTTCGACCTGCTGGAGCTGCTCGTGCGCCATGAGGGGATCGTGCTCGACCACGCGACGCTGTACCGGCGGGTATGGGGGCCCGAGGCCGGGGTGGACGCCAAGAACCTTGCGGGCTACGTCGGTTACCTCCGCAGGAAACTGACCGAGGCGGGCGCGCCCGAGCTGATCCACACGGTACGGGGCGTGGGGTACGCGGTGCGGTGGTCGTCGTGAGTCTGCGGTCCCGGCTCGCGTTCTCCTTCGCCGCGGTCGGCGCCGTGGTGGCCGTGCTGGTCGGCATGCTGAGCTACCGTGCCGCCTCCGACCGAGTCACCGCGGAGATCGACCGCTCCCTACGCTCGGCCACGGTGGACCTGGCCCGCGACCCGGAACGCGCACTGGCTCTCGCCGATACGGTGGCGCGGGCCCCGGCCCTCTACGCGGCGCCGGACCGTCCCGGCCCCGGCGACGAACCCCCGCGCCCGGTGACCGTCCAGTCCCTGGCCCCCGACGGCACGGTCACCCACCTCGCCGGCCCACCGCTCCCGGTCCCCGACAGGGCCCGCACCCTCGCCGCCTCCGGCACCACCGGCCAGACCTACGTCACCGAGATCACCGTCGGCCACACCACACAGCGCCAGTTGACCACCGCACTCGGCGACGACCGCGGCGCCCTCCAGGTCGCCGTCCCGGTCGACCAGACCCACTTCGTCCTGGGCGGCATGGCCAGGGAGATCGCCGCGGCAAGCCTGACGGTCATGCTCGCCGCGGCGGCCACGGGGTGGCTGCTCGCCCGGCGGATCACGCGGCGGTTGGTGCGGCTGGCGGCGGTCGCGGAGGAGGTGAGTGCGGGCGGGGTGGTGGGCACCGACCCTCGGAAAGGCAGCGGCGGCCGACCGCCACGTAGGCCCCGCCGCCCGGCCGGACGGGACGAAGTCGGGCTGCTTGCCGTCGCGTTCGGGGGAATGCTCGGGCGGCTGGCTGTCGCCCGGGAGGCTCAGGAGCGGCTGGTGCAGGACGCCGCCCATGAGCTGCGCACTCCTCTGACCAGTCTGCGTACGAACGCGGACGTGCTGCGCCGGAGCACCGGGCTCTCCCCGGATGTCCGGGACCGTCTCCTCGACGACGTCGAGGGGGAGACCCGCGAACTCACCCACCTGGTCGACGAGTTGGTGGAGCTGGCCCTGGCGCGCGGCCGGGACGAACCCGAACGGCCGGTGGAGCTGGCCGAGTCGGCCCGCCGGGCCGCCCGCCGCGTGCACCGGCGTACCGGTCGTCTCGTCCATCTCGACGCCGACGACACCGTGGTCCAGGGCTGCCCCCAGGCCCTGGAGCGCGCGGTGGGCAACCTGCTGGAGAACGCGGCCAAGTTCGCCCCGGACGACCGCGAACCCATCGAGGTGCGCGTCCGTCGGGGCGAGGTCACCGTCTCCGACCGGGGACCAGGCATCCCCGCCGCCGACGCCACCCGCGTCTTCGACCGCTTCTACCGCGCCGGCCCGGCCCACGGGCTGCCCGGCTCCGGGCTGGGCCTCGCCATCGTGCGGGACGTGGCCGAGGCACACGGCGGGACGGTGTTCGCGGGGCCGCGCGCCGGTGGTGGCGCGGCGGTGGGATTCACGGTGGCCGGTGCGAGGCTGGTGCGGCAGGATCGGTGAGTGAACTACTTCTCCTACCACCCCGTCGAGCGCGGGTCCGCCCGCCCGCCCCGCCCCGAGCCCCGCCGCGCCGAACCCGGCGAGTGGCCGCGCGTCGAGGCCGCGCTCGCGATCGTCAACCGTGACCTCGCGGCGACTCTGCCCGACCAGCGCCCACTGGTGCTGATGGTCTGCGACGAAAAGGTCTACGTGGCGATGGCCGACGGCTGCTGGCAGGGCAACGGCATCACAGAAGCGGACGCCGACAGCTCCCACGTCCTCGGCTACGTCGCGGACGCGGCGCAGGAGACGGTGATGGAACTGCTCTGGCAGGTCTGGCCGGTGTGCCCCTTCCACAAGGTCGGCACGCATTCCCGTCCCGAGGGGACCACGGCTGACTGGGAGGGCGAGACGGGCGAGGGCGCGGCGTGGTGGTGCCGAGGACACCACGGCGACGACTGCCACGACCTCGCCCAGGTCGGAGAACTCGCGGGTGCCCTGCCCGGAAAGCAGCGCCGGGAACTCCGGCGTGCGGAGCGCAGGCGGGGCGGGGCCCGGTAGCGCCGTAGCCCCGTGGCTGGTCACTCCCGCACTGCGGGGCGTCGGAACGGGCTGTACCACGGCGCCAGTTGGAGCACCGCGAACGTCGCCTCCACCGCCAGGAACAGCCAGAGGAAACGCGGGGCGCCCTGCGTGAGGGCGTAGGCCTGCCAGCCGGTGAACAGGGCTCGGGCGGTGCCGTCGAGCAGGCCGTGCAGGGGGAGGGGCCGGGCGAGGCGCAGGACGGCCCACACGACCACCACCGAGCCCATCAGGTTCGCGTACAGGGTCTGGATCGGGTCGAGCGGCGGCAGCGTTCCCAGCCCCCACGCCCTGCCCAGCGCCGACAGCGCGTCGTGCAGCAGGGCGTACGTCCACGGGGTCGCGAACCCGGCCGTGACGACGAGGTCGTACCAGGCGCTGGCGCGTACGAGACGGAGATAGCGGAGATCGGTGGGGCGCAGGTGGGTGGTCATGCCGCCGACGCTAAACAGTGGAGCACGGTCCAAGGTCAAGTCATCATGTGGGCATGCGTATCGGGGAGTTGGCCAGGCGGTCGGGGCTGAGCAGGGACGCGCTCCGGTTCTACGAGCGGGTGGGGATCCTCACCAGTGAGCGGCTGGCGAACGGCTATCGCGAGTACCGGCCCGAGGCGGTGCCCTGGCTGGAGTACGTGCGGACGGCGCAGGGCCTCGGCTTCTCGCTGGCCGAGATCGCCGACCACGGCGAGGAGTTGAGCGATGCCCCCGACCAGGCGGAGGCGCTGTCCGCCCTCTTCGCCGACAAGATCCGGATCATCGACACCCGTATGGCCGAACTGGCCGCCCTGCGCGCAGAGTTGACCGCACGGGCCGGTACCGGCTGTCCCCTGCGACCCGCTCGCCGCGCGGGCTGACCCGCTTCAGGTTCCGCTCAGGTTGGCGCGGCACGTTGGCCCGTATGCACGGACACCGCCCCCGCACCCCCGAAGCCGACCGCAGCCGCCGCTGGTTCATGAACAAGGCGCTGCTCGCCGGTGGAGTCGCCGCTGTCGCGACCATGACCGGCTGTTCGTCGGACGCCTCCGACACGGCCACCGCGTCCTCGTCCTCCGGCGCCCCGAACGGCATGCCCTCCGGTGGCCCCGGCGGCAGCGGTATGCCCTCCGGTGGGCCGGGGGGAGGGGCCGGCGGGATGGGCCCGGGGCAGAGCGAGGTGAAGTACGCCGACTTCAAGGGGCTGACCACCGACGGCAAGATCACCGACGGGCTCTACTCGATCCACTCCACCGACGTGTCGACCGACGGGATCGTCAAGGCCGCGCAGGCCTTCCTGGACGGGCTGACCGCCAAGGAACGCAAGTCCTGCACGTTCGACGTGGACAACGACGAGTGGCTGGCCTGGAGCAACGTCGACGGGTACCAGCGCGAGGGCGTCCGCATGGGCGACATCACCGCCAAGAAGCGCGACCTCGGCTACGCGCTGCTCGGCGCCGCCCTCTCCGCCGACGGCCTCACCCAGACCCGCAACATCATGAAGCTGAACGCCTTCCTCGGCGACTACAGCGGCGGCAACCGGGACACGCTCACCGAGGGCGCGTACTTCTTCACCTTCATGGGGACGCCGTCGACCACCAAGCCGTGGGGTTTCCAGTACGAGGGCCACCATGTGGCCATCAACTACTTCGTGCTCGGCGACCAGGTCGTGATGACACCGACCTTCATGGGCTCGGAGCCGACCTCCGCCACCTACAAGGGCGAGAAGATCACCCTCTTCAAGACCGAGACCAAGGCCGGTCTCACCCTCCTGCGCTCCCTCACCGCCGCCCAGCGCGCCAAGGTGATCTCCAGCGACAAGAAGTCCGGCGACGACATGAAGGCGGGCGCCGGGCAGGACAACGCCAAGCTCGCCTACCAGGGGCTCGTCGCCAAGGACTTCACCAGCGCCCAGCGACAGCACCTTCTCGACCTGGTGCGGGTCTACGTCGGCAACATGAACGACGGCCACGCCGAGGTGAGGATGTCGGAGGTCGAGGCCCACCTCGACGCGACCTATTTCTACTGGATGGGCGAGACCAAGGATTCCTCCGCGTTCTACTACCGCGTGCACAGCCCGGTCGTCCTCATCGAGTATGACGCCCAGTCCCCGCTCGCCTACGGGACCAAGGGAGGAATGGGCGGCCCCAACGGCACCCCCACCCAGCAGCACATCCACACCATCATCCGCACGCCCAACGGCGGCGACTACGGCGTGGACCTGCTCAAGCTGCATCTGGAGAGCGACCACTGAGGTGCCGGTGAGGTGTGACGGAGGCTGCGCGAATCATTGACGCGCAAGTCGTTCGATTCTACGGTCCCGTCCGAAGTTCTGATCGGCGACCGGTATTTCGAACGATCGAATGTCCTCCACTCAAGGAGCGTCAGCGTGAGCCGCACCTCTCGCACCAGAACCGCTCTCCTCGCCCTCCCCGCCGCCGCCCTGCTCGCCCTCATCCCGAGCACGGCGTCGGCGTACCCCAACCCCGGCACAGTCACCGGCGACGTCGTCGTCCACGACCCGACCATGGTCCGCACCTCGGCCGGCCGCTACCTGCTCTATTCCACCGGCGGCGGCCTGGCGTACAAGACCTCCACCGACCGCACCGCGTTCACGGCGGGGAGCGACGCCTTCTCCACCAAGCCGAGCTGGTGGTCCACGTACGCGACCGAGGCCTGGGCGCCCGACATCTCGTACCACGGTGGCAAGTACCTGATGTACTACGCCGTTTCGACCTTCGGCTCCAACAAGTCGGCGATCGGGCTCGCCGGTTCGACGACCGGTCTGCCGGGGTCCTGGACCGACTACGGCGTCGTCTACACCTCCACCACCGCCAGCGACTACAACGCCATCGACCCGAACCTCTTCGTCGACGACGACGGCAAGTGGTGGCTGTCCTTCGGGAGTTGGTGGACCGGGATCAAGATGATCCGGATCGACCCGGCCACCGGCAAGCAGCTCTCGTCCGACACCACCCGGTACTCCCTCGCCCAACGACCCACCGGGACCAAGGCGGTTGAGGCCCCGTACATCGTCAAGCGCAACGGGTACTACTACCTCTTCGCCTCCTACGACCTCTGCTGCCAGGGCACCAGCTCCACGTACAAGGTCAAGGTGGGCCGGGCCACCAGCGTCACCGGGCCGTACTACGACAAGAGCGGCGTCGCGATGCTGAACAACGGCGGCACCGCCGTACTGGAGACCCACGGCAGCGTCATCGGGCCGGGCGGCCAGTCCGTCATGAACGACAGCGACGGAGATCTGATCGTCTATCACTACTACGACGGCAACAACAGCGGCACCCCCAAGCTCGGCATCAACCTGCTGAACTGGAGCACGGGTTGGCCCGTCGCGTACTGACTAACCCGCCTGCCCCATCCCCGCCGCGTTGGGCCAATTCTGCGGCGCGCCGGGACTGGGCCACCCGGTCGCGGGGGCGGGCGCCAGGTTCTGCATCCCGTTGGGACTGGTGGCCCCCCGCACCTGCGCGGCCGTGAGCCCGTTGCGCGCGGGCATGCCGGTCGGTGTCGGCCCCTGAGGCACCGGGGCGGGTGCGGGTGAGGGCATGCCGTACGGCTGCTGCTGGGGTTGTGGCTGCTGCTGGGCCACCGGTGCCATCTGCTGCGGCATCTGCGCGACGGGCTGCATCGGCATCTGCGGAGCCTGCGCGGCGGCGACCATCGGCTGGAACTGCGGCAGCTGTTGGGGCTGGGGCTGGGGCTGCGCGGGCATCGGCACCGGCATGGGTGCCTGCATCGGCACCGGCTCGGGCTGCATCTGCATGGCCGCCGCGGCGATCTGCATCCCCGCCCCGTTGGTCGCCCCGACGAGGCGGTCCACGGCCGCCGTACCCGAGCTGTAGCTGGTCCCTGTGCTCAGCTCGGGTACGGCGGCTCCCCTCCTGGTCCCGTAGAGCACCTGTTCCAGGCCGGACACCAGGCGACGCACATCCACCTGGGGGCGCACCACGAGCCGCAGGAAGCGGCTGGACGAACCGATCTTGTTGCCGCACTCGCGGACCAGGATGCGGTGCTCGGTGAGCATCCGGTCCCGGACCACGGTGCCTTCGGCGCCCACGGGGAGGCGTACGAAGAGGAAGTTGCCCTGCGACGGATAGACCGTCAGTCCGGGCAGCGCGGAGAGGTGGCTCGCCATGTCGAGCCGGTCGCGGCGCACCTGCTGGAGGCTCTGCGCGTACTCGGCGCCATGCTCCTTGAGGATGAACACCACGTGTTCCGCGAAGGCGTTGAGGTTCCACTTGGGCAGCATCGAGCGGATGCGGCCCGCGAGTGCGGGGTTGGCGACGAGGTAGCCGAACCGTATGCCGTGCAGTCCGAAGTTCTTGCCGAGGCTGCGCAGGACGATCACGTTGGGGCGGATCATCGCCTCTTGTACGACGCTGGGTTCGACCTCGGCGTCGGCGAACTCCAGGAACGACTCGTCGATGACGATGAGGTCCAGGTCGGCCATCGCGTCCATGAACTGGACGAGCGCCTGCTTGTGCAGGAAGCCGCCGTCGGGGTTGTTCGGGTTGCAGACGACCGCGACCTTGGTGTTCCGCTTGCGGATGAACTCGGCGTACTGCGCGAGGTCCAGGGCGAAGCCGCTGGACTCCTGGAGCGGGAACATGTCGACCCGCTTGCCGGTCTCCATGGGCTGGTCGGTCCAGCGGCCGAAGGTGGGGACGGGGATGGCGAGGGACTCCCGGACCATCAAGTGGTCGATCCAGGTGATCAGTTCGGTGGAACCGTTGCCCATCGCCACGCACTGCGGCGGGAGTTGGAGCAGATCGCACAGCTCGGCCGTGATGGTGTCCGCGCTGCTCGGGTAGTACGTGATGATCTCGCGCAGCCGGGCCGCCATCTCGTCGAACATGGCGGGGGTGGGGAAGTACGGGTTGCACGGGATACAGAAGTCCACCGGCCCGGTGCCGTCGCTCTCGCGTGCCAACGCCGCCATCGACGGGCTGTGTGCCGCCGTACTGCGGAACAGCGAGGTGACGTTGGAGTCGGCCAAGGGAACCTCCGTATGAAGGCGGGCCCGGTGGGGACGACCGGGCCCGTCGTCTTGGGTGGCCCGCGCGGGGGAGCACGGGCCGCCCTTGAATACGGAGACGAGTGTGGCGCTGTTCAACCTGTGTGAAATTGGTGTGAGTTCGGGAACCCCTGGCCCGAATCAGCTGTCAGCGGTCAGTTGTCGAACGAGTGGATCGTCGTGGTGCGGTACGTCTGGCCGGGGCGCAGGACGGTCGTCGGCCAGGACGGCTCGTTCGGGGAGTCCGGGAAGTGCTGGGTCTCCAGGCACAGTCCGTCGCCCTGCCGGTAGGTGTGGCCGGAGGTGCCGACGAGGGTGCCGTCGAGGAAGTTGCCCGAGTAGAACTGCAGGCCCGGCTGGTCGGTGGCGATCTTCAGGGTGCGGCCGGAGCGCGGGTCGCGCAGGGTGGCGACGTGCTGCGGCTTGGCGGTGACGCCCTTGTCGAGGACCCAGTTGTGGTCGAAGCCCTTGGCCTGCACCTGCTGGGGGTGGCCCGCGCGGATGTCCTGGCCGACCGGCTTGCCCTTGCGGAAGTCGAAGGGGGTCCCGGAGACCGTCGCCAGCTCACCGGTGGGGATCAGACCCGTGTCGGTGGGCGTGTAGCGGCCGGCGGCGATCGTCAGCTCGTGGTCCTCGATCGTGCCGCTGCCCTCGCCGGCGAGGTTGTAGTACGTGTGGTTGGTGAGGTTGACCACGGTCGGCTTGTCGGTGGTGGCCTCGTAGTCGATGCGCCAGTCGCCGTGCTTGGTGAGGGTGAAGGTCACCTTCGTCTTGAGGGTGCCCGGGTAGCCCATCTCGCCGTCGACGCTGGTGTAGTAGAGGTGCAGGCCGACGTCGGAGCCCGAGGTGAAGGGCTCGATGTCCCACACCTTCGTGTTGAAGCCCTTGGCGCCGCCGTGCAGGCTGTTGACGCCGTCGTTGACGGAGAGCTGGTAGCTCTTGCCGTCCAGGGTGAACTGACCCTTGGCGATACGGTTCCCGTACCGGCCGATGGTCGCGCCGAAGAAGGTGGTGCCGGCGACGTACGCGGCCAGGTTGTCGTAACCGAGCGACACGTTGGCGTACTTGCCGTGCCGGTCGGGGATCTCCAGCGACTGGATGATGCCGCCGTAGGAGAGGACCTTCAGGCGGGTGCCGCCGTTGGCCAGGGACCAGCGGTAGACCTTCGTCCCGTCCGCGAGGGTGCCGAAGAGTTCCTTCACGGGCTTTCCGCCTCCAGAGGCCGCCTGGGCCGTACCGGTACCGAGCGTGCTCGCGGCGATACCGGCTGCCGCGGCGCCCGCGATGACAGTGCGTCTGTTCAGTTCCATTGAGCGGCTCCTGCACATGGAAGGGGCCCCGTCGTGCCTTGCTTGTCTTGAGACAGTGAGACAGCGGACGGGGCCCGGGCTGAAATTACGAACCGGACTTGCGCTTGTTCCACACGTCGAAGCCGACGGCGGCCAGCAGGGCGAGGCCCTTGATGACCTGCTGCCAGTCGGTGCCGACGCTGAGGAGGTTCATGCCGTTGTTCAGCACGCCGAGGACGAGACCGCCGATGATGGCGCCGAGGACGGTGCCGACACCGCCGCTCATGGACGCGCCACCGATGAACGAGGAGGCGATGGCCTCCAGTTCGAAGCCGTCGCCCGCCTTCGGCGAGGCCGCGTTCAGACGGGAGGTGACCACCAGACCCGCCAGGGCCGCGAGCACGCCCATGTTCAGGAACACCTGGAAGGTGACGCGCTTGTCCTTGACGCCGGACAGCTTCGCGGCCGGCAGATTGCCGCCGATCGCGTAGATGTGGCGGCCGAAGACCGCGTTGCGCATCACATAGCCGTAACCGGCCACCAGGACACCGAGGATGATCAGAACGATCGGGGCGCCGTCGTAGCTGGCGAGCAGCAGCGTGATCCAGGCGATCGCCGCGATGATCGCGACGAGCTTGAGCAGGAACAGCTTGGCGGGCGCCACCTCCAGCGAGAACTCCTGCTGGCGGCGCCGGTCGCGCACCTCCTGCCACACCACCGCGGCGATCATCACCAGGCCCAACAGCAGGGTGATGTTGTGGTAGTTGGTGTTCGGGCCGACCGCGGGAAGGAAGCCGTTGCCGATCTTCTGCAGACCGTTGGGGAAGGGGCCGAGGGTCTGGCCCGCCAGCAGGATCTCCGTCAGACCGCGGAAGAGCAGCATCCCGGCGAGGGTGACGATGAACGACGGTATGCCCGCGTAGGCGATCAACAGGCCTTGTACGGAGCCCGCCACCGCGCCCATGAGCAGACACAGCACCAGCGCGATCGGCCACGACACATGGTGGTTGACCATCAGCACCGCCGCGAAGGCGCCCACGAACGCCGTCAGCGAGCCGACCGACAGGTCGATGTGACCGGCGATGATGACCAGCATCATGCCGATCGCCAGGATCAGGATGTAGCTGTTCTGCAGCACCAGGTTGGAGACGTTGCGCGGCAGCAGCAGGTCCCCGCCGGTCCAGATCTCGAAGAAGATCACGATCAGACCCAGCGCGATCAGCATGCCGTACTGCCGCATGTTGCGCCGCAGCCCGCCCAGTACCAGCTGCAACAGGCCGCCGCCCGCGGCCGATCCGCTCTTGCCCGGCGGCGCGGGGGCCGGGCTCTTGGCGGTGACGTCCGTGCTCATCGGGTTACCTCTTTGTCCTTCGTCATCTGGCGCATCAGCACTTCCTGCGTGGCCTCGGCCCGGGGCACCTCACCGGTCAGCCGGCCCGCCGCCATCGTGTAGATGCGGTCGCACATGCCGAGCAGCTCCGGCAGTTCGGAGGAGATGAAGACCACCGCCTTGCCCTCGGCGGCGAGTTGGTCGATGACCGTGTAGATCTCGTACTTGGCACCCACGTCGATGCCGCGGGTGGGCTCGTCCAGGATCAGCACCTCGGGACCCGCGAAGATCCACTTGCTGAGGACGACCTTCTGCTGGTTGCCGCCGGACAGCCTGCCCACCGTCTCGAAGACGGTCGGCGCCTTGATGTTCATCGACTTGCGGAAGCGCTCGGAGACCTGGCGCTCCTCGTGCTCGTCCACCACACCGCGCTTGGCGACCTTGCCCAGGGCGGTCAGCGAGATGTTGCGGTTGATGTTGTCGATGAGGTTGAGGCCGTAGTGCTTACGGTCCTCGGTGACATAGGCGATGCCGTGTCCGACCGCCTCCGCGACCGACTTGGTGCGGATCTCCTGGCCGTCCTTGAGGACCGTGCCGCCGGCGTACCGGCCGTAGGAGCGGCCGAAGACGCTCATCGCGAGTTCGGTGCGGCCGGCGCCCATCAGTCCGGCGATGCCGACGATCTCGCCCCTGCGCACATTGATCGACACATCGTCGACCACCTTGCGCTGCTGGTCGATCGGGTGGAACACCGTCCAGTCCCGGATCTCCAGCGCGGGTGCCGCCTCGGGCTCGCCCTCGTAGGGGGTGCGCTCGGGGAAGCGGTGGTCGAGGTCACGGCCGACCATGCCGGAGATGATCCGCTCCTCGGTCGTCTCCGGCGCCTTCACGTCGAGGGTCTCGATGGAGCGGCCGTCGCGCAGGATCGTCACCGAGTCGGCGACCCTGCGGATCTCGTTCAGCTTGTGGGAGATGATGATCGAGGTGATGCCCTGCTTCTTCAACTCCAGGATGAGATCCAGGAGTTTGCCGCTGTCCTCGTCGTTCAGCGCCGCCGTCGGCTCATCGAGGATGAGCAGCTTCACCTTCTTCGACAGCGCCTTCGCGATCTCCACGAGCTGCTGCTTGCCCACGCCGATGTCGGCGACCCGGGTCTCCGGGTGGTCGCTCAGACCCACCCGGCGCAGCAGTTCGGTGCCGTGCTTGAGCGTCTCGTTCCAGTTGATGAGCCCGCGCGAGGCGTGCTCGTTGCCGAGGAAGATGTTCTCCGCGATCGACAGGAACGGCACCAGCGCCAGCTCCTGGTGGATGATCACGATGCCGCGCTGCTCGCTCGCCCGGATGTCGCGGAAGGCGCACTCCTCTCCCTCGAAGAGGATGTCGCCCTCGTAACTGCCGTGCGGATGGACGCCGGAGAGCACCTTCATCAAGGTGGACTTTCCGGCGCCGTTCTCACCGCAGATGGCATGGACCTCGCCCTGACGGACCGTCAGTGTGACGTCCGAGAGCGCTTTGACACCGGGAAAGGTCTTGACGATCGAGCGCATTTCCAGGACGGGTCCCGCCATGGTCGTGCCTACCAATCAGTGTGAGGTGGGGGAACTGGCCACGTACTTACTTGAGTTGGGCGTCGGTGTAGTACCCGCCCTTGACCAGAACGTCCTCGTAGTTGGACTTGTCCACGCTGACCGGCTGGAGCAGGTAGGCGGGGACGACCTTGGTGCCGTTGTCGTAGGTCTTGGTGTCGTTGGTCTTCGGCGTCTTGCCGTTGAGCACGTCGTCGATCATGGTGTCCGCGACCTTGGCCAGCTCGCGGGTGTCCTTGTAGACGGTCTGCGTCTGCTGACCGGCGATGATCGACTTCACCGAGGCAAGCTCGGCGTCCTGGCCGGTGATGACCGGCAGCGGCTTGGCGGCGGAGCCGTAACCGTCCGACTTCAGCGCGGACAGGATGCCGATGGAGATGCCGTCGTAGGGCGAGAGCACCGCGTCGACCCGGCCGGTCTTGTACGAGCCGGTGAGGATGTCCTCCATGCGGTTCTGCGCGGTGGTGCCGTCCCAGCGCAGCGTGGTGACCTTGTTGAGCGCGGTCTGCCCGGACTTGACGACCAGTTCCTTCTTGTCGATGTACGGCTGGAGCACGCTCATCGCGCCGTTGAAGAAGTACTTGGTGTTGTTGTCGTCGTTCGAGCCGGCGAACAGCTCGATGTTGAACGGGCCCTTCTTGCCGCTGTCCAGACCGAGCTTCTTGACGATGTACGAGCCCTGCTCGACGCCGACCTTCGAGTTGTCGAACGAGGCGTAGTAGTCGACGTTCTTGGTGCCGAGGATGAGGCGGTCGTAGGCGATGACCGGGATCTTCGCGGACGCGGCTTCCTGGAGCACGTTGTTCAGGGACTTGTTGTCGATCGCCGCGATGATCAGGCCCTTGACGCCCTGGGTGATCATGTTCTCGATCTGCGAGACCTGGGTGTCCGGGTCGTCCTCGCCGTAGACCAGCTTGGTCTTGTAGCCCTTGGACTTCAGGTCCTTGACCATGTTGTTGCCGTCGGAGATCCAGCGCGCGGAGGACTTCGTCGGCATCGCGATGCCGATCGTGCCGCCCTTCGCGCTGCCCGTCGACTCCTTGCTGCCGCCCGAACCGCTCTGCCCGCACGCGGACAGGGTCAGGGCCAGGGAGGCGGCGCCGGCTATGAGGGTGAGGGCGCTTCTGCGGTTGCGCATGTGATCTGGCCTCATTCTTCTCGTCGTTGAGAGGTGGAGCGGGTGTCGGGGTGGATCAGGCTTCGGTGGGGAAGCGGTCGAGCTTCCCGGGGAGCCGGGTGCCGAGCGGCGCCATGTCGCCGCCCGCGCCGTGCCGTTCGAGCAGGTCGAGGGCGAGCCGGCCGCGCCGGACCCGCTCCCGCGCGGTGTCCAGGGTCACGTCCCGCAGGTGGGTGCCCCACGGGTAGATGCCGGGCGCCTTGGACAGCCCGAACTTCAGGTAGAGCGGGGCGCCGCGGCGGATCAGCTCGGCGACCTCGTACATCCGGATGTAGCCGCCGAGATCGTCGGGGGCCTCGATGTACATGTCCATGGGAGCGGCCGACACCCGCCGGATCTCGGTGAGGTGATCCAGCGTCAGATCGCTGGGCACGTTCAGCGAGTCGGCGCCGAGCCGCTCGTAGACGGCGTAGGCGGCCGGGTTGACCGGGCCGATCAGCGCCGAGACCTTGAGGGTGGTGTCGGCCGGGATGATCCCGGCGACGCGCGCCCGGTGCAGCGTCCACAGCACGCCCTCGTCGGCGACGAGCAGGCACTTGACGCCCAACTCCGTTGCCCGGACGGCGTCTTCGACGCAGCCGGCGACCGCGTCGTGGCCGCGGGCACGCAGGCCGGCGCCGCGCGAGTCGGAGCGGACCGAGCCGCCGATGTCCCAGGTCCCGCGGGGACCGGTGAACAGGCACAGCTCGATGTCGCGTTCGGCGGTGGCCTCGACCATCTCGGTGATCTCGGAATCGGTCAGCATCCACACGCCGCTGCCCTGGCTGATCCGGTGGATCGGCACGTCGAGGCGCGAGGACTCCTTGAGGACGACCGCGAGCGCCTCCGGACCCTCGCAGGAGGGGATCTCGGTGCGCCAGCGACCGCCGCCCGGGAAGGTATGGGAAGAGGCGTCGGCGGGATCGAGGGCGGGCGCGCCCAGGCCGAGCGCGGAGAGCGCCTGCTCCCCGGGCCTGCGGGCTGCCGTGGCGGTGTCGGTCACTGGCTGTCCTTCGTGTTCGGTATTTCGGACGAGGTTCGCGGCTCGGAGTACGGAAAGACTCTGGTGGTACGCCGGTACGGGGTGGTCAGGACACCCCGTACCGGCGTACGGCTGGGGTTTCCTACGGCCGCAGCAGCACCTTGCCGACCTTTGGATCGCCGGACCCCACCAGCTCGATGGCCTGGGGGAACTCGGCTAGCGGCAGTTCATGGGTGACCAGGGGCAGCGGATCGAGCAACCCGGCCCCGAACACCCGCACCGTGTGCGCCCAGGCGTCCGGCGGTGCCCCGAAGACGGTGTGCACCTCCAGCTGCCGTACGACGAGGTCGGTCGGGTCGAGACCCGCGGCGCCCGGCGCCGGGATGCCCGTGAGGACCAGACGTCCGCCGCGCCGCAGCAGGGAGGCGGCGGTGCGCGCCGCGTCCGCCGAGCCGGCGGTCTCGATCACCACGTCGAAGTCGTCGGGCAGCGGCTCCTTCTTGGTACGGAAGTCCGTCGCGCCGAACCGCTCCGAGAGGGCCGCCCGGTCCGGACGGGACCCCACGACGAGGAGTTCGGAGGGGGAGTTCGCCTTGAGGAACTGGATCGCGAACATACCGAGGGTTCCGGTGCCCACGACGGCCACCCGCTCACCCGGCCGCGCGTTCGCCTTCAGCGCGGCGGCCGCGATGCAGGCCGCCGGCTCCAGCAGTGCCGCGGCCGTCAGGTCGGCCTCGTCCGGAAGGACATGGAGCAGCCGGGCGGGCAGCGTGAGCGTGGTGGCCATCGCGCCCGGCTGGGTGAAGCCGGTCTCCTCGTAGCCCGCCGTGCACAACGTCGTCTCGCCCGAATGACACCGGTCGCACACCTGGCAGTTGCGGAAACCCTCCCCTACGACCTTGCGGCCGACCAGGGACGACGGCACCCCGGTGCCGACCGCCTCCACCGTGCCGGACCACTCGTGGCCCGGAGTGAGGGGGTAACGGACGTACCCCTCGGGCCTGTTGCCCTGGTACACCTCGCGGTCGCTGCCACAGATACCGACCGCGTGCACGCGCACCAGCGCCTCACCCGCGTCCGGCTGCCGGGGCTCGTGCGAGGCCAGCCGGTGCTCGCCCGGGGCCTCGATGACGACCGCGGCGCTCACTTGCTGCCCTTCGGCTTGCGCTGCTCCCAGCCGTCCGCCCACAGGTCGAACCGCGCCTGCTGCTGCGGGAACTCGGCCGCCGCGTCGGTGTCCAGCTCGACCCCGAGACCGGGCGCGTCGGAGAGGTGGAAGTAGCCGTCCACCACCTGTGGGGCGCCCTTGACGACCTTCTTGATGTCCGCGTCCGCGAAGTCGTTGAAGTGTTCCAGGATCTTGAAGTTCGGGGAGGAGAAGCCGACTTGGAGCGAGGCGGCGGTCAGCACCGGCCCGCCGACGTTGTGCGGGGCGACGAGGACGTAGTGCGTCTCGGCGGTCGCGGCCAGCTTGCGGGTCTCCCAGATGCCGCCGATGTGACCGACGTCGGGCTGGATGATGTCGACGGCCTGGCTCTCGAACAGCTCGCGGAACTCGATGCGGTCGTGAATGCGCTCACCCGTGGCGACCGGGATGTTCACCTTGGCGGCGACCTTCTCCAGCGCCTTCAGGTTCTCCGGCGGGCAGGGCTCCTCCAGCCACGCGGGCTTGAAGGGGGCGAGTTCGTTCGCCAGCCGGATGGCGGTGGCCGGCGAGAACCGGCCGTGCATCTCCAGCATCAGCTCGGCGTCCGGCCCGATCGCGTCCCGCACGGCCTCGATGAGGGAGACCGCGTACAGGGTCTGCTCGTGGTCGAGCTCGAAGTGCCCGGTACCGAACGGGTCGATCTTCAGGGCCTTGTAGCCCCGCTCCATGACCCCCTGCGCGGCCTTGTGATAGGCCTCCGGGGTCCGCTCGGTGGTGTACCAGCCGTTGGCGTACGCCTTCACCTTGTCGGTGACCTTGCCGCCGAGGAGCTGCCACACCGGCACGCCCAGGGCCTTGCCCTTGATGTCCCAGCAGGCCATCTCGATCACCGCGATGCCCGACATCACGATTTCGCCCGCACGGCCGTAGTCGCCGTACTTCATCCGGCGTACGAGGTCTTCCACCGCGAACGGATCGGAACCGAGAATGTGGTTGGCCTCGGCCTCACGCAGATAACCGATCAGCGCGTCGGTGTGTCCCAGCATGCGGGTTTCGCCGACTCCGGTGAGGCCCTCGTCGGTGTGCACTTGGACGTACGTCAGATTGCGCCATGGCGTCCCGACCACGTGCGTGCTGATTCCCGTGATGCGCACGGCAGATGCCCCCTGTGCTCTTCGGTGCTGTTCGAAATTTCGGCTCACGTTCGAAATGCTGGGCAGACAGTAAGGATGCGGGGGCGGGAGTGTCAATGGGTCGAACATGTAACGGTTTCGGCAAGGCTTTCGATCGCGGTTTCGGTCAGGCGCGCGGTTCCTTGCACAACTTTCACAGCTGTGACTATGAACGTTACCTGTGAGGAACTTAGTCTTCCCGCGTCATGGACTACTGCCACCCCTGCGGCCGGCACCTCAACGGCGCCCTCGCGTGCCCGGGGTGCGGCACGCCGGCCCAAGCGCCGACCGAGTCATCTCCCTTCCCCGCGCCGGGAGTTGACGCACATTCGCAAACCCGCGCCCCCTCGCACGAGGCCACCGGCGCGGGCGCGAACATGCCCGACACCACCGTCGCGCACGAGCAGGCGGACGACGGTGGCGGACACGGCGGACGGGCCGCGCGGCGGAAGAGCCGTGGGCGCGGCCGGGGTGCGGGCGACGGTCACGTGGAGGGGGCGGGGGCGTACGAGGACTCCGTCGGGCGTGAGGAATTCGGCGCGGGCGACGGGGACGACGGGCGCCATGGGCGGGCCGCGCGGCGGAAAGGCCGTGGGCGCGGCCGGGGTGCGGGCGGCGGTCACGGGCAAGGGCCGGGTGCCTACGAGGAGTCCGGCGTCCATGAGGATTCCGGCGAGGGAGACGGCGACACCGAGGGCCCGGGTGCGGCCGGCGCGAGTCGTCGCGATCGCAAGGCCGCGGCACACCGCCGGCGGCGGCGCCGGGTGCTGCTCGTCACGGCCGGATTCGTGCTGGCGGCCGGCGGCCTGAGCCTGGCCGAGCTGGGTACCGACGCGCCGTTCTCCACCCCGAAGTCCTCGGCGCCGGGCGACGCGTCCGCGGAGGGCGGGGCGACCTCGGAGGCGGGCGGCACGGCCGAACCCCTCGACGACACGAAAACCGTCGGAACCGGCACGGGCTCGGCATCCCCTGACCCCTCGGCATCCCGGTCCGCGTCACCCTCGGCGTCCGAGAAGAGCACGAAGGATCCCACCGAGTCGGAGACACCGACGACGGGCGCCGGTGACGGCACCACGTCTGCCGCTTCCACGGCCCCTTCGGACCCGAGCACCACGCCGTCCTCGGAGCCGTCCTCCTCGCAGCCGAGTCCGACGCCGACGCCTTCGGAGACGTGCAAGCAGATTCTGTGGTGGTGCTCCTGAGTCGCTTGGCCCGGGCTTTCGCCTTCCGCCCGCGTCAGGCTTCCAGCATGCGCCGCAGCAATCCCCGTAGCGCCAGTCGTTCCTCGTCCGACAACCCGGCGAGCGGCTCCCGGGCGAACCGCAACGACTCGCGCAGGCTACGGGCCATCCGGCGCCCCTCCTCCGTCGCCGCCGCCAGCTTCACCCGCCGGTCGGCGGGGTCGGGGCGGCGCTCCACCAGGCCGCGCGCCTCCAGCCGGTCCACGATCCCCGTGACATTCGACGGCTCGCACTTCAGCTTCTGCGCCAGCTTGCGCATCGGCAGCGGCTCCAGGGACAGCAGGCTCAGCAGCCGGGCCTGCGCGCCGGTCAGCCCGTGGTCGCCCGCGGCCTCCTCGTAGTCCTCGTAGAACCGCGCCACGACGTCGCCGATCAGCTCGACGACCTCCAGGGTCACGGGGTCGGAGCGGCGCGTCTTCTGGGGTGTGGCCATGCCCTCCACAGTACCCCTTTACTTGACAACATGAAATATTCAAGCGCATGGTTGTTTCAGGTACTGAAGTAACTGAAGTGTTTGCAGCAGTCAGAAAGGCGCTTGTGATGATCAACCGCGAATGGCACCTGCTCAGCCACCCCGTCGGCTGGCCGAAGCCCGAGGACTTCGCCCTGGTGGAGACCGAGACCCGGGCCCCGGGCGAGGGCCAGGTGCTGGTGCGGAACAAGTACCTGTCCGTCGACCCGTACATGCGCGGCCGCATGAGCGCCGCCAAGTCCTACGTCGCCCCCTTCGAGCTGGGCAAGGTCATGCAGGGCGGCGCGGTCGGCGAGGTCGTCGAGTCGAACGCCGAGGGGATCGCCGTCGGCGACCACGTGCTCCACTTCGGCGGCTGGCGCGAGTACGCCACCATCGACGCCAGGACCGCCGTCAAGGTCGACCCCGACCTCGCCCCGCTCTCCACCTACCTCGGCGTCCTCGGCATGACCGGCCTCACCGCCTACGCCGGCCTGCTGCGCACCGCCTCCTTCAAGGAGGGCGACTCGGTCTTCGTCTCCGGCGCCGCCGGTGCCGTGGGCAGCCAGGTCGGCCAGATCGCCAAGCTCAAGGGCGCGTCGCGGGTTGTCGGTTCCGCCGGGTCCGACGACAAGGTCAAGCTTCTTGTGGAGGAGTACGGGTTCGACGCGGCCTTCAACTACAAGAACGGGCCGGTGAGCCGACAGCTGCGCGAGGCCGCGCCGGACGGGGTCGACGTGTACTTCGACAACGTCGGCGGTGACCACCTGGAGGCGGCCATCGGGTCGCTCAACGAGCGTGGGCGCATTGCCATTTGCGGCATGATCTCGGTCTACAACAACACCGAGGCCACCCCCGGCCCGAAGAACCTCGCCCGTCTCATCCAGACCCGCGGCCGCATCGAGGGCTTCCTCGTCGGCGACCACTACGACCTTCAGCCGGAGTTCGTGCGGGAGGTGGGGGCGTGGGTCGCGTCCGGTGAGCTGAAGTACCGCGAGACTGTGGTCGAGGGCATCGAGAACAATCTTGAGGCGTTCCTTGGGCAGTTGCGGGGGGAGAACACGGGGAAGATGATCGTCAAGGTCTGAACGTCTGAACTTGGCGGGGTTGGAACACCGGGCCGTGAGTGGACCGGTGTTCACAACTCCCGTCGCGCGCACCTCTATTGGTTCGGTCGCCTTCGGGGCGCTCTCAGCCGGTGTCGAGAGCCCGATCGTGCTCGGCCCTTCGGGCCTCCGCGCGTTCGGGCTCTCGACACCGGCGCGCCCCTACGGCTCCCTCTCGGCCGGCGCGTGGGGACAGTGGGGGTTGGTGGGCCCGCACCGTTGGCAGGGGCCAACGCCGGTGTTTTAGCTTGCCAGGGCTGCTTTGTGGACGGCTTTGACTAGGCGGTTGTTCTCTTGGGCCGGGCCGCCGGGGTAGGCGAAGCGGCGGCGGGTGTAGCCGTAGGCGAGGCCGCTGTGGCGGTCGGCGAAGGCCTGGGAGCCGGCCGCGCCGCTGTGGCCGATCGTGCCGGCGCCCAGGGACGGGTACACGAAGGCCGAGGTCGCCTGGAAGCCCAGGCCGAACGCCCGGTGCGTGCGGGTCACCACGTCGTAGCCGACGGAGTGCAGTTGGCCGAACTCCGCCACCGTGTCCGCCTTGAGCAGCGCGGCCCGGTCCTCGACCTCGCTGATCGCCGCCGCGTAGAGGCCGGCCAGGCCGCGTGCCGAGGCCACTCCGCCGACCGACGCGGGGCCCTTGGCGCGGATCACCCGTTCGTTCGGCAGTGACACCAGGTCGGTGGGGTGCGGCGCGTGTTCGTTGAAGGCGATCGCGGTGAGGCTGTGGGGGGCGGGTGGCTCCGCCGCGCGCAGGGCTTGTTGTTCGGGGGTGAGGGTGGGGGGCTGGGTGGTGCGGAATCGGGGTTCGTGGGGTGTGGGGAGGCCGAGGAAGAAGTCCAGGGCGTAGGGTGCTCGGACTCTTTCCTCGTGAACTTCCTGGAGGGAGCGGCCCGTTGCTCGCCTTACGATCTCTCCGGTCAGCGCGCCGATCACCAGGGCGTGATAGCCGAAGGCCGCGCCCGGGCGCCAGAACGGGCGCTGGTCGGCGAGGCGTTCGGCGATGGCGCGGTCGTCGGCGAGTTCGTCGAGGGTGAAGCCGGTGTCGGTCCCTATCAGGCCCGCTCGGTGGGCGAGCAACTCGCGTAGAGTCAGCGCGTCTTTGCCCTCGGCCGCGAACTCCGGCCAGTAGTAGGTCACTTTGCGGTCCAGCTCCAGCGTGCCGTCTTGCACGAGCAACGCCACTACCAGGTGCGCGGCGCCCTTGGTGGACGAGAACACGCCGTAGAGGGAGTCGCCGTCGGCGTCGCTGCCGGGTGGGGCCGCCCACAGGTCTACGACGCGGCGGCCGTGTACGTACGCACACAACTGGCCTTCGTAGTCGGCGCGTTCCTCCGCCACGAAGGCGGCGAACTCGTCCCGGACCGTCTCGAAGCCGTCGGCTACGGTGCCGTGGATCTTCTGGGTCATCCGCTCTCCTCAACTGATCCGCTGCTCGCGTGTGCCATGTGCTCGCGTGTGCCATGGTGAACAACGCCTGTCCGACCTGCGGGAGTTCCCCCTCGGACCTCCTCCTGGTTCCGTAGATCGGTACGGCGAGCGGTGGCCGTTCGACTCAATGGAGCCTCAATGGCGCCTCGATGACGGCGACAAGGTGTTGGTGTTGTTGATGCCTGGACGTCGCATGCGCGGTGCCGGGAAGCGGGCATGCTGAGCACAGGTACCGGGCAGTGGACGGCGGGCGCGCACGGTGAGGAGTTCCCATGGCTACGATTCCTTCGCTCCCCAGCAGGGACGAGGTGCTGCGGATGGCACGCAGCATCACCGACATCACCGGCCAACTCCTGGACACGGCCGGGAACATCACCAGGATCGCGATCAACACCCTTGATCCACGGGACGGTTCGGGTGCGGAGGCGCTGCGGGTGCTGCGGGAGACCACCGCCGAGCTGGCCGAGGCGAGCGCGTCGCCGCAGGCACAGGAGGCGTTCTACCGCATCGTCGACACCCTGACCCGGCTCGGTACGACCGGCGCCCCGCTGGCCGTGCACCCGGCGAGCCGGCCCGCGCAGGCCCTGTTGGGCGTGGTCGGCGACAGCCTGCTGCCCGTGCTCGACGCGGTGGAACCGGCGGTCGAGGAGATCGCCACCGCGCTCGGTGAACTGGTCGAGGCGGCCTCCCCGTTGCTGCCCGCGGCGGCGGGCGTCGCCGCGGGCATGATGCTCGCCCTCACCCCGCTGGTCCGGTCGCTGGCCGACGCTCTGACCGACGCGACGCCCGAACTCCGCCGTATCGCCGAGGCGTTGACGTCCGCGCTGGCCCCGCTGCTGCCCCTCCAGGTGGCCCTCGCCGGCCGGGCGGCGAGCGCGGGCGTCAACGTCGTCCGTGCCGCCCTGCCGCCCCTCGCCGACCTCACGGAGGCGGCCGCGGCGACCACGAAGGCGGCCGGTCCGATGCTGGTCGCCGGTGAGGAGGTCCTGGTCTCCGCTCTGGAACGGGTTCAGCCCGTGCTGCTCGCGGCGACCTCCCACGCGGGGCGGGTGGCCCGGGCGACCGCGGTGCGGGTGACGGCGGCGGTGTCACCGGCCGCCGATCGCGGTGTGGTGGTGGCCGTCTCGGCCGTGTAGTGCCGGTCGACCGCCTCGTGCCGACGGTGAGTAAAGTTCTCCCCATGCATGATCTTGGGGCGGGATTCAGCTACCTCCTGAAGGGCCAGCGCTGGATGGCCCGGCACGGACGGCAGTACGGGTTCGGGCTGATCCCCGGCCTGATCACGCTGGTCCTCTACGTCGCGGCGCTGGTCGCGCTGGCGCTCTGGGGCGGGGACTTCGTCGGCTGGGCGACGCCCTTCGCGGACGACTGGTCGAGCCCCTGGCAGGGCCTGTTCCGGGGCTTCCTCACGGCAGTGCTGTTCGTACTGGCCCTGCTGCTCTCGGTGTTGACCTTCACGGCCGTCACCCTCCTGATAGGGCAGCCCTTCTACGAGACGCTCTCCGAGAAGGTCGACCGGGACATCTCGCCCGACGGCACCGCCCCCGAGTCGGGCCTCCCGCTCTGGCGCGAACTGTGGATCTCGGCCCGCGACAGCCTCCGCGTCCTGGTGCGGGCTCTGCTGTGGGGCGTGCTGCTCTTCGCCCTCGGATTCCTGCCGTTCGTCGGGCAGACGGCCATCCCGGTGATCGGGTTCTTCGTCACCGGGTTCTTCCTCACCGAGGAACTGACGGCCGTGGCCCTCCAGCGCCGGGGCGTCGACCTCCGCGCCCGCCTCACCCTGCTGCGCTCCCGCAAGACCCTCGTCTGGGGCTTCGGCACCCCCCTCGGCCTCTCCTTCCTGGTCCCGTTCGTCGCGGTGTTCCTGATGCCGGGGGCGGTGGCGGGGGCGACGATGATGGCGCGGGACCTGCTGGGGGAGGAGACCGAGGGGGAGGAAGCGGAAACCGGTCCGGAGTCAGCGGACCACTGACGCGTCCACGGCCACCGTCACCATCGCCTTCACCTGCGCGATGATGTCGACCCGGTTCCGTACGAACTCCGGGTCGGTGATCGTCCCCGTCGCCGGGTCCGTGTTGCCCGGCCCGAACTCCAGCACCGGCGTGTGGATATGGCCGCCCGGCAGCGAGTCGTGCAGCCCGAGCCGGTCCCGCAGCAGGGTCACGCGGTAGGCGATCTCGTTGGAGAGATAGTCGCCACCGCCCCCGGCCCGCGCCGTGGACCCCGCGGACGGCCCGTCCGGCCGTACGACGGGATCGGTCCCGCCCGCCGGGATCTCGGTCACCTCGGTGTGGTCGTAGACGGGGAAGCGCCCGGTGTCGGCGGCCGCAATCTCCTTGTACGGCAAGGTCGTTGACGTCCACTGGGGCTGTGAGGCCGGGTCGGTGACCGGGACCGTCTCCGTCCGGGACACGTTGTCGTTGTCCGGGAACCCGCCCCGCCAGGCACCGTTGGTCCGCTCCACGTCGAACCGGCCCACCCGCCCCTGACTCACCGTCGTGAACAGATCCACCTTCGGCAGATACGGCCGCAGGGCCCGCTCCACCGTCCCCTCCGCGAAGTCCGCCCACCGCACCGGGAACATCGCCGTCTCGATCCGCGCCGGACCGTCCGCCGTCCGGATCACCGTGCCGTCCAGCGCGAGCGCGATCGCCCCCGACGGGTTGGAGATCCGGATGTCCCGGTCCAGCGTGAACGGGTCGAACCCGGTCACCAGGATCCGCTTGATCCCCTTCTCCTGCGGATACCGGATACCGCTCTGCCCGCGCGAGGTCCGCTCCAACTCCGAGAGCAGCGCAGCCCGTTGACGCTCACTGACCCTGAACTCCGGCTCCCATCCCCGCACTTCCCGCGTCATCCCGAGCCGCGCCCAGTACAGCGGCCGATCGTCGTCCCGACTGAGATCCCCACCCGCCGGCCCCCGCCCCTGCGCCCGGTCAACAGCCCGCCGCCACAGGGCCGTTCCCTCGCGTACGACGACCCGGCGGGCCTGCGCATAGCTGTGCGTCCCTTCGAGGGCACGCGTGAACTCCGGTGCCACGGTGTCGAATCCGGAATGCTGAAGAATCTCCTGCGGCACCGCCTTGTCGAGCCGCTGCTCCTCGACGGTGGGAGAGAGCGCGGTGACGGCCGCCGCCGGCCCAGTACCGGGCGCGGAGAACCCCGCCAACAGGGCCAGCCCGAGGACGCTCGTTCTAACTCGTATGCCGTTCACGGTGGTTGACACCTTCCGTCGCAGTGGGGTGCGGGACGACGGCGGCAGTATCGCGTGACGGGAGTGGTCTACGCCACGGCCTCGTCCTCACGTGTCGGACGGGGGATACTGCCGCTCATGAAGACAGCGAAGGCAGCGAACCTGGGCGTCCTCTTCGCCATCGAGCTGGGCGCCCTCGTCGCGGTCGGCTACTGGGGCTTCACCCGGGATGTCGCCACCCCGCTGGCCTGGGTGCTGGGGCTCGGTGCCCCGGCTGTACTCATCACCCTCTGGTCGCTGTTCGGGTCGCAGAAGGCCAACCACAAGGTGCACGGCGCCGTCCGCGTCGGGTTCGAAATGGTGTGGTTCGGTGCCGGTGTCGTCGCGCTGGTCCTCGCCGGAGCCCAGGACTGGGCCTTGGTCCTCGCCCTCGTCTGTGTGGTGAGCAAGACGCTCGCCGTCATCTGGCGGCAGTGACCGGAGAGTTCAGGCCTCACCCAGCAGCGCCAGGAAATCCCTGAACGCCCCCGGCATGTCCACCGACTCCGGGTCCAGCAGCCACTGGTACTGGAGGCCGTCCATGACCGCGACCAGCAGTGGGGCCGTGCGCTCGGGGGTGAGGCCGTTCGGGAGGCGGTCGCCGTACTCGGTGCGGAGGACCGCCGCCATGCCGGCCCGGACCCGGGCGTAGCGCGCGGTGAAGTAGTCCCGCGCCGGGTGTCCCTCCGTCACGCTCTCGCCGAGCAGCGCCGAGAAGGTCTGGATGATGCCGGGCCGCATCGCGTTGTACTCGACCAGTGAGGCGAGCAGGTCGATCCGCCAGCGGCTGTCCGGTACGGCGTCCCACTGGTCCCGTTCCTCCAGGACGGCGACGAGCAGCGCGTCCTTCGTCGGGAAGTAGTGCAGCAGCCCCTGCTGGGTCAGCCCGACCCGCTCCGCCACCGCCGCCAGGCTCGCGCCCCGGTAGCCGCGCTCGGCGATCACCTCCAGGGCGGCCCGCACGATCTCGGCGCGCCGCTCCGCACTCTTGGCCCTGGCGTTCATGGCGTCACCGTACGACATCCATCCACCGTAGATATAACGGCAAGGTTACGAAACCTACCGCTCTACAGGTAACCGATGCACGATGAGAGGCACAGGGCACAGGACGGACTCACCCAGGAGGCACCGTGGTGGCGGAAACCCATGAAGCAGTCGTCGAGGCGGCCCTCGGCAAGCTCGATCTCGACACCAAGACCCGGCTCCTGGCCGGGCAGGACATGTGGTCCCTGCCCGCCCTCCCGGAGATCGGCCTGAGGTCCCTCGTGATGTCGGACGGCCCGATCGGCGTCCGGGGTGTGCGCTGGACCGCCGACGATCCGTCCGTCGCGCTGCCGTCCCCGACCGCCCTCGCCGCCTCCTGGGACCCGGAACTCGCCCGCCGTGCAGGCGTGTTGCTCGCCCAGGAGGCCCGGCGCAAGGGGGTTCATGTCCTGCTTGCGCCGACCGTCAACCTGCACCGCTCCCCGCTCGGAGGGCGGCACTTCGAGGCGTACAGCGAGGACCCGTACCTCACCGGGCGGATCGGCTCCGGGTATGTGCGAGGCGTCCAGTCCGGCGGTGTCGGCACCACCGTCAAGCACTTCGTCGCCAACGACGCCGAGACCGACCGCTTCACCGTGAACAACCTCGTCTCCCAACGCGCCCTGCGCGAGCTGTACTTGGCCCCCTTCGAGCACATCGTCGAGAACGCCCGCCCCTGGGGCGTCATGACCGCCTACAACACGGTCAACGGCACGACGATGACCGAGCATCGCCAGTTGGTGAACGAGGTCCTGCGCGGCGAGTGGGGCTTCGACGGCTTCAACGTCTCCGACTGGACGGCCGCCCGCTCGACGACCGGTGACATCGAGGGCGGCCTCGACGTCGCCATGCCCGGCCCCAGGACCGTCTACGGCGCCGCCCTCGCCCGGGCCGTGCGCGACGGCGAGGTCGACGAGGCCACGGTCGACACCGCCGTACGGAACGTGCTGCGGCTCGCCGCCCGCGTCGGCATCCTGGAGGGCGCCGAGCCCGCCGTCACGGCGGACCGACTCCCGGACACCGTCGACGGGGAGGCCCTCGCCCGCGAGATCGCCCGCCGTTCGTTCGTCCTCGTACGGAACGAGGTTCGGGACGGGAACAGGGCGCTTCCGTTGAAGCCGGGCGGCACCGTCGCGCTTCTCGGTGCCGCCGCCCGCGATGCCCGTGTCCTCGGTGGCGGTTCCGCCACCGTCTTCCCGGCCCGGGTCGTCTCCCCGCTCGACGGCCTCACCGCCGCCCTCCCCGAAGGCACCCTCACCTACGCCGTCGGCGCCGACCCGAACACCGAACTCGCCGTCGCCGACAAGGGGTTCGAGCTGCGCGCCGTCTGCCGGGACGCCGACGGCACGGTCATCGGCACCGGCTCCGCGCCCAACGGGCAGATCCAGTGGATGGGTTCGGACCTCCCCGAGGGCGTCACCCACGACACCCTCCACACCGTCGAACTCACCGGCACCTTCACCCCACGCGACACCGGACACCACACCTTCGGCATCAAGGGGGTCGGCGCCTTCACCCTCGTCGTCGACGGCACGACGTACTACGACGACGTCCAACGCCCCCTCAAGGGCGACCCGTTCATCTCCTTCTTCGGCGCCCCCGAACCCCGGGCCCGTGTCGAACTCGCCGCCGGCGCCCCGGTCGAGGTGTCCCTGACCTACGTCGTCGCCCGCCCCAAGGACCTCCCCCTCAAGGCCATCGGCTTCACCCTCGTCCACCAGGAACCGAGGCGCGACCCGGACGAACTCATCGCCGAGGCCGTCGAGGCGGCCCGCGCCGCCGCCACCGCCGTCGTCGTGGTCGCCACCACCGAGCGGGTGGAGTCGGAGGGATACGACCGCACCGACCTCCGACTCCCGGGCCGCCAGGACGACTTGGTGCACGCCGTCGCCGCCGCCAACCCGAACACCGTCGTGATCGTCAACTCCGGCTCCCCGGTCGAACTGCCCTGGCGCGATGAGGTCGCCGCCGTCCTGCTCGGCTGGTTCCCCGGCCAGGAGGGCGGCGCGGCCCTCGCCGACGTACTCACCGGCACCCACGAACCCGGCGGCCGCCTGCCCACCACCTGGGGCTCCCTGACCGATGCCCCGGTCACCAAGGTCGTCCCGGAGAACGGTGAACTCCCGTACACCGAGGGCGTGTTCATCGGCTACCGCGCCTGGGAGAAGGAGGGCCGCACTCCGTCGTACGGTTTCGGGCACGGTCTCGGCTACACCGAGTGGACGTATGACGGGATCGAGGTGGAGAGCACATCCGTCACGGTGAGGGTCACCAACTCCGGTACCCGTCCCGGTCGTGAGGTCGTCCAGATCTATGTCGCCCCGACGCAACCCGACCCGGAGCGTCCGGCCCGCTGGCTGGCCGGTTTCGCGGGGGTGGAGGCCGGGCCCGGGGACAGTGTCGACGTGATCGTCGAACTTCCGCACCGGGCTTTCGAGATCTGGGATGAGACGACGAATGGGTGGGCAGTTGTAAAGGGTTCGTACGAGATCCAGGCGGGCCGCTCGATCACGGACCGCAGGGTCGCCACGACGATTAACGTCTGAACCGGGAGGCATCTCCCCACAGACAGCCCCGGTCCGGGACCTGACCCCTGGACCGGGGCTCAGTCGTGTCCGGACCGGCCCAGCACGATCATCGGGCCGAGAAGCCGTACACCGTCTCCGACCGGTAGGTCTGGCCCGGACGCAGCTCCGTGCTCGGGAAGTCCGGGCGGTTGGGGGAGTCGGGGAAGTGCTGGGTCTCCAGGGCGATGCCGTCGCCGGGGGCGAAGGGGTCGTCGAGATGGTCGGCCGTGTAGAGCTGGATGCCGGGCTCGGTGGTCGCCACCGTCAGCACCCGGCCGGACGCCGGGTCGTACAGCTCGGCGATCTCCACCGGGGCCGGGGTCACGCCCTTGTCGAGCACGAAGTTGTGGTCGTAGCCGGCGCCGGCCTTCCGCGGCTCACGGAAGTCGAAGCGGGTGCCCGTCACGTCGTCGAGGGAGCCGGTGGGGATCAGGTCCGCGTCGACCGGCGTGAACCGCGAGGCGGCGAGCCGGAGTTCATGGCCGGCCGCGGTGCCGGAGCCGCTCAGGTTGAAGTAGCTGTGGTTCGTGAGGTTGACGACGGTCGGCGCGTCCGTCGTCGCCTCGTAGGCGAAGCACAGCGCGCCCGACGCGTCGAGTGTGTAGGTCGCCGAGACGTCCAGGCGGCCCGGGAAGCCCTCCTCGCCGTGCGGGCTGACCCTGCTGAGCCGCAGTCCGTGCTCGACCGGCTCGACGTCCCACACCCGCTTGTCGAAGCCGCGCTCGCCGCCGTGCAGGGAGTTGGGCGGGTTGTTCTGCGCGAGGGAGTAGGTCACGCCCTCCAGCGGAAAACGGCCGCCCGCGATCCGGTTCGCGTACCGCCCGACCAGAGCGCCCAGATACGGCCCCGGGTGGGTGAGATAGCCGTCCAGGTCCGCGAAGCCGAGCACGACGTTCGCCGTCTGCCCGGCGCGGTCCGGCACCTCCACGGACTGCACGATTCCGCCGTACGACAGCACCCGCACCCGGACGCCCGCCCGCTCCAGGGTCCAGCGGTGCACGGGGGTGCCGTCGGGAAGGGTGCCGAAGAGTTCGCTCATGAGGGAAACCCTAGGTCAGGGTTGGCGTGCGGTGATCCGCTGGTAGGCGATCGCGGCGAGCTGCGCCTGGCCGTCCTTGCTCGGATGGAACCAGTCCCAGTGGCTCAACTGGTCCGTGCCGAAGCGGTAGTCGTAGACCGCGTCCCCGTCGAAACGGCACCGCTCGTCCGTCGCGCACACCTGCTCCAGGACCTTGTTGTACGCCTCCACCCGGTCCTGCACCGTGTCCCGCCGCGCGGTCGCCGCCGAGTCCAGGGCGTCCGCGTCGGCCAGCATCGAGGGGCAGATGCCCAGCTTCCACACCTCCTTGCCCAGCGGGTTGGTCCGCCCCTGCGACCAGAGCCGCTTGAGATTGGGCACGCTCGCGACGTAGACCTGCGTCTTCGGCAGTGCCCGCCGCAAGCTCTTGAGCGAGTCCTCGAACTCGGTGCGGAAGTCGGCCACGGAGGTCATCGCGGAGGTCGAGGCCCGGCAGGCGTCATTGGCGCCCACCATCACCGTCACCAACTGCGGCTTCCGCACGGCCGCCCGGCCGATCTGCGCGGGCAGGTCGGCCATCCGCGCCCCGGTCTCCGCGTAGTTCCAACTGCGCTCCGCCGCGCCCGCCGCTCCCAGCAGGCGAACGGCGACGCTGTCGACCGAGGCCTCGCTGCCCGTCGCCCAGGACACCTCCGGGCAGTCGGACAGGACCGTACAGGCGTCGAAACCACGGGTGATGGAGTCGCCGACCGCCGCTACCGAGGACGGGCTGCGGTCCCACGCCTGGGTGGGGGAGGGCTTCGCCGCGGTCGCCGTACCGCTCTTGCCGTGCGCGCCTGCGGAGTCGCCCCCGCCCGCGTCGCAGCCGGCCGCGCCCAGCACGGCGGCCGTCACGACGGCGAGCGCGGTCCGTGCGCGATGACGTCGGAATCGCATGTCGAGACCCGTCACCTCCCCTCCCGTCCCCTCCGGTCCACAACGGTCTCAACCCATGACAACGCGCCAGGGTTCCCGTCGGCGCGCGATGCAACGGCTCACCCCCGTACAAGCGTCCCCCTGGGTGAATGGCGGGGTTTCCTGGCACCGGGACGGACGGTACGTCACACTCCCGGCGCCGCCGCACGGTAGCCTCGCCCTCAACGTGGCTGCCCTGCCGCCGCCGTTTGCCAGCCCGCAAGATGCCCCGCTCTGTCCGGAGGTCCCGGTGACGACACGTGGAGTTCTGTACGTGCACTCCGCGCCGCGCGCGCTGTGCCCGCACGTCGAGTGGGCCGTCGCCGGGGTGCTCGGCACACGCGTCAGCCTCGACTGGATCCGGCAGCCCGCGGCGCCCGGCACCTGGCGCTCCGAATTCTCCTGGCAGGCCGAGGTCGGCACCGCCTCCAAGCTGGCCTCCGCGCTGCGCGGCTGGCACCTCCTGCGCTTCGAGGTGACCGCCGAGCCCTGCCCCACCGCCGAGGGCGAGCGCTACAGCTGCACCCCCGACCTCGGCATCTTCCACGCCGTCACCGGCATCCACGGCGACATCCTCATCCCCGAGGACCGCCTCCGCGCCGCCCTGACGAGGTCTCAACAGGGCGAGACCGACCTGGAGGCGGAGATCGCCAAGCTGCTCGGCAAGCCGTGGGACGACGAGTTGGAGCCCTTCCGGTACGCGGGCGAGGGCGCTCCGGTGCGCTGGCTGCACCAGGTGGTCTAGGCGGTCCGAGTTCCGGACCCGGACATGCGTGAAGGGCCCCCACCGGTCGGTGGGGGCCCTTCAGCGTCGTACAGGGACTTCTCAGACCGTACGGAACGCCAGCACCACGTTGTGGCCGCCGAAGCCGAACGAGTCGTTCAGAGCGGCGATACGGCCCTCGACCGGCAGCTTGCGGGCCTCGCCGCGGACGACGTCCGCGTTGGCCTCCGCCTCCGGGTCGAGGTTCTCGACGTTGATGGTCGGCGGGGCGACGCGGTTGTAGAGCGCGAGGACGGTCGCGACCGACTCGACACCGCCCGCGCCACCCAGCAGGTGACCGGTCATCGACTTGGTCGCCGAGACCGCCATGTGGTCCGCGTCGTCGCCGAACACCTTGCGCAGCGCCTTCAGTTCGGCCACGTCACCGGCCGGCGTCGAGGTCGCGTGCGCGTTCACGTGCACGATCTCCGCCGGGTCCAGGTCGGTGTTGGCGAGCAGGTTCCGCAGGGCCTGCGAGATACCGCGGCCCTCCGGCTCCGGCTGCACGATGTCGTGGCTGTCGGCGGAGATGCCCTGGCCGACCGCCTCCGCGTACACCCGGGCACCGCGCGCGGCGGCGTGCTCGGCGGACTCCAGGACCAGGACACCGGCGCCCTCGCCGAGGACGAAGCCGTCCCGGGCGGTGTCGTAGGGACGCGAGGCGCCCTGCGGGTCGTCGTTGTTCTTGGACATCGCCATCATGTTGCCGAACGCGGCGATGGGCAGCGGGTGGATCGCCGCCTCCGTGCCACCCGCGACGACGACGTCGGCGCGGCCGGTGCGGATCATCTCGATTGCGTAGCCGATGGCCTCGGCGCCGGAGGCGCACGCGGAGACCGGCGTGTGCACACCCGCGCGGGCGCCCACGAGCAGACCCACGTTGGCGGACGGGCCGTTCGGCATCAGCATGGGGACGGTGTGCGGGGAGACGCGGCGGACGCCCTTCTCCTTCAGCACGTCGTACTGGTCGAGCAGGGTCGTCACACCGCCGATGCCGGAGGCGATGACGGTGCCGAGCCGGTCGGGGTCGACGGCCTCGTCGGCGCCGGCCTTGTCGGTGAAGCCCGCGTCGGCCCACGCCTCCTTGGCCGCGATCAGCGCGAACTGCGCCGAGCGGTCCAGGCGGCGGGCCTGCGGACGCGGGATGACCTCGGAGGGGTCCACGGCCACCGGCGCGGCGATACGGACCGCCTGCTCGGCGGCCCACTCCTGCTCCAGGGGCTTGACGCCGGACCTGCCGGCGACCATCCCCTCCCAGGTAGAGGCTGCGTCGCCACCCAGCGGTGTGGTTGCGCCGATACCGGTGACGACCACGGTGCGATTGGTCGGGCTCACGGGAAATCTTTCTCCAACGGTACGAGGATTAAGCGGCGCCACCGCCGGGTGGCGGGGCCATGCAGCCGGGCCTAAGAGGTGGCTCAGGCCTGGTGCTTGAGGATGTAGTCGGTCGCGTCGCCGACCGTCTTGAGGTTCTTGACGTCCTCGTCGGGGATCTTGACGTCGAAGCGCTCCTCGGCGGCGACGACGACCTCGACCATGGACAGCGAGTCGACGTCCAGGTCGTCGGTGAAGGACTTGTCCAGCTGGACGTCCTCAACCGGGATGCCGGCGATCTCGTTCACGATGTCGGCGAGACCGGCGACGATCTCTTCCTGAGTGGCGGCCATGTCAGGCGCTCCTTCTATGTGATCCAGAGGGTGTGGCTGTGCTTCCGCACCGGATCCGATGATGATCCGGCACGCAGTGCCTAGGGGAGGGTAACGACCGTCGCGGCGTACACGAGACCCGCCCCGAAGCCGATGACGAGCGCGGTGTCGCCGCTCTTCGCCTCGCCGGTCGCCAGAAGCCGCTCCATAGCGAGCGGAATCGAGGCGGCCGAGGTGTTGCCGGTGGTGCGTACGTCACGCGCGACCGTGACGTGCTCCGGCAGTTTCAGCGTCTTCACCATCGAGTCGATGATCCGCTCGTTGGCCTGGTGGGGAATGAAGACATCCAGGTCGTCCGGGGTGATCCCGGCCGCGTCCAGCGCCTGCTGGGCGACCTTCGCCATCTCGAACACGGCCCAGCGGAACACCGCCTGGCCCTCCTGCGTGATCGCAGGGAACTTGCCCGTGCTGTCGTACTGGTCCCACGGCACGGTCTGCTTGATGGTGTCGGACTTGTCGCCCTCCGAGCCCCACACGGTCGGGCCGATGCGCGGCTCCTTGGAGGGGCCCACCACGACCGCGCCCGCGCCGTCGCCGAACAGGAAGGCCGTCGCGCGGTCCTCCAGGTCGGTCAGGTCGGAGAGCCGCTCCACGCCGATGACGAGCACGTACTCGGCGCTGCCCTCGACGACCATGCCCTTGGCGAGGGTCAGGCCGTAGCCGAAGCCCGCGCAGCCCGCCGAGATGTCGAACGCGGCGGCCTTCCTGGTCCCCAGCTTGTCGGCGATCTCCGTCGCCACGGCCGGGGTCTGCTTGAAGTGCGAGACCGTGGACACGATCACGCCGCCGATCTGCTCGGCGGAGATCCCCGCGTCCGCGATCGCCTTGCCGGACGCCTCGATGGACATCGCGGCGACGGTCTCCTCGTCGTTCGCCCAGTGCCGGGTCTCGATGCCCGAACGCGAGCGGATCCATTCGTCGGACGAGTCGATCGTCTCCAGGATCACCTCGTTCGGCACGACACGGACCGGACGGTAGCCGCCCACACCGAGGATGCGCGCGTACGGTGCGCCCTTGCTCGGCTTGATCTTCGACATGTGCGTACGGCTCCTTCGTCAGGCGTTGGCGTGCTCTGCGATGAGCTCGCGGGCCGCGTCGAGGTCGTCGGGGGTCTTCAGGGCCAGCGTCTTGACGCCGGGCAGGGCGCGCTTGGCGAGGCCGGTCAGGGTGCCGCCGGGGCACACCTCCAGGAGCGCGGTGACGCCCAGCTCCTTGAAGGTCTCCATGCACAGGTCCCAGCGGACCGGGTTGGCCACCTGGCCGACCAGCCGCTCCAGCACCTCGGCGCCGGTGGCGACGGCCTGGCCGTCCTTGTTCGAGACGTACGTGACCGTCGGGTCGCCGGGCGTCAGCTCCTGCGCGGCCTTGGCGAGCGTGTCGACCGCCGGGGCCATGTGCCGCGTGTGGAACGCGCCGGCCACCTTCAGTGCCACGACCCGACGCACGCCCTCGGGCTTGTCGGCCTCCAGGGCGGCGAGCTGCTCCAGCGTGCCGGCGGCCACGATCTGGCCCGCGCCGTTCACGTTCGCCGGGGTCAGGCCCAGCTTCTCCAGATGCGCGACCGTGGTGTCCGGGTCGCCGCCGAGCAGCGCCGACATCCCGGTCTTCGTGATCGCGGCGGCCGCGGCCATCGCCAGACCCCGCTTGCGTACGAGAGTCAGGGCGGCCGTGTCGTCCAGCACGCCCGCGAAGACGGCGGCGGTGATCTCGCCGACGCTGTGACCGGCGACGGCACCCGGCGTCACCTCGCCGAGGGCGGCCGCGGAGACCAGTCCGGCGGCGACCAGCAGCGGCTGGGCGACGGCCGTGTCACGGATCTCGTCCGCGTCGGCGTCCGTGCCGTAGTGCACCAGGTCGAGGTCGACGGCGGCCGAGAGGGCACGCAGACGGTCCTCGACACCGGGGAGGTCGAGCCAGGGGGTCAGGAAGCCGGGCGTCTGGGCGCCCTGGCCGGGAGCGACGAGTACGAGCACTCTCACACTCTCTCTTGGGGACGGGCACGGCCGCCCGTGGGGACAGGGACGAAGAACACGGGGGCGTTTTGTGGGCCCCCGACAAAAGGCTAGGTCTGGGGATCTCCATCGGCCAGACGCCCCAGGATCAGCGCGATCCGCAGCGTGAACGCGGACCGTACATCGGATGGCGACCAGCCGGTGACGTCAGTCACACGTCGAAGCCGGTAGCGCACGGTGTTGGGATGCACGAACAGCATCCGCGCCGCACCTTCGAGGCTACTCGCCTGCTCCAGATAGACACTGAGCGTCTCCAGGAGCGCGGACCCGGCCTCCTCCAGCGGTCTGTAGATCTCCTCCACCAACTGGTCCCGCGCACCCGGGTCACCGGCCATCGCCCGTTCCGGAAGCAGGTCGTCCGCCAGTACCGGGCGTGGGGCGTCCTGCCAGGCGGAGCACGCCTTCAGCCCGGCGGCGGCGGCCTGCGCGGACCGGGTGGCGGCCAGCAGATCGGGCACGATGGGCCCGGCCACCACGGGTCCGGCCGCATACGGGCCGATCAGCGACTTGGCCACGGCCAGCGGATTGTCGTTGCCACCGGCGATCACCACGAGCCGGTCCCCGAGCACCCCGGTCAGCACCTGGAGCTTGGCGTGCCGGGCGGCCCGCCGGATCGCCTCCACGGTCAGCTCGCTGTCACCGTCCGGCGCGGTGCCCAGCACCACGCAGACGTGTTCGGGGGAGTTCCACCCGAGCGCGGCGGCCCGGGAGACGGCGCCCTCGTCGGCCTCGCCGCTGAGCACGGCGTTCACGACGAGCGATTCGAGCCGGGCGTCCCAGGCACCGCGCGCCTCGGCGGCCTGCGCGTACACCTGGGCCGTCGCGAAGGCGATCTCCCGGGCGTACACGAGCAGCGCCTCACGCAGCACGGACTCGTCACCGGGCGCGGCCACCTCGTCGATGGCGGACTCCATGACCTCGATGGTCGTCCGCACCATCTCCACGGTCTGCCGGAGCGTGATGGCCCGGGTCAGCTCGCGGGGAGCCGTACCGAACACATCGGTGGAGATGGCCTGGGGCGCGTCCGGATGCCGGAACCACTCGGTGAACGCGGCGATACCCGCCTGCGCGACCAGCCCGATCCAGGAACGGTTCTCCGGTGGCATCGCCCGGTACCACGGCAGCGTCTCGTCCATGCGCGCGATGGCCTGGGCGGCAAGACTCCCGGACGACTGCTCCAGCCGCTTCAGGGTCGCCGGGTGCGAGTGGGCGCGGGCTACGGGGGCGGCGGGTCTGCTGGTTTCGGGTTCGGGCACGGGACAAGACTGCCTTATCGGGAGCGGGGTGTGCGGTGGCGGGGCGCCTGGGCCGGTGTTTGGGGGCGGATAGCTGGGCGGTGTTTGGTGGGTGGGTACCTGGGACTGTGTCGATAAGGCGCCGTCGCGCGCACCTCTATTGGTTCGGTCGCCTTCGGAGCGCTGGAAGCCGGTGTCGAGAGCCCGATCGTGCTCGACCCTTCGGGCCTCCGCGCCGTTCGTGAGGCTGGACGCCGTGGGGAATGGGCCGTCTGTCCAGGGTTACCGTGGGGGCGTGATGGATGTGCGGCGTGCCGACGAGCGTTACCCGGGGGGTGACCCGGCGGCCGGGATCGAGACCCGGCATGCCTTCTCCTTCGGGGCGCACTACGACCCCGACAACCTCCGCTTCGGCGCGGTCATCGCCTGCAACGAGGAGCGGCTCGCGCCCGGTGCCGGTTTCGACGAACACCCGCACAGCCACACCGAGATCATCACCTGGGTCGTGGAGGGGGAGCTGAGCCACCGCGACTCCACGGGCCATCTGACCCGTGTCCGCCCCGGTGACGTGCAGCGCCTCAGCTCGGCGGCCGGTGTGCGGCACGTCGAACGCAACGACACCGACGGCCCGTTGACCTTCGTACAGATGTGGCTGGCCCCGCTGGAACCCGGCGGCGAACCGTCGTACGAGATCGTCCACGGCATCGCCGACTCCACGCCGTACGCGGTACCGGAGGCGGGCGCGATGCTGCATGTGCGGCGGCTCGGGCCCGGGGAGCGCACCGCCGTACCGGACTCCGTGCATGTGTATGTGCATGTGGTGCGGGGAGAAGTGCGCATGGAGGGAGAGAAGTTGGGGCCCGGGGACGCCGCGCGCATCACGGACGCGCGGGATCTGGTGGTGGAGGCGGAGACGGGGGCCGAGTTGTTGATGTGGGAGATGGCCTAGAGGTCCGCGAGGACGGAGTCCGTGAACTTCGGCCACGCCTCGATCGCCCACGGGCCGAAGGCGCGGTCCGCGAGTGCCACGCATCCCGCGCCCGCCGCCGGGTCGATCCACAGGAACGTACCGGACTGGCCGAAGTGGCCGAAGGTGCGCGGAGACGATGAACTGCCGGTCCAGTGGGGGGACTTGGAGTCGCGGATCTCGAAGCCCAGGCCCCAGTCGTTCGGGTTCTGGTGGCCGTAGCCCGGCAACACGCCCTTGGTGCCCGGGTATTGGACCGTCATCGCCTCGGCGACCGTGCGCGGGTCGAGGAGGCGGGGGACCTGGACCTCGGCGGCGAAGCGGAGGATGTCGGTGACGGTCGAGATGCCGTCCTTCGCCGGGGAGCCGTTCAGCGAGGTCGAGTTCATGCCGAGGGGGGCGAGGACGGCCTGATGGAGGTACTCCGCGAACGGGATCTCCGTCGCCTTCGCGAGGTGGTCGCCGAGCTGCTCGAAGCCCGCGTTCGAGTACAGGCGGCGTTCTCCGGGCGGGGCCGTCACGCGGTGCTCGTCGAAGGCCAGCCCCGAGGTGTGGGCGAGGAGATGGCGGACCGTGGAGCCGGGCGGGCCCGCCGGTTCGTCCAGCTCGATCGCGCCTTCCTCGTACGCGACGAGGGCGGCGTACGCGGCGAGCGGCTTGGTGACCGAGGCGAGCGGGAAGCGGTGGTCGGCCGGACCGTGGGTGCCGAGGAGGGTGCCGTCGGCTCGTACGACACCCGCCGCGGCGGTCGGCACCGGCCAGTTCTCGATCAGCGCGAGGCTCTGCAAGGACATGCTGTCGAGGGTAGGTGGTTCAGAGCGTCAGGCTCATCGTGGGGTCCGGCTTGCGGGTGAAGCCGAGGGAGGCGTAGAGCGGCTCGGCGTCGGGGGAGGCGGTGAGAAGGACCTGGCCGGCGCCTCGTTCGCGGAACCACTGGAGCAGCTCGTCCATGCACGCGCGCGCGTATCCGCGGCGCCGGGCGTCGGGGTCGGTGGCGACGCTGAAGACGTAGCCTGCCTTTCCGTGCGGGTTCTCCGCCTTGCCGACGCGGTAGTCGACCGTTCCCACGACCAGGGCCGCCAGTGCGCCCGGCCGCTCCGGGTGGTCGACGACGAAGGCCCCGAAGTCGTCGTCCGAGGCGAGTCGCTCCCGTAGCGTGGGCAGGGACTCCGCGTGCCAGTCCGTGGAGTGGTCCGAACCCGGCATCGAGTCGATCATCACCTGGCGCAGTCGCAGCAGTTCGGCGGCATCGTCGGGGGTTGCCCGTCGTACGAGACTCATGGTCCGTACGCTATCGACCGCATCTGCGGGCCGTCCCGCCGATTTCTTACCGGTTCCGCTTGCTTCGAGTGCACTCCAAGGTCATAGCGTGGTGGCCATGACGGTGATGGAGACCACGGGTACCAGGACCGACAACTGCGCGGGACTCCCGCCGGCCGACCGGCGGCCGGACGGTGAGGACAGCTACACGATCAGCGAGGTCGTCGCCTTCACCGGCCTGACGGCACACACTCTGCGCTGGTACGAGCGCATCGGACTGATGCCGCACATCGACCGCTCGCACACCGGGCAGCGCCGCTACAGCAACCGCGACCTGGACTGGCTCGACCTCGTCGGCAAGCTCCGCCTGACCGGTATGCCGGTCGCCGACATGGTCCGCTACGCCGAGCTGGTCCGCGAGGGCGAGCACACCTACGGCGAACGCTTCGCGCTCCTGGAGACGACCCGGCGCGACGTCGTGGCCAGGATCGCCGAACTGCACGACACCCTCGCCGTACTCGACCGGAAGATCGCCTTCTACGGCGAGGCCGGCCACGCATACGAGAAGGAGAAGACCGCATGACCGACAGCACGATGCCAAAGGTCCGACTCGGTGCCGACGGCCCCGAGGTCGGTGTCCAGGGCCTCGGCTGCATGGGCATCAGCATCGCTTACGGCCCCACGGACGTGAAGGAGTCGCGGGCCACCCTGGACCGGGCGTTCGACCTCGGTGTGACCCTGTACGACACGGCGGACGCGTACGGCGCGGGCGACAACGAGCGGTTTCTGGCGCCGTTCGTCAACGCGCACCGCGACGACGTCGTCATCGCCACGAAGTTCGCCATCTCGATCCCGCCGGGGGACATGCGGCAGCGGGTCATCCGCAACGACCGGCCATACCTCCGCGAGTGCGTCGAGGCGAGCCTTCGGCGTCTGGACGTCGATGTCATCGACCTCTACTACATGCACCGCCGGGATGTGAACGTCCCCATCGAGGAGACCGTCGGCGCGATGGCCGAGCTGGTGGCCGAGGGCAAGGTCAAGCACCTCGGGCTGAGCGAGGTCACCGGCGCGGAGCTGCGGGCCGCGCAGGCCGTGCATCCGATCGCCGCCGTGCAGTCGGAGTGGTCGCTGTTCAGCCGTGACGTCGAGATCAGCCTGGTCGCGGCGGCCCGTGAGCTGGGCGTCGCCCTCGTGCCGTACTCGCCGCTCGGCCGGGGCTTCCTCACCGGGGCGTTCGTGAACGCCGACCAGGATCTGACGGAGGGCGACTTCCGCCGGACGCAGCCCCGGTTCACGGGCGAGAACGCGGCGGCCAACGTGGCTCTCCTGGAGCCGATCCGCGTGGTCGCCGAGGCGCACGGTGCCTCGCTCGGGCAGATCGCGCTGGCCTGGGTGCAGCAGCAGGCCCAGGTCCACGGTCTGCCGGTGGTGCCGATCCCGGGCACCCGCAGGGCCACCCGGGTCGAGGAGAACACGGGGGCGACCCGGATCGTCCTGACCGACGAGGAACTGTCCCTCCTGGAACCGATCGCGGCCAAGGTCGCGGGGGACCGCTACCCGGACATGCGCTTCGCCTCGGCGAGCCGGGAGTAGGGCTACAGCTCCGCGAGGAGTTCCGCCTTCTTCACGGCGAACTCCTCGTCCGTCACCAGCCCCGCCGTATGCAGTTCCGCGAGATGCCGAATCCGCTCGGCGATATCGGCGGGGTCGCGACGCGCGGCCGGAACCACGGCCGTTGGACGCGCGGAGCGAACCGCGGAAAGCACCGCCGCCGCGAACGGCAATGACTCATGGACCGGCCCGTATCCCAGCCCGAACACCACGGCCGCCGGATCCTGATCCACCGGCACAAGCGGCGCAGCCCCGCGCAGGAGGCGTAGATGGCCCTCGAAGACCTCGGGGGAGTGCCACTCGACGCCGTTCAGGTCGGCGACCGGAAAGCTCTGGTCGCCGGCCTTCCACTTCGCCGACGAGGCGCCGGTCCAGAACCAGCGGAAGAACACCGTCTTCCCGTCGAAGGACGCCTTCCCGTCGTACGCCTTGAAGCGCAGCGGCACCTCCGGCGCGGCCACCAGGAACCGCTCGGCCGGGCCCGTCTGCTTCAACCGTGCGCGCAGCTCGTCGGCGTAGTACTCGGCGAGGGTCTCGCGCTCGGCCGGCAGCACCAGGCGGTAGGGTTCGCAGCCCTCCTTGAGCTGGCCGGCGGCCGCCTCCATCAGCGGGTCGGCGCCGGGCCGGGGTTCGGCGCGCAGCACGACGGTGCCGCGTCTGCCGGGGGCGAGTGTCACCGTCTCGATCGCCTCGAAGGGGATCCGGCGTTCGCCGAGCGCCTGGAACAGCTTGGGTGTGCGCATGCCCCGTTCGTAGCGGATGAGCACGGAGTCGGACTCGAACTCCCAGGCGGCATGAAATCCGGCCAGTACGTCACCCATGCGGCTCATCGTAGGCGGCACATGCTCCTCCGTCCCATCCCCGCGCAGACCGCAGTTCCTGCTGTTTCTACGCGCGTCCGGCGGGCAAGGCGCCGGACAAACCCTCCCGGCAGGTGCCGCCCTCGTGGGCGCAGGTCACCGCGCGGTACGCGCCAACTCCGATGTCGGCGAAGTTGCTGAGGCTGTCCGTGCCCGGCGCGAAGTAACCGGTGTGGCCCTCGGCGTCCTTCGCGGCCAGCACCCGCGCGCCGAACGCGTTGGACACCGGGTCCTCGCCGTGGCCGAGGCCGCCGACCTCCATGTAGGGCACGTCCTGGATCCAGTCGTCGGCGTCCCGCATCGCCCACACCCGGGCGAGCGTGTGCAGGTGGGAGGCCTTGGAGGCGCGCATTCCGGGGCTGCCGGCCACCGCGATGTCGGTCACCCGGAGCGGCAGTTCGTGCGCGGCGACCCCGCACACCACCGAGCCGTAGCTGTGGCAGAACAGGGCGACCTGCGAGGTCCCGGGGAGCGCCCGCACCAGTGCGTTCAGCCGGACGGCGCCGGCCTCGGCGCGGCCCGCGGTGGCCGAGTCGATGCCGAGACCGCCGGGGGCGGTGTAGTCGGCCCAGGCGATGACGGCCGTCCGGGTGCCGGTGTCCGTCGCGGACTTCGCCGTGTTCTCGGCCGCGTACAGGTTCTGCGCCATGCCGACCGGTGCCGAGTAGTTCTTGTACGTCTTCTGGAAGGTGAGCAGGTCGGTGTCGACGCCGGGGACGATGACCGACACGCGCTGCGCGGTGTCCAGGTCGCCGAAGACCTCGGCGATCCGGCCCGAGCCCTCGGGGTCGAAGGCCAGGATGTGGCGGTCCCCGCTCATCAGCGCCTCGAAGCGGTGCATGAGGCGGCCCGCCTCCTGCTTGCCGTAGGGCGTGAGGCGGTTGTCGTGCATGCGCTTCTTCTCGACCTTGCGGGCCTGGTCGAGGGCGATGTGGTTGGCGCGGTAGCGCAGCGGGACCGGGGCGCCGTTCATGTTGCCGACCGCGAGGGGGTAGCGGTGCGCGAGGCGGGTGCGCTGCTGTGCGGTGAGCGAGGCGAAGAAACGGGCGAGCCGGCTCGCGGAGGCGTCCGCGTCGGGCAGCTCACGCCCGTCTATGTGGCCGTGCTCCCATGCGGAGAGGGAGGCCTGGAGTGCCGTTTTGCCGGGGTGGCTGCGCACCGCGGTCCAGCCGGTGGTCGCCAGCATCACGAACACCACGGCCAGCGCGAGCAGCGCGCGCCAGGCGTTCAGCGTGGGGGAGGAGTCGAAGGAAGTCACTGGGAGGACACACTAGGAGAACGAGAGGGTCTCGCGTTAACCGAGTGACGGGGATCACGTTTCAGTGGTACGTGATGAGGAACTCAGTACGACCCGCTCGTGCGCCAGTTCCCCGCGAGCGCCGGTCCCACCTGGTCCAGGTACGCGGCCGTCAGCTCCCGCATCGCCTCGATGCTGAGGTCGTCCCCGGAGATCCACATCCGCTCCACCACCCGCATCACCCCGCCGAACACGGCGACCACCAGCCGCGGCCGGGGATCCGCGGCCGCATCGAGTCCCTCCCGCCGGGCCACGATGTCCGCCAGCTCCTCCTCCAGCTCCATCGACCGCCGCAGATGCGCGGCGAGCAGCGCGGGCGTCGACTCGATCACCCGGTAGGTACGGATGTGCAGTTCCAGCGGTACGACCTGCTCGATCGCCTCGTTGATGGTGTCCCAGCTCTCCAGCACGGCCCGGCGCAGCGCCTCCAGCGGGGCCTCGTGCGGCGGGCGGGCGCGGACCGCGTCGACGAAGTGCGTCTCGGTCAGCCGGGACACGAAGAAGGCGGCCTCCTCTTTGCTCGCGAAGTAGCGGAAGAAGGTGCGCTGCGAGACGTCGACGGCCTCGGCGATCTCGTCGACGGTGGTCCGCTCGTAGCCCTTGGCCGTGAACAGTTCGAGGGCGGCACGCAGCAGCGCGTCCCGCGTACGGGCCTTCTTGCGCTCGCGCAGTGTCTCCATGCCGTTCTCCTCGCCCTTGTTGACAGTCGCCGACATCTGAATCTGTTTGTCAACTGTCAGCGGCTGACATTAGCCTCGAACGCATGACTAGTCAGACCACCATCAGCGCGACGGGGCCGGGGGACAAGGCACCGGTCGCCCCGTCCGGCCCGACGCCGTCCAAGGGGCTGCGCGGCCACCCGTGGTTCACCCTCATAACCGTCGCCGTCGGGGTCATGATGGTGGCCCTCGACGGCACCATCGTGGCCATCGCCAACCCGGCCATCCAGAAGGACCTCGGCGCCAGCTTCGCCGACGTCCAGTGGATCACCAACGGTTACTTCCTCGCCCTCGCGGTCTCCCTCATCACCGCCGGCAAGCTCGGTGACCGCTTCGGTCACCGCCAGACCTTCCTCATCGGCGTGAGCGGCTTCGCCCTCGCGTCCGGCGCCATCGGGCTGTCCCACAGCATCGCGTTCGTCGTCACCTTCCGCGTCCTCCAGGGACTGTTCGGCGCGCTGCTGATGCCGGCCGCCCTGGGCCTGCTGCGGGCCACCTTCCCCGCAGAGAAGCTCAACATGGCCATCGGCCTGTGGGGCATGGTCATCGGCGCCTCCACCGCGGGCGGCCCGATCCTCGGCGGCGTCCTCGTCGAGCACGTCAACTGGCAGTCGGTGTTCTTCATCAACGTGCCGGTCGGCGCCGTCGCACTGATCCTCGGTCTGCTGATCCTGCGTGACCACCGTGCGGAGAACGCTCCCCGTTCCTTCGACATCCTCGGCATCGCGCTGCTCTCCGGCGCGATGTTCTGCCTGGTCTGGGCCCTCATCAAGGCGCCGACCTGGGGCTGGGGCTCCGGCACGACGTGGACGTTCCTCGCCGTGTCCGTCGTCGGCTTCGCCCTCTTCGCCTTCTGGGAGCAGCGGGTCGCGGAACCCCTCATCCCGCTGGGCCTGTTCCGCTCGGTGCCGCTGTCCGCGGGTGTGGTCCTGATGGTGCTGATGGCGATCGCCTTCATGGGCGGCCTGTTCTTCGTGACGTTCTATCTGCAGAACGTGCACGGTATGAGCCCCATCGACGCCGGTCTGCACCTCCTCCCGCTCACCGGGATGATGATCGTCGGCTCCCCGCTGGCCGGCGCGGCGATCACCAAGCTCGGCCCGCGTATCCCGCTGGCCGGCGGCATGGCGGCCACCGCGATCGCCATGTACGGCATGTCCACGCTCGACGCGGGCACCGGCAGCGCCGTCATGTCCATCTGGTTCGCCCTGCTGGGACTCGGCCTCGCCCCGGTGATGGTCGGCGCTACCGAGGTCATCGTGGGCAACGCGCCCATGGAGCTGTCCGGTGTCGCCGGTGGTCTCCAGCAGGCCGCGATGCAGATCGGCGGCAGCCTCGGTACGGCCGTCCTCGGCGCCGTCATGGCCTCCCGCGTCGACAACGACCTGGCCGGCAACTGGACGGACGCGGGCCTGCCCAAGCTCACCGGGCCCCAGTTGGACGCGGCCTCCGAAGCGGTGCAGGTCGGTGTCGCCCCGGTCGCCAAGGGCACCCCCGAGGCGATCGCCGCGAAGATCACACAGGTCGCTCATGACACGTTCATCTCCGGCATGAGCCTGGCCTGCCTCGTCGCGGCCGGGGTCGCGGTGGTCGCGGTGTTCGTCGCGCTGCTGACCAAGCGCGGCGAGAACGCGGAGGCGGGCGCGGGAGCGGCCCACATCTGACGGCGTGCATCCGACCCTGATTCAGGGCGAGTTCGCCTATCAGGGTGACTCGGCTAAAGATTCCTGGCGCTCGGCACGCGCCGCAGGTCACAGTAAGTCAAGTCCTCCGCAGGGCAGGGGGGACGAGGTGGTCTGCGGCGCGCTGCCGGAGGGGGGCAGCGCGCAGGCAGGCTTTTTTCGTCTGTACCGGGGTACCCGAGGGTTGTAGGAGTGCTGGCCGAACTGGCATGGACGCCCAGGGAGTTGACGATGACGGGCTTCGGCAACGGAACGCGCAGGTACCCCCGCTCACGTGGCCGCACCAGGTCAGGGACCGGGCCGGATCGCGCGACGCTCGGCATCATCGGCCTCGTCTGCGCGATCGCCGGCTTCTTCACCCTGGGCATCATCCTCGGCCCGGTCGCCCTGATATGCGGCTGGCTGGCCATGGGCCGAACGTGGGCGGGCTCCCGCTCACTGCCGGCCCTGGTCGCGCTGATCCTGGGCGCGATCGACACGGTGGCGGCGTTCATGTGGACGTTCTTCTGATCTAGGGACGTTCCTCCGGGGCGCCCCCGACCAGGCTCGGCGCCCCCGACAGCGCCGCCACCTCGGCCCGCAGCGCCCGTACCTCCTCCGTCAGTGCCTCGATCGCCTCGGTCTGGCGCCGTTCCTCCACGTCGTCCTTCTCGAAGCGGGCGATGAACCAGGTGGCGATGTTGGCGGTCACGACACCGAGCAGGGCGATGCCGGACAGCATCAGGCCGACCGCGATCATCCGGCCGAGGCCGGTGGTCGGGGCGTGGTCGCCGTAGCCCACCGTCGTCATCGTGGTGAACGACCACCACACGGCGTCACCCAGCGTCCGGATGTTCCCGTTGGGCGAGTCCCGTTCCACGGAGAGCACCGCGAGCGAGCCGAACATCAGCAGTCCGACCACCGCGCCGGCGACATACGTCGTGAGCTGGATCTGCGAGGCCATCCGGGCGCGCCGCCCGACGAGTATCAGCGTCGACACCATCCGCAGCAGCCGCAGCGGCTGCAGTATCGGCACCACCACCGCGCACAGGTCCATCCAGTGCGTCCGCACGAACCGCCGACGGTTTCGGGACATCGCGAGCCGCATCAGATAGTCGGCGGCGAACGCGCCCCACACCACCCACTCGACCGCCGTGCACACCGTCGTCAGTGAATGCCCGGCGGTCGAGTCCACGATCGGCACGGCATAGGCCACGGCGAACGCCACCGCGAGCGCCAGCAGGGGCCGTTGGGTGCGCTGCTCCCAACGGGCCTGCGCCGACTGTTCCTTCATGGCCGCATCGTAGGGAACGGGAAAGGGCGGCGGAGCCACAGCTCCACCGCCCTTCGACCACCGCGACCACTCGCCGCGATCACTTCCTACGCGTCGCCACCCGCCGCCCCGGGATGCGCGGCCGCGACATCCAGCAACTGGTACCGGTCGATCGCCTGCTTCAGTACGGACCGGTCGACCTTCCCCTCCCGCGCCAGCTCCGTCAGCACCGCCACCACGATCGACTCCGCGTCGATGTGGAAGAACCGCCGAGCGGCGCCCCGCGTGTCGGCGAAGCCGAACCCGTCCGCGCCCAGCGACTGGTACGTCCCCGGCACCCACCGAGCGATCTGGTCCGGAACCGATCGCATCCAGTCGGAAACCGCCACGAACGGTCCCTCGGCCCCGCTCAACTTCCGCGTGACATAAGGAACCTGCTGCTCCTCCTCGGGGTGCAGCAGATTGTGCCGCTCCACCTCGACGGCCTCGCGCCGCAGCTCGTTCCAGGAGGTCGCCGACCAGACGTCGGCCCGTACGTTCCAGTCCTCGGCGAGGAGCCGCTGCGCCTCGATCGCCCACGGCACCGCCACACCGGACGCCATGATCTGCGCCGGCACCGTGCCCGTCGAGCCCTGGCTGATGCGGTGGACGCCCTTGAGGATGCCCTCCACGTCGACGTCCGCCGGCTCGGCCGGGTGCTGGATCGGCTCGTTGTAGACAGTGAGGTAGTAGAAGACGTCCTCGCTGTCGGGGCCGTACATCCGGCGCAGCCCGTCCTGCACGATGTGCGCGATCTCGTACGCGTACGCCGGGTCGTAGGCGACACAGCCCGGGTTCGTCGACGCCAGCAACTGCGAGTGCCCGTCCGCGTGTTGCAGACCCTCACCGGTCAGAGTCGTACGCCCGGCGGTCGCGCCCAGTACGAAACCGCGCGCCAACTGGTCGGCCATCTGCCAGAACTGGTCACCGGTGCGCTGGAAACCGAACATCGAGTAGAAGACGTAGACCGGGATGAGCGGCTCGCCGTGCGTCGCGTACGCCGAACCCGCCGCGATCAGCGAGGCCGTGCAGCCCGCCTCCGAGATGCCGTCGTGCAGCATCTGGCCGGTCGGCGACTCCTTGTAGGCGAGCAGCAGTTCACGGTCCACCGACTCGTACTGCTGGCCGAGCGGGTTGTAGATCTTCGCGCTCGGGAAGAACGAGTCCATGCCGAACGTGCGGTACTCGTCCGGCGCGATCAGCACGAACCGCTTGCCGATCTCCTTGTCCCGCATGAGGTCCTTGAGCAGTCGTACGAACGCCATGGTGGTGGCGATCGACTGCTGACCGGAGCCCTTCTTCACACTCGCGTACGTCTTGTCCTCGGGCAGCGCCAGCGGCTTCGAGCGGACGACACGCGTCGGGACGTACCCGCCGTTCGCCTTGCGGCGATCGTGCATGTACTGGATCTCCTCCGAGTTCCGGCCCGGGTGGTAGTACGGCGGCGCGCCGGACTCCAGCTCCTGGTCGGTGATCGGCAGGTGCAGCCGGTCGCGGAAGCCCTTGAGGTCGGCGACCGTCAGCTTCTTCATCTGGTGCGTGGCGTTGCGGCCCTCGAAGTTGGGGCCCAGCGTCCAGCCCTTGACGGTCTGCGCCAGCACCACGGTCGGCTGGCCCTTGTGCGCCTTGGCCGCCGCGAAGGCCGCGTACACCTTCTTGTGGTCGTGACCGCCGCGCCCCAGGTGCAGGATCTGGTCGTCGGTCATGTTCTCGACCATCGCGCGCAGCCGCTGGTCGTGCCCGAAGAAGTGCTCGCGGATGTACGCGCCGGTCTCCGTGGCGTACGTCTGGAACTGGCCGTCCGGGGTGGTGTTGAGCTGGTTGACCAGCAGTCCGTCCCGGTCCTGGGCCAGCAGCGGGTCCCAGGTGCGGTCCCAGACCAGCTTGATGACGTTCCAGCCGGCGCCCCGGAACTGCGACTCCAGCTCCTGGATGATCTTGCCGTTGCCGCGCACCGGGCCGTCGAGCCGCTGGAGGTTGCAGTTGACGACGAAGGTCAGGTTGTCCAGGCCCTCGCGCGCCGCGATCGACAGCTGGCCGAGCGACTCCGGCTCGTCCATCTCGCCGTCGCCGAGGAACGCCCACACGTGTGACTTGGAGGTGTCCGCGATCCCGCGCGCCTCCATGTAGCGGTTCATCCGCGCCTGGAAGATCGCGCCGAGCGGGCCGAGGCCCATGGACACGGTCGGGAACTCCCAGAAGTCCGGCATCGACCGCGGGTGCGGGTACGAGGACAGTCCGTACGGCGCCTTCGACTTCTCCTGGCGGAACGCGTCGAGCTGCTGCTCGCTGAGCCGGTCCAGGAGGAACGCGCGGGCGTAGATGCCCGGCGAGGCGTGCCCCTGGAAGAAGATCTGGTCGCCGCCGTCGCCCTGGTCCTTGCCGCGGAAGAAGTGGTTGAAGCCCACGTCGTAGAGCGAGGCGGAGGACGCGAAGGTCGCGATGTGGCCGCCGACCCCGATGCCGGGACGCTGGGCCCTGGACACCATCACGGCGGCGTTCCAGCGGGTCGCGTTCAGGATCTTGCGCTCGATCTCCTCGTTGCCGGGGAAGAACGGCTCGTCCTTGGTGGCGATGGTGTTCACGTAGTCCGTGCTGCGCATCTCGGGCACGGCCACACGCTTCTCGCGGGCCCGCTCGATCAGCCGGAGCATCAGGTAACGGGCCCGCTCACGGCCGCGCTCGTCCACGGCGGCGTCGAGCGAGTCGAGCCACTCCTGGGTCTCTTCGGGATCGAAGTCAGGAACCTGACTCGGAAGGCCGCCAATGATGATCGGATTGCGATCGGATCCGGAAGCCACGCTGTTCCTTACGTGTCAGAGGGGAAACCGTGTCATAGGGGGAGTTGCACCGTTCCCCATGGTCTACCGCAGGGCGGCAATCGTCATCTCTACCGTGAGGTAACCGAGACTCGTTTAGCAAAGTCATTCGAGTCGCGTACCCTCGGAGGGTTCTCAAACGTGCAAACCGGGCAGAACGCTGTGGTGTACGTCACCGGCGGCCGCGATAGCGTGCCTGGAGTTGCGACGACACGGCCAGGATCGTCACCGTTTCGGCGTTCCGAATCGCCGGGTACTTGCGCGATCCGGCCCGTCCGTGTGGACTACGGCCAATGCTTCGCGCACGCGCGTGGCTGGACATTCATCAAGACATGATCAGGAGGCAACCCGTGAGCGCGACCGCGGACCACGCGGAGGAGCGGACGAACCCTGCCGTCAGGCTGGGGTTCCAGCCCGAGCAGGTGGTCCAGGAGATCGGCTACGACGACGACGTAGACCAGGAACTCCGCGAGGCCATTGAAGAAGTCATCGGCAGCGACCTGGTGGACGAGGACTACGACGACGTCGCCGATGCCGTGGTGCTGTGGTTCCGCGACGAGGACGGCGACCTGACCGACGTACTGGTGGACGCCATCTCGTACGTCGAGGAGGGCGGCTCGATCCTGCTGCTGACGCCGAAGACCGGCCGTGACGGCTACGTCGAGCCCAGCGACATCTCGGAAGCCGCCACGACCGCGGGCCTTTCCGCGGCCAAGAGCGTCAGCGTGGGCAAGGACTGGAGCGGCAGCCGGCTGGTGACGCCCAAGGCCGCGAAGTCCAAGAGGTAGTCGCAGAGGTACCTCGATCGTCGAACCCCGGACGGGCTGGCCATGCCAGCCCGTCCGTCCGCATGCGGTGATCGCTGCGTAGGGTGGTGGACCCAGAGGGTGCTCTCACCCGAACAGCCCCACCGAAGGGATGCAGGACGAGATGGCGATCCAGGTCGGCGAAAAGGCCCCCGATTTCGAGCTCAAGGACAACCACGGCGCCACCGTGAAGCTGTCGGACTTCCGGGGCGAGAAGAACGTGGTGCTGCTCTTCTACCCCTTCGCCTTCACCGGCGTCTGCACCGGCGAACTGTGCTCCCTGCGCGACAACCTGCCGCAGTTCACCGACCGCGACACGCAGCTCCTCGCGGTCTCCAACGACTCCATCCACACCCTGCGCGTCTTCGCCGAGCAGGAGGGCCTGGAGTACCCGCTGCTCTCCGACTTCTGGCCGCACGGCAACACTTCGCGCGCCTACGGCGTCTTCGACGAGGACAAGGGTTGCGCCGTGCGCGGGACCTTCATCATCGACAAGGAGGGCGTCGTGCGCTGGACCGTCGTCAACGGCCTGCCGGACGCGCGCGACCTCAATGAGTACGTGAAGGCGCTCGACACCCTGTGATTGTTCGGTTCCAGGGCCTGCGAGGGTCGGGAACCCGTCACTAGGATCGAGACGTTGATCCGATACCACGCACTACGGGGCATCCCCGCCCCTGGACACCAATGGAGGACTCGTGGGAGTCAGCCTCAGCAAGGGCGGCAACGTTTCACTGACCAAGGAGGCCCCGGGCCTGACCGCGGTCATCGTCGGTCTGGGGTGGGACGTCCGCACCACCACCGGTACCGACTTCGACCTCGACGCCAGCGCACTGCTGCTGAACAGCGCGGGCAAGGTCGCCAGCGACGCCAACTTCGTCTTCTTCAACAACCTCAAGAGCCCGGACGGCTCCGTCGAGCACACCGGTGACAACACCACCGGTGAGGGCGAGGGCGACGACGAGGCGATCAAGGTGAACCTGGCGGCGGTCCCGGCCGACGTGGACAAGATCACCTTCCCCGTCTCGATCTACGACGCCGAGAACCGCCAGCAGTCCTTCGGCCAGGTCCGCAACGCGTTCATCCGTGTGGTGAACCAGGCCGGCGGCGCCGAGATCGCCCGCTACGACCTCTCCGAGGACGCCTCGACCGAGACGGCCATGGTCTTCGGCGAGCTGTACCGCAACGGCGCGGAGTGGAAGTTCCGCGCCATCGGCCAGGGCTACGCCTCGGGCCTGCGCGGCATCGCCCAGGACTTCGGCGTCAATGTCTGACGTATGACGTATGCCGTATGAGGTCTGAAGGCTTCACCGCCCGGCGCCGCACGGTTTGCGTGCGGCGCCGGGCGTGCAGGACAACCCAATAGGGATCACCTCGGGGAGGACCAGCACTATGGGCGTCACGCTCGCCAAGGGGGGCAATGTCTCCCTGTCCAAGGCCGCACCCAACCTCACGAACGTACTCATCGGGCTCGGCTGGGACGCACGCTCCACCACCGGCGCCGACTTCGACCTGGACGCCAGCGCGCTGCTGTGCGGCGGCGGGCGGGTGCTCGGGGACGAGTGGTTCATCTTCTACAACCAGCTCAAGAGCCCGGACGGCTCGGTGGAGCACACCGGCGACAACCTCACCGGTGAGGGCGAGGGCGACGACGAGTCGATCCTGGTCGACCTCCCGAAGGTGCCGGCCACCTGCGACAAGATCATCTTCCCGGTCTCCATCCACATGGCGGAGGAACGCGGCCAGGCCTTCGGTCAGGTCAGCAACGCCTTCATCCGCGTCGTCAACCAGGCCGACGGCCAGGAGCTCGCCCGCTACGACCTCTCCGAGGACGCCTCCACCGAAACGGCCATGATCTTCGGCGAGTTGTACCGCTATCAGGGCGAGTGGAAGTTCCGAGCGGTCGGTCAGGGGTACGCGTCCGGGCTGCGGGGCATCGCCCTGGACTTTGGAGTCAACGTTTCGTAAAGGGCCGCTCACGCAGGGTGGCTCGGCGACGACGAGGGAGAGTCACCTGCTGCGCCTGGTAACGGCCGGTCGTGCCACGCCGCTGGCCCCCCACGACCTGCCGCTTCCCGACCGGAACAGGGCAGCTGTCCCGGTCGGGGAGGTCTCCCCTAGACTCTGTGCTCGAAGTCAAATTTTAAGTAAAGCCGAGTACGGCGCGGGGGAGACCCTCCCCCAGACTCCGTCTGGGGGGACCCCCAACACACGATTGGGTAGCCAGTGCTTCTGAAAACCTTCGGCTGGTCGTTCGCGGTCACCGCGCTCGGCCTCGTCGCAGCGGCGTTCTACGGGGGGTGGGAAGCCTTTGGCATCGTGGCGATCCTGGCCGTCCTGGAGATCTCGCTGTCCTTCGACAACGCGGTGGTCAACGCCGGGATCCTGAAGAAGATGTCCGCCTTCTGGCAGAAGATCTTCCTCACCGTGGGCGTGCTGATCGCGGTCTTCGGTATGCGGCTGGTGTTCCCCGTCGTCATCGTCGCCGTCACCGCCAAGATCGGTCCGATCGACGCGGTCGACCTCGCGCTCAACAACAAGGACCACTACCAGCAGTTGGTCACCGACGCCCACCCGGCGATCGCGGCCTTCGGCGGCATGTTCCTGCTGATGATCTTCCTGGACTTCATCTTCGAGGACCGGGACATCCAGTGGCTGCGCTGGATCGAGCGCCCGCTGGCCAAGCTCGGCAAGGTCGACATGCTGTCGGTCTGCATCGCGCTGATCGTCCTGCTGATCACCTCCTTCACCTTCGCGGCCCACGCCCACCAGCACGGCGGCGCCCACACCGACAAGGCGCAGACGGTCCTGATCTCCGGCATCGCCGGTCTGATCACGTACATGATCGTCGGCGGCCTCTCCGGCTACTTCGAGGACCGCCTCGAAGAAGCGGAGGAGCGGGAGCACGAGGAGGAGGAAGAGGCCGCGCGCAGCGGCAAGCAGCGCTCGGCGGTGGTCCTCGCCGGCCAGGCCGCGTTCTTCATGTTCCTGTACCTGGAGGTGCTGGACGCGTCGTTCTCCTTCGACGGCGTGATCGGCGCGTTCGCGATCACCAACGACATCGTGCTGATGGCGCTGGGTCTGGGTATCGGCGCGATGTACGTCCGCTCGCTGACGGTCTATCTGGTCCGCCAGGGCACGCTGGACGACTACGTCTACCTGGAGCACGGCGCGCACTACGCGATCGGCGCCCTGGCCGTGATCCTCATGGTGACCATCCAGTACCAGATCAACGAGGTCATCACCGGCCTGGTCGGCGTCGTCCTGATCGGCTGGTCCTTCTGGTCCTCGGTCCGCCGCAACCGCGCCCTCGCGGAAGCCGAGGGAAAAGCAGGCTCGGACGAGAAGACTGAGGTCTCGTCCGGGGTGTGACAAGCTCCCTGGTAAGGGAACGCTCTGTTCGGGGCGGCCGTCGAGGACATGTCCTCTGCCCGGCCGCCCCGACGGTGTTGTCATGCGGGGCATGCGGAATGTGGACGTGGGGGCGGGAATGGGCTTCTTCGACGGGATCTGGCGGCGCGAGGCCGACTTCGACTCGGGCAGCGCGGCCAGCAACTCCATAGAACTGACCAAACGGCACCACCAGGTCTCGCTCACCAAGCAGGGCGCGGCCACCGGAAACCTCCGGGTCAACCTCACCTGGCGGATGCGCACCTCGGACATCGGCGGCACCCAGCGCGACAGCCTGCTGCGCCACCCCTTCAAGGCGCTGAAGCCGCCCGAGGTCATGGGCCACAGCCAGAGCATGGTCAACGTCGACCTCGACCTCGGCTGTCTGTACGAGCTGATGGACGGCACCAAGGGCGTCGTCCAGCCCCTCGGCGGCCTCCTCGGGGACGTCAACTCACCGCCGTACGTGAAGCTCAGCGGCGACGACCGCTTCGGGTCCGCGTCCGGCGAGACGATGTACGTCAACCTCGACCACCGCGAGCAGATCAAGCGGCTGCTGGTCTTCGTCTACATCTACGACCAGACCCCGGCCTTCGACCGCACCCACGCGATCGTCACCCTCTACCCGAGCAACGGCCCCCGCATCGAGATAGGCCTGGACGAACGCCACCCGCAGGCCCGTTCCTGCGCGGTCGTGATGATCGAGAACGTCAAGGGCGAGCTCGTGGTCCGCCGCGAGGTGAAGTTCGTCTACGGCTTCCAGGCCGAGCTGGACCGGCTGTACGGCTGGGGACTGCAGTGGGGCCGGGGCTACAAGACGAAGGTCGAGCAGTGAGCCGTATCCCCGCCGCCGTCAGATGAACTGCGGTCCCTGCGGCGGCATCCGGAAGTCCGGATCCGGCGCGGTCGCCACCGGTACCGGCTGCGGATACCCGTAGGTGCCGGCCGGAGACGGCTGCGGATAGCCGTACGCGGGCTGGGTCGCCGGCTCCTGGGGATAGCCGTACGCGCTCTGCGCGGGAACCGCGGTCGGCTGTTCGGGCGGCAGCGGCTGGGAGGTCTCGGGAGCGGAGGGGCCGGAGGGGGCCGCGGAGGGGATCGACGGGGCCGCGGTCTCCGACTCGTCCACCGTGATGCCGAAGTCCATGGCCAGCCCGCGCAGCCCGTTCGAGTAGCCCTCGCCGAGCGCCCGGAACTTCCAGCCCTCGCCGCGGCGGTACAGCTCGCCGCAGATCAGCGCGGTCTCCTCGCCGGTCTCCGGCTTGATGTCGAAATACAGCAGCGGCTCACCCTCGGCGACCGCCGCGTCGTACAGCAGGATGCGCAGGCCCGGTACGTGGTCGAAGGTGACGTCCTCCGCCGAAGCGACCACGAGAATCCGGCCGACTTCGGACTCGACACCGGCGAGATCTGTCTGGATCGTGTCGGTGGGGCCCTCCGAGACACGCTTCTTGCCGAGCCACCAGACCTTCCCGGAGGGGTGCCGGGGCTGGTTGTAGAAGACGAAGTCCTCGTCGGAACGCACCTGACCGGCGGGGCCGAGGAGCAGCGCCGAGGCATCCACGTCCGGGACCCCCTGCCCGGGCGTCCAGCGCAGCACGGCACGTACCGTGGTGGCCTCCAGCGGGACGTTCGACCCCTTCAGCATGGCGTGCGTCATGCGGTCATCCTGCCCTCTCGGTCCTGGTCACGACAACGTGGGGGTGCGGACACCGACACGGTCGAGTTACCTGAAGTTCATGCCCGGCGGGAACGCTTGACATGGGTTTGTACGTACTATTACCGGCCACCTATCGAAAACACACACGGGTCACATCGTCACCACGGGGGAGCTTTATGCGTCATTTCGGGCACATTGCCCCTGAGGTACGGCAGCGTCTCTTCTTCCAGGAGCCCTGCGAGTTCGACGCGGACTCCCCGGCCCGGCTGCTCGCCGCGGCCCTGGGCGCCACGCTCTACAGCCCGGCCACCCGCCCCCGCCTCGCCGACGACATCGTCAAGCTGGCGGCGCGCGGCGTGGTATCGATGGTGCTGTGCCTGGAGGACTCGATCGGCGACGAGGACGTCCCGGCCGCCGAGGAGAACCTGGTCCGCCAGTTCACCGAGCTGGCCGCCCGCCCCGAGGCCGACCTCCCCCTGCTGTTCATCAGGGTCCGGGTGCCCGAGCAGATCCCCGACCTGGTACGACGCATGGGCCCGGCCGTGGAGCTGCTCTCCGGGTTCGTGATGCCGAAGTTCACCGAGGAGCGCGGCATGCCCTTCCTGGAGGCGCTGTCCGCCGCGGAGGCGGCCAGCGGCCGCCGGCTGTTCGGCATGCCCGTCCTGGAGTCGCCCGAGCTGCTCTACCGCGAGTCCCGGGTGGAGACCCTGGAGGGCATCTCCCGCGCGGTCGACAAGTACCGCGACCGGGTCCTGGCGCTACGCCTCGGCGTGACGGACTTCTGCTCGTCCTACGGCCTGCGCCGGGCCTCCGACATGACGGCCTACGACGTCCAGATCGTCGCCAACGTGATCGCCGACGTGGTGAACATGCTGGGCCGCGCCGACGGCACCGGCTTCACGGTGACCGGCCCGGTGTGGGAGTACTTCCGCGTCCAGGAGCGGATGTTCAAGCCGCAGCTGCGCCGCAGCCCCTTCCTGGAGGGAAAGGCCGAGGAGCTGCGCGAGGCGCTGATCGAGCACGCCATGGACGGGCTGCTGCGCGAGATCGCCCTCGACCAGGCCAACGGGCTGATGGGCAAGACCTGCATCCACCCCTCCCATGTGCTGCCCGTGCACGCGCTGTCCGTGGTCAGCCACGAGGAGTTCTGCGACGCGCAGGACATCCTGCGCCCCGAGCGCGGCGGCGGGGGCGTGCTGCGCTCGGCGTACACGAACAAGATGAACGAGGTGAAGCCGCACCGCGCCTGGGCCGAGCGGACCATGCTGCGCGCCGAGATCTTCGGGGTCGCACGCGAGGACGTCGGCTTCGTGGAGCTGCTCGCCGCCGGAATCCCCGGCTGAATCGCAAGGGACGTATGAACAAGGCAGTGAACGACGAGGTCTGGTCCGGCAGCTGGGTCGCGGAGCGGCTCGGCGTCGAGCTGGTCGGCGACCCCGAACTGACCGACATGCTGGGCCTGGCCCTCCGCCGCAACCCCAAACGGGCCCACCTCCTCGTCTCGAACGTGCTCGGCAAGCACGTCCCCCAGTCCCCGTCGGTCGTCTACGGCCACGGCTTCACCCTGGGCCGCCGGGTACGGGATCTCCTGGGCGCGGAGGAGGCCGGCGCGGCCGTCGTCCTCGGCTACGCGGAGACGGCGACGGGCCTCGGCCACTCGGTCGCGGACGGCATCGGCGTGGCCCCCTACCTCCACTCCACCCGCCGCCCGGTCCCCGGCGTGGCCCCCGCGGGCGGCTTCGAGGAGTCCCACTCCCACGCGACCTCACACCTGCTGCTCCCCGAGAACCCCGCGCTGCTGGCAGCCGCCGGCCCCCTGATCCTGGTCGACGACGAGTTCTCGACCGGCAACACGGTGCTGAACACCATCCGGGACCTGCACGAGCGGTATCCGCGGAAGCGGTACGTGGTCGTGGCCCTGGTCGACATGCGGTCGGCTGCGGACGCGGGGCGGTTGGAGGAGTTCGCGGCGGAGATCGGGGCGAGGGTTGACCTTGTGGCTGCCGCCTCGGGGACCGTAAGTCTGCCGGAGGGGGTGTTGGAGAAGGGGCAGGAGTTGGTGGCGCGGTATGAAAGGGGCGGCGGGTTGTCAGGTGCAGGTTCGTCGGTGCTGGCTGCGCCCCGCGGCGGAGCCGCAAATGGACACAGCCCCGCGCCCCTAAAAACCGACCTGAGCCCCAACTCCCCAGGGGCGCGGGGAACTGCGCGCCCAGCCTCCACCAGGCCGCACCTAACAGCCGCCCCCACTGTCCCCACCCGCCGAATAGACCTCCGCTGGCCCGCAGGCCTCCCCGACGGCGCCCGCCACGGCTTCACCCCCGCGCACCGAATACGCCTGGAACGCGCCCTCCCCGCCATGGCCGCCCGCCTGGCAGAAGCACTCCCCGCTGAAGCCCGCCACGTGCACATCCTCGGCTTCGAAGAGCTGATGTACGCCCCGCTGAGACTCGCCCGTGAGCTGGAGCAGGTCGTCGACGCCGACGTGACCTACTCGACCACCACCCGCTCACCCGTCCTCGCGGTGGACGACCCCGGCTACGCGATCCGCACCCGCCTCACCTTCCCGGCCCACGACACCCCCGCAGACGGCCCGGGCGACCGCTACGCCTACAACATCGCGGGGGCCGGCTTCGACGCGGTGGTCGCGGTCGTCGACTCCCGCGCGGACACCCCCGAACTGCACGGCCTGCTCAGCCAGTTGGCCGCCCACACCCCGCACGTACTGCTCGCGGTCGTCCCCTCGTACGTCCCCGAAAGGCCCGCCATGCTGCCCGAGCCCCTCCGCGGCCCCGCCTTCTCCTCGTACGCGCCCGAAGAGGTCGGCTGGCTGCTCCAGGATCTCTCGGACGTGACGCTGGAGGCGCCGACCGAGGAGCGCGAGGAGGCCATCCAGAGCGGCGGCGCGCACTACGCGGAGTCGCTGCCGGTGGAGTATCAGCCGAGCGAGCGGTACCAGGAGCTGTTCCAGGAGGCGCTCAGGACCTCGGCGACCCGGATCGCGCAGGCGGTCGGCGCGGTGACGGAACTCGTGCTCGCCGAGCGGTCCCCCCGCCCGGTGCTGGTCTCGCTGGCCCGCGCGGGTACCCCGGTCGGTGTCCTCATGCGCCGCTGGGCGAAGTTCCGGCACGGGCTCGACCTGCCGCACTACGCCGTGTCGATCGTGCGGGGCCGCGGTATCGACGCGAACGCGCTGCGCTGGCTGGCCGCCCACCACGACCCCCGGGATGTCGTCTTCGTCGACGGCTGGACCGGAAAGGGCGCCATCACCCGCGAACTTGCCGACGCGGTCAAGGAGTTCGAGAAGTCCGACGGCGTCACCGGCTTCGACCCGGAGATCGCGGTGCTCGCCGACCCCGGCTCGTGCGTGCGGACGTACGGCACCCGGGAGGACTTCCTGATCCCCTCCGCCTGTCTCAACTCGACCGTGTCGGGGCTGATTTCGCGCACGGTGCTGCGCGCGGACCTGGTCGGCCCGCACGACTTCCACGGCGCCAAGTTCTACCGCGAACTCGCCGGCGCGGACGTCTCGGAGGACTTCCTGGACGCCGTCGAGGCCCGCTTCCCGGAGGCCGCCCTGGAGGCGCTCGCCCGCGCGAAGAGACTGCTCGACACCGACCGCACCCCGACCTGGGAGGGCTGGGCGGCGGTCGAGCGGATCAGCGAGGAGTACGGCATCCACGATGTGAACCTCGTCAAGCCCGGCGTCGGCGAGACCACCCGGGTGCTGCTGCGCCGGGTGCCCTGGAAGATCCTCGCCCGGGCCGGCGCCGGCGTTGACCTCGACCATGTCCGGCTGCTCGCCGAGCAGCGAGGCGTGCCCGTCGAGGAGGTCGACGAACTGCCGTACACCTGTGTGGGGTTGATCCACCCCAAGTACACCCGGGGTGCGACCGGTGCCGACGGCAAGGCGGTGGCGGTCTGATGCCGGTACTCGTCGCGAGCGACCTCGACCGTACGCTCATCTACTCCTCGGCCGCCCTCGCGCTGACCATGCCGGACGCGCGGGCGCCCCGGCTGCTCTGTGTCGAGGTGCACGAGAGCAGGCCGCTGTCCTTCATGACCGAGACCGCGGCCGGACTCCTCACCGAACTCGCCGACGCGACCGTGTTCGTGCCGACGACCACCCGCAGCCGCAGGCAGTACCAGCGCATCAACCTGCCCGGCCCGGAGCCGGAGTACGCGATCTGCGGCAACGGCGGCCACATCCTGGTGGACGGCGCGACCGACGAGGACTGGCACGCCCGGGTACTGGCGAAGCTGGCCGCCGAGTGCGCGCCGCTCGACGAGGTGCGCGAGCACCTCGCGGCCTCCGCCGACCCGGCCTGGGTCCGCAAGCACCGCGTCGCCGAGGACCTGTTCGTCTACCTCGTCGTCGAGCGCGAGCTGCTGCCCGAGGAGTGGGTGAAGGAGCTGGCGGTGTGGGCGGAGAACCGCGGCTGGACGGTGTCGGTACAGGGCCGCAAGCTCTACGCCGTACCGAAGCCGCTCACCAAGAGCGCGGCCATGCGCGAGGTGGCCCGCCGCACCGGCGCCGAGCTGACCCTCGCCGCCGGTGACTCCCTGCTCGACGCCGACCTGCTGCTCGCCGCGGACAAGGGCTGGCGCCCGGGCCACGGCGAGCTGGCCGAAGCGGCCTGGACGGCGCCACACGTCACGGCCTTGCCCGAGCGGGGAGTGCTGGCAGGGGAGCGCATCCTGCGGGCATTCTCGAAGGCAGCTCGCGCGGCGACCCCCTAGGCCGTGTCCGCGAAGTCCCGTCGTCTGCCTGCACGGCAGGCGGGACTCTGTGGACACGACTTAGGGGTGCGGGGCGCGTCCGGCATCCGGCTGCCGCCGCGTGGGCGCGGTCAGCCCCCACGGACCCGCAGGCAGAAATCGCACCGGCCCTAGCCGCAGCACCCTCCACCACAGCAGCCGCCCCCGCCGCCTCCACCCGCTTGAGGCGCGGGCGCGGTCGTACCGCCGACGGCCACCGTCGACAGGAGCTTCACGGTGTCGTCGTGTCCCGAGGGGCACGCCGCCGGGGCGGCGGACTCCGCCATGGGGCGGCTCATTTCGAACGTGTCTCCGCAGGTGCGGCAGCGGTACTCATAGCGAGGCATGAGCTCAGGCTAACGTCGTCCCCACATGAGTACGGCACCTTGTTTTTTCATGAAGGTTTCGGCTGTGTCCTGTTCTGTCGTTTTCTTATATGGAGAACTTGCGAAGACCACTGGTAATTTGAGCTGGCCGCGTGACCTGTGAGGCCGGGGGGAACCGGAATTTGCAGCCGCGTCGACGGCAACGGTGTAAGAGGGAGACGCGTCGTGACCCACGAGGGGGAGGGGGAGAAGCCTCAACGACCTGACGAGACCATGCAGTTGAAGCTTCCCGCCGGGTTCCGGCCGGACGAGACCATGCAACTGCGGGTGTCCGATCTGGAGATACCCGAGGCATCGGAGATACCCGAGGGGGAGACGAAACCCGTACGGCGCCGAGGGCACAAAACCCCCAGCCCCTCCCTCCGGACCCGTCTCTCCCGGCTCGCCGCGTTCCTCCGTACCCGCTTCGCCCCCGTCGTCGCCCGCCTCGCCCCGCTGGTGACCTTCCTCACTCCGTACGTCCGCAGGATGCGCCCGCAGTACCCGCGCCCGGGCCGTACCGACTGGCGCCGCTGGATACCCTCCTGGCGGCAGTGGGTGGGCGGGGTGCTCGCCTCCATCGGGCTCAGCGGACTCTTCCTGGTCGTCGCGTACGCGACCACCGACATCCCCTCGGACCTCAACACGTACGCCACCCAGCAGGACAACGTGTACTTCTGGTCGGACGGGACACCCATGGCCCGCACCGGCTGGGTGCAGCGGCAGGCGATGCCGCTGAAGGACATCCCGACCGACGTCCGCTGGGCGGTGCTCGCCGCGGAGAACGAGAGCTTCTACAGCGACCCCGGCATCTCCATGAAGGGCATCGCCCGGGCCCTGTACCGCACGGTCGGCGAGGGCGACACCGAGGGTGGTTCCACGATCACCCAGCAGTACGTCAAGAACGTCTACCTGACCCAGAACCAGACGGTGAGCCGCAAGTTCACCGAGGCGATGATCTCCCTCAAGCTCGACAACAAGATGAGCAAGGACAAGATCCTCGAGGGCTATCTCAACACCAGTTGGTTCGGCCGCGGCACCTACGGCCTCCAGCGTGCCTCCCAGGCCTACTACGGCAAGGACGTCAGCCAGCTCAACGCCAGCCAGGGCGCCTTCCTCGCCTCCCTGCTGAAGGGCGCGGGCCTCTACGACCCGACGCTCAGCAAGGCCAACCACGCCCGGGCGGTGGCCCGTTGGTCCTGGATCCTGGACCGCATGGTGAAGATCGGCAAGCTCTCGCCGGCCGAGCGCGCCAAGTACAAGACGTTCCCCGAGCCGCTCAAGCAGTCGATCACCTACGACACCGGCAAGCAGAGCGACTACCTGGTCGAGCTGGCCACCCAGTACGCGAAGAAGACCGCGCACATCTCGGACAAGGACTTCGACCTCGGCGGCTACCAGATCTACACGACCTTCGACCGCGACCGCGAGACCGAGCTGACGGACTCCGTCACCAAGGCCCGCAAGGCCGCGCAGAAGAGCGACCCCGCCACCGCGAAGACCGCCCACTACGGCGCCTCCTCGGTGGCCTCCGACGGCCGGATCCTCGCCGTCTACGGCGGCCCCGACCACCGTACGCAGGGCTACAACGACTCCAACGCGACCACCGTCCCGGCGGGTTCGGCCTTCGAGCCCTTCGTCTACGCCGCCGCCCTGGAGCACGGGGTCACCAAGACGCGGGGCAGCCCGCCGACCCAGGTCACCCCGGAGACGCTGTACGACGGGGACGACGCCGTGCCGGTCACCACACCGGAGGGGCCGTACTGGGACCGCAGCGGCAAGAAGGTCTCCGCGCACAACGACGGCAACAAGTCCTACGGGCAGATCAGTCTGCGCCAGGCCCTCGCCGAGTCCGTGAACACGCCGTTCATGCAGCTCGGCATGGACACCGGCCTGACGACCGTCCGGAAGACGGCCGAGGCGGCCGGACTGCTCTCCTCCAGTTTCGGGGCGCAGGTGCCCGCGCTGTCCCTGGGCAACGCCACACCCAGCGCGCTGCGGATGGCGAGCGCGTACGGCACGTTCGACGCCGGGGGCGTCCACACCGAGCCGTACTCGGTCCTCCGTATCACCCGTAACGGCGCCAAAGTGGCACTGGAGCGGCCGGAACCGAACCGGGCGGTGAGCAGGACCACCGCCCGCGAGGTGACGGAGGCGCTGACGGACTCCTTCGCCGACGCGCACCCCGACGACGCCAAGGCCGGCGCCGACGTGGCGGGCAAGGGCGGCACCACGCAGGACGACACCGCCGCCTGGTACGTCGGCACGGCCAAGTCGGTGTCGACCGCCGTCGTCGTCTACCGCATCGACCTGACCAAGAGCCTCGAACCCCTGCCGCTGAAAGGAATCTCCGGCACGCCAGTCACCGACGTCCCCTACGGCATCTGGTCGAGAGCCATGACCCCGCTCGGCTGACCACCGCAGCGAAACCGCCACCTCCTCGCAGAATGAGCCGCCCATGAAGCCTCGGACGAAGGCACCGTCCGGCCGCCGCCGCCGAGCCCGTGAACCTCGCCGTAACCCGAAGACGGGTTTCCTCACCCTCGCGGTGTTCCTCGTCGTCGCCTCGCTGGTGACCGGGTATCTGGCGTTGAACCGGGACAACACGACACCGACCGCGTCGGCCGGCAGGAACGCCACGCCCAAGTCGTCCAAGGAACCCGCGTGGGACGGCAAGACGAAGGTGCTGGGGGACGGCTCCACCTCGTACACGGGGCCGCAGAAGGACCAGTTGAAGGCCGTACCGCTCAAGCCCGGTGAGAAGCCTCCCCAGTTCGTCGTCTTCTCCTGGGACGGCGCGCTCCAGGGCGACGACAAACTCTTCTCGCACTACCGGGAGATGGCCAAGGAGTACAACGCGCACATGACCTTCTTCCTCACGGGCATCTACCTGCTGCCCAAGAGCAAGAGGGACCTGTACCACCCGCCGATGCACGCGGTGGGCTCCGCCGCCATCGACTTCCCCACCGACCAGCACATCCGCGACACCCTGGAGCAACTCCGCCTCGCCTACGAGCAGGGCAACGACATCGGCACCCACTTCAACGGCCACTTCTGCGAGGCCAAGGGCGGCGGTGACTGGAGCGTCGCGCAGTGGAAGAGCGAGATCGACCAGTTCTTCTCCTTCGTCGAGAACTGGAAGACCAACACGGGCTACACCGACATCCCGGCCCTGCCCTTCGACTTCAAGAAGGAGGTCGTCGGCGGCCGCGCTCCCTGCCTGGAGGGTCAGCCCAACCTCCTGAAGGCGCTGAAGGGTTACGGCTGGAAGTACGACGCCAGCTCCCCGGGCGACTTCCAGATATGGCCCACCAAGAAGGACGGCCTCTGGGACTTCCCGCTCGAACTGCTCCCGTACGGGGACAACATCCAGGCCCTGTCGATGGACTTCAACTTCCTCTACAACCAGTCCGGCGGCGCGACCCAGGGCGACTCCTCGAAGTTCGCCGACTGGGAGAAGAAGACCGTCGACTCGTACATGGCCGGCTTCAACCGGGTCTACTACGGCAGCCGGGCGCCCCTGTTCATCGGCAACCACTTCGAGAACTGGAACGGCAGCATCTACATGAAGGCGATCGACCAGATCATCCCGAAGATCTGCACCAAGAAGGGCGTGAAGTGCGTGTCCTTCAAGGAGTTGTCGGACTGGATGGACGTGCAGTCGCCGCAGACCCTGCAACAACTGCGCAGCCTGGACCCGGCCCAGTCGCCGGACTGGTCCACGGTGGTCAAGTGACCACGCGCAACCCCCTTCACAACAGCCACACATGGCGTGCGAAGATGCCCTCGCCCGGTAGGCGTACCGGCGTAGAGGGGAACACCATTGAAATCCAGAAAGCTGAGCCGTAGGCGGAGTCGTACGGCCATAGTCTCGGCGGCGGCCGCCTCGGTCGTCGCCGGCGTCGCCCTCGTGCCCAACTGGAGCGCGGGCGCGGCCGTTGTGAACGATCCGACCGTGGACGCCTCGACCAAGGCGACCTTCCAGAAGCTGGCGGACGCGGTCTTCACCGACCGCACCCAGGCGCTGGTCCACGGGGCGGCCAAGAAGCAGAGCACGTCCCGCTTCTCCGGCGACGTCCGTCTCTCCAACACCCAGTCGCGCGACGAGAGTTCGGCGCTGACCCAGCTGAGGGGCCGTCAGACCAAGCTCGCCGAGGTCGGCGAGACATACAGCGCCGGCACCACCAAGGTCACGCTCGACGCGACCCGGGTCACCGGCCGTACCGCCAAGGCCGACGTCACCGAGACGACCACGCTGACGTACGCGAAGGTCACCGGCGACGCGCCGAAGTCCACGGACTTCCAGGCCCACCACGAGCTGACCTTCAAGGCCGACCAGCGGGGCACCTGGCAGCTGTCGAAGATCGAGGACACCGACGAGGGCGGCCTCGCCGTCAACACGCTGTCCAAGCCCGCGGTCAAGGCGCCCGCGCCGGCCGACGACGGCAACACCACGCCGGACGCCCCGCGCGCGGCGACCACCCGCAACCCGGTGGCCGTGCCGAAGACGAGCACGACGTACGACTACAAGGCGATGGCGGCCTACGCCGAGAAGTACTGGAACGTCTACAACACGGACTACCCGAACTTCAACGGCCACGCGGACGGCGGCGACTGCACCAACTTCGTCAGCCAGTCCCTGAAGGCCGGCGGCTGGAAGCACGTCCCGGGCTATGTGTACGACTACACGAAGTGGTTCGGCACCGCCGACATCCAGTCCGACTCGTTCGTCGGCGTCAACGAGTGGTCCTGGTTCGCGCAGAACTCCAAGCGGACCACCCCGCTCGCCAACGTCTACCAGGCGGAGGTCGGCGACGTCATCCAGGTCGACTTCGACCGGGACGGCGCCAAGGACCACACGATGATCGTCACGTACAAGGCCAACGGCGTTCCGTACGTGACATACCACTCGAACAACACCTTGCGCAGGTCGCTGTCGAGTCTCATCGCGTCCTACCCGAACGCGTACTACTACGCCTACCGCACCTGATCCGGGTGGGGAGCCGGGCTCAGTGTCCGGTTCCCCGCTCCTCGCGGATCTGGCCGACCACCCGCGCCACGGACTGCCGTACGGCCTCCGTCTCGGTCAGGAAGTGCCAGTAGTCGGGGTGGCGGCCCTCCAGCGTGGTGATCGCGCGGTCCAGGCGGGCGACGGCGTCGTCGAGCGGACGGGCGTGCCGGGGATCTGGGGTCGTCCGGCCGGTCATCGCGAGGCGCTGGGCGTCGCGGATCGCGAAGCGGGTGCGGTCGATCTCCTGCTGCGGGTCCTTCTGTACGGCGTTCAGCCGGCGCAGCCGGTCACCGGCCGCCGAGACGGCCTCGTCGGTGGTGTTCAGCAGCGCCCGGACCGTCGACAGCAGTGAGGTGGCGTCCGGCCAGCGCTGCGCGTCCCGCGCGGCCCGCGCCTCCTTCAGCTTCAGCTCCGCCTGCCGTACGTTCTCCGCCGCCTGGTCCGGGACCTGCTGGAGGTCCTGCCAGCAGGCGGCCGAGAAGCGCCGCCGCAGCTCGCTCAGGACCGGGTCGACCTGGCCGGCCCGGGTGGTGAGCGCCTGGGCGCGGGTGCGCAGCGAGACCAGCCGGTGGTCGATCTCGGCGGCCCGCTCGGGCAGCCGCCCGGCCTCGGCCCCGATGGCCTCCGCCTCCCGCGCGACCTGCGCCGCCCGCTCCAGTGTGCGCGGCACACCGTGCTGCCCGGCGCCCTGGTTCAGCTTCGTCAGCTCCGGCCCGAGCGCGGCAAGCCGGGCCGCGAGATCGTCGGCCCGCAGCCCCGATGCCCGTACCGCGTCCAGCGCGTTGCTGGCGGCGAGCAGCGCCTGCCGGGCCCGCTCCACGGCCGGCGCGAGCCGGGCCAACTGGGTCTCCGCCTTGCCGAGCAGTGGTCCCAGGCCGCTCTCGAACCGGTCCAGTTCCTGCTTGACCTGGCCCAACTGGTCCTTGGCGGCGGTCAGTTCGCTACGGGCGCGGTTGGCGGCGGCGGCCTCCAGGTCGTCCCGGTCGAGGTCGTGCGCGTCGACGGCGTTGATGTACCGGCCGCTCGCCTCGTCGATGCGCCGCCCCAGCGCCTCGAAGTCGGTCACCGCGCGCCGGGCGGCCGGCGAGTCGTCGACCGCGGTGATGGTGTCTATCGAGATCCGCAGATCCCGCTGGGCGGTGTCCAGCTCGTAGAACGCGGCGGCGGCGGCGTCCTTCGCCGCCTGCGCCTCGGCCCGCTGGCTCTCCGCCCGCCCGCCGAACCAGCGCCGGGTGCCACCGCCGGCGAACGCGGCGGGCAGCGCGAGCGCGGCGAGCAGCGGCAGACTCATCAGCGTGAGGCCGTCGAGAGCGGCACGGGCGGCGGCCGAACCGCGCCGGGACCGTGTGAGCGGCGAATACGGCTGCGCAGGTGTCGCCGTCACATCCCTCTCCCGTGCTGTCTTCCGTCCGACAGGTTCTGACCGTTGTCATTCTCCCACCGGTGAAGGACGAACACACGGGCCGGTCAGTTCGCGTTCCGCACCGTGACTTTCCCGTCGCCCGTGTGGGCGGTCACCACATGTGAGCTCGTCGAGTCCTGGGGCACCGACACATCCACCGATCCGTCCCCGGTCTTGGTCGTGACGCGGTACTTCGTGCCGCCGCCCTTGGGCAGCGTGACCGTCACCGACCCGTCGCCGCTGCGCGAGTCCACCAGGTCCGGTACGGCGCCGAGTTCGAGGTGCACGGATCCGTCACCGGTGGTCGCGCGCACCTCCCGGGACGACACCTCGGCGTGCACGGAACCGTCCCCGCTGCGCAGTGTCAGCGGCCCGGTGGAGTCGGTCACGTGCACGGACCCGTCGTGCGTCCGCACGCTCAGCGCGTCAGCGAACCCCCGCGCCCGCACACTCCCGTCCCCGTCCTCCACCGTCACGGCGACCCCGCGCGGCACCTCGATCAGGTGCTTGGACGAGCAGTCGGCGATCACCCCGGAACACTTCAGCCGCAGCTCCAGCCGGTCGCCGTGCATGGCCCAGGTCGCCTTGGGATCCGACCCGATCGCCACCTTCCCCTGCCACCACCGGGTGACCTCGACCTTCCCCGCCGGGTTCGACGCCGCCGAGACGATCTCCAGCGCCGAGTCGTCGGACACGATCGTGAGGCTACGACCGGACAGCGCGAAGGTGCGGTGATCGGGATGCTTGTCGTCCCCGGCGGAGGCGGTACCGCAGGCGGTGGCACCGAGAAGCAGCAGGGCGAGGGCGGTGCTCGCGGTGAGGGCGCGGGTGGTGCGGGTGCGGGTGCCGGTTCGGTTCACGATGATGTTCCCCCTGGACGGACGCGGAGTCCCAGCGACTCCTACGGCTCCCCCCGACCGTAGAGAGCCACGCCCCACGACGGCATCCGGCGCACTCCCGGACCCGGGGTGGGGTAAACCCCCGGGCACTCCTCCGCACGGATACGGGTTTCAGGACAGGCCCCCTGGCCATGTAGGCTGTCGACTCGTCCTGGGCGCGTAGCTCAGGGGTAGAGCGTCGCCCTTACAAGGCGAATGTCGGCGGTTCGAAACCGTCCGCGCCCACCAGGATCAGTTGCGGGTCAGAGGCCTTTCGGGGGATCCCCGGGAGGCCTCTTCCTGTGGTTCCCGTGGTCGGCATCGAGGATGCCGGAGACTCCGACGGCCTGGGCGCCTGCGATGTCGGCCACCGGGTTGTCGCCGACCATCCAGACCCGCTCGGGGCGCCCGGCCCGGTCCAAGGCCGCCTCGAAGATCCGGCGGTGCGGCTTCTCCCAGCCGACCAGCGAGGAGTTGACCACAGCCGCGAAGTGGCCATGGAGCCCGAGGCCCCGAATCAGACCGTCGAGTTCCGGCACATGATTGCTCACGACGACGTGCACCCAGCCGGCCGCGGCCAGTTCCTCCAGCGCGGCCACACTGTCGGGGAAGACGGCCCACCGGGTCGCGTCGACGTAGTGAGCCCGTACGCCCCGCGCGGCGCGGGCGGCCAGTCCGGAATCGACGCCCGCGCCGACGTACGCCTTCACGAGGAGCGGCCGAAGAGCGTCCCACCACGCGTCAGGGGTGCCCAGCGCTGGATGCCCCACCTCGGGCCGATGCCAGGGGAAGCCGTCGCGCAGCCCGGGCGCCAGGTCGGCGGCGATCACACCATGACCTATTCGGCATCCTACGGAGGGCGCTGCCCGGCGTGGGCAACCATGGCCCGTCCGGGACCAGTTGGGACACTGGGCCCCGGCGGCGCGCTCCGCCGAAAACACGGTGGCCGCCCGATGCGACGTTCAGTACCTTGCCCTCATGACCGACAACCGAAAGGGCAATGCCGCGTAGGCGCCCGTCCGCCCTGCGCGGCGGACTCCCCGTACGTCATCCGAGCCGATTCCGGTACCCGTGCATCGACCGTCTCTCGGCCTCCTGCGCTGCCGATCTGCGTCGGCTCGAACACGCCCGCTTCCTGAACGGGGCGACGGCGGAGGCGTTCTGGCACTGGAAGGCGCTTGCCGACGGTCCGCTCAGGCTCATCGTCGACTCGGTGAGGGCGAACCGGTGCGGCGATCCCGGGTGTTGCGACCCGGGCTACTTCCGCGATCATCTCGAAGCCGTCCTGCACGCGCTGCCCAAGAAGAGCGCACGGGAACTGCGCGCCCTCGTCTCCGCCCTCGACGACAGGATCCTCACGAGGGCCACGACCATCCGGGCCGGGCATCCCGGTGTGCCGTGGTGGCGGGATGAGTTGTAGCGGGTGCGGGCGGTGGGCAGGATGGCCCCATGACACAACCAGGCACCGCATCCTCGGGTTCCGTGTTGTCCCTGTGGTCGAAGGACTCGGTGTTGTCGATTGGCTCGGTGGGGTCGGTGCTGTCCATCGGGTCCGTCGGGTCGAGCCTGTCCGTCGGTTCGATCGGGAGCGCGCTGTCGGTCGGGTCGATCGGCTCGGCCCTGTCCCTGGTCTCGGCCGGGTCGTGGCTGAGCACGGGCTCCGTACTCTCCGCGCAGTCCCGGTGGTCGGTACTGTCCTGGCGCTCGACACACGGCTTCCGGGCCGCCGGTGCCGTAGGGGCGCTGGCGGCCTTGCTGGTGGCCCAACGGGCGCTGCGGAACGGGTAGTTGTCCTGGGCCGTCAGGACCAGAACTCGTTCGCCCTGTCGATGTCCTCGACGCACTCGTCCAGGTCCGTGATCCTCTCGCCGAGGATGCGGAAGACGATGCCTCCGGTTTCGTCGATGTGCTTGCCGTCGCGATCGGCCGTGAGGTGGTGGAGCGAGACCGCGTGGCCCCGGCCGTCGACGAGGACCGTGCGCAGGTCGACGCGCAGGGTGCCGTTCGTCCGCGTGAAGAGCTGCCCGTACATGTCGATGATCGCGTCCTGGCCCTTGAAGTCGCCGGACAGCGGGTGGGTGCCGGGCACGTGGTGCGTGGCGTCCGAGGACATCAGCGAGCGCAGGGTGTCCATGTCACCGCGGACGAAGGCGTCGTAGCCCTTGCGGACGAGGAGTGCGTGCGGGTGGTCGGCCATGATGGATCGCCGCCTCTCGATTGCTTCGGCGATATGCGGCTTCTCTCACCCATTGTCCGCCCGGTCGCCCGCCGGTGGCCTCTCGTGGGCGTGTTTCAGCCTCATCCGCTTGTCCACGCGCTCCGTCGCCGTGACCTCCGTCCAGAAACGGTGGCCGCTGACGAAGACCGCGAGTTCGTGCTCGCGCTGCCGGAGCTTCTCCACCTCGGCCTGTTCGTCGGGTGTCCAGCCGGGGGAGGCGGGGCGCTCCACCTTGCGCCAGCCACCCGTGTCGCTGAACCCGTCCAGGGGCTCGACCGACCAGGGCAGCCGCTTCAGCAGGGCCGACAGCTCGGCCCGGACCTGATGCAGCTCCTCCTGACCGGCGAGGAGGTCACTCGGGAAGTCATAGGTCGTAGCCACGCGCTAATGCTACGCCTGTTCGAATTTGGGTCGCGAGTTCCTTCCGGGACTTCATACGAACGGGTGGGGGCCGCCGACGGTGATCGGGGCCGGTGTCAGACCCGTGTGCGAGCGTGTGAAGCACAGGCAAGCGACGTTTCGGAGGGGGATCGGTGGCGGCCGAGAGTGACGGTTGGGTCGGCATGGGGTGGGACTGGACGGATGTCGACGGCGTTCGCCGGCGTCTCGACCAAGGCGCCGATCCGGAGAGATGGAGCGGGGGCCGGCCCCTGCATCGCGCGGCGGTGTTCGGATCCCCGGAGGTCGTCGCGGCGCTGGCCGATCGCGTCGCGGACGTGGACGCGGTGGAGAACGGGGTGACGGCGCTCTGGGAGGCCGTCGTGTCCAGGAAACCGGAGAACGCGCGAGCCCTCGCCGCCGCCGGGGCCGATCCCTGGAGGCCGTCGCTCGGCGGCTGGTCGCCGGGGCGGCTGAGCCTGGCCGGACCCACGCCGGGCCTGTTCCCGGTACCGGAAGGGGTGCGCCTGACCGGCACGGAGCGTGCGGCGGCGGAAGAGGCCGATCGGCTCATCACGGCACTGGGCACGTTCTACTACGACGGGACCGGGCTGGCCTGCGTCGCCGGCATCGACGCGGCCGAGGCGGTCGGCCGTCTGGAGGCGATTCCGGTGGCGGGCGACAGCATCGATTTCGATGAGCTGCTGGACGATCCGTACGCGTACGACCCGGAAGAGACCCTGCGGATCATCGGCGTGACGTCCGTGCCGGGCGGCTGCGTCGTGACCCAGCCCTGGGGATACGCACCGCAGATGCCGGGCGTGCTCACCCGGTTGTCCGCCGACACCGTCTGCTACGGCCTGTACGCCAACCCCAAGAGCGGCAACCAGGGCGCCATCGCCCGTCATGGAACCGTCGAGGGCTGGGACCTGCACCCGGGCGGAGGGCCGCGCGAGAACGACACCTCGGAGGAAGTGCTGGCTTCGTACCTCTACCAGTACAACCCCGTGGCCTACTCCTGTGCCTTCGCGGGACTGCGCCCCACCGACAGACGCGCCGTGGTCGGACCACCCGACGCGTGGGTCGAACTGCCTCGCCGGGACTACTGGGGTCACTGAGCGGAACCGTCGCCGCCATTCGGGCAGCCCCGGATGTCAGTGCGCCCGCCTAGTGTGCTCGCCATGGACGAGGAACAGGTGAGGCTCCACCCCTGGGCGGACGCCGACTTCTGGCTGCTGGAGCGGCTCAACAGCCCTGAGATGACCGAGCACTTGGGGGGACCCGAGGGTGAGGCGCGGCTTGCCGACCGGCATCGGCGTTATCTCGGGCCGGCGTCGGGGTGTATGTACCGGGTCGAGGCGGCGGGGAGTGGGGAGACCGTCGGCTCGATCGGGTTCTGGGAGCGGGAGTGGCGGGGCGAGCCGGTGTGGGAGACCGGGTGGGGAGTGCTGCCCGAGTTCCAGGGCCGCGGGCTCGCCACCCTCGCGGCCCGCGCCCTCGTCGAGACGGCGCGGGCCGCCGGGTCGCACCGGTATCTGCACGCCTTCCCGAGCGTCGACCACCACGCCTCGAACTCGGTCTGCCGGAAGGCCGGGTTCACCCTGCTCGGTGAGGCGGAGTTCGAGTACCCCAAGGGGCACTGGATCACTTCCAACGACTGGCGCGTCGACCTGGAAGACCTCTGAGGCCTCAAGGCCTGGGTCGCGCCGGTCAGTTGGTGTGCTGGGTCTCCAACTCCCTCACCAGCCTTGTCGCCACCGGCACCGCGACCCCCTGCCGCTCCGCCGCCCGCAGCAACGCCCCGCCGATCGCGTCCAGTTCGAGCGGGCGGCCCGCCTCCGCGTCACGCTGCATCGACGACTTCATCCCCGGAGTGAACGTGTCGTACCGGGCCAGCGCCCCCGCCGGGTCCGACGGGCCGCCGTAGGCACGGCTCACCGCCGCCGTCTCCTCCAGCAGGGCCGTCAACTCCGGGCGGTGGCGCGTGCGTACGTCGCCCAGGGGGAGGCCGTAGCGGGTGGTGAGGAGGGCGAGGGGGGCCAGGAACGTCATCTTGGCCCACAGGGCGGCCGTCTCGTCGGGCAGGACCCGGGTCGTCGGACCCGCGGCGTCGAGTGCCGACGCCAGGGTGTCCAGGCGGTCGCGGGGGACCGTGTCGCCCGTCAGGTCGATCTCCGCGAAGGGGCTGCCGTGCTCGATCACCCCGGGAGCGGTGCGAGTCGACTCGACCCGGATGATCGCGGGCGCGACCTGGGCGGGGGTGTACCGGGCGCGCAGCCGGGCCGGGTGTTCCACGCCGTTCAGGAACGGGACGAGGAGGCCGTCGCCGAGCGCCGGGGCGGGGACGCGGGCCAGTGCCGGGTCGAGGGCCGTCGCCTTGACCGCGATCAGGCAGGCGTCGACCGGTTCGCGCAGTTCCGTGTCGGCCTCCACCGGCGCGGTGAAGTCGCCGAAGTGGGCGCTGCGGACCCGGATGCCGTTCGTGCGGAGGGTGTCGGCCGTCTCTTCCCCGGCCAGGCAGATCACCCGATGGCCGGCCCGGGACAGCAGCGCCGCGAGCAGACCGCCCACGCCACCGGGACCCAGGACCGCCACTGTCAGTTCGTTGTTCGCCATGTCGTTCCTCTCGTCGGTCGACCCCGCGCACGCGGTGGCCGCCTCGGAAGGATCATCGCAGACGTGTTCGGAAGAGGACCGGCGGTATCGCTCACGAAGCGCGAGACTGGACGTATGTGCCGCAGTATCAAGACGCTTCGACCGCCCGCCCAGCCCGACGAGGCCACGGAGGAGGAGATCCGCGCCGCCGCGCTCCAGTACGTGCGCAAGGTCTCCGGCTTCCGCGCCCCCGCCGCCCACAACCAGGAAGTCTTCGACCGGGCCGTGGACCTGATCGCCGACGCCACGGCCGAACTGCTCGCAGGCCTAGAGGTGAGGGGCCGCGCCCAGCAGGTCGGTTAGGCCCTGCCTCTACGAGGCGCCGGCCTCCGCCGCCACCCCCGGCTGCCTCCGCATCACATACGCCGCCCCGGCCCCCGCCCCGAACAGCGCCACCAACGACACCCCGGTCGACAGCCAGGTCGCGCCCAGCCACTGCGCCCCGAAGTAGCCCAGGGCCACGCTGTACGCCGCCCAGGACAGGCCCGCCAGGGCCGACCAGGGGAGGAAGTCGCGGGCGCGGCGGTGGGCGGCGCCCGCGCCGAGGGAGACGACCGAGCGGCCGGCCGGGGCGAAGCGGGCCAGGATGACCAGGGCTCCGCCGCCACGGGCCAGGGCCTGGCCGAGACGTTCCTGCGCGGTGGTGAGACGGCGGGAGCGGGAGATCGCGCGGTCCAGACGCTCGCCGCCGCGCCAGGCCAGGCGGTACGCCACCAGGTCGCCCAGCACGGACGCGGTGGCGGCGGACGCGATCAGCGCCAGGATGCTGGGGACCTCGTGCGGCACGGGAACGGCGTCGGCCGCCGCGCCGGTGCCCGCTGCCGCCGCCGTCGCGGCCGTGATGACCAGGACACCGCTCGGCAGAACCGGCAGGAACACATCAAGGAGCACGGACAGGGCGACCATGGCGTAGATCCATGGGCTGCCGGTCAGCGACCCCACACTCTCGAACAACACGACTCCCCGTGAACTCCCCCGTGGGCCAGACCGTGCCGCGGTGTCGCGGGGGAGCGGCAGGGGCGGCCAGTGACAGCCATACAGCGTACGCCTGGGTGGTGACAGGAGATTCACGGGGGGCGCGAGTGATCCGCACAGTGTGTTCACCCGGCTGCCCCGTCCCGGCGGGCGCCGGGGGCCTTCGTCCCGTAGCAACGTAAGGAGATGTGAGCTTATTCGGGCAAAACACCCTGAACGTGAGGAGCGGTACACATCATGGTGGCAGGCATATGCGCGGGCGCCGCGGTCGCGGCCCTACTGGCGAGCGGCGGCACCGGCACTCAGGCCCCGGACGGTTACTCGATGCGGACGGACGCGCGGTTCGCGCCGGTCAGCGCCTTCGTGCCGTCGGCGGCGGTGACGTACGACACGAAGCTGGTTCCCCCCGCCGCGTGGATCCAGGTGAGTCAGCACACGGCGGCGAGCGGCGCCACGACCGTCAAGCTCCGGGTGGACGGGATGGTGCCGGGGCACGCGTACGCCGTCCATGTGCACCAGAAGCCGTGCGCCGCCGATCCGGCCGCCTCGGGCGGGCACTTCCAACACAAGCCGTCCACGGACCCGGCCGACGCCACCGCCGACAACGAGGTCTGGCTCGACTTCACGGCCGACGACCACGGCTCCGCCGAGTCGGGCGCCCGGCACGACTGGGGCTTCCGGCAGGGCGAGGCGTCCTCCGTCGTGATCCACGACAAGCCGGGCAGCCACACCCGGGTCGCCTGCTTCACGGTGCCGTTCGGCTGGTCTCCCTGACGTAACAGCCCACCGCGTGCGGGACCGTCCACCGGAAGCTGACAGTCCGCCTCGTCGTGCCCGCAGCCGGGGCGGTGGGATCAGCGGGGTGTCAGCGGGGACTCCTCCACCGTCTTCAGCGTCCCGTTCGCCCGGGCCTGCTCCAGTCGCAGCCGGGCCGAACGGCCGTGCAGGGTAAGGGTCATGAGCTGGTTGCCGAACCAAGGGCCGCCCGTCTTGCGCCACTTGACCGAGGGCCGGGGGCGGCGGCCGTGCCGCGAGAGACGGCGGCCCAGCGTGCGCGCTACGGCGCTCCAGCCGAAGCGGAAGCCTAGGCGGATGTAGGCGGGGACGGAGTTGTGGACGGGGGAGCAGGTGAGCTGGAGGACGCGTGAACTCGGGGCGTGCGTCTGCCACTTGGGCTCCGCCACATACGCGTGATGGACGTCCCCCGACAGCACGAGCACCGACGCCGGCGCACGGTCCCCCGAGCCCACCTCGGCGATCAGGTCCGCCAGTTGCTCGAAGGACTCCGGGAACGCGGCCCAGTGCTCCAGGTCGGCGGCGCGGCGCAGCTTCTCCCCGAAGTCGGCCCAGCGGGCGCCCCGTTCGCCTCGGCACAGGGCCGCGTCCCAGGCTTCGGCGTCATGGATGAGGTGGGGCAGCAGCCAGGGCAGTGAGGTGCCGATGAGGAGGTGGTCGCAGGAACCGGGGTCCGCCAGCGCCTCCGTGCGCAGCCAGTCGGCCTCGCCGGGGTCGAGCATCGCGCGCCGCTGCTCGTCGAGGACGCGGGCCGCCCTGCTGTCGACCATCAGCAGCCGGACGCGTCCGAAGTCGCGCCGGTAGCTCCAGCGGACGGAGGCCGGGTCGGCGTCGGCGCGGCAGGCGAAGCCACGGAGCGCGTCGGTGCCGTCGGGGGCGTCGCGGACCGCCAAGTACAGCGGATCGGCGGCCAGTTCGGCGGGGGAGAGGTTGCCCAGGTGCTGGTGCACCCAGTACGACATCAGACCGCTCAGCACCCGCTCGCGCCACCACGGGGTGGCCCGCATGTCCGCCAGCCAGGCGGCGCTGGTGTTCCAGTCGTCGATGACGTCGTGGTCGTCGAAGATCATGCAACTCGGCACGGTGGACAGCAGCCAGCGGATCTCCGGGTCGAGCCAGGACTCGTAGTAGAGGCGCGTGTACTCCTCGTAGTCCGCGACCTCGCTGCCGGGCGGCTCACTCAGGTCGCGGCGGGCCGACAGCCAGCCGCGGGTCGCGTCGGAGACCTCGTCGGCGTACACCTGGTCGCCCAACAGGAGGAGTACGTCCGGCCGTTCGGACTTCGGGTCGCGCGCGATGCGCGAGGCCAGCGTGTCCAGGGCGTCCGGGCCCACCGGGTCGTGCTCGTCGGCGGCCGGCGCGGCCCAGCGGCAGGAGCCGAACACGACCCGGACGGTCCCGTCGGCGTCCGGGGTGTGGATCACCGAGGGCGGGAACGACGAGTCCGGCAGCGGCCACACGCGCGTGCCGTCCAGGAGGACCTCGTACGGCGTCGAAGTGCCCGGTGTGAGGCCCTCCACCGGCACCAACGCGTAATGGTGGCCCGCGACTTGGAAGGTGCGGGCCGTGCCGCCCGCACCGTCCGCGCAGCGCACCTCGGCGGCACACGGACGGCTCGCCTCGACCCATACGGTCGCGGACGAGCCGTCGGCGTAGCGAAGCAGTGGGCCCAGGCGCAGTCCGGCCACGGTTGATCACTCTCCTCCGTCGCCCCGTACGGTACGGAACGACGGAGGTCAGTGACCAGGCCTGGCGCTGTGAGAAAGGATCAGCAACTGGCGAGGTAGTTCGTCAGCGCGGTCTTCTCGGCGGTGTCGACCGAGAGGCCGTAGTAGTACTTCACCTGCACCCAGGCGCGGACGTAGGTGCAGCGGTACGAGGTGAGGGACGGCATCCAGGTGGCCGGGTCCTGGTCGCCCTTGGACTGGTTGACGTTGTCCGTCACGGCGAGGAGCTGCGGGCGGGTCACGTCGTTGGCGAAGGCCTGGCGCTGGGCGGTGGTCCAGTTGCGGGCGCCGGAGTCCCAGGCCTCGGCGAGCGGGACGAGGTGGTCGATGTCGACGTCGGAGGCGGCGGTCCAGGTGGCGCCGTCGTAGGGGGAGTACCAACTGCCGCTGGTGGAGACACAGGCGGAGTCGGTGACGACGTTCGTACCGTCCCGCTTGAGGATGTACTCACGGGTGTTGCAGGTGCCGCTGATCGTGATCCAGGTGGGGAACAGGTCACGCTCGTAGCCGGTCCTGACCTCGGTCGCCACGGTGAGGGAGGCGAGGTAGGTGCGGGCGGTGGCGGCGCTGACGGGGGTGGGGAGGGCGGCGGAGGCGGTCGGGCCGTTGAAAAGCGCGACGGAGGCTATGAGTCCGGTGAACGCCGCGAGTATGCTCAGTCGTCGACGCGCGTAGAGTTTCGGCATACGAACTCCCTTGTGGTGTGGGGGTGTTGGAGTGCGAGCGAACGAATGCTCGCGGTGCCGTGTTGCGGTGGGGTGTGTGTTCGGTAAGAAGCTAGTGACGTGCGCATGACAAGGCAATGCCCTGGCGTCAGGTACTGTGGACGGCGCAGAAGGGGAGTAGCTCTTCGCCGGACCGTCGACATACTGCTCAGCTCGTCTGAGCCGGCGCCCGGAGGACGACCTCGTGCAGGTCGGCCAGCGAGACCTTCGGCAACGCAGTGCACCATTCGTGTGTGCTGCCGTGCCGAGGTGTCCGCGAACGGTCCACACACTCTCGGTGGGGCAGCCCCGACCGATTGAGGAACCTTGATCAGCATCACCGTCACGGCGCTCGTCTTCGGCGTCGTCTTCCTTGCCGAACTCCCCGACAAGACCGCGCTCGCCGGGCTAGTCCTCGGCACCCGTTACCGCGCCTCGTACGTCTTCGCCGGGGTCGCCGCCGCGTTCCTGCTCCATGTCGTGCTCGCGGTGGCGGCGGGCAGTGTGCTGACCCTGCTGCCGCAGCAGCTCGTGGCCGCCGTGACCGGAGTGCTCTTCCTGGGCGGCGCCGCGGTGCTTCTCTTCAGGAAGGGCGACGACGAGGAGGAGGTCCGCAAGCCGAAGGACCAGTCCTTCTGGAAGGTCTCCGGCGCGGGCTTCATGCTCATCCTCATCGCCGAGTTCGGTGACCTGACCCAGATCATGACGGCGAACCTCGCGGCCCGTTACGACGATCCCCTCTCCGTCGGGCTCGGTGCGGTGTTGGCGCTGTGGGCGGTTGCCGGGCTCGGCATCGTGGGCGGAAAGGCCCTGATGAAGCGGGTGCCGCTGAAGCTGATCACGCAGGTGGCGGCGGTCTTGATGTTGGTGCTGGGTGGGTGGAGCTTGTGGGAAGCCGTCGCTTCGTGAGCTGAACGGTGAGTGAACTGTTTCCGGGGGTGGTGGCGCGATGCCGGTCCGGTTTTGTACCGTAGAGAAACAAAGTGGCTCCCGTCCGTTTTCCCTGACCGGCGGACGGGGCCACCTTGTCCCCCTCACGCGTCTTGGAGCTTGCCGATGACGGCCACCACCGTGCTCACCGCCCGCGCCCTTCTGCTGGACATGGACGGCACCCTCGTCGACTCGCACGCCGTCGTCGAGCGGATCTGGCGGCGCTGGTCCGAGCGGCACGGGCTGGACGCGGACGAGGTCATGAAGGTCGTGCACGGCCGGCAGGGGTACGCCTCCATGGCGCTGCTGCTGCCCGGCCGCCCCATGGAGCAGAACCACGCCGACAACGCCCGCATGCTCGCCGAGGAGACCGCCGACGTCGAGGGTGTCGTCCCGATCAAGGGCGCGCCGGAGTTCCTCGCATCCCTGCGGGGTCTGCCGCACGCGCTCGTCACCTCGGCGGACGTCGCCCTGTCCACCGCGCGGATGGGCGCGGCGGGACTGGAGTTGCCGGAGGTCCGCATCACCGCCGAGTCCGTCGGCGCCAGCAAGCCCGACCCCGAGGGCTTCCTGAAGGGCGCCGCCGAACTGGGCATCGCCCCCGCGGACTGCGTCGTCTTCGAGGACTCAGGGGCGGGGATCGCGGCGGGGCGCGCCGCGGGGATGCGGGTGGTGGGGGTCGGGCCGCAGGCCGGGTTCCATCAGGCGGATGTGGTGGTGCGGGATCTGCGGGAGGTGCGGGTGGAGGCTGCGGGGGGTGGGGGGATTCGGGTGCGGGTGGGGTAGGGGGTTGCGGTCTGCGGGGTTGGCCTACAGGTGTGGGCCTACGGTTGTTGGCTTACGGCTGTGGGTTGACGGGCGCGGGCCGATGAGTGCGGGTCAACGAGCGTGGGCCTATGGGTGTTGGCCCACGAAGGTTGGCCTACGAATGTTGGCCCACGACTGTGGGCTAGCCCTGGTGAGCTGCCGCCGCGGCATACGGCAGCCTCCGCACACTCGCCCCCGAACCTTCGCCCCCGCACCGCGCTCCCGCACCTCACGCCCCGCCACTCACGCCCCGCCACTCACGCCCCGCCACTCACGACCCCGGTACCTTCAAAACCCGCCCAGCCCGCGCAGCGTCACGGCTGGGTCGTCTCCGACTCCAGCTTCGTCCGGGTCGCCGCCCCGTACACCCCCAGCGTGTCGGACTGGATGCCGCGGGACCACTGGTAGTTCTTCAGGGCGCTCTCCGTCTGGTCGTCGAAGGTGCCCGTGGCGGTGCCCGTGTAGAGGTACACCTGGGCCAGCCGGAGCTGGAGTTCGGTGACCTCGGCGCCCTTGTCGCCGGGGTGCAGGACCGGGGCGGCGCTGCTGCCCGCATGGCGGCCGGTGCCGGTACCGGCGCTCGCGGTGGCCGTGGCGGTGGCCGTCGGGGTCGGGCTGGGATCGGCGGACCTCGACGCCGTGGCGGAGGGGCTCGACGAGGGCGAGGAGGACGGGCTCCCGCTGGGCGACGGGGTCGGGGACGCCGACGTCGGCAGCGCGGACGTGGAGCCGCTCGTCGATGGGGTCACCGGCGCCGTGCTCGCCGTAGCGGACGGAACGCCCGGCCGTACGTCCTGAGCGCCCGCGTCGTCCCGCGACGGCGTCTCGTACGAGAACAGGCCGCTCGCGAAACCCGCCGCCGCGACCACCGCGACCACGGTCCCCGCGGCGGCGAGGAGCACGGTACGCCGACGGCGGCGCGGGGAGTCGGTGTCCGTGGGCGGTGCCGGGGTGTCCCCGCCGTCCTCGAACAGGCTCAGGTCGGCGGTCCGCAGCGCGGGGAGGACCGACGTATCGGCCGCCGAGGGCGGCACCGCTCGCAGCGGCATCGTCTCCTCGACCGCCGGTAAGGGCTGGGTCTCGCCCTCCGGCACCTCGCGTGCGTTGCCCTCCAGCTCCACATACGGCCTGATCCGCAGCGGGTCGAAGTCCTCCGCCGCTGCCGCCTCCGCCGTGCGCGCGTCACGCAGCGCGTCGGACGCCCGTTGGGTGCAGGAGCAGGACGGGGAGCCGTCGGCTGCCCTGGGTGCCCCGCACTGCGGGCATATGTGGCCCTTCGCCTCGTTCACGTGTTCGTCCCTCCCCGTCGGACTCCAGAGGTTATGCGGATCTCCTTCACACCGTCTCCTCCGACCCCCGGAATGACAGCTTCCATTCGGACTCGACAGGCCGTAACCGGACACAACGATCACCATGGATGTGTAACGAGAGCCTCGGGAGGTCTTCATGGCCGGCGATGCGCACGGTATGACAGGGAATGTGCACGACGCGCAGCCACCGGAGAAACCCCCGCGGCGGGGCGTTGCCGCCCAGGAACACGTGTCGGGCAACGTCCTCGTCTCCATCGGGGCACTGCTCCTCGGGCTGCTGCTGGCCGCCCTCGACCAGACCATCGTGTCGACCGCGCTGCCGACGATCGTCAGTGATCTCGGCGGGCTGGAACACCTGTCGTGGGTGGTCACGGCGTATCTGCTGGCCTCCACCGCCGCGACCCCGCTGTGGGGCAAGCTGGGCGACCAGTACGGGCGGAAGAGGCTGTTCCAGATCGCGATCGTGATCTTCCTGATCGGATCGGCGCTCTGCGGTATGGCGCAGAACATGCCCCAGTTGATCGCCTTCCGGGCCCTCCAGGGGCTGGGCGGCGGCGGGCTGATCGTGCTGTCGATGGCGATCGTCGGTGACGTCGTCTCGCCGCGTGAACGCGGGCGCTACCAGGGGCTGTTCGGTGCCGTCTTCGGCGCCACCAGTGTCCTCGGACCGCTTCTCGGCGGGCTGTTCACCGAGCATCTGAGCTGGCGCTGGGTCTTCTACATCAACCTCCCGGTCGGTGTCGTCGCCCTCGCCGTCATCGCGACCGCCCTGCACATCCCGCGCAGGTCGACCCACCACGTGATCGACTACCTCGGCACCTTCCTCATCGCCGCCGTCGCGACCTGCCTCGTGCTCGTCGCCTCGCTCGGCGGCACCACCTGGGGCTGGGGTTCACCGCAGATCATCGGGCTCGCGGTGCTCGGCGCGGCCCTGATCGTGGCGTTCGTGGCCGTCGAGCGGCGCGCCGCCGAGCCCGTCCTCCCGCTCAAGCTGTTCCGCGTCCGCACCTTCTCGCTCGCCGCCGTCATCAGCTTCATCGTCGGGTTCGCGATGTTCGGCGCGATGACCTATCTGCCGACCTTCCTCCAGGTCGTCCAGGGCATCTCGCCCACCATGTCCGGGGTGCACATGCTGCCGATGGTGTTCGGCATGCTGCTGTCGTCCACGGCGTCCGGCCAGATCGTCAGCCGCACCGGCCGCTGGAAGGTGTTCCCCATCGCGGGCACCGGCGTCACCGCCCTCGGCCTCCTGCTGCTCCACCAGCTCGACGAGCACAGCTCCACCGGCGAGATGAGCGCCTACTTCTTCGTCTTCGGGCTCGGACTCGGCCTGGTCATGCAGGTGTTGGTGCTCATCGTGCAGAACGCCGTCTCCTACGAGGATCTCGGCGTCGCCACCTCCGGCGCGACCTTCTTCCGCTCCATCGGCGCCTCGTTCGGTGTCGCCATCTTCGGCACGATCTTCGCGAGCCGGCTCGGCGACAAACTCACCGACGCCCTCCAGGGCACCGCGCTCCCGCCCGGCGTCACCCCGGACGGCCTGGAGTCCGACCCGCGCGGCATCTCCCAACTCCCGTCCGGGGTACGCCCGGAGGCCCTCCACGCCTACGCCTCGTCCATCACGGACGTCTTCCTCTACGCCGCTCCCGTCGCCCTCGTCGGCTTCGTCCTGGCGTGGTTCCTCAAGGAGGACAAGCTCCGCGGCTCGGTCACCGCGCCCGACCTCACCGAGACCCTCGCCAGCAACCCGGTCCAGCGCTCCTCCTACGACGAGGTGTGCCGCGCGCTGTCCGTGCTCGGCACCCGCGAGGGCCGCCGCGAGATCTACCGGACCATCACCGCCAAGGCGGGCTACGACCTTGAGCCGGCGGCGAGTTGGCTGCTGCTGCGGATCAAGCGGGACGGCTGGGCGGAACCGGGCGTGCTCGCCGAACGCACTTCGGTGCCGCTGCCCGTCATCCTCGGCGCCGTCCGCCAGATCGAGGGCCGCCGACTGGCCGTACGCACCGGCCTCGACCTCCAACTGACCGACGAGGGGCGGGAGGTGGCCGAGCGGCTGGCACAGGCCCGGGAGGAGTCCCTCGCGGAGACCCTCGGCGACTGGTGGGGCCCTGACCGGCCCACCGACCTGATCCAACTGGTGAAGGAACTCAACGGCGAGCTGTGCGGCTCGGACCAGGAGCAGCCGCACAACGGCGCGGCGAAGACGCTCGGTTGAGCTCGGTCGACCGGGTTCAGCCGAGTTTCTTGCGGAACCAGTGTTCCGCGTACGGGTCGGTGTTGTACCGCTCGGTCTCCTCGTAGCCGAGCCGCGCGTACAGGGCACGCGCCTCCACCAGGTCGTGCCGGGTGTCGAGGATCATCGCCTCGGCCCCCAACTCGCGGGCGGCCTCCTCGGCTGCCCCCACCAGCCTGGAGGCACCACCCCGGCCGCGCATCCCCTCGCGGAGGAAGACCCTCTTCAGCTCGGCGGTCCTCGCGTCGAGCAGCCGTACGCCCGCGCTGCCGGCCGGTTCGCCGCCGTACCGGGCGACCAGCAACTGCCCCTGTGGCGGGGCGAATTCGGAGCCGGTGTTGGCGGCGATCTCCCGCTCCAGCTCGGCGGGATCCGTCCGGCGGTCCTCGTGCAGGAGGTACCAGCGGTCGCTGACCTCGGTGTAGTAGGCCCGCCAGAGCGCGGCGGCGACGGGGGAGTCGAAGGGTTCCGGGGTGATCGTCCAGGTCATACCGGCATTGTCACGAGCCGGAGGGGATCCGGCGCAACCGAATATGGGTCACCCCGGGAGAGTCCAGCACCTGTGTCTTGTCCCACTCGATGTGCGCGTCACCGACGTTGTCGAACAGCCGCCGTCCGCCGCACGCGAGCACCGGCACGACATGCAGGAGCAGTTCGTCGAGCCACCCGGCGCGGATGAACTGCTGGACCAGGTCGGCGCCACCGGCCAGCGAGACGTCCTTGCCGGCGGCGGCCTCGCGGGCCAACTCCAGTGCGCGCAGCGGGCCTTCGGTCACGAAGTGGTAGGTGGTCCCGCCCTCCTTCACCACCGACGCGCGCGGCTGGTGGGTGACGACGAACACGGGCGCGTGGAACGGCGGTTCGTCGCCCCACGGGATCTCCCCGGTGATGAACATGCCGTGCCCCATGACCACCGCACCCGGCCGCTTGGTCCACTCGGCGATCAGCGTGTCGTCCGGCCCCTCCGTGCCCCCCTCCATCCCCTGCATCCGCCGGAAGCTCCGCAGCCCGAACACCCACGAGTGCAGCCGCTCCCCACCGATCCCGAGCGGATGCTCCCGCCCCGACTCGCGCCCGGCGATGTACCCGTCCAGCGACATGGCCAGCCGTGCGATGACCTCACCCATGACAGCCTCCTCGATCGATTCGCGTCCCGTCCGATGACGTCCCGCACTGGTGCGTCGATCGGCCGGCCGCGGAATCGACACACCTGCGCCACGAATTCCACGGAGTCGTGGCGGTCGTTTGAAGGGGGTCTTTACGGCAACCCGGTACGGGAAGCGACCGACTACGAGAGCCGGTCGGCCAAGAACCCGGAAGGCACTCATGTCCACAGGCGTGATCATCGTTTTGATCGTGATCGTGGTCGGCGTGGTCGCTGCCGCGGCGGCCCTGGCGCTGCGTGCCCGAGGCGCGACCGGCGGCTCGGGCCTGAAGCGCCGCTTCGGGCCCGAGTACGACCGGGCCGTGGCCCGGCACGACGGCGACGCGAAGGCCGCCGAGCGGGAGCTCGGCGAGCGCGTCCAGCAGCACGGTTCGCTCCAGGAACAGCCGCTCGAGCCCGCGGCCCGTGAGCAGTACCAGGCCCGCTGGGCGGCTGCCCAGGAACTCTTTGTCGACTCGCCCCGCCAGGCCATGGCCGACGTCGACCAACTGCTCGGCGAGGTGGCGGGCGCCCGGGGCTTCCCGGACGTCGCCGAGTACGAGAAGCAGTTCGACGCACTGTCCGTGCACCACGCGGACCACGTCCACGGCTACCGGCGTGTGCACCACGTCGTCCACACGCGCACCGACGGCGCCCCCGAGAGCCAGGCCGGCACCGAGGACATGCGCGAGGCCATGCTCGAAGCCCGTGCCCTCTTCGACGACCTGATGAGCGCGGACAACGGCGGTGGCGGCGGCCGCGGGCGCACCGGACGCCATGCGTTCGGCTCATTCAACAGGCAAGCAGTGAAGGGAAGTTGAGCCGCATGACCGATGTGACACGATCCGACGGCGACACCGGCGACGAGCGCAGGAGCACGGACGCCACGGGTGCCGAGCGCCGCGAGAACGCCACGGGCACGGGCACGGGCGCGGGCGCGGGCGCGGGTTCCGACCGGCGGGACCCGACGAGGACCGCCGCCGGGCAGCCGGACCCCACGAAGGCCGGTGACCGGCGGGAGGCCACGAGGGCCACCCCGCTACCGCGTGAGACCGACAAGTCGACACCGCGTGAGCGAGACGTGCGCGAGGAGACGGCCCGCGGCGAGCAGCAGTCGGCACGGCCGGCCGTGCACGCCCCCGAGCCCGCTCCCACGTCCGCCAACGGCCGCGACCGCGACCAGCGGCTCGACCGGCCGGACACCGGCAACGGCAGCCTGCTGCCGCACGACGAGAGCGACAAGTTCAACCTGCGGCTTCAGCACGCCGTGACCGGGTTCGTCGACGAGCCCCGGTCCGCCGTGGAGGAGGCCGACCACGTACTGGAGGAGGTGGCCGCCCGCTTCACGGAGGCCGTCACCAAGCGCCGCGCCACCCTGCACGGCACCTGGGAGGCCAAGGGCTCGGAGGACACCGAGCAGCTCCGCCTGGCCCTGCGGGACTACCGCGAACTGACGGAGCGGCTTCTACACATCTGACCCGCGGGCATCATCGACCGCCCGGCGCTCCCGCCACTGGCGTGCGACCTCTTCCACGTCGTACGGCTTCATACCCAGCGGGGGGCCGGGCGGCGGCTTGAACATCATGTCGCGGATCTTCACGTTGACTTCGGTGATGATCTGCCGCGCGATCCGCTCCGAAGGGGCCGAGTACGCCGCAGCGAGGGCGTCCTCGGCCTCCTTGCGCAGGGCCAGCGTCGGCGGCAGCACGGAGATGCCCTCGCGGGCCATCTTCTGCTTGATCCACCACAGTTCGTCGTACGTCGTGTCGGAACCGGAGGGCAATGGCTTTCCCGCACCCGGGAGTTGATCGAACTCGCCGGCTCGCTCGGCGTCACGGATCTGCTTGTCGACCCAGGACTCGAAGGACACACCCGGTGGCTTTCGCTCGGTCATGACTCCATTGTGCCGGACGCGGCAGGGCCGGGCGATTTATCATGCGCCCGCTGCTGTAAGGACACTTCAAGGGGAGCGCACGTGCTCGAACTCACCATGGCCACGGTCTCCGGGACGGACGCGGGCGCGACCGCCGGGATGCTGATGGCCGACTCGCCCAGCGACCCGGGCGCGGTGCTGCGGGTGGGCCGGGACGAGACGGTGTGCCGGCTGGTGACACCGGACGACTGGCTGTTCATCTCGCGGGTCCATCTGGAGTTCCTGTGCGGACCCGAGGGCACCTGGCAGGTGAACTGGCTGCGCGGCTCCCAGCTCGACCCCTCCTCCGAAGTCCGGCTGATCGTCGGCGAGTACGCCCAGACCGTCGCCTACGGCGGCAGCGTGCCGCTGCCCCGGGGCGGCAGCGGCGAGATCGTCATCCAGGACCGCACCGGGCCACGCAGCGTCAACGTCGGCTTCTATCACGAGAGTTGACAAGCCTTGGGCGCCCTCAGTCGAGCACCCGGGCCAGCGCGAACCCGTCGTAGCCCTTCCTGCCCACCGTCTGGATCGCCGTACCGGACAGGCGCGCGTGGGAACCGATCAACTCAAGGGCGGTGCGCGTGCCGCGCACGTCCGGCGAGGTGTTGTCCGGGTCGGCGACCCGGCCGCCGCGGACCACGTTGTCGATGATGATCAGGCTGCCGGGGCGGGTGAGCTTGAGGGCCCACTCCACGTAGTTCGGGTTGTTGGCCTTGTCGGCGTCGATGAAGACCAGGTCGAAGGGGGCCTGGTCCTCGTCGACGAGTTCGGCCAGCGTCTCCAGGGCCGTGCCCACCCGCACCTCGACGATCTTGTCGAGGCCCGCGCGGGCGATGTTGCGGGTGGCGACCTCGGCGTGCTTCGCGTTGTACTCCAGGGTGACCAGCCGGCCGTCGGCGGGCAGCGCGCGGGCCATCCAGATCGTGCTGTAGCCGCCGAGCGTGCCGATCTCCAGGATGCGGGAGGCGCCCTGGATCAGGGCGAGGAGATGGAGCAGCTTGCCCGCCGCGCCGGACACCGAGATCCCCGGGAGCCCGGCCGCCTCGCTGTCCCGCAGGGCCGCCGCCAGCACTTCGTCGTCCGGCGCCAGGTGGCCGGTGAAGTAGTCGTCGACGTCGTCCCACACCTGTGACTCGCTCATCGCTGTGCCTTCCGTCTTTCCACGCGTCTTTCCGCTGACGATCACTTCCTACCCAAGTACCCGCCGGATCGCCACGGGGATATTTGCTGTGCCCAGGCAACCCGGGGCCGACTATCGTCATCCGGACAAAAGGAGGGCGGACGTCAGGTGAAGAGGGGGTTGCCTGCGTCTCTCCCGCCGGGGGTGCGAACCTCATAGGGTTCACAGAGGGACAGCCGCGCGTGAGACGCGTGGGACGAGCGGGGCGGGAGGCCTACGAGGCGTGGCGAACGTGGAGCACAGCGGGCGACCGGCGAGAGCCGCGGGAGCATTCGGGTCGAGCGCCGCCGGGACGGCCAGGGCACGTCTGCGCGCGGCGCGGCTGGTCCTGTGGCTGGTCGCCGCGGTCCTCGCCGTACGGCAGGTGGCCGTGGTCCTCAGCACCCCGCGCGGGGACCGCCTGACCGACCTGGAGACGTGGGTCGGTCCGAACGGCGTCCTGCATGTGAAGGGCTCGCTGTACGACTCGACGCAGTTCACCGGCACCCCCTTCGCCGGCCTCGTCCTCAAGCCCCTCACCCGTGCGGCCGAGCAGGCCCTCGGCTGGGGCTGGACCTTCGGCACCCTGCTGCTCGTCGTGGCGCTCGGTCTGGTCGTCTCCCGCGCCCTGCCACAGCCCGTCACCCGCCGTGCCTCGCTGCTCGCCGCGCCCGTCGCGATCAGCCTGCTCATGCTGTCGCTGCCGGTGCGCAACACGCTCTGGCTCGGCCAGACCAGCATCATCCCGGTCCTGCTCGTGCTGCTCGGTTGCTTCACGGTGCGCGGCGAGCGGGCCAGTGGCGTGCTGATCGGTCTCGCCGCCGCGCTCCAGCCCACCGTGCTGCTGTTCGCTCCGCTGCTGTGGTTCACCGGCCGCCGCCGGGCCGCCGTAACCTCCGCGCTGACGTTCGCCACGAGCGTCGTGATCGCGTGGGCGGCGATGCCGCACGACTCGTACACCTACTGGGTGCACCACATGGCCGGGGTCGGCCTCGGCGGCAAGGCGGACGCCCTGGGCAACCAGTCCCTGCACGGCGCCCTGCTGCGGCTCGACCTGACCGGCCCGCTGGAGATCGGCGTCTTCCTCGCGCTCGGCGCCGCCGTCACCTACCTGGGCCTGCGCCGGGCCGTGCGGTACGCGCGTGACGGACAACTGCTGCTCGCGGTCGCGGTCACCGGCTGCGCGGCGATCGCGGTGTCGCCGACGACCTGGCAGCACCAACTGCTGTGGGTGCTGCTCGCGGTGGTGGGCCGGGTCGGCAAGCGGGCCTCGGACCGCTTCGTGTGGCCGGTCGCGGTGGTCCTCGTGGTCACGCTGCCCGCGAAGATGATGCTGCCGAACATGCCGGCCCTCTACCCGCTGCGTGACAACGTCGTCCTGCTGATGGCGCTGGCCGCCGCGACCGCCGTGCCGTTCCTGTCCCGGACGTCGGAGTACTACCGGCGGCCGGTCCCCACGGAGTACGCCGAGCCGGTCCCGACCCGCTGGCAGCACGTCCCGCTGCTGCCGCACCTGCGCCGGGTCCTGACCCGCCCGAACCTCCTCCTCGAACTTCTCCTGATCCGGGTCACCTACGCCGCCTACCAGCAGGTCCGCCTAGCCGCGACGGGCGGCACCAACGCGGGCGGTCGGGCCACGGCCGAGCACCACGGCCACGAGATCCTCTCGATCGAGCGCTTCCTGCACATCGACATCGAGCACGCGGTCAACCACTGGGTCGTGAAGGTCGACTTCCTCAAGGACTTCTTCAACTTCTACTACGAGTCCTTCCACTTCGTGGTCCCGCTGGCCGTCATGGCCGTCCTCTACTGGCGCCGCCCCGTCGACTACCGCTGGGCCCGCTCCGCCCTCGGCTTCGCCACCCTCCTCGCCCTGATCGGCTTCTGGCTCTACCCGCTGGCCCCACCGCGCCTGCTGCCCGGCCTCGGCATCATCGACACGGTCCACGGCGTCCAGGACTTCTCCAAGCCGGACTACGGCACTCTCACCGCCCTCACCAACCAGTACGCGGCGATGCCGTCCCTGCACTTCGGCTGGTCCCTGTGGTGCGGTGTCGTGATCGTGGCCCTCGCCCCCAAGTGGTGGATGAAGGCGCTGGGCCTCCTGCACCCGTTCTTCACCGTCTCCGCGATCGTCGCGACCGGCAACCACTGGGTGCTGGACGCGGTCGGCGGCGGGGCGGTGGTCGCGGCGGGCTTCGGCCTGGCGTATGTGTTCCAGGGGCCGCGGGCGCGGTCGGTGACTCAACAAGCTGAGATCAGCGCCGAGTTGGAGCCGACGAGGGGCGAACAGATCCGGAGCTGAGGCGGTCAGCGTTTCTTCGGGGGCGAATGGATACCGACGAACCAGGAGTCCGCAGTCCGGCTCTTTCGGTAGAAGGTGTCCGGTTGCACCGGGTCGCACAACGCGACCAGGACGTCACCCTCGCGCAGCTCCACGGCTCTCCCGTCCTGCCGCTCTTCCGCACTCCGTGCAGGTGCCTTCTGGCTCGCCAGGGCATCCGCCTCACTTCGTCGAGAGCTCCCACGGAGTGAGGCGCATCGGAACTTTTCATGACCGGCACTCGAACCACACCGTCTTCCCACCCCCCGCCTTCCGCGTAACCCCCCACTTATCGGTCACCGCGTCCAGCAGCACAAGCCCCCGCCCGTTCTCCGACTCGGTGTCCAACTCCGCGTTCAGGTCCGGGAGTTGAGAGGAGCCGTCGCTCACCTCGACCCGGACGCCCGTCGGCACTCGCAGCAACAGCAGCGCGCAGCGCCGGTCCGGAACATGCCGTACGACATTGGCGACCAGCTCCGTCATGGCCAGTTCGACGGCGTCCGACAGCTCCGGCATGCCCCACTCCAGCAGGCACGAGCGGACGATACGGCGGATGTGCCGGGCGGAGTGTTCACCCACGGTGAGGCGCATGACGTACCGCTGGCGGTGGGGAACGGCCAGCATGGGAGGGGGAATTGGTTGGTTCACATTACGAGCCTGAAGCCTCGCCGCTACCCTCGGCAACTGTGTGAATACAACCCGTTCACGGGTGGACAGGTCGGGAGACAAGGGGGCTTCGCGTGACCCACATCAACACGCTCGATCCGGGCGCGTCACCACTGGACTACTACGGCTTCGAGCTGCGCCGCTACCGGGAGGCGGCGGGCCTCACGCAGCGCCAATTGGGCGTCATCATCAACTACACCGGCTCACTGATCGGCCAGATCGAGACGGCCAGGAAGCTGCCGACGCTGGAGTTCAGTCGGCGGGTGGACGCGGCGCTGGGGACGGGCGGGTTGCTGACGCGGTTGCTGGATCTGGTGCTGCGGAGTCAACTCCCGTCCTGGTTCCAGCAGGTGGCCGAGTTGGAGGCGCGGGCGGCCGAGATCTGCACCTTCCAGACGCAGATGGTGCACGGCCTCTTCCAGACCGAGGCCTACGCCCGTGCCACGCTCGCCACGATGGACGGGACCAACCTCGACGACCGCACCGCTGTGCGGCTGGCGCGTCAGCGTATCTTCAAGAAGCAGAATCCGCCGGTCGCGTGGATGATCCTCAGCGAGTCCGCGCTGTACCAGGAGATCGGCGGCCCCCGGGTCATGCGCGGCCAACTGGCCAGCCTGTTGGCTTGCGAGCACAATCCCCGGATCAACATCCAGATCCTGCCGTTCGCGGCCGGAGCACACGCTGGACTGACAGGCTCGTTCACCCTCTTTCGCTTTGAGAGCGATCCGACTATCGCTTACACCGAGGGTTATGGAAGTGGGCATCCAACCGCCAACCCGAACACTGTCGAGGACTGTTCACTCCGTTACGATCATCTGCAAGCCGCCGCCCTCTCCATCCGAGACTCGGCGGAGCTGATCCGGCGCGTGATGGAGGAACGTTATGGGGAACAACGCGATGCCGACGGGGACTCAGTGGCGGAAGTCCAGCTACAGCAGTGACCAGGGCGGCGAGTGCGTAGAGGTGGCCGAAGCCCCTCTCCTCGCCATCCGAGACTCCAAGACCCCGGCGGGACCGATCCTCACCCCCGGCCCCGCCGCATTCACCACCTTCGTCAACTGGGCCGCTACGACTGCTCGTTGAAGTAGTAGTCGTGGTCGAGGTCCGCGAGCAGCCCGATCCGGGTCGGTGTCCAGCCGAACCGCTTCCGGGTGAGCGTGCTCGTGCCGATCAGGTCGGACGAGTAGAAATGGCCCAGCCAGCCGAAGTGGGCCCCGGCCTCCTCGACCGGCACGCTCTTCACCGGTAGGTCCAGCCGCTTGCCGATGACCTCGGCGATCTCCCGTACGGGGATGCCCTCGTCGTCGACCGCGTGCAGGACCGTGCCCGCCGGGGCGTTCTCCAGGGCCAACCGGAACAGCACCGCCGCGTCGTCGCGGTGGACGGCGGCCCAGCGGTTGGTGCCGTCGCCGGGGTAGGCCGAGACGCCCTTGGCGCGGGCGATGCCGATGACGCCGGGGACGAAGGCGTGGTCGCCCTCGCCGTGCACCTGGGGGAGTCGTACGACCGAGGCCCGGACGCCGCGCGCGGCCGACGCCAGGGCCGTCACCTCCGCCGGGAGGCGGTCCAGGTCGGGGCGGGCGGTGGGGTCGGGTACGTCGTCCTCGCTCGGGCCGTGGCTCATCACGGAGGCGATGACGAGGGGGCGGTCCGAGCCGGAGAGGGTCTCGGTCAGGGCCTTGACCGCGCTCAGGTCGATCGCGACACAGGCCGCGTAGTTCGAGAAGTCGTGGATGAAACCGGTGTGGATCACACCGTCGCAGGCGGAGGCGCCGGCGCGCAGGGCGTCGAGGTCCTCCAGGGAGCCCCGGTGGACCTCGGCGCCGGTCGCCGCGAGTTGGTCCGCTGAGGTGTCGGAGCGGGCGAGGCCCAGCACTTGGTGTCCCGAGTCGAGCAGTTCGCGGACGACGGCGCCGCCGACGAAACCGGTCGCTCCGGTGACGAAAACACGCATGACGAAATCACCCCAGGTGGGTTCGGAAGTGGTGTGCTTCCAGCGTGCGCCCGCCGGGTGTGGCCCGTCCAAGACGGACTCCGGAAGACGTGATTCGGTTCCGGTATCAGTGCAGCTCGGGCGGTCGCGCGGTCGTACAGTCGAGGGATGAGCGATCTGGATCTGCGTCTGGTGCGCTGCTTCACCGTCGTCGCCGAGGAACTGCACTTCGGCCGGGCGGCGGCCGCGCTGCATCTCGCGCAGCCGTCCCTGAGCCGTCATGTGCGGCGGCTTGAGGGCGAGTTGGGGGTACGGCTCTTCGACCGGACCACGCAGGGCACGCGGTTGACCGAGGCGGGGGAGGCGTTCCTGCCCCGGGCGGAGGCGCTGCTGCGGTCGGCGGAGGAGGCGACGGCGCTGGTGCGGGCGGTCGCGGAGCCGAGCCGGGTCGTCATCGGGTTCATGACGGGGCTCATCGTCACCCCGGCGGTGATCGCCCTGCGGGGGCAGCGCCCGGACGCCGAGGTGCACAGCCGCTTCCTCGGCTGGGGCGAGCTGCCGTCCGCCCTGCTGGAGCACCGGGTGGACGTGGTGGTGGGCCGACTCCCGTTCCCCACCGAGGGGTTGAGCGTGACGGTCCTCTACGAGGAACCCCGGGTGCTGATGATGCCGGTCACCCACCGGCTGGCCGGCAAGGAGTACGTCACCCTCGACGACATCGCGGACGAGCCCGTACCCCGTTTCCCCGACGAGGAGTTCAGCGCGTTCTGGCGCGTCGACCCCCGCCCCGACGGCACCCCGGCACCGGACGGCCCCCTGGTCAAGGAGTTGGAGGACAAGCTCGAACTCATCGCCGCGGGCGAGGCGGTGGCCCTCGCTCCGGCAGGCGCCGTAGCAAAGGGCCTACGCCCCGACCTGACCACGGCCCCGATCGAGGGCGTGTCCCCCATCCCGGTAGTCCTGGCCATCCGCGCGGGCGAGGAGAACCGCCCGTTGCTCGCGGCTTTCCACGCCTGCGCGAAGGCTCATCTGTCCTGAGCTTGGGCTTCGCCAACTGGCCTGCTACGCCCGGTGGATGGCTGCCGGCCACCCCGGCGTGCGCGCTCGCTTGGGTCTGTCGCGCCGTGTACATGCAGGCCGTTCCGGCTGCCCGCGCGAGGACTCAACTGGCCTGCTGTGGCTGGTGGTTGGACGTCGGCGGCTCTGGTCCCGTGGCGTGGCGTCCGACCACGGCTCCCGGCGAGGATGTCGCACCGCGTTTACCCCGGGCTGCCTTGCCGGTCAGCGCGGGCGACGGAGGCCGCCCCCCTGCTCGCGGCCCTCCGCGCCCGCGCCGAATGCGAGTCGGCCCCCTCAACCGCTCGGCTACAGCCGCTGGATGATCGTCCCCGTAGCCAACGCCCCACCCGCGCACATCGTGATCAGCGCGAACTCCTTGTCCGCGCGCTCCAGTTCATGCAGGGCGGTGGTGATCAGGCGGGCGCCGGTCGCGCCGACCGGGTGGCCGAGGGCGATCGCGCCGCCGTTCACGTTGACCTTCTCCAGGTCCTGGCCGAAGACCTGGGCCCAGCTCAACACCACTGACGCGAAAGCCTCGTTGATCTCGACGATGTCGATGTCCTTGAGTGTCATGCCGGCTTTGCCGAGCACCGCGCGCGTCGCGTCGATCGGGCCGTCGAGGTGGTAGTGCGGGTCGGCGCCGACCAGTGCCTGGGCGACGATCCGGGCCCGGGGGCGGAGTTTGAGGGCCCGGGCCATGCGCTTCGAGGCCCACATGATCGCCGAGGCGCCGTCGCTGATCTGCGAGGAGTTGCCGGCCGTGTGCACGGCCGTGGGCATGACGGGCTTGAGCCGTGCCAGCGCCTCCATCGAGGTGTCGCGCAGCCCCTCGTCCCGGTCGACGAGCCGCCACATGCCGTGGCCCGCGCGCTGCTCGTCCTCCGTCGTCGGCACCTGGACGGCGAACGTCTCCTTCTTGAAGCGTTCCTCGGACCAGGCGATCGCCGCCCGCTCCTGCGAGATCAGCCCGAGCGAGTCGACGTTCTCGCGGGTCAACTGCCGGTTGCGGGCGATGCGTTCGGCGGCCTCGAACTGGTTGGGCAGGTCGACGTTCCACTCGTCCGGGAACGGCTTCCCGGGCCCGTGCTTGGACCCGGAGCCCAGCGGCACCCGGGACATCGCCTCGACGCCACAGCTGATCCCGACGTCGATGACACCCGCCGCGATCATGTTGGCGGTCATGTGCGAGGCCTGCTGCGAGGACCCGCACTGACAGTCGACCGTCGTGGCCGCCGTCTCGTACGGCAGGCCCATGGCCAGCCAGGCCGTGCGCGCGGGGTTCATGGACTGCTCGCCGGCATGCGTCACCGTGCCGCCGACGACCTGCTCGACGCAGTCGGCGTGAATGCCGGTGCGGCCGAGGAGTTCACGGTAGGTCTCGCCCAGGAGATAGGCGGGATGCAGATTGGCGAGCGCTCCGCCGCGCTTGCCGATGGGGGTGCGTACGGCTTCCACGATGACGGGTTCCGCGACCATGGGACACGTCCTCTCCTCGTACACCGCGCGGCGCGGGCGTCCCGGCCACCCGCCACGCAGAACTAGTACGCGTTCTAGTTCTGTGTGCAGTCTGCTGACAGGCCGTCCACAACCGCAAGGGTCGTGCAGGGAATTCGGCTTGCCGTACCCCTTGCGAGTTGTAGAACCCGTTATTACCTTCACGGCAGCCCGGTTCCTGATGACCCGTCAGATGGCGGGAGTTGACGGGAGTTGACGATGCCCTGTCCAGCGATGCCCGACGGGTTCGACTTCACCGACCCCGACCTGCTCCACCACCGCGTGCCCCTACCGGAGTTCGCCGAGCTGCGCGCGGCCGAGCCGGTGCGCTGGATCCCGCAGCCCGCCAACATCGCCGGCTTCCAGGACGAGGGCTACTGGGCCGTCACCCGGCACGCCGACGTCCGGTACGTCTCCACCCACCCGGAGATCTTCTCCTCGTACCTCAACACGGCGATCATCCGCTTCAACGAGCACATGGAGCGCGCCTCGATCGACGCCCAGCGCCTGATCCTGCTCAACATGGACCCGCCGGAACACACCCGGGTCCGCCAGATCGTCCAACGCGGCTTCACCCCACGGGCGATCCGCGCCCTGGAGGAACGCCTGCGCGACCGCGCCCAGTCGATCGTGACGAACGCCCGCGCCCACCCCGGCCCCTTCGACTTCGTCACCGAGGTCGCCTGCGAACTGCCCCTCCAGGCCATCGCCGAACTCATCGGCATCCCGCAGGACGACCGCACCAAGATCTTCGACTGGTCCAACAAGATGATCGCCTACGACGATCCCGAGTACGCCATCACCGAGCAGGTCGGCGCCGAATCCGCCGCCGAACTCATCGCCTACTCCATGGCCATGGCCGCCGAGCGCAAGCAGTGCCCGGCCCACGACATCGTCAGCACCCTGGTCGCCGCCGAGGACGAAGGCAACCTGAACTCCGACGAGTTCGGCTTCTTCGTGCTGATGCTGTCGGTGGCCGGCAACGAGACGACGCGCAACGCCATCACCCACGGCATGCACGCCTTCCTGACCCACCCGGAGCAGTGGGAACTCTACAAACGCGAGCGTCCGTCGACCGCCGCCGAGGAGATCGTCCGCTGGGCCACCCCGGTCAACGCCTTCCAGCGCACGGCCACTCAAGACACCGAACTCGGCGGCAAGTTGATTCACCAGGGCGACCGGGTCGGCATCTTCTACGCCTCGGCCAACCACGACCCCGAGGTCTTCGAGAACCCGGACGTCTTCGACGTGATGCGCGACCCGAACCCGCATCTGGGCTTCGGCGGCGGGGGCCCGCACTACTGCCTCGGCAAGTCCCTGGCCGTCCTCGAAATCGACCTGATCTTCAACGCGATCGCGGACGCGATGCCGAACCTGACCCTGACGGGCGACCCGCGCCGACTGCGCTCCGCGTGGATCAACGGGGTCAAGGAGCTTCAGGTGACCGCCGGTTGAGGCGATCTCCTTCGAGGTGACCACACAGCTCGGGCCGGCGGCATCCCGGCGCCGCCGGCCCGTCCTCAACCACCGCCGTGCTTACTTCCGTATGGCGAACTTCATGAGCTCGCGCTCGTCCCCCTGCTTGATCTTCCCGGTCTCGTTGATGACCAGGAGCTTCCAACTGCCGCCCTCCCGGACCGCCTTGGCGACCGCGCAGCCGTTGTCGGCGCTGAGCAGGTTGGGCCAGATCTCGGCGACCTGCTGGGTGGAGCCGCCGCTCGCGTCGTACACCTTGAAGGCGATGTTCCGTGCCTTCTGGAAGGAACTGCCCTTCTTGTAGGCCGCGGCGACGAACACGATCGAGGTGATGGCGGCCGGGATCTTGGTGAGGTCGACGGTCACCGTCTCGTCGTCGCCGTCGCCCTTGCCGGTCTGGTTGTCACCGCTGTGCAGCAACGAGCCGTTGCCCAGCGGGTCCAGGGAGTCGAGCCCGGCGAGTCGCACCGGCTCCGCGCCCTGCATCGCGATGGCGATCAGATCGAGGTCGGTACCGGCCTTCTGGCGCAGCTTCCCGATGATGCCGCCGCTGCTGCCGACGGTCGGGTCCCAGGATGCCCCGATCTCCAGTTGGGTCACTCCGTCCAGATCCGCCGGACCGTCTTCCTTCGTGAGCGTGATCATGTGTGATCGATCCTTTTGATCGTGGGACTCAGACGCACGAATTCTGCCTTCTTGGGCAGCCTTTGGGCTACTCCCGTCCGGACGCGGTCACGGCGAACACCCCGGCGGCCAGGGCCGCGACCAGGAGCGGGTAGCGCAGATCGTGATGCAGAGTGAGCCAGGCGCCGAGGAACGCGCCGAGGAGCATCGCGACGGCCGCCGAGGCGCGGCGGAAGGAACCCGGGCCCGAAGCGCCGCCCGCGGTCGAGTCGGCGACGAGACCGGTCAGGGTCATCGTCAGGACCGTGGTGGTCGTGAAGTCGGTGACCTTGAGCTTGCGGACCGTCGCGTTGCGCAGGCCCATCGCCAAGGCGGTGAGGGCGATCAAGGGGTGCGTGGTGGCGCTGTCGCCCGGTGCCACGAAGGCGATCACCGTGGCGATACCGACGAGCAGGGCCTCCGCGCCGAGACTCACCCGGGCCAAGGTGCGGCGCGACCCGGTCTCCATCCGTGCCGCGATCCGGCCCCCGACCGCAGCGCCCAGCACGAAGGCGCCGAGGGAGGTGAGGGTGCGCGACACCGAGAAACCGGGTGCCCCGGCGGCGGCGAAGCCGAGGACCACCACGTTGCCGGTCATGTTCGCGGTGAAGACATTACCGAGGCCCAGATAACTCACCGCGTCGATCAGCCCGCTGACCACGGTCAGCCCCAGCAGCACGGGCACCAGCCGGACCCCGCGCGCTTCACGGTCGTAGGACTCCATGAACGCAATGTAGCGGCGGTCCCTTGAGTACCAGGGACCGCCGCTGCGTGCGTGCGTCTGTGTGGGCCGGTGATCAGTACCAGCCGTTGGACTGCCAGAAGCTCCAGGCCGCGGCGGGGCTGCCGTAGCGGGAGTTCATGTAGTCCAGGCCCCACTTGATCTGCGTGGCGGCGTTGGTCTTCCAGTCGGAACCGGCCGAGGCCATCTTCGAACCGGGCAGCGCCTGGACCAGGCCGTAGGCGCCGGAGGAGGAGTTCGTGGCGGTGACGTTCCAGCCGCTCTCGTGCTCGACGATCTTGCTGAACGCGTTGTACTGCGTGGCGCTCGGGATCATCTTGTGCGCGATCGACTGAGCGGAGGAGGCGGAGGTCGTCGCGGCCTGAGCGGGAGCCGAGGTCAGCACCATGCCGGTGGTGGCGGCGGCCAGAGCGGCGGCGGTCAGGGCCTTCTTCGGGGAGGCGATGCGAGCGACGATGCGGGAGACGGACACGGAGAACCTGTTTCTTCGGGGGCAGAGACGTCGTATGCGTGCCTGCTTCGCTGAATGCGCGGGGCGGGCAATGCGTCGGCGCCGAGGCCCGTGAGGACTCGTCGGCGCCGTGCGACTGCTCCAGAGAAGCACTCTCGATCCGTGTCCGCAAAGACCCCTTTTACTAGTTGTGGTCGCATGTGGGTGAATCATCAACTGTGTGACGTGGCTCTCAAACCCCAGGTCAGAGGCCATTGGGGCGCGTACATGCCACGCGAATGTCCTACTAATCCACTTCGTTGGTGACATGGGTCATGTGGGCCGCTTCACCGCATCTGTGACGGTTGGTGCGCGGTGTCTCACCCAGGGCGAGCAGGCGGTAGGTTCTGGCCATGTCGACGACGGGGAAACTGATCGGCTCCGGGCGTACCGCGGACGTGTACGAGATCGACGAGGCGTGGGTGCTGCGCCGCAACCGGGAGGACTGGGGGGACGCGGCGGCCGAGGGCGCGGTGATGGAGCATGTGCGGGCGCACGGCTATCCCGTGCCCCGGGTGCGCATCGGGACCTCGCGTACCTCGCGCACCGACCTGGTGATGGAACGGCTGACCGGGCCCACCATGCTGGAGGCCTTCGCCGCGGGTTCGGTCGGCGCGCGGGAGGCGGGCACCGTGCTCGCCGCGCTGCTACGGCAGCTGCACGCGATCCCCGGCCGACGCCCCGGCACCCGCGTCCTGCACCTCGACCTCCACCCGGAGAACGTGATGCTCACCCCGGCCGGCCCCCGCGTCATCGACTGGGGCACCGCGGAGGACGGCGACCCCGGGCTCGACTGGGGGCTCTCCGCGATCATCCTCGCCCAGGTCGCCGTGGACGACCTGCCGATCGCCGGCCCGGCCCGCGCGATGCTCGCCGCACTCCTCGCCGATCCCGCCGACCTCACGGAGGAGGGGCTGACGGAAGCGCGGCGGAGGCGTGCGGCGAACCCGACGATGACCGCGCACGAGGTCGAACTCCTGGGTGGGGCTGTGGAGTTGATCCGGTCGCTGGCGTAGTGCGCGCTTAGGCGCTGGTGCCAGGGGCCGGTCCGGCTGGGCGACCCGGCCGGACTATTGCTCAAGCTGGGCCGGCCCGGTCAGGTCCAGGACCCGCACCGGTGCCGTCACCTCCGACGGCTGGCACAGCACGAGCGCCAGGTCGTCGGTGGGCGGGCCGCCGGTGTGGGCGAGGAGTCGGTCGTACAGGGCGTGCAGGGCCGCGTCCGGCATCGGTTCGCTGAGGGCCGTCGCCGACTCGGTGAGGAGGGCGAAGGGGGTGCCGTCGGGGGCGCGGGAATCGGTGAGGCCGTCGGTGTAGAGGAGGAGCCGGTCGCCGGGCTGGAGCCGGACCCGGTACTGCCGCGGATCCGGGTGCAGGCCCAACGGCGGGGCGGGGACCCGGGGTTCGAGGAGCTCCAGTCGATGGCCCGAGCGCAGGGGCGCCGGATGACCGCAGTTGACCAGCCGCACCTCGCCCGGCCCGAACTCCACCAGCACCGCCGTGACGAAGTCCTCGGGGCCCAGACCGGGGGAGAGGCGGGCATCCAGCGCCTTCGCCAGGGCCGTCAAGTCCGGTGCCGTATGCACGAGTTCACGGAACCCGGTGACCGTGTCGGCCGCCGTCCGCAGCGCGTCGAGTCCGTGCCCGCGCGCGTCCCCGACCAGGACCCGCAGGCCGTAGGGCGTCACCGCGAGGTCGTAGAGATCGCCGCCGACCGAGGACTCGCGGTGCGCGCAGTGGTAGCGGGTGCTGACATGGGTGCCGGACAGGGTGCGGGAGACGGGCCGGAGGATCGTTTCCTGGGTGACGCGGGCCACCTCCCGTGCCTCCGCGAGCCGTTGCCGCAGCCGGCCGCGCTGACGGGCCGCGTAGACACTGCACGCGCAGCCCAGCAGCAGCCCGCCCCAGCCGACGGCGAACCCGGCGTCGAGCCGTGTGCCCGGTCCGAGACCCGCCGCCAGCGCGAGCAGCACGGTCCAGCAGCAGACCAGCACCGTACGGCGGGCGTTCAGAAAGGTCGCGGCCATCAGCGGTCCGATCGCCAGCAGCGGCAGGACCGGCTGCACCCGGCCGATCAGCAACCCCGGCGTCGCCGTCAGCAGACAACCGACCGGTGCGAGGAGCAAGCGGCGTCCTCCATCCATCACGTTCACGCCACGACGATCGCGGAATTCCGGTCTCCGCACCCATGCCGACCGCGAGTTGACCGACTCTCGATCGCAACGCGTCGATCCGGGGCGGCAAGTGATCGAAAAGAGAGACTGTCGTGGCGGCGACCCGACTTTTCCGGGCAGCCGTGGGCCGGGTCGCATGGAGCGCCGGCGTGCGGACACACTGGACCCCGTGCCGGACACGACTCACCCGAACCCCGGGGACCCCGGGAACCTCGGGAATCTGCCGCCCGAGACCCACAGTTTCGTCGGGCGGCGCGTCGAACTCGCCCGGCTGCACGCCGCGTTGGACCCTGGCGGTGCCGGAACGGCCAGGCTGGTGAGCGTCGTCGGGCCCGGCGGGGTCGGCAAGACCCGGCTCGCCCTGCGCGCGGCGACGGAGGCCCGGGACGCCTACCCCGACGGTGTCTGGCTGACCGAACTCTCGCCCCTGCACACCAGCGGGCTCGTCGACCTCGCCGTCATGGAGACGCTCCGGTTAGCCGATCAGTCGACCCGCCCGGTGGTCGACGTCATTGCCGAATGGGCGCACGGCAAACGGCTGTTGATCGTCCTCGACTCCTGCGAGCACCTCCTCGCCGACTGTGCCCGGCTCGCCGCCGCCCTGCTGTCCCGCGTGCCCGAACTGCGTGTCCTCGTCACCGGCCGGGAACGGCTCGCCCTGCCCGGCGAGGACGTCCTCCCGCTCGAACCACTGCCCGTGGACGACCGGACCGGCGATCTCGCCGAAGCCAGTGACGCCGTGACCCTCTTCGCCGAGCGCGCCGCGACCGCCGGACGCCCCCTGCGCGAAGGCGACTTGGCCGCCCGCGCCACCGCCACCGCCGTCTGCCGCCGCCTCGACGGCATCCCCCTCGCCCTCGAACTCGCCGCCGCCCGCCTCGCCGACCTCACCCTCGACGAACTCCACACCCGGCTCGGCGACCGTCTGCCCTCGCCCCTGGACCTGCTCAGCTCCGACACCGACGAACGCCCGCCACGCCACCGGACCTTGCGCACCGCCATCGGCTGGAGCCACGAACTGTGCGCCCCTCTCGAACGCCTGCTGTGGGCCCGGCTCTCCGTCTTCACCGGTGGTTTCGGCGCGGAGACCGCCCGACAGGTGTGCGCGGGCGGCCCGTTGGCCCCGGAGCGGATCGCCGGGCTCCTCGACCGGCTCGTCGCCCAGTCCATCGTGCTGCCCGACCTCGTGATGTCGGCCCGCTACCGGATGCTCGACACCGTCCGCGAGTACGGCACCGACTGGCTGCGCGCCCTCGGCGAGGAACACGCCGTACGCCGCCGCCACCGCGAGCACTACGCGCGCCTCGCCCACCAGGGCTGCGCCGAGTGGAACACGGGACGGCAGGCCGCCTGGTGCGAGCGCGTCCTGAGCGAACACGCCAATCTCCGCACGGCAGTCGAGAGCGCCCTCGCCGAACCGGACCGAGGGGCGGCCGTGGAGTTGGCGGGCCACATCGGGTTCCTGTGGCGGCACTGCGGCTACCTCCGCGAGGCCCAGCACTGCCTCGACCAGGCACTCGCCGCCGACCCGCCGCCCGGCCACGGCCGCACCCTCGCCCTGTGGTCGCGCGGCGCCGTCGCCATCCTCCGGGGCGACCAGGAGGCGGCGGCCAACTGGGCGCTGCGCTGCGCCGACGCGGCCCGCGAACAGCACTCCCCGGTCGCCACGGTCGCCGCCGTCTTCCTGCGGGGCGCCCACCTGGCGCTCACCGGCCGCCAGCACGAGGCCATCGACGTCCTGGCGGCCGCACCCCAACTCCCCCTCCAGGACGACGCGTTCGGCGCCGCCCAGCTCCAGGTCCGGCTCGCGCTCTCCTTCGCGCACGTCATGAGCGGCGCGTACGAGCGCGGCCGTGAGGTCGCCGCCGAGGTGCGCACGGCCAGCCGGCAACAGGGCGAGTACTGGTGCGGGGCCTACGCCGACTACCTGATCGCCCAGACGGACCTGGAGCGCGGCGACCTCCCGGCCGCGGTACGCGGCGCCCGCACCTCGATCGCGGGCCACGCCCTGCTGCACAACACGGCAGGCGCCGCCATGTCCCTCGACCTCCTGGCCGCCGCCGTCGCCGCCACCGGCGCCGCCCACCGCGCCGCCCACCTCCTCGGCATCGGCACCCGCCTCTGGGAACTCACCGGCCGCGCCCAGTTGGACTCCCCCGACCTCATAGCCACCCGCCGCACCTGCGAACTCCGCGTCCGCGAACGCCTCGGCGACGACACGTACGAGAGGGGGTACCGGGCGGGCCTGGCGATGTCGTACGACGAGGGGATCGTGTACGCGACGCGGCGTCAGTGACGCGGGGTGGGACCGCCGAACGGGAGGAACAGCGTCCGGGTGTCGATCAGCCAACTCCCGTCCACGCGACGGAAGGTGTCCTCGTAGTGGCCGACCTGGATCGGTGGACCGGCGGGCACCTGGCCGCCGTGATAGCCGTCGGTCCGGTACGTCGAGAAGTACGCCGTCGAGATCGCCGAGTCCGGAGAGGTGAGGGTGACGAGGACGTTGGACATCAGGCGGCGGGAGAGCCGGTCGGCGGGGCGGGCGCCGAAGTACTTCCGCAGCGCCTCCCGCCCCTCGACCAGCCGGTCCCCGTCCGGCCACTCCCATCTGCCGTCCTTGGTGAACAACTCGGAGACGGAGGACGGTTCACCGAGATCGAGCCGGCGGACGAAGTCCAGGACGACGCGCTCACAGGCGCGTTCGGCCAGGAGCTGCTGCAAAGGGTCCAGGTCCATGGGGACGTTGGTACCAGCCGCACCGCCCGCCCCACGACCGAATTACACCGCCACGTACCTCACCGGCTCGCTCCCCGTCACCGCCTCCGCCTGGCCCAGCTTCACCAGTCGCCGCAGATGCGCCTCGGCCTCGGACACCGCGATGTTCCTTGACTGGTAGGGGATTTGGGACCATGGCCGGTTCCACTCCATGCGCTCGGCGACCTGCCAGGCGGTGAGGGGTTCGGACAGCAGGGTGAGCAGGCCGGTCAGCCGGTCCTCGTGGTGGGTGAGCAACTCCCGTACGCGGCCGGTCGCGTCGGTGAAGGTGTGCTGGTGGGCCGGGAGCACCTCGGCGGGGGCGAGCCGGCCGATCCGCTCCAGGGAGTCGAGGTAGTCGCCGAGGGGGTCGGCGATCGTGGTGTCGTCCGGGTCCTCGTACAGGCCGATGTGCGGGGTGATCTCGGGGAGGAGGTGGTCGCCGGAGAACAGCCGTCCGTGGCCCGGGAGTTGGGCCGGGTGCTGCTCCTCCAGGTGCAGGCAGACATGGCCGGGTGTGTGGCCCGGTGTCCAGATCGCGCGCAGTCGGCGGCCCGGGATGTCGAGGAGTTCGCCGGGGACGATCTCGCGGTCGGGCAGCGCGGGCGCGAGACCCGGGACGCTGCGCGGGCGGGCGGCGCGCAGGGGAGCGAGGTGCTCCTCGGGGGCACCGGCCGCAGCCAGCTTCGCGCTCATGTACCTCAGCCAGCGGCCCGGTTCGGTCGAACGGGCCCGCCGGACGATCGCCGTGTCCGCCGCGTGCATCGCCAGCCACGCCCCGGACGCCTCGCGCACCCGCCCGGACAGGCCATGGTGGTCGGGGTGGTGGTGGGTGATGACCACACCGTGCACCTCGCCGACCGGCGTACCGCAGGCGTCCAGCCCCTCGACGAGGGTGTCCCAGGAGGCCGGGTCGTCCCAGCCCGTGTCGACCAGTACGGGTCCGCGATCGGTGTCGACGACGTACACCAGCGTCGTGCCAAGTGGGTTGTCGGGGATGGGGACTTCGATGGAGCGAACGCCGCCGCCGTGGTCGTGGACCTGAGCCATGGACTCCCCAATCGCCGCCTTCCGGCCACTATACGTGGACTCCATCGACCGGAACTGGTATTCAGTCTTCGTATCTGATGGATCGTCAGACTGTGCGTCAGGCAGCGGTACCGGGAGGCATTCGGCCATGACCGAGCTCGTGGAACACCGACAGCTTTTCATCGGCGGGGAGTTGACCGACCCCCTGGGCAAGGACGTCATCGAGGTGATCTCCCCGCACACCGAGGAGGTCATCGGACGCGTCCCGCACGCGTCGGCCGAGGACGTGGACCGGGCCGTCGCGGTGGCCCGCAAGGCCTTCGACGAGGGACCCTGGCCGCGCATGACACTCGACGAACGGATCGCGGTCGTCACCCGCATCAAGGACGCGATCGCCGCACGGTACGAGGAGATCGGCCGCGTCATCTCCTCCGAGAACGGGTCACCGTACTCCTGGAGCATCCTCGGTCAGGCCCTCGGCGCGATGATGGTGTGGGACGCGGCGATCAACGTGGCGAAGGGCTTCACCTACGAGGAGCAGCGGGACGGAGTCCTCGGCCGAATCCTCGTCCGCCGGGAGCCGGTCGGGGTGGTCGCGGCCGTAGTCCCGTGGAACGTCCCGCAGTTCGTGGCCGCCGCCAAACTCGCACCGGCCCTGCTCACCGGCTGCACGGCGATCCTGAAGCCGTCGCCCGAAGCGCCCCTGGACGCCTACCTGTTGGGCGAGATAGCGAAGGAGGCCGGGCTGCCAGAGGGCGTCCTGTCGATCCTCCCGGCCGACCGCGAGGTCAGCGAGTACCTAGTCGGACACCCCGGCATCGACAAGGTCTCCTTCACCGGCTCGGTCGCGGCAGGCAAGCGCGTGATGGAGGTCGCCGCCCGCCATCTCACCCGCGTGACACTGGAGTTGGGCGGCAAGTCGGCGGCGATCGTACTCCCCGACGCGGACATCACGACGTCGGTCCCCGGCATCGTCTCGTCGGCCTGGATGAACAACGGCCAGGCGTGCGTGGCCCAGACTCGCATCCTCGTGCCGCGTTCGCGCTACGACGAGTTCGCGGACGCCTTCGCGGCGGCGGCGAGCGCGCTGGTGGTCGGCGACCCGCTCGACCCGGCGACCCAGGTCGGCCCGCTGGTCGCCCAGCGCCAGCAGCGGCGCAACCTCGACTACATACGCATCGGCCAGGAGGAGGGCGCCAAGATCCTCACCGGCGGCGGCCGTCCACCCGGCCTCGACCGCGGCTGGTACGTGGAGCCGACCCTCTTCGGCGATGTCGACAACTCGATGCGGATCGCCCGCGAGGAGATCTTCGGCCCGGTGATCTGCCTGCTCCCCTACGGCGACGAGACCGAGGCCGTGAAGATCGCGAACGACTCCGACTACGGCCTGAGCGGCAGCGTGTGGACCGGTGACGTGGCCCACGGCATCGACATCGCCCGCCAGGTCCGCACCGGCACCTACAACGTCAACACCTTCAGCCTCGACATGCTCGGTCCCTTCGGCGGCTACAAGAACTCCGGTCTGGGGCGGGAGTTCGGGCCCGAGGGCTACTCCGAGTTCCTCGAACACAAGATGATCCACCTGCCCGCCGGCTGGGAGGGGTGAGCGGGGGATGGGCGACCGCTGGCAGGTCGAGGTCGACCGCTCCATCTGCATCGGCTCGGCCCAGTGCACCCACCAGGCCCCCGACCGCTTCCACCTCGACTCGGCCATGCAGTCCCACCCGACCGCCCCGGAGACCGACGCCAACGAGAAGATCCTCGCGGCGGCGGAGGGCTGCCCGGTGGAGGCCATCATGATCACGCTGCTGGGGAGCGGGGAGCCGGTGTTCCCGCCCGAGGAGTAGGGCGCCTCGGGCGGGGCTGGGGGCGGGAGTTCAGCGCCAGGAGGCGATGGTTCGGGACACCTGCCGAAGGTCGACCTCCTGGGCGCGGATCGCGCCTGTGAGGAGGTGTACTTCGTCGGGCTTCGGGGGCGCTATCGGCTCCCCGGAAGCCGCCATGTACTGCTGCGCGCACGCCCAGCCGATCACCGAGTTGTAGTCGGCGAAGGGGCGGAGAAGGACCGCGCTGTGCACGAACGTGGCGGCGCGGGCGGCGGCCGCCTCGTAGTAAAGCTGTCCGTGCGGCTGCTCGAAGGTGTGGCGCTTGGCCATGGCGTCGAGCGCCCCCCAGTCCTCGATGGGGGTGTTGACAGGAGAGACACGGGTCTGGACCTCAAGGATCCAGCCGGCGTCGACCCGGATGACAGGGCTCAACGCTGGCCCTCCGGCATGTCCTTGAAGACATCCATGTAATAGGCGACGGTCTCGTCCACGTCCTTCAGGAACGCCGCCCGCTGTGCGTCGGCGAGGATTATGTCGTGCGCGTGGGCACGCATCGACTTGCCGAGCGAGGCGGCGTGCGCCTTCGCCTCGGCCAGCTCTTCCTCGGTGAACTCCACTGTGATCATCGGCATGCAGTCATGCTAGCAGCGATGAAATCAGTGGCACTACCACCGGTCAATCGTCGGTTGACGTCAGATCGATCAACCTGCACACCGTCTCGATGTCGATCTTCACCTGGGCGATGGACGCGCGGCCCGACAGCCAGGTGATCAGGGCCGAGTGCCAGGTGTGCTCGATGACCCGGACCGCCGAGAGCTGGTCCGGGGTCGGGTTCTCCAGGCCCATCGCGTCCAGGATGATCACCGTGGTCTGGCGGGAGACCTGGTCGACCTCGGGGGAGACGCTGCGGTCCGCGAAGGTCAGCGCGCGGACCATCGCGTCGGCGAGATGCGGCTCCCGCTGGAGCGCGCGGAAGGCCCGCATCAGGGTCTCCGCGACCCGCTCGGCCGCGCTCTCGCCGCCCGGCGGCTTCTTGCGGAGCGTGCCGTGCATGTGCTCCAACTGGTCCTGCATCGTGGCGACAAGGAGATGCACCTTGGACGGGAAGTACCGGTACAGCGTGCCGAGCGCGACCTGCGAGGATTCCGCGACCTCCCGCATCTGCACCGCGTCGAAACCGCCCCGGCTCGCCAACTGCGCGCTCGCGTGCAGGATGCGGCGCCGCCGGGCCTCCTGCCGCTCGGTGAGGGGCGGCGAGGTCCGCGCAGTGGCTTCGGGCTTGGCTTGCGCTGGCATGGCTCCCGTTCCGTGACTGTCGGTGAGGGCGGGTGATCGGACCGATCATGGCAGGGCCCCGGCCGTGGTGTGAATCACCTGATCCACTTCTCACAGCGCCCGTACCGGCCGGTAGATTCAGAACCTCCTGGACGATCAAGTCTGAAACTTGTTCTAGATTAGCGTCCCGGCGTAATCTCGCGGGACAGTGCAGGGAGAAGGGGGCTCAGAGTGACCGCTGAGGCCAGTCAGGCGGGTCCCCAGGAGGACTCGGCAGCCGACGGCGAGCGACCGCTCCGTATCGCACTTCTCACCTATAAGGGGAACCCGTTCTGCGGGGGCCAGGGCGTCTACGTCCGCCATCTCTCCCGCGAGTTGGCCCGCCTCGGCCACTGCGTCGAGGTCATCGGATCGCAGCCCTACCCGGTCCTCGATCCGGGCTACGACGGCATCTCCCTGACCGAGCTGCCCTCGCTCGACCTCTATCGCTCCCCGGACCCCTTCCGCACCCCGAAGCGCGACGAGTACCGGGACTGGATCGACGCCCTCGAAGTCGCCACGATGTGGACCGGCGGCTTCCCCGAGCCGCTCACCTTCTCGCTCCGTGCCCGCCGCCAACTCCGTGCCAGGCGCGGCGAGTTCGACGTCGTGCACGACAACCAGACCCTCGGGTACGGGTTGTTGGGGGACGTCGGCGCGCCGCTGGTGACGACGATCCATCACCCCATCACCGTGGACCGGCAGTTGGAGCTGGACGCGGCGGAGGACTGGCGGCAGCGGATGTCCAAGCGCCGCTGGTACGCCTTCACCCGGATGCAGAAGCGGGTGGCCCGCCGGCTGCCGTCCGTCCTCACCGTCTCCGGCACCTCGCGCCAGGAGATCATCGACCACCTCGGCGTCCGCGACGACCGCATCCACGTCGTCCACATCGGCGCCGACACCGACCTGTTCTCCCCGAATCCGGCGGTGCCGCAGGTGCCGGGCCGGATCGTCACCACGTCCAGCGCGGACGTCCCCCTCAAGGGCCTCGTCTTCCTCGTCGAGGCCCTCGCCAAGGTCCGCACCGAGCACCCGGACGCCCACCTCGTCGTCGTCGGCAAGCGCCCGGCCGAGGGCCCGGTCGCCCAGGCCGTCGAGCGCTACGGCCTCGAAGGCGCCGTCGAGTTCGTGAAGGGCATCTCGGACGCCGAGCTCGTCGACCTGGTGCGCTCGGCGGAGGTCGCCTGCGTGCCCTCGCTCTACGAGGGCTTCTCGCTCCCGGCGGCGGAGGCGATGGCCACCGGCACGCCCCTCATCGCCACCACCGGCGGCGCGATCCCGGAGGTCGCCGGACGCGACGGCGAGACCTGCCTCGCGGTGCCGCCGGGCGACCCGGGCGCGCTGGCCTTTGGCCTGAGCCGGCTGCTCGCCGACCCGGCCCTGCGCACCCGCCTCGGCGCAGCCGGCCGCGAACGCGTACTGGCCCGCTTCACCTGGGCGAAGGCCGCCGAGGGCACGGCGGCCAGGTACCGAGAGGCCATCGCGGGCGGTACGACCTCGACCTCAACCTCCCCTTCCCAGACCAGTGTTACCGGCGTCTCTCCCGAAAGCAGGGCCACGTGCTGACCGTCGACTTCTCCCGGTTCCCGCTCGCCCCTGGCGACCGTGTCCTGGACCTCGGATGCGGTGCCGGGCGGCACGCGTTCGAGTGCTACCGGCGAGGGGCACAGGTCGTCGCCCTCGACCAGAACGCCGAGGAAATCGCCGAGGTCGCCAAGTGGTTCGCGGCGATGAAGGAGGCCGGCGAGGCGCCGGCAGGCGCCACCGCGACCGCGATGGAGGGCGACGCGCTCCAACTCCCCTTCCCGGACGAGTCGTTCGACGTCGTGATCATCTCCGAGGTCATGGAGCACATCCCGGACGACAAGGGCGTACTCGCCGAGATGGTCCGGGTGCTGAAGCCCGGCGGCCGCATCGCCATCACCGTCCCGCGCTACGGCCCCGAGAAGGTCTGCTGGACCCTCTCCGACGCCTACCACGAGGTCGAGGGCGGCCACATCCGCATCTACAAGGCGGACGAACTCCTCACGAAGATCCGCGAGGCCGGCCTCAAGCCGTACGGCACCCACCACGCGCACGCGCTGCACTCGCCGTACTGGTGGCTGAAGTGCGCGTTCGGCGTGGACAACGACAAGGCGCTGCCGGTGCAGGCGTACCACAAGCTCCTGGTCTGGGACATCATGAAGAAACCCCTCGCCACCCGGGTCGCCGAGCAGGCGCTGAACCCGCTGATCGGCAAGAGTTTCGTGGCCTACGCCACCAAGCCGCACCTGCCGCGGGTGGCCGCCAAGTGACCACCCCCCGGACAGAACACCTCGTCCTGCCCGGGGTCCTCACCGCGGAGCAGGCCGCCGCGACCGTCGCCGGCATCCTCGCCGTGCAGCGGGAGGACGGGGCGATCCCGTGGTTCCGGGGACATCACCTCGACCCGTGGGACCACACCGAGGCCGCGATGGCGCTCGACGCGGCCGGCGAGCACGAGGCCGCCGAGCGGGCGTACGACTGGCTCGCCCGGCACCAGAACGGTGACGGGTCCTGGTACGCGGCCTACGCCGACGGAGACCCGCACGACGTCATCGACCGGGGCCGCGAGACCAACTTCGTCGCCTACATAGCCGTAGGCGTGTGGCACCATTACCTCGCGACCGGCGACGACACGTTCCTGGACCGGCTGTGGCCGACGGTCTACGCGGCCGTCGAGTTCGTGCTCCGGCTCCAGCGGCCCGGTGGGCAGATCGGCTGGAAGCGCGAGGACGACGGCACGGACACCGAGGACGCGCTCCTCACCGGCTCCTCCTCCATCCACCAGGCACTGCGCTGCGCGCTCGCCATCGCCGAACAGCGCGAAGAGCCGCAGCCGGACTGGGAGTTGGCGGTCGGCGCGCTGCGGCACGCGATCCGTCGCCATCCGGAACGGTTCCTGGACAAGGACCGCTACTCGATGGACTGGTACTACCCGGTCCTGGGCGGCGCGTTGACCGGTACGGAGGCCAAGTCCCGGGTGGAGGAGGGCTGGAGCCGCTTCGTCGTGCCCGGCCTCGGTGTCCGCTGCGTCATCCCCAACCCCTGGGTCACCGGCGGCGAGTCAGCCGAACTCGCCCTGGCCCTCTGGGTGTTGGGCGAGTCAGACCGCGCCCTCGACATCCTCCAGTCCATCCAGCACCTGCGCGACGCGGAGACCGGCCTGTACTGGACGGGCTACGTCTTCGACGACGACGCGATCTGGCCGCGCGAACTGACCACGTGGACGGCGGGGTCGCTGCTCCTCGCGGTGGCCGCGCTGGGGGGCCACGATGCGACGTGCGCGGTTTTCGGCGGGGAACACCTGCCGTGCGGTTTGGACCCGGACTGCTGCTAGTCGCTCCGCGGGGCAGAGCGGCTCGCCTGAAGGGCCGCGCCTGTGCCGACCTGTTTTTCAGGGGCGCGGGGAACTGCGCGGCCGGCTACGGCGGGCCCGCAGATTCAACCCGCGCCCCGCGGAGCGCTCAGCGATGCACCCGGTTGGCGATCGCGTGGCCGATGAAGAGGTAGACCACCGCTGCCAGGCCGTAGCCGCACACGACTCGTGCCCAGGCCTCGTCGAAGGTGAACAGGTCGCGGGACCAGCCGGCGAGCCAGTTGGCCATGTGGTGGACGAACTGCACGAGGTCGTTCGCGCGGTTGGCGTCCAGGAGGTACATCAGAATCCAGAGGCCCAGGATGAGGGCCATGATGTCGGCGATGATCACGATGACGTTGCCGACGGAAGTGGAACCTCGTCGATAGTAGGGGGACATGCCGACCGGATTACCGCTCGCGCCCGGATGAAACCCGAACGGCATCGCCCGGGTGGCGCAACCGGCCCGGACGGGTGAGGCTGCCGGGGTAAGGACACCCACTCGGGGAGAAAACCCCGGAGGACCCCGTGCCCGTACCGATACGGCGCCTCTTCGTGGCGCTCACCCTGTGCTGCGCCCTGCTCGCCGGTGCCACCGCCTGCGGCGGCACGACCGACGAGGCCACGCGGGACACCGCGGCCGTCGTGGCCGCCGCCACCCCGAGCCCGAGCACCTCCGCCGAGCACCAGAAGCTCGCCAAGACCCGCTTCGTCGCGAACGCGGGCCTCGCCGCCGGTGCCACCTACCAGTGGATCGTGAAGCCCTGGAAGGCCGGCAAGTTCAAGAAGGGTGCGAGCGGACGCAGGTTCGCCCTCGTCAAGGCGGGCCTCGCGGGCGCGTTCGCGTACAACCGGCTCAAGGCGGCCAAGAAGAACGCCCAGGGCGACCCCGCGCTCTCCAAGGCGCTCGCCCCGCTGACCGCCGGCATCGACTCCCTCAAGGACCTGCCGTCCAAGCTGCGCAAGGGCGACTCGACCGACGCGACGGCGAATTCCTTCGACGACATCATCAACAAGGTCAAGGACGCCGGGAAGAGCGCCGGCGCCGAGGTCACCGACGAGGTGCCGTCGGCAGGCCAACTGGCGGGCGGCTCCTAGGAGTTCAGCTCGGCCAGGACTCGCAGCGTGTGCGGGTCGGGCGCAAGGGCCAGCAGATCCGTCACCGGGCCCTTGCGCCACAACTCCAGCCGCTCCGCGATCCGTTCACGCGGCCCGACCAAGGAGATCTCGTCGGCGAACGCGTCCGGCACGGCCATCACGGCCTCCTCCCGGCGACCCGCGAGGAACAACTCCTGTATCCGCCGGGCCTCTTCCTCGTACCCCATGCGCGCCATCAGGTCGGCGTGGAAGTTGCGGGCCGCGTGCCCCATCCCGCCGATGTAGAAGCCGAGCATCATCTTCACCGGGAGCAGCCCCTCGGCCACGTCGTCGCAGACCTTCACCTGCGCCATGGGAGCGACGAGGAAGCCCTCACGGAAGACGGTCGTCCCGTACACCTCGGGCCGACTCGGCGACCAGTACAACGGCAGCCAGCCGTCGGCGATTCGGGCCGTCTGCGCGACATTCTTCGGCCCCTCGGCCCCGAGCAGCACCGGCAGGTCCGAACGGAGCGGGTGCGTAATGGACTTGAGCGGCTTGCCGAGCCCGGTACCGTCCGCACCCCGGTACGGATGCGCGTGGAACCGCCCGTCCATCTCGACCGGCGCCTCCCGCCGCAACACCTGTCGTACGACCTCGACATACTCCCGGGTCGCGGTGAGCGGCGACTTGGGGAACGGCCGCCCGTACCACCCCTCCACCACCTGCGGCCCCGACAGCCCGAGCCCCAGCAGCACCCGCCCGCCGGAGAGATGGTCGAGAGTGAGCGCGTGCATCGCGGTGGTGGTCGGCGACCGGGCCGCCATCTGCGCAACGGCCGTACCCAGCTTGATCCTTGAGGTCCGCGACGCGATCCAGGTCAGCGGAGTGAAGGCGTCGGACCCCCACGACTCGGCCGTCCACACGGAGCCGTACCCCAGCCGCTCGGCCTCCAGCGCCAGCGGCACATGGTCGGCGGAGGGCCCGCGCCCCCAGTACCCGAGTGCGAGACCGAGCCGCATATCGCCTCCACAGCCACAGAGCTGACGGTACGTCAGGGATCGACGGCTGCGACTGTACGACAACGGCCCCCCACCCGGAAGGGCGAGGGGCCGCAGGAGACGCTGGGGCCGGCTCAGCCGCGCTGGATCCCCGAGGTGTCCTGCAGTACGCCACGACGGCCGTCCTGCGTCTGCGCGACGAGCGCCGGACCGCGCTGCTCCACGGCCAAGTACCAGGTACCCGGCGCGAGTTCGGCGATCGGCGCCTGTGAACCGTCCTCCGCGAACAGCGGCCGGGCCACCGGAACGGCGAACCAGAACGGCGAGAAGTCCGCGGCCGGAGCCGGCGCGGGCTGCGGCTGCGGCTGCCCGAACGGCTGCCCGGCCTGCGCCTGCTGCGGCGGGGTGCCGTACGAGGGCTGCTGCGGCGCACCGGCACCGGGGTAGCCGTAGCCACCGGGGGGCTGGGCGCCGTAGGGCTGCGGGGCGACGGGCTTGGGCGCCGGGATGAGGGCCGCCTGAAGAGCGGGAACCAGCGGCGTCGCGATGGCGGCACCGGCCAGGACGAGGGACGCGATGAAGCCGAGGATGAGCCCGGCGGCGGCGCTGCCACCGGTCGGTACGTCGACCAGCGTCCAGAACAGGCTCCACGCGACGAGCACCGTGAACGCCGCGCCGACCGTGCCGAGGTCGAGCCCGACCACCTTGCGCGGCTGCGGCAGGCTGCGGTTGACGACGATCAGAGCGGCACCGATGACACCGCCCACGTAGAGACCCAGACCGGTGCCGAGGTCGTCCCACGCATTCTGATCCAGGTTGTACCCGTCAATGGAGTAGAACTTGAGAAACGACGCGATGAAGAGCAATACCGCTGCTCCGATCACCACGCCGTCGCCTCGTGTGAGGGAGCGGATATTCACTTCAGGTCCTTCGTAGGTCGTCTCGTCGTCGGTAGACCCTATCGTCCACCCTGTCAGGGTGTCCGCCCGGATCAGCCCACTGATCGTTACCCGCGCAGGAAACTCACGATTCCCTCAGAGATTCCCTGCGCCGCCTTCTGTCGCCAGGCGCCGCTCGTCAGCAGTGCGGCATCCTTGCTATCGCGCATATTGCCGCACTCGATGAACACCTTGGGAACCGTTGACAGATTGAGACCGCCCAGGTCCTTACGCGTGACGAGACCGGTGCCGTCGCCGATGTAATTGGAGGGCTGTTCGCCCGTCGCCCGAAGGTAGTTGCTCTCGACGCTGCGGCCGAGGGCGGCGGAGGGGGCGACGATGGCGCGGGTGTCGGCGGCGCCCGCGTGGACCGAGGCCGGCAGGATCACGTGGAAGCCCCGGTCGCCGGCGGCCGCGCCGTCCGCGTGGATGGAGATCGCGGCGTCCGCGTGCGCGTCGTTGCCGATCTTCGCGCGCTGGTCGACGCAGGGGCCCCAGGACGGGGAGTCGCCGTCGTGGGTCAACTTCACGGTGGCGCCCTGCTGTTGGAGGAGCGTCTTCAGCCGGTGGGACACGTCCATCGTGAACTGGGCCTCCGCGTAACCCGCGTTGGTGGAGGTCCCGGTGGTGTCGCACTCCTTCCAGTTGGTGCCGATGTCCACCTTGCGGTTGATCTCGGCGGTGTGCCGGAAGTTGGTGATGTTGTGCCCCGGGTCGATGACGACGACCTTGCCCTTGAGGGGGCTGGGGTTCGGCGGCTTGTCGTCGTTCGACGCGGTGGCCGAGGGAGACATGGCCGCGCTCGACGACGCACCGGCCGCCGCGCTGCCCGAGCCGTCACCCGGGCTGCCCACCGCCTCGTACACGAACCACCCGATCAGCGCCCCCGGGACCAGCGCGGCCAGCGCCACGGTCAGGGGCCCCCGGCGGGGACGGCGGGGACGACTAGACAGGGGAGAATCGAATTCCGGACCTACGTACGACACGGAAGCCACCCTAACCGCCACCCGGAGCCGGTTTGCCGAACCGGCAACAAGAGTCGTGGGCGAGCCGCGCGGGGGCACAGGATCGACCCATGACCATGGTCAAGGACATCGACATCACGCACCGACTCGTCCCCGCTCCCGCAGGCCGTATCCACCTCGTGGAACAGGGCACCGGCCCGCTCGTCCTGCTGGTGCACGGATTCCCGGAGTCCTGGTACTCGTGGCGGCACCAACTGCCCGTGCTGGCCGCCGCCGGGTATCGCGCGGTCGCCGTCGACGTACGCGGCTACGGGCGCTCGTCCAAGCCCGGGGACGTGTCGGCTTACCGGATGCTCGACCTCGTCGAGGACGCCGTGGCCGTGGTGCACGCGCTCGGCGAACGGTCCGCGGTGATCGTCGGCCACGACTGGGGCGCGGGCATCGCCGCCAACTCCGCCCTCCTGCGCCCGGACGTCTTCCGGGCCGTGGGACTGCTGAGCGTCCCCTACACCCCGCGCGGCGGACCACGCCCCGGCGAGATCTTCGCGGGGATGGGTGGCGAGGAGGAGTTCTACGTCTCCTACTTCCAGGAGCCCGGCCGGGCGGAGGCCGAGATCGAGCCGGACGTGCGCGGCTGGCTCGCCGGTTTCTACGCCGCCCTGTCCGCCGACACCATGCCCGCGCCCGGCACCCCCGACCCGCACTTCGTGAGCCGGAGCGGTGGGACGCTGCGCGAGCGGTTCCCGGCGGACCGGCTGCCCGCCTGGCTGAGCGAGGACGAACTCGGCTTCTACGCGGGCGAGTTCGAGCGCACGGGACTCACCACCGCCCTGAACCGCTACCGGAACATGGACCGCGACTGGGCGGACCTCGCCGACCTCGACGGCGCGCCCATCACCCAGCCCTCCCTGTTCCTCGGCGGATCCCTGGACGCCTCCACCACCTGGCTGGCCGACGCGATCGCCGCCTACCCGGTGACCCTGCCCGGCCTGCGCGGCTCGCACATCCTGGAGGGCTGCGGGCACTGGATCCAGCAGGAGCGGCCGACCGAGGTCAACCAGTACCTGACGAAGTGGCTGGCGGAGCTGCCGAGTTGAGGTCAGATGCCGGTACCCGTGCGCCGTAGGACACGCAGGGAGTCCGTCGCCGACACCTCCGTGAAGGCGCCGGACTCCAGGGCCCTGAGGTACACGCGGTAGGGGGCCTGGCCGGTGAACTCGTCCTCCGGGTGCGGGAACACGTCGTGGATGACGAGGAGGCCGCCCTCGGCGACATGGGGTGCCCAGCCCTCGTAGTCGCCGTTCGCGTGCTCGTCGGTGTGGCCGCCGTCGATGAAGACGAGGCCGAGCGGGGTCCCCCAGATCCGGGCGACCTGCGGCGACCGCCCGACGAGGGCCACCACGTGCTCCTCCAGACCGGCGCGGTGCAGCGTCCTGCGGAACGTGGGCAGCGTGTCCATCAGGCCGATCTCGGGGTCCACGGTCTCCGGGTCGTGGTACTCCCAGCCCGGCTGCTGCTCCTCGCTGCCCCGGTGATGATCGAGCGTGAGCGCGACGACCCCGGCCTCACGGGCGGCGTCCGCGAGGAGGATCGTCGAGCGCCCGCAGTACGTGCCCACTTCCAGCAACGGCAGTCCCAGCCGCCCGGCCTCCACGGCGGCGGCGTGGAGAGCCAGTCCCTCACCGGCCGGCATGAATCCCTTCGCCGCTTCGAAGGCGGCGAGGATCTCGGGCTTGGGCTCCTGGGGCATAGGAGTTCCTTCGGTGAGGACGGGCTGCTGGGCTCGGCCAAGAGTACGACCCGCCGACTACGCGCTGACCGTCTCCCCGGGCAAGGAGAGGTCCAGGTCGACCGCGACCTCGTCCCCCGCGTGCGTCGCGGACGAGGCCAGCGGACCGTGACCCGCCGCCCGCGCGGCCAGCACATACGCCCCCTGCGAGGGCACGGCCAGGACATAACTCCCGTCGTCCTCGGAGAGGGTCGCCCCCGCCTGCCGCCCCCGCCGGTCGATCAGCGTGACCTTGGCCCGGGCGACCGGCGAACCGTCGGCGCCCAACACCCGCCCACGGAAGCCCCGTAGAACCTCCTCCGCCCGCTCCAGGTTGGCCTCCTCCTCGCTGCTGAAGTTCAACTGCGGCGCCCGGTTCGGCTTGGGGAGGAACAGGGCCATCAGGAGGCCTACGGCGACCGCGCCGGTGGCGATCAGGAAGGACACCCGGAAGCCGTGCATGGTCGGGATCGCGACCCCGCCCACATGGTTCGCGGTGTTGGCCAGCACCATGCCGATCACGGCGCTGGACACCGACGTGCCGATGGACCGCATCAGGGTGTTGAGGCCGTTCGCCGCGCCGGTCTCCGAGGCCGGGACCGCGCCGACGATCAGCGCGGGGAGCGAGGAGTAGGCGAGGCCGATGCCCGCGCCGAGGACGACGGCGATGACGAGGCTCTGCCAGGCGGCGCTCATCAGGCCGAGGCCGGCGCCGTAGCCGATGCCGATGATCAGCATGCCGAGGATCAGGGTGACCTTGGGTCCGTACTTCGCCGAGAGACGGGCGTAGACCGGGGCCGTGAACATCATCGTCAGGCCGAGCGGCGCGACCAGCAGGCCGGCGGTGACCATCGACTGGCCGAGGCCGTAACCGGTGGCCTTGGGCAGCTGGAGGAGCTGGGGCAGGACGAGGGAGACGACGTAGAAGGAGACGCCGACCATGATCGAGGCGAGGTTGGTGAAGAGGACCGCAGGGCGGGCCGTGGTGCGCAGGTCCACCAGCGGGGCCTTCAGACGCAGCTCCATCACGCCCCACAGGACGAGGACGACCGCGGACGCGGCGAACAGGCCGAGCGTGGTGCCCGAGGTCCAGCCCCAGTCACTGCCCTTGGTGATCGGCAGGAGGAAGAGGACGAGGCCCGCGGAGAGGCCGATCGCGCCGACTACGTCGAAGGTGCCCTCGGCGCGCATCGGGGATTCCGGCACGACGAGGAGGACGAGGAGGATGGCGAGGACGCCGAGGCCGGCGGCGCCGTAGAACAGGGCGTGCCAGTCGGCGTGCTGCGCGACCAGGGCCGCGCTGGGGAGCGCCAGGCCGCCGCCGACGCCGATCGAGGAACTCATCAGGGCCATGGCCGAGCCGAGCTTCTCGCGGGGCAGCATGTCGCGCATCAGACCGATGCCCAGGGGTATCGCGCCCATCGCGAAGCCCTGGAGCGCGCGGCCCGCGATCATCGTGAGGAGATCGCTGGTGAGCGCGCTGATCAGAGAGCCGACCACCATCACGGCCAGGCTGGCGATCAGCATCCGCCGCTTGCCGTAGAGGTCGCCGAGGCGGCCCATGATGGGCGTGGCCACCGCTCCGGAGAGAAGTGTCGAGGTCAGGACCCAGGTGGCGTTGCTGGGCTCGGTGCCCAGCAGTTGCGGCAGGTCCTTGATGACCGGGACGAGCAGGGTCTGCATCACCGCGACCACGATGCCCGCGAAGGCGAGCACCGGCACGATGGCGCCGGACGGCCTCCGTGCGGGCTGGTCGGTCGACGTGTGCGTCATGGAGTGAGGCCTCCAGGCCTGAAGAGGTGGGTGGAGCGGGACGAGATAAGTGGTGGGTAAACCTCGTATGCATGGGCAACTATTCCGATGCTTCGGCGTACTAACGAATCCTTGACCGTCCCATGAACATCTGACCCGCCGTCAATTCTGGTCACTCGCTCTGGCCATTCATTGAAACGTGTTCTAATCTCGCCCGCCATGAAGGCCTATGTCGCCGGCGTCGGGATGACGAAGTTCGAGAAGCCGGAGAGCCGGGAGTGGCAGTACTGGGACATGGTGCGCGAGGCGGGGACCGCCGCCCTCGCCGACGCCGGGATCTCCTACGACGAGGTGGAACAGGTTCCGATCGGCTACTGCTTCCAACCCTCGACCGCCGGCCAGCGCGCCGCCTATGAGCTGGGTCTCACCGGCATCCCCGTCTACAACGTCAACAACAACTGCGCCACGGGCTCGACCGCCCTGATGCTGGCCCGGCAGCTCGTCGAGGGCGGCGCCGCCGACTGCGTGCTGGCGGTGGGCTTCGAGAAGATGAAGCGGGGCGCGCTCGGGGGCGGTGCTGACGGTGGAGACTTCGCCACGTCCCCCGTCGCCCGGCACTACGGCGTGATGGCCGCCCGGCACGGCTTCGAGATGTCCCCGCCCACCGCGCAGATCTTCGGCGACGCGGCCCGCGAACACATGGAGAAGTACGGCACGACCGAGGCGCAGCTCGCCGCCGTCGCCGCCAAGAACCACCGGCACTCCGCGCACAACCCGAACGCCCAGTTCCAGGACGTCTACGACGTCGACGACATCCTCGCCGCACGGGTCGTCCACCACCCGCTGACGAAGCTCCAGTGCTCCCCGACCTCGGACGGCGCGGCGGCGGCGGTCGTCGTCTCCGAACGCTTCGCCCAGGCCCGCGGCCTGCCCGGCCCGCTCGTCGAGATCGTCGCCCAGGCGATGACCACCGACACCGAGGACTCCTTCGCCTCGGGATCGTGCATCGACGTCGTCGGACAGCCCATGTCCCGGGCCGCCGCCCGCCAGGTCTACGACCGCTCGGGACTCGGCATCGAGGACGTGGACGTCGTAGAACTGCACGACTGCTTCTCGATCAACGAACTGCTGACGTACGAGGCGCTGGGCATGTGCGATCCCGGCGAGTGCGGGAAGCTCGTCGAGTCCGGGGGAACGACCTACGGCGGACGCTGGGTGGTCAACCCGTCCGGCGGGCTGATCTCCAAGGGGCATCCGCTGGGGGCCACCGGGATCGCCCAAGTCGCCGAGCTGGTCTGGCAGTTGAGGGGGGCGGCGGGGGAGCGGCAGGTGCCGGGGGCCGAGGTGGGGCTGGCGCACAACATCGGGCTGGGCGGGGCGGCGGTGGTCACCATGGTGCGGGCGGTGTAGGACCGGCGGCGTAGGTCTCACGGTGGGTCCGCGGTCGGGGCGAAATACCGATGCAAGGGGCGCAGACCGGTTGAGAGTATGACGACCATGCCCCGAGCCGCTGACGCCTCCCGAATAGCCCGCCCGTCCCGTTTCTCCCGGCAGGGCACGGCACCGCCCGCCTGGCTGGTCGTGGCGCTCGCCTGCGCCGGGCAGTTCCTCGTCGTGCTCGACGTGTCCGTCGTCAACGTGGCGCTGCCGTCGATGCGGACCGACCTGGGGATGAGCGCGTCAGGGCTTCAGTGGGTGGTCAACGCGTACGCCATCGCCTTCGCCGGGTTCATGCTGCTCGGCGGGCGGGCCGGTGACCTCTACGGGCGCAAGCGGATGTTCCTGGTCGGGCTCGCGCTCTTCACCCTGGCCTCGCTCTGCGGCGGGCTGGCCCAGGACGGCTGGCAACTTCTGCTCGCGCGGGCCGTGCAGGGACTGGGCGCGGCCGTGCTGGCTCCCTCGACGCTGACCATCGTCACCTCGGCGGTGCCGGAGGGCGCGGCCCGTGCCCGGGCCATCGCCACCTGGACAGCGGTCGGCGCGGGCGGCGGAGCGGCGGGCGGACTCGTCGGCGGAGTACTGGTGGACACGCTGTCCTGGCGCTGGGTGCTGCTGATCAACGTGCCCGTCGGTGCGGTGGTGCTGCTCAGCTCGCTGCGGTGGCTCCCGGAGAGCCGGGCCGGTGACGGGCGGCGGCTCGATCTGCCCGGTGCCGTGCTGGTCACGGCGGGGCTCGGGGTCCTGGCCTACGGCATCTCGCAGACCGAGGCCGAGGGGTGGACGGCCGGGGCCACCCTGACACCACTGGCCGCCGGGCTCGCGCTGGTCGCCCTCTTCCTTCTCGTCGAGGCGCGTACGGCTGCCCCGCTGATGCCGCTCGGGCTGTTCCGGGCGCGGGCGGTGTCCTCGGCCAACGCGGGGATGTTCCTGTGCGGCTCCGCGATGTTCTGCATGTGGTTCTTCATGACGCTGTACACGCAGAACGTGCTCGGGTACACACCGCTGGAGGCCGGGCTCGCGCTGGTGCCGAGTTCCCTGGCCGTCCTGATCGGCTCCAAGTCGGCGCCCCGCTTCATGCCGGTCCTCGGCGCGCGCAACGTCGCCGTGCTCGGGACGCTGATCGCCGCGGTGGGCTTCGGCTGGCAGTCGCTGATGACCGCGCGCGGGGACTACCTGACCGACATCATGTTCCCCGGAATCCTGATGATGCTGGGCGCGGGCCTGACGGCCACCCCGCTCGCCGCGCTCGCCACGTCCGGTGCCGCGCCGGGGGAGGCCGGTCTCGTCTCCGGGCTGGTCAACACCTCGCGCACGATGGGTGGTTCGCTGGGCCTCGCGGTCATGTCGACGATCGCGGCGGCGCGTACGGCACGGGTCGCGGGGAGCGGCGGGCTCACGCCGGAGGCGCTGACGGACGGGTACGCGCTGGCGTTCCGCACGGGGACGGGGGTGCTGCTCGGCGGGGTGGTGCTGATGGTGGTGTGGCTGCCGTGGCGCAAGGCGCCGGCGCCCGCGGTGGCGGGGGCGGGCCTGGACGCGGCGGTGGCTCAGGAGGGCGCGGAGGGCGTGGAGAACACGGCTGCGACGACTTTCGAGAAGTGAGGCAACGGTTCGGGCGGCTCATGGACTCCTTTAGACATCTAGGAGGTGCCCATGGGGGAGCGCAAGCAGGCTCGGGAGGCTCGGCATGACGAGTTCCAGAGCTTTGTCATCGGCCGCTGGCCGGGGTTGATGCGGACGGCATTTCTTCTCACGGGGGAGCAGCACGCCGCGGAGGATCTGGTCCAGTCGACACTCGAACAGGCCTTTGTGGCCTGGCGCAAGGTCGGCTCGGCCGACGACCCGGAGGCGTATGTCCGGCGCGTGATGATCAACGCGCACGCACGCAAACACCGCAGACGACTCAAGGAGTTCCTGGCTCCCAAGGACGACTCGGGCCTGGTGCGCGAGATCGCCGACACCGGTGACCGCATCGCCCAGGCCGACGACCGCAGCGCCCTGCTGAAGGCACTGGTCCAACTCCCGCCCAGGCAGCGGGAGGCGGTGGTGCTGCGGTACTGGGAGGACCTGACCGAGACCCAGACGGCCCAGGCGATGGGCTGCTCGGTCGGCGCGGTGAAGAGCAACGCGGCCAAGGGGATCGCGAAGCTCCGCGCCATACCGGGACTCGCCGAGACGGTGACGCAGGGAGGGCCGAAGTGATGAGCGCGGACCGGGAGACGAACCACACCATGACGGACAGAGACATCGCCTTCCTGCTGGCCGAGGCCGCGGACGAGGTCGAGATCGGTATAGCCCCCTACCAGGCGGTGATCCGGGGCGGCCGCCGGCGCCGGGCCCGCCGCTGGGCGCTCGCGACGGCCGCGGCACTGGTGATCACCGGCACGTCGGGCACGCTGGCGCTGGCGGGGCTGCGCGACGGCAGCGGGGGAGAGGTGACGCCCGCGGTGACGCAGCAGCAGATCCCGCCGCTGACCCCGGAGGAGCGCAATGTGTACTCGCCGATCGAGTCCATGATCGGGACCGGCAGCGCCTCCGGCGGCGTCAAGGAGTGGTCGGTCAGCGTCGACGAGTGGGGAGCCCCACGCAACGACGGGGAGGCACAGGTCCAGTTCCAGGCCATGCGTACGTACGGCGAGATGCCGGTGGAGGTGACCAAGGCGTCGCAGCTGATCGGCAAGTCCTCGTTCTTCGTGCGACGGACCGTCGGGGACGGGAACCCGGTCGTCATCACGCAGAACACGATCGACCCGAAGGACACGATGGCGGGCACGGACCTCGATTCGGTCGCGCTCTCCCTGGACCCGAAGCACACCACCCCGCAGCGCCTGGTGATCGGCCAGGTCGCCAAGACCGCCCAGGAGGTCACCTGCACCTGGAAGGACGGCAGCTCGACCGTCGTCCACAGGGTCGCGGAGGGCGCCGACGTCAACAGCGACGAATCGGCGATCCGCCCGGTGGACGGTTCGTCGTCCAACTGGTTCGTGTGCATCGCACCGGAGGGGACGACGTTCCACTCGGTGGGGGTGACGAAGTAAGGGAAAAAGCACTGGAGCGGTGAGGAGCAGGGCTGGTAGCTTCCGGTCGACCGTGACACCGCCCGAGGAGGTGAGACCCATGAACGCTGTATCGATGTGGGTGCTCCCCCTTTCCGACACGGCCGGCGATTGACGTAGATGTCGCCGGGAGCGCCTCGACAACAAGGCACTCCCGAAAGGCAACACCTATGTATTCCTTGCAGTTCACCGCCGAATCGTCGTCGAACGGCATGCTCGAACGCGACTTCACCGTGGGCGGCGTCCCCGGTGTCCCCGGCGTCCTCTGGTCGCCGGCCTCCGGCGCGGCCGATCGCGCCCCCCTGGTCCTGATGGCCCACGGCGGCGGCAACCACAAGAAGCACCCCGCGATGTCCGGCCGCGCCAGGAGCCTGGTGACCGGCTGTGGCTTCCACGTCGCCGTCATCGACGCACCGGGTCACGGCGACCGGCCGCGCACGGCGCACGACGAGGCGGAAATCGCCGAGTTGTTCCGGGCGAGGGCGGCGGGCGAGCCGGAAGGCCCGATCGTCGTGCGCTACAACGCCCACCTGGCGGAGCTGGCCGTGCCCGAGTACCGGGCGATGCTGGACGCTCTCCAGGAGCTTCCGGAGATCGGCGGCGACGGGCCGGTCGGCTTCTGGGGCATCAACATGGGCACCGCGATCGGCATACCGTTCGTGGCGACCGACCCCAGGATCACCGCCGCGGTCTTCGGCCAGCACTGGCCCGACGTCCTGGCCGAGCAGGCGAAGGAGATCACCGTCCCGATCGAGTTCGACATGCAGTGGGACGACGAGCACATCTCGCGCGAGGAGGGTCTCGCGCTGTTCGACGCCTTCGCCTCGCAGGAGAAGTCGTTGCACGTGAACTCGGGCAGGCACAAGGAACTGCCCAGGTTCGAGGCCGACAGCGCGGTCCGGTTCTTCGCCCGACACCTCGGCCGACCGACCACGTCGCCGGCCTGACCCACACGGTCGCGGCGCCCGGCTCACCGGCGGGGCGCGGCGACCACCCGACGCACCGGGGACTGCCGCTCCGACCGTGCGGATTCGCTTTTGGCATGCTGCCGTTGCGGGATGCCGACTGGAAAGGGAGCCGGATGGACCGGAACCAGCAGGGGCGTGACATACGCACGATCGACGACGTACTCCGGCTCCTGGACGGGCTGTTCGCGCCGGACGCCGACCGGTGGACCACCGGGGCAGCCTCCTGGTGGGACGGTTTCTACGCCGACCGCGCCAAGCCGGTGCCGTTCTTCGTGGCGAAGCCGGACGAGAACCTGGTCGCGTATCTCGACCGGGGTCTCGTCCCCGGGGGCGGCCGTGCCCTGGACCTGGGTTGCGGCCCGGGGCGCAACACCCTTCACCTGGCCGCGCGGGGCTTCGAGGTGGACGCGGTCGATCTGTCGCCGACGGCGGTCGCCTGGGCGGAGGAGCGGGCCCAGGAGGCGGGAATCCGGGCCCGGTTCCACTGCGGGGACGCGTTCGCCCTCGTCGGCACGGAACTCCCGGGCCCGTACGACCTGGTCTACGACTCCGGGTGCTTCCATCATCTGCCCCCGCACCGGCGCATCAGCTACCTCGCGCTGCTGGACCAAGTCCTGGCCCCCGGCGGCCACTTCGCGCTCACCTGCTTCGCGGCCGGTGCGATGGGCTCCGAGCTGCCCGACGCCGACCTGTACCAAGGCTCCGGTCTCCAGGGCGGGTTGGCCTACACCCCCGAAGCCCTGCGCTGGATATTCGGGGACCTGGAGGAGGCCGAGCTGCGCCGGATGCGCGCCGAACCGGCCCAATCGCCGTGCTTCGGCGAGGACTTCCTGTGGACGGCACTGTTCCGCCGCCCCCGGACGGAGTGTTAGAGCCACCCCTTAGAGCCACCCCTGCTGCCGGGCCTCCCGCATCGCCTCCATGCGGTTGCGGGTGCCCGTCTTGCCGATCGCCGAGGAGAGGTAGTTGCGGACGGTTGACTCGGAGAGGTGCAGCTTGCCGGCGATGTCGGAGACCGTCGCGCCGTCCACCGAGGCCTTGAGGACGTCGCACTCGCGGGCGGTCAGCGGATTGGGGCCGGCGCTCAACGCGGCCGCCGCGAGCGCGGGGTCGATGACCGTCTCGCCGGTGAGGACGCGGCGGATCGCGGCGGCCAGGTCCTCCACCGGGCCGTCCTTCACCAGGAAGCCCGCGGCGCCCGCCTCCATCGCCCGGCGCAGATAGCCGGGGCGGCCGAAGGTGGTGAGGATCAACACCCGGCAGTCCGGGGCCTGTTCGCGGAGTTCGGCGGCGGCGTCCAGGCCGCTCATGCCGGGGAGTTCGATGTCGAGGAGGGCGACGTCGGGGCGGTGGGTGAGGGCCGCGTCCACGATCGTGTCACCCGTCCCGACCTGGGCGACGACCTCCAGGTCCGCCTCCATGCCGAGCAGCAGGGCGAGGGCGCCGCGCATCATGCCCTGGTCCTCGGCGAGCAGCACTCTGACGGACTTGGCGGGCCGGTGGTCCTGGGGCATCTCATCCACGGGGCAAGGGTAAGGCCCGGGGCGGTTGTCAAAAACTCTTCATTGTCGGCGTCCGCGAGTCTTGACGGTCCACGGCCGCGGGCAAACAATCGCCTCGGCATTCTGCGAACATTCTGGAATTTCACATGCCGGGCCGATTTTCGGAAAACTTTCGACAGGTTCGACGGGTTCGACATTTCGATCGCGAACAGGTTCGGCATTTCGATCGAACAATGTCCGGTATTTCGACCAGGAGCCAAGGCTCCAGGAGGTGCACCGTGTTCTTGAGATTCCTCCGCACCCGGCCGCGCCGGCTGAGAAACGCAGTCCTGGCCGCACTCTCGGCGCTCGTGACCGTCGCCGCGCTCGCCGTCGGCGTTCCGCAGGCGTCGGCCGCCACCTCGCTCCCGTGCGACATCTACGCCACCGCCGGGACGCCCTGCGTCGCCGCGCACAGTCTCGTCAGGGCGCTCTACTCGTCCTACAACGGCTCGCTGTACCAGGTGCAGCGCGCCTCCGACAGCGCCACCGCGAACATCGGCCTGCTGGCGGCCGGGGGCTATGCCAACGCGGCGGCGCAGGACTCGTTCTGTGCCGGTACGACCTGCATCATCACCAAGATCTACGACCAGTCGGCGCGCCACAACGACCTCACGATCGAGGGCGCCGGCGGGGCGGGCGTGGCCGATGTCGGGGCGCCCGCGGACGCGCTGCCGGTGACCGTCGGCGGGCACCAGGTCTACGGCCTGGAGATCTCGGCCGGCATGGGCTACCGCGACAACTCCACCTCGGGCGTGGCCACCAACGGCGCCGCCGAGGGGATGTACATGGTGACCTCGGGCACCCACGTCAACGGTGGTTGCTGCTTCGACTACGGCAACGCCGAGACCAACAACCAGGACACCGGCAACGGTCACATGGACGCGATCAACTTCGGCACCGAATGCTGGTTCGCGCCCTGCTACGGCAGTGGTCCCTGGGTGCAGGCCGACCTGGAGAACGGGCTGTTCCAGTCGGACTCCGGGTACAGCAAGAACACGGCGAACACCGGTACCGGAGCGAGGCCGTTCGTCACCGCTTTGCTGAAAAACAACGGTCAGGACCATTTCGCGCTGAAATACGGAAATGCCCAGTCGGGCAGTCTCACGACCACGTATTCCGGCGGTGAACCCACCACCAGTGGTTATTCGCCCATGCACCAGGAGGGCGCGATCGTCCTGGGCACCGGCGGGGACAACAGCAACGGCTCCATCGGCTCGTTCTTCGAGGGCGTCATGACCGCGGGCATCCCCACGGACGCCGCCGACAACCTGGTGCAGGCCAACATCGTGTCCGTCGGCTACGGCGGCTCGACCGGCACCACCGGCACGCTCGCGGCCGGTTCGGAGATCTCGCTGCGCGCGACCACCTCGTGCTGCACCGGCGACTACATCCGCCACCAGGCCAACGCGGCGGTCGTCTCGGCCATCACGTCGAGCAGTTCGGCGCTCGACAAGGGCGACGCCACCTGGATCGTCCGCAGGGGACTCGCCAACAGCTCCTGCTACTCCTTCGAGTCTCGGAACTACCCCGGCGACTTCCTGCGCCACTTCAACTACCAGCTCTACCGACAACCCATGGTCGGCACCGCGCAGTTCAGACAGGACGCCACGTTCTGCGCCTCGACCGGCAAGAGCGGCACGGGCACCTCGTTCGCGTCGTACAACTATCCGACCAGATATCTCCGGCACTACAACTACAACGTCTACATCGCGAGCGACGGCGGCTCGAACGCCTTCGACAGCGCCACCTCGTGGACGGACGACGTCAGTTGGGTGGTCACCGCGCCCTGGGCGCCGTAGCCGCCTCGGTCAACTCCGGTGCTTCCACCGGTAGTTCGGCGGTGACAGTGAATCCGCCGCGCGGCGACGGGCCGGCCCGAAGGGAGCCGCCCGCCGCCGCGAGGCGTTCGGTGAGGCCCTTCAGACCGGTCCCGCCGACGCCCTCGGCGGAGCCCGTACCCGCGCCCGCACCCGTGCCGTCGTCAGCGACGGTCAGGCGGACCCGGTCCAGGACCCCGTCGAGCGTGATCTCGCAGCGGGCCGCGCCGCTGTGCCGTACGACGTTGGTCACCGACTCGCGGACCACCCAGCCCAGCAGGGCCTCGGTCTGCGGGGTCAGGGGCGGGCCCGACTGGCGGACCACCGGGTCGATGTCGGCGGCGGACAGCGCGGAGCGGGCGCTGTCCAGTTCGGTGGCGAGGCTGCCCTCGCGGTAGCCGGTGACCGCCTCGCGGATCTCGGTGAGCGCCTGCCGGCCGACCGACTCGATGTCGGTGATCTGGTCCAGCGCCGCCGCCATGTCGCGGGGCGCGAGCCGCCGGGCCGCCTCCGACTTCACCACGATCACCGAGAGCGTGTGCCCGAGCAGGTCGTGCAGGTCGCGGGAGAAGCGCATCCGTTCCTCCGCCACCGCACGGCGGGCCAACTCCTCGCGGGCGGCGCGCAGTTCGCGTACGGCCTCGGAGAGGGAGAGGATCGCGGCGGTCACCATGGTGGACAGGAAGGTGCCGTAGGCGACGTTGATCGCGTCCCAGCCCGCCCGGAACACGGAGACCGCCGCCGCGAGCGCGGTCAGCGCGAGGCCGACCTGGCCGAGGCGCGGGCCGCGCAGACAGGCGCCGGTGGCGAGGCCGAGCAGCGGGAAGAAGTACAGCCAACTGCCGCCGTAGCCGAGGGCGAGGCCGCAGGTGATCACGCCCATCACGACCAGCGCCACCCGCGTCGGGACGGCCTCGCGCTTCTCCTTCACGAAGGAGCGGAAGACGACGTTGATGTAGAGGGAGTTGAAGGCGAGCAGGCCCAGAGCGCCGATCCAGGGGTTGGCGGTCTTGCCCTGGAGGAGGTTGGAGAAGGAGCCGAGACCCATCAGCAGCCACGGCAACAGAGAGAAGCCGGTCGGCGGCGGGCCCGGGTGCTCGGGCCGCGCGCCCGTGCGGCGCGCCTCCTTCTGCGCGGTCTTGAACTCCGCCATGTCGGCCCTCCACTGGGCCCGCGCCGCCCGCAACTGGCGTATCTGGCAGGTGATCCCTCGCATCCAGGACATCTCTCTCGCTCCCCCGGTCACACGGTCCGCCCGGTCCGGCGGTACGCCAGGACAGCGTACGAACCGAACGCGAGCAGCCAAGCCGTCAGAACCACGATCGCGCCGAGCGCCGGGGCATGCCCGTCGGCGACGGAGGTGCCGAGTGCCGCGAAGCGGTTGGTAGGGGTGTACTCCGAGACGGCCCGCAGCCAGCCCGGGAACAGGCTGATCGGGAACCACAGACCGCCGATCACCGCGAGCCCCAGGTTGCAGGCCATGTTGGCGACGCCGGTGGTCTGGGAGGTCAGGCCGTAGCCGTTGCCGAGGCCGAGCAGGGTGAAGGGGACCGAGCCCAGCCACAGCAGCAACGCGACCAACACCCACTGCCAGACGGCCAGCCGAACCCCGTTCACCAGCCCGCCTGCCGCGAGCACCGCCACGATCGAGGGCAACACGGTCACCGACCCGGTCAGCGCCCGGCCGACGACGACCTGGCGCGGCGTCATCGGCGTCACCCGCAGTTGCCGCAGCCACCCGATCGCCCGGTCCTCGGCGACTCCACCCCCGGTGTTCAGGGCGGACCCGACCGCGCCGTAGGCGGCCATACCGACCATCGCCGTGGCCTTGTAACCGCTGTCGTCCCCGCCGAGGTTGGTGAACAGCAGATACATCATCACCGGCATCACGATCCCACCGATGACGAAGCCGAGGTCACGCAGGGTCCGGCGTACTTCGAGGCGCAGGTAGTCGAGCATGACGGTCTCCGTTTCGGGGTGCGTGCGGGCGGGGGAACGGTGGTGCGGGGGCGCCGGGGTGGTGTCGAGCGGGCGGCCCGTGTCCGTGCGGGCGAGGGATCGGTGGTGGGGGAGTGGCGGAGTGGCGTCGAGCGGGCGGTCCGTATCTGTGAGGTCGGTTGTCGAGTTGGAGTCGCGGGGGGTCTGGCGGTCTGCGCGTCGCGGGCGGTCGGGTATCAGGCGGTCTCCGTCTCCGGGGGCCGTGCGGGCGGGGAATCGGTGGTGCGGGGTTGCCGGGGTGGCGGTGGGGAGGCGGTCCGCGAGTCGCAGGCCGTCGAGCATCACACCGTCTCCAGTTCGGGTCCGGACGTCAGAGCCAGGAACGCGTCGTCCAGCGAGGCCGGGCTGACCTCCAGGCCGCAGATCGCGTTGCGTGCGGCCAGTGCGATCACGGTCGCGTCCGAGTCGTCGGTGCGCAGCAGCGCGCGGTCGCCGCGTACTTCGAGGGTGCGGACGCCGGGGAGCCCAGCCAGGTCCTCGGTCGGGCGGCCTCCCAGGTCGACGGAGACGAGGCTGCCGCCGGCCGCTCGCTTGAGTTGCTCGCCGGTGCCGTCCGCGACGATCCGGCCGCGGTCGATGACGACGATCCGGTCGGCGTGTGCGTCCGCCTCCTCCAGGTAGTGCGTGGAGAACAGGACGGTGTGACCGCGCCGCGCGTAGGCGCGCATCGAGTGCCAGAACGCGTGCCGTGCCTCCACGTCCAGGGCGGCGGTCGGCTCGTCCAGGACGATCAGTGACGGGTTGCCGGCCAGGGCCACGGCGAACCGCACGCGCTGCGTCTGGCCCCCCGAGAGGCGGTCCACCCGGCGCCCGGCCAACTCGCCGATACCGGCCAGGTCGAGGGCCTGTGCGACGGGCATCGGGGTCGGGTAGCGCCGGGCGACGAAGGTGATCAGCTCGCCCACGGTGACCCGGGGCACTGCCCGCGACTCCTGGAGCATCGCCCCGACCAGGCCGTTCCGTACGGCCGACTCGGGCTGCGTGCCGAACAGTTCGACCCGGCCGGCGTCGGGCGCGTTCAGCCCGAGCAGCAGTGAGATCGCCGTCGACTTGCCCGCGCCGTTGCGGCCGAGCAGCGCGACCGTCTCGCCGCGCCCGATCTCCAGGTCCACGCCGTCGACGGCGCGCACCGCGCCGAAGGCCTTGACCGCCCCCGCGAAGGACACCGCACGCTCTGCCCCACCTGTCTGTGTCATGGCTACGACGCTACGAACCCGAGCCCCCCGCACGGCAGATGCGCATGTACGGACTCGGGCAGGACAAATGTCACGGGCGCCCCCGACAGGCACGGACCTGACACAGTGTCAGGAGCCTTCACAACTGCCGGGTGCTGGGCTATACAAGGGTCGCCGGACTGGAACGCGTTCTAGGTCGGCCCGTGACGACCTCGGTGCGGCCGACGGTGCGGACGGCCGCACCGGGGTCTTCGACCACCGGCGATCAGGAGCCCCATGCCCATCGACGCAGCCCAGGCCCTCGCGGCCGAACCCCGGACCGGCGAGATCTCCTGGACCACCAAGGACGTGCAGCTCTACCACCTCGGCCTCGGCGCGGGCACCCCGGCGACCGACCCCGACGAGCTGCGCTACACCCTGGAGTCCCGGCTGCACGTCCTGCCGAGCTTCGCCACCGTCGCGGGCAACGGCTCACCCGGCGTGATCAGCGGCCTGTCCATGCCCGGCATCGAGGTCGACCTCGCCCGCGTCCTGCACGGCGGCCAGTCCCTGCGCCTGCACCGCCCCATCCCGACCCAGGGAATCGCGACCAGCACCGGCAAGATCGCCGCGATCTACGACAAGGGCAAGGCCGCCGTCCTCGTCATGCGCACCGAAGTCGCCGACACCGACGGCCCGTTGTGGACCAACGACGCACAGATCTTCGTCCGGGGCGAGGGCGGATGGGGCGGCGACCGCGGCCCCTCCACCCGCCTCGAACCGCCAACAGGCGCCCCGGACAGGGTCGTTGAGCGTCCGATCCGTGAGGACCAGGCCCTCCTCTACCGCCTCTCCGGCGACTGGAACCCGCTGCACGCCGACCCCGAGTTCGCCAAGGTCGCCGGGTTCGACCGGCCCATCCTGCACGGCCTGTGCACCTACGGTATGACGCTCAAGGCGGTCGTCGACACCCTGCTCGACGGCGATGTGACCCGGGTGCGCGGCTACGACACCCGCTTCGCCGGAGTCGTCTTCCCCGGCGAGACGCTGCGCATCCGCATGTGGCGCCGGGGCGGCACCGAGGTAAGGGTCGCGGTGAGCGCCGTGGAGCGGGACGACGCGCCCGTCCTCGCCGACACGATCGTCGAACACTCCTGAGCCAGGTCAGACTTGAGGGGAGCCGCACCATGCGCGCAGCCGTACTGCACGAGATAGGCCAGGACAAACTGGAAGTCCTCGACGACGTCGAGGCGACGGGATTCGGGCCCGGCCGGGTCAGGATCCGGGTGCGGGCCACGGGGCTGTGCCACTCGGACCTGTCCGCGATGGCCGGCGTACTGCCGCAGCCCGCGCCGTTCGTGCCCGGGCATGAGGGCGCCGGCGAGATCCTCGAAGTCGGCGAGGGCGTCAGCCACTTGAAGCCCGGCGACCGGGTCGTCGTCTGCTGGCTGCCGGCCTGCGGAGTCTGTCCCGCCTGCAAGCGCGGCCAGACCCAACTGTGCCTGGCGGGGTTCATGAACGCGGGCACCCCCAACTTCAAGCGCCCCGGCGGCAGTCCTTCCGATGTCTTCGGCTTCGCCGGGACCGGCACCTTCGCCGAGGAGGTCGTCGTCGACGCGGGCTGTGCCGTGCCGATCCCCGACGACGTGCCCTTCGACATCGCGGCCCTCATCGGCTGCGGGGTCACCACCGGACTCGGCGCCGCCCTCAACACCGCTGACGTGGAAGCCGGTTCGTCGGTCGCCGTGATCGGCTGCGGCGGGGTCGGCATCTCCGCGATCCAGGGCGCCCGCCTCAAGGGAGCCGCCGAGATCGTCGCCGTCGACCCGGTCGCCTCGCGCCGCGAGTCGGCCCTCAAGTTCGGTGCCACGCGGGCGATTTCGCCGGACGAGCTGCCGACCGCCAAGCAGGAGGTCACCGGCGGCGAGGGCTTCGACTACGTCTTCGAGGTCGTCGGCCGCTCCACCACCGCCCGTACCGCCTACGAGAACACCCGCCGCGGCGGCACCCTCGTCGTCGTCGGCGCGGGCGCCCTGGACGACTTCCTCCAACTCAGCATGTTCGAGCTGTTCTTCGACGAGAAGCGCATCCTGCCCTCGATGTACGGCGGCGGGGACGTCCTGCGTTCCTACGAGCGCACGATCGCCCTGTGGCGGGCGGGCCGCGTCGACCTGGAGGGCCTCATCACCCACCGGGTGCCGCTGGCCGACATCAACGAGGCCCTCGACCAGATGCGCCAGGGCACGGCCCTGCGCACCTGCATCGAGATCTGAGGGCCGGTATGTCGCTGCCACTTGAGGGCCTCTCCGCGATCGTCACCGGCGCCGCGCGAGGGCTCGGCCGCGCCGAGGCGCTCGAACTCGCCCGGCTCGGCGCGGCCGTCGTCGTCAACGACTACGGACAGCCGGGCCGGGACGGCTCCGGTGAGGCCTCCGCGGGCCCCGCCGAACGGGTCGCCGCCGAGATCCGCGCGGCCGGCGGCCGGGCCGTCGTCCACACCGGGGACGTCGCCGACTTCCAACAGGCAAGCGAACTGGTCGAGTTGGCGGTCGAGCAGTTCGGCAAGCTCGACATCCTCGTCAACAACGCGGGCATCCTGCGCGACCGCATGGTCTTCTCCATGACGGAGGGGGAGTGGGACGCGGTGATCCGGGTCCACCTCAAGGGCCACTTCAACACGACCCACTTCGCGGCCGCGCACTGGCGCGAGCGGTCCAAGGCGAGCGGCGCGCCGGTGTACGGGCGGATCGTGAACACCTCGTCCGAGGCGTTCCTCGCCGGTTCCGCCGGACAGCCCAACTACGCCGCCGCGAAAGGCGGGATCGTCGGCCTGACCACCTCCACCGCCCTCGCCCTCGCCAAGTACGGAGTGACGGCGAACGCCATCTGCCCGCGCGCCCGCACCCGGATGACCGAGGACGTCTTCGCCGGCTTCGAGGAGCCCGACGACGGCCTCGACCCGCTCGCCCCCGAGCATGTCGCCCCGCTCGTCGGCTACTTGGCCGCACCCGCCGCCGGACGGATCAACGGACAGCTCCTGGTCGTCCACGGCGGCATGGTCGCGATCGTCGAACGCCCGCACGTCCAGGCCAAGTTCGACAGCAAGCAGGACACCTTCAGCTACGACGAGCTGGACGCCGTACTCACTCCGCACTACGCGCGCCGGGCCGACGGCGAGACGTTCGCGGCGGCCGAGGTGCTGGGGCTCAAGCGGGAGTCGGACCAGACCTAGGGAACGCGACGGCCCCGCCCGTCCGAGGACGAGCGGGGCCGGGCGATGCTGATGGTCCGTCAGACAGCCGCGTACTTCGACTGCGTGGACTGCTCGGACGGCTTGCGGTGACGGCCGTGGGCGGCGGAGTCGCCGTCCTGCGCCGAGACCGGGCCCCGGTGCTTGCCGTGACCGGAGGCCTCGTGTGTGTCGGCAGACATGGTCTGCGCGGTGCTCGCGTCGTTCATCGGATACTTCACCCCGTAGCAACAAGATCCTTCATACAACCCGGTGATCTTATCCAGCCGTTCCCGGGGTGACGCGCGACGGCCTGCCGTCCGGAACGACTTCGTTACCGAGCCACATCACTTCGTTACCCGACCGCCACCCGGCCTTTCAACGGCGCCTCCCGCAGCGGTACCGGACGCGGTGCGGCCGGCACCGGGGGATCCGGTTCGGACGGCTCCCGCGCGGCCTCCCCAGGCGCGCCTGCCGTCCCGTCCCGAACCGGATCCCCCGGGCGTGTTTCCCCCGTTTCCCCAGGAGCCCCCGTCGCCCCCTGGCCCCCCGTTGCCCCCGCCCCCCAGGGCACCGCGAACCTCGCCACCCCGCACGGCACCTCCCGTGTGGCGTACGGCAGTCGCAGCACCCCGTCCGTGGTCCACAGCCCGGCGCCCGCCAACCACCCCTCGGGCGCCGGGAGTTGGAGCAACTGCCGGTCGGCGGGCCGCCACAGGCCGAGCCAGCTGCCGCCCGGCCCGTCGACACACAGCGCCACCCCGCAGCTCTCCGGCATCAGCACCAGACCCGGCTGGATCGCGAACGGCGTCACCGCGCACTCCGGCACCCGCAGACACTCCGGGAACCGCACCGGCAGCGTGGAGCCGAGCACCCCCCAGCCCAGCCGGTCCCGCCCCGGCGACGGCGCGTCCGAGCGGATCAGCAGCAGCCCGCTGTCCGGATCGGCCAGCAGCAGCCGGTCGTCGCTGTCCGCGGCGATCTGCAGCAGTGGCGACACCTCCCCGTCCCGCTCCAGGTCCACCACGATCGCCTTGGTCCGGCCGCCGACCTCCCGGTCCAGCGCCAGCATCCGGCCCGTCCGGTCCAGCCAGACCCCGCCCGAACAGCGCCCCGGAACCATCGCGAGATGCTCGGGACCGAAGGCCCCGCCCGCCACCAGCCACACGGCGGTGGAGCGCCGGCCCACGGCGAGGGCGTACGCCTTCTCGCCCCCCGGCGCCGGCGGCAGCATCCGCAGCCGGGTGTCCGGGTCCGGGCACTCGACCGCGCCGAGCGGCAGCTCACCGGTGCCGGGACCGGTCGGGTACAGCAGCGAGAAGGTGTGCCGCCCGTCCACCAGCCGCCGGATGAGCACCCGCCCGTCGCTCATCGGCTGCACCTCCGTACCCGGCTCCTCCGGCTGGTTGCCGGGCAGCGGCACGGCGTACGGCTCGGGGCCGTCCAGCGTCCACCTCTCAGGAAACAGACAGTCACCGGCCGGCGCGAGCCGGGCCGCGTACGCCCCGTCCGCGGTGATCGCACACGCGGCGCCCTCGGCGCCATGGGTGCGCAGGTCCCCGCACTCGTCCCCGTCCTCGTCCGCCGCCGTGGGCTCGATCGCACAGGCCGTCATGGTTCGGTCACCTCCGGCGACGAAACTAGTTTTCGTACGTACGGACGTGGGACCGATGAGCAGCCACATCACACATAAGGGTGGCCAAGTAACGATTCGCCTGAGGAAACCGGGGCGGGTGTGCTGAACGGGGCCGTAGACCGTCTACGGCTGCTTCGGCGGTTCAGCCCCACAGTGCGGCCAGGTAGCCTTTCCCCGTGCCCCGTCAGCCCGTATCCCGTCAGTCCGCACCTCGCCTGTCCGAAGTCGTCGCCGCGCTGGAGAACCTCTGGCCCGCCGAGCGGGCCGAGTCCTGGGACGCGGTCGGCACCGTCGTGGGCGACCCCGAGCAGGACGTGACCCGCGTCCTGTTCGCCGTGGACCCCGTGCGCGAGATCGTCGACGAGGCCGTGAAGCTGGGCGCCGACCTGCTGGTCACCCACCACCCCCTCTACCTGCGCGGTACGACCACGGTCGCGGCCTCCACCTTCAAGGGCCGCGTGGTGCACACCCTGATCAAGCACGACATCGCGCTGCACGTCGCCCACACCAACGCCGACCGGGCCGACCCGGGAGTCTCCGACGCCCTCGCGGGCGCGCTCGACCTCCGGGTCGTACGACCGCTCGTGCCGGACCCCACCGACCCGGAGGGCCGCCGGGGCCTGGGCCGTGTCTGCGAGCTGGACCACCCGGTCACCGTCCGCGACCTCGCCGCCCGCGCCGCCGAGCGGCTGCCCGCCACCGCGCAGGGCATCCGCGTCGCCGGCGACCCCGACGCCCTGGTCCGCACGGTCGCCGTCAGCGGCGGCTCCGGCGACAGCCTCTTCGACGACGTACGCGCGGCGGGCGTCGACGCCTTCCTCACCGCGGACCTCCGCCACCACCCCACCTCAGAGGCCCGCGCCCACAGTCCTCTCGCGCTGCTCGACGCGGCGCACTGGGCCACCGAGTGGCCCTGGTGCGAGCTGGCCGCCGCCCAGCTCGACGAGATCTCCGACCGCGAGGGATGGGGCCTGCGGGTCCACGTCTCCAAGACGGTCACCGACCCCTGGACCGCCCACGCGGCGTCCGCCACCACACCAGACTCAATGGGAGCCCCCAACTGAACGCCGCGCCCGCCGACCAGATCCGACTTCTCGACGTCCAGGCCCTCGACGTACGCCTCTCGCAGCTCGCGCACAAGCGCAACTCCCTGCCCGAGCACGCCGAGATCGACTCGCTGACCAAGGACCTCACCCAGCTGCGCGACCTGCTCGTGGCCGTGCAGACCGAGGAGAGCGACTGCGCCCGCGAGCAGACCAAGGCCGAGCAGGACGTGGACCAGGTGCGCCAGCGCGCCACCCGCGACCAGCAGCGCCTCGACTCCGGTGCCGTCACCTCGCCCAAGGACCTGGAGAACCTCCAGCGCGAGATCGTCTCCCTCGCCAAGCGACAGGGCGACCTGGAGGACATCGTCCTGGAGGTCATGGAGCGCCGTGAGTCCGCGCAGGAGCGCACCGCCGAACTGACCGAGCGGGTCGGTTCCGTGCAGGGCAAGATCGACGACGCGACCGCCCGCCGCGAGGCCGCCTACGAGACCCTCGACGCGGAGGAGGCCACGGCCGAGAAGGAACGCGAGGTCGTCTCGGCCACCATCCCCGCGGACCTCCTCAAGCTCTACGACAAGCTGCGCCAGCAGCAGGGCGGCATCGGCGCGGCCAAGCTGTACCAGCGCACCTGCCAGGGCTGCCGCCAGGAGTTGGCCATCACCGACATCAACGAGATCCGCGCGGCGGCCCCCGACACGGTGGTCCGCTGCGAGAACTGCCGCCGCATCCTGGTGCGCACGTCCGAGTCGGGTCTGTAGAGGCCAAGGAGTCCTGGGCGTGCGGGAGTTCATCGTCGAGGCCGACGGCGGTTCCCGGGGCAACCCGGGGCCCGCGGGCTACGGCAGCGTGGTCATCGACGCGGCGACGGGGGAGACCCTGGCGGAGGCGGCCGAGTACATCGGCATCGCCACCAACAACGTCGCCGAGTACCGGGGCCTGCTGGCCGGCCTCCGCGCCGCCCACGCCCTGGACCCGACCGCCCGCATCCATGTCCGTATGGACTCCAAGCTCGTCGTCGAGCAGATGTCGGGCCGCTGGAAGATCAAGCACCCCGACATGAAGCCGCTGGCGGCGGAGGCGGGTGCGGTGTTCCCGGCGGATCAGGTGACATACGAGTGGATCCCGCGGGAGAAGAACAAGCACGCGGACAGGTTGGCCAACGAGGCGATGGACGCGGGGAAGAGGGGCGAGCAGTGGTCGGCGGCGGATTCGAGGGCTGAGCTTCTCGGCGCAGGTCCAGGCACCCCGCCCAAGGGGCGCGGGGCTGTGTCGACAAGCGGCTCCGCCGCGGGGCGCGACCAGCCCCCACCGGCCCGCTCCATGACGACCACCGGCAAAGCCACCGCCGACATCCGCGCCGCCCGCAACGTGGCCACCCCCAGCGCGGGTTGGGCCCCCGCCGACATGGGAGCCCCCGCCACCTTCGTCCTCCTCCGGCACGGCGAAACCCCCCTGACCCCTCAGAAGCGCTTCTCCGGCAGCGGCGGCACCGACCCCTCCCTCTCGGACATCGGCCGGGACCAAGCGGCGCGCGCCGCAACCGCGTTGGCGGCTCGCGGCACCATCCAGGACATCGTCGCCTCCCCCCTCGCCCGCACCCGCGAGACCGCCGCCGCCGTGGCGGAGCGCCTCGGCCTCGACGTGACGATCGAAGAGGGCCTGCGCGAAACGGACTTCGGCGCCTGGGAGGGCCTCACCTTCGGCGAGGTCCGCGAGCGCTACCCCGACGACCTGACGACGTGGCTGACCGACCCCACGGCCCAACCCACCGGTGGGGGCGAGAGTTTCGCGGCGACGGCGACCCGGATCGCCGCCACCCGCGACAAGCTGGTCGCGGCCTACGCGGGCCGCACGGTCCTGCTCGTCACCCACGTCACCCCGATCAAGACGTTCGTCCAACTCGCCCTGGGCGCCCCGCTCCAGGCCCTGTTCCGCATGGAACTCTCGGCGGCCTCGCTCTCGGCGGTGGCGTACTACCGGGACGGCAACGCGAGCGTACGGCTGTTCAACGACACGTCCCACCTGCGCTGAGCGCCGCCGCCTCGCGGGCCAGCGCCTCGATCCGCCCCCAGTCCCGCGCGGCCACCGCGTCCGCCGGGATCATCCAACTCCCGCCCACACAGCCGACGTTGGGCAACGCGAGGTAGTCCGGAGCGGAGCCGATCCCTATCCCGCCGGTCGGGCAGAACCGCGCCTGCGGCAACGGCCCCGCGAGGGACTTGAGATACGCCGTGCCGCCCGCCGCCTGAGCCGGGAAGAACTTCATCTCCCGCACCCCGCGTTCGAGCAGCGCCACCACCTCGGACGTGGTCGACACCCCCGGCAGGAACGGCACCCCGGACCCCCGCATCGCCTCCAGCAGCAGATCCGTCCACCCGGGACTGACGAGAAACCGCGCCCCTGCGGCCACGCACTCCTCCACCTGCCCGGGAGTCAGCACGGTCCCCGCCCCGACCACGGCCCCCGGCACCTCACCCGCGATCGACCGCAACGCCTCCAGCGCGGCCGGCGTCCGAAGCGTCACCTCGATCGCCGGCAGCCCACCGGCGACCAGCGCCCGCGCCAGCGGTACGGCGTCGGCGGCGTCCTCGATGACGACGACGGGGAGGACGGGGGCGAGCCCGAGCAGGGAGGAGGAAGCCATGGCCTCATCCTGCCGAGCTGATGCAGCACGCGCAAAGGGCGTTGCGCACACTGCAACGCACCCGAAGGTGTGCTCAGTGAATCTCGTCCACCAGCACATCCAGCGACCAGGCCTGCCCCGCCCGCGCGGGCGCCTCCGCCTCCACCACGTACCCCAGCCCCCGCAGCGTCTCCACCAGATCCTCCGGCGTCCCGGGCGTGCCCGCCCCCGACAGCAGACTCCGTACGATCCGCCCCTTCGTCGCCTTGTTGAAGTGGCTGACGACCTTCCGGGTCGGCGCGTGCAGCACCCGTACGGTCGCCGTCCGCTCCGCGATCCCGCCCTTCGGCTTCCAGGCCGCCGCGTACGCCGAGGACCGCAGGTCCAGCACCAGCCCGTCCCCGGCGGCCTCGGGCAGCACGGACGCCATCGGCGCGCGCCAGTGCGCGCCCAGCGCCCCGAGCCCCGGCAGCCGTACGCCCATCGAGCAGCGGTAGGACGGAATCCGGTCCGTCACTCGCACCGCGCCCCACAGCCCGGAGAACACGAGCAGCGAGCGCGCGGCCCGCCGCTTCGCGGCCGGTTCCAGGGAGGCCAGGTCGAGGGCGTCGTAGAGGACACCTGTGTAGATCTCCCCGGCGGGCCGCGCCCCGGCGGTCCGCAGATCGACATTCTTCGCGATCTCCCCCCGAAGACCCTCACTCAGCCCGAGCACCTCGCGCGCCTTGTCCTCGTCGGCCGCGCACAGCTCGACCAGTTCGTCGAGTACGGCCGCGCGGGCGTCGGTGAGTCCCGGCAGTGACAGCGACTCCGGCTTGAGCGGGGCGCCGCGTCCGGAGGAGGCCTTGCCTTCGGAGGGCGGCAGCAGGACGAGCACGGTGGGTTTCTCCTTACGGTGGGTGCTGCGCCAGCGTAAAGGGTGCGGCCCGGCGGATTGTGCCTACGCTCGTGTCATGCCCCGCCGTCGCATCCGGGTGACCGGCACCCCCGAAGCCCCGCTCCGCGCCGCCCTCACCGCGCTCCGTACCGAACTCGGCGTACCCGAGACCTTCCCGTCGGACGTCCTGGCCGAGGCGGAACGGGCGGCAGCGACCCCACCGCCCCCGCTCCCGGACGCCACGGACATCCCCTTCTTCACCGTCGACCCGCCCACCTCCATGGACCTCGACCAGGCGATGCACCTGTCCCGCCGGGGCACCGGTTTCCGGGTCCGGTACGCCATCGCCGACGTCGCCTCCTTCGTGACCCCCGGCGGGGCGCTGGACGCGGAGGCCCACCGCCGCGTCACCACGCTCTACTTCCCGGACGAGAAGACCCCGCTGCACCCGCCCCTGCTGAGCGAGGGCGCCGCGAGCCTGCTGCCCGACGTGACCCGGCCGGCCGTGCTGTGGACGATCGACCTGGACGCGGACGGCCGTACGACCGCCGTGGACGTCCACCGGGCGCTGGTCCGCAGCCGGGCCAAGCTCGACTACGCGACCGTGCAGCGCCGCATCGACGAGGGCACCGCCGAGGAACCCCTCGCGCTGCTCAAGGACATCGGTGAGGCCCGGGAACGGCTGGAGGTGGAGCGCGGCGGCATCTCCCTGAACGTGCCCGAACAGGAGATCGTCGAGCGCGACCACACCTACGAACTCGGTTATCGCGCCCCGCTCCCCGCCGACGGCTGGAACGCCCAGATCTCCCTGCTCACCGGCATGACCGCCGCCGAGCTGATGCTCGCGCACGGCACGGGCGTCCTGCGCACCCTGCCCGCCGCCCCGGACGGCGCGGTGGGCCGCCTCCACCGCACCGCGCACGCCCTGCACATCGACTGGCCGCACCACATGTCGTACGCGCGGCTCATCCGCTCCCTCGACCCGCACCGCCCGCACCACGCGGCCTTCCTCCAGGAGTGCACGACCCTGCTGCGCGGCGCGGGCTACACGGTCTTCCAAGGCGGCGTCCTCCCGGAGATCACCACCCATGCGGCCGTCGCCGCCCCCTACACCCACTGCACGGCCCCGCTACGACGGCTGGTCGACCGCTACGCCTCAGAGATCTGTCTCTCACCCGCGTCCCCGCCCGCCTGGGTGCTGGCCGGTCTCGAAGCCCTCCCCAAGGAGATGGCCAACGGCACCCGCCTCGCGGGCACGGTTGAGCGCGAGTGCGTCGACATCGTCGAGGCGGCCCTGCTGAAGGACCGTGTCGGCGAACTCTTCGAGGGCTGTGTGGTCGACGTCGAGGACGACCAACCCACCGTGGGAAGAGTCCAGTTGGACACCCCGGCCGTCGTCGCCCGGCTGACCGGCGGCACCACTCCGCTGCCCCTGGGGGAGCGGCTGCGGGTCCGCCTCACCCAGGCCGACCCGGGGACGGCGAAGGTACAGTTCGCGCCCGCGTGACCGCTTCCACCAGGGCTGCTACGAGGCGTTCGGCGTCGTCGGCGTGGAAGCGGACGGTGTCGACCGCCCGTCGGCCCCCGAAGAACGTGAAGTGGCTTACGGGCTCGGCGAGTTGAAGCGTGACGGAGGTGCGGAAGCCGACCGGGAGATCGAGTTCACCGTCGGCCCGGCGGCGGGCGGCACGCAACTCGCCCTCGACCGAGGCGATATGACCGAGCGGGATGACCAGGTCGGCACGGACGGCCCGCCGCAGCCGCAGTGCGCCCCGGTCGAGCTGATGCGGGCGGGCGGCGGAGGACGCGTGCAGGGCGGCGACGGCCGCGACCGCGAACAGGCCCAGGAGCGGCACCAGTTGGTGCGGCACCGGCGAGTCCCGCAGCAGCACCGACAGGGTGAGCGTCTCCAGGACGCACGCGAGCGCCGACCCGGCCACCAGGGCCCGACGCCCCCGCGCATACCCGAACACCCGCCCGCCACCTGCCCAGTTGATCCTCATGGGGTCAGTACAGATGCTGACGTCGCGGGAGGGTCAAGCGCCAACGGGCGCGCCGAACCACAACCGCAGAGCCTCCGTCGGGTCGTCCTCGGTGCTGTCCGCGTCCGCCGCCCAGGCCGTTATGCCGTCCGGGCGAACCAGCAGGGCGGCGAGTTCCGGCCGACCGGGGCAGGTGGTGGTGAGCACGTCCACCACACCCTCGTAACCCTCCGCGCGGGCCCGGAGTTTGGGGTCGTCGGCGAGGTCGAGGAGGAGGGCGCGGCCGGTGTGGAGGTGGTCGGCGAGGTGGGTGGCGTCGGCGAGTTCGAGGTCGGGGGCGCTGCGGCCGGTCAGCGGGTGGTCGCCGGGGAGGTCGTACTGCTGCCAGACACCGGAGATCCGCTTGACGAGATACGTCGTGCCGTCGACCGTCCGCGTGAGATCGGTCAACACCTCGCGCAGGGCACGGGAATGCGGCTCGGGGCGCATCACCGCGATCTGGGCGCGCGTCCAGTCCAGCACCCAGGCGCCGATCGGATGCCGTTCCGCCGTGTAGGAGTCCAGGAGTTCCACCGGTGCCCGGTCGCCCACCACCAGGGCGAGTTTCCAGCCGAGGTTCATCGCGTCGCCGATCCCGAGGTTGAGTCCCTGTCCGCCGAACGGCGAGTGCACATGCGCCGCGTCGCCCGCGAGCAGCACCCGGCCCGAGTGATAGGTGGCCGCCTGTCGGCAGTTGTCGGTGAACCGGGTCGAGGAGTGCACCTTGTGCACGGTGACGTCGACGCCCGTCACTCGGCGCACACTGGCCTGCAACTCCTCGGCGGTGACCGGGGATTCGCGGTCGGCGGGCGGTCCGTCGAACTCGACGGTGAGGATCCGACCCGGCACCGGACCGTAGGCGTACGTCCCCACGTCGGTGGTGTTCCAGCCGCCCCGCAGCGGTTCGGTGCCGGTCATGTCGGCGAGTGCCTGGTAGCCGGTGATCTCCGGTGCGGTGCCCGGGAACTCGATCCCGGCGAGCTTGCGCACGAGGCTGCGCCCGCCGTCGCAGCCGACCAGCCAGCCCGCGCGGACGGTCTGCGGCGCGGAGTCGTCGGTGGGCGCGAGGTGGACGGTGACGCCCCCCTCGTCGGTGTCGAAGCCGGTCAACTCGACCTGCCTGCGCACCTCGACGCCGAGTCCGTCGGCGTGCCGGCCGAGCAGCCGCTCCAACGGGGCCTGCGGGACGAGCCCGACCCGCTCGACCGGGCCGAGGTCCGCGAAGGCGGGGTCCGAGTCGTCGAGCAGATCGGCCCGCAGCATGATCCCGGAGAAGTGGCCGGCGAACTTCGGCGGCGGCACGGGGTTGTCGTGGCCGGGGCCGCCGTGCTGCCGCGTGAACTCCTTGAAGCGGTTCATCGCCTCCTCGTGCACCTCGGTCAGCGCGGGCAGCAGCCCTCGCCGGTAGAGGGCGACGGCGGTCGTGGAATTGATGCCGCCCGCCTTGATCGTCTCGTTCACCTCGGCCAGCCGCTCCACGACCAGCACACGGGCCCCGCCGAGGCTCAGTTCGGCGGCCAGGAGCAGCCCCACGGGCCCGGCTCCGGCCACCACGACGTCGTAGTTCGTGTCAGTGTCCATGCGCATAAGTGTAGTCACTAAAAAATTATGTTCGCTACACTGTTCCCGTGAACGAGGGCGAGCTCTCCCTGAGAGAGCGCAAGAAGCGGGCCACCCGGCAGCGGATCTCGAACGTCGCCACGGACCTGTTCAAGGAGCGCGGCTTCGACGCGGTGTCGGTGGCGGAGGTCGCGCGCGCCGCAGAGGTGTCGACGATGACCGTCTTCAACTACTTCCCGCGCAAGGAGGACCTGTTCCTCGACCGCATCCCGGAAGCGGTCGAGGCGCTCAGCGGTGCGGTACGCCACCGCGCCCCGGGCGAGACCCCGCTCGCCGCGCTGCGCCGCCTCTCGCTCGAACTCCTGGACCAGCACCACCCGTTGGCAGGCCCCAACGACACCTTCCCGGACTTCTGGCAGGTCGTGATCGACTCGCAGGCCCTGCGCGCGCGGGCCCGCGAAGGCCTGGAGGAGATCGAGAACGCCCTGTCCGACGCCCTCGCCGAGACCGCCCCGGACACCCCCGACCCCGCCCTGACGGCGGCCCTGATCGTCGCCGCGTACCGGTCGGTCTACGTCACCACCGCGCGCCGCCTGCTCGCGGGCGAACGCGGGAAGGGGCCGGCCGAGGACCACCAGACCCGGATGAACGCGGCCTTCGACCTCCTGGAGCGGGCCCTCACCCCGGCATGACACATGGCCTCGGCGCGTTGCACCCTGTGGAGGAAAGGGGGTGCCACCGGTGACCGCACGCGAACAGGCCCTGTGGACGAGGGCGAGACTGGGCCACCGCGGCCCGCCCCTGGACCTCCTCACCGCCCGCTTCGACCGCCATGTCTACGCCCCGCACGCTCACGCCGAGTTCACGATCGGCGTCTGCGTCGACGGCTCGGAGGTCATCGACTACCGCGGCGGCCGTATCCGCACCGGCCCGGGCTCCATCGTCGTCCTCGCCCCCGGCGAAATGCACACCGGCGGCCCCGGCAGCACCACCGACGGCTACGCCTACCGCGCCCTCTACGCCGACCCGGCCCTGCTGACGGACGGCACCCTCGGCGGCGGCCCACCGCACTTCCGCGAACCCCTCCTCGACGACGCCGAACTCGCCCTGGCCCTGCGCCGGGCCCACACCGAACTCAGCGCCTGCCCCGACCCGCTGGAGGCCGAGTCCCGCCTCCCATGGCTGCTCACGGCCCTCACCCGCCGCCACTCCACCGCCCGCCCGGCACCGGACCTGGTCCCCGGTGCGGCCCAGGTGGCCCACGCGATACGCGACCGACTGGCGGACGAGTTGCTCACCCCACCCTCCCTCTCCTCCCTGGCCGCGGACTTCGACCTGTCCCGCTACCAACTCCTGCGAGCCTTCCGTACGACGATGGGGATACCCCCGTACGCCTGGCTCGCCCAGCACCGGGTGACCCTGGCCCGCGGACTGCTGGAGGCGGGCGGCCGCCCCGCCGAGGTGGCGGCTCAGGTGGGCTTCGCGGACCAGGCCCATCTGACCCGCTGGTTCCGGCGGGTGCTGGGGGTGACCCCGGCGGCGTACCGCAACAGCGTTCAAGACTCCCGGTGAGGGGGCGGCACAGACTCGCCGTATGACTGCACGCGGCTGGTTCCTGTTCTCCCTGATGGGAGTGGTCTGGGGCATCCCCTACCTGATGATCAAGGTGGCGGTGGACGCCCCGCTGTCCCCGTCCATGGTCGTCTTCACACGCTGCGCCCTGGGCGCCGTACTCCTCCTGCCGTTCGCGCTGCGACAGGGCGGCCTGCCCCGCACGATTCGGACGCACTGGCGCCCGATGCTGGCCTTCGCGTGCATCGAGATCATCGGCCCCTGGTTCACGCTCACGGACGCGGAACGCCACCTGTCGAGTTCTACGGCGGGTCTGCTGATCGCGGGCGTCCCGATCGTCGGCGTACTGATGGCGAGGTTCTTCGGCACCGCGGAACGACTGGGCGCCCGCCGCGTCTTGGGCCTGGCCCTGGGCCTGGCCGGAGTCACCGTCCTCACCGTCCCGCACCTCACGGGAGGCGACGCCCGCTCACTGGCGGAGGTACTGCTGACGGTCCTCGGCTACGCGACGGCCCCCCTGATAGCGGCCCGCTACCTCAAGGACGTCCCGACCCTCCAACTGACGGCCCCGTGCCTGGCGTTGGCGGCCCTGGTCTACGCCCCGGCGGCAGCGCTCACCCGGCCGTCCACGGTCCCGTCCCCCCATGTCCTGGCGTCCCTCGCCGGCCTGGGCGTGATCTGCACGGCGCTGGCGTTCGTGGCCTTCCTGGAACTGATCAAGGAGGTCGGCCCCACCCGCGCGACGGTGTTCACCTACGTCAACCCGGCGGTCGCGGTGGCGGCGGGCGCGCTGTTCCTCGGCGAGGACCTGACCGTGGGCATCGCGGTCGCCTTCACCCTCATCCTGGCGGGCTCGGTCCTGGCGACGGCGGGACCGAGCGCCGGTCGGAGGGACGGAGGTCGGGGGGACGACGGCCGCCCGGTAGCATGGTCCACACGGCAGACGAGCCGGGCGGACGGCCGCGTGGAGTGCCCCTAGCGGGGACTCCCCGAGGAACGTCCGGGCTCCACAGGGCAGGGTGATGGCTAACGGCCACCCGGGGTGACCCGCGGGAAAGTGCCACAGAAAACAGACCGCCCGGTGCTTCGGCACCGGGTAAGGGTGAAACGGTGGTGTAAGAGACCACCAGTGCCCAGGGTGACCTGGGCAGCTAGGTAAACCCCACCCGGAGCAAGGTCAAAAGGGAGCGCCTCGGCGCTCCTGCGGGGACGTTCGAGGGCTGCCCGCCCGAGTTCCCGGGTAGACCGCATGAGGCCGGTGGCAACACCGGTCCTAGATGGATGGCCGTCGCCGGGGGGACCGTGAGGTCCTCCCGGACACAGAACCCGGCGTACGGCCCGGCTCGTCTGCCGCTCCCAGCGGCCCCCTTCCCAGACCCCCATGCCCATAGTGGGTGCCGCGCACCCAGGCACACCGCGACCTGGTTCCCCTTCCGCCGTGCGATGAACCTAGTGGCCAGGCAGCCCCAGTAGCTGCCGAGGATCCGCCACTGAGGAGCACGCCATGAGCATCATCGACGCGGACACCACGGACGTCACGGACACCGCCCGCACCACCGGCTGGAATGCCCGGGCCCTGGACGAGATCGTCGCGGACGACGGCGGTCGTCCCGTGCTGTTCGCCAACGCCCGGATCCTGACGATGGATCCGCTGATCGGGACGGCGACCGGCGCCGACCTGCTGTTCGTCGGTTCGCTGCTGGTGGGGGTCGGCCCCGGCATCATCACCGCGGCCGGCGACGACAACGCCATCGTCGTCGACTGCACCGGGATGACCATCGCTCCCGCCGTCGTCGACACCATCGCCCTGACCGGCGGGCGCGGACACCGTTCCGACCACGTCGCCACCCTCACCCCCGGCAACAGCACCGACTTCCTCGTGCTGCCCGACGAACTCGCCGCCGACGTGCCGAGCGCGGTGGCCACCCTTCTGACCCGGCCGGAGCAGGTCCGCGCCCTGGTCGCGGCCGGGCGTCCCGTCCTGAGGGCCGGTGCCAGCGTCCCCGGCCAGGCTGCCGCCCCCAAGACGGGCATCCCCGACCTCACCGGCAGCCCGCGCGTCGGCGTCTGGATCGACGTCAAGGGCTTCCTGCACCAGGAGCTCACCGCCGACGGCCGCTACGACGAGACCCGGGGCGGACGCCCGCACGCCTATCAGGGCCGCTACTGGATCGACGGCGACCGCATCGACTACCTCGACGACCTCGGGTTCTGGGCCTACGGCGAGTTCACGGGCGACGAACTCCACCACGCCGGATACGTCATGAAACTCGGCTGATCCCGTTCCCCTTCCCCTCGCGCGTACGGAAAGAAGGCCCCCATGAACGTGAACGTGAATGTGAACGACACCACCAGCCCCGCCGTCCTCGAACAGCTCCGCCGCCTCCCCGCCGACCAGCGGCGCGTCCTCTTCACCGGCGCGACCGTCGTCACCATGGACCCCGAGCTCGGCATCATCGAGGGCGGCGACGTCCTCGTCGAGGGCGACACCATCGCTGCCGTCGGCCGTCAACTGGACGCGGGCGACGCCGTGGTCGTGGACGCCGTCGGCACCGTCGTCACCCCCGGCTTCGTCGACACCCACCGGCACGCCTGGGAGGCCCAGTTGCGCCGGATCATGCCGGATGTCGACGACCTGGGCGGTTACGTCATGGCGACCCTGGCCGGTTACGTGACCGTCTACCGGCCCGAGGACATGTACATCGGCACCCGGCTGGCCGCCCTGACCGCGATCGACAGCGGCATCACTACGATGCTCGACTTCTCCCACAACTCCCGTACCCGCGAGCACTCCGACGCCGCGATCGAGGCGCTGATCAACACGGGCATCCGGGGCGTGCACGCCTCCATGGGGCCGCACTTCGGCGACTGGGACCGGCAGTGGCCCGGCGACCTGACCCGCATCAAGGACCAGTACTTCAGCAGCGACGACCAACTGCTCACCCTGCGCCTGGCAACCCTGGCCACCGACGAGATCGCCGGACCCGCGCTCGCCTACGGTCCCGAACTCGCCCGCGTCGCCAAGGACTTGGGGGTGGGAGTGAGCGTGGACGCCGTGTTCGGCGCGTCCGGGTCCGAGGCCGTGCTGCGCTGGGCCAAGGACGGTGTCCTCGGCCCCGCCGTCACCCTCATCCACTCCACCGGACTCACCTCCGAGGCGTGGCAGGCGATGGGGGAGACCGGCACCACCGTGGCCCTCGCTCCGACCTCCGACGCCCAGATCGGCCTGGAGACCGCTGTCCCCGCCGTCGACGAGGCGCTCGCCGTCGGCATCCGCCCCGGTCTGAGCATCGACGTCGAAGTCGCCCTGGCCAGCGACATGTTCACGCAGATGCGGGCGCTGCACGCCATCCAGCGGATGCGCGCCGTCAACTCCGTCTACGGCACCGGTCGGCAGCCGTCCCGCATCACCACCCACGACGTCCTGGACTTCGCCACCCTCCAGGGCGCCCGCACCAACGGCCTGGCCGGCGTCACCGGTTCACTCACCCCGGGCAAGAAGGCCGACCTGCTGGTCATCCAGGCCGAGGATCTCAACAACATGCCGCTCAACGACCCGATCGGCACTGTCGTGTTGGGCTCCGACGCCCGCAACATCAGCGCCGTAATCGTCAACGGCGAGCCCCGTAAGTGGAACGGTCAGGTCCTCGACGTAGATCTGCCCGCCCTACGCGCCGAGGTGCGTGCCTCGCGCGACTACGTGCTGAACACCCCGGCCGCCTGAACATCACCCGGCGATGCTCCCGGCCTGTCGGCGGGCAGCCGGATCGTGAACGCCGTTCCCACCCCGAGGGTGCTGGTCACCGACACCGTTCCGCCGTGCGCCTCGGTGAGTTGACGGACGATGGCGAGGCCTAGGCCGCTGCCGCCGGTCCGGCGGCTGCGGGACTTCTCGGCGCGCCAGAACCGGTCGAAGACCCGGGGCAGGTCCTCGTCGGAGATACCGCTGCCGGTGTCGGCGACCTCGATGACCACCTCGTCCCCTTCGCGACGGCAGGTCAGGGTGACGCTGCCGCCGGACGGGGTGTGCCGTACGGCGTTGGACACCAGGTTGCCGACGGCCTGACGCAGCCGGACGGGGTCGGCGGACAGCGGGGGATCGCCCTCGGTGCGGGCGGTGAGGGCGACACCGGCGGCCTCGGCACTGCTGCGGTGGACGGCGACGACATGGTCGAGGAGATCGCGCGGAGAGACCGGCTCGGGGTGCAGCCGCAACTGCCCGGCGTCGGCCTCCGCCAGATCCTGCAGATCGTCGACGACGCGCTGCAACAGCAGGGCCTCCTCCAGCAGTGAGGCGACGAACGCCTCGTCGGAGACGGCCACACCGTCCTGCGCGGCTTCGAGCCAGCTGCGGATACTGCTGAGCGGGGTGCGCAGTTCGTGGGCGACATCGCTGACCATGGCCTTGCGCTGGTCCTCCATGCGCTCGCGGCGCTCGGACAGGTCGTTGAAGGCGGCGGCCAGATAGCCGATCTCGTCGTTGGTGGTGACCGGCACCCGTAGGTGTTCCCCAGCCGGGCGGCGGGCGGCGTAGGTCAGCGCCCGCAGCGGTCTGACCAGCCTGGTGCCGACGGTGATGGTGACGGCCACGGTGAGCAGAAGCACCAGGGCCGCGACGCCGGCGATCCGGGCCGTGTTCTCCGCGGAGAGATCGATCCCGGGGGCGGTTCTCCCGGCCGGCGTGGTGACGAACAGCAGAGCGGCGGAGGCGACGTACGGGGCGAGCTGGTCGCGGCGGGCGGTGTCGACGCAGTTCTGCACGGCTGGGGCGTTGTCGGAGTGGGCCGTGAAGTCGAGGCCGATCTTCACGGCGTCGCCCAGATTCCCGCGCCGCACGCACTCGTTGACCAGTGTGTTGAGCCGGGCCAGCGCCGTGACCTCGGTCGCGGTCAGGTTGTCCGAGAGGTTGCTCAGACCGCAACTGTCGTACATCACTTGGAGTTTGGGGTTGTCGGCCTGCGCGTACGAGGGGCGGCCGTCCGGTGTCTCGGTGAGCTTGACGGCCGGATAGCCCGCGTTGCGCAGGCAGATGAGGGGCTTCGCCGCCAGGTCGCGCAGATGCTTGCGGTCGGCGGCGGTCAGTCGGTACGGGCCTACGGCGCGGGGGTCGATGCGGTTCGCCTCGGTGGCGGGCAGCAGCGCCGGGTCGGTACGCAGCGGGTCGACGACCGCCGAGGCTCTGACCGGGAGGGCGGTGACGGAGCCGGACGCGGCGATGGGCTTGCGGTCCTGGGTGGTCAGAGTGATCCGCCGTCCGCTGTGCTCGGCCAGGCGGCGCAGGGTCGGTCGTACGCCGGACCAGTCGCGGTGGACCGCCGCGTAGCCGACGAGTGTGTCGTAGATGTCGGCGTCGTCCGAGAGGACCTGGCCCTGTTCGTGCTGGATGGCGCTGGTGGCGGTCCGCGCGGCCAGCCAGGCGGTGGCCGCGACCGCGCAGACGGCGATCGCGACGGAGGCGCCCAGCAGCCGGACGAGGAGGCTTCTGTGCAGCGGCACCTTGGCCCGGACTCGCGTCCTGGGCCTGGCCTCGGCTTTCATGGGCTTCATCTCAGCGCGCACGGTTGCTGCCGTCGATGATCTTGTATCCGACGCCGAACACCGTCTGCAGATAGGCCGGTTGACGGGGTGCGGGCTCGATCTTCTTGCGCAGGTTCAGGACGTGTACGTCGATGGTGCGCTCGGTGATGTAGCGGTCGGACCCGCGGGTCCGGGCCAGCAACTGGCTGCGGGTGAAGACCCGTTCCGGCTCGGCGACCATCGTCGCGAGGATGTCGAACTCGCCCGGGGTGCAGTCGACTTGGCGGCCGTCGATCTCGACGCTGCGCCGGACCGGGTCCACGGCGAGGCCTCCGACCCGCAGTACGGGATCGTCCGGTACGGCGGCGGCCGTCCGGGTGCGCCGCAGGAGGGTGCGGATGCGGGCCATCAGCTCGCGGGGGCTGTACGGCTTGGTCATGTAGTCGTCGGCGCCCAGGTCGAGGGCGAGCAGCAGGTCCCGTTCGGTGGTGCGCGCGGTCAGCATCAGCATCGGCAGATCGGACTCGCGGCGCAGGATGCGGCACACGTCCAGACCGTCGACCAGGGGCATCATCACGTCGAGCACCAGCAGGTCGGGCGGTCTGCGGCGCACCTCGTCCAGTGCCGCGCGCCCGTCGTGGACCACCTGGGCCGTGTGGCCCTCGCGTTCCAGGTAGCGGCGGACGATCTCGGCCTGTTTGGCATCGTCCTCGGCCACCAGGACATGTGCGCTCATGCGACCACCATAAATTCGCCCCGGTGACCTCAGACAGGATCCTGATCGCGGTCTGACAGGATCTTCATAACCTCCGGTCACGGTGTCCGCCATGTTCAACCACACGGACCGAGCGCGGCCGGATCTTGGCCATGCGCTGCGAACATCCCTGGTCGGCGCCGTCGGCGCGACGGCGCTTGTCGTCCTCACCGCGTGCGGCGGTGGCGGATCGAGCGATGCGGGCGGCGACGGCAAGGCCAAGAACGACGGCGTCGCCTCGATCAACGACCCGAGCGGGAGCGGTAGTTCGGCGAAGGCGAGTGCCGACGCAGACTCGGGCCGTCCCCAGCTCCGGCTGGACACCAGCGACGAGGAAGCGGGCAGGCTGGAGGCTGTCTGGACGGCCTGTCTGCATGACAAGGGGGTTCCCGCCGGGCACAAGCCCGGCGCGGGGGATGTCTGGTCCATCAGCGGAACGCCCGACAAGTACCCCGCGGCCTGGAAGGCCTGTCTCTCGAAACAGCCTCTCCAGCCGCCGGAGTTGGACCCGTCCACGAACCCCCACTACGCCGATGACTGGCGCGCGTACATCAAGTGCCTGAACGACCACGGCATAAAGGTGCACTCACTCGCCGACGGCTCCGGGTGGACGTACAACAAGGGCTATGTCCAGACGATGAGCGACGCTGAAAGGGACGAGATCGACGGTAAATGCGAACGCCAAGCCTTCGGCGGTGGTAACTGATATGCGCGCTCACCCTCTTGTGCTGTTCGCCGTCGGGATATCGGCGCTCGTGGCCCTCACCGGGTGTGGTGGTGGCAAGGCCAAGGACGACGGCGTCGCCTCGATCAATGACCCGAGCGGAAGCGGTGCTTCGGCGAAGGTGAGCGCCGACACCGACTCGGGCCGTCCCCAACTCCGGGTGGACACCAGCGACGAGGAGGCGACCCGGCTGTTCGCCGTCTGGACGGCCTGTCTGCACGACAAGGGTGTTCCCGGCGCGCACAAGCCCGGCGCGGGGAACACCTGGTTCATCGACGGACCGGCCACCAAGTACCCCGCCCAGTACAAGGCGTGTCTGTCGAAGCAGCCGCTCCAGCCGCCGGAGGAGGACCCGGACAAGAACCCCCATTACGTCGACGACTTCCGCGCATGGGTCAAATGCATGAATGACAAGGGCATGAAGGTCCATATGATCCCGGACCACTCCGCGGGAAGGGACGCCTTCTCGTGGACCTATAACGAGGGTTATGTCCCGACGGTGAGCGAAGCCGAAGGGTACAAGATCCAAGACGATTGCAAACGGAAAGCGTTCAGCGGTGACAACTGATTTGCGCGCTCACCCTGTTGTCCTTTTGGTCGTGAAGTGCATGAACGACCACGGCATCAAGAGCGTCATCGGCACCGACGGCCTGTGGGGACTGGAGAGCGGAAACAGTCTCAATGCCCCCGACTACGCCTCGATCGAGACCGATTGCCAGGTGAAGTCATTCGGTGGCGACAAATGACGGCTCGGCACAGGACGGCTCGACCAGTGACGCATCGACAAAGAAAGTACGCAGGAGCCCTTCAGTGGTAGAAACCGACGACACCCAGGAACTCCGCCGGATACGTCCACGCGCTGAGGACCCCGAGGAAGTCCCGCGCGGGGCAAGGCGGATGAACCGGCGCGTGGTCATCGCCGTCGCCGCCCTGTCGGTCCTCTCCGCGAGCGCGCTCACCGCCGCCATGTGGCCGGGCGGCGACCCGAAACCGGCCACCGCGGCCGGTGACTCCGCGCACGTGAAGACCGCCGTGGTGACCAAGGCCGACCTGTCGAACGACCAGACGCTCCAGGGCACCCTCGGCTACGGCAAACCGTTCACCGTGAAGGGCGGCAAGTCCGGCCTGATCACCTGGCTGGCGAGGACGGGCACCACCGTCAAGCGGGGCAAGCCGCTGTACAAGGTGGACAACAACCCGGTGCCGGTCTTCTACGGCGACACACCGCTGTACCGCACCCTCTCGGCCAGGGGCACCACAGGCCCCGACGTGAAGACGGTCGCGGACAACCTCAGGGCCCTCGGCTTCGACATCGGTGCGCAGCCGGCCACCGGCACCTGGGTCACCCAACAGCCGCTTCCCACGGACGAATCCGCCGCGAACACGGACGATTCCGCCGCGAAGGGCGACACGGCCGAGGAGTCCGGGAGCCCCTCCGCCGCACCCTCCACCGCGCCCACCGCCACCCCCACCTCGATCAAGGTCAAACACGGCGACGGCGTCCTCACCACCGCCCTGATCGCCGCGATCAAACGCTGGCAGACCTTCACCGGCGTACCCGCCACCGGCATCCTCGGCATCGGCGACATAGCCGTCATGCCGGGCCCGGTCCGGGTCGGCGCCGTACAGGCGCAGTCCGCCGACCCGGCCGACGGGGCGCTGATGACCGTCACCTCCACCGCCAAGTCCGTCAGCGTGCCGGTGGACGCGTCGGACGCCGGCACGATGTCACGCGGCGACAAGGTGACCGTGACCCTGCCCGACAGCTCCAACGTCACGGGCACCGTCACCACCATCGGTACGACCGTCCAGAGCAGCGAGGGCAACAGCGGCGGAGGCGGCTCGGACGGCCCCGCGCAGCTCACCGTCTCCGTCTCGGTGCCGGACAACGAGGCGATACGGAAGCTGACCTCCGCCCCGGTGCAGGTGCAGTTCACCTCGGAGACCCGCAAGGGCGTCCTCACCGTGCCGGTGGACGCGCTGCTCGCGCTGAGCGAGGGCGGATACGCGGTCCAGCGGCCCGGCGGGCGACTGCTGGCCGTGAAGACCGGGATGTTCGCCAAGGGGCTCGTGGAGATCAGCGGTTCGGGTGTCACCGCCGGCCTGCGGGTCGTGACGACCTCATGAGCCGGCGCCCGGTCCTGGCCGTGCTCAACGCGGGCATGGCGTACCCCGGCGGGGTCAAGGCGCTGGACGGTGTCTCGCTCGCGATCGAGGCGGGCGAACTGCTGGCCATCGTCGGGCCCTCCGGATCCGGCAAGTCGACCCTGCTGAACATCATGGGCACCCTGGACCGGCCGACCAGCGGCACGGTGGAGATCGGCGGCCAGGACGTCGCCCGGCTCTCGGACCGGCGGCTGTCGGCGCTGCGGGGCCGCTGGCTCGGCTTCGTGTTCCAGCAGTTCCATCTCACCGACGGTCTGACCGCCGCCGAGAACGTCGCCACCGGGCTGCTCTACGCGGGGGTCCCGCGCCGCAAGCGCCAACCGCTGGTCCTGGAGGCGCTGGCCAGGGTCGGCCTCGCCCGCCGTGCCCGGCATCTGCCGAACCAGCTCTCCGGCGGCGAACGGCAGCGTGTGGCCATCGCCCGCGCGCTCGTCAACCAGCCCGCCCTGGTGCTCGCCGACGAACCCACGGGCGCCCTGGACACCGCCAACGGCAGGGCCGTACTGGACCTGCTGACCGCACTGAACCAGGAGGGCACCACCATCGCGATCATCACCCACGACCGGGACATCGCCGCCCAGTTGCCCCGCCGCGTGGAGATCCTCGACGGTCACCTCGTGGCCGACAGCCACCTCGACACCTCCACCCCAACCGCCGCTCAGCTCAACGCCCTTGGGAACAGCCGGTCATGACCGCCACCCTCACGCCGATACCGCCGACCACGCCGGTCGCCGACACTCGCCCCGTCCGGCTGGCCCCCCTCGACATCCTCAGACTCGGCCTGCTGGGAATCCGTACCCGCAAGATCCGCGCGGCCCTCTCCGCGCTGGGGATCTCGATCGGCATCGCCACGATGATCGTGGTCACCGGAATCCCGGCCTCCAGCCAGAAGGCCCTGATGAACGAGTTGTCCGCGCTCGGCACCAACATGCTCCAGGCCGTGCCGAACTCCACCAACAACAACCCGGTGCTGCTGCCGCCGCAGTCGGTGGACATGGTCGCCCGCATCGGACCCGTCACGCAGGCCAGCGCGGTCGCCAACACCCACGCCACCGTCTACCGCAACGACAAGGTCGACCCCAACGACTACGCGGGCCTCACCGTCCTGGCCAGCAAGACCAACCTGCTCAGGGCGATCAACGCCAAGGTCCGGTCGGGCCGGTTCCTGAGCCCGGCCACCGAGAGGTTCCCTACGGCGGTGCTCGGTTCGGTGGCGGCCTCCCGCCTGGGCGTGGCCAATGCGGGTGGCCGGGGCAGCGACGCACTGATCTACATCAACAACCGCTGGTTCACGGTCATCGGCGTCCTCGCCCAGACGCCCCTGTCGCCCGACATCGACCGCGCGGTCCTGGTGGGTTGGGACGCGGCCCGTACGCAGTTGAGGTTCGACGGCCATCCCACGGTGCTCTACATCAAGGCCGAGGAAGACCGGATGGAGGCGGTACGGAACGTCCTGCCCGCGACCATCTACCCGGAACTGCCGGGCATGGTCACGGTTAGCCGCCCCTCCGACGCGCTGGCCGCCAAACGCGCCACCCAGAGCACGTTTTCCGCGCTGTTCCTGGGACTCGCCGGGGTCGCTCTGCTCGTGGGCGGCATCGGCGTGGCCAACACCATGGTCATCTCCGTCCTCGAACGCCGCCGCGAAATCGGGCTGCGACGGGCTCTGGGCGCCAACCGGGGCCAGATCCGCAGCCAGTTCCTCACCGAGTCCGTAGCGCTGTCGGGGCTGGGCGGCCTGGCCGGCACCGTGCTCGGCGTCCTGGCCACCGTCGGCTACGCCTCCTACCAGGGCTGGCCGCCCGTCATCCCGCTGACCTCGGTGGCCGCGGGCTTCGGGGGCGCGATCGTGATCGGCATGGCCGCCGGGGTGTATCCCTCCATCAGGGCCTCCCGGCTGACCCCTACCGAAGCACTGGCGACCGCGTAGCCGTAACCCCGACGCCGGAGCGGGCAGGGACGGAAGTCGCCCTGCCCGCACCGGCGTCGGGGTGTCTCAGATGGCCTGGGCCGTGGGGAGGATGGTGATCTCGGTGAGGTTGACGTGCCGGGGGACCGCTGCCATGAAGGCGACCGTCTCGGCGATGTCCTCGCTCTGGAGGACGTCGATGTCGTGGATGAGGTCGGCCATCAGCTGGGAGGCGTCGGGGTCGGTGACGTGGTCGGGGAGTTCGGTGTCGACCATGCCGGGCTCGATGGTGGCGACGCGGACCATCTTGGGGCCGAGCTCGACGCGCAGCAGGCGGGTGAGATGGCTGATGTAGGCCTTGGTGCCGGAGTAGATGGAGAACTTGGTCAGGATGCGGGTGGCCGCGATCGAGGAGGTGTTGATGAGGTCGGCCGCCTTGCCCTGGGCGGCGGATTCGGTGAGGTGGGGAAGGAAGGCGGCGATGACGTTCATCAGGCCGCTGATGTTGAGGTCGATCTGGCGCTGCCAGTCGTCGACCTTCAACTCCTCGATGCCCGAGATGAGTTGGACACCGGCGTTGTTGAACACCAGGTCCGCCTTGCCGAAGCGGTCGGCGACCTGGTCGGCGGCCTGCTGGACGGCGGCGCGGTCGGTGACGTCGACGGCGAGCGCCAGCGCGGTGCCGCCCGCGGACTCGATCTCCTTCACGATCCCGTCGAGCTTGTCCTTGCGGCGGGCCAACACGACCACGGTGGCGCCGAGTTCGGCCAGGCGAGTGGCGGTGACGGCACCCATGCCGCTGGAGGCGCCGGAGACGACGGCGACGCGGTCGGCGAGGGGGGTGCCGGTGAGCAGGGCAGCGGACATCACAAGACCTCGATCTCTTTGATACGAACGGTGATTGACGGTGCGTCAGGCAGTGGGGGGAGTGTTGCGCGATGTGGTGTGTCAGGCGGCGTCGTCGTGCGCGGTGGCCGCGGACTTCTCGCGCCACGGGGCCAGGTCGTCCTGCACCTGCTGGTACTTGACGTCCAGCCGCTCAAGGGTGTCGCGGCCCAGGTAGAGGTGGGTGGGCAGCTTCTCGCCGGAGGCGACCTCGACGATGAGGGCCGCGCCCTTGACCGGGTCACCGAGCTGGGCGTGGTTGGCCTGGTCGATCCAGTCCAGCGTCACGTGCGCGGGGGTGTCGTCGTAGTCGGAGATGCGGTTCGCGGCGACCGACAGGGAGCTGTTGTCGAGGAAGTCGGTGCGGAACACGCCCGGTTCGACCACCATCGACTGGATGCCGAAGGGTGCCATCTCGGCCGACAGCGCCTCGCTGATACCGGCGACGGCGAATTTCGACGCGGCGTACAGGCTGACGCCGGGCTCACCCTCGAAGCCGGAGCGTGAGCCGATGTGCACCAGCTTGCCCGAGCCCTGCTTGCGCATGACGGGGAGCACGGCGCGGGTGACGTTGACCAGGCCGAAGACGTTGAGGTCGAACAGTGAGCGGGCCTCCGCGTCGGTGACCTCCTCCAGCGCGCCCAGCAGACCGCGGCCGGCGTTGTTGACCAGCACGTCGATCCCGCCGAACCGGTCCACCGCCGCGTCGACGGCCTGGGGGATCCCGTTGTTGTCGGTGACGTCCAGAGCGACCGCGAAGACGTTCTCGGAATTCTTCAGATCGTCGGGGACGCGCTCCGGATTTCGGACGGCCATTACGACGTTGTTTCCTTCTGCCAATGCGGCGCGGGTGATCTCGGCGCCGATTCCTCGCGAAGCTCCGGTGACGAACCACGTAGCCATGAGAAATACCTCTCTCGTTGTTTCCCCTTTTTCAGGGGTTCGGCGGCTTGCGTGTTTGAGTCTGCCGTCGGCCGGAAGTCGTATGAAGGCAGCGGTCTTCCTGGGTGTCACACACCTAGGCTGCAAAGAACGAACGGTGGCGCAGGGTGTTCGGTCGGCGGCGCGGAGTCACATTGCCTGGGCCATTCCTCCCGTACACCCCGCCGGTTTAGTGTGGCCCCCATGAGCAATGGGTCCCCTTTGGGTGATTTCCTCAGAGCCCGACGCGAAGGCTTGAAGCCCCAGGACGTCGGCCTTCCCGAGTACGGCCGACGTCGTGTCCCGGGACTGCGCAGAGAGGAAGTCGCGATGCTGGCGGGGGTCAGCGCCGACTACTACATCAGGCTTGAGCAGGGCCGCGAGACCAGTCCCTCGTCCCAGGTCCTCGAAGCCGTGGCCGGGGCGCTGAGGCTCGACGAGGAGGCCTTCGGTCATCTCTACCGGTTGTGCCATGCCGCCGAACGCCATCACCCCGACCGGGGTCAGGACGGAGTCGGCGTTCAGCTCCAGCAGTTGATGGACGGGTGGGAGCACACTCCCGCGTTCATCATCGGCCCCGCCCTCGACATCCTCGCGGGCAATTCCATGGCGACCGCCCTGCACACGGGGTTCTACGGATTCGACAACCTGGCCCGCATGGTCTTCCTCGACCCCGCCGGCCGCGAGTTCTATCAGGAATGGGAGCGGGCGGCGCACTCCTGTGTCGCCGAGCTGAGAGCGGCTTACGGCTATGCCCCTTCATCGGCCAGGATCTCCGAGGTGGTGGCGGAACTCTCGGACCAGAGCGAGGAGTTCGTCGGTCTCTGGGCGCGGCACGACGTGAAAAGCAAGTCCCAGGAAGGCAAGCACCTCAAGCATCCGCAAGTGGGCGACCTGTACATCCAGTTCTCGGCGTTCACCGTCAACGGCGCCCCGCACCAGCAGCTCGTGGTCTACCAGGCGGAACCGGCCAGCCCTACGGCCATCGCCTTCGAAAAGCTGTGCGCCATGGCGACCGCGCCCAAGTACGCGGAGTCCGGCCGCTTGTGACGCTGGGTGCGTGGCACCCAGGAAGCCCGCACCTGGACGGACGGCGGCCTGGTCGGCAATGGGCGCCGGGTCCACCGTGGATCCATGACCAGCAACGGCACGTCCAGCAACGTCGCACGCAACGACCCGCACCCGTACGTCGGGATGTGGGTGACCGCCGACGGGTTCATCCGTCAGGAACTGCTGCCGAACGGCCGTTACGACGAGGCGCGTGGCAGCAGGCGGAGCGCCTACACCGGCAGTTACACCGTCACCGGAAGCCATATCGACTATGTCGACGACACCGGCTTCACCGCCACCGGCGACGTCCGGGACGGAGTCCTCTACCACGAACACCTCGTCCTGTACCGCTGAAAGGGCGGGCGCCGGGCCTCAGTTGTCGCTGAGAGCCCGGCGCGACTGTTTCCGCTCTTCCCGCGAACGGAGTTCGGCGAAGGCGGTGGCCGTGGGGCTGGCGGGTTCGGCCTGGTAGACGACCAGTTGCAGTTGCGGGGCCTCGTTGACCGTGAAGGCCGAGAACCGGATCTCCAGGGCGCCGACTTCGGGGTGTGTGAGGTCCTTCGCCTGCTGGGTCTTGCCCTGGACCTGGTGCCGTGCCCAGAGTCCGGCGAATTCCCGGCTTTTCGCGCGGAGCGTGTCGACGACCTGCGCCGACGGGCTGTTCTTCCGGCCCTGTTCCAGGCGCATGCGGCAGTCGGGACTCACCCCCGCGAGCAGGGCGACCTCCTCACGGCGTAGCCCCGGCACCCGCCTGCGGCCGTGCTCCGGCAGGCCGCGTCCCGCGGCTTCAGAGCTTCACGCCGTGCTCTGAGGAACTCGCCTAGAGGGGTGGCGCCGCTCATGTCTCCCACCCGGTGCTGAGCGAACCGAGCAGGGAGAGCGCGTCGGCCGAGGCGCTGCCCGGTTCGGCCTGGTAGACGATGAGTTGCTGGGTGGGGGCGCTGTTGACGGTGAACGCCTCGTAGTGCAACTCCAGGTCACCGACCTGCGGGTGGTGGAAGAGCTTGGCCTCACGGACCTTGCCCCGCACGTCGTGACGTGCCCACAGCTCGCGGAAGTCGGCGCTCTTCAGGGCGAGTTCACCGACGAGTTCGCGCAGCCGGGGGTCCTCGGGGTCGACACCGGCCGCCCGCCGCAGTGTGGCCACGGCCGATGCGGCGGCGCGGTCCCAGTCGCGGTAGAAGCCGCGTGCGGCCGGGTCCAGGAACGTCATGCGCAGCAGGTTGTCGGAGTGGGCGAAGCCGGAGTGCAGGGCGTCCGCGAGCTGGTTGGCGGCCAGCACGTCCAGGGCGTGGCCCAGCACGAAGGCGGGCGTGGCGGACCAGGTGTCGAGAAGCCGGCGCAACGGCGGGGCGACGCTTTCCACGAGGGGCGCCCGGCGCGTACGGCGGGTGGTCGGGGTGGCCACCTTGAACAGGTGCGCGACCGCTTCGTCGTCCAGTTGCAGCGCGCGTGCCACCGCTTCGAGGATCTGCCGGGACGGGCGCCGTTCGCGGCCCTGCTCCAGGCGCATGTAGTAGTCGGTGCTCACCCCCGCCAGGGCGGCGACCTCCTCGCGGCGCAGACCGGGCACCCTGCGGCGGCCGGTCGCGGGGAGCCCCGTGTCTTCGGGGCGCAGTCGGGCACGCCGTGCGCGGAGGAAACCTCCCAGCGCGTTCTCGGCGGCGGGGCCCTTGTCTGTGTCCATACATCGAGGCTAGGGCGCCACCGTGCCTGGTTGGGACGGATAAGGGGGGTGCGCTTCACCCAGGCACCGGGCGCTCCGAGGCAGAACGTGACGGTTGCCGCGATGGGTTGACACCCGCTTTTCGGGCGCCCATCATCGGTGCGAACTTCGGCGAGTCATCTCGCACACCCGTTGCGTCCTCAGATCCCAGGCATTCACGGTCGATCGTTTTGAATCGATTCAGATGCCGGCTGTCCAGGTGGGCAGCTGGTTCCCCCACTGATCCGGGAGGTATCCATGCGGAACCGAAAGCCCAGACCGGGGCGCCTAGTCGGCCTCGTCATGGCGGTATCCGCCGCGCTGGCCGTGGCGCCCACGCCGTCCGAGGGGGCGTCGGCGGCCGCAACTCCCGGCCCCCGGGCGGCACTTGACGCCCTGAACTACTCGCCGACCTCGCGCACCCTCAAACCGACAGCCGTCTACCGCACGTCCGGCAGCGTCGCGAACCCGCAGAACGTCCTCACCGGACAGCCGACGAGGGTCTCCGGCTCGCAGTCGGCCGTCACCCTCGATTTCGGCGAAGAGGTCGGGGGCGTGACAACGTTGTCCTTCGGGGGCGCGAGCGACAGCGGCCAACGGGTCGGCCTGGCCTTCAGCGAGTCGTCCCTGTACGCGGGCAACAACAGCGACCGCAGCAGCGGCCGCGACGGCGAGGACGGCGCCCTCTACGCCAACGCCTCCGCCAACGGCACCTACACGGTGCCCACCGCCCAACTCCGGGGCGGCTTCCGCTACTTGACGGTCTTCCTCGACACCTCGGGCTGGGTGGACCTCACGGGCGTCAGCCTCGCCTTCACCGCCGCCCCGGGGAAGGCGAACCCGGCCGACTACCCGAACTACTTCCATTCCAGCGACGAGTTGCTCAACCGCGTCTGGTACGCCGGGGCCTACACCGTGCAGCTCGACACGATCGCCTCCGACCAGGGCCGCGCCTGGCCCCCTCCCACCTCGGCGTGGGACAACAGCGCGACCGTCGGGGTGGGTGACTCCGTCCTGGTCGACGGGGCGAAGCGCGACCGTACGGTGTGGCCCGGCGACATGGGCATCGCCGTACCCACGCAGTACGCGTACTCGGGCGACCTCACCTCGACCCGCAACGCGCTCACCACGATGTACGACGCGCAGTCGGCAACGGGTGAAATCCCTTGGTCCGGGCCGCCGTTCAACCTCACCGGCTCGGACACCTACCACACGTGGACCCTGCTGGGGACGTCCACGTACTACACGTACACCGCCGACCGCGCATGGCTGGACTCGGAGTGGGCCGACTACAAGCGCGGGATGGCCTTCATCACCGACAAGATCGACGGCAACGGCCTGCTCGACGTGACCCGCACCCAGGACTGGGCCCGGGTCGGCCAGGGCGGGGAGAACATCTCCGCCAACGCGCTGCTGTACGGCGCGCTCAAGGGCGGCGCCACCCTCGCCGCGGTCGAGGGCGACAGCGCGCTCGCCGTGAGCTGGAGCGGCAAGGCGGACGCGATCAAGGCCGCCGCCAACTCCCGTCTGTGGGACGCCTCGAAGGGCATGTACAAGGACAACCCGACCAGCGGGCTCTACCCGCAGGACGGCAACTCCCTTGCCGTCTGGTACGGGTTGACCGACTCGACGGCCAAGGCGAAGAGCGTCGTCGCGGGGCTCGGGAAGAACTGGGGCGCGTACGGCCCCACCACCCCCGAATGGGGCGGCAACGTCTCGCCGTTCGCCGGCGGCATGGAACTGAACGCCCGCTTCACCGCCAACGACGACTACACCGCCCTGGACCAGATCCGCCGCACCTGGGGCCACATGCTCGACAGCGACATCGGCACCAGGAGCACCTTCTGGGAGGGCGTCAAGGCCGACGGCGGCCTCGCGTACGGCGGTTCGTTCATGAGCCTGGCCCACGGCTGGTCCACCGCGCCGACCTCGACGCTCACCTTCGACGTGCTGGGCACCGCACCGGAATCGGCGGCCGGCGCCTACCGCTTCGTTCCGCACCCCGGCGACCTGACCAGCGCCGACGGCCGCATCACCCTGCCCCAGGGCGCCGTCGACGCCTCCTGGTCCCGCGACCCCGCCGCCGGCACCTACTCCGCGCACCTGACCAGCCCGTCCGGCACCAACGGCCGTATCGGCGTACCGAAGTTCGGCGGCGGCAACGTCTCGGTGACCGTGAACGGCACCACCGTCTGGAGCAACGGAACCTTCACGCCCGCCTCCGGCATCACCGGCGCGAGCCAGGACGACACCTACGTCTATCTCACCGGCGTCGCGCCCGGCGGCTACACCGTGACCGCCACCGGCCTCGGCAACCCGACCGCGTCCGCCGACCCGGCCACCACCGGTGCGCTGCGCGCGGGTTACACCCGGTGCGGGGGAGAGGGCGCCACCTGCTCCTTCACCGGGACCCGCTCGGTGGCCTACGGCGCCGGGACGTACACGTACAAGACGGCGACGAGCGGCACCGCCTGCACCAACGACTCCTTCGGCGGCGACCCGGCACCGAACCTCGTGAAGTCCTGCTACGTCGCCGACGCGGGCGGCCCGCCCGGCTACACCGCCTGCGCGGCCGAGAACGGCACCTGTGCGGTGCCCGGCTACAACCGCGACGTCGCTTACGGCGCCAACGGCAACTTCGCCCACCAGGTCACCAACGGCTCCGTCGCCTGTACCAACGCCCACTTCGGCGATCCCATCGACGGCGTCGCCAAGTCCTGCTACCTGCCGCCCGACGGAGCACCGGCCGGCGGCTGGACCAAGTGCGCCTCACAGAACGGCACTTGTTCGGCCGCGGCGGGACAGCCGGTGATGTACGGCGCCTTCGGGGCCTTCACCACGGCCACCGCCACCGGCGACACTCCGTGCACCGACGCCAGGTTCGGCGACCCGATCCCCGGCGAGTCGAAGGCCTGTTACACCGCCACCGGCGGTCCGTCCGGATACGCCGCCAACTGCTCGGCGGAAGGGGGCACTTGTGGCTTCAGCGGACAGCAGACCGTCGCCTACGGCGCACGGGGCCGCTTCCTCTACAAGTCGTTCACCGGCGGGGCCGGTTGCACGACGGCGGCCTTCGCCGGCACGGACCCGCTGCCCGGTGTGAGCAAGTCCTGCTACCTCACGTCCTGAGCGGAGCGACGCTTCCGGCAGCCCCGACTCCCCGCGTGTCAGGGGCTGCCGGATCACTCCGGATGGGCCACTGCCTCCTTCTGCAGTTGCACCGCCGCCACCAGGCTCAGCATCGGCTCCGCCTGACGCAGTGCCTTCACCGCGGCGACCGAGCCGACGTCCCCGGTGAAGCCGACGGCGGCCAGTCGGGAGCGGACCCAACGGGCGCGCAGTTGGGGCTCGGTGGCGCCGGCGGTGGACTCCACGAGCGCGACAGCACGTTCGAGGCCGGGGCGGTCCTCCGGCGAGGCCCCGGCCAGCGCCTGACGCAGGGCTGCCGCGACCACGTCCGAGTCCCGGACGGACAGCACGAAGTTGTTCTTCTCGCTCAGTTTCGTGATTCCCCTCATGGGGACAGCCTGTCCCTCATGTTCCGTGCGTGCCAAGCGACTTGAGGAGTCTCAGAGGCTAGGGCCTGTTGCGCCCCGGGTCATCGGCCGTCGGCCTGTGCGGTCAGGGTGAAGGCGAGCAGCGCCGTCGTGGTGAAGTCCAGCGAGGGCTCCACGGTCTGCCAGGCTCCTACGTCGTCCACATACCGCGCGCCCTTGCCGTCGAAGTCGGTCCAGGACCCCGACGGGGGAGCGGCCGTGCACTTCTTCATGGTCGGGAAGCCGTTCAACTCGGCAAGCTTGGAGGCCGCGTTGGGGCCGTTGACGACTGCTCCGCGCAGGATGGCGCCCTTGCCGTCGTGACTGCCCCGGAGGTTGGCCAACTGGTGTTCCGGGCAGTGCGGGTAGACCTCGCCCGCGCCGATCACGAAGCTGGTGCCCCAGGGGTTGGCGCCGAGTGCCCAGCCCCGTTGCTGCCCGGCGAAGGCCGCGTAGCGGTGGTCGCCGGTTGCCCTGGCGTAGAGGCGGGCGGTGGCCACCAGCCCGAAGGTGTGCGGTACGGCGTCGAAGTCGTCGTAGACCGCGCCGGCGCCGAACGGATCGTGCCCGGCGCGATCGACACCGTCCTCCACCTGGCGGCGCAGGTCCCGGTACAGGTCGGCGGCCCCGACGCCGTCCGTCCGGGCGCCGTCCAGGGCGGTGATCAGGTCGACGTGGGCCAGGGCGCTGACGTCCGCGACATTGAGGGTGCCCTTGACGTCGGAGTCCAGGTAGGCGCGGGCCCAGCGGGCGGAGTCGGCTGTCCAGTCACCCTCCCGGTCGTCACCCAACTTCCTCGCGGCCAGGGCGAGTTCGGCGCCGGCGAACTCCAGGTCGTCCTGCCAGGAGTCCTCGGGGTAGAAGGCGGCGGGGAACGCGGTGACGAGTGGTCCATCGGGGTCGGTGTCCGCCAAGTCGTAGATCGCGGCGGCCTTGTCCAGCCACTTCCGCGCCTCGTCCGGGTCGGTGTCGGCGACCCGCTGCGCGGCGAGGGCGAAGACCGCGGCCACCCGTCCGGCCAGGCTCGGAGTGATCGCCTCGCCCGGGTCGTTCGCGCGGAACACCGGCCGGTGCTTGATCGTGTAGTCCGGGTCGCCCGGCGACACATCGAGCCGGTCGTCGGCCTCCGGCAGCCGCCACACGTCGTGATCGGTCCGTACGGCGTCGTTGCCCGCGCCGATGCCGACCTGGGTGTAGAGCGTCTCGCTGTCCCCGTCCCACATCTTGTCCAGCCACTCCAACCCGTGCGTGGCCTCGGCGGACAGCTCCTTCATGTCCGGCAGGTCCCGCTGGGCGAGGAGGAGTTCGGCGGTCGAGTAGGAGGTGGTGCCGGTGAACTTGAGGAAGTCACCCGCGTCGAACCAGCCGCCGGAGACGTCGACCTGGTCGCCGGTCGGCGTCAGCCGCTCGTCGAGGAGTTCGTTGCCTTCCTCGTCGTAGTCCGGATCGGTGTAGACGGTCGCGTCCTCGTCGGCGAGATGGGACGGCCCGTGCTTCAGGGCGCCGGGAAGCACGTCGGCTCCGTCGCGCTGGGCCTGGAGGAACCGGATGTTGTCCCGGACCAGCGGGGTCATCAACTCGCGGGCATCGGCCACCCGGAAGGCGGGGGAGTGGCCGGTCGCGGTGCCGGTGAGGACGATGCGGTAGGTGCCGGGGGTGTTGAGTGAGGAGAGGTCGACCGTGCGCACGGAAGGGTACTTGGCGTTCCAGTGGCCGGTGACGGGACCGAGTCTGCCCGCCGTGACCACCTTGTCCTCGGTGTCGACGACCTTGAAGCGGGCCCCCTTCAGGGCCGCCGAGGACCCCATGACGTAGGCCTGCTTCGACTCGCCGCGCGCATAGCCGACCTGGTCGACCCGGACGGCCACGCCGGAGGAGGGCGGGTCGGAGGCCGCGCCGTAGAGGTTCATGGCGGCGAGTACGGCGCCGAGGCTCACGGCGGTGGTGGTGACCAGCAGTGCGGGGCCGCGCGATGCGTTCATGCGTCCACGGTGCCGGGGCCTTCATGAGATGACGATGAGGACGCCGGGAGTTGGGCCGTCGGCAGCCGCAGTTCGGCGATCAGGCCGCCTCCGGGGGCGTCCGTGAGACGGGCGGTGCCGTGGTGCAGCTCGGCGATCCAGCGGACGATGGCGAGTCCCGCCCCCGTGCCCGAAGCGGCTCCGGAACCTCCCGTGCCCGAAGCGGCTCCGGAACCCCCGGTGACACCCCGGGCGAAGACCCGCTCCCGGTCCGCGGGCGGCACACCCGCGCCATGATCACGGACCGCGACGAGACCTTCGGTGACGGTGACCTCCACCGGCGACCCGGCGGGGCCACCGTGGCGCTGGGCGTTCTCCACCAGGTTCCGCACCGCCTGGGCCAGCAGGTCCGGGTCCCCGAGCACGACCACCGGCTCGGTGGCCACCCTGACGCTTTCGTGGTCCGGCAACTCCTCGACGGTGATCTCCACCAACTGGTCGAGGCGCAGGGGCACCAGCTCGGCCCGCTGCGCACCGGCCTCCATGCGGGCCCTGGCGAGCAGCCCGGTGACCAGCCGGCTCAGCCGGTCCACGAGCCGTAGCGCCTCGTCGGAGGAACCGCGCCCCTCGACCACGAGCCGCAGGGTCGCCAGCGGCGTGCGCAGCTCGTGCGCCGCCTCGGCGAGGAACTGCTCCTGCTGCGCCAGCCCACGCAGCGCGGGACGCATGGCCCGGCCGGACAGCAGATGGCCGACGGCCGCCGCGCAGCAGACCAGGGCCGTGCAGCCGAGCAGCAGCCAGCGCACGAGGACCTCGTGATCGTGCTCGCCGCGCGCCTGCTCCGTACCGACCAGCACGGCCGCACCGATCCGGTCGCCGTCCCAGACCGGAGCCGCCGCCCACCGCAGCCGTGCGCCGTGCGCGGAAAGGGCGCTGACAACGACGGTCTCCTGTCCGTCCAGGACACTCCGCCAGACCTCGTCCAGCCGGTCCGCGGCGGGCAGCGCCCAGCGCGAGGGAACGATGTTCCGCACCGTCGGCGGCTTTCCCGGTGCCGCTTGGAGAACGGCCAACACCTGGGCGCCCCGGGCGAGTTCGTCCTCCCGCAGCGGCTCCAGGTGCAGCACCCCCGCGTCGAACCAGACCGCCCGCGACAGCCCCGTGGCGCGGCTGTCGACCTCGTGGTCGAGGCCGGAACGGCGGGATCCGGCATCGATACGGATGGCGACGGCGGCGAGTACGACGAGACAGGCCGCGGTGGTCGCGGCGAACAGGAGTGTCATCAACCGGCGGGTGCGCCGCAGTCGGGCCACGGCGGGGGAGCGGGCGGACGCCGTGTCCCGGCGGATCACGTCCGCGCCTCGTCGGCCAGCCGGTAGCCGACGCCACGCACCGTGGCGATCGGATCGGGCGGCCCGAGCCGCCGTCGCAACTGGCCGATCAGCACGTCCACGACATTGGACATCGGCTCGCTCGCCTCGTCCCAGCAGCTCTCGATCAGCTCGGTGCGCGTCACCACCAGGCCGGCGCGGAGCATCAGGACCTCCAGCACCGCGAACTCCTTGGCCGACAGACTGAGCAGCACCCCGGCCCTGGACACCCGGCGCCGCGGCAGATCGACCTCCAGGTCACCGGCCCGCAGCAGCGGCGGCCGCGCGGGCTGCTCCCTGCGGCACAACGCCCTTACCCGTACGACCAGTTCGGCGAACGCGAACGGCTTGACCAGATAGTCGTCCGCCCCGTGCTCGAACCCGGCGACCCGGTCGCTCACCGCGTCCAACGCCGTCAGCAGCAGAAAGGGCAGCGTCGATCCCGCCCGCCGGTGCCCGGCGAGCAGCGTGAGCGAGTCACCGTCCGGCACCGAACGGTCGGCCACGACACAGTCGTAGCGATTGACCGAGAGCTTGAGGTCCGCCTCGGCCAGAGTCCGCGCGAGGTCCACCGCGAACCCGGCGTCCCGGAGCTGAGCAGCGACGACGGGCCCCAGTTCGGGATCGTCCTCCAAGACCAATACGCGCATGCGCCGGAGCTTAGACGGTGCGGGTGGCGGGGCCGGACGACGCGACTTCGGACCCGGGCCGGTGGTCCATGGCTACCCGCGAGCTCCGCGGAACGCCCCCGCCACCACCGGGACGAGCTGCCGCTCGATCTGCTCGGCGGACATGGTCGCCAGCTCCGCGCCGATGGGTGCCAGCGCGAGCCAGTTCAGCAGGCCGGCCGCGCAGCGGGTGCGGAAGATCAGCTCCTGCTCGTCGACTCCGGGGATGTGCGGGGTCAGTACGCGGATGGCGTCGCGGCGGCTCTTGTCGAACTTGCCCGTCAGGCGCTCCCAGCCCTGGGGCGGTTCGATGCCGACGCGTGCCACCGTGCGCATCACGGCCAGGTCCTGCCCGCCGGCCGCGAGCGCGCGGATCATCGGCCCGGCGAACGCCGCCGCCACCTCCTGGAGCGTCGGCGTGGGGCCGAGGGAGTCGAGCGCCTCCATCTGCGCGTCCAGATACTGTTCCAGCGCGTGCTCGATCGCCGACTCGCACAGTGCCTTGAGCGATCCGAAGTGGTAGCTCACCGCGGCGACGTTGGCCCCCGCGCGATCGGTGATCTCGCGGAGCGTCACGCCCTCCTGGCCGCGCTGCGCGAGCAGCTCCAGGGCGGCCGTCCGCAGGCCGTCCCGGGTGCGCTGGCCGGCCTCTCGGCGCAGGTCCGTCTTCTCCACGCGTGTCATGCAATGTACTCAAGCAGACGTTTGAGTACATTGTCAACAGTCCCTGACTGACACTGCCTGACCTGCGGTGATGGCTGCCCGTGCAGGGAATTCAAACAGTGGCTTGACAGGTTGAGGGGCTGTTCATAAAGTTAAGCGAGCGTTTGAATTACTAACGGCGCACGAGAGACCGCTGCGACGGATCTCGGACCCTGAGAACCAACCTGAAGGAACACGTCATGAAGCTGATCAGCCGGAAGTCGATCACCGCCGCGACCGCGGTAGCCGTCCTTGGTGGTCTTTCCATCGCGGCCATGCCGTCACAGGCCGCGACCCCCGCCCACAGCGGTACGACGGTCCCCGACCTGACTCCTCGCCAGCTCGCCGAGCTGCCGCTCACCGACCGCCACCTGACCAAGCACGAGAGGCAGAACCTCGCGGTCGTCCTGCGCGACTACTACGTGGCGGACGGCGCCCACATCGACGTCCCGACCTTCGTCAACAGCTTCACCAAGGACGGCGTCTTCAACGACATGGTCGCCGGACAGGCCTACCGGGGTAAGGCGCTCGGCAACGTGCTGCCGTACATGAAGGGCCTCTTCTCCGACGTCCACCGGGACCTCAAGCGCATCACCGTGAACGGCGACGTGATCAGCATCGAGCTGTCGATCGACGGCACCTTCGACGGGGAGCTCCCGACGCCGACGGGTGGCGTCGTCAAGGGGAAGGGCCAGAAGGTCGCCGCCCCGACCGCCGACTTCTGGTACCTGAAGAACGGCAAGGTCACGACGTTCGACTGCTTCGTCGGCTACTCGAAGATGTACTCCGACATGGGCGTCGACTTCGACTGGGCCTCGGCCGTCAACAAGCACTGAGCCGAGCCGCTGCCCGGCGGGTGACGCCTGGCCCCCCGGCCCCGCGTCACCCGCCGGCCCAGGTCACCCCACACGGTCGGAGCACCCCTTGAACCCCACGGGCAACACCATCTTCGTGGCCGGAGCGACCTCCGGCATCGGCCTCGGACTCGCGCTGCGGCTGCACGCGGCAGGCAACCGGGTCATCGTCTCGGGCCGCCGGGAGGACAGACTGAAACAGATCGTCTCGGAGCACCCCGGCATCGAGTCCGTCGTGCTCGACGTCACCGATCCGGCCGCCGTCCAGGACACCACCACGCACCTGCTGCGACGCTTTCCCGACCTCAATGTCCTGGTGGCGATGGCCGGCATCATGCTGCCCGAGGACCTGCACAGCGACGGTTTCCTCGCCACGGCGGAGGCGACGGTCGCGACCAACCTCCTGGGCCCCATCCGCCTCGTGGCCGCGCTGACCGAACACCTCGCCACCCGGCCCCGGGCGACGATCATGACGGTGTCCTCCGGGCTCGCGTTCGTCCCGCTGCCCATCGCCCCGACCTACAACGCCACCAAGGCCGCCATCCACTCCTTCACCGAGAGCCTGCGCGTCCAACTCGCGGACACGCGCGTCGACGTCCTGGAACTGGTGCCCCCGGCGGTGCGCACCGCCCTGATGGGACAGGAGGACTCGGAGACCGCCATGCCTCTCGACGCGTTCCTCGACGAGGTCATGAGCATCCTCGGCGGCAGTGAGCAACCGGACGAGATCCTCGTCAAGGCGGTCGAACCCGTGCGGTTCGCCGAGGCCCGCGGCGACTACGCCGACCTGCTGCGCATCCTGTCCAACCGCTGACGACCGCGCGACCCACCACAACAGAGGAAGCATCGGCATGACGACCCGGCTTGGAATCGGACTTCCGCAGAACCGGCAGTACAACCTCGGCAAGGACGTGCCCGACGTGGCACGCGCCGCCGAGGACATCGGATACGACAGCGTCTGGGTCTACGAACGCGCCCTGTTCCCGGACCCCCCGACCCAGCCGCTCTACGGCGTCCCGGGCCTGCCCTGGCCCGAGGCCTACCGGGGCGTGGCCGAGCCGCTGGTCACGCTGACCCTCGCGGCGGCGGCCACCGAGCGGGTCGAACTGGGCACCGCCGTGCTCGTCGCCCCGCTGCACATCCCCTTCCAACTGGCCAAGACGCTGGCCACGCTGGACGCGGCGAGCGGCGGCCGGGTGGTCGCGGGCCTCGGCAGCGGCTGGTCCCTCGACGAGTACGCGGCCGCCGGGATACGCCCGTTCGAGGAGCGCGGCAAGGTCATGGACGAGATGTTCGAGGTGTGCCGCGCGGTGTGGAGCCCGGACCCGGTGGTCTACGACCACGGCCGCGTCACGAGGATCGCGTCGGCCGTGGTCGGACCGAAGCCGGCCCGGTCCATCCCGATCCTGGTCCCGGCCAACTCCCCACGGGCCATGCGCCGGCTCGTCGACCACGCCGACGGCTGGCTGCCGTACGCCGACGGGCCCGATCAGGTGGCCAAGGGCTGGCGTCAGTTGCAGGACCTCGCCGCCGAGCGGGGCCGCTCCCTGCCGGTGCGGACGGTGGTCCGCGTGAACCCGGACTACACCCCCAAGCGGTACGAGGGACCGGACCGCCGGCCCTTCCAGGGTGACGTCGAGCAGATCGTCAGCGACCTGATGGCGTACGCCGACATCGGCCTCGACGAGTTCCTGGTGGACCTCTCCTGGGCCACGCGGGACGCGCGGGAACTCAAGGATGTCGCCGCCGAGGTGTACTCGGCGGCACGCGCGGCGGGCTTCTGACCGACCCGCCCGGTCCCCGTCTCTCCGGTCGGCCGAACCGCGCCTGTTCTCCGACAGGGCTCTGACCTGGTCCTATGGGCCGGTCGGGGCCCTGTGTCGTGTGGTGGCACAATGGCTGCCGCTACATACCGGGCCTGCCCGGCGAGGTTCCAGGCGAAATCGCCGTACCCTTCTTCATGTCTACGGCGTCAAATAGCGGGCGCCGAAAAAGAGAGGCAACACCCCGTGCTCATTGCTCAGCGTCCGTCTCTGACCGAAGAGGTCGTCGACGAGTTCCGTTCCCGGTTCGTGATCGAGCCGCTGGAGCCGGGCTTCGGCTACACCCTCGGCAACTCCCTCCGCCGCACGCTCCTGTCCTCCATCCCGGGTGCGGCGGTCACGTCCATCCGGATCGACGGCGTCCTGCACGAGTTCACCACCGTGCCGGGCGTCAAGGAGGACGTCACCGACCTGATCCTCAACATCAAGCAGCTCGTCGTCAGCAGTGAGCAGGACGAGCCGGTCGTGATGTACCTGCGCAAGCAGGGTCCGGGTCTGGTCACCGCCGCCGACATCGCGCCCCCGGCCGGTGTCGAGGTCCACAACCCCGATCTCGTCCTCGCCACGCTCAACGGCAAGGGCAAGCTGGAGATGGAGCTGACCGTCGAGCGCGGTCGCGGCTACGTCTCCGCCGTACAGAACAAGCAGGTCGGTCAGGAGATCGGCCGCATCCCGGTCGACTCGATCTACTCGCCCGTGCTGAAGGTCACCTACAAGGTCGAGGCGACCCGTGTCGAGCAGCGCACCGACTTCGACAAGCTGATCGTCGACGTCGAGACCAAGCAGGCCATGCGTCCCCGTGACGCCATGGCGTCGGCCGGCAAGACCCTGGTCGAGCTGTTCGGTCTGGCGCGTGAGCTGAACATCGACGCCGAGGGCATCGACATGGGCCCGTCCCCCACGGACGCCGCCCTTGCCGCCGACCTGGCGCTGCCGATCGAGGAGCTGGAACTCACCGTCCGCTCCTACAACTGCCTCAAGCGCGAGGGCGTCCACTCCGTGGGCGAGCTGCTGGCGCGCTCCGAGGCCGACCTGATGGACATCCGCAACTTCGGTGCGAAGTCCATCGACGAGGTCAAGGCGAAGCTGGCCGGTCTGGGTCTGGGCCTGAAGGACAGCCCGCCCGGATTCGACCCGACCGCCGCGGTCGACACCTTCGCCGCCAACGACTCGGACTCGGGATTCGTCGAGACCGAGCAGTACTGATCACCGAGTAGTACACGTCGGCAGTCATGCGGGCGCCCGGAGCCATCGGCCTTGCCGTGGACCGGGCGCCCGCACTGCTGAGGTCGGCCCGTCGGCGGGATCCGGGGTCCGGAGCGCCCCCCGCGCGCCCCGGACCGTGGACCCCCCGTCCCCCCGTCGTCATTCAGCTCTTCGGCGCCTGGGCGGAGCACGGGTCGAAGTGCCGCGGTCGTAGGCCTCCGGCATATCGACCGTAGTCGGCGCCCACGGGTTCCCCCGAAGGCATGACCTGTGCTCCTGTTCCGCCCATGGGCACGTCCCTGTGCCCGGTAGGCTCCCGGCACAGACAGCTTCGCCGGAAACCGCGGCGGTCTGGTGGGGTCGGGTGTTGCCAGCGGGTATGTGGCAACACCGGCCGGGTGGCGCGTTGTTGGGGGGATGGCCATCGAGCACGACGGATTCGGTGCCGAGTTACGGCGGCGCCGTATCGCGGCCGGCATGTCACTGAGCGAGCTGGCCGGCAAGGTGTACTGCAGCCGCAGCTTCCTGAGCCGCGTGGAGAACGGACGCCGCAGGGCGTCCCTGGAGTTGGCCCAGCTCTGCGACGAAGTCCTGGACGCCAAGGGCGCGTTGGTCGGGCTGGCACCGCTGCCCGGCGCGGACCCGGTGCCCAGGGCGGTCCGGGGCGGGGCGGTCGAGCCGCTCAAGTCGCCCGGGCGGAGCGGGCGTTCGCCTCAGGCGCAGGATCGCGCCGAGTTCCGGCGGCTGCTGCGGCGCGGTGACCTCAGCCATGCCGCGGGCGAGATGCGGGAGGCCGAACGGCATTACACGGCCGCGTACCGCAGTGCCGAGGGGGAGCCGCGGGCGCAGGCCGAGGCCGTGATCAGGATGGCCCGTCGCTGGTCCGATCCCGGGCAGGTCGACCGTGAGCTGATCCAGTCGCTCAAGGGCTGTCTGGCCGCGCTGGAGGGCGACGAAGGCCCCGAGGCGGCGGGGCTGCGGCTGCGGCTCGAAGCCCACCTCGCGAAGAAGATGTCCCTGGCGGTGAGCCAGGACACGGCTGCGGGCCTCGCGGGTCCCGCCGAGGGCGCGCGGCTCGCCGAGGACACCCTGCGCCGATTACCCGTGGACGGCGACGACGAGGTGCGCTGCGAGGTCCTCACCGAATGCCGCTGGGCGCGCTACGACTTCATGACCGCCCCCGATTCACTGACGCTCTCCGAGCGACTGCGCGAGGCCGCGGCCCGGCAGGACTCGACGTACTTCCGCGGTGAGGCCCTCATGGCCGTCGCCGTCGACCAACTGCGCAACGGCAGGATCTTCAGCGCGCTGGCCACCGCGAACCAGTACCGCAAGCACGCCGCGGACACCCACAGCGCCCTCGCCCTCTGGCAGCGGCACACCCTGGACGCCCTGCTCGACCTGTGGCACGGCCGGTTCGAGGCCGCCGCCGAGTGGATCTTCGTGGAGTCCCTCAAGTTCATCGACCTGCTGCGCGCCGACTACGCGGTGCCCGCCGACAACCTGACCCAGACCCGCCTCGGCCAGGCCTACTGGCTGCTGCGGCAACAGGGCAGGCTGGCCGAGCTGTTCACCTCCGACCTGGCCGGCGATGTCGAGCGGCACTCCTACTTCCCGGTCTGGCGGGCCGGTCTGGCCCTCGCCCTGTGCGAGACAGGGCAGTACGCCGAGGGGGCGGACCTGTTCCTCGGCTGTGTCGCCGACGTCGACCGGTTCCCGCCGTCGGGCTGGGCGGTACCCGCGCTCGTCCTGCTGGCGGAGGTCTGCGCGGCGCTGGACCTGGAGGGCGGATTCGAGACGGAGCTGGCGCAGGTGCTGCCCGTGCTCCGCGCCCGTCTCGCCCCGCACGACGGCGAGCAGATCGCCCTGGGCGGCTGGCCCACCGTCCTCCTCGGCCCGACCGCCCGGGCCCGCGGTCTGCTCGCCCTGGCCGCCGGGGAGCCGGAGACCGCCCTCGAACACTTCCGGCAGGCGGCGGTCCCGGCCCGCTCCTCCCAGCCCGAACTCGCCCGCCTCCGCCTGGCCCAGGCCCGCGCGCTGCGCCGCGCGGGCGGCCCGGGCAGCGAGCCGCACGCCGTCCGGCTGCTGCGGGAGGCGGCCCGCGGGGCGGAAACCTACGGCATGACCTGGCTCGGAGGGCAGAGCCTGGCCCTGTTGGAGGCACCGGGGCGGGCGTGAGGGCGGGGCGCTGCCCGTAGCCGTCGTCCGGCGCCGCCCAACGACCCCGGAAGTCGATGGAATTGGTGTGCATGGACCGTGTTCATGCTGTGAACTCGGTCACATCTGCTGCCGGGTTGGGCACCTCGCCCCCGACACCCTCGCGGTGCCTCAGGCGTCACCCGAACCACCCTCTGCCCCGCACCTCACCGTGGGTAGTCAGCCAAAACGTCTTCGTGGGTGGGGAGTTCGGTGCGGAGGGCATCGAATTGTCTACGCGCATAGTGTACTGAGTGGCCTAAACCTGTGTGTCTGTCGCGTTCGCGGCGTCCCTTGACCCGGGTCGGATGGCTCGGTTTCATACCTAACCAACTGCGCGGGGGGCTCGGGCGCCCGTCGTGAATCCGCAGGGTGTCCTTGGCGTTCCTGGCGTGCTGCGCCGTCAACTCCCCAGTGTGTGCAGGCGTGTTGACGTGTCTGTCGGCCCGTTCCGACGCGTCGCGCGTCACCCCGGAAAGGAAATCGCCGGTGTCGCAGTTTCTCACCGCAGCTCCTCTTCTCCACCGTGCCGCCGGATGCCGGTGGGCGAGGTGAGCAGACATCGGGGTACGTCCGTGCAGACGGGAAACGGCGCCGGTCGGGGACGCAGTATCCGCGCCTCGCTCATCACGCTCGCGGTGGTGCCGGCGGCGGCGATGGTCCTGCTGTGGGTCAGTGGCTCGTTCGCGCTGTTCGACCAGTGGCACAACGCCAACAAGGAAGGGCAGTCGGCGAAGACCACGTACGCCCTGCTGCCGGCGCTCGGCGAGTTCCAGAAGGAACGGCGGCTCACGGTCGGCATGCTGGCCTCGCACGGAAGCCCCGCCGCCCTGGCGGCGCAGCGGCGCAGGACCGACGCCGTACTCGCCGGATTCCGCGCGGCGGACTCCGCGTCCGGCAGTGACGGATCGGCGCAGTACCGGGCGCAGTTGGCCACCGTACGGAAGCGGATCACCGCGCTGACCGCCGAACGGACCGCCGTCGACGACGGGAAGAGCAGTCGGCAGCAGGCCTACGCCGCCTACTCCGACGCCGTGTCGTCGGCGCTGAACCTCTTCGGGACGCTGAGCGCCGACAACGGCGACGCGGCCACCGCGGCCGACGCCGGCCATGCCCTGGCGTTCCTGCGCGGGGCGGAGGCGCTCTCCCAGGAGGAGGCGATCCTCGACGGAGTCGCCGCGTCCCGGACGCTGAGCGTCCAGGAGCGGTCGGCGCTGGCGGCCGCCCAGGCGGTCCGGGTCTCGGTGCTGTCCAACGAGGTGGCGCCCTACCTGCCCACGGACCTGGGCGCGGAGCTCGGCAAGGTCACGGGCGGCTCGGACTGGGCCGCCATGACGGCCTTCGAGAAGACCGTCGCCAATGCCTCCGCCGCGCACGACGGCACCATCGGCGTGCCCGCCGTCGCGGCCTCCCGGGCCGCCGCCCCGGGGCGGGTGTCGGGCGCGGTGCAGGCCGTGGAGGGTCAGTTCCTGGGCAAGGTCACCGCGGACTCCGACAGCCGGACCCACCAGGTGCTCGTCAAGGCACTGCTCGGCAGCGCCCTCGCGCTGGTGGCCGTGCTCGCCGTGGCCCTGCTGTCCTGGCGCATCACCCGGTCCCTCATCGGCCGGATGTTCGGACTGCGCGCGCAGACGCTCGAACTGGCCGAGGAACGGCTGCCCGAGCTGATCACCCGGCTGCGCACCCAGGGCAAACGCGCCGAACTCGACGACCTGCCCGAACTCGACTACGGCACCGACGAGTTGGGCAAGGTCGCGGACGCGTTCAACAGCGCCCAGCGGACCGCCGTGAGCGTCGCGCTGGAACAGGCCTCGCTGCGCGAGGGGGCGCGGCTGGTGTTCCACAACATGTCGCGCCGGATCCAGCTCCTGGTGCACCGTCAGCTCACGGTGATCGACTCCATGGAACGCAAGGAGCAGGACCCCCAACTCCTCGCCGAGCTCTACCGGGTGGACCACCTCGCCACCCGGATGCGACGCAACGCGGAGAGCCTGACCGTGCTGTCCGGCGCGGCGCCCCGGCGCCGCTGGAAGCACGCGGTACCGCTCGCGGACCTGCTGCGCAGCGCGGTCTCGGAGATCGAGGGCTACACCCGGGTCGTCGTAGAACCCCTGCCGTCCATAGCGGTGTTGGGACCGGCGGTCGGCGACACGATCCACCTCATGGCCGAACTCATCGAGAACGGCGTCACGTTCTCCCCGCCGCACACCGAAGTACGCGTACGGGCACTGCCGGTGGCGCAGGGCTACGCCGTCGAGGTGGAGGACCGGGGCCTGGGCCTCTCACCCGACGAGTACGCGGCGGCGAACGAACTCCTGCACCACCCCAAGGACTTCAGCTTCACCACCCTCGGCGAGGACCCCCGCCTCGGTCTCTTCACCGTCGGCCACCTCGCCCACCGCCACGGCATCACAGCCAGCCTCCAAGCCTCGTCCTACGGCGGCTCGCTGGCCGTAGTCGTCATCCCCCATACCCTCACCGAATCGGCCGCCGACACCACCCCACCCCCGTTCGACACCCGAGCCGAACGCCACCTGGCATCGGTCACCGGCCCGGACACGGGCCCGACCCCGACCATCCGCACCGGCATGACATCCACCGGCATGCCGATGCGCATCCGCACCGCCCCACCGACCCCCTCCGACACCACACAGCTCCACGAGCCCGGACCGGTCGCGGACTCCCGTGCGGCGGGGGCGTCCGGAGGCCTCGGTACGGCGGGAGTGCAGGCGGGTTACCGGGAGGCCGGGTCTTTCGGGGGTTCCCGTGATGCGGGCGCTTCCGTAAGTCCCCCTGCTGCCGGGTCCTCGGTGGACTCTCGTGCTGCCGGAGGTTCTGCGGGTCCTCGCGGGGCCGGGTCTTTCGGTGAGCCCCGCGAGGCTGGGTCCGTATCAGGTCCCCGTGCGGCTGGGGCTTCGGCGGACTTCCGTGCTGCCGGAGGTTCTGCGGGTTTCCGTGAGGCCGTGTCCTTCGGGGACTCCCACGACGGTGGGGCCTCAACTGGCCCTCGTGCGGCCGGGCCTTCGGCGGACTCCAGTGTCCTCGGAGTTTCTGGGGGTTCTTACCAGGCCGGACCGGTTGGGGACTCCCGTGAACGTGGGGCTTTCGGGGACTCCCGTGTCGCCGGCGCTTCCGCGGGTTCCCGCGAGGCCGGGTCCTACGGGGGCTCCCGCGACGGCGGGCCTCCAACTGGCGTACCCCGTGCGGACGGATTCGCGGTTGATCCACGCGAGAGTGGCCCCGCTGGGGTTGGTGCCTCTGCGGGGCCCGGTGAAGTCGGTTACTCCGCAGGCCCCCGTGCGGCCGGGTCCTCGGTGGACTCCCGTGCCGCCGGAGCTTCCGCAGGCCCCCGTGGGGCCGTGCCGTTTTCGGGGTTTCGTGGGGGCGGAGCCTCCGGGGAGACCCGCTCGGGGGGCTCTTCGGGGGAGTCCCGGCCGGGTGGGGCATCCGGCGGGGCCCGGGTCGGTGGTTCCGGGCGGTTGCCGCGGCGGGTTCGGCAGGCTCATCTCGCGCCGCAGTTGCGGGAGCGGGCCGTTGAGGACGGCGGCGAGTACGGCGCGTCCGAGCGGCGGCCGGAGCAGGCGCGGTCGATGCTGGCCGCGCTGCGGGACGGTACCCGGCGGGCCCGCGCCCAGGAAGAAGTCCCCATGCCTGCCTGGCCGACCTCGCCACGAGAAGAAACCCCCGCGCCCGAACGGCGCCAGTTGCCCACCCGTCCCCGTCCGACAAGGAACACCCCATGACCGCGCCCAACACCACGCACGGCGGACTGGCCTGGCTGCTGGACAACCTGATCGAGCGGATCCCCGAGACCCTGCACGCCATCGTGCTCTCGGAGGACGGTCTGCTCGTCGGCTCCTCCGAACGCCTCGCCCAGGACGACGCCGAGCAACTCGCCGCCATTTCCTCGGGTGTTCACTCGCTCGCCCTGGGCACCAGTAGGCACTTCGGCGGCGGACGCGTACAGCAGACCGTCATCGAGATGGACGACCTCTTCCTCTTCGTCACCACCGCCGGCGGCGGCGCCCGCCTCGCCGTGCTCGCCACCTCGCAGGTCGACGTCGGCAACGTCGGCTACGAAATGACCATGGTGGTACGGCAGGTGGGCCAGTTCCTCAGTGCGGCCCCCCGGTTCCCCGAGCCCGAGTACAGCGGCGCGCCCTTCGCGGGTGAGCATGAATGAGACATTGGTCCGAGGAAGATCCCTGGGCGGACGAAGACCCCGCGCTGCTCGTCCGCCCGTACACGGTGACCGGCGGCCGCACCCCGACCGCCCACACCGGCATCGAACTGATCACCCTGATCAGCACCGTCCGGCCACCGACCCGCGACCAGCGCCTCCAGCCCGAACAGAACCGGCTGCTCGCGCTCTGCCGTACGCCCACGGCACTCGTCGAGGTCGCCGCCCGGCTGGACCAACCCGTCGCGGTCATACGGGTGTTGCTCGATGACCTCCTGGACAACGACCTCGTCTCCGTCTCCCCGCCCGCCGCGGCCGGTACCCCCGACGCCCGTTTCCTCCAGGCAGTGATCGATGGCATACGCAGAATCTGAACGCCGCGCCACCACGGTGGCGCCCAACGCCGCGACCGCCAAGATCCTGGTCGCGGGCGGCTTCGGCGTCGGCAAGACCACCCTCGTCGGCGCGATCAGCGAGACGACCCCGCTGCGTACCGAGGAACTCATCACCGAGGCCAGCGTCGGCATCGACAACCTCGCCGGCGTGGAGCGGAAGACCACGACGACGGTCGCCATGGACTTCGGCCGGATCACGCTGAGTTCGGCCCTCGTGGTCTACCTCTTCGGTGCGCCGGGGCAGGACCGGTTCTGGTTCATGTGGGACGACCTGTCCCGCGGCGCGCTCGGCGCGGTCGTCCTCGCCGACACCCGCCGACTGGAGAACTGCTTCCCCTCCGTCGACTTCTTCGAGCACCGCGGCATCCCCTTCGCCGTGGGCGTCAACTGCTTCAACGGCATCTGCGAGGAGGACCCCGAGGAGATCCGTATCGCCCTCGACCTCGCCCCCGACATACCGCTCGTGCTGTGCGACGCCCGCGACAAGGAGTCGGTGAAGACGGTGCTGCTCGCGCTGCTCGAACACGTCATGAGGGGCCTGGCGGCGGAGGCCTCCGGCGACCGCCAACCGGTATAGCCCTACGGCTCTACGATCAGGAAGGCTTCGTCGCCGTCACCGCCGTCGCGGTCAGCGTGCCGTCGCACTCCGCGAACTCCCCGTCGTCCAGTGCGACTTGGTGCGCCCCGGCGCCGGGCAGCCCGATCACCATGGTCGGATAGAGAACCGGCGCCGAACCGGACTCGCAGTACCCGTCCCCCTCGCCCTGCACCTGCACGAAGGTCAGCTTCAGCCACGCCCGGCCGCCGGGGGCGAGCCGCACGGGGGAGGCGGAGCCGATGGGGGTGACCTCCAGGGGCACGTTCAACTCCGGGGAACCGTTCGCCGCGCCGGCGACGGTGGGGTGCCCCCGCAGAACACACGCCTTGCCGCCGGCGTTCGTGAACTGCACGACCGCCGCCCCGGTCCCGGTCCCCTGCGGACGATCGGCGGCCTGGTAGGCACGCGCCTTCAGGGAGCCCGCGGCACAGGTCTTCACGGCCGTACCGGTGGGCTGCGAGGAAACGGGAGACCCGGTGCTGGAGCCGGCGCCGGTGTCTGTGTCTGTATCGCCCGGCTGACACCCCGTCACCACCAACACCGCCGCCGACAACGCGACCACCGCCGCCGCGCCCCTACGGATGCTGCTCTTCTGCATGACGTCCCCCGAGTTCCGTTCGTGCGACCGGACGTGCCGGCATTTCGACGGGGGAGACAGAGCAGGCCGTATGCGCGGTTTCTCCTGTGCGTTTGCTGTGTCTTTACTGTGACGGGATCGGGACCGGGACCGCCAACCCCCGCCCCTCACCCGCACGTTGGACTGGTCAGCCGGTCGGCCTCCCCTCCGTCCCCGGCTCGAAGCTCGCGAAGTACGCCGCCGCCATGTCCTCGTCCCCGTGCCCCTGTGCCGCCGCCCGCGCGAAGCGTTCCGCGCCTGCCGCCGCCACGTCGAGGCGGACTCCGTTGGCCGCGCCGGCCTGGACGATCAGGCGGGCGTCCTTCACGGCGGTGGAGACCGCGAAACTCGCCGGAGTCAGCCGGTCTTCGAGGATGGCGGCCGACTTGGCCTGGAGGTAGCCCATGTCGAGGGGGCCGCCGGCGATGAGGTCGAGGAAGTTCTGGGGGTCGACGTCCAGGCCCTTGGCCAGGGCCAGGGCTTCGCCCGCCGCGTTCGTCACCGCCAGGACCCAGCTGTTGGCCACCAGCTTCAGACGGGTCGCGGTGGCCGCCGCGCCGTCCTCGCCCACCCACATCGTGCGGGCGCCGACCGCGTCGAAGACCGGGGTCACCGTGTCGCGGCCGGTCGACGGGCCCGCTGCCAGGACGGTCAGTTGGCCGGCCTCCGCGGGCTGGCGGGTGCCGAGCACGGGGGCGTCGTAGAAGACGAGCTCGTGGCGCTGGGCGAACGCGGCCAGTTCGGCCACCGATTCGAGGCCCGAGGTCGTCGACTGGATCCACGCGGCGCCGGGGCGCAGGACGGGGGCGGCCTCGCGCATCACGTCCAGCACGGTGTCGCCGTCGTAGAGCATCGTGAGGATCACGTCCGCGTCGCGGACGGCCTCCGCCGCGGTGTCGGTGACGTGCGCGCCGTCGGCGGTGAGGGGTTCGGCCTTGGCGCGGGTGCGGTTCCAGGCGTGGACGGTGTGTCCGGCGCGGGCGAGGTTGCGGGCCATCGCGGCCCCCATGATTCCGGTGCCCAGGACGCTTACGGTGAGCTTCTCGGTGGTCATGACTCGGCTTTCGTCCTCGACGATGTTGTCGCTACCAGGGTGCCAGGTGGTGCGCGCCCGGCCCCTCGCCCGGCCGGGCGCGCGCCGCCGTCAGCCGGTGACCGTGAACCAGGTCGACCGCGACTTCTGCCACTCCGGGTACGAGAGGTCCTTCGCCTCGGTGCCGTCGCCGTACAGGTCGGCCGCGCCGTCGTCGGTGATCAGCTGGGCGCGGGCGCCCGCGACCGTCAGGTCCGGCACGTCCACGACCGCCTCCCAGGCGCCCGGGTCCGTGGTCGGCAGATCGCGCAGCTTGACCGGCTGGTCGGCGGCGTTCCCGGTCCAGGAGTAGAGGGCGTACGGGTCGGAGTTGTCGTCGGCGGCCCAGGAACCGGCGACGATCAGATACTGGTTCGCCGCGTTCTTGCGGATGTCGCGCACCGAGAGGCCGCCGAGGTCCAGCTCGATCGGCGTGCCGAAGGCCGCGGCGGTGCCGTTCGCGACCACCTTGTCGATGTTGGTGACCGGGACGAGGAGCGCCTTGCCGCCCGCCACCGCGGGGGCGAGCGGCGCCCGGAAACCGAGGTACGCCGTGGTCGTCGAACCCGGCGCGAACTCCAGCCCCTCCACGTTGAACCCGTCGATCTCCTTGGGGATCTCGCCGTCCGCGGTGCCGGCCGCGAAGCCGTACTTGTTCCCGTTCGCCTTGTCCCAGGCCACCAGGTCGTCGCGCAGCTTGCCGTACGAACTGCCGTAGGACAGCGTCGTGTCGGCGCCCGTGCCGGTCACCTTGGTGGTGAAGACCGTGTTGCGGGCCGCCTTGTACTCGCCGTCCTTGTTGTTGCCGAGCGAACCGGTCCAGTAGATCGTGTCGCCGACACGGGCCGCGCCCTCGATGTCGATCTCCTTGTCGACGCCGATGTCGTCGCTGAAGTCCCAGGTCCTCACCGGCGCGCCGGATGCCGAACGGTCGTACAGGCGAAGGACGTTGGACTCGTCATCCGCTACGACGACATAGCCTCCGCCCACGTCGACGGCGGCGGAGGCGTCGCTCGATCCGGTGAAGTAGCGGGTGTCGGCGGGCTGTTGGACGGCCGCCGAGGCGGCGTAGTGGAGGGTCTTGGTGGCCGTCTTGCCGCCCAGGCCCGTGACCTTCACCGTGAGGTCGGTGTAGCCCTGCGCGGCCGCGGTGACGGCGAGTTGGCGGGTGCCGGCCGTGCCGGTGACGGTCACCGCGCTCGTCGGTGCCACGGACGTCTTGCTGCTCTTGCTCGCCGCGACGGTCAACGCGCTCGCGTCCGCGCCGCTTTGAGCGACCGTCACCTGGACCGTCGGATCGCCGACTCCGCCCACCGCGCCCGAAAGGTACGTGGCCGAGAGGGAGATGGTCGGTGTGCCGTAACTCGCCGCGTGTGCCTGGCTGTTCAGGCCCAGGGCGGCGAGGGCGAGGCAGGTGCCCGCCACGGCGACCGTCCTGCGTCCGTTGGAGAGAACTCCGTTGGAGAAAGTTCCGTTGGAGGAAACGTAGTCCTGCACGGGGACCCCTTCGTCGGCTCGGTGTCGACGAGAAGGCTCAGTGGATCTCACCAACATCGCGGGGCGCGGGCAGGTCCTGGGAGTGAACAACGGCGGACGGCCCGAGGGAGCGTTCCATGACCCTCGCCAGATGGCCGGTGAAGACCTCCCGCGTGTCCGGGGTCAGCGTGCGCAGCGCCACCAGCGCGGTGATCACGACATCGCACAGTTCGCCCTGCACGTCGTCCCAGGTGTGCGTGACGCCCTTGCGCGGATTCTGGCCGGTCGCCCCGATCACCGCCTCCGCGACCTCGCCGACCTCCTCGGACAGCTTCAGCATGCGCAGGAGCAGGCCCTCCCGGCCGTCGAGGGGCTGGGTCGTCTCCAGCCAGGTCCAGAGGCTGTCGATGCCGGCCCAGAGGTCGGCGGGCCGGTCGTTCCGATCACTCATGGACCCAGCCTGCCATCACCGCCCCGCGCGTCCGTCCTCCTCACGCGCCTTGCTCGTCGAACAGGGTCTCCTGCCCGTCCTCCCACCCGTCCTTGGACGTCTCCCGCACCCTCCTGTTCCGCAGGCCGACCACCACGGCCGTCGCCGCCCCGGTCGCCGCGAGCGCCAGCGGGACCATCCAGCCCCGGTTCACCGCGTGGCCGAGCGCCTGGTCGAGGGAGAGGCGGCCCGGGCCGGTGATCGCGAGGCCGGCCGCGGTCAGGGCCAGGGAGGCCGTGTACTCGTAGCCGCCGCCCTGCACGAAGAAGCCGTTGGGCGCCTGTACGGCGGTCGCGCCGACCATCGCCCCGGCCGCCGCGGCACCCGCCGCGGGAGTCGCCAGACCGAGCGCGAGGAGCGTGCCGCCGCCCGCCTCCGCGAGACCCGCCATCACGGCGCTCTGCCTGCCGGGGGAGTAGCCCATCGCCTCCATGGCCTCCCCGGTGCCCTCGATCCCGCCGCCGCCGAACCAGCCGAACAGCTTCTGCGCGCCGTGCGCGGCCAGCACACCGCCGGTACCCAGCCGGAGCAGCAGCAGGCCCAGATCACTTCGGTCGTAACAGCTCACGGTGACTCCCGGAACGCTCAGCAGGAACAGGTTCCCCTCCGAGTCCCCACCGTCGCACCGTCGACACCCACCCGGCCCGTTCGGGCCGCCGTTCGGGTGGCGGGGGCCCGGGAACGGTGTGAGTCTGACCGGCATGACGATTCAGACGTCCAAACTCAGCGATCCGGCCGTCCGGGCCTTCGTCGGCGCCGTCAACGCCCATGACCGCGACGCCTTCCTGGCGCTCCTCGCGCCCGGCGCGACGATGGCGGACGACGGCTTGGACCGTGACCTCGCCGAGTGGATCGACCGGGAGATCTTCTCCTCGCACGGCCACATGGAGGTCGACCGGGAGTCGAACGGCGGGCGGGCCCTGGTCGCCCGCTACTCCAACGATGCGTGGGGCGAGATGCGGACGCGGTGGAGTTTCACGGTGGGCGAGGACGGCAGGATCGCGCGCTTCGAGACGGGGCAGGCGTAGAGGTTCGATTCGGCGCGGGCGGAGAAGTTCTGTTCCGGACCTTGACCTGAAGCGCACTCCAACTCCTAGCGTGCACAGGCATGGAGACGCAGACACACAGGACCCTCGGCCGTACCGGAATCGACGTGAGCGCTCTCGGCTTCGGCTGCTGGGCGATCGGCGGTGAGTGGCAGGACGCGGACGGGCAGCCGTTGGGCTGGGGCAAGGTCGACGACGAGGAGTCCGTACGGGCCGTCCGGCGCGCCCTGGACCTGGGGGTGACCTTCTTCGACACCGCCGACACCTACGGCGCGGGGCACAGCGAACGCGTCCTCGGCCGCGCGCTCGGCAAGCGCCGGGACGATGTCGTCGTCGCCACCAAGTGGGGCAACGTCTTCGACGAGGACACCCGCACCCTCACCGGCGCGGACGACTCCCCGGAGTACGCCCGCCGCGCCCTGACCGCGTCGCTTCAGCGTCTCGGCACCGACCACATCGACCTGTACCAACTCCACCTGTCCGACGCGGACGTGTCGCGTGCCGCCCAACTTCGCGACCAGTGCGAGGAGTTCGTACGGGAGGGGCTGATCCGGGCCTACGCCTGGAGCACGGACGACCCCGCCCGCGCCGCCGTGTTCGCCGAGGGGGAGCACTGCGCGGCCGTGCAGCACGCGGCGAACGTGTTGCAGGACGCGCCCGAGATGTTCGCCGTGTGCGAGGAGTTGGGGCTGGCCAGCATCAACCGCAGCCCCCTCGCGATGGGCCTCCTCACCGGAAAGCAGGCCGCGGGACGGGTGTTGGAGCCCGGCGACATCCGCAACACACCGCCCACCTGGATGCAGGGCTTCAAACAGAACGCCGGCGCCGACGAGGAGTGGGCCGCCCGAGTGGACGCCCTGCGCGAGATCCTCACTTCAGGCGGCCGCACCCCCGCCCAGGGCGCCCTCGCCTGGCTGTGGGCCCGCAGTCCCCGCACCATCCCGATCCCGGGCTTCCGCTCGGTCACCCAGGCGGAACAGAACGCGGGAGCGATCGAGAAGGGGCCGCTTACCGCTGGGCAGTTGGCGGAGGTGGAGCGGGTGCTTGGGAGGTAAGGGGGGGTGGGGGAGGGGGGAAGGGGCGGCTGCCCGTGGCCGTAGAAGACCCCGCCCGCAACCCCGAAGGGCCGCCCACCACCCGGCAGCCGGCCGAATCGACCGGTTGCTGGGTGGCGGGCGGCCCCCCTGGAATCCAGGTACGGGCTCAGTACCCCTGGTTGCCCTGCTGTGCGAACTGGCCGCCCCTGCTCTGTTCGGTGAGGGTGATCTGGCCGGCCTTGATGGTGGCCAGGCGCGGGGCGCGACGGGCGATCGACGAGTCGTGGGTGACCATGATGAAGGTCAGGCCGTACTCGTGCCAGAGGCCTTCGAGGAGGCCCATGATGTCGTCGCGGGTGCCCTCGTCGAGGTTGCCGGTGGGCTCGTCGGCGAGGAGGACCTTCGGCTTCTTGACCAGCGCGCGGGCGATCGCGACGCGCTGCTGCTGGCCGCCGGAGAGTTCGGAGGGTGCGTGGCGGAGGCGGTCGCCGAGGCCGACCGAGGTGAGGGCCTCGGCGGCCCGCTCGCGGCGTTCGGCCGGCTTGACGCCGAGCGGGACCAGGGCCGTCTCGACGTTCTCCTGCGCGGTGAGCGTCGGGATGAGGTTGAAGGACTGGAAGATGATGCCGATCTTCTCGGCCCGCAGCCGGGTCAGCTTGGCCTCGCTGATGGTGGCGAGGTTGACGCCGTCCAGCTCGACACTGCCCTCGGAGGGACGGTCCAGGCCGCCGATCATCTGCAGCAGCGTCGACTTGCCGCCGCCGGTGGGGCCCTGGATGACGAGCTGGTCGCCGTCCTCGATCGTGAGGTCGACGCCGCGCAGCGCCTCGACCGTCTCCTTGCCCCGCGTGTAGCGCTTGGTGACGCCGGTGAGCTTGTACATGGGATCTCCGTCGGATACGTCTGTGAAGAAGAGGGACGGGGCGCCGCCGCCCGGGGGGAGTGGAGGCGGCGCCCCGGATCAGGGGGCAGCGACTAGGAGACGCTGCGCAGGGCGTCCGCCGGGCGCATCCGGGAGGCGCGCCAGCCGCCCATCGCGCCGGCGATCAGACCGCCGGTGACGGCCAGGCCCACCGCGAGGGCGATGGTGGTCAGCGAGACCGGGGCGTTCAGCGCGATCTGCAGGGTGTTCGACGTGGCCTGCTGGCCGGGTCCGCCCTGGCCGCCGGGGCCGCCGCCCATGCCGCCACCGCCGCCGGTGGAGCCGAGCTGCGCGGTCAGCTTGGGGCTGATCGCGGTGACCGCGTAGGCCGCCGCGAGGCCGAGGGCGATACCGAGGGCGCCGCCGATCAGACCGTTGACCATGGACTCGCCGACGACCTGCCGGGTCACCTTGCGGCTCGGCCAGCCGAGCGCCTTCAGCGTGCCGAACTCACGCACCCGGCGCGACACGGCGGACGAGGTGAGCAGCGCGGCGACCAGGAACGCGGCGATCAGGACCGCGATGGACAGCCACTTGCCGACGCTGGTCGCCAGGTTGGAGGCGGTGGACAGCGAGCCGGAGACGGTGGACGCGAGGTCGGCGGAGGTGGTGACCGTCGTACCCGAGATGTTCTTCTGGATCGTCGACTTGACCGTCGAGATCTGCTTGGAGTCGGTCGCCTTGACGTAGATCGTGGTGACCTTGTTCTTCGAGTCGCCCAGCGTCTGCGCCTGCTTCAGCGGCAGGTACACGTCGATCGTGGACTCGCTGCTGTTGGGCGTCGCGATGCCGATGACCGTGAACTTGGTGCCGGAGATCGAGAAGGTCGAACCGACCTTGTACTTCTTCGACTTGGCGTACGACTTGCTGACGACCGCGACCTTCGCGTTGGTCTGCGCGGTCGTGAACGTCTTGCCCGTGGTGATCTTCGACGTGGACAGCGGGCCGAGCGCCTGGTTGGTGACGTCGATGCCCGCGACCGAGTACGAGTTCACGTTGAAGTTGGCGCCGCCGCCCTGCACCTGGGGCGCGCCGGTGGAGCCGGTGGAGCCGCCGCCGGGACCGCCCTGCTGCCCGGAACCGGTGGAACCGGAGGTGGTGGAGGACTTCGCCTTGCCCTGCGTGAAGGAGCCGTCGACCTTGGTGACGTTCAGCGTGAGCGCGCCGACCGCGCTGGACACGCCCTTCTGCGCGGCGACCTTGGTGACCAGGGAGGACGCGAGGGCCTGACCGCCCTGCGTGTTCACCCGGTCCGAGCTCTGCGAGCTGCTGCTGCTCGATGTGGCGCCGAACTTGAAGCTGGGACCCTGCGAGCTGCCGGCCTTGGGGGCCGACTGCGCCTTGGTCACGGTCATGTCGGTGCCGAGACCGTACAGAGACTTGAGGACCTTGTCCTGAGCCTGATTCATGCCGGCCGACACCGAGTTGACGGTGATGACCAGCGCGATACCGAGCGCCAGACCCATCGCGATGACCAGGGCCGCCTTCTTGCGCCGGCCCAGCTCGCGCTTGAGATAGATGCCAAACATCCCATTCCCCAAAGGTTCTTGGCGCCCGCTGTGGGCGCGGCCACAAGCTATGGAGGAACCTTTGAGTCGACCTGAGTAAAGGATGTGCCGGAGCTGAGAAAAAAACGTCCGAAATCAGAATTTCGTCAGACAGCTCATTCCTAAGCTGTGGAGGGCTTCCTGCCAGGAAACCCCTGTTCAATAGCCTGCTGAAATGGGTTCTCGGTCACCTTTTCGGCAGCCGGTGACCGACCCCGCCGTGCACCGTCCCGGCCCGATTTTGTACGGTCCCGGGATGCGCGATTCCTCTCGGCTCACCCGGCGTGCCGCTCTCGGCCTGACCGCCGCAGTCCTGCCCGTTGCGGCGGCCTCTCCCGCGTCCGCGGCGACGGCGATAGGCGGTGAGCGTCTGGCCCGCGACGGGATCCAGGTGGGCAGCGCCGCCGGTCTGCCCAAGAAGCTCACCGCCCGTTCCTGGCTCGTCGCCGACCACCGGACGGGCGAGGTGCTCGCCTCGTACCGCGCGCATCAGCGCCTCGCGCCCGCGTCCACGCTGAAGATGCTGTTCGCCGACACCGTGCTGGGGAAGTTCGAGCCGACCCGGACGTACCGGGCGACCGACGCCGACCTGGCCGACGTCCCCTCGGGCTCCAGCCTCGTCGGCGTCAAGCCCGGAATCCTGTACACCGTCCACCAGTTGTGGCAGGGCGTCTTCCTGCGCTCCGGCAACGACGCCGTGCATGTGCTGGCCCACATGAACGGCGGGATCGCGAAGACGGTCGCCGAGATGCAGGCCAAGGCGAAGGACCTCCAGGCCCTGGACACCCATGTGGTGAGCCCGGACGGCTTCGACCACCCGGGGCAGGTCTCGTCGGCGTACGACCTCACCCTGTTCGCGCGGCACGGGCTGCACGACGAGGACTTCAGCGCCTACTGCTCCACCCGCACCGCGAACTTCCCGGCCGGCGGCAAGAAGACCTTCCAGATCCAGAACACCGACCGCCTGCTCACCGGGGCGTACGGACTGGGCACGTACCGGGGCATGATCGGCGTGAAGAACGGCTACACCAGCCACGCCGGCAACACCTTCACCGGCGCCGCCACCCGCGACGGCCGCACCCTCCTGGTCACCGTGATGCACCCGGCCAATGGCGGCAACGAGGTCTACAAGGAGACCGCCGCGCTGCTCGACTGGGGCTTCGGCAAGGGGAGTTCGGCGCCGGCCGTGGGCACGCTGGTCGATCCGCTGAGCGAGGGCGGGGCGAGCGCGAGCCCGACGCCGTCCGGGACGGGCGCCAAGGGGGCGCCGGGAGCCACCGGCGCGGCGGCCTCGTCGTCGGGCGGGCCCTCGCCCTGGCGGCTGCTGGAAGGAGCGGCGGGGACGGTCGCGGTGCTCGCGGGCGGCGCGTTCGCGCTGCGCAGGCGGCGGGCCGCGGCGGCGAGCGCGGCCGAGGGCGAGGAGAAGCAGGGGAGTTGAGCTGTGCGACAGCCGTTCCACCGCCCGGTGCGAAACCCCGCGGTCCCACGCGAGGTCCACCCCCACCCGGGCAGTGGAACGGCTGCCGCCTCCCCCCTCGGGAATGGTCTGCGGAAGCTTCGTGCTCCAACTGTGAAGCTTTGGTGGAGAAGAGTTGAGCATAAGTCAGCAAGCAGGCGCAATGGTGTGGACGGTCAAATTCCGCTTGTGCAAATCGACTTAGCCACGGCCCACGTACGGCATCGCGGTCGCCAGCACCGTCGCGAACTGCACGTTTGCCGCGAGCGGCAGCTCCGCCATGTGCCGGACCGTGCGCGCCACATCCGCGACATCCATCACCGGTTCCGGGGCTACCACCCCGTTGGCCTGCAACGCCCCGGTCTCCATCCGCCGGGTCATGTCCGTCGCCGCGTTCCCGATGTCGATCTGCCCGACCGCGATCGAGTACGGCCGCCCGTCCAGGGACAGCGACTTGGTGAGCCCGGTCAGCGCGTGCTTGGTCGCCGTGTAGGCCACCGAGTGCGGCCGGGGCGTGTGCGCGGAGATCGACCCGTTGTTGATGATCCGCCCGCCCTGCGGCTCCTGCTCCTTCATCTGCCGGTACGCCGCCTGCGCGCACAGGAACGCCCCGTTGAGGTTGGTGTCCACCACATGCCGCCACGCGTCGTACGGCAACTCCTCGACCGGCACCCCACCGGGCCCGAAGGTCCCGGCGTTGTTGAACAGGAAGTCCACCCGGTCGAACCGCTCCACCGTCGCCGCGAACAACGCGGCCACGTCCTCGGGCCGCGCCACATCCGTCCCTACGACGAGTGAGGCGCCCCCGGGCACCAGCGCGGCCGTCTCCTCCAGCGTCCCGGTGCGGCGGCCGGCCAGCGCCACCGACCAGCCCCCGCGCAGCAGTTCCACGGCGACCGCGCGGCCGATGCCGGAGCCCGCGCCGGTCACCACGGCGATCTTCGATTCCTCTGTGTTCATGGGCCGCAGCCTACGAGTCAGCCCTCGTGCGGATACCGCACCCCGATCCGCTCCCGCACCGCGTCCAGCGTCCGCATCACCGCGAGGGTGCCGTCCAGCGGCACCAGCGGCGACTCCCGCTCACCGGCCCGCAGCGCCCGCATCACCTCGGCCGCCTCGTGCCGCAGCGTGTTGCGCGGTCCGTCGGCCGGGTCGAGGACGAACTCCTCGGGGTCGCGGCCGTCCCGGTGCAGCACGAACCGCTCGGGGTGGAAGAAGCCGTCCGGGATGTCGATCCGGCCCAGCGCACCGGTCACCGACGCCGACGTCCCGGTACCGCCGGAGATCGAGCAGTGCAGCGCGGCCAGCGCGCCGCTCTCCCAGGAGAACAGGGCCGCGGTCTGGAGATCGGCGCCCTCGGGGGAGAGCACGGCCGACGCCTTGATGTCGGAGGGCTCACCGAGCAGCAGGTGCGCGAACGACACCGGGTACACCCCGAGGTCCAGCAGCGCGCCGCCGCCCTGCGCCGGGTCCCGCAGCCGGTGCGCGGGCGGGAAGGGACCCGCGAGCCCGAAGTCGGCCTGGACCGTGCGGACTTCACCGATCGCGCCGTCGTCGACGAGGGCCTTGAGACGCCGGATCAGCGGATTGCAGTACATCCACATGGCCTCCATCAGGAAGCCGCCGCGCTCGCCCGCCAGCGCGACCAGCTCCACGGCCTCGCGGGAGTTCAGGGTGAAGGCCTTCTCGACGAGCACGTTCCGTCCGGCCTCCAGACAGAGACCGGCCGCCGCGCGGTGCGCCGAGTGCGGGGTGGCGACGTAGACGACATCGATGTCCTCGTCGTGCGCCAGCGCGTCCCAGCCGCCGTAGGCCCGCTCGATCCCGAACCGCTCCGCGAACGCCTTCGCCGACCCCTCCGACCGCGAGGCGACCGCGGCCACCTCGGCGTCCGGCAGATCGACCAGTGCCGCCGTGAACGCCGCCGCGATCCCACCGGTCGCCAGGATTCCCCAGCGCACGCTCTCTTCCGTCATTGCGGCCCCACCCTCGCTCACCAGACCATCGGCACCCTGTACGAGCTGAGAGCATAGGTGGCGGATCACCCGGAGAGTCCGGAGACTTCGGAGAGGGAGGGGCACATGCCCGAGCAGGGGGCGCAGGCGCCGAGCGTGCCGGGGTCCGTCGTACCGTCGTCCAAGGCGACCCGCCGCGCCGGTCTCCTCACCGTCCTCGTCCTCGGCGGCCTCACCGCGACGCCCCCGCTGTCGATGGACATGTACCTCCCCTCGCTCCCGGAGGTCACCCACTCCCTGCACGCCCCCGCCGCGACCGTCCAGCTCACGCTCACCGCCTGCCTCGCCGGCATGGCGCTGGGGCAGTTGGTGGTCGGCCCGATGAGCGACAAGTGGGGCCGCAGACGCCCCCTGCTGACCGGCCTCGTCGTCTACATCCTGGCGACCGCCCTGTGCGCGCTCGCACCGAACGTGGAGTCGCTGGTCGCCTTCCGGCTGGTGCAGGGACTCGCGGGCGCGGCCGGGATAGTGATCGCCCGGGCCGTCGTACGCGACCTGTACGACGGCGTCGCCATGGCCCGCTTCTTCTCCACCCTCATGCTGGTCTCCGGGGCCGCCCCCATCGTCGCGCCGCTCGTCGGCGGCCAGATCCTCCGCGTGACCGACTGGCGGGGCGTGTTCGTGGTCCTCACCGGCGTGGGCATCGTGCTCACCACCCTGGTCTGGACCCGCCTCCCCGAAACCCTCGCGCCCGCCGACCGCCACGCGGGCGGCACCACCGAGGCCCTGCGCGCCATGCGCACCCTCCTCGCGGACCTCCCCTTCACCGGCTACATGCTCACGGGCGGCTTCGCCTTCGCCGCCCTGTTCGCCTACATCTCCGCCTCCCCCTTCGTCGTCCAGGAGATCTACGGCGCCTCCCCGCAGACCTTCAGCCTGCTGTTCGGCGTCAACTCGGTCGGGCTGGTCGTGGTGGGCCAGATCAACGGAAAGCTGCTGGTCGGCAGGGTCTCCATGGACAAGGTCCTGGGCGCGGGCCTGGCGGTGGTGGTCGTGGCGGCCACGGCCCTGCTCCTGATGGCGACGGGCGCCTTCGGCGAGGTGGGCCTGGCCCCCGTGGCCACCGCCCTCTTCGTCCTGATGTCCGCGATGGGCGTGGCCCTCCCCAACGCCCAGACCCTCGCCCTCATGCGCACCCGGCACTCCGCCGGCTCCGCCTCCGCGCTGCTCGGCACCTCCTCCTTCCTCATCGGCGCGATAGCCTCCCCGCTCGTCGGCATCGCCGGCGAGCACACCGCCGTCCCGATGGCCGTCGTCCAACTGGTGGCCGCACTGGTGGCGGCGGCCTGCTTCATGGGAATGTGCCGTCCTTGGAACCGTTCTTGGAACACACGTACGACTGTGGAGGGAGTGGGGAGCTGAGCGCCCCGAGACTGCGCATCGACACCCCGGAACGGGCCGGCCTCGACCCCGAGGAACTCGGCCACCTGGTCCGGGAGGTCCACGACCTCACCACCGGCGACCGGCCCTGGGCGCCGGGCACCGCCGTGGTCGCCGGCCGCGGCCCGGTGATCGCCGTGGAGGAGGCGGCGGGCTGGGCCGTTCGCTACTCCGCCTACGACCCCGAGGCCGACACCGGCGTCGAACTGCCGACCGCCTCCCGTGTCCCGGCCACCGTCGACACCCCCTTCGACCTGGCCTCCCTCACCAAGCTCTTCACCTCGGTCGCCGCCATGCAGCAGATCGAGCGCGGCACCCTCGGCATCGACGCCCGCGTCGGCGCCTACCTGCCGGACTTCGGCGCCGCCGCCCGGCACGGCATCACCGTCCGCCAGCTCCTCACCCACACCTCGGGCCTGCGCCCCGAACTCCCGCTGTACGACTGTGCCGACGACACCGAACGCCTGTCGATGCTGCGCACAGAGGCCCCGCTGGAGGAGCCCGGCACCTACCTCTACTCGGACCTCAACCTGCTCCTTCTCCAGTACGTCCTGGAACGCGTCAGCGGACGCACCCTCGACGTCCTGATCCACGACGGGATCACCCGCCCGCTGGGCATGACCTCCACCGACTTCGGCCCGTGCCCCGGCGCGGCGGCCACGGAGGACCAGCGGCGCCCGTGGGCCAAGGTGGACCGGGGCATGCTCCGTGGCGTCGTCCACGACGAGAACGCCTGGGTCCTCGGCGGGGTGGCCGGCCACGCGGGCCTGTTCTCCACCGCCCGCGACCTCGCCGTCTTCTCCCGCACCCTCCTGGCAGGCGGCTCCTACGGCCCCGCCCGCATCCTCGGCGCCGACTACGTGGAACTCCTGCTGACCCCGCCCGGCCTGGGCTTCGGGGTCGACCAGGCCTGGTTCATGGGGGAGTTGGCGGGGCGGGGCGCGGTGGGCCATACCGGTTTCACGGGCACGTCGCTGGTCCTGGACCCGGCGACGGACACGTTCCTGGTGCTGCTGGCGAACACGGTGCATCCGCGGCGACGGGGGTCGGACAGTGGGCCTCGGGCGGCGGCGGGGACGAGGTTGGCGCGGGCGGTACGGGGTTTTTGACGTCCACTCTTCGATGCCCGAGTCGGGTGGTGGGCGGGCATAGGTTCGGGGGTCTGGGGGCGGAGCCCCCAGGGACGCCCACCTAGGTACCGGCCCACTTAGAATCGGCGGGTGAACGACCCCGTACCCCCGGCCGAAACCCTCCGTACCGCCCTCGCCAGGCTCCTCGACGGCCTCCCGCCCAGGCAGGCCACCGGAGCCGTGGAACGCCTGATCGGCAGCTACCGGGGCGCCACCCCGACCGACGCCCCGATCCTCAGGGACCGCGCGGACGTCGTCGCCTACGCCGCATACCGGATGCCGGCCACCTTCGAGGCCGTCCACTTCGCGCTGGAGGCGTTCGCGGACGCCGTACCCGAGTGGACCCCGCAGGGCCACGTCGACATCGGCGGCGGCACCGGCTCCGCGACCTGGGCCGTGACCGCCACCTGGCCCGGCGACCGCCCGGTGACGGTACTCGACTGGGCCGAACCCGCCCTCACCCTCGGCAAGGAGCTGGCGACCGCCAACCCGGCCCTGCGGAACGCCGGTTGGCGACGCGCGAGGATCGGATCGGCGCTCACCCTCGACCCCACCGACCTCATCACCGTCTCCTACGTCCTCAACGAACTCACCGCCCCCGACCGGACCGCCCTCGTCGACGCCGCCGCGAGCGCCGCTCAGGCCGTGGTGATCGTCGAGGCAGGCACCCCCGACGGCTACGCCCGCGTCATCGAGGCCCGCGACCGACTGATCGCCGCAGGCTTCCACATCGCCGCCCCCTGCCCGCACAGCGCGGCCTGCCCGATCGTCCCCGGCGAGGACTGGTGCCACTTCTCGGCGCGGGTCAGCCGCTCCTCCCTGCACCGCCGGGTCAAAGGCGGCTCGCTGCCGTACGAGGACGAGAAGTTCAGCTATGTGGCCGCCGCCCGCTTCCCCGTGACACCGGCCGCCGCCCGGGTCGTACGGCGTCCGCAGATCCGTAAGGGACAGGTGCTCCTCGACCTCTGCGAGAGGGACGAGCAGCTTCGCCGTACGACGGTCACCAAACGTCACGGCGACCTCTACAAGGCGGCCCGGGACACGGACTGGGGAGACGCCTGGCCGGACAAATCGTGACGATATGGGGTCCTGCCTCCCGGGATGCGGGATGGTGGGACCATAGGGGTAGTTCTCCGCACAACAACCGGGCGGGAACAGCGGGACAAGAGCAGCAAGGTGACAACAGCGGGGCGAGGAGATAGATGAGCGCGACGTTCGGTGGCCGGAGCGGTCGGCAGGGCAAACTCTCCTCGTGGCTGCGCGGACGCCGCCCGCAGGAGGCCGCCGACGGCAGCGGGCGTGAGGCGCTGCTGCTCGCCGCCGCCGGAGCGGGACTGCCGCTCGCGCCCGCCGCGCACCCGGCCCCGGGCTACCGGTGTTCGTGCGACCGGGTGGGCTGCCCCACCCCGGCCCGGCACCCGGTGTCGTTCGCCTGGCAGACGCAGTCCACCACCGACCAGGCGCAGATCGAGCGCTGGGCCCGCCATCAGCCGCAGGCCAACTTCATCACCGCGACCGGCATGGTCAACGACGTCCTGGACGTACCCCTCGAAGCGGGCCGCGAGGCGCTGGAGCGGCTGCTCGCCGCCGGTGTCGAGATCGGCCCTGTCGCCGAGAGCGACGACGGCCGGCTCCTCTTCTTCACCCTCACCCGCGGCACCCCCGAGGACGAGGACGAGTGGTGGCCCTGCGAGCTGGACTGCCACCCCGAGACGATGGACGAGCACCCCGGGCTGCGCTGGCACTGCCGCGGGTCCTACGTCCTCGTACCCCCCGCCCGGCTGCCCGGCGACAACCAGTCGGTGCACTGGGTACGCGGCCCCGAGCATCCCCTGCCCGACCCGCTGACCCTGCTCGAAACCCTCACGGACGCCTGCGCCCGGTACGCCGGCCAGCAGCCCGACCACACCAACGCGTCCTGGCCCCTCGGTCGCTAGCGGCCTAGCCTCCCTGCGCCGAGGTAAGCCCCTCGATCCGCCCCAGCACCGACACCTTGCCGCCCCGCTTCGGGTCCAACGCCACTTCGTTGGAGACCAGTTGGAGGGTGAGGGACTGCTGGACCTCGCCCGTCGTCAGGGCCTGTACGTCCTTGCTCTGGGCCGGCACCGACGTGCCCGCCGCCGCGGTCTCCTTCTGGAAGTAGCGCGTGGTGAAGAACACCAGCGCCCCGCCGTCCGCGGTGCGCAGCGCGAGAGGGGCGTAGTCGCCGCTCGTCAGCGGTTCGTCGAGGTACTGAGTGGCCAGGCCGGGCTTGGAGGCGCTCTTCGCCCGGTCCGCGCGCCACGCGCTGGTGTGCGTGCCGTCCGCGAAGTCCGTCCCGCCGTTCTTCAGATACGCCGCATAGCGCTGGCTCAACCGGCCCGGAGCGACGGCCAGTTCGGCCGAGTTCGCGGGCACGGCCTCGGCCCAGCCGTCCTTGTCGGTCTTGAACTTCGGTACGGCGTCGGGTGCCAGCAGCGTCAGATACGCCGCCTGCCAGGGCTCGGCCAGGTCGTCGCGGGTGAACACCAGGATCCAGCGGGCGCCGCCGCCCTTGTTGGCGGCGGTGTCGGCGACGAACCAGCGCGGCCAGCCGGCCTTCTTCGGGATGGTGAACTTCGCGTCCGACAGCTCCAGCGGGGAGTAACTCGCGTTCCCGGCCGGGGAGTTGGTGTGCCCCGCCTTCAGTCGCGCCGCGTCGATGTCACCGAGCGCGCCGGTGACATGAGCGGCGTCCAGGGAACTGTCGTACGCCTTGTCCGCCGCGTTGTACGCGGTAGTGAACTGCCGGAGCGCCTTGGCGGCCTCGGCGCGGGTGGTCGCGGGGAGCACCTCGCGCTCGCCGTGCACCACCACACAACCGCTCGCCGTCAGCGACAAAGCGGTCACCGAGGCCGCTATCAGTACGCGCCGGTCAAGCCTGCGGAGCCTTCGAGGGCCGCGATCCCTGCTCATCAGGTGTCTTCACCTTCCCCTTCCCGGAGGCGAACCCTACCGGGGCGAAGAACAGGGCGAGCGTCGGGATCAGGTACAGCAGCCACACCGTGATCTGCAGGACCGTCGGGTCCGGCTGGAAGTTGAAGACGCCCTTCAGGAGGGTGCCGTACCAACTGTCCGGCGGGATGGTGCCGCTGATGTCGAACGCCAGGTTCGTCAACCCCGGGACCCAGTCCGCCTCCTGGAGGTCGTGGAAGCCGTAGGCCAGCACACCGGCCGCTACGACGACCAGCATCGCGCCGGTCCAGGTGAAGAACTTGGCGAGGTTGATCTTCAGGGCGCCCCGGTAGAACAGCCAGCCCAGCAGGACCGCCGTGGCCAGGCCCAGGGCGACGCCGACCAGCGGACGCGGGGTGCCGTCGCTCGCCGCGTGCACCGACGCCCACACGAACAGGGCGGTCTCCAGGCCCTCGCGGCCGACGGCGAGGAACGCGGTGGCGACCAGCGCACCCGTGCCCATCGCGAGGGCCGCGTCCAGCTTGCCGTGCAGTTCGGTCTTCAGATGCCGGGCGGTGCGCCGCATCCAGAACACCATCCACGTCACCAGCCCGACGGCGACGATCGACAGCGAACCGCCGAGCGCCTCCTGCGCCTGGAACGTCAGCTCCTGGGAGCCGAATTCGAGCGCGCAGCCGAAGCCCATCGCGATGAGCACCGCGACGCCGATGCCGATCCAGATCGGCTTCAGGGCGTCCCGCCGGTCCGTCTTGACCAGATAGGCGATCAGGATGCAGACGACGAGGCTGGCCTCCAGCCCCTCGCGCAGACCGATCAGGTAGTTGGAGAACACGCGTTACGCCTCCTTGGAGAACAGCGTGCTGCCCCACCAGTCGTCCTTGTCACGGACGCCCGGCGGGACGGCGAAGACCGCCGAACCCACGTGCTGGATGTACTCGTTGAGCGCGTCGGACGCCGACAGCTTCCGCTGCAGCGGGATGAATCCCTTGCGTACGTCGCGCTGGTAGGCCAGGAAGAACAGGCCCGCGTCGAGCCGGCCGAGCCCGTCGGTGCCGTCCGTGAACGAATAGCCCCGGCGCAGGATCGTGACCCCGGCGTTGGAGTCGGGGTGCGCGAGCCGCACATGCGCGTCGGGCTTCATCGCCTTCAGGAACGGCGGGTCGTGCTCCTTCGCCTTGCCGACCGCCGCGCCCTCGCCCTTGTCCCGGCCGAAGACGTCCTCCTGCTCCTGGAGCGAGGTCCGGTCCCAGGTCTCGATGTTCATCCTGATGCGCCGGGCGACGAGATACGAACCCCCGGTCATCCAGGCCGAGTTGCTGGTCCCGTCGCCCTCGCCCACCCACACGAACTTTTTCAGCCGGTCCGTCTCGGTGCCGGCGATATTGCGGGTGCCGTCCTTGAACCCCATGAGATTGCGGGGGGTTTGGGCACCGGGAGTCGTGGACGACGTCTTCCCGAAGCCGAGTTGAGACCAGCGGATCGCGACCTTGCCGAAGCCGATCCGCGCCAGGTTGCGGATCGCGTGCACGGCGACCTGCGGATCGTCCGCGCAGGCCTGCACACAGAGGTCGCCGCCCGTACGGGACTTGTCGAAGTTCTCGCCGGGGAACTGAGGAAGGTCGACGAGGGCGTCGGGACGACGGTCCTTCAGGTCGAACCTGTCGAAGAACGACGGCCCGAAGCCGATGGTGAGGGTCAGCCGCGACGGTTTCAGCCCCAGCGCCTCCCCGGTGTCGTCCGGCGGCGCCTCGGCGAGCCCGCCGTAGGCACCCTCGCCGACCGCGTGCCCGCCGGTCATCCGCCGGGCGGCGGCCGTCCAGTCCTTCAGCAACTGCACGAACTCGGCGCGGTCGTCGGTCTTCACGTCGAACGCGGCGAAATGCAGCCGGTCCTGCACCGGCGTGGCGATGCCCGCCTGGTTCGCGCCGTGGAAGGCGACCGCGGCACCGGTGTCGGCGGCGGCCGGGTCGACATCGTCGCCCGCGTCGGTCATCGCCACCGCGCCACCGGCCGCGACGGCCCCGAGCGCGAGCCCGGCACCGCCCCAGCCGATCAGCGCGCGACGCGACGGATCGGATTTCTCACCCATGTCCTGCCCTTTACCTGCCATGTCCCGCCCCTTACTTGACCACGGCGGCGGCGAGCTTGGACAGCGGCTCCGCGAGCGCGTTGACCGCGTCCGACAGCTCCTTCTGCTGCGCCTTGGTGACCTTGTCGTACGACACGAAGCCGTCCGAGGTCGAGGTCGAACGGTAGGTGTCGAGCAGCGTGTTCAACGCGGTGAACTGCTTGTCCAGTTCGGTGGTCAGCGCCGCGTCGTTCTTCCGCGCGACCGGCTTCAGCAGCTCGTACGCCTTCTGCGCGCCGTCGACGTTGGCCTTGAAGTCGCTCAGGTCGGTGTGCGAGTAGCGGTCCTCCTCGCCGGTGACCTTGCCGGTGGCGACCTCGTCGAGGAGTTCCTTGGCGCCGTTGGCCATCGAGGTCGGGGTGATCTCGGCCTTGCCGACCCGCTTCTGCCAGTCCTTCAGGTCGGTGAGCAGCTCGTCGGCGAGGGACTTGTCGGTCGCCGTGATCTTCTTGTCCGCCCACAGGGACTTTTCCAGGCGGTGCCAGCCGGTCCACTTCTGTCCCGCTTCCAGGCCGTCGGCGCGGGTGTCGGTCTTGGGGTCGATGTCCCCGAACGACTCGGCGATCGGCTCGGTGCGCTCCCAGCCGACGCGGGAGGGCGCGTAGGCGTTCTTGGCGGCGGTGAGGTCGCCGGCCTTGATGGCGTTGACGAACGTCTCCACCTTCGGGATCGTCGCGTCGGCCTGCTCCTGCGCGTACTCGCGATAGTCGGCGACGGCCTTGTCGAGCGTCGGGTTGCGCTTGGCGACCGTGCCGGAACCGGTGACGGTGAGCTTCTGCCGTACACCGTGGCCCTTCATACCGGGACGGCAGGCGATCTCGTACGAGCCGGCCTTCACCTCGGCGGTCAGCGTGTACTTGGTGCCCGGCCCGATGTTCTCCTTCTCGGAGACGATCCGGTCGTCCGGGAAGAGGATCTCGACCTCGGTCGCCTTCGAGCCGGTGTTCTCGATCTTCAGCGTGACCTGGCCGGCCGGTATCGACGTGGCCGAGGTCGTGCACTTGGAGTCGGCCGCGGTCACCTGGATCGCGTCACCGTCCTTGGCGTCGCTCTTCGCGGTGCACGCCGTGACGGCGGTCAGGGCGGCCGCGGCGGCGACAGCGGTGACGACGGGAAGTCGGACGGCGCGCATGCAGGCTCCAAGCGGGAGAATGTTGGTGAGGCTGGCCTAACTTACCTGAGGCTTACCTCAGTCATACCCGCCCGGTCCGGTATTCACTGCCCACAGAAAAATCACAGACACGGCTTGATCTCGCCGGCGAAAAATGAATGCCAAGGAAAGGTCAAGGGAAGGTCAAGCGGGGCGTCGTGGAGCCACGACGGCCGCCCCCGTCCGCGGATGTGCGAACACCTCGACCGGCTGGTCGTAGACGTCCGAGAGCAACTCCTCGGTGAAGACGTCCCCCGGCGGGCCGTCGGCCGCGACACGACCGGCGCGCAGGATCGCGACCCGGTGCGCGTAGGCGGCGGCCAGCGCGAGATCGTGCAGCACCACTACCACCGCGTCCCCCGCGTGCGCCCTTTCCCGGCACAGCCGCAGCACCAGTTCCTGATGCCGCAGATCGAGCGCGGCCGTCGGCTCGTCGAGCAGCAGCAGCGGCGCACGCTGGGCGAGCACCCGCGCGAGCGCCACCCGGGCCCGCTCGCCACCACTGAGCGCCGAGAACGGCCGTAGCGCGAAAGCGGTGACCTCCGCCCGCGCCATCGCCTCGGCCACGGCCAGGTCGTCCTCGGCGGGGGTGGTGGCGTGCGGTGCCCGCCCCATCCGTACGACCTCCTCGACCGTGAACGGGAAGGAGAGCGTGGCCGATTGGGGAAGTACCGCCCGGCGCAGGGCGAGTTCGGCAGCGGACCACTCCGTGGCGGGCCTGCCATGAATGCGTACGACTCCGGAGACGGCCGGAAGATCCGCCGCGAGCGCCCCCAACAGGGTTGACTTCCCCGCCCCGTTGGGCCCGACGAGAGCGAGCACCTCACCGGCCCGGACGGGCACGGAGACACCGTGCAGGACGGTGCGCTGCCCGAGCCGGACCTGGAGGTCCTCGGCCTCGGCGAGAACGTCGCCCGGTTCGGCGGGAGTCGGCGGTACGGGGCGAGGGCGGAGGAGACTCATGAGCAGGCTGTGGTTCATGCCCAACCCCCTTGCCTGCGCCGCGTCCTGCGCAGCAGCCAGAAGAAGAACGGACTGCCGAGCAGCGCTGTCAGGACGCCGAGCGGGAGCTCCGCCGGGGCCGCGACCGTGCGGGCCGTCAGGTCCGCCGCCAGCAGCACCAGCGCGCCCAGCAGTGCGCTCGCCGGGATCAGGAAACGATGCCCGGGGCCCGCCGCCATGCGCAGCAGATGCGGTACGACCAGCCCGACGAAGCCGATGATCCCGGAGACGCTGACCGCCGCCGCCGTGAGCAGCGCGATGACCAGGACCAGGACGACACGGAGCCGTTCGACGTCGACTCCCAGATGTCGCGCGGGGCGTTCGCCGAGCGCCAGCAGATCCAGACGGCCGGCGTGCAGCGGCGCGACGGCCAGGCCGAGCACCGCGCACGGGAGGATCGCGAGGACCTTCGGCCAGGTCGCCTGCGAGAGCGAGCCGAGCTGCCAGAAGGTGATCTGGTTGACGGCCGCGGTGTCCGCGAAGAACAGGAACAGCCCGATCAGCGCCCCTGCGAACGCGTTCAGCGCGATCCCGGTGAGGATCAGCGTCACGACCTCCGTACGGCCGCCGGACCGCGACATCGCGTAGACCAGCAGCACGGCCGCGAGCCCCGACACGAACGCCACCGCCGACACCGTCCACGCCCCCAGGAAGTCGAGCCCGAACGCGATCACCGCGACCGCGCCCACCGCCGCCCCCGAGGAGACCCCGATGACCCCGGGCTCCGCGAGCGGATTCCCGAACACGCCCTGCATCAGGGCTCCAGCGCAGCCCAGCGAGGCCCCGACGAGCAGCGCGAGCACGATCCGCGGAAAGCGCACGTTCCACAGCACCGACTCCGGTACGCGGTCCAACGCGCCGCCACCGAGCCCCAGCCGGTGCTGCACCGACGACAGCACGTCACCCGTCGGAATCGGATACGCGCCCAGCCCGGCCGCCACCGGCACGAGCACGAGCAGCGCCACGACCAGCCCGAGGGAGAGCATCCAGGCCGCACCGCGTTTCCTGCGCGGGGGAGTTGATGTGGGACCGGCATCAACTCCCTTCTCCAGTACGGTCATTCGCTCCCGCCCCCGTACAACTGGTCCACCAGCGACTTGAGCACCTGGTCGGTGCGCGGCCCGTAGTTGAGCAGCACCCCGTCCTCGATGGACACGACCCGCCGGTTCATCCCGGCCGGGGTCTGGGCGACACCGGGGATCTTCACCAGCCCGTCGATCCCGCCGACCGACTCAAGTCCCTTGGTCATGACGAGAATCACGTCGGGCGCGGCCTGCGCGAGCGCCTCGGTGGTGATGGCGGTGAAGTCCTGCTTCAGCCCCGACTCGGCACCCGCGTCGACCGCCCCGGCCGCCTCCAGGAGCGAGGTCGCGCCCGAGCCCCTGCCGCCGATGAGATACACGGAGGCGGACCCGCGCAGATACAGGAACGCGACCCGCGGCCTTTCCCTGTGGTCGGGAATCGCCTTGCGTACGGCGGCGATCCGGTCCTCCGACCGCTTGGTCAGCTCCTTCCCGGCGGCCGGTACGCCGAGCGCGTCGGCCACCGCCTGGATGCGCGGGCCGACGTCGGTGAGGCCCTGCGCGGGGTCGACGACCAGGACGGGGACACCGGCGGCCCGGATCTGGCCCATGGCCTCGGACGGTCCGGTGGTTTTCTCGGCGAGGACGAGATCGGGCTTGAGGGAGAGCACGCTCTCCGCGGAGACGTCGTGGTTGCGGGTCACCAGCGGGAGTTTCGCGGCCTGTTGGAAGGTGGCGGTGATGTCCCGGGCCACGACCCGGTCGCCGAGCCCGAGCGTGAACACGATCTCGCTGAGGCTGCCGGAGAGCGGCACGATGCGCCGCGCCCGGCTGACGGTGACCTTCTTGCCGTCGGCGGAGCTGACGGTGACCGGGAGTCGGGGCTCAGGAGTGTCGGTCAGCGGCTCCACGCGGTTGGCCGCGGCGGTGGTCTGCGATGAGGCGGCGGTGCCACCGCATCCGGTGAGGGTGAGCGCGAGCACGGTCAACAGTGCCCCCGCCAGTCGTGTGCGAAAGCGTGGCACGGGTCCCGTCCGTCTCTCTGGATTGTCTCTGCCGCTGGGTTGTTTCTGCGCACTGTCGCTTCAGGTGAGGAAAGCTTAGGTTAGCCTTACCTTTGTTCGCTACCGGCAGTCGTCACCGGAGGACCCACCCATGCCCGCGCGCCTGAAAGCCCTGGTCACCGTGTGGTGCGCGGCCGTCCTGGGCGCCCTGCTCCCGGCGGCCCACGCCCATGCGGAGAGCCGTACGGTGCAGGGCGGCCGGCTCGACTGGGGCATCAAGTCCTCGTTCCAGAGCTATGTCACCGGGCCCATCGCGAACGGGAGTTACTCCCTCACGGGCGGCGCCGCCACGGTGGGCAGCAGCCAGTTCCGCTTCCCCTCGGCGGCGGGTTCGTACGACGGCTCGACGGGCGCGTTCAGGGCGTCCTTCGCGGGCGGGGTGCACTTCGTCGGCCACAGGAAGACCGACGGCGGCTACGAACTCGACCTCACCCTGAGCCGCCCCACGGTCCGCGTCTCGGGCTCCGGCGGCACCCTCTACCTGGACGTCACCAGCAAGGCGAAGGGCACGGGTACGGTCACCACGTCCTCGCAGGTGCCCTTCGCCACCCTCTCCTTGGGCGGCATCGACATGAAGGGCGGCGGCACGGCGGTCGTCCTCAACGACCTGCCCGCCACGCTCACCGCACAGGGTGCGAAGTCCTTCGCCGGCTACTACACGGCCGGCACGGTACTGGACCCGGTGAGCCTCTCGGCGGACGTGGAGGCGGCGGCCACGAAGACGGCATCGCCCACGCCCACCAAGTCCCCGGCAGGCAAGGCGACTTCGAGCGGCACGATCACGGACGGCGCCGTTGACTGGGGTGTGCGCCGCACCTTCCGGGAGTACGTCACCGGGGACATCGCGAAGGGCAGGTGGACCCTGTCGTCGGGGGCCGAGGACGGCGGCGCCCTCTTCTGCTTCCCGGACGGCCGAGGGACGTACAGGAGCGGGCAGTTGACGGCCTCGTTCAAGGGCGCGGTGCGCTTCACCGGCGCCGAGGGCCTGGACCTGATGCTCAGCGGCGTCCGAGCGACCGTGGACGACGGCAAGGGCACGCTCTACGCAGACGTAACCGGCCCGGACTTCACCGGCAACAAGATCCCCCTGGTCACCTTCACCGCCAAGAACCTCAAGGCGGTCAAGGGCCTCGCGAAGCTGACCGAGGCGCCCGCGAAGCTCACCGCGCAGGGTGCCAAGGCCTTCGGCGGGATGTACCAGGCGGGCACCGCCATGGACCCGGTGTCACTGGCCGTAGCCCTCACCGACGACGCGCGACTGCCCGTGCTGCCCGACCTGGGCACCACACCCAAGGCGAGCGCGACACCGGAGTCGGCCCACCCCGTGGTGTCGGCAGACCCGGTAGCCGACAACTCCACTCACGACAACGGCAGTTCACCCGCCCTGCCGATCGGCCTCGCGGCCGGTGCGCTGCTGGTGGTGGCCGCGGTGTCGGTGCTCGTGGTCCGCAGGCGCCGGGGCTCGGCGGAGCAGTAGCACCCTCACCTCCTCCAATCGGTCCGCGAGTTGGCGGACTTCCCACTCGAACGCAAGGAGAACCACGGCCATGCCCGTCAGACCTCGTCTTTCCTTCGCCCTCGCAGCGGCCGTCGCGACCGCCGCGCTCGGCGCCACCGCGCTCGCCACGACCACCGCGTCGGCGGCCGAAGTCCCGCTCAGCGGCTACGAGTTGACGTGGGGCATCAAGCAGTCCTACCGCTCGTACGTGACCGGGGTCGCGCTGGGCTCCTTCACCGCCACCGACGGCGCCAAGCAGGCCGCCGGCAACGGCGCCTTCACCTTCACCGAGGGCGCGGGCACCTACGACAGCACCGATCACACCCTGCACCTCACCTTCAAGGGCACCCTCACCGCCAAGTCGACGCTGCACGGCTTCGTGCGGGAGATGTCGGACTTCCAGTACGACAGCGCCGCGGGCACCCTCACCGCCGACCTCGTCGCGGACGGCGGCACCAAGCAGCAGGACGTGACGCTCGCGACGGTCGCCGCACCCACCAGCTCGGACCTGACGAACCTGGCCACCACGCTCACCGCGGCGGCGGGCACGTTCCTCGGCAGCGACTCGTACGCGAACGCGGCAGGCGACCCGTTGTCGGCGGTCAAGCCGCCATCGACGACGACTCCGAGCCCCACCCCCACACCGACACAGACGACAACCCCGTCCGCCACACCCACCCCCACGCCCACGGCGACCGCGACCCCGAGTGCAACACCCACCTCCAGCCCTGCGGACACCGCGACCGAGCCCGCCACCGAGGGCGACATAGCCGACGGCACCCTCACCTGGGGCGTGAAGGAGTCCTTCCGCTCCTACGTCGTAGGCAGCGTCGCGAACGGCAAAATCACCACATCTGACGGCGCGATCCAGGCCACCGGCAACGGCGTCTTCACCTTCACCGGCGCGACCGGCGACTACGACACGGACGCCGACACCCTCTCCGCCGCCTTCGAGGGCGCGGTGAACTTCAAGGGCCATGAGGACAACGGCACTTACGGCCTCGACCTCACCTTCACCGACCTGAAGGCGACCCTCGACGGCGGCTCCGGCGAGCTGACGGCGGACGTGACAAGCCTGGGCGAGAAGTCCGAGGACGTCGTCCTGGCCGACCTGAAGTCCGCCTCGACCGACCTCACCGCCAAGAACGACGTCATCACCCTCGACGACGTCACCACCACCCTCACGGCGGCCGGCGCGAAGGCCTTCGGCGGCTTCTACGAGACCGGCGCCGCACTCGACCCGCTCGACCTGTCGGTGGCCCTGACCGACGACGCCACCCTCCCCTCGGACGACTCCTCGACCGACACGGGCGGCACCTCCGACAACTCCGGTACGACAGGCTCGACTTCGGGCGGCGTCACCGGCTCCACAACGGGCGGCGACGCGACCGGCTCCCTCGCCTCGACGGGCTCCGACGTCCCGGTCGCGGCCCTGGGCACGGCGGCGGCGGTGACCGTGGCGGCGGGCGCGGGCGTGGTGTTCGCGGTGCGCAGGCGGCGTACGGAGGCGTAGTCCGCCGACCCGGCTCACCCCGGCTCGGGGTGAGCCGGACGTGCGAGCGATGCTTGAATGCCCTCGTGACTGACTACGACGTACTGCGTGTCTTCTGCGGCCCCAGCGGTGGATACGGCAACGAACTGGGCGTCGTCCGCGAGGGTTCCGTCATGCCGGACCCGGACGAGCGACAGGTGTTCGCCGGGAAACTCGGCTTCAGCGAAACGGTGTTCGTCGACGACCCCGAGCGCGGAGTCATCGACATCTACACCCCCACCCTGCGCCTGCCCTTCGCCGGCTACCCCTGCGTAGGCACCGCCTGGCTCCTGGACGTCCCCGAACTGGTCACCCCCGCCGGCATCGTGGGCGCCCGCCTCGACGGCGAGTTCAGCTGGATCGAGGCCCTCCCGGAATGGGCTCCGCCCCGCACCCTCCGCCAGTACGGCACGGCGGCCGAGGTCGACGCCCTGCCCGTACCCCCACCCGGCGAGTGGATCTACGCCTGGGCCTGGGAGGACGAGGCCGCCGGCCGCATCCGCGCCCGCGCCTTCCCCGGCCGCGACGACGGCATCGCGGAAGACGAGGCGACAGGCGCGGCAGCCCTCCTCCTCACCGACCAGCTAGGCCGTGCCCTCAACATCACCCAGGGCGCGGGCTCCCAGATACTCACGGCTCCGCAGCCGGGGGGTTGGGTGGAGGTGGGGGGAAGGGTGTTTCTGGAACGCTAGGAACGCCAGGAACCGGGGGAGCGTCACGCGCTCAGCGGAAACTCCTCCCCCAACCCCCGAAACACCCCGGTGTTGAGCGCGAACGCCCGCTTGCACTCCGCCACCACCCGCTGCCTCTCCAGATCGTCGGCCCGGATCCCGTCCAGCAGTTCCCGGTACCCCCGCTTGAAGGCCGCCGGATTGCCGATCTCCTCGAAGACGTAGAACCGCACCCCGTCCCCCTTCCGCACGAACCCCCACGTCCGCTCCGCCTTGTCGCGGATGATCTGGCCGCCGGAGAGGTCGCCGAGGTAGCGCGTGTAGTGGTGGGCGATGTAGCCGGCCGGCCAGGATTCCGCGCACTCGCGTACCCGGTCCGCGTAGGCGCGGGTGGCCGGCAGCGCGGTCAGGCCGGAGCGCCAGTCCGCACCCCGCAGATGCGCCAGGTCCCGCTCCAGCGCGGGCAGTCGGAACAGCTCCGGCCGAATGAACGGCCCGGCCACCGCATCCCCCGCCAGCCGCTCGGCACCGGTCTCCAACGCCTCGTAGACGAACCACAGTTGCTCGGTGTAGCGGGCGTACGCGTCCACGCCCAGTCGGCCGCCGAGCAGGTCGCTCATGAAGGTGGAGGTCTCCGCCTCCACGTGCTGTTCGTGGGACGCGGTGCGGATGACTGTCGAGAAGGAGTCCATGGACATATCCTCTAAGGTAAGGCTTACCTAAGTCAACAGGTTTACCGACGTCCTGTCGGTAAAAGCGTACAAGAAAAACGGCCCGCTCCCCGAGGGAGCGAGCCGCCGTGATCCTTACGAGCCGTCGTGATCCTTACGGCAGGGTGAGAACCTCCGCCCCCGTCTCCGTCACCACCAACGTGTGCTCGAACTGCGCCGTCCGCTTCCGGTCCTTCGTGACGACCGTCCACCCGTCGTCCCACATGTCGTACTCGTACGTCCCCAGCGTCAGCATCGGCTCGATGGTGAACGTCATCCCGGGCTGGATGACCGTCGTCGCGTGCGGGCTGTCGTAGTGCGGGACGATCAGGCCGGAGTGGAAGGACGAGTTGATGCCGTGGCCGGTGAAGTCCCGGACCACGCCGTAACCGAAGCGCTTGGCGTACGACTCGATGACCCGGCCGATGATGTTGATCTGACGGCCGGGGCGGACCGCCTTGATCGCCCGGTCCAGGGACTCGCGGGTACGCTCCACCAGCAGTCGGGACTCCTCGTCGACGTCACCGACCAGGTACGTCGCGTTGTTGTCGCCGTGCACCCCGCCGATGTACGCCGTCACGTCGAGGTTGATGATGTCGCCGTCGCGCAGCACCGTGGAGTCCGGGATGCCGTGGCAGATCACCTCGTTGAGCGAGGTGCACAGGGACTTGGGGAAACCGCGGTAGCCGAGCGTGGACGGATAGGCGCCGTGGTCGCACATGTACTCGTGCGCGACCTTGTCGATCTCGTCCGTGGTCACACCCGGCGAGATGATCTTCGCGGCCTCCGCCATCGCCCGCGCGGCGATCCGCCCGGCGACGCGCATCGCCTCGATCGTCTCGGGGGTCTGCACCTCCGGCCCGGTGTACGGGGTCGGCGCGGGCTTGCCGACGTACTCGGGACGCCGGATGTTCCCGGGCACGGAACGGATGGGGGAGAGCTCCCCTGGTACGAGCAGCGACTGGCCAGACATGCCAGCGAGTCTAACCAGCGGTCATGAGGGAACATTGATCGTGGTGAAAGGAGCCGTCCATGGCCCTGTTCAAGAAGCGCACGGCCGGAAAGCCCGGCGAGTGGTACTACTGCCTCGAACACAAGAAGGTCGAGGAGGGGCCGGAGTGCCCCGCCAAGGACCGGTTCGGGCCGTACGCCACCCGCGCGGAGGCCGAACACGCGATGGAGACGGCCCGCGAGCGCAACCTGGAGTGGGAGAACGACCCCAAGTGGCACGACGCCACGAAGGGGAGCGCCGACGACGACAGCTGATCACGCACCGGCCGCAGCCCCGGCGGTCGCCTCGCGCTGTGCCTTCAGTCGTACGGCGTGCTCGTCGGTCCGCGCGTCGTACGACATCAGCTTCGGCAGGCCCACGGCCAGCAGCCCCACCGCGCCCACGCACATCAGCCCGCCCGCCCACACCGACGTCCGCACCCCGGTCCACGCGGCCATCCCGCCCGACCGGACCTGCCCCAACTGCGGGCCCACCGAGTAGGACAGCAGCTCGATCCCGGCGAGCCGGCCGCGCAGCTCGTCCGGGATCGTCTGGTTCCACATGGACGCGCGGAAGATACCGCTGACCATGTCGCAGCCGCCCGCGAGGGTCAGGAACAGCAGCACCAGCCAGACGTTGCCCACCGCGCCGGCGCAGGCGATCGCCGCGCCCCACAGCGCGGCCGACAGCACCACCATCCGCCCGTGCCGGTGGATCCGCGAGGTCCAGCCGCTGGTCACACTCACCAGCAGCGCCCCGGCCGGAACGGTCGAGTACATCAGCCCCAGCGACCACTTGGCGTGCAGGTCGTCCGCGAGGAACGGCAGCACCGCCAGCGGCATCGCGAGGAACATCGCCGCGAGGTCGATCGCGTACGTCCCGAGGAGTTCCTTGCGGCTCCACGCGTACCGGGCGCCCTCCGCGATCGAGCGCAGCGAGGGCCTGCCCGCCTCGTGCGCGCCGGGCGAGGCGGCGATACGGAAGATCAGGACGACGGACACGACGTACGTCACCGTGTCCGCCGCGAACGCGTAGGGCAGCCCCGCGAACGCCACCACCACGCCCGCCACGGCCGGTCCGGTGACCCCGCCGACCGTCCAGCGCAGGGAGTTGAGCGCGGACGCGGCCGTCATGTGCTCGTGGGCCACGATCCGCGGCCACAGCGAGTCCAGCGCGGGCCGCTGGATCGAACCGAGCACCGAGGTCAGGGCGGCGATCACATACAGCGGCCAGACGGCGGGCTCGGGCAGCAGCGAGTTGAGCAGCAGCGCCCCGCACAGCACCCCCAGCCCGACCTCCGTCCACACGATCAGCTTCCGCTTGTCCCACGCGTCGGCGAGCGCACCGCCATAGAGCCCGAACACGATCAACGGCACGAGTTCCACGGCCCCGATCGCGCCCACCGCCGCCGCGGATCCGGTGAGTTCCTTGATCTGCACCGGCAGCGCTACGAACGTCAGAAAACTCCCGAAGTTCGACACCAGCCCCGCGACCCAGAGCCTGCGGAAGTCGGCGGACGCATGCCAGGGGGCGAGATCGGGGAGCAGGGCACGGAGCCCGGTGGAGGGAGCGGGGCTGTCGGTCACGAGGGGCAATGGTCGGCGCCGGACACACCCCTGGCAACCGGATTTCCGCCATGCCCTACCAGCGGGCCGGCGGTGGTGCCGTGAGCTGTTCCGTCAGGCGTGACAGACGGTCCCGGAAGCGTCGCCGCCCTCGCGTCGCGGGCAGCACGTTCTCTCCTGCCGCCGCGCTCACCAGGTGCTGCACGGTGTCCAGGTCGAGGTCCGTGGCCTCCGGTACGGGGAGTGATTCGTGGGCCAGGGACGTCAGTTCGGGATTCTCGGAACCGAGGGAGAGGACCGTGGCGCCGGCCCGGCGGGCGTCGTGGACCCGTTCCAGGAGCGGGTCGCCGGGGGTCTCGGGGGAGACGAGCAGCAGCGTCTCGCCGCGTCGGGCCGCCTCGATCCGGCCGAGGCCGACGGCCAGGTGGGCCGGGTCGGAGGGGCGGGCGTCGTGCCGTACGAGAGTCGGGGAGAGTTCCGGTGTGCCGGACCAGGCGGCCTCGTCGACCAGGTGGGCCGCGAGATGCCACGGCTCGTACGCGGGTGTGCCCACCAGGAGCAGGCCGCCGCCGTGCGACACGACCGAGCCACGCAACACCCCCGCGAACCGTCGCGTGGCCCCCAACCACTCGGTCCCGGCGAGCACTTCACGCAGCAGCGCGACCCGTACGGCGTCCATGTCCGCGCATCCTGCCGCAACCAGCCACTCGTGACGTGGAGTTCACCGCGAATTCGCCCGACTTGGGGATGGTGCGGGCTCATCGGTCCCACACGTCGCACACGTCGCACACGGAGTCAACTCATGACAGACACCGCGGAAGTCACCGTTCCCTTCAGCGCCGGGCAGGGGGGCTACGCGAGTTACCGCATCCCGGCGGTGGTGGTGACCTCCGCCGGTACCGTCCTCGCGTTCTGCGAGGGCCGGGTTGACTCCGCGAGCGACCACGGCAACATCGACATCGTGCTACGTCGTTCCACGGACGGCGGCCGCACCTGGGGCCCGCTCACCACCGCCGCCACCAACGGCGACCACCTCGCGGGCAACCCCGCCCCCGTCGTCCTCGACACCGGCCGCATCCTGCTCGTCTACGTCCGCGCGGTCGGCACCGTCACCGAGGACGACATCCTGCGCGGCAAGGTGTCGGCGGCGGACGGGCGGCGGATCTGGGTGCGGTACAGCGACGACGACGGTGTCACCTGGTCGAGTTCGAAGGAGATCACCGAGCAGGTGAAGAAGCCCGACTGGCGTTGGTACGCCACCACTCCGGGGCACGCGATCCAGTTGAGCACCGGCCGCGTGGTCGTCGCCGCCAACCACACCGTCCCGCCCACCGGCACCGACGTCGGCAACGAGGCCAGGTACAACAGCGGCCACTGCCTGCTCAGCGACGACCGCGGCGAGACCTGGTACCTCGGCTACGTCGACGAGAACCCCGACGGCTACATCAACTGCAACGAGACCACCGCCGCCGAACTCCCCGACGGGCGGGTCTACTTCAACACCCGCAACGACTCCACGTCTCCCGGCAACCGAGCCGACGCGTACTCGCAGGACGGCGGGAAGTCGCTCGTCAAGCCCTTCCGTCCGCAGGCCGGGCTCGCCGCCCCCGTCTGCGAGGCAAGCGTCCTCCAACTCCGCGACCCGGACGTCCTCTTGTACTCCGGTCCCGCGGACCCCGCCTCCCGTGCCCTGATGACGATCCGCGCCTCCACCGACGACGGCACCACCTGGCGCCCGGTGTTCACGGTCGACGGTCTGCCCGCCGCCTACTCCGACCTCGTCCGGATCGACGACGACACGGTCGGACTCCTCTACGAGACAGGGGACTTCGGACCGTACGAAATGATCACGTTTCGCCGGGTGCCCGTGACGGACCTCACCTGAGCCGATCCGGGCGCCGAGCCGGACGTAAAGTCGGCCCATGACCTCTACCGACAGTGCTGCACAGAGCCCCGCGCCGGCCGCTGCGAAGGCTCCCGCCAAGGACCCGTGGGACCTCCCCGACGTCTCCGGACTCGTCGTCGGCGTGCTCGGCGGGACCGGGCCGCAGGGCAAGGGACTCGCCTACCGGCTCGCCAAGGCCGGCCAGAAGGTGATCATCGGCTCCCGCGCCGCCGAGCGCGCACAGGCCGCCGCCGACGAACTCGGTCACGGTGTCGAGGGCGCCGACAACGCCGAGACCGCGCGCCGCAGCGACATCGTGATCGTCGCCGTGCCCTGGGACGGCCACGGCAAGACCCTGGAGTCGCTGCGCGAGGAACTGGCCGGGAAGCTCGTCGTCGACTGCGTCAACCCGCTCGGTTTCGACAAGAAGGGCGCCTACGCCCTGAAGCCGGAGGAGGGCAGCGCCGCCGAACAGGCCGCCGCCCTGCTGCCGGACTCACGGGTCGCCGCCGCCTTCCACCACCTGTCGGCGGTGCTGCTCATGGACGCGGAGATCGCCGAGATCGACACCGACGTCATGGTCCTCGGCGAGGAGCGGGCGGATGTCGAGATCGTGCAGGCGCTGGCCGGCCGCATCCCCGGCATGCGGGGCGTCTTCGCGGGCCGGCTGCGCAACGCCCACCAGGTGGAGTCCCTGGTCGCGAACCTGATCTCGGTCAACCGCCGCTACAAGGCACACGCCGGGCTGCGCGTCACGGACGTGTGAGCGCGTGGGGGACACTGGTGGGCAGCACCTACCCGTGTCCCCCCGATGTCCCCCGACAGGAGCCGACCCCATGCCCCGCCTCGCCCTCTACGCCCTCGTCGTCTGCCTGCTGGCCGTGGCCGCCGCGGTCGTCTCCTTCGTGCAGGGCAGTTGGATCGGGATCGTGTGGGTACTGCTCGCGGGGCTCTCGTCCAACATGTGCTGGTACTACCTCAAGCGGGGCCGGTCCGTCACGGGCTGACCGAGCAGTAGTCGTCGGTGCCCTGCCAGAAGCGGTACAGGTTCTGGCCGCAGTAGGTCTGGTCCTCGCTGATGCCGAGGCCGCGCAGGATCGCGTGGATCGCGTCGAAGAAGTGCGCGTTGACCGGCCCCAGCCACAGCAGCGCGAACACGAACAGCAGGCCGAACGGCGCGAACGGCTCCACCTGGCGCTTGATGTTGTACGACAGCCAGGGCTCGATCACGCCGTAGCCGTCGAGGCCCGGCACCGGCAGGAAGTTCAGGATCGCCGCGGTCACCTGGAGCAGGGCCAGGAAGGCCAGCGCGTACTGGAAGCCGACCGGCACCCCGTCCAGGGCGTGCAGCCAGAACGCGGCCGTGCAGACCGCCGCGAACAGCACGTTCGTCAGCGGGCCCGCCGCCGAGATCAGGCTGTGCTTCCACCGGCCGTGGATGCGGCCCCGCTCGATGAAGACGGCGCCGCCGGGCAGACCGATCCCGCCCATGATGACGAAGATCACGGGGAGCACGATGCTGAGCAGCGCGTGCGTGTACTTCAGCGGGTTGAGGGTGAGATAGCCCTTCGAGCCGACCGAGATGTCACCGCTGTGCAGTGCGGTGCGCGCGTGCGCGTACTCGTGCAGGCACAGGGAGACGATCCAGGCCGCCGTCACGAACAGGAACACGGCGACGCCCGGCTGCTCGGCGAACCCGGTCCAGGTGGCCCAGCCGGTCACCGCCGTGACGGCCAGGATCCCGACGAACACGGGACTGATCCGCCGGTCGCTCGGGCGGGTGGTGGTGGCGGTCATGGGGGCGGGCTCCCTGCTGGGGTCGGTGGACGCGAAGCCCGACGGTACCGGGCACAGGAGGAAAACGTCTCGCGGTCCGCTGTCGGTTCCGGGGAAGGTGGGGACATGGGACTGGACATGGGACTCTGGCACGCGTTCTACGACCCTGGCATCCCTCGGGGGCGGCGGCCCTCGTAGGCCGTGCCCGGCGCCACGCCGCCCCCACCCCGTGACCGCTTCCCACGCCACCAGAGACAATGGACCCCGTGCGCTATCGCATTCTCGGCACCACCCAGGTACTGCGCCCCGACGGCACCCCCGTCCCGGTCGGCGGGGCGCGGCTGCGTGCCCTGCTCACGGTGCTCGCCCTGCGGCCCGGCAAGGCCGTGCCCGCGAGCCTCCTGGTGGACGAGGTGTGGGCCGGTGACCCGCCCGCGGACGCGACGGGTGCGCTCCAGGCGCTGGTGGGCAGGTTGCGCCGGGTGCTCGGCGCCGACGCGATCACCTCGGCGGAGAGCGGGTACCGGCTCGCCGCCGCCCCCGACGACATCGACCTGCACCGTTTCGAGCGGCTCACCGGCGAGGGGCTGCGGGCGCTGGCCGACGGCAACCCCGCGAAGGCGGCGGAGGCCCTGGACGACGCGCTGATCCTCTGGGCCGGCCCGGCCCTCGCCGACCTCCCCGACCGTACGGCGGAGGCGGCCCGCTGGGAGACCCGCCACCTGGACGCCCGCCGCGCCCGCTTGACGGCGGCCCTGGCCCTCGGCGAAGCGGACACCGCCCTTCCCGAACTGACCGCCCTCTGCGACACCCACCCCCTCGACGAACCCCTCCAGTCCCTACGCCTCCAGGCCCTCCGCGCCACCGGCCGCACAGCGGAGGCCCTGGCCGCGTACGAGGACGTACGCCAGCTGTTGGCAGACCGCCTGGGGTCTGACCCGGGGCCTGAGCTGCGGGCGTTGCATGGGGAGTTGTTGAGTCCTGGGGAGGATGGCTATGGCGGGGCCGCTGGCGGTGCGGGCCGGGGTGCGCGGGGCGGCTACCGGGGCCCCGGCGGGCCCAGCGGCTATGAGAGTTCCGGTGGGCGGAGTGGTTACGAGGGTTCCGGCGGGCCGGGTGGCCGAGAGGGCTCCGGCGGACGGGGCAGCTTGCAGGGCCCGGGCGGGCCGGGCGGTCGCGAGGATTCCGGCGGATGGCGCGGCCATGACGGCTCCGATGAATCGGGCGGTCACGATAGCCCCGGCGGAGTGCCCGGTCGCCAGGGCTCCGGCGGACCCGGTGACGACCGCGCGACCAGCGGTCACCTCAGGTCCGGCGGCGACGCCGCTCAGGCCTCGCCCGGCACCGATGCCGCTCAAGCCTGGTCCGGCACCGACACCGCTCCGGCCCGCCCCCGCACCGACGCCGGCACCCTCGCCCCCCTCCCCACCAACCACCCCACCTCACCCCCCGGCAACCTCCGAGCCCGCCTCACCTCCTTCGTCGGCCGGGAGGCCGACATCGACGTCATTCGGGGTGACCTCGCCTCGGCCCGGCTCGTGACGCTGCTCGGGCCCGGTGGGGCCGGGAAGACGCGGCTGTCGCAGGAGGCCGCCGAAGGGGTGCGGGACGTGGCGCGGGACGGGGTGTGGCTGGCCGAACTCGCCCCGGTGGACGACCCGGACGCCGTACCGGAGGCCGTGCTCACCGCCGTGGGGGCGCGCGAGACCGTGATGTACGGCGCCGGTGCCGAGGCGATCCGGGCCGCCGGCGGTGATCGGCACGACGACCCCGTGGAGCGGCTGGCCGAACACTGCGGCAGGCGCCGGATGCTGATCGTCCTCGACAACTGCGAGCATGTCGTCGGTGCCGCCGCCCGGCTGGTGGAGGCGCTGCTGGAGCGCTGCCCCGAGCTGACCGTGCTCGCCACCAGCCGTGAACCCCTGGGCGTACCGGGGGAGTTGCTGCGCCCGGTGGAGCCGCTGCCCGACCCCGTCGCGCTGCGGCTGCTCGCCGACCGGGGAGCCGCCGCCCGGCCCGGGTTCACGGTGGAGGACGATCCCGAGGCCTGTGCCGAGATCTGCCGTCGGCTCGACGGACTGCCCCTCGCCATCGAGCTGGCGGCCGCCCGGCTAAGGATGTTGACGCCGCGTCAGATAGCCGACCGGCTCGACGACCGCTTCCGTCTCCTCACCTCCGGCAGCCGCACGCTGCTGCCCCGCCAGCAGACCCTGCGGGCCGTCGTCGACTGGTCCTGGGACCTGCTCGACGAGGAGGAACGGGACGTGCTGCGCACCCTGTCCGTGTTCGCCGGCGGCTGCGAGCTCGCCGCCGCCGAGGCCGTGTGCGGGCCGGCCGCGTTCGAGGCACTCGGCTCCCTCGTAGACAAGTCCCTTGTCGTGGCCGCCCCTTCGGGCGACGGGGAGATGCGCTACCGGCTCCTGGAGACCGTCGCCGAGTACGCGGGCGAACGGCTCGACGAGGCCGGCCGGCGACCGCGGGCCGAGCGTGCCCATCTGACGTACTACCGCGAACTCGCCCGCACCACCGACGCGTTGCTGCGCGGCCCCGGCCAACTCGCCGCCGTGGGACGGCTGGAGCGCGAGTACGAGAACATCCGCACCGCCCTGCGGCACGCCGTCGCCGAACGCGACGAGCAGGAGGCCATCTGCCTTGTGCTGTCCCTGGTCTGGTACTGGCAGATGCGGGACATCCGCATCGAGGCCCGCAACTGGTGCGTCGAGGTCATGGCCCTGAGCCCCGACCCCTTCGCCGCCCCACTTCAGCGCGCCGCCCCGGTCTGGCAGCGTTGCACCGACGTCCCGCCCCCGCTCTCCGGGGAACTCCTCGCCGAGGCCCGGCGCGGTGTCCACCTCACCCATCTGTCGTGGATGGACACGGAGTTGGAGGCCTGGGAGTCACCGGAGGCGAAGGAGAAGCTGCGCCTGATCGCCGAGGTCTACGAACCGGGCCTGCCGCAGACCTGTCGTACACCCGGCCTTTTCTGGTTCTTCGCGGTGATGCTGAGCGGCAACGTGGAGCGGCTGCCCGCGATCCTCGACGCCGACGTCCACACCTGCCGCTCCACCCCCGGCATGGAGTGGGAGCTGGCCTCCACCCTCCAGATGCGCGCCAACCTGCTCGCCAACCGCAGCGACTGGGCGGGCGACGCGGCCCGGGACGCCGACGAGTCGCTGGAGATCTTCCGCCGCCTCGGCGACGTCTGGGGTGTCGCCGAGGCGCTCTCCGCCCGCGGCGAGGCCCTGGAGCGCACCGGCGACTACCGGCGCGCCGCCCTCGACTACGAGGCCGCGATCGAACACGCCGAGCTGATCGGCGCCCACGGGCAGGTGGCCGTGCTCGGCGCCCGGCTGGGCAGCGCGCTCATCGAGGGCGGCGAGCCCGAGCGCGGCGAGCGCATGCTGACCGAGGTGCTCAAATCCACCCACGGCACGGCCAACGAGGCGATGCCCGCCGCCCGTATGTTCCTCTCCGGCCACTTCGCGCTGACCGGCCGCCTCCCCGAGGCGCGCGAGCAACTGCGGCTGCTGCGCGAGCAGTTCGCGATCTCCCACTTCGCCGTCTTCGACGCGTTCATCTACGGCGCGGAGGCGTGGGTGGCGGCACTCGAAGGCGAGTACGAGGAGTCGCTGGACAAGGCCCGGCGGGCGCTGGAACAGGCGGGCGACCCGCTGTCCGAGGCCATCGCCCCGCACATGAGCCCGCTGTATCTGAAGATCGCCGCGATCGCCCTCGCCAGCACCGACGGCGGCGCCCGGGCCCGCGACGGCGTCCAGCTCGTCGTCGCGGCGCGGGCGCTGGTGCCGCCCGGTCATGTCGCGACGTCCATGGAACGCGAGGTCGACCGCCAGGCCGAGGCGCACGCGCGCGGCGCGCTCGGCGACACGGCCTACGAGGCGTGCGCGGCCGAGTACGCCGAAAGCGGCGGCCTCTCCCTGAAGGAGGCCGCCGCCCTGGTGTGACGCCGACGCGAACCCGGTGAGCCGGGCGGCCGGTTCAGGCCTTGGTGCGGAACTTGTGGATGGCGATCGGGGCCATCACCGCGGTGAGCCCCACCGTCCAGGCGAGGGTCAGCCACACGCCGTGGGCGATCGGGCCGCCCACCATCAGCCCGCGGGCCGCGTCCGCGAGCCCGGACAGCGGGTTGTAGTCGGTGAAGTTCTGCAGCCAGCCCGGCATCGACCCCGTCGGCGCGAAGATCGACGAGCCGAACTGGAGCGGCATCAGCACCAGGAAGCCCATGGCCTGCACGGACTGCGCGCTCTTCATGGTCACGCCGAGGGTGAGGAACACCCACATCAGGGCCGAGCCGAACAGCGCGGACAGCCCGACCGCGGCGAACATGCCGCCCCAGTGGTGGATGTCGAAGCCGACGAGGACACCGACGACCATCAGGATGGCGCAGGCGACCAGCATCCGCATGATCTCGACCACGATCTTGGCGACCAGCACCGAGCCGCGTCCGATGGGCAGCGACCGGAACCGGTCCATGACCCCGGAGTGGAAGTCGGTGTTGAAGCCGGTGCCCACCCCCTGCGCCATGTTCATGCCCATCATGGCCAGCAGTCCGGGCACCACGTACTGCACGTAGGCCTGCTGTCCGCCGCCGAGCGACTGCCCGATCGAGCCGCCGAAGACGTACACGAACAGCAGCGTGAAGATGACCGGGAACAGGATGGCGTCGAACATCGACTCCGGGTCCTGGCGGATCCACAGCAGGTTGCGGCGGATCAGGGCGCCGGTGTGACGCAGATGGTTGCGCAGCGGGATACGGGGATCCGCCGCGACGCCGGCGGAATTCACGGTGACGGCGCTCATACGGCGACCTCCTCGCGGTCTTGGGTGGGCACGGTGTCCTGCGGGGCACTGGCGCGGTGGCCGGTGAGGGACAGGAACACCTCGTCCAGGCTGGGCAGTTCGGTGGTGATGGAGGCGATGGTGAGGCCGCGCGCGCTCACCGCGCCGACCACGGCGGTCAGTTGCTCGTCGCTGAGGATCGGCACCAGGACCGTGCCGCTCTCCACGTCGACGGTGGTGGTGGCCAGGCCGGTGATGCCCAGCTCGTCCAACTCCTGTGCCAACGGCCGTAGTTGGAGCGGGTCGGCCGGGCGGATGCGCAGCGCGCGGCCGCCGACCTTCGCCTTCAGCTCGTCGATCCCGCCGTTCGCGATGACCTTGCCGTGGTCCACGACGGTCAGCTCCGAGGCGAGCGCCTCGGCCTCCTCCATGTACTGGGTGGTGAGCAGCACGGTCACGCCTCCGCCGACCATGGACTTCACCTCGTCCCACACCTCCATGCGGGTGCGCGGGTCGAGGCCGGTGGTCGGCTCGTCGAGGAAGAGCACCTGCGGGTGCCCGATCATCGAGGCGGCCAGGTCGAGCCGGCGCCGCATACCGCCGGAGTAGGTGCTCGCGGGCCGCTTGGCGGCCTCCGTCAGCGAGAACCGCTCCAGCAGTTCGTCGGCGCGGGCGCGGGAGTCCTTGCGGGAGAGGTCGAGCAGCCGCCCGATCATGTAGAGGTTCTCCCAGCCGGGGAGCTTCTCGTCCACGGAGGCGTACTGGCCGGTGAGGCCTATCACCCGGCGCAGTTGGCGGGGCTGGCGCAGGACGTCGTAGCCGGCGACGGTGGCCTCGCCGGCGGTCGGGGCGAGCAGCGTGGACAGGATGCGTACGAGGGTGGTCTTGCCGGCACCGTTCGGTCCGAGCACACCCATCACGGTGCCCTCCCGGACGTCCAGGTCGACGCCGTCCAGCGCCTTGGTCTCGCCGTAGTGCTTGACCAGCCCCCGCACAGTCACCGCCGTGCCGCTGGATGTGTTGTCGATTCGCGTCATGTGGATGACAGTGCCAGCCGCCACCGACAAAGCACCGACAGGCCGCCTACAGGGATCTGTCGGTACCTACAACGCGCCTGCATCCCGCTCGCGAGGACACCGCAGCCCCGCCGACGGGGGAAGATCGGCGGGGCTGCCTGGTGCCGCAGTGGCTCTGTGACCTCACACGGTCAGTGGACCGAGTGCTCCTCAAGGGGGAACGTTCCGCCGACCACGTCCTCCGCGAACGCCTTCGCCGCGCCCGTCATGACCGCGCGCAGATCGGCGTACTGCTTCACGAACTTCGGGACCCGCCCGCCGGTGAGCCCCAGCATGTCGGTCCACACCAGGACCTGCGCGTCCGTCTGTGCCCCGGCGCCGATCCCGACCGTCGGAATGTGCAGCACCCGGGTCACCTCGGCCGCCAGCTCCGCCGGCACCAGCTCCAGGACGACGGCGAACGCCCCCGCGTCCTGCACCGACTTGGCGTCCCGCAGCAACTGCTGGGCGGCTTCCTCGCCCCGCCCCTGCACGCGGTAGCCCATCGCGTTCACGGACTGCGGGGTGAGACCGATGTGCGCCATCACCGGGATGCCGGACTCGACCAGCAGCCGGATCTGTTCGTGCGACCGCTCGCCGCCCTCCAGCTTCACCGCGCCGACCCCGGCCTCCTTCACCAGCCGGGTCGCCGAGCGCAGCGCCTGCACCGGGCCCTCCTGGTAGGAGCCGAAGGGCAGGTCGCCGACGATCAGGGCGCGGCTGGTGCCCCGTACGACGGCGGCGGACAGCATGGTCATCTCGTCCAGCGTGACGGGCACGGTCGACTCGTACCCGAGGTGGCAGTTGCCCGCCGAGTCGCCGACGAGCATGACCGGGATACCGGCCTCGTCGAAGACGGACGCGGTCATCGCGTCGTAGGCGGTGAGCATGGGCCACTTCTCGCCGCGTGCCTTGGCGAGGCCGATGTCGCGAACGGTGATACGGCGGGTGCCCTTGCCTCCGTACAGCGCCTTGCTGCCGTCGGAGGAGCTGTTCTGCACAGTCTGGGCAGCCGAAAGATGCGTCATTGCAACGGCTCCTTCAGTCATCTCGAAGCGCCCTTACGGCGTCCCCGGATCCCCTCCATGGTGGCACCTTGTGCCACGGAGGGCCAGAGGGGCCCCCGTCGCCCACGTCACGTCCTGCCCGGTGTGTAAGGACTGGGTAAAACAATTCCGATACGGCACGGTCTCGTATCGAAATGGCCCGGGCGTTCCCTACGCTGGACGGCATGACCACTCCACCCGTCCCGGGCACCCGGATATCCGAAGCGGTGCACCGCCGCCGCTGGGCCATCCTCGGCGTGCTGATGCTGAGCCTGCTGATCGTGGTGCTCGACAACTCCATCCTCAACGTCGCCATCAAGACCATCTCCACCCCGGCCCCGACCGGCCTGGGCGCGACACAGAGCGAGCTGGAGTGGGCGATCAACGCCTACACCCTCGTCTTCGCCGGCCTGCTGTTCACCGCCGGCCTCCTCGGCGACCGCCTCGGCCGCAAGAAGACCCTGCTCGGCGGTCTCGTCGTGTTCGGCATCGGCTCCGCGCTGGCCGCCGAGTCCGGTTCGCCGGGCCAACTCATCGGCTACCGGGCCCTGATGGCCCTCGGTGCCGCCTTCGTGATGCCCGCCACCCTCGCCGTCCTCATGAACGTCTTCGAGCGCGACGAGCAGCCCAAGGCCATCGGCATCTGGGCCGGCGGCGTCGGCCTCGCCATCGCCATCGGCCCGATCACCGGCGGTGTGCTCCTCGACCACTTCTGGTGGGGCTCGGTCTTCCTGATCAACGTGCCGATCGTGCTGATCGCCCTCGCGCTGATGATCTGGCTGGTCCCCGACTCCCGCGACCCGAAGCCCGGCCGCCTGGACCCGGTCGGCGTCGTCCTGTCCGTCATCGGCCTCGTCCTGCTGGTCTACGGCATCATCGAGGGCGGCGAGCTGGCCGACTTCACGGCGCCCAAGGTGCTGTCGACGATCATCGCCGGTGTCGTGGTCCTCGCCGGGTTCGTCTGGTTCGAGAAGCGCAGCGACCACCCGTCCATCGACGTCACGTACTTCAAGAACAAGGAGTTCTCGGCCGCGATCGCCGCCATCGCGCTGGTCTTCTTCGCGCTGATGGGCGTCACCTTCTTCTCGGTCTTCTACACCCAGAGCGTGCGCGGCTACTCGCCGCTGCAGACCGGTCTGCTGATGCTGCCGCTGGCCGCCGCGCAGATGATCTTCGCGCCGCGCGCCCGGCTGGTCGTCGACCGCTTCGGCAACAGGATCACGACCGGCGTCGGCCTCGTGCTGCTCGCCGGGATGCTCGCTGCCTTCGCGACCCTCAAGGCGGACACGCCGATCTGGATCCTGGAAGTCATCTTCTTCCTGATGGGCGCCGGCATGGCGCACGTCATGACCCCGACGAGTGTCGTCATCATGCAGGCCCTGCCGCGCGAGAAGGCGGGCTCCGCGTCCGCGCTGAGCAACACCTTCCGCCAGGTCGGCGGCGCGCTCGGCATCGCCGTCCTCGGCTCGGTGCTGTCCACCGCATACCGCAACGGCATCGAGGGCAAGCTCGGCTCGGTGCCGGCCGCCCTCAGGGACACGGCCGGCGAGTCCATCGAGGCCACCCTCGGCGTCGCGGCGAAGCTCGGCCCGCAGGGCAGGGCGCTGGTCACCCCCGCCAACGACGCGTTCCTGCACGCCATGCACGTCACCGCCCTGTGCGGCGCCGGCGTCGCGATCGTCGGTGCGGTCGTGGCCTTCCTCTTCCTGCCCGGAAAGCCGATGGCCCGTCAGGAGGGCAAGGAGGAGCAGGAGTTGGTCGTCGTAGGGGAGTAGCGACGACAATCGTCGAAGACGGAACGGGGGCACAGCGAAGGGACGGAGCGAAGTGAGCCTTGTCGGCAGCGGGCCCGGGCAGGACGCCCCCACCAGGGGACGTCCGCGCAGCGAGGCCGTCGAACGCGCCATCACGGAGGGCGTGATGAAGCTCCTGGAGGACGGCGTGCCACTGGCCGAACTATCCATCGAGCGCATCGCCCGCACCGCCGGTGTCGGCAAGGCCACCATCTACCGCCGCTGGCCGGGCAAGGAGGAACTGTTCGTCGACGTCGTCCGCGAGGCCGAGCCGGCGGACCCCGAACTGCCCGGCACCTCCCTGCGCGACGACCTCGTGGCCATGATGGAACAACTGCGCCAACGCGGCCTGATCGCCCGGTCCTCGGCGCTCCTGCACAACGTCTACGCGCAGATGAAGAGCACCCCGAAGGTCTGGGCCGCCTACCAGGCGACCGTCGTGGAACCCCGCCGCCGCAAGCAGGTGGACATCCTGCGCCGCGGCCAGGAGAGCGGCGAACTCCGCACCGACATCGACCCCGAGCTGATGAACGACCTGCTCGTCGGCCCGATGCTGCTGCGCACCGTCATGCGCGTCGACGCCGACCTCCCCGAGGGCCTGTCCGAACTCCTCGTCGACACGGTCCTGGTGGCACTGCGCCCCGACCGCCAGGAGAACTGAGGCGGACCGTGACGCGGCCCTGACGGCCCGTCCGTATGTGCGCGTTTCGTCACAGAAGCCCCCTGTCGCCACCCGCGTTCGGAACTCCGGACGCCGACTTGTACGTCCTCGTGCCAGTACGGCCGTCATGGCACGGCGGATCGGAACCGATCATCCCCTAGGGTCGTAGGCGCGGGGACGATGGTGTGCACGGCAGGTAGTGAGGCGACGGTATGGCACAGCAGGCGTATGTGACGGAGACGGACGGCGGCGGCTCGGGGGACGAGCGGCCGGGGTCCCGGCTTCGGCGCCTGTGGAACAGACTGCGCGAGAGCTGGCACGGCCCTGGGATCTGGCGCCGGGGCCTGATCCTCGCGGCGCTGGCGATCCTCCTGGCCCTCGTCATGCTGCTGCACTCCCGCATCCCGAACCGCATCGGCAACCTCGGTAGCCTGACGGAGACCTTCCTGCCCTGGTTCGGGCTGCTGATCCCGGTGCTGCTGGTCCTCGGCCTGGTCCGCAGGTCGGCGACCGCGCTGATCGCCGTGGTGCTCCCGGTGACGGTCTGGCTGAACCTCTTCGGCGGGCTGCTGCTCAGCGACAAGACCGGCACCGGCGGCGACTTCACCGTGGCCACCCACAACGTCAACGCCGACAACCCCGATCCGGCCGGCACCGCCCGTGACGTGGCCGCGTCCGGCGCGGACGTCGTCGCCCTGGAGGAGCTGACGGCCTCGGCGGTCCCGACGTACGAGAAGGCGCTGGCCTCGACGTACAAGTACCACTCGGTCCAGGGCACGGTCGGGCTGTGGAGCAAGGACCCGATGAGCGGCGTCAAGGCGGTGGACATCAAGCTGGGCTGGACCCGCGCGATGCGCGCCACCGTCACCACCCCCGAGGGGCGGATCGCGGTCTACGTCGCCCATCTCCCCTCGGTGCGGGTGAAGCTGGAGGCCGGCTTCACGGCTCGGCAGCGCGACAAGAGCGCCGACGCGCTCGGTGAGGCCATCGCCGCCGAGCCGCTCCCGCGCAAGATCCTCCTCGGCGACCTCAACGGCACGATGAACGACCGCTCCCTGAACGCCGTCACCGCCCAGATGCGCTCCACGCAGGGCGCGGCGGGCAGCGGCTTCGGGTTCAGCTGGCCGGCCTCGTTCCCGATGGCCCGCATCGACCAGATCATGGTCCAGGGTGTCGAACCGGTCACCTCCTGGACCCTCCCGAGGACGGGCAGTGACCATCTCCCGATCGCCGCTCGTGTGAACCTGGACACGAGCTCTTAACCTCGTGGAATAGGGACCGTGGGAGCCTTTGTTCCGTAAGTGAACTTAAAATTCGGCGTACGGAACTCCGCTCCCCCGCTCCCTGAAAGGCACAGGCACCTCCATGCCCCTGGCCCTGCTCGCGCTGGCCGTCGGCGCTTTCGGTATCGGCACCACCGAGTTCGTGATCATGGGCCTGCTGCCCGAGGTCGCGGACGACCTGCACGTCTCGATCCCCACGGCGGGCCACCTGGTCTCCGCGTACGCGCTGGGCGTGGTGATCGGCGCCCCGCTGCTCGCGGCCGTCACCGCCCGCATGTCCCGCCGAAAGGTCCTGATCGGCCTGATGCTCCTGTTCGTAGCCGGCAACACCCTCTCGGCCTTCGCCCCCGGCTACGACTGGCTGCTCGCCGCCCGCTTCCTCAGCGGCCTGCCGCACGGCGCGTTCTTCGGCGTGGGCGCGGTGGTCGCCACCGGCCTCGCGGCCCCCGACCGCAAGGCCCGCGCGGTCTCCCTCATGTTCCTCGGCCTGACCATCGCCAACATCGTGGGCGTGCCCGCGGCCACACTCATGGGCCAGCACCTCGGCTGGCGCTCCACCTTCCTCGGCGTCAGCGTGATCGGCGTCCTGGCGGTGGTGTCCCTGATGCTGCTCGTCCCGCACGACGGGGCGCACGTGCCCGCGGCGGGCCTGCGCGGCGAACTGGCCGCCCTGCGCTCCCTCCCGGTCTGGCTGGCCCTCGGCACGACGGTGGCCGGCTTCGGCGCGCTGTTCTCCGCGTACAGCTACATCACCCCGATGCTGACGGACGCCGCCGGCTACGCCGACTCCAGCGTCACCCTGCTCCTCGCCCTCTTCGGCGTCGGCGCGACAGCGGGCAACCTCCTGGGCGGCCGCCTCGCGGACCGCTCGATGCGGGGCACGCTGTTCGGCGGCCTGACGTCGCTGGCGGTGGTCCTGGCGCTGTTCCCGGTGCTGATGACGACCCCGTGGACCGCGGCCCTGGCAGTGGTCCTCCTCGGCACGGCGGCATTCGTGACCAGCTCCCCCCTGCTCCTGATGGTGATGGAGAAGGCCTCGTCCGCCCCCTCCCTGGCCTCCTCGGCGAACCAGGCGGCCTTCAACTTGGCGAACGCGGGCGGCGCTTGGATCGGCGGGCTCGCCCTGTCGGCCGGCTTCGGAGTTACGTCCCCTGCGGTGGCCGGGGTGGGATTGGCGCTGCTGGGGCTGGGAGTCGCCGTTACCGCGTGGGTGGTGGACCGGCGGCGCGCGGTACCTGGGCGGGAGCGGGTTGTGGCTACGCATGTGCCTGAGCAGGAGAGGGCGTTGCGGTCCTGAGCTTTGCCCCCACCCAGGTAGCTCGGGCGAGGCAGGTCTCGTCCCGCGCCCTGACGACCTGCGAAGTCAGCCGAGATGGGGCCGCTCACAGTGCTCCAAGGACCCGGGAGCGAGTCGGTCATGTCCATACCGCCGCCGGGGAGCGCCCAGAGGTCGTTGTCCCGGCGGCGCTGAGGAGGATGCCCCCCTTGCCGTCGGTAACCACTGCGGACGCCGCGACGACCAAGCTGTTCGGTTCAGGTGCGGCCGGGTCGTCGTAGTACTCGGTCCGTGCCATGGTCACTCTTCCCTCACCGGAGTCGCGGTCTCCCGTACTCGATTCCGTGGCCGAACTTCTCTTCCGTGCCGCGCTGTTGGACATTCACGCTGTCCGGATCAGCCCACAACCGCAACCGGTTGTAGACGCCACGCCCATTGCCGTACCTGTGCGGTAGGTGGACTCACTGCGTTCGGGTCTGGAACTTGAACGCGCCGGCGGGATCACCCCGCTGCACAGCACGGAGGTCAGCGCCGCACGTGGGCGACCGCCTCTGCGATGAGGTCGGCGACGCGCTCGGGGACCTCGTTGGGAAGGAAGAACACCGAGCCCGCGATCGTCACCACCCGGATGTGCGGGCACGCCTTGAGTACGCGCCGCTCCTGCTCGGTGAGCCCGCCGTCGCCCTTCTCCGCGTGTACCACCCAGGTCGGGACGCCCGCCGCGCACAGCCGCTCGGCCCGTTGTTCGTGCCGGTGCAGCCACCGCAGGTACGCGCGCAGAGCGGGCTGCTGGTGGCGCGGTACGTTCTTCGCGAAGTCGGCCCGCAGTTCGGCCCGGCGCTCGGCGGGCAGGTCGACCTTGCCGATCATCGCCGCCGCGCCCTTGGCGAGCACCGCGGCCGGCATGCCGCCGAGCACATCGCCGGCCCGTACCAGGGCGCGGAAGAAGGCCGGTTCGTCCGCCGTCGACATGCTGACTCCGAGCAGCACCGTCGGCCCGGTGAACGTCCCGGAGATCACCATCTCCAGCGCGACGACGGCACCCATGCTGAACCCGACGACGACATCGGCGCCGACCTCGGTGGCCAGGGCGGCGGTGAGTTCGGCGTACCGCTCGACGCTGTACTCGTCCGGCGGCGGTGCGCCCGCCTGCCCGGGCAGCGTCGCGGCGACCAGCCGCAGCCCCGCCAGGCCGGGCTGCGCCATCACCTCCGCGTAGGACCCCGCGCTGCACATGCCGCCGGGTAGCAACAGCACGGTTTCGCGGCCGTCGGACGGCCCTGACTGCCTGAGCTGCCAGTCCATGCTCATGCCGCATCGCCTCCAGGCCCCCGGTGCGCGGATGGGCCCTCAATCCCATGCTAGGCCGTGTCCGCAAAGTCCCGCCTGCCGCGCGACGCCCGGCATGCTCCCCCGCTGCCTCAAGGGCGTGGGAGGTGCCCCCACTCGCCGCACCCGGCGTAGACCCGAGTACGTCCAGTACAAGGGTCTGCGCCGGGCACGCCGAGAGCACGCACCTACTGCGACACGAGCTGCTACCGCAGCGGGCGCGCGGCCGCCCTCCGGGCGACGACGGGAATTATCAGACAGGCCCTTGGCCGACCCCACCGGCCCCGCCGCCGACCGGTGACGCCCAGGTCCTGCGTTCGGTTCAGGCCGGCTGCAAGGTGCGGTGCCTTCCGGCCGAGCCGGGTTGAGCGCAGGGAGTATGCGGCCGCGAGGCGGAGGAGGGCGCCGACGCGGAGGGGCGGCGACCGCCGACAACGCGGCTGACGGGCGTGCCGGACCCGCGACGCCGGGATGGTCCCGACGAGGGGGCCTAGTCGAACCGCTCCAGATCCCGCAACCAAGCCGTAGCCGACCCGTCCGAGGGCGCCCGCCAATCCCCCCGAGGCGACAGCGAACCCCCCGCCGACACCTTCGGCCCATTCGGCATCGCCGACCGCTTGAACTGCGCGAACGCGAAGAAGCGGCGGCAGAAGACCTCCAACCACCGGCGGATCTCGGGCAGTTCGTAAGCGACCCGCTTGGCCTCGGGGAATCCCGGCGGCCACGCCCCCGCCCCCGCGTCGTGCCACGCGTGCCACGCCAGGAACGCGATCTTCGACGGGCGGAAGCCGTACCGCAGGACGTGGAACAGGGTGAAGTCGTGCAGGGCGTACGGGCCGATCTTCGACTCGGTGGACTGCATCTCCTCGCCAGGTACCAGCTCGGGGCTGATCTCGGTGTCGAGGATCGCGGTGAGGATCTTGCCGGTCTCCTCGTCGAACTGCTCGCTGCTGACGACCCAGCGGATCAGGTGCTGGATCAGGGTCTTGGGTACGCCGGAGTTGACGTTGTAGTGGCTCATCTGGTCGCCCACGCCGTACGTGGACCAGCCCAGCGCCAGCTCCGACAGGTCACCCGTGCCGAGGACGATGCCGTTGCGCTGGTTGGCGAGGCGGAACAGGTAGTCCGTGCGCAGGCCCGCCTGCACGTTCTCGAAGGTGATGTCGTACACCGGCTCGCCGGAGGCGAAGGGGTGGTCCATCTCCTTCAGCATCAGGCGCGCGGTCGGCGTGATGTCCAGCTCGGCCGCCGTCACGCCGATCGCCCGCATCAGCGCGTGCGCGTTGTCCTTGGTGTGGTCGCTGGTGGCGAAGCCGGGCAGGGTCCAGGCGAGGATGTCGCTGCGCGGGCGGCCAGCGCGGTCCATCGCACGGGCGGCGACGATCAGCGCGTGCGTGGAGTCCAGACCGCCCGACACCCCGATGACGACCTTCGGGCCGCCGATCGACGCGAGGCGCTGCTGAAGGCCCTCGACCTGGATGTTGTACGCCTCGTAGCAGTCCTGGGCGAGGCGGTCCGCGTCGGCCGGGACGAAGGGGAAGCGTTCCAGGCGGCGGCGCAGGCCCAAGTCGGTGAGCGGCGGGGTGAGTTCGAAGGCGATCGTACGGAAGTCCGAGGTCCGACCCCGGTGCGTACGGCGGTTGTCGTCGAACGTGCCCATCCGCTGCCGCTCCTGCCGCAGCAGGTCGAGGTCCACGTCGGCCACCGCGTACTCGTCGCCGAGGGGGAAACGGTCGGTCTCGGCCAGCAGCACGCCGTTCTCGTAGACCATCGCCTGGCCGTCCCACGACAGGTCCGTGGTCGACTCGCCGAGGCCGGCCGCCGCGTAGACGTACGCGGCGAGGCAGCGGGCGGACGCCGAGCGGCACAGCAGTTTGCGGTCCTCGGCGCGGCCGACCGTGATCGGGCTGCCGGAGAGGTTGACGAGGACGGTCGCGCCGGCGAGGGCCGCCTCCGCGCTGGGCGGCACCGGCACCCACATGTCCTCGCAGATCTCCGCGTGCAGGACCAGGGACGGGACGTCCAGCGCCGTGAACAGCAGATCCACACCGAAGGGGACCGTCTCGCCGCCGACCCGGATCGTCCCGCCGCGCTCGTCCGCGCCGTCGGCGATCTGGCGGCGCTCGTAGAACTCGCGGTAGTTCGGCGGATACGACTTCGGTACGACGCCGAGGATCCGGCCGCGGTGGACGAGGACCGCGCAGTTGTAGATCCGGTTGCGGTGGCGCAGCGGGGCGCCGACGACCAGGACCGGCAGCAGGTCGGCCGAACCGGTCACGACCTCCTGGAGCGCCTGCTCGACCTGGTCGAGCAGTGGGTCCTGGAGCAGCAGGTCCTCGATGGAGTAGCCGCACAGGCCCATCTCCGCGAAGACGGCGACGGCGACACCCTCCTCGTCGCAGCGGCGGGCATGGCGCAGGACGGCTTCGGCGTTGGCGTGCGGGTCCGCGATCACGGTGTGGCCCGTGCAGGCGGCGACGCGCGCGAAACCGTGCTGATAGATCGACCAGAAGTTCAGTGGAGGCACCCACCCACTCTAATCGTCAGTGAGACACGATGGGGTGGCGTGGGGTGTTGTACGCCCCACGCCACCCCATCGAAAGGTGGTTGCTCGTCTACAACCGGCTACCGGCTACCGCCGGCTGAACGACTGGACGTAGCCGTTCGCGGGCGTGCCCACGCCGGTCACGTCGTCGTAGCCCTTCACCGCGGACAGCGAGCTGTCCTTGCCGAGGCTGCGGACCGAGGTCAGCAGGCCGTCGGTGGCGTCGTAGCCGTTGGCGAAGTCCACGCGGGCCACCGCCAGGCCGGAGCCCGTGGGGTTGTCCGTGACGTCGTGGTACGCCTTCGAGCCGTACTTCGCGTAGATCGACGGGTTGGCGAAACCGATCGCCTTGCCGCCGCGCGCCTCCTGGGCCAGGGCCTGGACGGCCGCGATCACCGGGGAGGCCAGCGAGGTGCCGCCGATGCGGTACTCGCTGTACGCCACCGATCCGTCCGGGAGGGTCTGCGTCTGGCCGACCTTGAATCCGGTGTTCGGGTCGGCGATCGCCGAGATGTCCGGGACGACGCGGTTGCCGGTGGCGCTGTTGGCCGTGGCGAGCGCGTTCGGGACGACACCCTTCTGGTAGAAGGGCTCGGCCACCGTCTTGCTGGTGCCGCCGCCCGCGCCCGAGGTGAAGGCGCCGGGGAAGCCGGTCCAGCTCTTGCCGTCGGCCGACAGCGAGGCCTTCTCGGTGCCCCAGCCGGTCTCCCACAGGTACTTGTCGCCCTTGCCGACGGCGAGGGAAGTACCGCCGACCGCCGTCACCCACGCCGAGTTGGCCGGGGTGTCGACCTGCTTCGTTCCGGTGTGGGCGACCTCGTCGCCGTTGTCACCGGAGGAGAAGTAGAAGCCGATGCCCTCGACCGCGCCCAGCTGGAACACCTGGTCGTAGGCGGCCGCGAGGTCCGGGGTCTGGTTGGCCTCGATGTCGCCCCACGAGTTGGAGACGATGTCGGCCAGGTGGTTGTCGACGATCTTGCCGAGCGAGTCGAGCAGGTCGTCGTCCATGCAGGAGGCGGCGCCCACGTACGTGACGTCGGCGGCCGGAGCCACCGCGTGCACGGCCTCGACGTCGAGGGTCTCCTCGCCGTACCAGCCCGAGGCGTCGCACTCGTCGGCACCGGTGTTGGTGTAGTCCGAGGGCAGGACCTGCTTCAGCTGGCTGGTCTTCCAGCTCGCGTCGCCGTGGTTCTTGGCGTACTTGGCGGCGTCGTAGGCGATCGTCGGCGAGGCGTACGCGTCGGTGATCGCGACCCGCACCCCCTTGCCGGTGTACTTGCCCGCGCCGTAGGCGGCACGCAGCTGCTTGCCGGTGTAGCCCTGGACCGCGTACGGGATCTTCTGACCGTAGGCGGACGGCAGCGTGCTCGCCGTGTTCGAGCCGTAGTACGACGAGAACGGCCCGGCGTTCTTGAACACCGCGGTCGGACCCGGCAGCGTGTCGTCGTGGTTCGCCGTGTGCGGCGCGTTGTCGAGACCGGTGACGGTCAGGACGGCACCGTTCAGGCTGTCCGGCGCGGAGGCCGTCTTCGACGGGGCGCGGTAGGTCTTCGAGCCCTTGGCGTAGTTGTGCAGCGAGGTGCTGAACGCCTTCTCGACGGCGGCCACGTCACCGGAGGCCGTGACGTAGTGCTGGGTGGTGCCGGTGACCTTCAGCCCGGCGGACTTCAGCCAGGACTTGACCGCGGACACCTGGGCCGCCGTGGCGCCGAAACGCTGCTGCACCTGAGCGGCGCTCAGGTACTTGCCGTACAGGGCCGAACTCGGGTCGGACACTGCCTTGGCGTACGCCGCGAGGCCGGAGGCGTTCCGGCCGGCGAGGTAGACCCGGGCGGAGACCCGGGAGCTGTCGGAGGTCGCTCCCTTGTCCGCCTTGGCCGTCGCCCACGCGGGCTTGGTGCCCGCGAGCGTGTCCCGGCCCGGGCTGTCCGCGGCGTGCGCCGCGGGTATGCCGAGCGCCAGAGCGCCGGCGATCATGGGCAGTGTCGCTGCCATGCTCACGCCGGCGCGCATGGTGGCGCGATTGGATCTCATAAAACCCCCTGCTATGCGGTTCGACGCATGGAGTGGTCGGTCGTCTGCGACCCGTACGGAACCTGCGGCGGGAGGGTCCGTGGATGGATCACACGATGGGGGCCACTCTTTCGATGAACCGTTCATGCCAGGGGAACGCAAAAGTCAAGAGAAACCCAAGGAACCGTCAGCCAGGGCGAATTGGGGGCTTTTTTCCTTACGGGCGTGTAACGAACGACCGGTGACGCTTTACGAACGCGCTTTTGCGCCACGTTCCTTGAGCATGCCGGCCATCAACTGGATCTCCGACTGCTGCGCGTCGACCATCCCCTGCGCCAGCCGTTTCTCCACCCCCACCCGGCACTTGGCGACACACCCCTCCGCCATGTGGATGCCGCCCTTGTGATGGTCCGTCATGAGCTGGAGGAAGAAGACCTCGGCGGGCTTGCCGCTGAGCGAATTCAGCTTCGCCATCTCGGAGTTGGTCGCCATCCCGGGCATCAGCGCGCCGTCCTTCCCGGACGCCATGTCACCCATGCCCATCCAGGTCATCGGCGGATCGGCCGACACCTTCGGCAGCTCCCACAGGTCCAACCAGCCCAGCAGCATGCCCCGTTGGTTGGCCTGGGTCTGCGCGATGTCGTAGGCGAGCCGCCGTACTTCCACGTTCTTCGTCCGGTCACGCACGATGTACGACATCTCGACGGCCTGCTGGTGATGGACCGCCATGTCCCGCGCGAACCCGGCGTCCGCCGAATCGGCCGTAGGGACAGAGGAGTTGGTGGATCCGCCGCCGTCCTCGGCGACCGCGTAGGTGATCGCGCCGGCCGCGACCAGTACGGCCGCGGCGGCACCCGCGACCCATCCGACGTAGGCCCTCACGTCACATCGTCCCGCCGGTGCACGAGGCACCGGGCTCGGGCGTCTGGCTGCCCTGCACGAACTTGGCGAAGAACTTGTTCACGTCCGGGTCGCTCGCGCTCTTCACGGTGCGCTGGTGCCCCCACGCCGACAGCATGATCGGGTCCTGCTGGCTGTCGTAGGGACTCATCAGCGAGTACGGGGTCGCCTTCACCTTCGCCGCGAGCGCCTTGACGTCGGCGGCCGAGGCCTTCTTGTTGTACGTCACCCAGACCGCGCCGTGCTCCAGCGCGTGCACCGCGTTCTCGTCCTTGACGGCCTTGGTGTAGACGTTGCCGTTGCAGTTCAGCCATACCGGGTTGTGGTTGCCGCCCACCGGCGGACGCATCGGGTAGTTCACCGTTCCGGTGACGTGGGTGCGGCCCAGCGTCCCCTTCCACGTCTTCACCCCGTCCGCGCCGGTGACGAAGTGCCCCGAACCGCCGCTCTTGGAGTCACTCGCGGAACTGTCCTTCTTACCGGACTGCGCGTGCACAACGGCGACCCCGCCGACGACCAGACCGGCGGCGACCACCGTGCTCGCCGCGATCTTCACGATCCGGCCGCGTCGCTCGCGGGCCTGCTCGGCGCGCCGCATCTCCTCGATGCGGGCCTTGCGCGCCGCGTTGCCGGTGCTTTTGGCGGAACCCATGGAGTGTGTCCTTTTTGGGGGGAAGGGACAGAGGAAGGGGCGGAGTGAGGGACAGTCGGGTCCGCTGATCGTAGTGGGGTGTGAGGGGTTTCTCGTAGGGCACCCACAGCAAAGACCACAGAAGAGTGCAATGGCCCCGGGCCAGGCATTACGAATGTCAGTCCGAGCAGGCAAGATGGGCACAAGAGCAGGACACCTGCCGTACGCGAGGCGTTCAGCCCAAGGACGGCCGGCCGATCATGGTCCGCAACGCGCACGAAATGGTGTTGTGGTGGGATGCTCAGGTGCCCGACCGCCTCCCGCGGTACGAGGACAGGCGGCCTGACCAGCAAGGATGGGGAAGCGGAAGATGGACAAGCAGCAGGAGTTCGTGCTCCGGACGTTGGAGGAGCGCGACATCCGGTTCGTACGGCTGTGGTTCACGGACGTGCTGGGCTTCCTCAAGTCCGTCGCCGTGGCCCCCGCCGAGCTGGAACAGGCCTTCGACGAGGGCATCGGATTCGACGGCTCCGCGATCGAGGGCTTCGCCCGCGTGTACGAGTCCGACATGATCGCCAAGCCGGACCCCTCCACCTTCCAGGTCCTGCCCTGGCGCGCCGAGGCCCCCGGCACGGCCCGTATGTTCTGCGACATCCTCATGCCGGACGGCTCCCCGTCCTTCGCGGACCCGCGCTACGTCCTCAAGCGGGCGCTGGCCAAGACCTCCGACCTGGGCTTCACCTTCTACACCCACCCGGAGATCGAGTTCTTCCTCCTGAAGGACCGCCCGCTCGACGGCTCCCGCCCGACCCCGGCCGACAACTCCGGCTACTTCGACCACACCCCGCAGAACGTGGGCATGGACTTCCGCCGCCAGGCGATCACCATGCTGGAGTCGATGGGCATCTCGGTCGAGTTCTCCCACCACGAGGGCGCCCCGGGCCAGCAGGAGATCGACCTGCGCTACGCCGACGCGCTCTCCACGGCCGACAACATCATGACGTTCCGCCTGGTCATGAAGCAGGTCGCGCTGGAGCAGGGCGTGCAGGCCACGTTCATGCCGAAGCCGTTCTCGGAGCACCCGGGCTCCGGCATGCACACCCACCTCTCCCTCTTCGAGGGCGACCGCAACGCGTTCTACGAGTCCGGCTCCGAGTACCAGCTCTCCAAGGTCGGCCGCTCCTTCATCGCGGGCCTGCTGAAGCACGCGGCGGAGATCTCCGCGGTCACCAACCAGTGGGTCAACTCCTACAAGCGCATCTGGGGCGGCTCGGAGCGCACGGCAGGCGCCGGCGGCGAGGCCCCCTCCTACATCTGCTGGGGCCACAACAACCGCAGCGCCCTGGTCCGCGTCCCCATGTACAAGCCCGGCAAGACGGGTTCGGCACGGGTCGAGGTCCGCTCCCTGGACTCGGGTGCCAACCCGTACCTGGCCTACGCCCTCCTCCTCGCCGCCGGCCTCAAGGGCATCGAAGAGGGCTACGAACTCCCCCCGGGCGCCGAGGACGACGTCTGGGCCCTCTCCGACGCGGAGCGCCGCGCGATGGGCATCGAGCCCCTCCCGCAGAACCTCGGCGAGGCCCTGAACCTGATGGAGCGCAGCGACCTGGCCGCCGAGACCCTCGGCGAGCACGTCTTCGACTTCTTCCTGCGCAACAAGCGGCAGGAGTGGGAGGAGTACCGCAGCGAGGTCACCGCGTTCGAGCTGCGGAAGAACCTGCCGGTGCTGTAGTCGTCGTTCACAGCCGAGTGGGGCCGGCAGTCCAGTCCGGGACTGTCGGCCCCACTCGCGTTTGTCCGCCCCCGCCTAGCGCGTCGCGGTCGCGCCGTCGTAGACGTGGTCCGGGGTGACGATGCCCGTGATCGCGCGGGCGAGGAGGGTGGAGGGCTCCTGGCCGCCGCTGGTGATGTCCGTGTTGATCATGACGACCAGGGTGGCCTTCTCGGCGGGCAGGTAGACGGTCACCGTCTCGTAGCCCGGGATGGAACCGTTGTGGCCGATCCAGCCGCCGGTCTCGAAGATGCCGAGGCCGTAGCTGAGGCCGGGGATTCCGGTCGGGATGGTCTTGAGGCGCTGGGCCTGCGTCCGGGTGCTGAGCAGTTCGCCGGTGGCGACGATCTTCGCCCAGTGGTGCAGGTCGTGCAGGTTGGAGATCATGCCGCCGGCCGCCCAGGCCCAACTGGGGTTCCAGTCCGTGGAGTCGACGGTCGCGCCGCTCAGGGTCTGGTTCGTGTAGCCGTGCGGATGCGGGTCGGGGAACTCCGTCCCGTGCGGGAGCAGTGTGTCGGGCAGCTGGGCCGGTCGTAGGACATGCATGTCGAGGTAGTCGGCGAGGTGCTGGCCGGTGACCTTCTCGATGACCAGGCCGAGCAGGACGAGGTTCGAGTTGGAGTACTGGAACTCCTTCCCCGGCGCGAACGTGTTCTTGTGCTTGAAGCCGTATGCCAGGAGCTCGCGCGGGGTGAAGGAGCGCTGCGGGTCGCTGAGCAGGTCCTTGGCGAAGTCCGGGTCGGCGCTGTAGGGGAACAGGCCGCTGCGCATCTCGGCGAGTTGGCGGAGCGTGATCCGGTGGCCGTCCGGCACGCCGTCGACGTAGCGGGAGATCGGGTCGTCCAGCCGGACGCGGTGCTCGTCGACGAGGTGCAGCAGCGCGGTGACGGTGAAGGTCTTGGTCTCGCTGCCGATCCGCAGGTAGCCGTCGGTGGTCATCGGGCGGTGGGTGGCGGTGTCGGCGACGCCGGTCGCGCGGACGTAGCAGCCCTTGCCCGGCATCCACAGGCCGACGACGACACCGGGGATGGCGGCCTGGCGGCGGACGTCCTCGATCGTCCTGTCGAGGCGGGCGGTCGTCCTGTGGTCGAGACCACCCTGCGGGCAGTCGCCGTGGGCGTGCCGGTCGACGCTCGCGGGCCGGACCGCCGTGGCGGACGCCGCTGTCGTCGGGACCAGCGCGCAGGCCGCGATCAGGGTCGCGGCGAGCAGCCGGCGGTGGGGGGTACGTCTCATGTGGGAGCCTTCCAGTGACGGGCTGGGACGGCAGAACACCACCACCGACGACTCCTTGCGACGGCTCCCTTCTGCTTGGGTATCGGCGAGTCCACTCGTTCGGCGCCGGGGGAGGGTGAGGGGGGTGACATGGCAGAGGACCTGATCAGCGGCCGTCTGCGTCGGCGGATCCGGCGGGACTTCCCGGACACCGACGCGGCACGGGGGATCGTCGGCGCGCTGAGGATCCTGGCGGTCGAGCTCGAAGACTCGGGGCAGAGTACGGAGCGGCTGCTGACGGCGGCCGTGCTGATCGCCGCCGGGGACGTCGAGCGGTTCCGCCGCGCGATCCGACTCGCCCGGACGGACTGGCGCGACCTGCTCATGGCGGGCGGCCTGGGAGATGACTTCGAGCGCGTTCTGGACGAGGAACTGGGCCCCCGATAACGGCCCGTCTCCAGGCCGGGCCAGGCCGGGCCATGCAGGCCAGGTTGAGTCGGAGCCGCCCTCGTCCCCCTGCCCCCCTACCTCACATACGCCGGCGACACCGCCGCCGTACTGATCCGCCGCGCCCTGCCCGTGCCGTCCGCCGGGACGCTGTACAGGTCCGCCCCATAGTCGCCCGGCAGTGCGTAGACGATGGTGTGGTCGTCCTTCCACACCGCCTGGTCGTCCACGCTGCGGGGTTCGGCGAGCGGGGTCTCGCGCATGGTGCGGAGGTCGAGGACGTAGAGGTGCCAGGGGGCGTCCTTGGGGAGGCCCTTGACCCGTTTCTTGAAGGCGATGCGTGTGCCGTCGGGGGAGAGGGAGGGGCACTCCACGTTCGTGTGCACGGTGGTGACCGTGCGGGTGTGCAGGTCGCCCCTGACCAGGTACGTGCTGCCCTTCGTCGCCAGCGTCGCGTAGAAGGTCCGGTCGTCCGCGGCGAAGGTCACGCCCCAGAAGTTGACGTCGGCCGCGTGGTAGACGTGGCCGTCCTTGAGGATGCGGAACGTCTCCAGGGTCGGGATCAGTTTTCCCGTCCTGGTGTCGACGATCGCCGCCCGGGTCGAGAAGTTCGTGCCCGCGTACGAGTCGCCGCCCACGAACGCCGTCCACGCGGCGAAGTGGCCCGAGGGGGAGACGCGAGCCCGGGAGGGGATGCCGGGGACGGCGTAGCGGGCCGTCTCCTTGAGGTGGGCGTCGAGGATCAGCGCGCGGTAGGTGTCGGTGACCGTGCCGTGGACCGCCTGGAGGCAGACTCCGGTGCCCGAACCGGCGTAGAAGCGGAGGCACTTGAGGCCCGAGGCGGTGCGGGGGCCCGAGGGGTCGGACGCCGGGACGGTCGTCAGCTCGTCGCGGTGCGGGCCCCACGCCATGTTGCGGAAGACCAGGCGGGCGGGGGTGGTCAGGGTGATCCGCCCCGCCGTGATCCTCGGGCCGCCGGGCTGGACCTCGTCGCGGCGTTCGGCCCGCGCGGAGGCGTGCAGGACCGAGGCCACCGCCACCGCGGCGAGCGCGGCGACGGCGGAGAGGAGGATCAGGAGGCGGTTGCGCAGGGTCATGAGAGGGACTCCAGGACGGGCTGGACCGGGTGGGCCGGGCGGAGTGTCAGGGCGAACACCGCGCAGATCGCCAGCGCGAGAGTCGACGCCAGGAGCGCCGTACGGTCACCCCACAGCGTCCACGCGGCACCGAAGCCCAGCGAGCACACGAACCGCGCCGCCGCCTGACCCGTCTGCACCAACGCGAGCCCCGACGAGCGCAGTTGCTCCGGCACGCTGTCCGAGGCCGCCGCCATCAGCACGCCGTCGGTCGCCGCGTAGAAGGCGCCGTGCAGGAGCAGGACGGCGTAGGGGAGGGCGGCGTCGTGCCAGGAGGTCAGCAGCAGGACGTAGGCCGTGAGCAGGGCGCCGTGGCCCGCCAGGAACACCTGCCGGCTGCCGATACGGTCCGCGAGCCGGCCCAGTGGTACGGCGAGGAGCAGGAAGGCCGCGGCCGTGCCCACCGGCAGCAGCGCGAACCAGCGGTCGGGGACGCCGAGGCGGCGTTGCAGCAGCAGGTACACGAACGAGTCGCTGACCGTCGCCAGACCCAGCAGAAGGGCGCAGACCGTGATGCGGCGCAGGTCGCGGCGGCCGAGGAGGGTGAACGCGGCGCGCAGCGACGGTTGCTGTTCGGTGCCTCCGGTGCGTTCGGGGCTTCGCGGGCCGCGTCCGCCCGGTACGAACAGCACCAGTACGAGCACCCCCACCACGGCCACGCAGAAGCTCACCGTGAACACCGCGTCGTACCCGTCCACGGTCGCCCGCAGGATCATGAACGCGACCAGCGGCCCGAGCAGCGCCCCCGCCGTGTCCATCGCGCGGTGCACGCCGAAGGAGCGGCCCCGGTTCTCCGGGGTGGACGAGAGGGAGATCAGCGCGTCGCGCGGTGCCGTGCGCAGGCCCTTGCCCGTGCGGTCGGCGGCGAGGACCAGGCCGATGGGGGTGAGGGTGTGGGCCAGGAGGAGGAGAGGCTTGCAGGCCGCCGAGATGGCGTAGCCGATGCCCGCCACCCACTTGTGGCGGCCGTCGCCCCGGTCGGCGAGGTGGCCGCCGACGAGGCGGACGAGTGCCGAGAAGCCGTTGTAGATGCCGTCCAGGAGACCGAAGCCCAGCGGTGACAGGCCGAGGCCCGTCACCAGGTACAGCGGGAGGACCGCGGTCACCATCTCGGACGACACGTCGGTGATCAGGCTGACCGTGCCGAGCGCGAGGACCGTGGGGGCGACCGCGGACACCCGCGCCGTAGTACCCGTGGTACTGGGACCAGTGCTGGCGCGGCTGTCCGCCACGTACATCTCAGGACGCCCAGATGCCGGTGATGTCGGCGGCCGAGGCCGCGTTGCCCGCGTGCGTGCTCAGCCCCTGGGAGTCCTCCAGGGTGCGCAGCAGGTTGTAGTGGTTGTACGTGGTCGAGGACGTGGCGCCCGCGGTCACCGGCTGGCCGTAGAGGACCGTCGGGATGCGGTTGCCGCTGAGCAGGTTGTCCTCGTCGAAGGTGACGACGAGCAGGCTGTTGTGGGTCTTGGCCCAAGTGGCGTACGCGCCGAGGTTGTTCTTCAGCCAGGTGTCACCGGTCGCCACCGAGCAGTCGTGCATGTCGCTGCACAGGTTGGGGGTGACGAAGGAGATGTCGGGGAGGGTCGTGTAGTCCGTCGGGAACTGCGCGAACGTCTTGGCCGTCGAGGTCGCGACGTTGCTGAAACCGAACCAGGGGTTGTGCTTGCGGGCGTAGTTGCCGCTGCTGCACGTCGTCGAACCCTGGCTCGGCAGCGTCTCGTTGTAGCTGGCCCAGGTGCCGCCCGCGGCCGTCACCTCGGAGGCGAGGTTCGCGGCCGAGGAGAAGCCGGCGGTGTAGCAACTGTCGCTGGTGATGCCCTGGGTGGAGCCGGAGAACAGGGCGAAGTAGTTCGGCTGGCTCGGGTGGGTGATGCCGTAGGACTGGGTGAGGGCGGCACCTCCGCTCGCCAGCGAGTTGATGTAGGGGGCGCTGGAGGAGCCGATGACCTGGCTGTAGGCGTGGTTCTCCATCACCACGACGACGACGTGGTCCGGGGTCGGCACCCCGGTCGCGGCGTGCGCGGTCGAGGCGGTGCCGAAACCGGTCCAGACCCCGACGGCGGCCGCCGAGAAGGCGAGCGCGGACGCCATGACGGCGCGGCTGCGGCGATACACGGAACTGCCGGACACTTCTACCTCCGGGTGAGGGGGGAGGGGGACGGCGAACGGGGGCGACGGTGCTGACAGAGCATGCACACGCCAAAATGCCCGCATCCTGCCGTGCCCAACCCGGTGGATGAAGAAGTGGTGAACTACTGCCCCTGGTGAACTACTGCCGCGGCCCGGCCAGTTGGGCCAGCACCTGGTGCAACGGCTCGGTGGCCCGCTTGCGGTACTCCTGAATCGCCCAGCCATTGCCGTCCGGGTCCTTGAAGTACATGAAGGTCGCCCCGTCCTGCGGGGCGAACTGCACCGGCTCGCTGACATCGAGCCCGCGTGCGGTCAGCTCGTCGTAGGCCGCCTTCGCGTCCTGCACGCACAACTGCATCCCGTGGTACGTCCCCGGCTGCGGCGTCCCGGTCGGCACCTGAAGGCCGTCGACCAGCGCGATCGAACAGCCCGACCGCGGCGGCGTGAGCTGCACGATCCGTACGCCCTCCATCACCTCGCCGTCGAGATCCACGTGAAAACCGACCTTGTCCCGGTAGAACTCCTTGGCCCGGTCCACGTCCGAGACGGGCAGCAGGATCACTTCGAGGGTCATGTCCATGGCTGACTCCTTCGTGCGGCGCCGGTGCGTCACTCGAACCGCCACCGCGTCTGGCTGAACGGCTCCCCCTTACCGAAGCCGAAAACCGTGCGTGGCGCCACAGCGAAGACATACGCGTACCCGGAACCGTGATGGAAGGCCCCGTCCCGCACGTCGAAGCGCCAGAAGCTGCCGTACTTCGCCTCCCACGCGGCGGCCAGCTCCCGCAGCCGGTCCTCGTCCACGACCCGCACCGCCGCCCCCTCGACGACCAGGTCGTACCCCTTGTCCCAGGTGCTCGTGCCGGTCGTCAGCACCACCTGCGGGTTGTCGGCGAGGTTGCGCGCCTTGCGCTCCTCGGGGCCGGTGCAGAAGTGCAGCGCCCCGTCCGACCACACCGCGGGCAGCGGCGTCACATGCGGCCGCCCGTCCGGCCGTACCGTCGAGATCCAGAACTGTTCGGCCGCCCCGAGCCGCGCCTCGGCCGCGGACCAGTCGGTCGCGGTGGCCGTGGGGTCGCTGTAGCGGGGGTCGAGACGGGTGTGCGGTTCCCTGTCGGTCATGGTCTTCTCCCTGTGTCGGCCTGGCCCCGGTCGTACAGGACAGACTCCGTACCCCGCCGGAACTCATCGCCGCACGCCCCGGGGCCCCCGCCCGCACCTGCGGTTAGGCTCGGGGCGTTACGACCTTGATCCGAGGGAGGCCGGGGATGACGGCGCCGGGGCGCAGGAGCAGCACCTTCACGCGACTGCTGCGGCACGGCTTCACCGATCCCTCGGCCGCCGAGCGGCTCCTGGAGAGCGCGGAGCTGGCGCCCATAAGGAACGACCCGGTCCTGCTGGAGGCCCTCGGCGCCACCGCCGACCCGGACCTCGCCCTCCAGGGTCTCGTACGGCTCCTGGAGGCGCAGCCCGAGCCCACCGCCCGGCACGAGCTGACCGACACCCTCATCGCGGCGAAGCCGCTGCGGGACCGGCTGCTCGGCGTCCTCGGCGCCTCCGCCGCCCTCGGCGACCACCTCGCCCGGTACCCGCGCGACTGGCACGCCCTCGTCATGTACGAGCCGCGCGACCTCCACCCCGGGGTGGAGGAGTTCGAGCGCGGTCTCGCCGGGGCCACCGACCCGGTCACCCTGCGCGTCGCCTACCGCCGCTGCCTGCTGTCCATCGCCGCCCGGGACGTGTGCGGCACCACCGACCTCGCCCAGACCGCCGCCGAACTCGCCGACCTCGCCACCGCCACCCTGCGCTCCGCCCTCGCCATCGCGAGCGCCGCCGCGCCCGACGACGCGGCGCTGTGCCGGCTCGCGGTGATCGCGATGGGCAAGTGCGGCGGCCACGAGCTGAACTACGTCTCCGACGTCGACGTCATCTTCGTCGGCGAGGCCGTCGACGGCGCCGACGAGGGCAAGGCGCTGCGCGCCGCCACCAAGCTCGCCGCGCACATGATGCGGGTCTGCTCCGAGACCACTGTCGAGGGCTCGATCTGGCCCGTCGACGCCAACCTCCGCCCCGAGGGCCGCAACGGTCCGCTGGTCCGCACCCTCGCCAGCCACCTCGCCTACTACCAACGCTGGGCCAAGACCTGGGAGTTCCAGGCCCTGCTCAAGGCCCGCCCGGTGGCCGGCGACCTCGCGCTCGGCGAGGAGTACGTCACCGCCCTCGAACCCCTGGTGTGGCAGGCGGCCGAGCGCGAGAACTTCGTCACCGACGTGCAGAAGATGCGCCGCCGGGTCGTCGAGAACATCCCCGTCGCCGAGATCGACCGCGAACTCAAGCTCGCTCCCGGCGGCCTGCGGGACGTCGAATTCGCCGTCCAGCTCCTGCAGTTGGTGCACGGCCGCGCCGACACCTCGCTGCGCAGCGGCAGCACGCTCACCGCGCTCCAGGCCCTCGCCGCCGGCGGCTACGTGGGCCGCGAGGACGCCGCCCGCCTCGACGACGCCTACCGCTTCCTGCGCACGATGGAACACCGCATCCAGCTCTACCGGTTGCGCCGCACCCACCTGGTCCCCGTCGAGGAGGCCGACCAGCGGCGCCTCGGCCGCTCGATGGGCCTGCGCACCGACCCCGTCGCCGAGCTGAACCGCGAGTGGAAGCGCCACGCCACGGTCGTACGACGCCTGCACGAGAAGCTCTTCTACCGCCCGCTGCTCGACGCGGTCGCCCAACTCGCCCCCGGCGAGACCAGGTTGAGCGCCCAGGCGGCCCGCGAACGCCTGGTCGCGCTCGGCTACGGCGACCCGGCGGCGGCCCTGCGCCACATCGAGGCCCTCGCCTCCGGCGTCACCCGCAAGGCCGCCATCCAACGCACCCTGCTGCCCGTCCTGTTGGGCTGGTTCGCGGACTCCGCCGACCCGGACGCGGGCCTGCTCAACTTCCGCAAGGTGTCCGACGCGTTGGGCAAAACCCCTTGGTATCTACGGCTGTTGAGGGACGAGGGCGCCGCCGCCGAGAACCTCGCTCGCGTCCTGTCGGCCGGCCGCCTCGCCCCCGACCTCCTCATGCGCGCCCCCGAAGCGGTCGCCCTGCTCGGTGACGGCGACGGCGGCAGCGGCCTCGACCCCCGCGAACGCGCCCACCTGGAGCAGGAGATACTGGCCGCCGTCGGCCGCGCCGACGACGCCGTCCAGGCCGTCACCTTCGCCCGCGGCGTCCGCCGCCGCGAACTCTTCCGTACGGCCGCCTTCGACATCGTCGGCTCCTACGGCACCGAGACCCAGCCCGCCGAGGCCGACCAGGGCGCCCTCGTCGACCGGGTCGGCGGCGCCGTCTCCGACCTGACCGCGGCCACCCTCGCCGGCACCCTGCGCGCGGTGGTCCGCGCGGGCTGGGGCGACACCCTGCCCACCCGCTTCGCGATCATCGGCATGGGCCGCTTCGGCGGCCACGAACTCGGCTACGGCTCCGACGCGGACGTCCTGTTCGTACACGAACCCCGCGAGGGCGTCGAGGAACGCGAGGCCTCCGAGGCGGCCAACAAGGTCGTCTCCGAGATGCGCCGGCTGCTCCAGGTCCCCAGCTCGGACCCGCCCCTGCTGATCGACGCGGACCTGCGTCCCGAGGGCAAGTCGGGCCCGCTCGTACGGACGTTGAAGTCGTACGAGGCCTACTACCGCCGCTGGTCCCTGGTCTGGGAGTCGCAGGCGCTGCTGCGGGCCCAACCCGTCGCCGGTGACGAGGAGTTGGGCCGCGCCTTCATCGAGCTGATCGACCCCCTGCGCTACCCGGCGGAGGGCCTCGGCGACGACGCGGTACGCGAGATCCGCCGCCTCAAGGCCCGTATGGAGTCGGAGCGGCTGCCGCGCGGCGCCGATTCGACCCTGCACACCAAACTGGGGCGCGGCGGCCTCTCCGACGTCGAGTGGACCGTACAGCTCATGCAGTTGCTGCATGGGTGGGTCGAACCGGGCCTGCGCACCACCCGCACCCGAGAGGCCCTCGCCGCCGCGTGCGCCGCGGAACTCATCTCGACGGAGGACGCGTCGACCCTGGACGAGGCCTGGGTGCTGGCGACCCGTGTCCGCAACGCCGTGATGCTCGTGCGCGGGCGGGCCGGCGACACGTTTCCCTCGGAGCGGCGTGAACTGGCGGCGGTGGGGCGGTACTTGGGGTACGGGCCGGGGCATGTGGGGGACATGCTCGACGACTACCGGCGTACTACGCGTAGGGCGCGGGGTGTGGTGGACGTTCTGTTCTACGGGGCCTAGGTGGGTTGTTGTTCGGCTGCCGACCGGTGGGGGCTGGCCGAGCCCCTATGGGGCACGTTCAGTCGGCGTCGGCTGGAAAGCGCCACGCCCGTCAGGATCACCGCCATGCCCGCCACCACGCGCAGCCCCACCTTCTCGTCGAGCAGCACGGCACCCAGTGAGACCGAGACGACCGGCAGCAGATAACCGACCGTTGCCGCGCTGGTCGCGCCCTCGTCGGCGATCAGGCGGTAGTTGAGGTAGAAGGTCACGCCGGTGGCGAGGACGCCGAGGGCGGTGACCGCGAGGAGGGCCGTGAGGTCGGCGTGTACGGGGCCGGCGGCGGGCAGGCCCAGGGTCGTCCAGGCTGTCGCCGCCATCAGTTGGGCCGCCGAGACGGCCAACGGCGCCTGGCCGGAGGTGAGTTTGCGGGCCATGTAGGCGAAGGCCACGGCGTAGCTCGCGGCGGCGCCCAGCAGGGCGAGCGCGCCCCAGCCGAACAGGCCCGAGCGTTGCCAGGGGGCGAAGACCAGGACCGTACCCGCGAAGCCGAGGAGGAGTCCGGACAGGCGGCTTCGGCCGAGGCCGCGGTCGGTGCCGAGGGTGATGCCGATCAGCAGGGACCACAAGGGAGTTGTGGCGTTCAGGACACCCGCGATCCCGGAGTCGACGGTCTGCTCGCCGACGCTGAACAACGCGAACGGGACGGCGTTGCAGAACAGGGCGGCCACCGCGAGCCGGCCCCAGGTCGCGCGGTCGCGGGGCAGGCGCTGGCCGGCCGCGCGGGCCAGGGCCAGCAGCACCAGCGTGCCGAGGGCGCAGCGGGTGATGGTGATCTGGGCGGGGGAGAGGCCGTGGTCCAGGGCGAGTTTGATCCACAGGAAGCCCGACCCCCACAGGAGGGCGAGTACGGCCATGCGGAGCGTCGAGGCGGGCTGCATGGGTCCACGGTCCGGCAGGGCGATACTTCAGCACAAGCGAAAGATTCTACAGTCACTGTTAACCTCTCCTACATGCTTGATGTGCGACGCATGCAGGTCCTGCGGGCCGTGGTGGGCAGCGGATCGGTGACCGCGGCGGCGGCCCGGCTCGGCTACACGCCGTCCGCCGTCAGCCAGCAGATCGGGGCGCTGGAGAAGGAGGCCGGGACCGCGCTCCTGGAGCGGGTCGGGCGCGGGGTGCGGCCCACGGAGGCCGGGCTGCTGCTCACCGGGTACGCGGACGAGATCGGCCGACAGGTCGCCGAGGCGGAGACGGCGCTGGCGGACCTGGTGGCCGGCCGCACGGGTCGGCTCACGGTCCGCTACTTCGCCACCGCCGGCGCCGCCCTGGTCGCCCCCGCCGTGGCCCGGCTCCGCGCCGAACACCCGGGAGTCCAGATCGAGTTGAAGCTGACCGACCCCGAGGAGCCGCTGCCCGAGGTGAAGGAGGGGCGAGCGGACGTAGCGCTGGTGGTGGGCCCATCCGGCTCTTCCGGCTCTTCCGGCTCTTCCGGCGGTCACGAGGGCGTACGGCTGGTGAAGCTGCTGGACGATCCGTATCTCGCCGTACTGCCGAAGGGACACCGGCTGGCGGGGCGGCGGAGCGTCGAGCTGCGGGAGCTGGCCGAGGAGGCGTGGGTGGGCAGCGAGTGGCCCGGGCCGTGCCTGGACGCGCAGCTCGACGCGTGCGCGGCGGCGGGATTCCGGCCGCGTTTCGCGGTGGAGAGCGAGGACTATGTGACCGCGCAGGGCTTCGTCGCGGCGGGCCTGGGCGTGGGTCTGATCCCCCGGCTGGGCCTCGGCAGCCGCCACCCGGGCGTGGTCGTACGGGCCGTACGGCGCCCCGAGCCGGTGCGGACCATCCATGCGGCCGTCCGCGAGACGGCACCGCCTCAGCCGGCCCTACGGGCATTCCTGACAGCGCTGCGGGACGCGGCGACCGCGCCGGACGGGCCCTAGCCCCTGACGGGCGCCGGCACCCCGTCGGCTCCCCGGACTGCCACCCCGCGCGGCAGCGCGTACGGAAACGTGCCGTACCAGACGCGCGAGACCATGAAGCCGAAGGACAGGCAGAGCATGCCGCCGACCGCGTCCAGCCAGAAGTGGTTGGCGGTGGAGACGATGACCAGGAGCGTCATCGCCGGGTACAGCAGGCCGAGGATGCGGACCCACGGGAGTTTTGCCAGGGCGAAGATCGTCAGGCCGCACCACAGGGACCAGCCGATGTGCATGGACGGCATCGCGGCGTACTGGTTCGACATGTTCTTCAGGTCGCCGGAGGCCATCGAACCCCAGGTCTGGTGGACCACGACGGTGTCGACGAAGTGGCCGCCGTTCATCAGGCGCGGCGGGGCCAGCGGGACGAAGTAGTAGCCGACCAGGGCCACGGCCGTGGTCGCGAAGAGCACCAGGCGCGTCGCCGCGTACCGGCCCGGATGGCTGCGGTACAGCCACACCAGGACACCCAGCGTCACGATGAAGTGCAGTGTCGCGTAGTAGTAGTTCATACCGACGATCAGCCAAGTCACCGAGTTCACCGCGTGGTTGACCGACTGCTCGACGGCGATGCCGAGGTCGCCCTCGACCCGCCAGATCCAGTCCGCGTTGCGCAGCGCCTCGCCCCGCTGTTCCGGCACCGCGTTGCGCACCAGCGAGTACACCCAGTAACTCACGCCGATCAGCAGGATCTCGAACCACAGCCGGGGCCGGCGCGGAGTGCGCGCCCGACGCAGGAAACCCTGCCCCGCGGCGTCCGCGACGGGGTTCGGAACGGCTTCTTCGCGGCCTTCCAATGTCGTCACGGTGGTCTCACCCATAGACATGAAGTCTGCCAGAAAAGGCTTCCCCGACCGATCATCCCCTGGTCGGGTCCGGCTCGCATGTTCTACGGCGAGGAGAGGTCCCCGCCTACTACCAGCGCACTGGAAACGGCCGCGTTTCTCTCCCCCTCAGGGACGAGTCCGGTCCCCGGGCGCCGAAGCCGTCGAACCACGCACCACCAGCTCCGGCATGAACACGAACTCACTGTGCGGCGCGGGCGTCCCGCCGATCTCCTCCAGCAACGTCCGCACCGCCGCCTGTCCCATCGCCGGCACCGGCTTGCGGATCGTCGTCAGCGGTGGATCGGTGAACGCGATCAGCGGGGAGTCGTCGAAACCCACCACCGAGACGTCCCGGGGCACGTCGAGACCCCGCTGCCGGGCCGCCCGTATCGCGCCGAGCGCCATCATGTCGCTCGCGCACACCACCGCTGTGCAGTCCCGGTCCATGAGCGCGGCGGCGGCGGCCTGCCCGCCCTCCAGCGTGTACAGCGAGTGCTGGACGAGGCGGGTCTCCACGTCCTCGGCGGTCAGGGTCAGTTGGTCCTGCATCGCGCGGACGAAGCCCTCGATCTTGCGCTGCACCGGCACGAACCGCTTGGGTCCGAGGGCGAGTCCGATCCGGGTGTGGCCGAGCGAGACGAGATGCGTGACGGCGAGGGTCATCGCCGCGCGGTCGTCGGGGGAGATGAACGGCGCCTGCACCTTCGGCGAGAAGCCGTCCACGAGCACGAACGGCACGCCCTGCGCCCGCAGTTGGTCATAGCGCTGCATGTCGGCGGAGGTGTCCGCGTGCAGCCCGGAGACGAAGATGATGCCCGCGACCCCGCGGTCGACGAGCATCTCGGTCAGCTCGTCCTCCGTGGACCCGCCCGGGGTCTGGGTGGCGAGCACGGGGGTATAGCCCTGCCGGGTCAGCGCCTGGCCGATGACCTGCGCCAGGGCGGGGAATATCGGGTTCTCCAGCTCCGGCGTTATCAGGCCGACCAGGCCCTCGCTGCGCTGCCGCAGCCGTACCGGACGTTCGTAGCCGAGCACGTCGAGTGCGGCGAGGACGGACTGGCGGGTGGTGGCGGCGACGCCCGGCTTGCCGTTGAGGACGCGGCTGACGGTCGCTTCGCTCACCCCCGCCTGGGCGGCGATGTCGGCAAGCCGTGTGGTCACGGGAGTGGACTGTACCGGCCGTCGGCGCGCTGCGGGTTGCTGCGTCATCGCGATCCCTCGTGTTCTGGTCGGCGTCTGGTCGGCGTACGACATGCGGCAAGAGCTTGCAGAGTCTTGCACAAGTGTCCCATCGCCCGCTCAGCCGCATCAACACCGGGTTGCGCGAGGGTCCAGGAGAGGTCACGGGCGGGTAACTCTGGGGTGCTCTTGCAGTTTTTTGCAGCAAGGACTTTCGCAACGCTTGCATCGCTGTTACGTTCGGCGACGCCCGGCGGCAGCGAAGGCGCGGTCGGCAGTCGCAGGGGCGGCGGACGGGCCCGCCCCCTGCAACCACACGGGCTTTCACCCTCAAGGAGAACTCATGCGGCGTGGCATAGCGGCCACCGCGCTGGTGGCGTCCCTCGCCCTCGCGGCGACGGCCTGCGGCGGCAGCGACAGTGACAGCGGCAAGTCGGACGGGCCGGTCACCATCACCTGGTGGGACACCTCCAACGCCACCAATGAGGCGCCGACGTACAAGGCCCTGGTCGCCAAGTTCGAGGCGGCCAACACCAACATCAAGGTCAAGTACGTCAACGTGCCCTTCGACCAGGCGCAGAACAAGTTCGACACCGCCGCCGGCTCCAAGGGCGCCCCGGACGTGCTGCGTTCCGAGGTCGGCTGGACCCCCGCCTTCGCGAAGAAGGGCTACTTCCTGCCGCTGGACGGCACCGAGGCCCTCGCCGACCAGTCCAAGTTCAAGTCGAACCTGATCACGCAGGCCCAGTACGACGGCAAGACGTACGGCGTGCCGCTGGTCACCGACACCCTGGCCCTCGTCTACAACAAGGCCCTCTTCGCCAAGGCCGGCATCACCGCCGCCCCCACCACCTGGGACGAGCTGAAGACGGACGCCGCGAAGATCAAGGCCAAGACCAAGGTCGACGGCTACTGGGGCTCCACCGCGGCCTACTACGCGCAGAGCTTCCTCTACGGCGAGGGCACCGACACCGTCGACGCCGCCGCCAAGAAGATCACCGTGAACTCCGCCGCCGCGAAGAAGGCCTACGGCACCTGGCTGAGCCTCTTCTCCGGCACCGGCCTGCACAAGGCCGACACCACCGCGGACGCCTACGCCCACATCCAGGACGCGTTCGTCAACGGCAAGGTCGCCGCGATCATCCAGGGCCCCTGGGAGATCACGAACTTCTACAAGGGCTCGGCCTTCACGGACAAGTCCAACCTCGGCATCGCCACCGTCCCGGCCGGCTCCACCGGCAAGTCCGGTGCCCCGACCGGCGGTCACAACCTCTCGGTCTACGCCGGCTCGGACTCCGCGCACCAGAAGGCGGCCCTGAAGTTCGTCAACTTCATGACCTCCGCCGCCTCGCAGTCGACGATCGCGCTGAAGAACTCGACGCTGCCGACCCGCGACGACGCCTACACCGCCGCCGTCAAGGCCGACCCGGGCATCGCCGGTTTCCAGGGCGTCCTCGGCGCCGCCCAGCCGCGCCCGGCGCTCGCCGAGTACAGCTCCCTGTGGACCCCGCTGGACACCGAACTGCCGAAGATCGCAGGCGGCAAGGAGTCCCTCGACAAGGGCCTGAGCAACGCCGAACTCGCGATCCAGAAGCTGGTCCCGGACTTCAGCAAGTAGCCCCGAGTGGCCGTCGGATCCGCGGGAGACCGGGGGACGGATCCGACGGCCGCCTGCCTGCGCGCAGGCCCAATCCCTGAACTCGCAGAAGGTGTCGAACGAACCATGACAATCGGCATGACGGCCGCCGTCGACCGTGCGATCCGCAAGCGTCGCCTCGGCCCCGGGCAGCGCCTCAAGTTCGCCTACCAGAAGCACTGGTACGCGTACGCGATGATCATCCCCGTGGTCGTCGTGCTCGGCGTCCTCGTGCTCTACCCCCTGGTGTACGGCCTCTATCTGACGCTCACCGACGCCAACAGCCTCAACACCGCGCGCACGATCGGCGTCAACCACATCGACGCCACCTACAAGTTCATCGGGCTCGACAACTACAAGGACGTCCTGTTCGGCCCGACGGCGTACGACCGCTTCTGGTCGCACTTCATCTGGACGATCGTGTGGACCGCGCTCTGTGTCGCCTTCCACTACACGATCGGCCTCGGCCTCGCCCTGTTGCTCAACCTGAAGCTGCGCGGCCGCACGATGTACCGGCTGATCCTGATCCTGCCGTGGGCCGTCCCCACCTTCGTCACCGTCTTCGGCTGGCGCTTCATGCTCGCCGACGGCGGCATCATCAACGCCGCGCTGCACACCCTGCACCTGCCCCAACCCGACTGGCTGGAAAGCACGTTCTGGCAGCGGTTCGCCGCCATCATGGTCAACACCTGGTGCGGTGTGCCCTTCATGATGGTCTCGCTGCTCGGCGGCCTCCAGTCCATCGACGCCTCGCTCTACGAGGCCGCCGAGATGGACGGCGCGAGCCCCTGGCAGCGCTTCCGCCACGTCACCCTGCCGGGCCTCAGGGCGGTCAGCTCCACCGTCGTACTCCTCGGCGTCATCTGGACCTTCAACCAGTTCGCGGTCATCTTCCTGCTGTTCGGCAACACGGCCCCCGACGCCTCGATCCTCGTCACCTGGTCGTACTACGTCGGCTTCGGCCAACAGCCGCGCGACTTCGCCCAGTCGGCCACCTACGGCGTCCTGCTGCTGGCCATCCTGATCGTCTTCACCTCCTTCTACCGCCGCTGGCTGAACCGCAATGACCAACAGCTCGCGATCTGAGGCAGGAGTCCCCATGAGCAGCAACACCACCCGCCGCAGGGGCGAGTTGAGCCGCGCCGGCTCCCTCACCTCGCACGGCATCCTCGTCGTCGCGAGCCTGATCGCCCTCTTCCCGATCGCCTGGCTGGTCTTCCTCTCCCTCGGCCCGGACTCGGACGACTACCTCCACCCGGCCGGCATCTGGAAGAAGATGACGCTCGGCAACTACTCGTTCGTGCTCCAGCACACCGAGTTCTTCGACTGGTTGAAGAGTTCGCTGATCGTCTCGCTCGGCACCACGGTCATCGGCGTGACCATCGCCGCCAGCACCGGCTACGCCGTCTCGCGGATGCGCTTCCCCGGCTACCGCAAGTTCATGTGGGTGCTCCTGGTCACCCAGATGTTCCCGATAGCGGTACTCATCGTGCCGATGTACCAGATTCTGGCGAATCTCCAGCTCATCGACAGCTACCTTGGTCTCATCCTCGTCTACTGCTCGACGGCGGTGCCGTATTGCGCCTGGCTGCTCAAGGGTTACTTCGACACGATCCCGTTCGAGATCGACGAGGCCGGACGCGTCGACGGGCTGAACCCCTTCGGCACGTTCGCGCGACTGATCCTGCCGCTCGCCAAGCCGGGCCTGGCGGTCGCCGCGTTCTACAGCTTCCTCACCGCCTTCGGCGAGGTCGCCTTCGCCTCGACGTTCATGCTGTCCGACACCAAGTACACCTTCGCGGTCGGCCTCCAGACCTTCGTCAGCGAACACGACGCGCAGCGCAACCTGATGGCGGCGACGGCGGTACTGATCGCGATACCAGTGGCCGCCTTCTTCTACCTCGTCCAGAAGAACTTGGTAACCGGCCTGACAGCGGGTGGCACGAAGGGCTAGGACGCGCCCCCGATAGGGGCGCGGGGAACTGCGCACTCAGCTTCCATCCCGCCGCACCCAACAAAAGACCCGAGGCGGCCGTGGCTGTCCATCCGACCCCGCTGACACCACGGCCGCCTCGTCACCAACTCCCCATGACCCGAACCCCGTTACGCACCAAGGACGCCATGAGCCAGCAGCAATCCGCCGCACCGGCCCCCGCCACTGTCACCATCAACCGTCACCGCGACTGGTGGAAGGACGCGGTGATCTACCAGGTCTACCCCCGCAGCTTCGCCGACAGCAACGCCGACGGCATGGGCGACCTGGAAGGCGTCCGCACCCGGCTCCCGTATCTGCGCGACCTCGGCATCGACGCCGTCTGGCTCAGCCCGTTCTACGCCTCCCCGCAGGCGGACGCCGGCTACGACGTGGCCGACTACCGTGCCGTGGACCCCATGTTCGGCAACCTGCTCGACGCCGACGCGCTGATCCGCGACGCCCACGGACTCGGCCTGCGCATCATCGTCGACCTGGTCCCCAACCACTCCTCGGACCAGCACGAGTGGTTCAAGCGGGCGTTGCGCGAAGGCCCCGGCTCGCCGCTGCGGGAGCGCTACCACTTCCGCCCCGGCAAGGGCGATAACGGCGAACTCCCGCCCAACGACTGGGAGTCCATCTTCGGCGGCCCCGCCTGGACCCGGGTCGAGGACGGGGAGTGGTACCTCCACCTCTTCGCGCCCGAGCAGCCCGACTTCAACTGGGAACACCCGGCGGTCGGCGACGAGTTCCGCTCGATCCTGCGTTTCTGGCTCGACATCGGAGTCGACGGCTTCCGGATCGACGTGGCCCACGGCCTGGTCAAGGCGGAGGGTCTGCCCGACCTCGGCTCCCACGATCAGGTGAAGCTGCTGGGCAACGATGTCATGCCGTTCTTCGACCAGGACGGCGTGCACGACGTGTACCGCCAGTGGCGCACGGTCCTCGACGAGTACGCGGGCGAGCGCATCTTCGTCGCCGAGGCGTGGACCCCGACCGTCGAGCGCACCGCGAACTACGTCCGCCCCGACGAACTCCACCAGGCCTTCAACTTCCAGTACCTGTCGACCGATTGGGACGCCGGGGAACTCCGTACGGTCATCGACCGCACTCTGGAGGCCATGCGCCCGGTCGGCGCCCCCGCCACCTGGGTGCTGTCCAACCACGACGTCACCCGGCACGCCACCCGCTTCGCCAACCCGCCCGGTCTCGGCACCCAGATCCGCACGGCGGGCGACCGGGAGTTGGGCCTGCGCCGGGCCCGCGCGGCGACGCTGCTGATGCTGGCGCTGCCCGGATCGGCGTACATCTACCAGGGCGAGGAGCTCGGCCTGCCGGACGTCGTCGACCTGCCGGACGAGGTGCGCCAGGACCCGGCGTACTTCCGGGGCGCCGGCCAGGACGGCTTCCGCGACGGCTGCCGGGTGCCGATCCCGTGGACGCGCGGCGGATCGTCGTACGGCTTCGGGAACGGCGGGAGCTGGCTGCCGCAGCCGGACGGCTGGGGCGAGTTGAGCATCGAGGCGCAGACGGGCACGGCCGGTTCGACGCTGGAACTGTACCGGGCAGCCCTCGCCGCCCGCCGCACCCAGCCCGACCTCGGCGCGGGCGACTCGGTGGAGTGGCTGCGTGCGCCCGAGGGCGTACTCGCCTTCCGGCGCGGGGAGTTCGTGTGTGTCGCGAACACCAGCGGGGAGTCGGTGACGACTCCGGCGTACGGCCGTCTCCTGCTCGCCAGCGGTGAGGTGACCGAGGCGTCCGGCGAGGCGAAGCTGCCCGCCGACACGACGACGTGGTGGACCACCACGCCGTAACAGGGAACTTCTTGCAGCAACTTCACACGGCCCGCTGCCCTTTTGGGTGGCGGGCCTTTAACATCTGGCCACCGCAAGGTTTTCCAGCGGTTTCCATTGAGTTTCAGCAAGAACCTTCAAGTGCCTTCAACGGAGAAGGAACCCCCACATGGCCAGCAGCAGATCACTTGCAGGAGCCTTCGCCCTCGCCGCCGCGACGGCCGTCCTGGTGCCCGGCACCGCACACGCCTCCCCACCCGGTACCAAGGACGTCACCGCCGTCCTCTTCGAGTGGAACTTCGCCTCGGTCGCCAAGGAGTGCACCAACACCCTCGGCCCGGCCGGTTACGGCTACGTCCAGGTCTCCCCGCCCGCCGAGCACATACAGGGCTCGCAGTGGTGGACGTCGTACCAGCCGGTGAGCTACAAGATCGCCGGACGGCTCGGCGACGCGACCGCCTTCCAGAACATGATCAGCACCTGCCACGCGGCGGGCGTGAAGGTCGTCGTCGACACCGTCATCAACCACATGTCGGCGGGCAGCGGCACCGGCACCGGCGGTTCGACGTACACGAAGTACAACTACCCCGGCCTGTACTCCTCGTACGACATGGACGACTGCACGTCGACGGTCAGCGACTACACCAACCGGGCCAACGTCCAGAACTGCGAACTCGTCGGCCTGGCCGACCTGGACACCGGCGAGGAGTACGTCCGCGCCACCATCGCCGGCTACATGAACACCCTCCTCGGCTACGGCGCCGACGGCTTCCGCATCGACGCGGCCAAGCACATCCCGGCGACCGACCTCGCGAACATCAAGTCCCGCCTGACCAACCCCTCCGTGTACTGGAAGCAGGAGGTCATCTACGGCGCCGGCGAGGCCGTCCAGCCCACCGAGTACACCGGCAACGGAGACGTCCAGGAGTTCCGCTACGCCTACGACCTCAAGCGCGTCTTCAACAACGAGAACCTCGCCTACCTGAAGAACTACGGTGAGGGCTGGGGGTACTTGAGCAGCTCGGTCGCCGGTGTCTTCGTGGACAACCACGACACCGAGCGCAACGGGTCGACCCTGAACTACAAGGACGGCGCCAACTACACCCTCGCGAACGTCTTCATGCTCGCCTACCCGTACGGTGCCCCGGACATCAACTCCGGCTACGAGTGGTCGGACGCGGACGCCGGACCGCCCAACAACGGCTCGGTGACCGCCTGTTGGCAGGACGGCTGGAAGTGCCAGCACGCCTGGCCGGAGATCAAGTCCATGGTCGCCTTCCGCAACGCGACGAGCGGCCAGTCCCTCAGCAACTGGTGGGACGACGGCAACGACGCGATCGGCTTCGGTCGGGGCAGCAAGGGCTATGTGGCCATCAACCACGAGTCGTCGTCGCTGACCCAGACGTACCAGACCTCCATGGCCGCGGGCACGTACTGCAACGTCCAGAACAACACGGCGGTGACGGTGAACAGTTCGGGCCAGTTCACCACCACCCTCGGCAGCAACACGGCGCTGGCGATCTACGCCGGGAAGTCGAGCTGCTGATCCATCCGCTGGGTACCGATGACGGACAGCAGACGCAGCGCCTCCTCGTCCGGTGAGCCCGGGGTGGCGGTGTAGATCACGACCTGCTGGTCCCGGTCGGTGATGTCGAGGGCGTCGCAGTTGACGGTGATCGGGCCCACCATGGGGTGCTGGAAGGTCTTGCACAGGGTGGGCTCGGCACTCACGTCGTGGGACTCCCACAGCCGCCTGAACTCCTCGCTCCCGGCCAGGAGTTCGGAGACCAGCCCGGTCACCTCGGGAGCGTCGGGGTAGCGGGCCGCGGCGCCCCGCAGCCGCTGGGCCGAGAGCCGGGCGAACGCGTCCACGTCCGACACCCCGTACAGCCGGACGCCCTCCGGGCGCGGGGCGAGGAAGGCCCGGCGCACGAGGTTGCGCTCGCGCGGGGGCAGCGCGGAGAAGTCCTCCATCAGGGCCGCCGCCAGATCGTTCCAGGCCAGCACCTCCATGGTCGCCGACGTCACGAAGGCCGCGGACCGCGGCAGCCGGCGCAGCAGATCGAGGAGGCTCTGCCGTACCTCGCGCGAGGGCCCCGGAGGCGGGCCGGGCGGGGCGCCGGCGAGGTGATGCAGATGGTCGCGCTCGGCGTCCGACAGCCGCAGCGCCCGGGACAGCCCGCCCAGCACCTCGCGCGAGGGCCGTGGGCCGCGGGCCTGCTCCAGGCGGGTGTAGTACTCGGTCGAGATGTACGCCAGGTGCGCCACCTCCTCCCGGCGCAGTCCCGGGGTGCGGCGGCGCGGCCCGGCGGGCAGACCCACCTCGGCGGGGGTGATCCGCTCGCGCCTGCTGCGCAGGAAAGCGGCGAGTTCTCGTCTGTCCACGTCCTCAGTGTGCGCCGGTCCGGGGCGGCCGATCCAGGTACTGCCGGTGCCTGGATGGGCCCCACGCCCGGACGCAGGCTCGTAGCCATGAACAACACAATGAATTCAGGCCTGCTGACCGGCAAGGTCGCGTTCGTCAGCGGAGCCGGACGCGGCATCGGCGCGGCGGCCGCCCGGCTCTTCGCCCGTGAGGGCGCCCGGGTGCTGCTGGCGGCCCGCACGGAGGACCAGCTCAAGACGGTGACCGAGGAGATCCGGGCGGCGGGCGGCACCGCCGAGTACACGGTGTGCGACCTGGCCGACGCGGACAGCGTCCGTGCCGCCGTGGACCGTACGGTGTCGGTCTACGGCCGCCTCGACATCGCCTTCAACAACGGCGCGATCGGCCAGCACCCCGGCCCCATGGAGGGGCTCCCGGAAGCCGACTTCGACCAGCTCACCGCCGTGAACCTCAAGGGTGTCTGGCTGTCCATGGCGGCCGAGGTCGCCGCCATCCGGGCCACCGCCGGGACCGGCGCGATCGTCAACAACTCCTCCGTCGGCAGCCTGCGCGCCAACCCCGAACTGCCCGTCTACGGCGCCCTGAAGCGAGCGGTCAACAGCCTCACCCAGTCGGCCGCCGTCACCTACGGACCCGAGAACATCCGGGTCAACGCCATCGCCCCCGGCGGCACCCTCACCGAGATGATCCGCGACTGGGCGGCGGAGTCGCCCGGGCTCATGGACCGCCTCATCGCGCTCACCCCCCTGCGCCGTGCGGCCGACCCCGCCGAGATCGCCGAGGCCGCCGCCTGGCTGCTCAGCGACCGCGCCTCCTTCGTGACCGGCGCGATTCTGCAGGTCGACGGCGGCGGCGGAGCCTGAGCGACCGCCGCCGGGGCGGGGTCAGGGAGTAATGCTGACGTGCTTGGCCATCGCCGTCACGGCCAGGTCGCCGTGGTCGACCCACTGGGGGAAGGCCAGTGTCTTGTGCTGGGTCGAGGCCGGCGGCGTGATCTCCAGGTAGGAGGCGTGCACCGCGCCCGAGGTGCCGGTGTTGGCGTGGGTCCAGGCGACCACGGCCTCCGCGCTCTCGCCGTCCTTGAGGGTGAGGGTCTTCTTGCCGGGGTTGTGCGCGTACCAGGTGTTGCCCCAGGCCGTGTGGGTCGTGAGCTTCTTGTGCGCGGAGTTCTCCAGGCCGAGCCCGGGGTAGCCGCGCAGCGCGCACGTCCTGCCGCTCAGGTTGCGCAGATTGATGACGACACCCTGGTGGTTCATCCCGCCCGCGAGCTGCCGGCCGAAGGTGGCCTTGAGCGCGGCGGCGGAACAGGTCGGCGTGCTGGGGCTCGCGGCCTCGGCGGTGCCCGCCCAGGCGAGGCCCAGGGCCGCCACGGCGGTCGCGGCGAGCACGGTGCGGCCGGTCCTGCGGGGGCCGCGGTGCTTGGCGGTGGCTGTCCGGTCGGTGGTGTTCCGCTGGTCGTTCATGGTGACGGTTCTCCGCTCGCGCTCTGTGGTCGTCCTTCGCCCTACAAACAGTGCGATGCGTGACGCGGCGGAAAAGTTCGGGAGAAAACCGGCCCCGTCGAAGAACTCTCGACGGGGCCCGCTCACGGTCGGCCGTGCGGCCGCCGCGCTACTTCCAGGTGTCGCTCGCCGTGTAGCCCGACGAGGTGCCCGTCGTGTAGGAGCGGTTGGTGCCGGACTCCCAGGTCACGGAGCCGGAGCTGTCCTTCTTGATGTACTTGTACGTGAAGGCCGTGCTCTTCGGGACGATGACCAGCCTGCTCCACGTCGGGTACGACGCCGACGACAACGGGATCGCGTCGCTCGTGTTCCAGGAGCCGAGCGACGCGATGGAGCCGACGACGTAGACGTTGGTCCCGAGGTCGGTGGTCGCGGACTCGTTGAAGGTGACGTCGGTGGCGTCGGCGTCGGCCACGTTCCAGGAGTTGTCGAGCGAGAGTGCCGAAGTGGTCGTCGTAGCAGCTCTGTTGGCGTTCGACTCCCAGGTGACGTTTCCGGACGAGTCCTTCTTGATGTACTTGTAGGTGAAGGACGTGTTGGTCGGCACGCTCACCGCCCCGGACCAGACCGGGTATCCGGACGAGGACAGCGCGACCGCCTTCGACGTGTCCCAGGCGCCGAGCGCGTCGATGGAGCCGACGACGTAGACCCCGGTGCCGGACGTGGTGGATGCGTACTCGTCGAAGGTGGCGGTCACCGTGGAACCGGTCGAGCCACCGCCGCCGGAGTCGTCGCAGCCGACCGTGCAGGTGTAGTCCGCGTTGTAGAACGCGACCGCGTCCTTGGCGGGGATGGTGATGCTCGCGTTCCCGCCGGAGACCGTCACCGTGCTCGCGCCGCCGTCGATGACATTGGCGTACGTGCCGTCCGCCATGCCGGTCGCGAAGGTGTAAGTGGCCGCGCCGGAACCGTTGTTGACGGCGAAGAAGCCCGCGCCGCTGCGGCCGAAGCCGATGACGGAGGACGACTTGGTCGACCAGTCGGAGACGGCCGCGCTGCCGGTCGCGTTGTGCCAGGCCACCATGCCGACGACGGCCGTGTCACGGTCGAGGCAGTTCCAACTCCCCGAGCAGTCCGTGTCGGTGACGAAGCCGGCCGAGTTCGGCGGCGCCTGGTCGCTCTGGGTCCACTGCCAACTGGAGTAGATCGTCGGCGTCGACCACTTGTAGGCCAGCTCGAAGAGGTTGGCCAGCTTGTAGCTGTCGCCGCCCTTGTAGCTCATGTCCAGGCCGTTGCGTTCGGTGTCGTGGTTGGTCACGAAGGACACCGAGTTGGCGGCCGGGAGGATGCCGCTGCTCTCCAGGGAGGACAGGTCGCTCACGTTCCCCTGGAACGCCGACTTCATCCTGCTCGCGTACGTGAAGTCGAGGACGTCGCCGGAGCCGTAGTAGTCGCTGGGCTGCGGGGTCGAACCGGGGTAGACCTCGTCGAAGACGTACGGCGCCGCACCGGACGTCGTGGTGTTCAGTTTGGCGACGATCGCCGCCATGTCGGTGGCCGGAATGTGCTTGGCCGAGTCGACGCGGAAGCCGTCGACGCCCAGCGCGATCTGCTTGTTGAGGAAGGCGGCGAGGCCCGAACGGACGTTGTCCGCACTGGTCTTGAGGTCGGGCAGGCCAAGGAGTTCGCAGTTCTGGACCTGGGTGAGGTTCGAGTAGTCCTGGATGGTCAGGTCGGAGGTGGGGCAGTCGGCGGAGGTGTGGTAGTCGCTCGGGTCCCAGTCCGGGGTGTCGTACTTGCTGGTGATCGTGGTGCCGTCGTAGCCGGTGCCGGTCTGCGCGGCGGTGTGGTTGATCACCGCGTCCGTGTAGACCTTCACGCCGGCCGTGTGGCACGCGCTGACCATGTTCGCGAACTGGGCCGCCGTACCGAAGCGGCTGTTCAGGTCGTACGAGTACGGCTGGTAGACGTCCCACCAGTAGTAGTTGGTCTGCTTCAGCGACTCGGAGGGCGGGGCGACCTGGACCGCGCCGTAACCGGCCGGGCCCAGCACGTCGGTGCACTCGGAGGCGATGGAGTCCCAGTTCCATTCCCACAGGTTGGCGATGACGTCGCCCTCGGCGGTGGTGTCCGCGTGGGCGGTGGTGGCGGGGAGGGCGATGGCTCCCGCGAGTGCCAGGGCGCCGGCGGCCGCGGCGCTGACCACACGCCTGACGGCTCCCGGCGATCGGTATCTGCTCATCTGCGGCTCCGAAAGGGGGGATTCGGGTTTCAACAACTGGTGAGCGTGGGCCAGTTGAGAAGGGCACGTCAAGGTTGCGGTTGAAAGTTCTTTCTGTGACTTTCAGAAGTCTTGCTGCAACCCTTGCGTCGGCGATACGGTCACGCCGGGGTCGGACCCGAACTGAGTCGTAATCGCGAGGAGTTCACGCCTGTGATACCGAGATGGCCGGCGCCCCGGACGCGCCGCACCGCGCTACGAGGACGAGTCGTGGGTGTCGTGGTCGCCGCACTCGTCGCGGCCTTCGTCCCACCCCTCGCGGCCCACGCGGCGGACCCGCCCGCACCCCCGTCCGACGCGAAGCTGGCGTCGACGCCAGCCCGGCACGACGACACCCGCGAGCAGTTCTACTTCGTGATGCCGGACCGGTTCGCCAACGGCGACACCTCCAACGACCAGGGCGGGCTGACCGGTTCACGTCTCAGTACGGGCTACGACCTCACCGACAAGGGCTTCTACCAGGGCGGCGACCTCAAGGGCCTGACAAAGAAGCTCGACTACATCAAGGGCCTCGGCACCACCGCCATCTGGATGGCCCCGATCTTCAAGAACCAGCCCGTGCAGGGGACGGGCGCCGACGCCTCGGCCGGCTACCACGGTTACTGGATCACGGACTTCACCCAGGTCGACCCGCACTTCGGCACCAACAAGGACCTGGCGACCCTCATCGCCAAGGCCCACGCCAAGGGCATGAAGGTCTTCTTCGACGTCATCACCAACCACACCGCCGACGTCGTCGACTACGAGGGCAAGTCCTACGACTACCTGTCCAAGGGCGCTTTCCCGTACCTGACCAAGGACGGTCAGCCCTTCGACGACGCCGACTACGCGGACGGCACGAAGACCTTCCCCGCCGTCTCCGCATCCTCCTTCCCCAAGACCCCGACCGTCCCCGCCGACAAGGCGAACGTGAAGGTCCCCGCCTGGCTCAACGACCCGACGATGTACCACAATCGCGGCGACTCGACCTACGTCGGCGAGAACGCGACCTACGGCGACTTCTCCGGCCTCGACGACCTGTGGACCGAACGTCCCGAGGTCGTCAGCGGCATGGAGAAGATCTACGAGAAGTGGGTGCGCGACTTCGACGTCGACGGCTTCCGCATCGACACCGTCAAGCACGTCGACATGGACTTCTGGACCCAGTGGGCGACGGCCCTCGACAAGTACGCCGCCGCGCACGGCCGGAAGAACTTCTTCATGTTCGGCGAGGTCTACTCCGCCGACACGTCCGTCACTTCGCCGTACGTCACCCAGGGCCGCCTCGACGCCACGCTCGACTTCCCCTTCCAGGACGCGGCCCGCACCTACGCCTCCCAGGGCGGCAGCGCACAGAAGCTCGCGAGCGTCTTCGGCGACGACTACAAGTACACGACCGACAAGGCGAACGCGTACGAGCAGGTCACCTTCCTCGGCAACCACGACATGGGCCGCATCGGCTACTTCCTCGACCAGGACAACCCGAAGGCCACCGACGCCGAACTCCTCGCCAAGGACAAGCTCGCCAACGAGCTGATGTTCCTCAGCCGCGGCAACCCCGTCGTCTACTACGGCGACGAACAGGGCTTCACCGGCTCCGGCGGCGACAAGGACGCCCGACAGCCGATGTTCGCCTCCAAGATCACCGACTATCTCGACGACGACGAGATCGGCACCGACCGCACGGCCGCGAGCGACGCGTACGACTCGACCGCCCCGCTGTACCAGCAGATCGCCGCCCTCTCCAAGCTCCGCAAGGACAACCCGGCCCTGACCGACGGCGTCCAGACCGAGCGCTACGCGGCGGACGGCGCCGGTGTCTACGCCTTCACCCGCACCAGCGGCAGCGCCGAGTACGTCGTCGCCCTCAACAACGCCGACACCGCCAGGACCGTGACCTTCGCGACCGGTACGCCGGACATGAAGTACCGGGGGATCTACGGGACTTCTGCCACCGCGACGAGCGGCGCCGACAACAAGGTGACGGTCACGGTCCCGGCCGGTTCCGCGATCGTGTTCAAGGCGGCGGGCTCCCTCGCCAAGCCGACCACCAAGCCCACGATCACCCTCAAGGCGCCCGACGCCGGAGCCACCGGCACCGTCGAGCTGAGCGCCGATGTCACCGGCGGCCGGCTCGACCGGGTCGTCTTCGCCGCCCAGACCGGCAACGGCAAGTGGCGGACGCTGGGCTCGGCCGACCACGCCCCCTACAAGGTCACCCAGACCCTCGCCAAGGACGTACCGGCCGGAACAGCCCTGCGCTACAAGGCGGTTGTGGTCGACTCGACCGGCCGCACGGCGAGTGCGACGGCGGCCTCCACCTCCGGCACCCCGCCCGCCGAGGAGGTCCCCACGGCCTCCTCCCGCGACTACGCGATCGTCCACTACAAGCGCGCCGACGGCGACTACGACAACTGGGGCCTGTACGCCTGGGGTGACATCGCCGACGGTGAGGCGACGACCTGGCCGGCCAGTCACCCGTTCGTCGGGCGGGACGCCTACGGTGCCTTCGCCTACGTCAAGTTGAAGCCCGGCGCCACGAACGTCGGCTTCCTGGTGATCGACAAGGACGGCAACAAGGACGTCTCCGCCGACCGCTCGATCGATGTCACCAAGACCGGCGAGGTCTGGATCGAGCAGGGCAAGGAGACCGTAGCGACGGACCGGCCCGACTACCCGGCGCAGGACACCACCAAGGCCGTCATCCACTACCACCGCGCGGACGGCGACTACACCGGCTGGGGTCTGCACGTCTGGACGGGGGCGGCGAACCCGACCGACTGGTCGAGCCCCTTGCAGCCGGTGAAGACCGACGCCTATGGCGCCGTCTTCGAGGTGCCGCTCAACTCCGGTGCCACCAGCCTCAGTTACATCCTCCACAAGGGCGACGAGAAGGACCTCTCCGCCGACCAGTCGCTCGACCTCAAGTCCAACGGCTACGAGGTGTGGCTGCTCAACGGCCAGGAGAAGTACCTCCTGCCGCAGCCGGCGGGCAGTGCGGCTGCCCTCGACATGACCACCTCCAAGGCGGTCTGGGTCGACCGGAACACGGTCGCCTGGAACGGCTCGGACGCGGCCGCCTCCACCCAGCTCCTCTACTCCCACGACGGTTCGATCGCCGTGAAGGACGGCACGCTGACGAGCGACGACGAGCGCTGGCTCCGGCTGTCGAAGACGACGCTCACCGACGCCCAGAAGGCCAAGTTCCCCTATCTGAAGGACTACACGGCCTGGTCCGTCGATCCACGTGACCGGGGCCGGGTGCGAGAGGCCCTGACCGGTCAGCTCGTCGCCTCCCAACGGGCCGTCAACGGGGCCGTGTTGGCGGCGACGGGCGTACAGATCGCCGGTGTCCTCGACGACGTGTACGCCGCCGCGACCAAGGCCGAGCTGGGCCCGACCTTCCACAACGGCCGTCCCACGCTGGCCGTCTGGGCGCCGACCGCGCAGAGCGTGTCACTGGAGCTGGACGGCTCGCTCAAGAGAATGAGCCGTGACTCCGCCACCGGCGTCTGGTCCGTCACCGGTCCGGCCTCCTGGAAGAACAAGCCCTACCGGTACGTCGTGAAGGTCTGGGCGCCGACCGTCCAGAAGCTGGTCACCAACAAGGTCACCGACCCCTACTCGGTCGCCCTCACCGCCGACTCCGAGCGCAGCCTCGTCACCGACCTCGACGACAGGTCCCTTGCCCCGAGCGGCTGGTCGAGCCTGAAGAAGCCCAAGGCGGTGGCGCTGAAGGGCGCCGAGATCCAGGAGCTGCACATCCGCGACTACTCGGTGGCGGACGAGACGGTCCCGGCCGCCGACCGGGGCACGTATCTCGCCTTCACCGACAAGGACAGCGACGGCTCGAAGCATCTGCGGGAACTGGCCAAGTCCGGTACGTCGTATGTGCACTTGCTGCCCGCCTTCGACATCGCCACCATCCCGGAGAAGAAGTCCGAGCAGTCGACCACCGACTGCGACCTCGCCTCCTACGCGGCCGACTCCGAGAAGCAGCAGGAGTGCGTGGCGGCCGTCGCCGCGAAGGACGCCTACAACTGGGGTTACGACCCTTACCACTTCACCGTTCCGGAGGGTTCGTACGCGACCGATCCGGACGGCACCGGCCGTACCGTCGAGTTCCGGAAGATGGTCGAGTCGCTGAACGAGGACGGGCTGAGGGTCGTCATGGACGTCGTCTACAACCACACGGCGGCCAGCGGTCAGGCGGACTACTCGGTCCTGGACAAGATCGTGCCCGGCTACTACCAGCGGCTGCTGGCCGACGGCAGTGTGGCCACCTCCACCTGCTGTGCCAACACGGCCACCGAGAACGCCATGATGGGCAAGCTCGTCGTCGACTCCGTGGTCACCTGGGCCAAGGAGTACAAGGTCGACGGCTTCCGCTTCGACCTCATGGGGCACCAGCCGAAGGCCAACATCCTCGCCGTACGCAGGGCGTTGGACGCGCTGACCCCCGCGAAGGACGGGGTCGACGGCAAGGAGATCATCATGTACGGCGAGGGCTGGAACTTCGGCGAGGTCGCCGACGACGCCCGCTTTGTGCAGGCCACGCAGAAGAACATGGCCGGCACGGGCATCGCGACCTTCTCCGACCGGGCCCGTGACGCCGTGCGCGGCGGCAGCCCCTTCGACGCGGACCCCGGTGTCCAGGGCTTCGCGTCCGGTCTTTACACCGACCCCAACTCCTCGACGGCGAACGGCACTTCGGCCGAGCAGAAGGCCCGCCTGCTGCACTACCAGGACCTCATCAAGGTCGGCCTGAGCGGCAACCTCGCCAAGTACCGGTTCACCGACACGGACGGGAAGGACGTCACCGGCGCCGAGGTCGACTACAACGGCACGGCCGCCGGATACGCGGACGCGCCGGGTGATGCCCTCGCCTATGTCGACGCGCACGACAACGAGTCCCTGTTCGACGCGCTGGCCTACAAGTTGCCGGCCGGCACCCCCGCCGCCGACCGGGCCCGGATGCAGGTCCTCGCCATGGCCACGGCGACCCTTTCGCAGGGTCCGTCGCTGTCGCAGGCCGGGACCGATCTGCTGCGCTCCAAGTCCCTGGACCGCAACTCCTTCGACAGCGGCGACTGGTTCAACGCGATCCACTGGAACTGCGCGGACGGCAACGGCTTCGGGCAGGGGCTGCCGATGGCGGCCGACAACGAGTCCAAGTGGCCGTACGCCAAGGGCCTGTTGACGTCGGTCAAGGTGGGCTGCGGGCAGATCGAGGGGGCCTCGGCCGCGTACCGGGATCTGCTGAGGATCCGTACGACCGAGCCCGCGTTCTCGCTCGACACGGCCGGGCAGGTGCAGTCGAAGCTGTCCTTCCCGCTGTCGGGGACGGGCGAGACGCCCGGGGTGATCACCATGGAACTCGGTGATCTCGTGGTCGTGTTCAACGCGACGCCGGGCACCCGGGAGCAGACGGTGGACGCGCTGTCCGGTACCGGCTATCGGCTGCATCCGGTGCAGGCGGCGGGCGCGGACACCACCGTGAAGTCCGCGTCGTACACGAAGGGAACGGGCACCTTCACCGTCCCGGGGCGCACAGTGGCGGTATTCACCCGGACATCCTGAAAGCGCATTATCGTGGGTGGGGCAGGCTGTGGACACCGGCCTGCCCCACCGGTGTGTCCTAGGGCCAGGTCTGACAAATGGATGTCAACGGCAAACTGACGCACGCGACCGTGCTGGTCGTGGACGACGAGCCGGCGAGCCGGTTCGCGGTCGAGAGTGTGCTGAGCCGCGCCGGCCATCGGGTCCTGGCGGTCGGCAGTGGCGAAGAGGCGCTCACCGAACTCGACGTACGGCTGCGCAAGGGGAACCTCCCCGACGTGGCCCTGATCGACGTGCACCTGCCGGACATGAGCGGGTTCGAGCTGTGCCAACTGCTCAAGGAGCGGCCGCGCATGGCGGGCCTGCCGGTCGTGCACGTCTCGGCCCAGGCCACCCCGCCGAGCGACCGCTGCCCGGCGCTCGACGCGGGCGACGAGGCCTATCTGACGGTGCCCGCCGAGCCCGAGGAGATCGAGGCGGCGGTCCGCGCCGCCGTCCGCGCGGCCCGGCTGCGGGCCGACGACCAGGCGCTCGTACAGCGCCTCACCCTGCTGTCGGAGATGATCGTCACCATCCAGGCGGCGCGCTCCCTCCAGGAACTCGTCGAGGTCGCCGCCGACGGCACCGCACGGCTCACCGGCACCCCCGCCGCCGTGTTCGTCCTCGACCGGGACGACGAGCTGTACCGAGGACTGCCCCGGGACCGCAGCTCGGTCGCGCTGCCGGACGAGGGCGCCGACCGGACCGTGGCCCGGCTGCTGCGGCGGCTCTCGCAGGGGCAGTGCGGGGTGCAGATCACCACGGTGCCCGCGCCGCTGTGGCCCACCGGGTTCTTCCGGCCCGGCGTGGAACACGACGCCCGGCTCGCGCTGGTCCTCACCCAGGAAGGCAGGGCCCCGGTCTGTCTCGCCGCCCCCACGCGCGGGCTGCGCCGGGTGGGCCCCGAGGCGGAAGCGCTGCTGGCGCAGCTGGCCCAGGCCACCGCGCTCGCCGCCGAGCCGCTCCTCATGTACCAGGTCGAGCGGCATGTCGCCCTCACCCTCCAGCGCAGCTTCCTGCCCAAGCCGGACCGGCTGCCCGAGACGCCGGGCGTCGACGTCGTCGTCCGGTATGTGCCCGCGTCCCAGGACACCGAGATCGGCGGCGACTTCTATGCCGCGCTACGGGTCGACGGGGGAGTGCTCTTCGCGGTCGGCGACGTCGTCGGGCACTCGCTGGAGGCGGCCACCGTCATGGTGGAGATACGGCACGCCCTGCGCGCCTTCTGCGTCGACGAGAGCGACCCGAGCGTGCTCGCCGAGCGGCTGGACCGCATGCTCCGCCACTACCACCCGGAGACCACGGCCACTGTCTGCATGGTCGTCGTCGACCCCGGCACCGGGCGCACCCTCATCTCCAACTCGGGCCACATCCCACCGCTGATCATCCGGGACAGCGGCAGCGCGGACTACGCCAAGGCGGCCGGTCCGCTGCTGGGCGTGGGCCTGTCCCATCCGCCGCCCACCGAGCTGTTCCTGGAACCCACCGACCGCCTCCTCATGATCACCGACGGCCTGATCGAGACCCGGGGCACCGACCTCGGCGCCTCGATGGAGCAGCTCCGTGCGGCCGCCACGGGCGCCCTGCCCGGCCTGGACGCCCTGTGCGACACCCTCCTCGACACCTTCGGCCACAACAGGGACGACGACATCGCGATGCTGGCGCTCCGGCTAGGGTGAGCCTGTTGTTGGCTTAGAACAGGAGTGCCCATGCCGCAGATCACCGTCGACCACACGCGCCAGATCTCCTTCGACCAGGAGGGTTTCGCCCGCGCGCTGCACGAGGCGACGGTCGAGATCGCGGCGGCGAAGCCCGAGGCGTGCAAGACGCAGTTCCGGGCGAGCGAGGTCACCGTCTTCGGGTACGAGGACCCCGGCGAGGGCGGTCATGCCGTCGTCCATGTCACCCTCGGCCTGCTCGCCGGGCGCACCGAGGAGACCAAGGCCCGGCTCACCGAGCGGGTGCTGGAACTCCTCCGTGAGTACATCGAGGACGACGGGTGGTTGGTCCTGCACGCCTCCGCCGAAGTGCGTGAACTGGACGCGTCCTACCGCAAGTTCGAGCGCTGAGGGCTGCGGACACGGCCTAGGACGCCAGCGCGATCAGCCGGACGACGAGGTCGCTGAACGGGCCGTCGCCCGGCTCGTTCCTGAGCGACTCGCGCAGCAGGTCGCTCAGTTCCTCGTCGTACGCGGCGCTCACCGCCGCCAACGCCCCGAAGTCGTGGACGAGTTGGCGCTCCAGATCGGCGCGCGGGATGCGACGGCCGTCCAGCCAGATCAGGGCCGTCGACTCGACGAGCGATATCCAGGAGCGGATCATCAACTCCAGCCGGGCAGGCGGGTGTTCGACCTTCATGTGCGACAGGATCTGAAGGTACGCGGCCTGCCGCACCCCGTCGACAAGGGCGTTGGTGGTGGACGAACCGACCGCGGGACCGCCGCGCATCAGCGCGGCGAAACCGGGTCCGTGATCGTCGACGAAGTCGAAGAACCGGCCCATCACCCGCAGCAGCCGCCCGCCGAGCGATCCCTCCTCGGGGACCACGAACCGCCCGGCGAGATCGTCCGAGGCGCGCTGCAACGCGGCCTCGTACAGGCTGAGTTTGCCGGGAAAGTAGTGGTAGACCAGCGGCCGGGAGATGCCCGCCGCCGCGGCTATCTCGTCGATGGAGACCTCGTCGGGCGAGCGACGGCTGAACAGGTCGAGAGCGACGCCGATCAACTGCTGCCGCCGTTCCTCGACCCCCATCCTGCGGCGAACCCCGGTACTCATGCGAACACCCTACCGATCTCTTCCGGCCCCGAACGGACCGGACCGACCAGGGTTGTTCACATCACCTCATCACAAGTCCAGCACCAAACGCACACTTCGAGCCCGGGACACACAGATCAGCATCGAGTCGGCCCGCTCCGCGTCCGTCAGCAACTCGTCCCGGTGGTCCACCTCCCCTTCCAGCACCCGCTGTTGGCAGGTTCCGCAGAAGCCCTGCTCGCAGGAGTAGAGGGTGTTGGGCAGCTCCACCCGGACGGCGGCGAGGACGGTGGAGTCGGCCGGCACGGTCAACGTCCGTCCGCTGCGCCGGAGTTCGAGTTCGAAGGCGGTGTCGTCGCCCGTCGACGCCCGGGGTGCGAAGCGCTCAAGACGCACCTCCGGGAAGCGTTCCGCGACGGCCGCCATGAGCCCCTCGGGGCCGCAGCAGTAGACGACGGCTCCCTCCGGCACATCGGCCAACTGCCCCTCCAGATCGGGTAGTCCGGCCACGACGGTCACCCGGCCCGCGCCGAGTTCCTCGATCTCCGCCAGGAAGGGCATCGACTCCCGCGTCCGGCCGGCGTACAGCAGCCGCCAGTCGGTGCCCTCCGGCAGCGCCCGCAGCATCGGCAGCACCGGGGTGATCCCGATGCCGCCGGCGACGAAGACGTACGAGGCCGCCTCGACGAGCGGGAACCGGTTGCGCGGCCCCCGCACCTCCAACTCCGCGCCCACCCGCACCTGTTCGTGCACCTCGCGCGATCCGCCCCGCCCGTCCTCGACCAGCCGCGTCGCGACCGTGTACGACGAGCTGTCCGTCGGGTCACCGCACAGCGAGTACTGCCGCACCAGCCCCGAGGGCAGCACCAGATCGATGTGCGCCCCCGCCTCCCAGCGCGGCAGGTCCCGGCCTTCCAGGCGTAGTTGTACGACCCCGTCGGCCACCGTCTCCTTCGCCGCGACCCGCAGCTTCAGTGCCCGTGAGCGGGGCCGGCCCGAGGTCGGCGGATCCAGCGCGGGCAGCGGCCACAGCGGCGAGGCCGACACCCGCCGCCGCAGCGCGCGCCGGGTCAGCAGCGCGGCCCCCGCCAGCACCGCCACGGTGAGCGGCTTCGGCATCAGGCCACCCCCTTCTCGGCCTGCTCGGCGGCCAGCGCCGCGGGCGAGGACGCCAGATAGGCGACGGCCTGCTCGGTGCTGCCCTCCTGCGAGGGGTGGTAGGCGCGGCTCAGATAGCGGGGTATGGACCTGACCATGTCCCCGGTGGCGGGCAGGGTGCCGCGCCGGCCGGCGACGTAGAAGTCCTTGAAGCTCGCCCTGCGGTCGACGAGCGTCGGGTCGTTCGCCATGAAGAAGCGGGTCCCGCGCTGCCACAGGAACATCAGCGCGGCGAACGCGGTCGCCCAGGTCCGCGCGCGCCGCCGGTAGCTTCCGTCGACGTGCGTGAAGAGGTCGAAGGCGACGGACCGGTGCTCGACCTCCTCGGCGCCGTGCCAGCGCAGCAGGTCCAGCATGGTGGGATCGGCGCCGCGCCGGTCCAACTCCTCGGCGTTCAGCACCCAGTTGCCGAGGAACGCGGTGTAGTGCTCGATGGCCGCGATGGTCGCCACCCGCTCCAGCAGCCACCACCTCCGGGCCCGGCCCGGGGGCAGCGTGCGGTCGCCGAGCAGCTTCTCGAAGAACCAGTCGACCTGCGCGGTGTACGGCGTCGGGTCGAGCCCCAGCTCCTTGAGATGGGGCAGCACCTCGTCGTGGGCCTGGGAGTGCATCGCCTCCTGGCCGATGAACCCGATCACGTCCGCCCGCAGCCGGTCGTCCCGGATGAGTGGCAGCACCTGCTTGTACACGTGCACGAACCACCGCTCACCGGCGGGCAGCAGCAGATGCAGCACGTTGATCGTGTGCGTGGTGAACGGATCGCCGGGCACCCAGTGCAGCGGGGTGCCCTCCCAGGAGAAGTAGCTTCTGATCTCCTGGAGACTCATTTGTGCAGGTCAGGGCGCCGACATTGAGGTGTGGGGTCGAATCGGGGGCGAAAAAGCTAAGGGCTCGCAGAGAATCAACGTGTTGCTTCACGCATCCGGGCTCGTTCACCTCGTATGGGCATCCCTGACGCGACGCGTGATCAACTGGCTGTCAAGTTCGGGGTGTTGTTCCCGCATCTGGACGAGCGGCAGCGTCGGCTGCTGATGGGAGCCGAGGCCCGGGTCCTGGGGCACGGCGGTGTCCGAGTGGTCGCGCAGGCGGCTCAGGTCAGCGAGACCACGGTTCGCAAGGGCGTGGACGAGTTGGAGGCGGGTGAGGGACCGCTGGGGCGGGTTCGCCGTCCCGGCGGCGGGCGCAAGAAGGCCGCCGAGGTGGACCCGGGGCTGCGACCGGCCCTGCTCGCACTGGTCGAGCCGGACGTACGTGGGGATCCGATATCGCCGCTGCGCTGGACAACCAAGTCGACGAGGAAGCTTGCCGCCGAACTCACCCGCCAGGGGCACAAGGTGAGCGCGGACACGGTCGGGGACCTGCTCCGGGAGGAGGGCTTCAGCCTGCAGGCCAACGCGAAGACCATCGAGGGCGCACAACACCCGGACCGTGATGCCCAGTTCCACTACCTCAACGACCAGGCCCGGGAACACATGCGTGCCGGGGACCGGTGATCAGCGTGGACACCAAGAAGAAGGAGTTGGTCGGCGACTACAAAAACGCCGGCCGTCAGTGGCGGCCCGCGGGCGAACCGGTGCTCGTCAAAACGCATGACTTCCTGGACCGGCAGGGACCGGGCAAGGCGATCCCCTACGGCATCTACGACCTCGCGGCAAACACCGGCTGGGTCAACGTCGGCACGGACCACGACACCGCCGAATTCGCTGTCGCCTCGATCCGGCGCTGGTGGCAGGCCCGTGGCCGACATGACTACCCGCACGCCACCCGTGTTCTGATCACCGCAGACGCGGGCGGCTCCAACGGCTACCGCACCCGGGCCTGGAAGAGTGAACTGGCCGCTCTCGCCTCCGGGACGGGTCTGCAGATCACGGTCTTTCACCTACCGCCCGGGACCTCGAAGTGGAACAAGATCGAGCACCGGCTGTTCTCCCACATCACCATGAACTGGCGAGGCAGACCGCTGACCAGCCATGAAGTCATTGTGGACAGCATCGCGGCGACCACCACCCGCACCGGTCTGAAAGTAGAAGCCGAGCTCGACGCCGGCACCTACGACATCGGCATGAAGGTCACCGACGCCGAGATCGACGCACTGGCAATGAGCCGACACCGCTTCCACGGCGACTGGAACTACACGCTCCGCCCCGCCGGTTCTCTCCCAGCCCCACGCCATGAGACGGAACCGGATGCCGCCACCCCTCCAACTGCGCGCCCGGCCGCGCCCCCGGACGGCGTTGACGCCCGATCTCTCCGCGACCCGGAGCTGACCGGCATGACCGCTGCCCAACTCGACGCTCTGGTCCATGCGTTGCTCCCCGCGCTCGCGCAACGACGCGAGCAAACCCGCCACGAGCACCGGGGCGGCGAGCGCCGACGGAGGCGAGGTGCCGGCGCCAAGGACAAGCTCTCCGGCGCAGACCGCATCCTGGCCACCGTGCTCTGCCTCCGCAAGATCGGCACCCATGACCTGCTCGCCCGGCTCTTCGGCGTCACCGGAAGCACTCTCACACGGGCCGTCCAGGAAGCACGCCCGCTCCTGGCCAAGCACGATCACGCCATCCACCCCTCAACCGCCAGATTCCGCACCCCCACTGACGTGGCCGCCCACCTCGACCAGTACGGGACCCACTCCCTGATGAAGATCAAACCCGCATGTTGATTCTCTGCGAGCCCTTAATGACTGTTTCAGTGATCTTCTTCAGCGGTGTGGCTCCAGAGTGAGGATGGCCTTGGCGACTGACGCATATGGTTTGGGCTGCATCGGGATCTGCGGAAGATCCGCCATGACTTCAGGCGGGCGACGCCACGTTCCACGGGTGCCCGTGCCGCGGCCAGCGCTCGGTTGACGGTCTTCTCGGTGAGGGTGAGTTCCTGCAGAGGCTTGCGCTTGATGCTCGTGGTCACCCAGGGGCCTGCGCCTTGGTAGGAGAGGTCGGCGAGGACGGGGACGCCCTGGCGCTCACAGATGCGGATGATCCGGTGGGTGCGGGCCGCGGTCAGATCGTGGGCTCGGCCGGGCAACGTGGGTGAGAGCCACAGCAGTTGGCTGGCTGGATCGGTGACGACCTGCACGTTCACGCCGTGCCGGCGGTGCTTGTGGGAATAGTCCGCGCGTCCGTCGCCGACCCGGTCGCACTCGGCGAGTGTGCCGTCCAGCAGGACGAAGTCCGCATCGGTCTCGCGCAGGACCTTCAGGAGTCCCGGCGCGCGGTCGGCGAGCAGTTGGATGACCGTGCTGGTGTAGACGTGGGCGGTGGACTCGCTGATACCGAACCCGGCGGCGATCTTCGCCAGGGTGGTGTGTTCGCGCAGGTACACCAGTGCCACCATCGCGCGTTGCGACGGGCGGAGCTTGCAGCGGCGGCCACCCTCACGGGTGACGACGAGCATGGTGACCCACTCCACGAGCTCATGGGGTAGGTCGAGTGCGGCAGGACAGATGACCAACGAGGCCCCCGAGCAGCGTGGTTGAGACGTCAGACATCTCGATCAACGGCGCGGGGGCCTCGCTCGTTGCGGTCTGTGAAGCGTCACCTGATCGACGGCCATCTCGAAGAGGCTCACTGGTGGCGGGCCAGTTCCCCAACGCGCGTGTGCCGCCGGTGCGGAGGCATCGGCGGCACACGTTTAGGGTTGTGTCAGTTGTTACCGGTGCGCCTGGCGAGTTTTCTGAGATACATCTGCCCAGCTATTTCGACTGCAGCCAGGCTACCGAAGGTGGCGGGAAACTGATCCGTACTGCGTGCCCACCACCAGAGGAACGGGATGGCGAGGGCCAGCGCCACGATCCATCTGAACATGCTGCTCGGCCTGCCGGATCGGCCGGGCAGTGCGGCTGCCACCACCCCGGCGCCTGCAACGGCACCGATGAGGACTGACAGGAAAACGGTCATTTGCAGAACCCATGTTTGTAGCGGTAGGGGTGCGGTGTCCTGGGGTGGTCGTAGCTCACCGTGAATCCAAGGCAGTATCCCCGACGGTAGAGCGCACTGATGAGTACGTAGTCGACGGTAGCCACGATGGCCGCGGCAAGACCGACGACGGGGATGCCGGCCGCGGCGGCGATGACCACCCACCAGGCGTCGATGAAGTCGTTCGTGCCCATTCTGTCGTACTTGACGTTGACGTAGGTCCAGTGCCAGCTGATCTTCCAGTGGCGATAGGTGCCCAGCAGGTCTGTCTGGTCGACGGGGTTCTGACCGGCGTAGCCGTACGCCGCGTCCGTCCCCGGGACGGGGTCGGTGGACAGGAAGCGTCCGAGAGCGGGGTCATAGAGGCGTACGCCCATGAGGACGGCACCAGTGACTGTTTCGCTGGAGCGTTGCTTAGCGCCGAGCCAGCCGTACCGGGTGGCGGTAGTGCTGTCCTCCGGATTGCCATACTCGTCGTAGGCCAGCGCGACTGGTGCTTTGGTGGTGTCCAACGGAAGCTGCACCATGACATCGCCATGGACACCGGTCAACTGCAATACCGTGCCACCGCTGGCAGTGGTAGTGGCGTCCAGGTCTCCTTCGATACCCCGGACGATGCGCGTGATGGTGGAGCTGTCCTCCTGGATCCAGTCGGGGCTGTCGCTGTTCGAGCTGTAGTGGTTCGTCCGGGATCCGGTCTGGGTCCAGGTACCGTCGCTGCCCTGGGTTTCGGCGGTCCAGGTGGCGAGGCGGCTGGCTGCGTCCAAACCCCACGTCTGGCGGCTGTTGCCGGAAGTCTGCTGCCGGACCATGTCGTTGGCGTAGTAGCTGATGTTCGCACCTGATGCCTGTGTGGTGGTGCGGCCGAAAGCGTCGTAGACGGTACCGGAGGTGACCAGGCGGTCGGCGCTGTCGATGGCGTATGACGTGGTGGTTGCACCGGATGACGTGCAGGCCGTGCCGACGTCACTGGTGGCGGTGGACAGGGCGGTGCGGTTGCCGTTGTTGTCAAAGGTGTAGTCGCGGCGGGTGCAGGTTGCGTCCGGGGCTGTGTCATCCGCCCGGCTCAGCCGGTTCGCCGCGTCATAGCTGTAACTGTGGACACGGGTCTCCCCGTTGCTGCCCACGTCGGTGACCGTTTGGCCCAGTGCGGAGCGGTCGGTGAAGTCGGAGGCAACTACGCTGCCGTCGCTGTCCCGGGTGTAGATCCGGGAGGTCTCCTGCCCGGCCTCGTCCTGGGAAGCGGTGAGGGTGTAGCCGCCGGGCAGTGATTCGGTAACGGGGGCGCCGTCCGCGTCGTAGATGGCGGCGAAGGTGCCGGCGACCGAGTCGGTGCGTGACGTTTCCAGGCCGCGTGGGTCTTTGGAGGTGTCGTAGGTGTAGGTGGTGGTGGACGGGGCGGAGTCGGTGGTCTGCACCGGCCTGCCGAGGGCGTCGTACTGGGTGCTCACAGTGTTGCCCGTGCCGTCGTTGTAGGAGATCTCTCTGCCGAGTTGGTCGTAGGTGTGAGCGATGGTCTGCCCGCTGGAGGTGACCGTGGCCACGTGACCGTTGTCCGGGTCGTAGGTGTAGTTGGTGTCGGGTACCGCGGTGCCCACTCCGCCGCTGACGACGGTCGTGCTGGGTCGGTTGGCGGCGTCGTAGGTGGTCGTGGTTGTACGGGTGACGGAGTTGGCCGTTTCGCTGACCTTGGCGGGATTGCCCCAGCGGTCATATTCGACGGTCTTGGTGGGGAGTTGCGTGGGGTTGGAGCCGCCGTCGGTGATCGCGGCCGCCGGTCCGGTGGAGCAGACGAGGTCGGCCCATTCGGGGCGGCCGTTGCAGGCGCCGGTGCCGGTGGCCGAGTAGTAGGTGGTCACTGTTGCCCCGGCGTCCGAGCCGGACGACTTCGGCAGTTGGGTCTTGGTGACCCTGCCCTGGGAGTCGTACGAGGTCTTGGACTTCAGCGCCAGCCCGTCCGGGTCTGTGATTACGGCCGTGGACAAGCCCTTGACCCAGTCGTACTCGGTGGCGGTGCTATGCACGTCGGCGTCGGAAGGGTAGCCGTCCACGTAAGCGCCCACCTTGACGGTGGTGACCTCGTCGGAGATGGTGGCCGTGCCATCGGTCGGGCGGCCCTCGTCATAAGTGTTGGCGGTGTGCTGCCGGGCCGGAACCTCAGTGCCAGCGGCCAGATCGGTGCCAGCACTGCCCGCCTTGAGCGCCGAGGTGAGGGTTACCCGGTGCAGCGGGCCGTACTCGTCGGTCTCGCGCAGGCCGTCGGTGGAGTACACCGAGCGGGTGGACAGCAGGTCGGCGCGGTCGGCGGACGACATCTGGTCGATGCTCAGCGCCACCTGCTCGGCCTGGCTGCTGCCGCTGGTGGCCAGGGCAAGTTCGCGGTTAGCCGCGGTCAGTTCACGCACTATGTTGCCGAGGTTGTCATACTCGGTGGTGGTGATGTGTCCGCCGGGCGTGGCGGTATTGACCTCTCTCCCGGAGGCGTCGGTGTAGGTGACGGTCGCCCGCTTGTAGTCGGAGCCGGCCAGGTTGCTGCCCGTGTTCGACGCTGGCACGGAGTCAGCGGGGAAGACGGCGGTGGCGTCGGTCGGGACGTCGTCCTGGCTCCAGGTGCCTACGTCCGAGGCGCCCATGGCGTTGGGGGCCGTCGAGCCGGTCAGGGGCACGTCGTAGACCACGCTGGTGGTCGCGGTGGTGCCGTCGGTGGTGCTCTTGGTGCCCGCCGTCAGGTTCGGGCGGGAGGCCGACAGGAGCATGCCCGCGCCTGCGGTGGCGGCGTTGCCGGCCTGGCCGTAGGTGAAGGTCCAGGGCAGTTCGCCGGGCGGGGTGAGGGTGGTGACGCGGCCGGCGCTGTCGTAGGTGTAGGCGGTCTTCAGCGCGGGGCTGATCCGCGGGTCCCACTGTTCACGCAGGCGGCCGGAGGTGTCGTAGGAGTACTGCGACACGACCGTGGCGGTCGCCGCAGAGGCGCCGGGATCGGTGGTCCAGTCTCTGATCTGTTTGACCTGCCCGCTGTAGTCACCGAGTGTCGAGCTGGTTGCGGTGGTGGAGGTCGCGTAGACGAACTCCTGTATCCGGCAGCCCGCCGTCGACGGGGTGGTCTCACAGGTGGAGGCCAAGACCGCCGAGGTGGGCGCGATGACGTACTTGGGGCGGGCCAGGGTGGTGCTGCCGGAGGTGACCTTCTCCGAAACCACCTTGGTGGTGGAGTTGTCGGTGGGCAGGTAGGTGCTGGACACCTGCCAGGTCGTGGCTGCCGAGTCCACCTTGACGAACGTCGTGGTAGTGCCCTGGTTGTCCTTGAGGGTGAACGATCCGGTCAGTGACCCGGTCAGGGTCAGGTTCTCGGATCCGGGCTCGGGCTTCCAGCCGCCCGCCGAGGTGGCGGTGAATCCGGTCTCGTCTCCGTCCACGTTGACCAGGGCTACCGAAGTGGCCGACGTCTTGCGGACGTCCACCCAGCCCGAATTAGTGATCTCCGCCGTCGTTCCCGAAGTCCACTGCGGGCCGAAGAGGGCTACCTGGCCCTCGGCGTCCGCGCCCGCGGTCGGACGGCGCGAGGATGCCGTGCGCGACAGCGACAGGCCGAAACCGGAGGCGTCGGTCGCGGACAGGGTGAAGTCGCCAGTCAGCGTATTCACCGCTCCAGGGCCGATGTCCTGGCTCGGGGCGGTGCCGGCGTTGCGGTCTAGGGTGATGGTGTGCGGCTGGGAGTAGGCCGTCGTCGAGCCGTCGGTGAAAGAGGCCCTGATGTCGATCGGACCGTCCTGGGACAGCGAGTTGGTGACGTTCCACGTCAGGGTCGCGGGGGAGCCACCGGAAACGGCAACCGGCCAGGCCGATATTGCGGAGCCGTCCGAGGACTTGGTGACATCCGCGGCCGGGACGCTGGTCCAGGAGTCGGTCTCACCACGCCGGTACTGGTACGTCACACCGGTGTAGGTGGACTTGCCGGTGGAGGTCAGGCTCACCCGACGGGCTGCGCTATCCCCGTCACCAGGGGTGAGCAGGCCCGCGCCCTCACCGACACCGAAGGCGTAGGCGGTGGTGGCGGTGGACAGGTTGCCGCCGGAGTCGACGGTCTTGGCGTACAGCTTGTGCCAGTCCTCGCCCGGCTTGATGGTGATCGTCAGCGGGTCGCCGCCGTTGCCGTCCGTGGTGTCGTACACGCGGTTGGGCACCGAGGAGTCGTCCAGGCCCCAGTAGAAGCCCATGCCGTCGGTCGAGGACGTGTCCAGGGTGCAGGTCGCGCCGCTGTCCGACGTTGTCGTCCAGGTGTCGGCCGTGTACGGGTCACAGGAGATCGTGGGTGCGGCGGGCTTGGCGACGTTCGGCACGAAGTAGATGTAGGAGGACCAGGCGCCGTAGTCCGTGCCGTCGTAGCCGCGTACCCGCATCCGCAGGTGTGCCCCAGCCAGCTGGCTCGCGCTGGGGATGGTCAGATTCGCGGTGCCGCCGGAGGCCACCGAGGCGGATGTACCGGTGTAGGAGTACGTCGTCTCCCCGGAGTACGCCGGGTCGTTGGTGATCTCGAACTGCCCCTTGACCGTCGAGCCGTCGGCGTCGGTGACCTTCGCCGACAGCGTCGGCGTGTAGGTGGTCACGTACCGCTTGCCGCTGTAGGCGTTCACACTGCTCGGCGAGATCGCCAGCCCGCTCGTGGTGGCGTACGAGTTGTAGGTCACCGTGAGCTTCGGCGCGTACCCGGAGGTCGTGTAGTTCGCCGAGCGGAAACGCCGCCAGGTGGTCGAGTCGGTCTCGCTCGTGCCGTAGACCATGAGTCCGTAGTTGGGGGAGCCATCGGCCCACGCCTGGACGATGGTGTCGATGTCCCAGTTCGACCAGGCGGCCGGACAGGACGAGGAATAGCCGTGCGGCACCAGGTTGACCACCGCGCCGGTCCCGGAGGACGAGGGACGGGTGGCCCAGGTCAGGGTGGACGATGACCAGGAGGAGGTGATCCGGCGGACCGTCGTGCCCGATCCTGTGCTGGCGCAGGTCGACGCGTAGTAGTCATACAGGGCGAAGTTGGTGTCGGTGATGTGCTTGCCGACGAACTTCGACACGTCGAACTTCAGGTACGAACGGGCCAGATCACTCCCCCCGTCGTACGTGCCTGACTTCAGCTCCTGCGAACTGAGCTGCGAGTCGGTGTAGTCCGGGGTCTGGATCCACGTGTCAGTGGTGACCGCGAGCGTGGTGGTTGGGTCCACCGTCACCGGGTACTGAGCAGTGGCCAGGAATTCCTTGTCCGGAGTGAGGACCAGGGTCTGCGAACCGTCGTCCGCTGTCTCGATGGTGGTGGCGACCTGCTTCTGGTTCGCCGACTCACCCGAGGCGGCGTCCTTGGACGCGTCCCACATCATCGGAGCCGGAGCCTCGGCGACTACGTCGCCGCCGTCATTCTTGAGCAGCAGGTGTCCCGAGTCGGCCTGGGAAAGCTTGAGCCCGTCCAGGTTCAGCGGGATCCGGTACGACACCGCGTCGTCGTCGGGCTGCTGGGCGAGTTGGATGCTCTCGGAGAAGCCCTGCGCAAGCGCGGTGACCGACAAGGTTTGGCCGATGCCCAGATCGTAGGAGGCAGTGTTGTCCTTCACCTCGGGCGTGGGCAGATTGTCCTGCCAGCCCAGCCCGAACGACTCCTTGCCCTGCGTCACCGAGGCGAGTTGAGTGTCGCCGCCGTCGGAGATCGCGATGTTCGCGGGCACGGCAGCGGGCGTCAGGTCGGAGCCGGTGTCGGACAGCGAGGTGTCGATGTCCTTCCACACCCCGTCCTGCTTCACCCTCACGGGACCGGCATACGCCTCCGTCTGCAACTCCCCCGTGGGCAGCGCATACGTCGTCGAATCTGACGCACGCTCCGACAACACCTCGATCTTCCGGCCCTGCAGACGGGCCATCAACACCGCCGACGCCTCATCCTGTGCCTCTGCAGGACCCGACGCCTCGGCGGAGTCAGACACGCTACTCGCTGTGCTTGCCGTGGGCGCGGCGAACGCCAGCCCGTTGCCTTCAGCCATCAACGCGGTCTCGACAGCCATCACCATCACAATGCCGACGGCTATCTGCCGCAGCCGTTGAGCCTGGCCTCTCCGGGTCGGTCTCGATCTGCCCTGGGGTACGGGTCTGTGACGCACAATCAGTTCCCTCCGTTTTGGCACCCCTCGGCTCGGAGTGCACAGGACAACGAACCGATCTTCACAAGGGACTTACATCGCCGCCATGGAGACAAAAGACGAATCTCAAGCTAATCCCAAGTCGAGGTCAAGGACTGGGTGATTCCTCTTCACCTCGCCGCCACGGATGTGTCAAATTCCCCCATAGAACACTCTATTTTCGCTGTGTTGGGATGCGACGGGATGCGGACAGGTTCCCTGACAGGTCTCCAAATTTTCCAAATAGATGAAGGAAGAGACGGCCAAAGCGTGAAGATCGGGAGGGATAGGGTAAAGCGCTTACTGGGCGTATCGGTAGTGAGCCTCTTCGAGATGGCCGTCGATCAGGTGACGCTTCACAGACCGCAACGAGCGAGGCCCCCGCGCCGTTGATCGAGATGTCTGACGTCTCAACCACGCTGCTCGGGGGCCTCGTTGGTCATCTGTCCTGCCGCACTCGACCTACCCCATGAGCTCGTGGAGTGGGTCACCATGCTCGTCGTCACCCGTGAGGGTGACCGCCGCTGCAAGCTCCGCCCGTCGCAACGCGCGATGGTGGCACTGGTGTACCTGCGCGAACACACCACCCTGGCGAAGATCGCCGCCGGGTTCGGTCGTACGGGTACGACGAGCAGGGCAGCACCACCGAGCGGTACGGCACCACGGGCACCGCGCAGAGCCTTGGCTGGGACATCGAAGGAGAACTGTCCACCCTCATCACCGAGGGGTCGAAGACCACCGACTACCTGTACGACGCGAATGGCGAGCTCGTGATTCGCCGCGGCCCGGCGAAGACCGTTCTCTACCTGGCCGGTGAGGAACTCCACTACGACACGGCCGCGAAGAAGTCCACCGCTCAGCGCTACTACTTGGCGGGCGACGCCACGGCGGTCCGCACCGGGTCCGGCCTGTCCTGGATGGTCGACCACCACGGCACCGCATCGATGACGATGGACGCGACGACCCCGTCCGTCACCCGCCGCTACACCAAGCCGTTCGGCGAGTCCCGCCGCGGCACGGCACCGTCGGCCTGGCCGGACGGCAAGGGCTTCCTCGGCAAACCCGCCGACACCGACACCGGCCTCACTCATGTCGGCGCCCGCGAGTACGACCCGGCCACCGGCCGCTTCCTCTCGGTCGACCCGGTCCTGGCTCCCAAGGACCACGAGTCGCTGAACGGCTACGCCTACGCCAAAAACACAACCGTCACCAAGTCTGACCCCTCCGGTCTGCGGCCGATCACGGACTGCGAGCGCGGGTGCAGCAACCAGCCCGGTGCCGCTCGTGCCACAACGGACCGATCTCGGCGACGAGTTCGGTGATGTCGCTCAGCAGCGCCCGCATCGCGTCGGCGAGCGGGGACGGCACGATGACCTGGACACGGGGCCCGCCATGCCCGGTGGTACCGGCTTGTGCGACAGCCATCCGGTAACGGTCGGTGGCCACGACATGCAGCGCCTCACCCTCGATGTCGAACAGGACACTGCCGAGCATCGGCAGCTCCGGATCGGTACTGGCGGCGAAGCGGACCGCATCCAACGCCGCGGCCAACTCAGGCGCGGAGACAGCCAGCCGGACGGTGGCAGTGCGGAGCGTAGTCATGGGATTCTCCCTGCATTCGAGTAGCGCTCGGAGCGTGGAGAACTCAGTGCGGGCTTCGGACAGCCCCACTTCAAGACGGCGCAGGTGTGCCTGAAGCAGCTTCCGCACCAGGTCGGTGTCCGCACTGAACCAGCCGGCCAGCACCAGCCGAATGTCCGCCAACGGCATACCCGCCCGACGCAGCCGGGCGAGCAACCGGGACTCTTCGAGCTGCTCGGGGCCGTACCAGCGGTAGCCGCTGACCGGATCCACCCAGGCCGGGACCAGCACGCCGGCACCGTCGTAGAACCGTAGGGCGCTCACACTCAGTCCGCTGTCCCGGGCCATCTCACCAATGCGGCGCATCTCGTTCTCCACATCCAGAAACTCTGAGCCCTCCACCAAGTCGAGGGTCAACATCTGGCCGCCTCGAACGGATGACCAAGGAGGCCAACCGCCTCAGCCTCACCACCCGCTTCGAATCCATCGAGGCTGCCTGACCTGCACGAACTGTCTCTATTTTCGTGTCAGAGTCGTTCAGTGGCCTGAACCGGCGCGTCGGCATGGACGGGTCCATCGCTCGGTGCCAACTGCGCAATGTCGAAGGGACGTACTACCCGGCGCCGCGCTATGCGCCAGATCCCTTCCTAGCGCCGGTATTCGTCCTCGTAGGCACCTCCACCAGCAATCCAGTCGCGGGCGAACACCGTGACAAGGGTCGTGGTGACGACCGCGGCCCCGCAAGTGACGCCCGTGGCGGCTGCAGCATCGCCCCCTTGGCGGAGAGTTGCTCTGATCGTTGCGCCGTTGCACGAGCTCTAATGCCGCCTGCGTCACCATTCGCTCAGGCACATGGAGCGATGATCTCCCAGTCCTTCGCGGGATCTCCGGTCAACAGGTACTCGCTCAAGTACATGTCCGTGTCCTCTTGGAGGTCGTCCTCCAGTTCCCATACTGACTCGCATTCCGGGCACAGGAAGAATTTCTTGCCCGTGTCCTTGCGCTCGTAGCAGCGCACCCAGTCCTGGCCACAGTGGGCGCAGGCAACCTTTTCCATCAGTTCCAACTCCTCGGGAAGGCCGTGATCACTTCGTTGCCGTGTTCGACGGTGATCGAAATATATTCTTCTCCGGGGTTGTAACCCACCTGCCGGGCCATCGGGATGATGTAGGTGGTACGAGCGCCCTGTTGGTTGACCGACACCGCTGCGGCCCGCCGGTTCCATGCCTCGTCGACTGTCTCCAACACCCCCTGGTTGCCCGTGTCGAACACTCCGTGAGCGGGCTTCACGGGGTTGTCCCGTGTGTGCTGCATGACATGGGTGATGCGGTGCCCCTCAGCCGATCCCGGACCGTAGTCCAGCCCTTCGGGCGACCGGTACCAGCCGCCTCCGAGGTCCTCCAGTTCACAGCCGTACAGACCCAGCGGGTCCGACCAGGTGCCGGGATGACGGACATAGGCCGACGGGTTGGGGGCCGCCGTCAGCCCCAGGGGGTCCTGACTCAGGTAACAGGCTGTCTCGGGGTCGTAATAGCGAAAGTAGTTGTAGTGCAGGCCCGTTTCAGTATCCGCGTACTGCCCCGGGAACCGCAGAGGGCAGTCGGTGGTAGCGGACTCGTCCGGGCCTCGGAGCACAGTGCCCCACAGTGACGTTCGGCGCTGCCATGTCCTCGCGCCCTCATCGGTCACGAGTTCGGTCGGAGTGCCGACGGCATCCGTGATGACCGCCTGGAAGAGGATCGCGTGGTCGGGTGCCGATTCCTCGGCCAACCGGGCGAGGAACGAGTTGTGGTGACCGAGAGCCGATCGCCGGTGATCGGTCTGGGCGACCGGCCGATAGGTACCGGGCTCATAATCCCAGGTGGTCACCTGGCCGTCCGATCGTCTCTGTTCGGACAGCCTGGTGTCGTCCCATGAGAAGTCGGTGCGATCGGTCTGGGTTCCGTCATCCGTCAGTCGGTATTTGGAGAGGCGGCGCCCGAGCGGGTCGTACGCGTATCTCCAGCGTTCGCCGCCCGGTGTGCAGACTTCGGCTAGGCGGTCCTCTGCCGTCCAGGAATAGGTCCAGCTACGAGCCTGCCCGTTGAGGAGCTTTCGGGTCTTGCGGGTCAGACGCCCCTGGGCATCGTGTTGGTAGGTGGTGCGGCCTGCACGGCGGACGAGGGTGCCGTCGAAGTCACGCTCCCCGGCGGAGCCGTGATCGGGTGCTGTGGCGCCTACCAGATTGCCGGCCTGGTCATAGGCGTATGTCTCGGTCCAGCCGTGGGCGCGCACGGCGGTGACACGTCCCATCCCGTCCAGGTCGAAGTGGCGGGTACCCGTGGTGAGTTCCCGGATCTCCGTCAGGTGGTCGTCGGCGCGGTAGGCATAGGTGCGGTGCTGCAGCAGGTTCTGTGCATCGGCGGAGCCTGCGGTGAGGGACTGGACCGTGAGGCGGCCGGTCGCGTCCCACTTCTGGGTCAGCAGAACGTCCACGCCGAGACGGCGCTCCATCTCGTGCCCGGCGGCGTCGTGGGCGAAGGACAGGGCACCTGCCTCCGAGCGAAGCTCGGTTGGACGACCTGCCATGTCGTACGTCCACAGCGAGACCAGCCCGGATGGAGTCTCGCGGCGGACGCAACGACCCATGAGGTCGTAGGCGTAGGCCGTGGCGTGGTCGTCGACCATCTCGCTGAGGACCCGTCCGAGGGCATCCCGGGCGAGGACCAGCCCGGCGTCCCGGTTGACCGCCCGGGCGAGCAGTCCGTCCGCTCCGTACTCGAAGGTCGTCGTCTCACCGGTGCCGGTGCGTTGTTCCACAACGCGGCCCGCCCCGTCCCGCACGAAGTTCAACGTCTCCCCGGCTCCGTTGGTCCGTGAGACCAGCCGGCCTGCTGCGTCGTGGGTGTATGACAGCGCACGCCCGTTGAAGTCGGTTTCGGCCACGAGCCGGCCGGCCTCGTCGTAGCTGTACGACCAGGTTCGGCCTTGCGGATTGACGACCTTCGCCAAGCGCAGTTCCGTGTCGTACGAAAACTGGTAGTGCGCGCCGTCCGGGTCGGTCCGCGTCGCGGGGACGTCGAAGTGCGCTGCCGTGTGGTGCGTCGTGTTGCCCGCCGCGTCCGTGTGGCTGAGCAGGTTGCCCTCGGCGTCCCAAGTCCATGACTCCCGGCTGCCATCGGGCTGTTCGCGCCAGGCCGGCTTGCCTTCCGCAGTCCAGCCCAGGCGTGTGATGTGGCCCAGAGGGTCGGCCACCCCGACCACCCGGCCGAAGACGTTTCGGCGAATCGTAGTGGTGTGGCCCAACTCATCCGTCAGGGCGACGGGCAGACCGGCCGCGTCGTACGCCACTGTGCGGGTGTGGCCGAGCGCGTTCGTGATCGCGGTTGGACGGCCTGCCTCATCGTTCGTGTACTGCGTCTCGGCACCGGTCGGGTCCACGGTCCTCAGCAGATTGCCGCGCTCGTCGTACGTGTGCCGCCAGACCGCCCCGCCCGGCTCAACCACCTCGGCTGGCAATCCGAGCGCGTTGTATGCGGCCCGGGCCACGGAGCCGTCGGCCAGGGCGAGTTCGGTGAGGAGTCCGTTCTCGTCGTAGGTGTACCGAGTCGTGTGCCCCAGCGAGTCTGTCACCTCGACCGGCTGTGTCCCGTACTCGTCCCACTCTGTGCGGGTGACGTGGCCGAGCGGGTCCGTCTCCTCCACCAGCAGGCCTTCGGCGTTGTACTGGTGGACCGAGACGTGGCCCTGGGAGTCGCTGTACGTGGTCGCGTGGGCCGTGTCGTCGTAGGTAAGCGTGCCCGAGAGAATGCCGTCGACGCCCTCGGTGCGGACCACGCGACCACGCTCGTCGTAGACGTAACCGAACCAGGTGCCGTTGCGGTCGGTCCAGCGGGTGACACGGCCCTCCGCGTCGTACGTGAACGACAGGGGTTCGCCGCTGGAGTTGATGACCCCGGCGAGATTCCCCGACTCGTCGTAGCTGTAACGCATCACGACCGTGCCCTCGTCGGTCGCGATGCTGGGCCGGTAGCGAGAAGGCGGCTCATCCAGCAGGCGCAGAGCCGTGATGCGCGGGCCCTGGGTGTCGACGGCGATGTAGTAGCCGCCGGAGTGGCGGATGCCGAACGGCACGCCCTCGTCGTCGCGTTCGACGTCGATACGGTTGCCGTTGCGGTCGCTCCAGGAGTCCAGGGCCAGATGGAAGACGCCGAAGGAAGAGGAAGGAACAGGGGCGGCGAAGGTGCGCACGACACCTGTCACCGGGTCCGTGACCGTCATCGCACCATCCGGCTTGCCGTCCCACTCCAGCGGCCAGCGCGGGCCCTTGACCGGGAATGTCGGTTCCCCGGGCTGCGGCACCGGGTACACGAGGCGCATGCCGTCCGCCGCAGCGAAGACGACGCCTTCGCCGTCGATCTGGAGGCACTCGTCCAGAGTGGAGATCCAGGTCGGCCCAAAGCACACGCCTCCCCGGTACGAGGAGAGGTGGGTGCGGGTGAACTTGAGCGGCAGGCTCCCCGGCAGCGTCAGGTCCGTCTGCGTCATCAGCATCGCGCCGGTCGCCACGTCGATCGGCTCGCCCACGCACGGGATGCGGTCGGCGTTGCGGGCCGCCGGGCCCAACTCCACCAAGCCGGGTCGGAGCGACGGCGGGCGCAGCAGAAGGGGCGTGGTGTCGCTGAGCCCGCCTTCCATGGTCGCCTTCAAGACCCCGCCGCCGGCGCCGAGCGCGCCGCCGAAGATCATGCCGTCCTTGGCGGCCTGGTTGACCTCGTCGAGGCTGAAGCCCTGCTGGAGTCCGGTCGCGATCTTCAGGGGCTGGGCGACGGCCAGGTCGACGGTCACCGACTCGATCCCGCCGAAGGCCGCGGCCACCAGCGTGCCCGCGGCGATCTCGGCGATCGTCGTGGAAACGGCGACGCCGAGACCGGCGCCGAACTCGATGACCAGGTCGGCCGCCGCGACGGCCGCGCCGGAGGCCAGGCCCGCGGTGAAGAAGGCCAGTGCCACCCCGCCCGCGATCACGGCGGCGTCGATGCCGATCTGCGTCCAGAGCTTGTTGATGGCGTCGTCGATCGCGTCGGCGAACTTGTCGAGCGCGGTGGCCATTTCACGCCCGGAGTCGGCCAGGTCCTTCAGCCAGCCGCTGTCCTTGCCCTTGGAGTTCTGCGCGTAGCGGCCCCAGAACTTGTCGAACGCCTCGATCGATTCACCGGTGTTGTTGTGGATGATCGACGACGCACTCTGCTGGACCGGGCCCCGCAGATCGTCGACGGCGTCCGCGAAGGTGCGCCAGGCCGTTGCCGCCGACCGCAGCTTCCCGGAGTCGGCCTCCGGCCACCACAGGCCCAGATGCAGCAGGATCTTCCGGGCCTCGTCCTCAACGCTCACCGGCACCGTCCGACTTCGTGACCTTCACTTCGGTGAACATCCCCGCGATCAACTCGTCGTTGTCGACATGACCGTCCGCCATGTCGGCCATCGCCTCGTGAATGCTCGTCAGACCCAGCACCAGCGTGCCCGCCGCGCTCTCGATCTTCTTCTGCAACGGCTTGTAGGAGTCGCCGAACTCCTTGCCCTGCTTGTCGTTTCCCCACGGCTCGCCCAGCCCGTCCAGGGACTTCACGAGCGCGGTCAGCGCCTTGCCCAGATCAACTGCCGCCGTCTGGAAGTCCGGTGCCGCCCGCTTGATGTCGGCGGTCTTGATGTCGAGGACCTTGGCCGGGTCCTTGCCGTCACCCATCGCGCGTTCCCCCGTTCGCAGTCGCAGCCACGACCCTAGAAGAGCCTGACCAAGGAATACCCATGACTTGGTAACGCAAAGGCAACACTCGTGGCGCAAGCCGACTACGATCGCCTTGGAAGGGCCCGCTTCGCACGTGGTATCCGAGTACGTGTCGGTGTCCAACGCAGGCTTAAGAAGTCGCCCCGATGCCTCCGGTCCAGTCCCGTCCGGTGATGAACTCCCGCATCCCGGCGGCGAGGTGGACGTACAAGTTGTCCCAGGCGAGCATGATCTGGCCGCCGAGCTGCTGGTGCAGCGATCAGCAGATCGCGGTCCTGTGGCGCTGCCCGGCCTGCCACAGAGATCCCTACGACATCCTCGACCACGGTCCAAGACCATGACCAAGCTCTGAACCGGGGGATTGGCAGTCTCGACTTCCCCGGTTCCCAGAGAGACCAAGAGCGCGTGCTGGACGGGCCGTCCCACACGGTCGGTGCGGTTGTTGCTCTTTCACCAGCCTCCGGACGGGTGGACAGCGACGGGTGTGGCACGCCGACGGCGTCGGTCGTGTGACATCTGTCCGCCTGCGCGCCGTACCCCGCGCGGTAGGACGGCACCCGGCTGGGGGAGCATCTGCTCAGCGACCGTCTGCTCGTGAGGAACCATCATGCGCTCTGTTCGCCCGTCGGTGCCTTTTGGGACCACCGAGGCGTCTCCGAGCGGCTCCGATCCGTGAAGATCAATACTCGTGAAGGCGGCCTGAACCAGGCCCACTTGGCCCCAGCTCTGGTCACTGATGGAGCCCATTCCGGCCGTCCCAGCCCGAGGGTCACAAACTGGGGCCCGCTGGAGGCGCCGCGACGGAGCCGGAAGAAGCCGTAGCCGCACCTGGCCGACCGCGAGCGATACAGGTGTGCTCCGGCCGGACCGCCCGTGGATCACAGCACGCCTTACGCGGAAGCGGGGGTGCTGCAGCTGACCTTGCGCGCAGTGAACGGGGAGAATGTGCGCCAGATCGGCGCAGGGACGGTGGTCAGGGTGCGGCGAGGGCGGTACGTGCGGCATCGAGGAAGTCTGCGTGCACGGCCTCGTATTGCCCCGGGGAGGCGTTCGCGTCGAGGGAGCGTTCCAAGGCCTCGGCAGCGGAGCTGACCGGATCAGGGCCTTCGAGCCGGACGAGGGTGAGTGCCTCGGTAACGGCGCTCAGGGCTGCACGGTAGCGGTCGCGGCAGCCGGCCGCCTCGGAGGTGCCCAAGGCTCGCTGCCACTGGAGGCGACGCTGGTTTCCGGTGTCGGTGGCAGCGAGGAAGGCAGCGTAGGCGGCCCGGCGCACCTCACGCTGCGCGGCAAGGTGCTGGGCGGTCAGCGTCTGTCGGGCGACGTCGAGTTGGGCATCGGCCTGCAACCGTCCGGCCTCCCATGCGGCCTCAGCCTGTCGGCGTCCCGCTTCCCAGGCCGCATCCGCCTGGCGCTGGCCGGCCGCCCAGGCCGCATCCGCCTGCCGGGCCGCCGCGTCGGCCGTGCTCTGTGCCTGTTTCCTGGCGGCCGCCAGCGTGAACCATCCTGTGACCCCACCGCCCGCGAGTGCACCGGACACTGCCGAACCGGCGGCGATCCACGCCGTCATCACCGCATCCGACACAGAACCCCCTGCCATCCACCCGCTGCACCCACCGGTGCAGTGTGCCAGCCGCCAAGAACGCCCGCGGCCAAAGCATCAGTTCCGTCAGGAACGCGTGCTGGCGCTGCGGGTGCGCCGCGCGTCCTGCCGCAGGCAGGTCCGTCGTCGGCCAACTGCCCGCGGGCGAACTCATGTTGCCGGACGCTGCCTCACCACGGCGGGCAGCGACATGATGGGCCGATGGCGCACCGGGGTGCCGACCTCGGCGGTCGCGTGAGCGGCGCGCTCGCAAAGGGGGCCCAGTAACCGTCCAGGGCCCCAACCACCCCGCGCGCAGGCAACAGCAGCGGCAACAGGGAATGAAGTGAGTTCCTCGTGCCCGTCGTGTGTTGGCACGGCACGTCTGCCGATGGTGGCGGTTGCCGATTCACCGGTAGGAGCATGAACACAGGTGGAGGGCGGAATGGTCCGGGGGTGGATGGGTGCCTGAAGAACACACCACGCGTGCTGCGGCCGGGCGTGAACTACGCGGCAGACTGAGTGATTGTCTGACTGTGAGTCAGCTGACCAAGACACAGCTTGCCGACCAGTCGGGGCTGGGGCGCGCCACCGTCTCGGAGGCCTTTCGGCCCGACGGTCGGCTGCCGTCGGCCAAGACGGTGGCAGCGCTGGCACAGGCCTTTGGAGTCCCAGCACACGCGCTTCTGGAGTTGCAGCGGACTGCGGCCGGCGCAGCAGGCTCAGCCGTGGATGAAGGGCCGGGGCTGGGCAAGCCCGTCGAAGACTGGGAACCGCATTCCCTGGAGGTGCACCCGGCCGGGAGCACCGCGAACGGGCAGGAGGCGGGTGCGCTCGAAGATCGGATACTGCCCGGCTATGTACACCGTGAGCACGACCGTGTGCTGGCCGCAGCGGTGCAGGAGGCCGCAAAGGGCCACTGCCGCATGGTGGTGCTGGTCGGGAGCTCCTCCACGGGGAAGACCAGGGCGTGTTGGGAAGCGGTTCAGCCGCTCGCAGGTACAGGTTGGCGGCTCTGGCATCCCTTCGATCCGACCCGGGCGGAGGCTGCACTTGAGGACCTGAGCCGGGTTGAGCCGCGGACCGTGGTGTGGCTGAACGAAGCCCAGCACTACCTCGACAGCCAGAGTTCGGGCGAGCGCATCGCTGCTGCCCTGCATCACCTGCTCACCGATTCGGCGCGGGGGCCGGTGCTCATCCTGGGGACGCTGTGGCCCGAGTACGCCAGGCAGTACACCGCTCTGCCGACCACGGACGGCTCGGACTCCCACAGCAGAGTGCGCGAGTTGCTTGCGGGCCGCACCGTGTCCGTGCCTGACACCTTCGATGCCGCTGCCCTGGATCACGCTGCAGACCTGGCCAACAGCGGTGACCGGCTGTTGGCCGATGCGCTTACCCGGGCCCGGGCCGATGGACGCGTGACGCAGGACCTCGCCGGCGCACCCCAGCTTCTGCACCGATACGAGCACGGCACAGCGGCCGCCCGCGCTCTTCTCGAAGCGGCGATGGATGCCCGCTGCCTGGGCCTTGGCCTGCACCTTTCCCAGCCGTTTCTCACGGCCGCAGCCGCCGACTACCTCACCGACGTCGACTACGACCAACTCACCGAGGACTGGGCGGAAGCTGCCTATGCCGAACTCGCCCGCCTCGTTCACGGAAAACAGGCACCCTTGCGTCGCGTCAGCCCCCGCCCCCAACGCCGCCGGCCGCAAGCACCGTCGCCCACTCCTGCCGGCCTCGTCTTCCGCCTTGCCGACTACCTGGAGCAGCACGGCCGGACCGTCCGCCAGCTGCTGTGCCCTCCCGCAAGCTTCTGGGACGCTGGTCATACGCATCTCACCCGGGTCGACGACCTCAAGGCCCTGGCCACAGCGGCCCAAAGGCGGCACCGACTTCAGTGGGCACACCACCTCACGGGCCGCGCCGCGGATGCCGGCGACGCTGACGCCCTGGTCTACCTCTCCCGCTTCAGGGAACGATCCGGGCAACACGTGGAGGCCGAGACGCTGGCGACGCAGGCGGCGGAGGCCGGCGACACCCGGGCGCTGGCGCAACTGGCCCGGGCCCGGGAGAAGGCCGGCGGCAAAGAACGCGCCGAGGCGCTCGCTCGGCGGGCCGCTGGCGCCGGGGACGGTCGGGCTCTGCTCCGGCTCGCTCATGTCCGGGAACAGTCCGGGAACCGCGACGGTGCCGAGCGCCTTTACCTGGAGGCCGCTGCGGCGGGCAGCACCGAAGCAATGATTCAACTGATGCGGATCCGCCGAGAAGCCGGAGACGCCCGGGGGGCCGAAGAGGCCGGTTGGCAAGCCGTCAGGGCAGGCAGCGAACAGGCGTTGGTCCAACTGGCCCGGATCTGGCATGAGGACGGTCACGAAGAAAAGGCTGAGGCCCTGGCCCGGCGCGCGGCGGCAGCCGGCAAGCTGCGTGCCCTGACAGACTTGGCGCTGACGCGGGAGAAGTCGGGTGACCAGCAGGGAGGCGAAGCCCTGGCCCGGTACGCGCTCGACCTCGGCAGCCCAGCCGCGCTGGCCGAACTGGTGTGGATCCGAGAGGAGGCCGGAGACCACGCGGCTGCTGACGACTTCGCCCGACAAACAGCCGCAGCCGGCAACCCCCAAGCCTTGGTAAGGCTCATGCTTGAGCGAGAGGAAGCGGGCGACACAAAGGGCGCCGAAGCCCTGGCCAGGCACGCAACCGACCTGTCACGTCGTCGCTCCTCAGGAGATCCGCCTCTGAAGGGCAGAGGGACTGCGCACCTAAAGAGTGTCCCGGCAGCCAACTGGCGTGCTCCTGCGTCCCACGAGACGTATGCCTTGTTGGCGTTGGCCCGGCAACGGGAGCGTGCCGGTGACGACGTCGGCGCCGAGGGCCTCTTCCAACAGGCGGCCGATGCAGGCGATATCGAAGCCCTCGCGTCGCTGGTCCGAATAAGGGACAAAGCAGGAGAGCACGCAAGAGCGGAAGCCCTTGCCCAGCGGGCAGCCGCTGCCGGCAACCCCCGTGCCCTGACCCACCTGGCACGATCCCGAGAGCGGGACGCCGAGTGGGCGGCGGCTGAGGTCCTGTTTCAACAGGCCGTCGACGCCGGCAGCCGCAGCACGCTTGCGGACGTTGCCCGAGTGCGGGACAAGGCAGGCGACCGGACAGGCGCCGAGACCCTCGTGCTGAATGCGGCCCACAGCGGCGACCTCCACCCACTGCGCGAACTGGTCCGCACCTGGGAGAGGGCAGAGGACCATGCGGCAGCCGAAACCCTCTCTGCCCGCGCAGCCGACGCAGGCATCACCTACGCGCTGCTGGATCTGGCCGTGACCAGGGGAACGGCCGGAGACGATGCAGGATCCCAAAGCCTCCTACGGCGCGCGGCCGATGCGGGCAGCGCTCACGCCATGTTCGAACTCGCCCAGACAAGAGCACGAGCCGGAGACCACGCAGGGGCAGAAACCCTCGCCCGGCAGGCAGCCGACACGGGCAGCCTGGGAAGCGTGTCGAATTCCAACACCTTCAGAACCTAGGCACGACGGCAATGGCCCTACGGACTGGACCCCGACGGAACGCCCACCCCGCCCTGGACATAGGCCTGCCCTAAACGTGAACCGGTCGCCGCACGGGCGGGACCCTGCCCAAGCACGATCGCCGTAGAGTGCGGATCACTTCGGAGAGTGCTTGTGGACGGCGGCGTGGCGAGCTCCGCGGCTGCATCCATGGCCTTGGGCCAACGACCTCGTGCACGGTAGGCCGTGGCTCGGCGTTGAGGTGGCTCGTTGAACTGTGCATGGTGGGGGCTGGGGCACGTGAGTTGATCGTGGCGAAGTACCGGGTTACCGGGCTGTCGTCGGCGGTGATCGCTGAACTCGTCGCCGAGGTAGGACCGTTGTGGCACGAGCAGCATCAGGCTCGGCTCACCGCTCGGCCACGGCGGCGGGCGGTAGGAGCCGGGGCCAGGCACAGGTTCGTGTTCGTCGATCGGCTGCTGGCCACTTTGGTGAGTCTGCGCCACGGCACCACGCACGACGTGCTGGCCTGCTGGTTCGGCGTGGACCGCTCCACCATCACGCGCGCCATCGGCGAGGTACGCCCCCTGCTGGCGCAACGGGGCTGCACCGTCGCGTCGGATGTTCGGCTGCGTACTCTCGCCGAGGTCATCGAGTACTTGGGCACCGGCGGGACCGGGATCATCGATGGCACGGAGATCCGTGTGCGCCGCCCGGCCGCAGGCCGCAAGGACCGGGACACATTCGTCTCCGGCAAGACCAGGCAAAACGCAGTGAAATCCATGGTCCTCACAGACGCTGAGGGGTGCATGCTGTTCTGCAGCCCGGTCCGGCCAGGCAGTTGTGCCGACATCACCCAGGCCCGACAGCTGGGACTGACCCAGCTTCTGGCCGACGGCCCTTTCATGGAGATCCTCGCGGAGGCCGGCTACCAGGGCATGGGCGCGCAGACCGGCGGACGCGTGGTGACACCGCCACATCGCAAGTTCAAGAAGAACGCTCCCGCCTGGTACGAGGAACGACACGAACTCCAGCGCAAAGCGCACTCCTCACGCCGGATCCGCGTCGAGCACGGCATCGCGCACCTCAAGAACTGGCGTGCTCTGACCCGACACCTCGGCCGACGCGAGCACATGAGCGACATCGTCCAAGCCGTCGCGACGGCCGCTCGGCGCTCATGGACAAGGTGCGCACGCAACTCAACGACGTGGCGGCGGTGGACATGGAGTCACTAGGACTCTACGAGGCCGCCCACAAGGACGGCTTGCCCGCGCTCGCCGTACGCGGGATCTCCGACTGCGTCGAGAACAAGACTCCCGACGCGGATCGTGAGTGGCAGCCGCGGGCGGCCCACCACGCCGCGGCCTTCGCGTTTGCCCTGCTACGCACAGCCGAACCGGAAGATCTGCCGAGGCCGGCGGCCCCAACGCTGCCGGCTGTCAGGCCACCGTCTTCCGCTGGTCTGTCGCCAGTCCATCTGTTGCTGCGCGTCGCTCCGCAGGTGGCGCTCGCCTACGAGTGGGCCGAGCCACTGGTGGGGGTACGCGCGACTGCGGTCCTCAAGAAGTTGGTGGAGTTGGGCAGTCAGCCGGCCACGTGGCTGAGCCGCTTCAAGCACCGGCCACCTCAGGAGTTCCGCAGTGAGGGCAGCAAGGCTCTGTGGGTTCTGGTTGCCGAGTTCGCCAGCGCACATGAGCATCCTGCCGCGTCTTGGTTCTTCGAGCAGGCCGCGCAGCGTTGGCAGGGAGACCTCCTGTCGGCGTACCTGTATTGCGAAGGCGCAGTCGCCGCCGCACGCGACGGGGACCGAGAGAAGAGCAACGAACTGCTGGATCGAGCAGAAGCAGCCGAGCCCGCTGGCAGACCGCTGTGGGAGCTCTATCGCGTCGGTCTCGCCCCTGACATCACTGCGGTGGCGCCTGCGTTGTTGGCGGTGGAGGGAACGCTCGAACTGCCGTTGCCGAGGCCAGCTCTGGCCCTTCTTGGCGACGAGCCGGCACATCATCAGCCGGATGGTGAGTTCATGGCGTTCGTCGAGGAGTTCGCCGACCTCTATCCGGCCTTCTTCGAGTCCACCAGGCTGATCGCCACACTGGCGGCGGCTGTACTCCTCCGTGCGAATCCTGGCCAGATCGACGCCGCTCTGATCCTCTTGGAAAACATCGAAGGTGGGTTCTCGCCGTACCGTCGCAACCCCGCGGGCGCGTCGTCGGTCGCTGCTCTGACCGGGCCAAGAGCCTCCGGAGTGGCGCTGGAACTGGCGAGAGCGCTCTGTGTGAAGGGAACCAATTCTGTCAGCCGAATCTCAGGTTTCGACCGAGACGTCGCGCTGACCCGTGCGGAGGATCTCGCGCTCGTCGCGCGTGATCGTCGGCGGGACTGGGGTGGCCCTACCGCCGATGCACTCGTTCTCGCAGCGCAGGCGCGGGGCCTAAGAGGCGACACTCGCGGCGCCTTGCGCATGCTCACGCCGCCACCCGCAGGCACTGCTGGGGGCGTCGAGGCGACGTCGAGCCCCGTCGTTGAAGCAGCAGCTGGGCTGGCCGCGCAAGTTGGAGACATCCACTTGGCGCTTGAGCTCGCTGAGAAGATCGATGACCCGGTTGAGCGGAGGCTGGTTACCGCGCTCACACTCACCGCAAGGAAGGACACCCATCCCGAGGCAGCCGCCGAGTTCCGCGGCGTGCTTGAGGAGACCACCTCTGGCACTCATGGTGATCAACGATTCCGAGCCCTGATCGGGTTGTCGCTTGTTGCGACCCTCGACGAGGATGAGCTGTCCGAGCTCGACGCGCGCGATCCGGAGAGCGCCGACTTGGTCCGCGCGCAGTCGTTGCTGTCTCTGGGCAACGTCACCCAAGCCCAGATCCTCGCCCGCCGCTATCCCGACTCCGATGCGGCGCTCCAGATCCGAGTCAAGGCGCTCATGCAGCAGGGCAAGACTGCAGACGCCGTCAAGGCTATGGAGCGCTTCGCTCTGCGCCACGACGATGAACGACACCTTCTCGATGCGGCGCATTTGGCACTCACCATCGGAAGCGAGGACGACGCAAAGCGTCTGGCGTCCAGCCTCGCCGCCAGCGCCGATGCCGCACGTCGCCGAACAGCCCGCGAACTCCTTGTCGAGGCAGCGTCCCGTGGAGAGGACTGGGATGCGGTCCTGGAGCAGACGCGCCGGCTCAGCGCCGACGAGGAGATCGCCGAGAGCGACCCGAATCGGGATGACAGCCTGATCAAATACCGGTGGGCCCAGGCACACGCCCTATATCAGCGTCGCCGGATGCAAGATGCCTACGAGGTAATCAGGGCCGAGCCGCGCCTCGAACCACAGAGTCGGTCCCAAGCGAGGCTGATCGCCTCGGTGCTGCGCACGATCGCGCCGTTGGTCGGTGAAGGCGGTCTCACCAGCAGGGCCGACGGAACCCAGATCACGCAGGCGGAGGTCCTGACCGCAGCTACCCAGGCGGCGCAGGCTTTCCCGGACGACGAAGAACTGGTCGCCACTGCGGTGATGACCGCCTTCGTGACGCCGACGGGGGAGCAACACAACTACGGCTCGCTGACCCGAGCTCGCCAATTGCAGCAGCACTTCTTCGAACACTTCCCCGACAGCAAGCTGATCGAACAGGTCCCGATCGACGATGCGTTTGAAGGCCTTCAGGAATTTCTCCGGGCCCGCTTGTCACCAATGTCGGACGCCGTGCGTCAGATGCAGCGCGCGACCGTTGCCGGACAGCTTCCGATCAGCGCTTGTGCTGCTGCCCTCGGGCGCAGTTACACGGACACTCTGATCCGTAACGCCATGGGCTGCTACGTGATCCGTGATCCCGACAAGGGCACCTACGCCGAGGAGGCCGCTGCGGCCCGTCGCGCGCTTGATACCTCCGTAGTTGTGGACACCTCGGCATTGTTCTTCTCTCCGATCGCGCTGGAACCGGCGACGCAGTTGACGGCCCACTTAGAGCAACTCCTTGTCGCCGCCTCCCAACGCGATGACATCCTGCAGGCCCGTTCTACGTTGGCTATGCGCAGCTCCGGTTGGCTCGGATGGGATTCGCGAACTGAGCAGCCCTCGTTCACTGAGTATTCCGAGGAAGTCACCGGGGCGTGGAGTGATCGAGCCCATGCCCTGGCCGCTGCCGTCGACGCGTGTGATGTCCTGCCCGATGCACCTCCCGATCACCACGACGAGAGGCACGGCGTTTGGAGCGCGCCGATCCGCCTGGCGCGAGAGCACGGGGTCAGCCTGCTCGCAGATGACGCCGCCTTGCGTGCTCTTGCCCGCAGTCAAGGGGTATCTGCCTTCGGCAGCTTGCATCTGTTGGAAGTCCTCGTCCAGGACGGGGTGCTTCCAGAAGAGGCTCTTGAGCAGTCCTATCGCCGGCTCATGGAACTACCCGTGGCCGAATTGCCCGTGCGCAATCGCTTGATCGCGATCGCCCGCAATGAGCAGTGGAATCCGCACGGTTACGCCGCCTTCCTTTTCTCACGTCCCTCGACTTGGCAGCCGCTGCCGGACGGTTGGCGCACGTACACAGACTTGATCCGGTTGCTACCCGAGAAAGACCCCCAAAGAGTCGCGCGCTGGGGCATCGCTGCGTTGCGAGGGCTGTGTCTGGTCGCCGCTCCGCGGACCGTGCCTGCCGTTGCTGGCGCGATCGTGGCCTGGACACTGTTCGAACTGGGCGACGGATCAGTTCTTCCAGCTTTCCTTGACGAAGCACAGCAAGAGGTCCGGACGTTCGTTCCGGACATGGACCTCCTGAAGGAAGTCGTACAGCGTTTGGTGACCACAGTGAGGCAGCTCACCGAGCCGGAACAGGCTGGCCCCATCGTCCTGCGGCTATTGGCTGGTCTGGAGGGCGAAGCGCGTGTGAGGGCTCTGAAGATCTTCTTCACGATGCCCTGATTTCAGGCCGAGGCCCTCCGCCTGCCTCGTACCCAAGTACTGGATGTCCTCGAACTCGGCCAGCTCGGCGGGCCCTTGGCAACGACACGCGGTTCGAGGAGCGCCTTCTACTGGCGGCGCAGAGATCCGGGTCCGCAACGCGTTGACCAGTCGCCTGCCGGTGACAATCGCTCTCCACTGGCCCGCACGACAACAGGCCTGCCGTCTTCGAAAGCGACTCGATCACTGGCGGCCAGGAAGAGTACGGCCCACCGTAGGGCGAAGCTTCCGATGCGTTCGGCCATCGCCAGTCGTTCTGCGTCAGTGAGGGTTTCCAGCGAGGCTCTGGGCTTCTTCAAGGGGGCGTCTGCAAGCCATTCCAGAAATTTCACCCGTGACAGGGGTCGATCGACCCAGAAGTACTCCAGTGCCGCGTCGTCCCATTCAGGACGATTGAAGGTGATGGTGTCATCTGCCTGCAGTTCGGCATCGATCGAGTCGACCATCTCGATGACGCCGGGTTCCTGCTGCCCGTTCAAAGACGGGTCACCGTGACCGAGTACGGATGCCAACTCGGCCGTACTGGCGTAGACATGCGCGACGGACGCTCCACGTAGGGTGGCGCAGGCCAGCAGGAAGTCGCCCTGGAAGCTGGTACGGCCCGGCTTCTTGTGCCAAGTGAGAAGCTGCGGACGCCAGTTGCTGCGTGCCGCGATGACGCTGAGGACCTGTCGGTCGAACGGGGTGGCGCTGCCGTTTTTCCGTTTACGTGCCAGGGCTTCCAGGTTGGGTAGGTCCCTGTCGTTGGCATGATGCGCGTCCAGAATGAGACTGACGATCTCCAGGGCTTCCACCGGTGGCTGCCCGTTCAGCAAGTCGATGATGTCGTCATCGGTCAACCACTGGTCGACCGGTAGATCAGGCGGCCCTTCCACGCCCAGCCACTTGTGGGCGATTCCCAACGACAAAGGCACTCCCAGGGAGGGTTTGATGCCATCGGGTGCTCCACCGCCTACGCGGCGCCACTGCTCCGGAGTGGTCAGCACCACGAGTCGGGCACTGCGACGTTTCAGCGTGTACTGCAGACGCTCAGTCGGAGAGCCCAAGTCCCCACTTCGGAACGGGACACTCCGAATACGCGCCTACGCCCGGTGTTGCCCCGGAAGCCATTGAACGGCGACCTACTCGGCCAACGCCTCCAACAGAGTCACCTGGCAACAAGCCGCCTCCGGCGACTCGACCAGTACGCCGCCACGGTCAATCGCCGGGATACACATCCACACGATGAATCACCGTAGACAGGGCGTCCTTCGCCTCCTGCCAACCGATCGGCGCGGTTTCATGACGACCCCTGTTGCATTCAGCCTGACGCCTACTCGGCCGCGCGTTCGAGCGTGACCGTCACCTCCAGCGACGCTTCGGCGGACGCCTTCGTGAGTAGGGCGCCGGCCTCGGCCACGAGCGCGATACCGAACGTTGCCTCAAGCGACGCAACCCGCCAGCCGTCCTCCGTGCGCGCGGCTGCGGCGCTCGACTCCTGGAGCGCCGCCACGGCTTCGGCGACAGCTGCAGCGATGTCAGCCCGCCGGTCGCTGAGGCGTTCGGTCACGCTGCGCCTACCGGAAATCTGGCGGCTGTCCCGATCGTCGGGATCCAGGACCCTGATGCGAACCACGGGCTGCGATGCCGGCTCGGATTCCATCGATCGCTCTTTTCTGTTGATTATGATGTTTCAGGCGATATACCTCATTGGTTCGGCTACTGTCTATCCAGCTGGCAGACCAGGGGGCGGTGGGCATGCTGGAAAGAGATCGCGCTTGCGAGATCCATTCTGGTGATCGATACGGCAGTGGCTACCGCATCACCACAACGTTGATTCTTACCGCCGGCCACGTCGTCGACGACGAATCCGACGCGATGGTCTCATTCCTGAGCGACCAGTCGTTATCGAACGACTCGGGAGCAGTGAGGGTCCGGCCCGCGAGGGTGGTATGGCGAGCCCAGGGGGAGCACTGGCGTGGCACGGACGCGGCGCTTTTGGAGCTCACCGAGGACGACGCGGAGTATTACCCTCCGCCTCGGTGGGGGGTGCTGGTGTGCGGGCGGCCCGGCGTCAAGTGCACGGCGCTCGGCTTCCCGGACGTGCAGGTGTCGGAGACGGATGCGCGGCGCGAGGTTCGGGAAGCAGAGCAGCTGAGGGGCAAGATAAACCCGCTTACCAAGGTCAAGGCGGGGCTGCTCGATATCGACGTTGGCTCGACGACTCCGGCGGTCTGGGAGAGGGACCGGCCGATCTCTCGATGGCGGGGCATGTCAGGCGCGGCGGTTTTCTGCGGTGACCTGCTGACCGGCGTCGTGATCTGGGACGACATCAACAAATTTGAAGGCCGACGACTCACCGCGATACCCACCGAGCGTCTCGTGCAGGACGAGAACTTCCGCCGACTGATCGGAGACGCGACCGGCCGTGTCCCGTTCGCCGAGCCGGTTGAGTTAGACGACCTGCAGGACGTGCCTGCCGAGCCACAGTCGCCCGCTGGACTGCTCAGGGCCGATGTTGAGACGGTGCGTTTCCGTGGTCGGCATGATCTCCTAGATGAACTGCACGCCTGGTGTACGGGACAGGGCGTTTTCGCTGTTCGCCTGCTTACGGCGGCCGGTGGCCAGGGAAAGTCCCGCCTGGGCCGGGAGTTGGGGCGCCGCATGTCCAGGGAGCGCTGGGCGGTGCTTCATCTGGCTGCCTGGAGGCCGGACGCGACCCGAGAGGCCTACAGGGTGGTGCGGGAACTCAAGGTTCCGCTGCTGATCGTCGTCGACTACGCGGAATCGCGCACCGATCAACTGACGGCTTTGGCGCAATCGCTTGTGCGACGCCGTAGGGAGAAGGTCCGGTTACTCCTCCTTGCACGGACCAAAGGCGACTGGCTGGAGATCGTCGCCGCGTCGGCACCCGGCCTGGAGGTGTTTCAGCTTTCCACTATCGAACATACGGAGCTTCCAGCGTTGAGCGGCACCAATGGCGAGCTGGGCACGGAGCAGGCGTTTACCGACGCCGTCCTCGGTCTCACTGAACGGCTGTCCACGCTGGACGGGCATCGCCAGATCAAATGGCGGGCGGCTGCCCAGCGGATTCGTCGGCCGCGCATGTCGCCGGTCCGATACGCCAACATCCTCGAAGTTCAGATGACCACGCTCGCTTTGCTGCTTGACGCCGCTTACCCGCACACAGCGTCCGAGCAGTCGCACGCGCCCGGCGGAGCGGAGGACGTGCTGCTCTTGCATGAACGACGCTATTGGACCGGCATGGCTGAGACTCACGAGCTCGCGCTGGAGCCGCCAGTGTCGGCGGGCCTCGTCGCGATCGCGACGCTGTGCACCGCGGCGGGTCCCGAGGAGATCGGGCCCGTCAAGGCCGGCTTAGGGATACTTTCGGAACGACCCTCCGGCGAGCTGATGACGATCGTCGACCGCTGGCTGCGCGACCTCTACCAGGCACGGCATATGTACTGGGGCAGTTTGCAACCCGACCGCCTGGCCGAGCGTCTAGTGGGCCGTGCGGTCGTGGATCGGCCAGATCACTTCGACGCCTCCGTGAACGAGGTGTCGCCGCGTCAGGCCAAGGATGCTCTAACTGTCCTGACTCGGGTCGGTGTTCGCTATCCCGGGGCCGCCGAGGCCGTCCGTCGGCTGGTGGCCGCCCGTCCTGACCTGCTGGCCGTTCCCGCCACGCTGGTGGCCATGGCTACCGAGGACCCCGCGCCGTTGAACGCCGCCCTCGACATCGTCATAGAACGCTGCCATGCCCAGGGCGATGGCTTGGGCATACTCAGCCGAATAAACGAAGCTATTCCGTCCGGTAGCCGCGTTCACCAGGCGCGTGCGGTTGCCGTTACAGAGATGTTGGTCGAGCACCACCGCGATGGGCAGGGAGGTGTTGGGAAGGTGGCCGCCGCCGACCTGGCCGGAGCCTTGAACGATTTCGGTGTCCGGCTCTCCACAGCAGGAGAGTACGAGCGGGCGAGGGCCGCCCTCGGAGAAGCGGTCGAACAATACGACAGGCTGCGCAATGGCCAGTTCGAACGTCGCCATGCCGCGGCTCTGACCAACCTGGCCGCTTTGTACTCCAAGCTGGACCGCCAGGAAGAGGCGTACCGGGCTGGTGCTCGGGCGCTCAAGCTCCTCGAAGGCCTCGGCACTCGAGTGGAAGGCGGCGTCCTGCCGGATATAGCGCACGCGCTGAATAACGTCGGGATGATCCTGCGCGGGCTGGGCCGCTGCGCGGAAGCGGCGGAGCAGTTGCAATGCGCAATCGGGACGTATGAGCGGCTTGCCGTCCACGAGCCGGAGACATACCGGCCGTTTCTGGCCCGGTCGCTGCGGAATCTTGGCGTTGTGCGGTCGCAACTCGGCGATCGGCTTGACGCGATCGCCCGCGCGGTGGGGTTGTATCGAGAGCTCGCACAGGCGATGCCAGACAGCTACATGGAGGTCCTGGCCGCCGCTGCGGCAGATCTGCGGGACGAACTGATGGCCAGTGAGCCGACGGCGGCTGCCGTGGACGCCGCACGCGCCGGTGTCGATGCCCGCGAGTTGCTTGCCGAGCGTGACCCTCGACAGCTAGCTGAGTTGGCGGTAGCACTCCGGCTTATGGTCGACCTTATGATCGACGCGGGTATCGACGAGCCGTCTGCTCCCGCCTACGCCCTCCGTGCGCTCGGGATCCTCCATCGGCTCTCCGGGACAGACGCGCACAGGTATGCGGAAGAGTTGGAACTCGCGAAGCGAGCCGTAGCGCGCGCTTCCTTCCGGTCCTGACCGGTCAGGGGCTCGGCGCCACGACAGCCTCTCGGTGTACCGCATCCTTGCCAGCGCCACGGCCTGTGTCCGGCGCGCGGTGCGAGCGGTACGACGAGCATCCGTCGGACATCAGCGATTCCGGCCCCGGGCCACCGGTGTCCGCGCCCGCACCAGGTGGCATGGTTGTGCCAGTGACGAACACCGTGGACGCCTCCGCTCCGCTGCCGGCGACATGAGTGATCGTCATTTGGTCGGGCTGATGCCCGGGAACGTTTCGGGTGAGCGTTTCGACGTACGCGTGCTGGACGTCAATGAGGCGCTCTGCGTGCTGACTCGTCGGCTCGCGGTGCCATGCCTTCACTGCGGCGGTGTACTCAGCGTGGATGTCCTGGCGGACGCCGAGCAACCGATGTGGGTCCGCCTCCAGCAGCGCGTCCATCGGCGGCGCGGTCAACGTTCGCTCAAGCCTCGGCTGTTCGCTTCGAGGTGTCGCCGCAGCACGGGCAGCGCCGTCCGCCGACAGCCCGGCCGCAAGAACGACTTCCGCAGATTCGTCGTACGCGGGGAAGTCAGCTCGCGTGACCTGTTGTTGCGCCTGGTTGTACAGGTAGCAGTTGTTCATGATCCTACAGATCGTCTTCAACGCTGTGACGTCCTCCGGCGCCAGCCCGGCCGCCTGAGCGGCCTCGTATAGCTCGCGAACGTCGTCGACAGGGTTCTCGATGCCGACAGTTCGGCCGATCTCCTTCATCAACGTCCCCCGGCGCAGGCCGGAGCCGCTCGCCGTAACGGCCCGTTGCAAACAGTCGACGCGCCACTGCGGGCTGCGCTGCCACACGTCATTGAGGAGCGCTCGGCTCTCCTCGCTTTCGACGGGCGGCGGATCGTCACCGCCCAGACAGGTCTCCATGATCGCCCGGTAACGTTCGGCCACCGAGCTCGGCGACTCGGACGGCCAGAATACTGGCTGGAAGTCTGAGGAACGCAGCAGCGCAGCGTCTAGGCGCCGGGCGATGCGATCGGGTTGATCGCCGGGCAGCAGGCCGACGATGCCAGCCTCACGAACGACCCTGAGGGAATCGACGAAGCTCGCAGTGTCCCGGTTCCGGAATGATGGCATCACCATGCCCATCTCCAACGCCACCTCCAGCTGCGAAAGAGCGGCAGAATCGAGGTGTTGCTTCAATCGGGCGGAGATGAAGAAATAAATATCCGGGATGATCAGTCCACCGTCCAGGAACAGGAGTCCCGCGGTCAGGCTAGTGTCGAAACGGGATTGCGTGAGCAATCCCTCGATCTGGCGGTCGGCTGCGGAGAATAAAGTGCCACGGAGGGGAACTTGGGCTGATCCGGAATCCATCATTGCCGCTCCTGGCGTCGAACTATATTCTTGTCAGCATGCCTGAGGCGGGCACCGTCAGCAACCGCCCGGACACTCGTTCACCTGATCTAGTCAGTATGCAACTCCCCGACAGGCGCCGGATTCCATACCTTTTGGAGCGATATGTCTCAAGAGTTGGGTCTGGTGGCGCATTACGGCGCCAAGATCCCGAGCGTGGAGCATGGCTTGAGGTCGATTCAGGAATTCGTTTCCGGGCGGTTTTCCGGCCGTTACGCGCCGCGTGAGTCGCTCCAGGTGCACGCAACCATTGTGTATCTCGGTAAGGCGGACGAGGTCGATCCGGAAGCCGTAAGGCGACTGGCGCGAGAATGGCGATCAACGTTCAAACGGTCTCTCGACATCCAGTTCGGCGGAATGGTCATGGCGGCCGACCCCGGCATCGAAACGACCCGTACGTTCGACGTCGCCAGCAACTGGTGTCTTGTGCACGGGTGGCCAGTCGTATCCACCACGGAGGGTCTGCAGGCGAAGGGCTATCTCGCAGAGATGCGTCGCTCGGTGGAACGCTTCGGTTTTCGGCACCTGTATCAGGACGTCACCCCGTTCGGTGACCCGAACTGCTACATGAAAATCGGCTTTCTGGACGGGGAACCCGAACCGGAGAGCGACATCACCGATGTCCGGGCGCATCTCGCCGCGCACCCGTTCCGCCTCGCCATCGACTACCAAGATCTCGTGGTCGTTGGGTACGACGACGCCACCTTGCCGCCCAGGCGTACGGTCGCTGTCTCGCTCGAAGCAGTGGCGACAGACAAGCATGCCTGGGACGCTTTCGACCTTTGGAGCGCCGCCTACTAAAGGCGCGGCACAGGACTGTGTCGGGAGTGCGCTTCAGGCAAGGTGCGACGAGGTTGGTGTGTGGGCCGGCGACGTGATGCTAAGAGTCGGCGTTGGGGCAGGCACCAACGGGAACCTCGGTGGCGAAGCCGACGAGGGAGAAACCCAGCGCGATGCGCTTCACGGCAAGGTACTCGTCGAGGACGACGCCGGTGGCGGTACGGCAGGCGTCCGCCGGGCCTACGTGCCGTCGGTGTGCGGCTTCGTTTATGTCCGCTCGCGGCTCGTCCTGGGGGCGGTGTTGGGGGCTATGAAGGCCGCGGTTCGTCTCACTGAAATGTCCTTTGGGCCTGACAGGGGACACTGTCAATGAGAAAGGGACATGCCAAACGCGAAGCTGCATCCCGGGGTGGTGGCATGTTGGAATTAACCTCTATGCATGTTGTTACCGATGAGTTGCGATGGTTGTAGTTTCATCCCGGGATTCTTCAGGGGCGGATGCAGCTCTTCACGGGTTCGATGGAGAGGATCAGGTTGATCGGCATTTTCCTTAACCCATCCCCCTTGACGATCACATCATCGCCAGCAGTTCCCACAAGTTCACCGCACACGCTGTCACCCTGAGTGATCACCTGAACCATTGATTTTGCGGGGTCTGAGACCGGACCGAACCAGGTGAAGCCGAGAGCGGTCACGAGGAGCGAAAGTGCCCCCAGGGTCAGGAGGGCGGCGCACCAGATCCGCCGTGCGATGGCCCTGACCTCACTCCTGGTCCATTCCCGAAGTCCCTCACCAGTCAAGAGGATTTCCGCACCGGGTGTCCCGGCGGTCGCTCGGACGGCGAGGATCGTCGCCGCGAGGAGGCCTCCGAACGTCATGGCGAGCAACACGGCGACAGTCACCCTTGCCAAGGGGGCCAGATCACCGACGGTCTCGCGCCCCTTCACCACCAGGATGGTCCCCAACAGTGCGGTCATACCGGCCAGTCCGGCCCGCCAGGCCTCCGCCTGCTTGCGCGCGGTAGACAACTGCTCAAGCCGCAGTTCCTGGGCGCGCTGAGCCCACCGCTTGTGCTCGATGCTCATCCGATGTCGACCAACCAGTAGGCGCCGCATCCCGCCTCCGGTGACTCGGGAGGTCTGTCCCCGTGCCAGTAGCCGCATTCGCAATACATCGTCACCTTCCTCAGCTGTGTCGGTTGAGCCCGCCGGAAAAGGCCCTTCGCACCCTGAGGAGTGCCGAACACGAAGATCATCTCTGTATGGGCCGCGCATTGAGGACACAGTCCCGCAACAGTGAGTCCGTCCTCGTCTCGCACCACAGCGAAGCCCGTCTGGAGAGGAAACTTCACTTCGGAAAAAGCGACGCCGTCGTGCTCAATCATCAAAAGGCTCCTGCGGGAGGTCCAGAGAGAACAGGCGGGCGTAAACTCTCACCCTTTTCAGAACGTCTGCAGCTGATTCCCCCGTCGCATCGGCCGCCCGCGTAAAGTGGTCTGAGCCCACACGACCCCTGAGTTCCGGTTTCTGCCCGTCTAGATGGACAGTCAACGTAAGCAGATCACGCCAGTGCACGATGCCCTCAGGGACCGCGTCGACCACATATGCGAGGCGCAGACCGAGTGGAGCCATCCGGGTGAGCCGCTGATGGGTCTCCTGTAGTGACATGCCGAGCCGTCCGGCGATCTGTACCAACCGTAGGGCGTCTACTTCCGTCAAGTAGACGTCGTCCACACCGAAAGCGGGTGTTTCCCGAGGGTCTACGAGCAATTCATGGTCGTAGAGATCCGGATGCCAAGCGCTCAACTCCTCGGAGATTTCTTTCGGCAGCTCTGGGAGAGGTGCACCCAGCACTCGATAGGGAGCGATGGTGTTGAGGAACTCGCCGACAGTGGAACCGAAGTCGAGGGCACCGGCAATGATCTGCCCGACACCGAGGGTCCAGCTTACAGGTTCCACTGCCCAGCGGGGAGTGATCAAATATTCCTGGAGTAGCCAAGGTTGGAGATCTTCAGCGCTTTGAGCGATCTCGGGGAGCTGAGCCTCAGGATAGGTCCTGGAGAAGCAATCACGGGCTTCTCCGATCGATCCGAAAATCATTGAGGCGAGAAGAATTAGGTCCGGCTCGGTGATGGCCACGTCCGGAGTTGTGAAGGTGGTCAGTTCCTTCATCTGGTTCGTCGCACCGCGCCTCATATAGCGACCGGACAAAATCGCCGTCACGGCCAAAGAGGCGGGGCGATGTAGGAATTCCTGTCGGCCTGTCCAACGATCCATGATCTGTAGCGCGTAGCTGATGAATCCGACGGTGTCAGCATCGGGAACCAGATCCACCACGCCATTGGTCTCCGCTAGCCGAAGGAGTCCGCACTCTTCCAACGCTCCGAGTTCCGACCTGACTTCTTGATAGCTCGTTCCAACCAGCCCAGCGATATGAATCAACTGGACGGGCGTCAGAACGCTGCCAACCGCTTCCAAATGCCGTAGGGCCTCGACCTGCACTTGACTGAGTGACTCCGGGTACCGTTCACGTCCCGCCACACTCACACCCAGGGGGGCAAATCGATCACACATCTCAAGGATCTGCGAGATATCCCGGCCGAGTTCACCCGCTGCGTGGGCGATATGCGCGGGCTGCAGTGGCCCAGATGTCCAGGGAGGAATGGTGCTGAGTCGAACCGACAGTAGCCTGGTCTCGGCTGCCGTACATATGTGGTCTCCAAGCTGACCGAGTTCTGCACGCGGCCCGACCCATCCCGTGGGCGCTGCTGCGGCAGCCCTGCGGACGACCTCGCGCAACGGCTGGTCAAGTTGCGCAGACGCCTTGACCAGACTCCCAGCAATGATTGGGGAAGGCGGCAGACCAGGTGGAGACCATGCGGCCAGCGCCCCGGCAAGCGGGGCGTCCTCTTTCTTAAACGTGAGATCGACAGAGGCGCAGCGGTGCAGATGGCGCAAGTCCAGGCCTGTTATTGCAAACTTTCGCAGTCGACGGAGAAGCTCCGCGACCGTCTGTTTCTCATGCGCGGTTGCGTCGAGAATTTCTTCTAGCAGAACAGGACTGTCTTCACCATATTGACGGTGGAGCCGGGCCAGGAGAGCTCCGTCGATGGGATCGGCCAGGGGAAAACCCTCGACAGAGAGCGCCTGAGGTATACGACGCAAGTTTCGCTGAGTGCTGGCCCTTCCCTTCCAGGCGCCGGACCGCCAGATCGTGAACCATCGAGAGTAAAGGTAGTAGTTTCTGCTCTTTGGATCGAAGAGTTCTTTGTCTTGGGGAACGCAGCCAACCTCGGCCAGCGGAACGGTTGCACTCTGGCCCCAGCCGCCACCAATCGGTATCTCGGCTCTGGTTTTGGCTAGGTGTTTAAAAATACGCTCAGCCACTTCAGCGGAGGAATCAGTGACTTCCCACAACCAAGACAGCGTCAATCCCGGCCATGCGTTCAGAGCAGGCAGCGAGTCGTCAACTTTGCCATAAACCCAATCTTCATGCCAGGTGCGAAGTTTCTTTCGGTCGACAGTGAATTGAGGGCGGTGCTCGTCACGCAGATTGACGATCAACCCGTAAATCTCCTCGTTGGTACGCAGGCCATCCGCCGCCAGACCACCCTCGCCCGACACCCACCAAAGGTCGCGATCAAACTTGAGTGATTCAGCCGATTCATCCTGATATCGAAGGTGTCGGGGCTGCCACTCCTCCGGCGCCGCGCCATGCTCGGCTGCAATAACACTGTATTCGGCGATCCACAGCAGTCGGCGAAGAGTCTGCAGAACGGAGATCTTCTTGTCGGGCTCTTCGTCTCCAGTGAGGTAGAGCCTGATCCTGGTTCCGCCTTGGAGCATTTCCTCCGATGGAGTCACCTGCATCAGGCTGCCACTGCTGGCGATCCGGACGGCGAATCCTTGCGATGAGGGGATTCCCTGCTGATCCACAGGACGCGTGTACAGAAGAATCTCGTCCGCAATCATGAAATAGCTGAAGACTCCAACGCCGAACTGACTGTTGGAGACCATGCGTAGGGGTGGATCGAGCTCTTGCCAGAGGGAGTGCTCGGCACGGTAGTCCTGCGAGTAGACGAACCTCTCGCCGGCTTGGGAAAAGACGTGCTCCAGCACTTCCCGGCTCATCCCGACGCCATTGTCCTCGCATTCGATGTATTCTCGGTCGCCGTCCAGGCCTTGCCGGAAGGCGATCTCTCCCGTCCACGGCGCGGGACGCCTTCCCTTCCTCCGTAGCCCTTCGAGGCGAGTGTCCCGGTATCGGCAGGCGTCCAGAGAGTTCTGGTAGAGCTCACGGATCGCGAGTGCGGGGTCGTCGTAGAGTTGTCGCCCCATCAGCAGCTCACGGATCTTGTCCTCAGAGAGCCGGAACCGGGTGAGGGGCACTTCGTATACGGCGGTGCCGTCTGGGCCCGGACGGTCGGGCCTCACTCCGTCATGAGTGATTCGGAAGGGCAACGCGTCGGCGACTGGGCCCAGTCGCCCGAGTTCGTGTAGACGATTCAAGACATGCTGCCCGGCGTTGGCCACGGCTTGAAAGGCATCTTGCTGGGCGGGATGAGTGCAGATCAGTGCCAGATCGAGGTCCCCCTTGCGTCTTTGCGCGCGCAGCAGATCGGCGGCGTCTTTGACGGAGGCAAGGGACAACTCGAGGCCGGTGCCTATGTGATCGGCGATCACTGCGGGCAGGCGGCGTGGGTCGGCCGCCAGGGTCCCCGCGAGCCACAGAACTCCGGTTTTCCCCCGCCAGTCGTCCGGCAGCGCAGCGAGCCTTCCCTCCAGTCGCGCATCGGCCGGCCCTGCGGCAACCGCGCGGATCAACGTCTCCACCAGATGGCGGCACTCCCCCTGGCTTAGATCGGCCACGGTCCTGCGGATCAGGTACGCCCCTCGATCAGCACAGGCCTGTGATCGTGGGAGCTTCCACAGACCGGTGAAGCCATCAACCCAGCGGTGGACCAGCCACATGACGAGGGTCTCCGCGGCTTCCGTCTCGTGTCGTCGGGTCAGTCCCTCGACCCGACGAGTCACCTGGGGGTACATCTCGTGGGTGAGCTCAAGGTCTGTACGGTGGCCCCGCTCGTAGCAACGCTTGAAGTCACCTGGCCTGATCGCCGCGGCCTTTCGCACTCCTTCCGCGAGAACCGCCTCACGCATGAAGGGTGCCGCAATCATCACTGCCGCTTCCTCCGGCAGGATTGGGGTGCCCTCGGTGAGGATTTCCGCGGTGAAGTCGATGGTTCTGGCCGGGTAGTTCGGGTCGAACCAGTGGTCGGTCATCCCCGTCTTCTCGCGGAGCAGGTCAGAGACCTCCAGATATGTGCGCGCGCAGTCCTCCGCGATTCCCGTCACGTGCCCCCGTATCTCATCCGTGATTCCGGAGGTCAGGTCCCAGAGACGGTTCTCCGCGGCGACGCGGCGCCACGCGGAAACAAGTTCGTCACCCTCGCAGATCACCTGGTCCGCGGCGTTCCGTAACATCATCACCGGGTAGGCGTTCGGAACCTGGGAGCGGTCGTCTCCTCGCCCCGTAGTCCTGCGCATTTCCTTGGTGACCTCATTGAGTACTGCGGAAAGCGTGCGCGCCGGGTGGCGGCGGTCGAGCACCCGAGCGAGTGTTCTCGTGAACACACTGCCGTCCTCGCCGTAGTGGCAGACTTGCCCGGGTGCGCATCCAGCCACCATCACCTGCGAGCCCCCCGCCGGGTAGTGGAGCACACCTCCCCCACCTCCCTCCGAAGGAAGGCCCGCCGGAGAGTCTCGGCACGCATCGACGAAGAACACCACGAGTTTCGCCTGGCAGTGGCTCAAGTCGGGAATCACAGGCACAAGGCTGTCCAGGATGAGCTCCCCGCCCTCGCGGAAGGCATCGCTGGGAACCAGATAGTCCACACCGTCTATGCTGACGCCGTGTCCGGAGAAGTAGAGGAGCAGCACACTGCCCTCCGGGGCCCCAGCGCAGGCCTTCCTGATCGCAGCCCGAATGCGGTTTCCACTCGGATCCAGCGTGTCCTCGCCGATCGAATCGACCGAGTAGGACGACAGCGTCAGCGCCGACCGCATCTTCTCCAGGTCGTTTCTCACCACCTGAGAGATGGGGGAGAACGTCGCGTCATCACATTGCGGCACACCGATGAGTAGCGCTTGACGTTGCGTCACCGGCTCATGGTACGGAACATGCCCATCAGCCAGCAGCCGATCGACACAACCAACTGCTGCCGTCATCTACTGGGATTCTGTAGCACGTCCCCGCGTCAAACTACTGATCTCTCGCGGAGAGTGTCCGTCGCTGGGGGCTTGTGGAGTCCAGCGGTCTTGCCTGTGGTGCGGCCGAGGGTGATCGGTGGTCACTCCTGGGCCGAAGAAGGGGCTGTTCGGCTCCATCCGGTTTGGCCCCCGCCAGCGCTCATAGCGTCGGCCATCCTGACCAGTTCCGCGCCATGGATTCGGTCCGGTCGAAGGCCCTGGCGACCGGGTCCATGAGTGGCCCCCTGACGCTGGCACGACTCGACGGTCTCCGTACGACTGAGTGTCAACGAGCACAGCGGGAGAGCGCGTTGAGAACTTTCGCTGTGCTCACGATGAGGGAGTTGCGGACTGGACGTGCCGAGCATTCTCAGACAGCCGATGCGGCGTCAGAGAACGCGGTGCCGAACACCGTGACCGTGACCGCCTCCACTGCGAGCGGTGGGTGGGCGTAGGTGTCCCAGGTCTCGGAGAACTCGGCATGCCGTGAGAGCGCCTGCACGGTCTTCGGGTCGTGCTGGCCGGAGGCACCGAGCGTGCTGGTGTAGAAGTGCTTGAGATCATGGAAGCGAGTTCGCTCGGGAAGTCCGGCTCGGGTCACGGATTTTCGCCATTTCGCATAGAAGTCGTTGTACAGGACGGGGCGACCGATCCGGTTGGTGACGAGAAGGTCCTCCGACATGAGGTCGACAGGAGTGCGGTCCTGTCTGCGGCGTTCGGCAGAGGACAACCTGGCCTCTGGGCCGGAGAACTGCGCAGCGTGCCGGGCGAGCTGTTTGATCAGGAAACGATCCACTGGCAACGTCGCATAGCTGGATCTGGTCTTGAGACGTACAGCCTTGCCGCGCTGACGCTGTTCCACGATGCGAAGCAGGCCATTTTCCCAGGACACGTGACCTCGCATCAACCCGAAGGCTTCGCCCAGACGCAGACCGGCGCACGCGCCTAGCCAGATCAGAACCTCGTAGCGGGGCGCCACCCGCCGCATCGCAGCTGCGACTGCTGCGACATGTCCGGGTGACAGCACAACCTTGACGCGCGGTGTGACTTCCGGAAGTTCGATCCGCGAGACGATGTTGGACGGGAGCGGGACATCCTCGTCAACCATGTAGTGCATGAGAAGGCGCCAGATCTTGAAGATCTGGACCACCGTGCGGGGCGAGTTGATGTTGGGTTTGTCGATCAAGTAGTCGACGAAGGACGTGGAGTCCCGGCGGCGCAGGGTGCCGACCGAGCGACTCCCGATGAACGGCAGGACATGGTTGCGGAGTTGGCCTTCGTAGGCGGCGGTCGTATGGGCGTTCTTTTGTCGCTGGCGTCTCCTTTCAATCATCTGAGCCGCGTAGTAAGCAACGCGCTTGCTGTCGGAGGGGTTTGGTGATTCCTTCCCTTTGATTTCTGCAAGTGCCCTGTCCAGGTGCTCACGCGCCTCCTGCCAGGTGGTCAGGCAGACTCTTCGCTCTTTGCCGCCGATGTCGGTGTAGCGCGCTTGCCATTGCCGACCCCGGCTATGATCCGCAGACGGGTATAGGGGGCGCTTTTTAGTGCCGCATCGGCACGGCTCCTCGCCGCGTTCTGGTTTGGGATATCGCTTGTGCCAGCGATCGAACGGCTCGGTCGGCTTGCTCAATGTTCCGCCCGTAAATCGGTGGTGCGTTCTGCGCGCGTGTTCGCCCCCGTACCGGCCCGGCGGGCGTTGTGGGCAGTCCGGAGGTTCACGTCGGTGGCGGTTGATGCGGCGGAGCGCCTTGTGTGGCCGGTGCGTCTGGTGTCTGTTCAGGGCCGGTCAGAACGATGCTTTCCGCTACAGCCGGTAGTTATGCACAACTGTTCATGGTGGACCTTGATGGTGTGACGATCGAGTCACCGTGTGCCCAAAAGTCAATCGCTGCCGGATCCGCGACTTGTGTCCATCGGAATGCAAATCCGACGACTTAGAGAAGAGCGCGGCTACAGCTTGGAAGAGCTCGCCGAACGCAGCGGATTGAGTTTTCGAGGACTGATTTACATCGAACACGGGCGGCGCAATCCGGGGGTGCTGACCATCTTGAGCATCGCGTCCGGCCTGGACGTAGCGCCTGCCAGGCTGTTCGAAGACGCCGCGGAGACGGCCGACGAAGCAGACTCTGAACGCTGAACGACGCAGAGCCTTCGGTACCGTCCACGAGCGATATGTGCTGCCCGAAGGGGCGGGCGTAACCAGGACACAGTGGGCGTGAGCTGCCGGTTCACCAGGCGTTGGTGCTCCAGCAGCCGGATGTCGCGGGTACACCTCGCGCCCAGGGTGATCGCGACCGCGAGGTCCACGATCACCTGCCCCCGGTCGTGCAGCGGCACGAACCCCGGCCGGCCAGCTCCGCCGACAGCTCCCCGGTCAGGCCCGTGCGCTCCGCGAGCAGCCGCAGATGCACCCCGCCCACATGCCCGACCTGCCCCCTCCCGTCCCTCGACATCGTCAGACCCCGCGCCCACTCGCTACCCTGCGCGTGAACGGTGCCCCCCCCGCTCATGATCCAGTCCTCAACAAGCCGGATCATCGCAGGTCACGGGGCACCTTTTGCATTCGGTGGCAGACCGTCACGGTTCTTGGAATTCGTGGTGAAACACCGAGGCTTGCGAAGACAGGCCGACTGTCTGAGCAGCGGCCCTTGCCCAGCACCGCGGCACGGGATCGCCTGGGCCTGACCGCTGTCGGTCGTCGATGCGGGTACCGGGCGCGGTATCCGCGAGGAACCGCTACTACCCACGAGGCTTGCTGAACGTGGACGTCTCTCGCAAGGTAACGGCTGCACCTTGGAGGTCCGCCAGACGTGCGGCAAGCGTCGCTTCCGCAAGGCGAGGTGGCAGTGCGGCACTGAACTTGAGGCCGTTCAACGCGCGGGAGTCCACCGAGGGTAGACACAGCTGGTCGGCGGCCTCGGAAGTGGCCTTCTTCCATTCCGAGGGCGTCACGTCCTCGCGGAGTCGGATACAGGAGTCGGTGGGCCGCTGGAGCGGATCGGCGACGGTGGTGAGCGTGGCGGCGAGGGTGGCGTTCGCCCGGTAGCCGGCCCAGGTCCACCAGCGCACATTGGTGTCATGCCCGCCTCGCACGATCACTGTTCCGTCGGGGTGGACCAGTTCCGCGCTGTCCTCACGGGCCTGGGCGAGCGCAGCCTCCGCGCGTCGGGTAACGGAAACCGGCGGATCGGCGCCGAGCAGTACCTCCCGTGCAGCGCGGGTCAGCTCGTACGAGGCGCTTCGGCCCGAGCCCGCTCCACCCCACCGCGCCTTGCCGCCGCTCTCGACCGGTTCGACGAAACATCGACGGCGGGACCAATCGATGTAGGTCACCTGCCAGCTCCGCCCGGCGAGGAGCAGGCGCCTTGGGCCCGGCACCTCTTCGGTGAGCAATGCGGGATTGGTCGTGCCGATTTCGGTACGGCCCGACAGGACCGCGAATTCCGGGGGAGCGGTGAAGACCGCTGTGAGATCCATGAAGTGCCGGTAGCCGAAGCGGCGTTCGGCCTCGGGACCGATGAACAACATGCCTCCGTCCCGGTCCAGGTACCCCTCCGCGAGCAGGTGACGAACGATGGGCTCGGCTGACGGACCGAAGGGGCCGAGCCCGCCCCACCATTCCTGCCAGAGCCGGTCTCCCACGCGGTGTTCCTGCAGGCAGAGGGCCAGTACTTGCTGGGCGACGATGTGCCGGGGTTCAGGCGGGGCTACGACAGGTTCCACCCAGCCGCGCGACCACAGCAGGAGCAGGGCTGCCGCACTGAGCAGGCCGTCCTCGTCGACGGTGAGGAAGAGGCAGTTGCGGGTGGAGCCGGGCCGTCGGCCGGTGCGGCCGAGGCGCTGGAGGAAGGAGGCCACGGTGCCAGGCGCGTCGATCTGGATGACACGGTCCAAGTCGCCTACGTCGATGCCGAGTTCCAGTGTGCTGGTTGAGACGATCACGCAGTCCCGTGCGTCGGCGAATGCCTCTTCCGCCCGCCGCCGCTCATCCACCGACAATGAGGCGTGTGACAAGAACGTGGTCACACCTTTCGCCCGCAGGCCTTCGCCGAGTTTCTCGACCTGGCGGCGCGATTCGCAGAACACCAGTCGTTTTTCGCCGCGGTGCAGGGCGGCGATTACTGTGACTGCGTTCTCCAGCGACCCCACATAGTCGAGTTGGACGTCGCCGGGTGGCGGCAGTACGGGTTTTTCCTCGCGCAGATGCGGGGCGACGACTTGCGCCGTGCGCTGTCTGCTTCCCGAGCCTTGCAGCCAGGTGAGCAGTTGCTCCGGGTTGCCCACCGTTGCGGAGAGCCCGATCCGCTGCACCGGACGCCCGACAACCCGCTCCAGCCGTTCGAGCACGGCCAGCAGGTGCCAGCCCCGGTCGTCCCCTGCGAAGGCATGCACCTCGTCCACCACGATCGCCCTCAGCCCGGAGAAGAAGGCCCGATGGTCGACGTTCGTGCTGACCAGCATCGCTTCCAGAGACTCGGGTGTTGTCAGCAGTACGTCCGGGCGGTCGCGCAGGATTTTCTTACGACGTGGCTGTGAGACATCTCCGTGCCACAAGGCAGCGGTCCGTCCCAGCCAGGAGGTGTACGTCTCCAGACGTGGCAGAAGATTGTTCAGCAGCGCTTTGAGAGGACAGACGTACAGGACGGACGTTCCTGTCCAGTTCTCCGCCGCCATCTTCGACAACAGAGGAAACGACGCGGCCTCGGTCTTTCCGCCTGCGGTCGGAGCGAGGAGTACGGCATCCGAGCCGTCCAGCAGCGGTTCGATCGACTCTTCCTGAAGCGGCCGAAGCCCGGGCCATTCCAGGGTGTTGACGATGTGGTGGACCAGCCCGGGGTGCAATCGATCCAATGGCTCGGGGGCGCCCGTCACGGCAGCTCCAGCTCGATCTCGTCGGCGCTGTCCGCCGCCGCGTTTCGCTCGACCTCGCTCAGCTCGTCGGCGTTCAACGTCAGCGCGTAGTGCTTACGCGGGTCGAAATCCTCGAACTCGTCCACCCGGTCCAGTACGTCCGCGACGAGCTTGCGCAGGAACAGACGCGGCGCGATCCCGGCCCGCCCGCCGAGCCTTCCCGTCATCGCGGTGGCCAGCTCTGCCACGTACCCATCGTCGACGAGCGAGGCGACACGCTCAGGATTCCGGGCCGCTCCTGCATACAAGTCTCTTACAGAATGACCGAGTTCACCCAGTCGCTGGAGGTCGAAACCGGTCAGGCGCAGCTGCACTGCACGTGGCGAGTCGAAGCGCGGGTCGGTGGAGAAGTCGGTGGCCAGTCGCTGGGCGAGCGGGGGCAACCGCTGAACGCCCTGCTGCCCGTCGTAGAAGGCAGGGGTGCCGGTGATCACCAGGAAGAGACCGGGGAAGCGGCCTGCGTCGATCTCGTCGAGTAGCTGCCGCAGGGCGTTGAGCCCCTTCTCCCGTACATCTCCCCGCACCCGCTGCAGGGTCTCGATCTCGTCGAGGACCACCAGAAGTCCGGGATGCCCGCAGTCCTTCAGCACGGTGAGCAGCCCCTGGAGGAAGCCGAGCGCCGCGAAGTGGTCGAGATCTCCGCGTACGCCGGCTGTGCGCCGCGCGGAAGCGGCGACCGACTTCTGGCCGCCGAGCCAGGCGATGACAGCCTCCGCGGTCGCCGCATCTCCGTCCAGGGTGGCCTTGCGGTAGCCGCGCAGTGCGGCGGAGAAGGCGGGGGTGGTCTGGGCGACGGCACGCAGCCGCTCTTCCGTCAGGGCTTCGACGGCCGCCTCCAACGTCACGCTGTCTTCGGCGAGTTCGGGCTGTGCCTCGTTAACCTCTTCCTCAAGGGTGTAGAACCATCCGTCGATTACCGAGCGCAGGGCGCTGGCCGGTTCGGTCGCGGTGGTCAGCCGTTCGGTGAGCCGCCGGTAGACCGTCTCCAGCTTGTGAAGAGGCGTCTCCGTCTCCGAGATCTGGATCTCGGCGGCGGCGAGCCCCGCCCGCTTCGCCCGTTCGGCGAGCCAGCGCGCGAAGAAGGTCTTGCCGGAGCCGTACTCGCCGCGGATCGCGTGGAAGGCCGCGCCGCCTGTGGTGATCGTGGCGATCCGCTCGTCCAGCGCGGGCGTGAAGCGTTCGAGGCCGACTGCGAACAGATCGAGGCCGGACTGGGGCACGGTCCCGCGCCGCAGCGCGTCGATGACCTCGCGTCGGCGGGCCGCGCTCACGGGTGCGGCGCTCATGCGCTCCCCTTGGGCAGTTCGAATTGCTCGCGCAGTGTGTCGCGGTTGAGCCGGACCCGGGTCCGGGAGTCGATCAGGCTGACGACCTCGTAGCCTTCGATGTTCAGCAGCCGGGTCAGCACGGTGACGAAGCCCTCGGGGCGGGTGTGCGTGCGGCCGCCCGAAGCGACAGCGGCCGCGGCGACCGCCGCGAGCGAGAGCGTGCCACCCGAAGCTTCGAGTGCGTCGATGACGGCGGCCACCACCTTGCGGTCAGGGGTTTTGCGGACGAACTTGCCCTGCTGCTCGTAGAGCTTGGTGGCGACGACCTGGCGGCCGAGCGTGTGCGGAGCCGGCACGGCGGGCGCTGCCTTGGCCACGGGAACCGGGACCGCGTCGTCGGTGAAGAGCTCACCCTCCTGTGGCCGGGCCTTCGGCTTGGCTGACGGCGTTTTCCTCACAGGCTTGGAGGACGGTGCGGGAGCGGGAGCCGTCACCGGCGCCAGTGCGGTATTCGCCTCCCACCACGGCGGTTGCACGGACTCACGCGGCAGCTCGGCCCAACCCACGGGCGCGAGGTCGGCAGACGGCGCCAGCACCAGTACCGGCACCGTCATCTCGGCGAGTGCCGCACCGCCGTAGTACCCGGCTCTGCGCGGGGTATAGCAGATCTCCTCCGACCAGGGCACGGTGACGCGGCCGCCGTTCTCCAGCACCCGCGGTCCGTCCAGCACGACCTCGCCTTCACTGACTGTCGTCCCCGTACGCCAGCGGGCCGACTCAACACCCTCAGCAGCCACCGGTCCCAGCTCGGGCCCCTGCCGGTCCAGCACATGGCCGTGATCGGACACCAGCACCACCGGACGCCCTTGCCCACGCGCGGAGTTGAGTAGCTCGGGGAGGTACTTCACACGGCTCACAGCCCAGTCCGCGAGTGAACTCCGTTGGCCGTGGTCGAGACTCTCTTCGATGGCGTCCAGAACGACACCCACCACGGCGTCCGAGGCGATCGCCGCGACCAGCCGCGGATCGAGCAGGTGCCCCGCAGGTCCGGGAATCTCGTTTTTGTGGAAGAGGGCTGCAGCATGCCCGTTCTCCTGCCAGAAAGCGGCGAATCCCTCCTTCTCCACGCTCTGCCCGCCCGACACCGGACGCCCGCACAAGAGTGTGGCCCTGCTGAGCAACGTCACCGACGGAATCGTCGCGACCGCGGCCGCCCGCCGCCCCCCGCCGGACAGTTCGCGCCACCGCCCCACACCTGTCAGCTCTTCGCCGAGCTGAGCCGCGACCGCGCTACTCATCCCGTCCAGGACGAGCACCAGCGGCGGCCGCTCGGCCGCCAGCGGCAAGGCGACCGTCCGCAGTACGTCCTCGATGAGCAGCACTCCACCGGGCTGCGCAGCACTTGCGTGCTGCGTCCACGGTCCGAGCTCGGCCGCGAAGGCTTCGTCGATCTCCGCTCGCCTCCGTCGCGCCGCGTCGTGCACGGTGCGGTACGCCTCGACCAGAGCGGCCTCGGCCTCGGCGTCGCCCACCCACAGCTGGGCCAGCGCCCGGTCCACCCACCCCCAGTCGGCGACGTGTGTGTGCAGGGCCTGGTCGACCGAGGACACCACAGGCTCCTGCCCGTCTAGCCAGTGCCTCAGCCGTACCGCCATGCGCGCCAGCTCGACCCGCTTCGGATAGAAGACGGCGCCGAGATGATGCTCTTGAACGTGATCCCAGGCTGCCTGTGCCTCCTCCGGTCCCTCAGTAAGCGCCTCGGCCAGCCGATGCAGTCGTGCCTGGAAGCCGGAGGGAAGAAACGGGTTGTCGGCGAGCGCAGATGTCAGATGGGCGCTGCCCGCCAGCTCGTCGGCCTGGAGCAGTACGTCGAGCACCCGCTGCCGGGCATCGACGCTCTGCGGCCCCCGCCCCGCCGCCTCACCGATCCAGCGGGTCAGCGTGCCTTCCACCGCCCGTGCGTAGGCGCGCAGTTCGGAGGGCCGGGAACCGATCATGCCGAAGACCGTACCCAGTGCGACGGCCGCGTCGGCCGACGCGGATTTTCCGGTCATGACGGACGCCAGTACACCGAGCGCGGTTGCCTCGGTCCCCCGGCCGCGGAGCGCGAGCCGCAGCAGTACAGGGGCGGCCTCGCCCGCGCTCTGTGCCAGCCAGTCGGTGATGCCCTGCTGTTCGGCTTCGGGCAGCGCGGCAAAGCGCTCCGGGCCGCCGGGCGTACGGGACCAGGTGAGCAGCGCATCGACATCCACCGATGCCCCATCCTCGAAGACGCCCTCAAGCCCGAGCCGCACCCCGACGAGGGCTCGCATCGCCGCGTCCAGGGTGAGCACGGCCCCGTGCTGCGGCCAGCCGCCCACCGGCTCGGCGACGATCAGCGCGCCGGGCAGCCACAGCCACGGGTCCCGTCGCATCCGCGGGTCAAGGTCTGCGGCGCCGAAGAGCTGCTTGACGATGTCGGCCTCGTCAACGGCGATGATCTGCGAACGCACCATCTCGCCCAGCAGATCGAGGCCGATCCGGTCACCGTGCACATCAGTGGTGACCACCAGCAGGTCCGCGCCCTCGGTGGCCAGATGAGACTGCCAGGCATCGGTGAGGCCAAGCACCGAAGTGGTGTGCGTGACCCGAACCCTGCGCCGTTCGCCGTCGCCAGTCGGCACGGTGAACTCCGTGGGCCCGTTGGACGCGTACTTCCCGTGGACCAGCACAAGCCGCCGGCCTTTCGTGTGGGCAAGACGCGTGGTGAGTAGCCCGGTAACGACCCGCTGGTCGAGTTCGGGCACTGTGGCCCCCATCAGTCCTCGCCGCCCGGCACGCTCGCGCCGTCGCCCTGAGTCGCGTGCAGCACCTGCCAGTTGATCTCGATCTCGACGCCCGGGTGCGCGGCCGCATAGTCCCGGATCTCGCCCTGTACGTCGGCCAGGGCCCTGCTGAGTGCGGCTTCCAGGACACTTTCGCTGTCCGTGGCCTTCACTCGCCGAGACCGCCGGGTGGCTGTCGGCGTAGCCGGCAATGGCGACTGACCGTGCGTGGTCGGCCTGTCGTCCTCGGCCCGGGCAGGGGAGACGATCGCCTCCGACTCGACAGGCGGGGGCGGCAGCGGGGGCGCGACGGGCGCGACGGGGGTCACCGTGCTGAGCCGCGCTGCCTCGTTGATCAGAGCCACGGCCTGGCCGCGCGCGCTGCTCAGTACCGGGGCCAGATCTGTGTCGAACTCGTCGGTCCCTGCCGCGTCCGCGATCTCGGCGAGCAACAGCTCGGACCGGTCGGCGAGACCGTCCCCGCGCCCGGTGTACTTGCGTACGCTGTCGATGAGATCCCAGTCGGTACGCTCCAGCGCCTCCAGTACCCGCTGCGCCGAGGACATCGTCTTGGCCAGCACCACATCGGTGCTCAGATACGTCGCAGCCGCCAGATCCCGCGCGAGCGGTGTCGCCTCCGGGTTCTGTTTGATCCGCGCCAGCAGATCGGCAGCGTCCCGCACCGACTGCTCGCGTGCGCTCAGTGTCTCCCCGCTGATGCCGAGGGCACTTCGGTACCGGGTCAGTGCGCGCCGCAGCCCATTGACAGCAGCCTCGCGCTCTTCGGCCTTCGCACGAACATCCGCCGCGAGCGCGTTGACATTCCTGGTGAACAGCACCTGCGGCACGCTCGTGCCGAACAGTGCGGCGGCCCGCGTGTGCGCCGCTGTGAACTCGTCCTCGCTGGGCCGCTCCTGCGCCCGCAGTGCCCAGCCGGGACCGAACTGGTCGAGCGCAGGGGCTTGTTCGGCCTTGCCACGGTAGATCCAGGAGCGGTCGGACAGCAGCGCGTACGTCGCGATAACCAGGTTCGAGACCAACTTGTCAAGGCCCGTCCAGCCGAGCTCGGCGATCCAGGTGCGGATGTCCTCGACCGGAAAGTCGCCCTTCGCGCCGTGCTTGGCCGCCTGCTGGTCGATGTGACGGCGCCAGTCCGTGGAGACGTTCAGCGGCCCGTCGTGCACCTCACCCAACTCCAAGGGATGCACGATCCGCGCCACATCCGTCAGTTCGCGGCTGTCGACCACGACCCGGCGCGAGCCGTCGTCCATAGCCTTCGCGATCCACCCGTACGCCATCTTGAACTTCGCGGGAGTGACCGGTTTGCGGCTCTCCTGGCGGTCGAAGTTCGGATGCTTGGGATACATCGAGTCCAGCAGGCCATCGGCGAGCTTCAGCAGGTTGTACTTGAAGACGCCGCCGCCCTGGAGCTGCGGAGTGTGTCCGGCATACAGCGAGTGGACGTGTTTGCCCTCGGTGACCTGGGCCCCGAGGTCGGTCTCGTTGGCCTTGGCGATCCCGTACGCCTGGTGCAGCACCTGACCCAGTTGCGAGACGAGGGTCTCGCGCTGCGCCTCCAACTGATGCTTGACACGTACCTGGTCGTCTGAGGACAAATGGGTCGCGAAGTCCTTCAGCCGGTCGCGCTCCAGCAGGTAGTTGATCTTCAGGAGCCGGCCGAGCTGGGTCCCCCGCTGAGCGGAGAGGAAGGACGGCAGCCATACAACGGTCGGCGCATCCGGCTTCTCCCGCTGCAACCGGAAGACCCGGTTTTCGTCCGCGCTGGGCAGGCCCTTGTCGTTCTCGTCGAAGGGATAGTCGATGACGAAACGGATCCGGTCCGGCGCGGACGGCTCGAACTGTGTGTCGGGGAGGATCTGCGTATCGCGCACGTTCTCGAAGACGAACTCGGCCGTCCGCCTGGTGCCGTGCCAGACGACCTCGCGGTCGGCGACAAGGGTGCCGTTGTCGGCAATCACCAGCTCCCGCCACAGCCACTCCTGCACCCACCGCTTGCGTGCGCCGAGAGTGTCCTTCTCGCCGACGCTGTCCAGGATCGGTTCCACATCCAGGTCGGACAGATGCAGCGTGAACACTGGGTCCACGTCGTTGCCGTCACTGCGCAGCTCGCCGGGGAACTGCGCCTGGAGCTCCTGCATCCGCTTGACCACGATCCGGTCCTCCTGCCCGGTGCGGGAGCGGATCGATCCGTGGTTGAGTGCGGAAAGGCGCGGCCCGGTCAGCCGGGCGAGGGCAGGCACTTCGGGGGCGAGATAGGCGAGCAGCATCGTCTTGACGAACCGGTCGTCGGCCTTGAACTTGGTGTCGTCTGGGGAGCCGTACTTCTGCAGCAGATGCTCCTTTACCTTGCCGTGGAAGCGAGTTGCCGCCTCCGCCTCGCTGCGCAGCCGGTCCGTGAACGCCTCGCCCATCCCCTCGGCCAGTACGTCCCACAGGTCGCCCAGCGGGATCAGCTCGCCGACCTTCATGTCTTCGCGCCGCTTGTAGAGCATCTGCTGGAGCAGCTTGAGGCCGGTGCGCTCGCGCTGGAGAGCGCCGGAGAGCGCGACCAGGACGTTGAGGAGGACGGGCGAGACCGGGTAGAGCGACTTGAAGTCGGCCCAGTCGGCGTGGGTGGCGCCGTTGGCGTCGAGAAGCACATCGCGTACCGACTGGTTGGACGTCTCGACCCGGGCGAAGGCTGCTTCGAGTGCGGCCTTCGCCGCGTCGTCCTTGGGCTTGAGGACCCGCTCCTTGATGATCTCCGGGAGGTTGCGGTCCTCCAGACTGATCGGGTCGATACGGCCCGCAAGGTATTTGACCTGCTGCTCCAGGTTCTTGGCCTCCGCGCCGACCGCGTCTGAGCCGATCAGCTCGGACAGGTCGCGCTGGCGGGATATGAAGGAGACGACTGGCAGCGCGCGGCCACCCGTACCGGACTCGATCAGCTTGACCAGTTTGTTGACTTCGTCATTGACGAAGGTCCGCTCGCGCAGATGCGCTTGGAGCCAGAGGATCAGCTCGTCGAGGAAGAGGATCAGCCCGTCGTAGCCAAGGGACTTGGCGTGCCGGCTGATGATGTCCAGCCCGTTTTCGAGGGGCAGGAAGGCGTTCTTCGCGCCGAGTGCGCCACGGGAGTACGAGGAGTACGGGCCGGAGAGCAGTGCGGACGCCAGCCAGTCGCGGACCTGCTCGCCGGGGGCGGATGTTAAGGCAAGGTCAAGGAGGGCCGGGGTCCAGACCTTCGGGGCCTCCTTGACGTCGAGGTCCTCTAGGTCGCTTTCGTCGTCGGTGGCTTGCTGCGGGGTGGCATTCGTGTCCTCCGGCAGCGCGGGGTTACCGAGCCAGCGTACGAACTGCGCGTCGTCCGCGAAGAACTCCCGCTGGCGGCGGGCGTCGTCGAACATCGCGTCCGCCCGGTAGACCGGTGGCACGGGCGAGTCCGGGTGCAGCCGCCGAACCGTGGCGACATAGCCGCCGAGGATCGCCGAGTCCAGGTCCGTCGCGCCGACCAGGTGGAACGGCACCATCAGGAACTTCTGGTCCCGTAGCCATGTGTCGTGGTCCGCGATGATTGGCTGGAGTGTGGGCTTGGCGCGGGCGGCCGGATCGTTGGAGAGGATGGCGTGCAACACGGTCATGAAGTGGCTCTTGCCGGAGCCGAACGAGCCGTGAAGATATGCGGCGTTGGACGACCCCGCCCGCACCGACGCCTCAACGATCTTCAGCGCCCGACGGAGTGACTGCTCCAGCTGTGGGGTGACCACATACTCGCGTACACGCTCGGCGGTCTCATCGAAACCTCCGGACAGCTCGACCTTGAACGATCCGGCAAGGACGGACTCGGGGAGGTCCAATACGTCCCGGAGGTAAAGGTCGCCGCCGCTGCTACTCATCGTCTTCCGCCGCCCTCTTCTTGGCCGTCGTTGCGGTTGTCTTCGCTGTTGCGGTTGACCTGCCTGCCCGGGTCTTCTTCGCCGGACGCCAGTCGGTGAGTGCGCCGGGGGTGAGCTGTTCGCGTGCCAACTCCCCGTCCAGGAAGCTCTGGAACTCCTCGGCGGCCGATTCCTCGCCCCACTCCTCGTCCACCTCCCCGAACCACTGCCGCAGCCACGGCATCAGTTCCGCGATCCCGGCGAGCAGCGGTACGAGCCGTTCGGTGGGCCAGTCCTGCTGTTTGCGGCGCTCACTGACGAGGTTCAGCAGGGCGGTGGCCTGGTCGCGTTGGTCCCAGCCGGCCCAACCCAGGAGCAGGGTCGGGTCGGAGTCCGGATTGGCGCCTGGATAGGACACGAACCGCTCCTTGGGGACGTCCAGCTTTCCGCGGTTCGACCAGTAGGACTGCTTGATGAAGTCCGCGGAGGTGTACTTCGGCGGTACGGCGATATCGAGATGCTCGCCGGTACGGTCCTCCTCGCGCTGCTTCTCCCAGACGTCCTCCCACTGCGAGCGCTTGCGAAGCCCGGTGTCCTTGTAGCGGTATGCGGCGAGGTAGGGGACATGCTCGGCGTCGACCACGTCCTGGAGGATCTGGGCGAAGGAGAGGTTCGGCTTGCCGAGGTGGGCGGCGTAAAGCGATGCGGTGTTGAGGATCGCGTCCGCGTCCGGGCGCCTTTCGAGTTCGTCGGCGAGCTGGCCGACGCTGAGGGTGCGGGGCTGTTCGAAGTCGTTGAGGATGTGGAACCAGAGGGACTTGTCCTCGCACTGGTCAAGTAGCCAGGTCCGCAGAGCGACCTTCTCCTGTTTTTCCCACGGGTCGGTGGCCCAGCGGCGCTTGCACTCGGGACGCTCGATGCGCTCAATGTCGCGGCGAGCGGCGATGGTGTCGATGCGGGCCTGCACGATGTCTCGGTACCCGTCTGGCCAGTGGGCTGGGATATCGGTGACGGGAGTGGAGCCGTGTCTGCCGAACCACACTGTCTCAGCCTCGCCGGTTGCTTGCCTCCGAGCCAACACGATCTCGAATGCCCGTTCCCCGAGTTTCACTTGGGGGATGGTGACGGGCAAGGAGGATGTAAGTCGGGCTTTCTCGTCGTCGGCGAGAAGTCCGTAGGAGTGATAAACCTCCCAGTCGAGCTCCTCCTGGAGAGCGACCATGCGCTGGCGGGTGCACGTCCAGATGTCCCGGGCGGCATCGAGACGAGTGCGAGTGGGCGGCTCATCGGCGGCGCATATGGCCGAGGGCTCGTGCATGGCCACGTCTTGAGCAAGAATGTTGAGAGTACGGCCGAGGTTTAGGGGGAGCTGGTCAGGGAGCGGAAAATCTTGAAGTTTGGCCCCAGCGAATTCGTAGAAGCGTTCCCATTCGTCGTGCATGAAGCCGCCGGTTCCCGACTGGCTACCCTTATCGTGGCAGACCTGCTTGAGCCAAAAGCACGCTGCCGACGAGTTGAGTACTCCCAGCAGTGCCAAGTGCTCGTCCTCGCTTGAGCTTTCCGGAAGTTTGATCACCGGCGCGGAACGATTGAATAGACGTGACTGGGTGTCGAGAGTGAAGTGATTATGCGTGGCAACGAAGGCGAAAGATATTCCATTCGGAGTTTTGAGCTTGCTCGAATAGTTTTCGAGATGGCAGAACCAAGGGTAATCGTTCTCGATTACGGTCTTGCCGAAGATGACGCGTTTTGATAATTGGGTTCGGAACGGCCACAAACTATGTTTGATGAGGTGGTGGTCCGAATTGATGGTCTGTCGGTTTTCTGGACCCGAATAGGGGTTGCGTACTGCGACGGAATCCGTGAATCTGAAATCTCGAACAACGTCACCCGTGATGAGTGTGCGAACTGCCGATTGGTCTCTGAGGCGTCGTGCAGTGTTTAGGTCCGGAAGGAAGAAGGCGTCGTCCGCGCCAGTTGCCGTTGTTCGCCCGATGCTGGTAGCTATGGAGCCCAGCTTCCGTCGCCCTGACGCGATCGCCTCGGCGATTTCCCCGGCCCCGCCACCATTTAGAGACCATGGGTGTTCTGCGAGCTGGTCGCGTGCAGAATCGACTGATGAAACCCATTCGCTCTCGCTGCCAGGTTGATCGATCTGCTGATCAATGGCGGACCAGACGAAACCGCTTGATGCATCATCCGGTTGTGAGGGTTCGCCGCGGATTCCCAGGACAGTGCGGACTGGATCTTTCTGGTAAGCCGTGCGATTTCGCCCAACCAGGATGACCGTTGGCGTTCCGTGCCCCGGAATGTAGGCTCCGGAGGTGTCGACGACATGCGTCAAGTCGACCTTTTGATGGAACCAGTCGATCAGCTTCCTTCCGAACTCGCGCTTCATGAAAGAGTTTGCCGTAATCTGCCCCGTGAACCCTGCTGCGCGCTCTGACCCACTCGTGCGCACTGCTAGTTCGAAGATCCGCTGCGCGAATGGTATCGATAACGCATATGTTCCTGCGCAGGTGTCGTACCGTTCCCTGTAGGCCTGGTTTTCTTGCTTGTCCTTTACTGTGATGTACGGCGGGTTGCCGACTACTACGTGGTACGAACCTCTCCCGAGTAGGTCGCAGCTCATCGTGAAGTCATAGACGTCTTCGGTGGTGTAAAAGAACTGTTCATGATCGGAATGCAGCCCCTGGCGAATCCCTGGGGCTCCGCGTCCGTGGAGCAAAGAGTCCCCGACTGCCAGGTTGATTCGGAACTCAGGAGCCGCATCCAGCCGCTCCGCGTCCGCAGCTTTGAGCGCAGCAATCATCAGCCGGAACCGCGCGATCGCCACCGCGAATGGGTTCTTGTCGCACCCGTGCACCGCGTCTAGCGCCCGCCGGATCAGCGTCCAGTCGTCCGCGCTCTTGTCGAATTCACGCCACTTCTCCAGCAGCCGCTGGAATATTCCCAGCAGGAAGTGCCCAGACCCGCATGCCGGGTCGATCGTGCGCAGCCCTGCAGGTAGTTCCCGTGCCACGCCGTACCCGTCAACGAGGGAGACGACCGGCTCGAGGCCGAACTCCTTCACCGCCGGCTCCAATGTCAGGTCGAGGATGAACTCCTCGACGAACACCGGGGTCTGGAGCAGCGCGTACGTCTTCCGTGCGTGCTCGCTCAGGTCTTGATACAGATCACCCAGGAACCGGGTGTCCAAGTCCTCGTTCACGAACGAGTGCACGATCTCGCCGTCCGAACCGACCCGCCGCCAGAACTTCAACAACGCTGTTGCTGCCTCATATGAAGGCGAAATCTCCCACAGCGGGTTGTGTGCGCGGTCGAAGAGCCCCGCCACCGTAGAGTTGGTGCCAGCAAGATGATCAAATGCCGCGATGATCCAGTCGCGGTCGTTTTTCTCCGGGTTCGCGGCGAAGAACGCCGCGTCGTTGTCCTCCGCGTCCTTGAGACGATCGCCGACACCTGCTAGCCACGGACGCGGGATTAGCTTGTTGTCCTCACAGAATCGGACGAAGACGCACCCCAGCACCCACGCCGCCGCGACCTGCGTGACCCGTTCGTCGCGCCATGTCTCGTACATAGCCGCTGTTCGCCCGGCGGCGCAGGCGCGCGTGTACTCGTCCGTGACCCGGTCCCGGTATTCCTCCACCGACTCACTGCGCACCCGCAAGTCGTCCTCCAGGAGCGCCACCTGCTTGCGGAGGTCCTTCAGTAATCCGTCCTGGCCGCTACCGCGCGCGCTCACTGCCCCAAACCCTCTCGATGTGCGGCCGAGACCGCGGCCAAGTCCTTCAGGAAGCCCTCGGTCAGTACCGCGCGTTCCGCGTCGCCGCCGGTTATCTCTACCGTGCGCCCGTCCAGCTCAGGTCCGGCCTGCGGATTGTGCGAAGGGGTGAGCAACCACAGTCCATGCGGCCGCCTGCCTGGCTTGCGCGCCCCGGATTGCAAGCTGATCAGCAGGTCGTGCCCACCTGCCTCGTAGTAGTGCGCGAGCAGCCCAGAAGTGTGAATGAAGAGCACCGTCCCCGGCTCCCGCGAAGCCGTCTCCTCCAACCGCGCAGCGACGCGAGGCCAGACCCGGACCACGAATGACCTGAGCCCGCTCGGGAGTTCACCGCTCCTGGTGTACCGCGTGTCCGCGCCCAGCACTTTGGACCAGTCTGTGCCGTGCTCTCCCGCCAACGCCCGGAACTCCTCCAGGAAGACTCGCGCCAGGCTCACCGGTACGACTGGGAATGCCTCCGCCAGCGCGTCCGCAACCGAACCCGTCTCACCCCGTAACCGCTTGACGTGCACGTTCAGTGCGAGGAAACCGCCCTCCCGTACTGCGGAGTCGAGCTTCGCGGCGAGCAGCAACGACGGCTCGCGCCCGGCGGCGGCTCCCGCCGCCAGCGCACGAGAGGCTCCGGTCACCGTGCCGGTGGAGGAGTACAGCCAGCTGCTGCCGGTCACCGCAGAAACTGGCATTGGAGGCTTGAAGCGCGCCTCGGCCGTCTCGTACGTCAGCGTGAAGCCAGCCTTCTTGAGCGCGTCCTCGACCTCGATGTACGTGGGCTTGCCCAGCACCATCTCGGGGAAGCGGGAACGCAACCGAGCCAGCAGCCCCTCCAGGCTGATGCCGACCTCGCGTCGTACACCCGCCGCGGCCTGTGAGATCTGAAGAGCCCGCCACAGCTCCAATGTCCGGGGGTATAGCTCAAGCCGGGGCGAGGCCGCGGCACCTACCGAAGTCGCTGCGGCCAGGGTGACGAGACGGGCGTCCGGGAGCGGGTCCATGCCTTCCGGTGTGCGCACCGCACGCAGGTCGCGGAGCGCCGCGGCCCGGTCAGGTAGCGGTTCGGCGGCAGCGACCTTCTCGGCGGCCTCGCCCAACTCAATGGCGTACGCGGCGAGTTCATCGGAAGTCGGATCGTCGGAGCCGTCCAGCGACTCCAGGGCTACGATCAGACGCCCCCGCCGCCGCATCTGCGCGAGCCGGGGCTCATGGTCCTCGTCGCGGCCGGTGAGGAGGGTCTCGGCGGCGACAGCGGCTCGTACGACGGCGAGCGCGGCGGCCTCCGTGCCCTCGGTGGATTCGCTCTCGGAGCCATGACCCGCGCTGAGCACCCGGGCCAGTTCGCGGGCGGTCATCACGCGTCCTGCATCCTGGACGGCTTCCACCAGCTCGCCGCACAGGAGGGTCATCCAGTCCGCAGAGGCCCACTCGCCGATCGCCGATCCTAGGTGCCTGGAGACCGTGTACTCGGAGGCCTTGACGGATTCCGAAACCTGCCGGTTGGTCGGCCAGGCGCCCGGCTCCGCTTTTCCATCGAGCCCGAGCCAGGCCGCGACGACCTGCGGCCGCTTGTTGTCCTTGCGGCCGGCCAATACCGGGTTGAGGAGCGCGGCGAGCCTTTCCACGTTCTGCCGGGCCTCATGCTCGGCGCCGAGCATGTCGTCTGCCGCTGGCACCGTGGGCTGTACCGGCACGGCCACGGCCTTGGGCTTCCTCGGCCGCAGGGCAGACGTCCACTGACGGTGTCGTCGGTTGAGCTCCTTCTTGACGACCGCGCCGATTCCGCGCTTGCCCCGGAAGCGGGGCAACGGCACATCCAGTAGCTCGCGGACTGTCACCGCGCCGAGTTCCTCGGCCACAGCCGCCGCCCGCTCGGTCAGCCCTGCATCCCTGAGGGTCGTTCCGAGCTTCGCCCTCTCCGCGTACAGATCCCGGATGCCGTCCTCGGAGAGTCCCTCCGGCAGCCCGCCGGCCCCGAGTATCGAGACGGTGTCGGTGGTCGGCGGAGGCTGGGTGCGGTCGGCCTCGGTGAAGATCGCCCGCCAGGCGTCCCGCATTTGGCGCAGCGACTCGAACCTGCGGTTGATGTCCCGGTGCAGGGCCCGCTCGAAGAATGCTTCGAGACCGGGCCTCAGAACCCCCACGAATGCGTCGGCGGCGAGCAGTGGTAGCTCGTCCTTCAGCGCTGTGAGCGGATCGTCCGCGCCGTTGCCCCACATGGGGCGCTCGGCGGCGGCCATCTCGTGCAGGACGACGGCGGCGGCGTACCGCTCCGCGTAGTCGTCGTAAATAGGACGCCGTGCATCGCCCAGAAACGGATCGAGATAGCCGCGGGTGCCCGCCTTGATGTCCCGGTCGGAGACATTGGCCAGGGAGAAGTCGAACAGCACGAGCTGCTGCTCGTCGTCGTCCCGGACCTTGATCCCGAGATTGGAAGGCTTGAGGTCGCGGTGGCGCATACTTTTGGCCGCAAGGTCGTCCAGCGCGGTGAAAAGGTCCTCGCCGAAGGACGCCAGTTCCTCGTAGCCCAGCTGCCCATGGCTGGCCAGCCGCTGGCCGAGTGTTTCGGGGCCCGCGTACTCCAGAGCAAGGACAGTCCGGCCGCCAATGGTCCGCGGACCTTCGTACAGTTTGACGATGCGTCCGCTGCTGATCTGTTGAAGGGCTGCGGCCTCGGAGGCGAGACGCTCGTTCTTGTCTGCGTCCAGGGCGACCTTGAGGACCCGCTCTTCCGCCGTCCTTGTGCCGCGCTCGTCCTCGGTAACGCGTGTCACATACAGCGCACGTGCCGTGGCACCCGAGCCGAGGACTCGCTCGACGGTCCAATCGCCGTCGACGGCCTGACCGGGGGTGGCAGTGAGGGGGTCGGCCTCCACGGCGACGGCCTGGGCGGCGCTGGCCTGTTCGGCATCATCGAGTTGCTTGAGGAAGGCGTCGGCCGAGTCCAGCCGATCGTCGACGGAGGCTCGGGTGGCGGCGTACACCAGCTCGTCGAGTCCGGCGTCCATGGCGTCGCTGACCGCATACATGTGCAGTCCGCCGTCGGCCGTGAGTCGCTCCTTGAGCGCGGTACGGGTCTCTGCGGGAGGCATCCCGGTCAGGATGTGGTGCGCCACCGCGCCGATGCCGAAGACATCGAGGTCCACCGGGTCCGGGTAGTCGGCGTCGGTCTCGGGTGCGAGGTAGCACTGGGCGGCGTCCTCGATGTGCTCCCCAGTGAAGGAACTCTCGCCCAGCGAGCGCAGTGAGGTGGTGTCGAAGTCGCGGGCGGATGCCTGCCAGTCGATGATTCGCAGAACGGGGTCGCTGCCGTTCTCGTGTGCGCTGACGTATACCGAACGGGCCGCCAGCGCGCGGTGGTAGAGCGAGCGGCGGTGGGCGTAGCGGACGGCCTCGGCGAGTTGGCGCACCATGTCACGGCGTACCGCTTCAGTCAGTTTCGCGCCGTAGACGGCAAGGTAGTTGTCCAGCCGCAGATCGCTTTCCCGGTGGCGGAAGAGGATCGCGGGGCCGCCCTGATGCTGGCGCAGGGCCACGGCCTGGGCGATACCTCGGTGGGTGATGCCCTGGAGCACCTGGTACTCGCGCTCGGCGGCACGGCTCGTAGAACGCCGCTTTTCCTCGCTCGCCTGCTGCTCGACGAGATAGACCCGGACCCGGCCTTCCTCGTGGATCATCTCCTTGCGCTCGGCGAGCCGGTCCTCCCACGTGGGGCCCGCGTCCAGGGGGCGGGAGGCGAGCTTCCAGCCGTCGCCGAAGTCGAGGTGAGCGGTTGATGCCCGCACCCCGATCTTCTTCATCAACTCGGGCAGGTGCCGGGTGAAGTCCTCCCTGACCCGCCAGTTCTCGCGCTCCGGCGGCAGGCTGAGGAACTCGTCCCAGATCCCTGGGAGTCCGCTCCGGACGCCGTCGCGTCCGTAGACATGGGTGCGCTGAACTGTGTCCAGTTCGCTCTGGAGTAGAGGGTCGGAGAGGAAGACGGCCGGGTCGATACGGGGGACGCGGAGGCTCGGGTAGAGCTCGCGGGCCGCTTCCTGGAGCCGGGATTTCAGCTCCTTGGACTTGAGGTCGGTGAGGTGCAGAGGGTTGCGGATCGTACGGATCCGGCCGTCGGGGGCGTGGAAGCTCCAGGTGTCGCCGCTGTTCGCGACCCGGCCGGGGTGCCCTTTCAGTTCGACCAGATAAAGGCCGCGGGGTACGGCGATGAGCAGGTCGCACTCATTGATGCGGCCGCTCATGGCGGTGAAGGAGAAGGTCGACCACGAGTAGTGCGGGGCGGTGACCGGCATCCGCTGCTTGATGTGGTCGAGAGCCGCCTGCTCCCACGGAAAGGGGGATGGCCGGGTTTGGTACCAGCGCTTTGGCTGGTGCTGGCCGGGCTTGGGAGTCGCCGGGCCGCCTGCTGCCGCCACCGCCGTTCACGCACCTTTCGCAGCCGGGTCCGCTCGTCGGTACGACGTGTGCCGGTGCTACTGGCCTGTGGCGGAGAATCACGGCTTCTCGAAACTAATCCAATGATCGATCACCTTGCCAGATCGGAGGCCGCATACAAGGCCTGGGGCGTGAAACTCCCCTTACGCGCACGGTAGTTGGCGCATCTCGGGCTGTAACTTTCGGCCATCTGCGGACGGTGCTCGGTGATCCTCGGCAAATGTGCCTACGATCATGTGGGCCATGCCAGCAGTAGGGGGAGGCGAAATGGCCGGAACGATGCGCAAGCGCACAGTATTTTTCTTCGAGATCGTCGAGGCCAAGAACCACCAGCCACGCATGGAGCCTCAGGACTGGCGGGGCTTCCTCGACCGCATCTCGGCCGCACCGCCTGACGAACGCAGTGTGCAGAGTGGTGAAGATCGGCTGATCGGGGCCGTCGATGCGGCCACCTCCGAGGATCATCTCCTCCTCGCTAAGATCACTGGAGAGGTGCCTCACCAACTCGATCACAGCAACGGCACCATTGAAGCGTTGCGGCTCGCGGCCGGCACCGATGTCGTGCACGTGACGACCCTCTGCTTCATGCCATACGGGAACATCATCGGTACCCTCCATGGCGGCTTCTCCGCACCGCGGGTCAGCGCCATCACCAAGTGGTTGAACGGCGTTGGACTCCCGTGGGGTGAGGTCGTTTTGAAGCCGGTCATCCATGCGCGGGCCCGCGAAAAACTGAACCGTATAGAAGCAGTGTCAGAGCTGACCGTGCAGTTGGAGGGTGCCCCGGCGGACAGTGTCGGGGCTCTGAACGCACAATCCGAGCTGGGGCATTCGCTCCGCAGCTTCGGGCAGCGGCACCCAGACACTGCCATCACTCTCAGCCTGCGGGTCCCCAGGCGCGGAGGGCGCCTGAGTCTGGTTCGCAGAAACCGGGCCGCGACCCAACTGCGCAGTGATGTCCTGCAGTTCATCCCCGACCTCGACGAATGGATGGACGAGTCGGGCGTGGTGCGCTCCGTCAACGGGCAGGTCGCGATCCGCGACCCGCACCGGCAGTCCCTGGAGTATGAGCCGCTCGACTTTCTGGAGCACCGCATCACCGCCCAGTGCGATGTGCCGGTCGCATTCACCGATGGACGGTCGGTGGACCTGCAGTTCGCGGTCAACGCTGTCTTCGGAGCTGCCCGCACGCACGCGCAGGAGTTGCAAGAAGCCTGCCAGCACCGACCGCTAGCCTGAGCGGCAGCTCAGGGGGTGAGTAAGCGGTGCTGGACTGGCTATGGGTCCGATGGGTGGGGCGGCCGCGCCTGGACTGGATTGTCGCGTTCGTGATCACCGGCGCGCATCTGGGCATTGTGCTGATCACCGGCAGAGGCGATGTACTGGGCTGGCCGGCGCGGGAGCAGCGCGTCAACGTTTACACGGCGACGGCGACAGTCGCAGCCATCGTCGGCAGCTTCATCACTGCGGCGATCGCTCAATACGCCGCGTCCACCGGACAGCGGATGCGGACGCTGCGCACACATCCGATGCAGGGCCCGCAGTTCAGACGGAACTGGGTGAGCATCCTGGGTGCGACTCTGGTGGTCTCCGGGCTCTGCCTGCTGGCCACGGTTCTGGACATTAGGGAAAGGGACACGGGCGGGGTTCACTGGCTTGCTGAGTTGGCCATGGCGCTCGGCATTGCGCGGGCGACACGTCTGGTGTGGTTGTTCGGCAGGGTCATAGTGGCAGGAGACGCGGATCTGGCGGATGCTCGGCCGCCGGCAGGTCCGAATGGGACGTAGAGCATGCCGGCACCCGCGCTGAGATGTAGAGCCTGCGTGTCCTGCACTCGGCGTGGGATGTCGCTCACGGGAGGTTGATGCAGCCGTGGGAGTGGCAGGTGCGATAGACAACGGGTCCTTGGCGGCGGATCAGCCGGAGCGGGTCATCACTCTAGAGAGAGTTGATCGTGCAGCCTGCTCATGGGGCATCTGTCTCGGATGGTTTGAGACTAGGTGGGTAGCCCTTGGCTCGAAGCCACGTGTCGAGGGCGACGGCGACGATGTCGCCATGGGACATGTCGTGATCGGCGTTGTAGCGGCGGACGCGTCGCTGTAGCTGGAGGACGTCTGGGACGGCGTAGTTGAGCTGTCCGCGCTTGGTGTGGCGGTCGTTGATGACCTTCGACGTGTCTGGATGCGGAGTGAATGGGTCGTCGTTGGGTTGTGACTCTGCTTCGAGCGCGTCGGCGATGTCGCGTAGGCGCCGAGCATGGTGGGAGAGATCGGGCACGAATGTTGCTCCGGTCCGTCCGGCCTAGGCGGCTGGCTAGCCGCCTAGTGGGCGATTGGAATAGTCGGCGGAAGGGGCGGCCGCGTTTCCGATATGGGGGCGGCCACCCCTCGCGTCGTACGTCGTGTCAGAACCCGCGGGAGGTGAGCCACTCTTCCAGTGCGACCGAGACGATGTCGCCGATGGGTAGGTGGTCGAGTTCGTTGTCCAGCGCGAAGCGTTTGAGCCGCTTCTTCAGCTTCAGCACCGCGGGAACCGACGAGTCAAGGCTCTCGCGCGCGATGATGCGCTGGTTGAGAACCATGGCGATCTCGGGAATGTCCTTGGGACGGCCAGGACCGTGGGCGTACGGTGTTCCCTCGCTGGGAGCCTCCTGCGATCGAGTGTCCTGTTCCTGGTAAACCCCTGGACCCTCGATCCTTACCGGGAACGCCGTACCACCTGCGACCGGATGAATGGCCGGGCGAACCGCCACCTCCGCGGCTGGAGCACCAGAAGTCGCGGACGCGACGTGGGACAGGCCCTGCTGAGCAACAGGTACAGCAGACTGCGTGGGCTGGAGCGCGGATGCTGCGGGCCCGGGAGTCGGGACCACGGGCGCCTCCTGCCGCTCCGTTGGTTCCCCAGGGGATTTTGTCCCCGCCCCGAGGGCGACGACTGCCGAGTGGGCCGGCTGACTGGCGGCCGTCTCCGGGGCGGGGACGCTCGGCGCCTCGGTAGTTGGCTGGGTCGAGGGCTGTGGCACCTCGGTCCGGCCGACGGGAACGGCGGAAGGCGCGGGCTGGATCTGCGGCTTGCTGGCAGCGGGATGGCCTTCGCCCTGGGCGGTGGCCTGTTCGGCGGCGAACTGCTCGGGTGTGAGCTCGGCGGTCGGCGGTGGGGACGGCGGGGTCGCCTGCTTGGCTCCACCGAGCGGGCGACCACCCGTGCGGCGGGCCGGGGGCCTCATTCGGTCCGTCATGCCGTCAGCTCCTTCATCAGCTCGGCGTACTCGCTCAGTTCGGTGGGGATCTCGCCGAAGGCCTCCATGTAGTGCACCCAGGCGTGGATGGCGGTGTCGGCGAGCGGGAACGGTTCGTCGCGGTCGGGCCCGATGCCCTCGCCCTCGCCGGGCTCCAGGAGGTTGTCCCGGGCGTTGCGGGGGAGGCTGGTGCGGTCGTCGGCCTTGACCATGACGACGTGGGCGGTGACACCGTGCTCGTTGCGGGCGGCGGCGCGTTCCGCCTCGTCGAAGGTGGCCACGAGCTTGCGGCGTTCGATCTTGGTGGGGGCCACGGGCACGAGCAGGAGGTTCGCCTCGGTGACGGCCTCGTGGAAGATGCGGGCGCTGCCGCCGCCGGCGTCGACCACGATCGCGCCGAACTCGGCGCGCTTGGCCCGGATGTACTCGGCGATGTCCTCGAACGGGTACCGCTCGACCACCAGGTTGGCGGGGATCTCGAAGCCCGCAGCCGCCGCGACCTTGAACCAGTCGTAGGCGGACTGGCTGGTCGCGTCGGCGTCCAGCAGCAGGGTGGGCAGTCCGAGGACGACGGCGTAGTAGAGGGCGATGAACCAGGCGGAGGTGGTCTTGCCGGTGCCGCCCTTGAGCATGCCGACGACTATGACGAACGCGTCCCAGACGCTCGCCGTGGCCGCGGTCAGGGTCTTGTGACGGGTGTTCTCATTCACGTGTGCTTGTTCTCCTCAAACTTGAAAGGGAGGTTTGTGAGGGCTGTCGACCGCGTCGACACGTGCTTTGGGCCTTGCGAAGTGGGGCGGGAGGGGCTCTTGGAGCACAGGTGTGGCTGGGATGGTGGGTGGGTGGGCCCTTGAGGCGGACAGCTCTGCGTGGAGGATCCGTGAGGGGTCGGGCGTTCATGACGGCTTCTTCACCTGGCTAGCGGGTCCGTGGCGGTGCTGGGGCCTCATGTGGGTGCCTGCCTGGTGCAGGAGCCGGTAGACGGTGCCGACGGAGTACCTGCACTTCTGGGCGAGTTCCGGGACCGTGGCACCCGCCTCGTACTTCGCCCGCAACGACTGTGCGAGCTTCTGCCGCTCGGCGGCGCGCGCTGCGAAGCGGATCTGCAGCGTCTGCTGCGTCGTGCGGACGGTGCCGCCGGCCTCGACGAGCAGGCCTCGCGCTACGGTCCTCGTCTCTCCTGCGGCTGAGGCGAGTTCGGTGAGGGTCGCGCCGTGCTTCTCATAGAGGACGCGCAGATGGGCTGCAAGACGCTGGCGCGCTTCGGGATCCGCGCGCATACGGCGGGTCTGCCACGAGGTGCGCATCACGGTCCCGGCCTCGCGTAGCCGGTTGAGGAGAGTGCCGTACGACAGGCCGCTGGCAGTCATGAGTTCCTGGACCGTGGCACCGGACTCATACCGCTCACGCAGAGACTGAAGATCCGGTATTTCACCGTCGGCGGGTGTGCTCGGGGGGTTTGGGTTCACGCGGCGGAGTTCCATTCGCTGAGGGCTTCGGCATGGGCGGCGGCCAGCTCGTCGTAACTGCGCTGGTCGGCAGGGGTGATGAGGATCAGCCGGCCGTCCGTGGCGATGCGCCAGTCGGCGGCAGGCCGGCCGGTGGCCGGGTCGAGGACGCGTCCGCCCGTGCTCTGCCACGTGGATGGGATCTCATCGGGCCGGGGTGCCGGGACCAGGATCTGGCGCCCGTCGCGGACGATCACCACGGCTTTGCTGCGGTGCTCCGCGAGGCGGTCCAGTGCCTCTCGGTAGGCCGCTCGCTCGGCTGCATGCAGCGTCCTGCGTCGGACCGCGGTGCCCGCCGTGCCGTAGAACCGGGCGATGCCCTCCCACCCCGGTGCCGGACGTGTGCCTGGGTGCGAAGCGGCATCCAGAGGGCTGAGACCGAAGCCCTCCACCGCGCGCGGGGCGAGTGTCCAGGTCTCGCCAGCGTGGTGGACGAGACCGTGGTCGGCCAGGCGCCGCAAGGTCCGGTAGGCGGTGGCCCGGGACACCGAGGCCGTAGCGACAAGATCGCTGACCGTCTGGGCAGGCTGGACGTGCAGTGCCCCGATGACCATGAGGGCGGAGCTGCCGAGACCGCGCCGGGTGAAGGCGTCGTGGCCCATCAGGCGGGCGACGACGGTGGAGTCGATGTCGGCCCTCATGCCTGTCTCAGGGGTGGTCCACTCCTCAAGTGCCAGGTCGGGGGGGTACTGAGTGGTCCAGGAACGAGACAGCGAAGCGCGGGCACGAGGGTTACCCGGGCCGGCGTGGTCGAGGTACCAGGTGGAGCCCTCCCGGCTGTGACCGACCCGCAGACGGCGCAGCCAGCCTTCTGGTTTGAGGACCGTCTCGTAGACCGCGCGCAGCGTCGTCCGGGAGATCCCGGCTTCCTCCGCGGTCTGCCGCTCACTGGCGTGGTGCAGCGGGCCGCCGGCGGTCTCGGCGAAGCTCAGATGGGCCCGCAGCACCCGCAGTGCGGTCCGTCCTCGCTCGCCGCGCCACGGCGTGGTCTCGATGCGATCCCGCAGCGCGGCGAGGACTTCGTAGGCGTGGTGACGCGACTCCGGCACGCGCGTTCCAGTGACCACGGCCGAGGCGCTGGCCCACACCCGGCGGATGTAGTCCAGGGCGCGTGCCTGCCCCGAACGCAGCGCGATGTGCTGAGCATGCCGGCCACCGTCGTGGTCGGGGTGCAGCAACAGCCGGGTCAGTTCGTCGATGGTGCCGCCGGACCGGGCGACATGGCAGGCGATGGCCGCCGTGATGCGGTGCCCGTGCCCGGCCGCGCCCTCCCGGTCCTGGCGCATGACTACGGTGCGGCCGTCGGAGCCGAGTCTGCTGTAACTGCCGGTCGCGTAGCGGCCGGTGAGATCCCCGAGAAGGACGAGCTCGGCCGCAGCCGGGCGAAGTCGGTGAAGGCCCAGGCGGTCGAGCGGTTCAGTTGTCTGCCGTTGTGGTTGTGCCTGATGGCTGTGTTGGGGCACGGTGAGGTCGTCTCGCAAAGACGAGGGCGCCACCCAGGCCCGCTAAAACCACGGGTGGTACCCGGAACCGACCTCCGATCGGTGCCAGCGATGCCTCCAGGACTGCCGTCCTGGAGGCATTCGTATGCCTGGCTCCGTTCAGGAGGCAGGCGTCCCCATCGCAACTCGACCAAGGCGGGAGCAGAGCGCCGTCGGGGGATGACGCTCCTGATCGATCTCCGTCAACTCGGGTCTCCCGGAGGCGAGTTGCAGAGGGATCGCCTCTGACTGCCTCCGAGCAACCCGGGTCGAACCGGGGTCGAATCAGAGCGTTTCCCTCTGACTGCCTCCGATCGCCTCTGCAACCCGTCCTAGCAGGTCACAGCCGTTTCAGCCTCCGTAAGCCCAGGTCAGAAGGGTGCGGCAGGATTTACCAGGAGAAGGACACCCTTCGAGGCTTGAGCGGCTTGTTGGACATGGCGTCAATGTACTGACGAGTAAGTCCGCGCGGAACCCTTCGGCGGGGACTTGTTGACGCCGGTGTCAGCTAGCGCAGTCCGGAGATCGTCCTGCCGTCGTCCAGCGCGCCCTTCAGCTCGGCCTGCGCGCCCTGCCGCGTCTTCACGGCGAGCAGGCCGCCCTTGGCCGAGCCGGTCACGCCGCCCGTCGCCGTGATCGACTCCGTGCCCTTGCTGCCCGCGGCCAGCAGATACCAGTGGCCCGCCGCCGACTTCCACAGCACCCCGGCCAGCACATGCGGGTCACGCGCCCCGCACGCCGGTACGTCCTGCGCCTTCGCGACGACCGCGCCGAACGTTCCGCCCGGCGTCTGGAACTGCGCCAGCACCCGCTCGCCACCGCCCCGCCAGGTCTCGGCCCGCGTGCACGTCCATGTCCCCGCGCCGCTCGCGTCCGGCAGCGGCTGCTGGGCGTACTGCCAGGCGTTCACGGACCGTACGCCCAGCGAGCGCATCGCCCCGAGGGAGCAGGCGAAGGGCGCCCAGGCGTGCTGCGTCTCCGCTCCGGACACCTCGTGGACCGAGCCTGGCCGCCCGGCGGTGAGATGCGCCGGGACCAGCTCGCCGAGGTCGCTCATCAGCCGGGTGCCGGTGTCGTCGGTCAGTTGGAGCACGTTCCACGACGTGCACGCGCCGGTCTGCTGGGCGGGGCTGGCCAGCGGCGAGGTGATCCCGTCGGTGAGGGTGAGGGGCAGCGCGCCGGCGTTCGGCTTCTGCAGGTCCCGTTCGGCCGCCTTCTTGACCCAAGGGGCGGTCAGATAGCGGACGTTGCCGTCGGCGCGGTCCAGGACCACCGCGTTCGCCTCGGACCCGGTCGCGCCGTCGACCCGGGCGAAGTCCAGCGCGGCTCCCTTGGTGCCGTCCTTCGGCTCGGCGTAGCGGGCGATGCGCAGACCGTCGTAGAGGATCACCACGCGTGCGTTGTCGACCGTGCCCGCGTACAGGAGTTGGGGCGGTCCGGCCGGGCCGCCGGAGGGGGTGCCGGGGGTCGCCGAGACCTGGACGGACTCGCCGGGGCGGGCCCAGACGGCGAGGGCACGGCGCAGCAGCGCGGTGTCCTTGGTGAGGTCGCCGCGGGCGGGCCAGACGGTGAAGTCCTTGCGCGCGGAGTACTCCCACGCGGTGGGCGCGACCCTCGTCAACTTGCCTGGGTTCAGGGCCGCTTCGGCCGCCGGGTTCTCCGCGTACGCGGGGGCGGCGGCACCGTCCGGGCCCCAGCCGCCGCCGGGCAGCGCGAGCAGCGCACCGCACACGGCGACGGCAGCGGCGGCGGCGAGCGCGGCCTTGCCGTGCTGGCGGCGGCGCATCAGATCGGTGGGCCGGGCGTGCAGCGAACAGGGGTCGAACTCGGGGGAGTCCAGCAGCCCGTACCGCTCCGGCGCCTCGTCGGCCTCGCGCAGTGCCTCGTCCACCTCGTCGACCCCGGCCGCCGCGAGTACCCGGCGTACGTCGCCGTTGGGCAGTTGCTCCAGGCCGCGCAGTACGTACACCGCGCGCGCCGGGCCGGACAGGGCCGACAGCCGCTGGTCCAGGGCGAGTTCGTCGGCGCCGCCCGAGCGCGGGAAGAGCCGCAGGCCCCACACCTGGGGGAGCAACGGGGGGAGTTGGGAGCGCTTGGGCCACGACCGCAGCGACAGCGGCAGGCCCGCCTCCAGCGCCGTACGCACGACCTGGAGGCGGACGAAGGCGTACCCGGGGTCGCCGTCCCGGCCGGTCGACTGGGCCGGGATGACGGACGCCGACGCGCGGCCCCTGGGCAGGGCGCGCTGGGTGAGGGCGTGCGCGGTCAGGACCCGCCGGTTGCGGCCGAGGCTCGGGGGCAGCACCAGATAGGCGAGCCGGACGAGCCGTGGATAGTGCTCGACGAGCGCGGCCTCGGCCTGTTCGACATCGACGGCCGGGTCGGTGGGTGAAGCTGCGGGGCGCTTGGCGACATCCTGTGACTGCACGTTCAGCAAAACGAGCGAATGGTGAGTTGGTCACCGCCGTCCGGGCGACTCGGGTGCGGCTCAGCCGTCGGGCTCGACCAGGGCACGCGCGTAGTTCGCCATCGACCGCTGGTAGCGCGGCAGATGGGGTGCCAGGGCGCCCAGCACGAGGGACAGACCTTCGCGGTCGCGGCCCAGGCTGGACAGACACAGGGCGAGGCACCCGCGTACCGCGTCGTCCAACTCGTCGGAGGGACCGTCGAGTTCGGGCGTGAGCAGCTTGACGCCCTCCTCCGCCCGCCCGATGTTCCGCAGCGAGCTGGAGAGTTGGATCTTGGCTCGCCGCCCCTTGTATCCGCTCCGCTCGCTCAGCCCGAGCGCCAGCGCCTCCCGGTACAGCGGGACCGCCCGGTCCGAGTGCCCGGTCGAGTCCCAGGCGCAGGCCCGCTCGAAGGGGCCCAGCGGACTGCCGTCCGGGAGTTCGGCGACCAGCGCGTCGATCACGGCCCTGAAGTCGGCGGCCCGCTCCTCCGGATAGTCGTCGAAAGTCGCCCAGGCGGCGGTCACACGGTCTTCCCAGTCTTGGTTCACGGGCGCCACCTTCGCACACGCGTACAGCCGGGGACCAAGGATTTGAGCGCGGGGCCCGTCGTGGCCGTATCGAAGGAGAAGGCCCCTCGCCGGGGCCGACTGCGGCATGCTGCTGACCGGACGACCGGAGGAACGACAGATGAGGCTGACCCGACCGATGCTCGCGGTGGCCGGCGCCACGGCGGCGCTGGCGCTGGTGGGCTGCGGCGCCGACACCAAGGCCGCGACCGTACCGACGGCGGCCACCGGCAGCCTGGAGAGCCTGGCGGCCAAGGTGAAGTGCACGCCCGACATCCAGACCGACGCCGACGAACTCCGCCAGGCCATCTGCAAGATGAGCTACGGCAAGTTCGTCCTCGCCACCTTCGCCACCGACCGCGGCCAGCGCGAGTGGATCAACGACGCCAAGGACTACGGCGGTTTCTACCTCGTCGGCCGCAAGTGGGTCGCCGTCGGCACCGACAAGATCGTGAAGAAGCTCCAGGAGACGCTCGGCGGCGACGAGGAGATCGGCACCGACCACTCGAAGCACACGAGCTGAACTCCCTTTACGGAAAGCCCCCTTGGGGGCACACGAAAGCGGGCGGTGGGAGAATCCCACCGCCCGCTCTCGTACTACTGCTTACTCACTGGCACTTCTGGCCGGAGTTGACGCAGTTGGCGATCTTCGCCGCCAGGTTGTTCTTGGTGACGCTGATGAAGTCGTCGTGGTCGGTCGCAGCCTTGTGCAGCTCCTCGGGGAAACCGTCCACGGCGTAGGCGTTCTTGACCTGGCCGTTCACGATGCTCGGCTGGGCCAGGTTGTACACCAGGCGCATGGTCAGCTGCGGGATCGCCTTGAAGCCGTTCGGGCAGACACCGCTCGCGGGGTCGGCGAAGGCCACATGCGTACGGTGGTTGGCGCTGTCGATGTTCACGCCGTCCCAGCAGCTCTGGAAGGCGAATGAACGCACCACCTGGCTGCCCTGCGGGCAGATCGGGTACTGCTCGGTCAACTGGACCTTGTTCTCGAAGCCGGTGCAGCTCCAGTGCGCGTTGGCGTTGGCCAGACCGTTGATGGTGGTCTTGGCGTCACCGGTGATGATGCGCAGGAACTGCGGCATCGCGACGACCTTGCTGGCCGCGCTGCCGACGTACTTGATCTGCGCCTGGACCGGCGTGATGATCTTGCCGACGTTGCCTTCGGTGCCACCGCCGGCCGCGCCCGCGTCGAACTCCTGCGAGCCGTCCTGCTCACGCACGACCGGCCAGTAGTACGCCGAGAGGTCACTCTGGTTCTGGCAGCTGGAGGGGGCGGCCAGCAGCGAGTCGTTCGTCGAGAACGCGTTGACCTTCTGGTTGCCGACGTAGTCGTGCTCGTGGTGCGCGCCGTTGCTCACGCCGGGCGCCACGATGACGTTGTCGGTGTTGTGGTTCTTGTTGGCGTTCACACCGCACTTGGTGGTGAAGGTGCCGGTCGAGGCCTGGCCGGTCTTCGCCGGCTTGCCCTGGACGTTCGGCGCGACCTTCGTGATGTCCACGAAGTCCGCCGCGGACGGGCCGTTGCCGGCCTGGCCGCCGGCGCCGACGTCGACCGGGGTGCTGGCGCTGGCGCTCGGGGCGGCAGTGGCCTGGCCGCCGTTGTTCTGGCCGCCGTTGTTGTTGTTCTGCCCGCCGTTGTTGTTGCCTCCGCCGTTGTTGTTCTGACCACCGGCGGTGGTGGTGTTGGCGGCCTGCGTCGTACAGGCGGCGAGCTGCTTCAGTGCGGTGGCGTTGACGCTGCCGCCCACTCGCTGGATGTCGATGCGGATGCGGTCGATCGTCGCGGCCCGCTTCTCCTTGAGGGGGCCGACGATCGCGTTCTGCACGAAGCTCGCGTCGTTCGTCTGTGCCTGGCGCGTCGAGGCGAGCCGGGTGTAGGCCTCGGTGATCTGCTTGTCGAGGTTCGCCAGCTCGGTGGCGACACCCTGACGAGCCTTCTGCGGCACGTTGGTCAGTTGCTGACCGACGTCCGGGCAGGCGATCGTCGCGACCTGGGCCGCCGTGGCGGCCTTGGTGGTGTTCTGGCCCGATGAGTTGGACTCATGCGCCGAAGCGTTCATCTGTGCCCAGAGCAGCCCGCCCCCACCGAGCGCTAGGGCAGCCGATGCGGCAATGGCCTTGGTGGCCAGCGGCGTACGGCGTTTACGATCATTGCGTCCCATGGAACTCCTCTGACTTCCTTGCGGGGCAGCGAGGCGCCCGACAGGAGTGAAGCGGCTCCCTCAGATACGCAGGGGGTCCCAGGAGTGTTCAGCCGTCTCATAAATTTATGAGAGGTTCCTGGGTAAGTCCCCTCTCAACTGGCCCTTAAACACCGGCAGTTGTGATCGACTCACAGCTAGTGCTCAGCGTCCCTGGTCCAAATAGGCCAATACGGCCAGCACGCGGCGATTGTCGTCGTCGGAGACTTCCAGCCCCAGTTTGGCGAAAATATTGGACGTGTGTTTCGCGATCGCCCGTTCCGTCACGACGAGTTGCCCCGCGATCGCGGCGTTCGACCGGCCCTGCGCCATCAGTTCCAGCACCTCTACCTCCCGGGGCGTGAGCCGCGCCAGCGGCCGGTCGTCGGCGGCCCGCCGCGCCAGCAACTGCTGGATCACCTGCGGATCCATCGCCGTCCCACCACCGGCCACCCGCCGTACGGCGTCCACGAACTGCTCCGCGTCGAAGACCCGGTCCTTCAGCAGATAACCCACCCCGCCGGTCCCGTCGGCGAGCAGCTCCCGCGCGTACAACTGCTCGACATGCTGCGACAGCACCAGCACCGGCAGCCCGGGCCGCTCCCGCCGCGCCCGCAGCGCACACTGCAGCCCCTCGTCGGTGTGCGTGGGCGGCAGCCGTACGTCGACCACGGCCACGTCGGGCGCCAACTCGGCCAGTGCCTTGGTGAGTTCGGGCCCGGTCTCGACGGCCGCGGCGATCTCGAAGTCGTAGGCCTCCAACAGCCGCACCAGCCCGTCCCGCAGCAGGAACAGGTCTTCGGCTAGGACAACACGCACGGAATCTCCATGGTCACCATGGTGGGACCGCCCGCGGGGCTGCTGACGGCCAGGACGCCGTCGAATGTACCCAGGCGCCGCTCGACTCCGGAGAGTCCCGACCCCGCGCCGACCCGCGCGCCGCCCCCGCCGTTGTCGGTGACGGAGATCCGCAGCACCCCCGCCCCTTCCTTCACGTGATGGAGGTCGATCCAGATCCGGTCGGCGCCCGCATGCTTGACGGCGTTGGTGAGCACCTCGCTGACGGCGAAGTACGCGGCCGACTCGACCGGCGCGTCCGCCCGCCCGCCCCCGAGGTCCGTGCTCACCTCCGTGGGCACCGGCATCCGTAGCGCCAACGCCCTTACGGCATCGCCGAGTCCGCGCTCCGCCAGCACCGGTGGATGGATACCGCGCACCAGATCACGCAGCTCGTCCAGTGCCTCGGCGGAGGACTGCCGGGCGCGGGCGAGGAGTTCCCGGGCTTTCGCCGGGTTCTTCTCCAACAGGGCCTCGATCGTGCCGAGTTCCATGCCCATCGCGACCAGCCGGGCCTGTGCGCCGTCGTGCAGATCGCGTTCGATACGGCGCAGCTCGGCGGCCGAGGAGTCCACGGCGTCCCGTCGGGTCTCGGTCAACACCCTTACCCGCTCGGCGAGTTCACCCTGTCCCGGAGCGAGCACGGAACGCGTCAAGAGGAAGTGGACGCGCAGCAGGGCGGGCGTGAGGAAGTAGGAGGCGACGAGCAGCGCGACGCCCAGCAGCCCCGCGAGCAGTGCGCTGCCCTGCCCGCTCACCGGCACGAAGCCGTACCACCAGCCGACGTATGTCCCGTCCGTGAACACCCGCCACAGCCCGAAGGTCAGCGCGAAGCCCTCCAGCGGATAGAACACCAGGGCCGCCGGCAGCAGCGCGGTGACGAACCCGGCGATCATGTCGACGGGCAGCCAGCGGAGATCGCGCCAGGTCGCGGGGTCGCCGAGCATCCGGAAGGTGCGGGTCCACGGGCGCGCGTCCCGGGGGATGGACCGGTACGCGGGCGGGATACGCACCCCGCACCACTCCATGGCCAGCAGCCGCCGCCGGTCCGCGTGGGCCCGCACACCGGCCAGCACCCAGGGAGTGGTGAACAGACCGAGGCCCAGCGGGACCAGCACCAGTGAGACGACGGTGAGCAGGAAGAGGGTGAGCGACCCGGCGAGGGAGAGGAGAGCGAGGGCGAGCGCACGCAGCCCGGCGGTGAGGACGACACGGCCCTGTTTCACATCCATGCCGCAAGTCTCACCGAGCGGGGCGGCGAGGTCACGGGGCCCGGCCACCGCGCCGGGGGTGTACCTGGCGACACCGCCGTCTCAGCGCATTCCGAGCACCTTCGCCTCCACCGCGGGGTCGAGACCCACCGCCGGCCGGTCCGGACGCCGCGGCGCCACCCCGCCGATGCCCCGCAACCAGCTCCACGTGTCGGCCACCGTCTCCTCGACGGGACGACAGCTCAGTCCGGTCGCGAGCGCCCGGGACACATCGGCCCGGTGCAGCGCGTCATGCCCCTCACTGCCCTCCGGCACCCACACCGGCAGCTGCGTCCACGGCTCGATACCGGCCGCGAGCACCACCTCGGGATCGGTCCACCGCAGCTCGGCCGCCCCACCGGTGACCCGCACACACGCCTCCAGCAGCGACCCCATCGTCGCGTGCCCCTGCGCGGAGATCAGGTTGTAGGCCCCGCTCGACTCCCGCTCCACCGAACCGAGCAGCCACTCGGCGAGATCACGCACGTCCACGTACTGGAGCGCCAGCTCCCGCGGCCCCGGCGCCAGCACCGGCCCGCCGCGCGCGATCCGGTTCAGCCACCACGGCAGCCGCCCGATGTTCTCGTACGGCCCGAGGATCAGCCCGGCCCGCGCGAACACCGACCGCTCGGGACCGAACGCGCCGAGCGCGGCCAGTTCACCGCCCCGCTTGTCGCGCGCGTAGTCGGTCTTGTCGGCGTCGGGCTCGGCGCCCTCGACGAGGGGCGCGTCCTCGGTGTACCCGGCGGGCGGCGCCCACGCGTACACCGAGCAGCTCGACACATACACGTACCGGCCCACCCGGTCGGCGAGCAGCCGCGCCGCGTCGTGCACCGCGCGGGGCGCCCCCGACCAGGTGTCGACGACCGCGTCCCACTCGCCCTCGGCCAGCGCGGCGAGCCCGCCGGGCGCGGTGCGGTCACCCCGCAACGCCCGTACGCGGGCCGGGCCCGGGGGAAAAGGCACAGCGTGCCGGCCCCGGTTGAGGACGGTCACCTCCCAGCCCCGGCCGAGGGCCGCCTCGACCACGGCCCGTCCCGCGAACTCCGTACCGCCCAGCACCAGAAGTCTCATGCCGACGACTCTGCCCGCGCGGCCCGCGGAACGGAACGTGGATCTGCCATCAGCAGAGGATCAACGCGCGGTCGGCGGCGTGTACTTGTACCCGACCCGGCGCACCGTCTGGATCGCCTTGCGGTGCTCGACGCCCAGCTTGCGGCGCAGCCGGGCGATGTGGACGTCGACGGTACGGCCGTCGCCCACATGCCCGTAGCCCCACACCGTGGTGACCAGTTGGTCGCGGGTGTGCACCCGGTTGGGGTGGGCGACGAGATGGGCCAGCAGCTCGAACTCCAGGTAGGTGAGGTCGAGTTCCTCGCCCTTGAGCCGGGCGGTGCGCTGCACGGTGTCGATCCGGACCAGCGGTTCGGCGTCGGCGGCGATGCCGGGCGTGCCGTCGGCCAGGACGTCGGGGTGTGCGGTCCGGGCGAGGTGCGGGCTGTCGGCCGGGATGAGGACGAGGTACCCGACCATCGGCGGCTGCCCCGGCAGCGTGGGCAGTGTGTGCGGGGGCGCGGGCAGCCAGGTGGCACCCGGCGGCAGGAACTCCGCCACGTCGATCACCTCGTCCCGGTCGACGGCGCGCAGATGGTGCCGTGCGGCGGTGGGGGAGGGGGCGTCGAGGGTCGCGGACGGCAGGGAATGAATGATCGCCATGAGAGGTCAGCTCTTTCGCGCGAGAGGTTCGTCGAGGGACGTACGTCGAGTCGCGCAGGCCGGAGGCCGGGGGTGTACGGCTTTAGAGGGCCGGCGCGTTCATCGCGCGACAACACACCCGGTCGAAGTCATGGTGCTGACGGGAAGGCCAGAAGGGCTCCAGGTCATGGCGACCCGTCGCTCCGCACTTCTGGTAGTTGCCCATGCGCCCATTGAAGCAGACACGCGCCCGCAACAGGAGCCTCCTCTCACAGCTTGGACGCGAGAGGGCGCCCACCACGACGGTGGACGCCCTCTGCGCGAACAGCGGGGTGGATCAGACCTGTCCGGCCTTCTCCAGCGCGGCGCAGCAGGTGTCGACGATGAGACGCGTCACGACGTACGGGTCGACGTTGGCGTTCGGACGGCGGTCCTCGATGTAGCCCTTGCCGTCCTTCTCGACCTGCCACGGGATACGGACCGAGGCGCCGCGGTTGGAGACGCCGTAGGAGTACTCGTTCCACGGGGCGGTCTCGTGCAGACCCGTCAGACGGTCGTCGATGCCGGCGCCGTAGTTCTTGACGTGGTCCAGCGGCTTGGAGCCCTCACCGAGGGACTCGCACGCGGTGATGATCGCGTCGTAACCCTCGCGCATCGCCTTGGTGGAGAAGTTGGTGTGCGCGCCCGCGCCGTTCCAGTCGCCCTTGACCGGCTTGGGGTCGAGGGTCGCGGAGACGCCGAAGTCCTCGGCGGTGCGGTAGAGCAGCCAGCGGGCGATCCACAGGTGGTCGGAGACCTCCAGCGGGGAGACCGGGCCGACCTGGAACTCCCACTGGCCGGGCATGACCTCGGCGTTGATGCCGGAGATCGCGAGACCGGCCTTGAGGCAGTTCTCCAGGTGGGCCTCGACGATGTCGCGACCGAAGATCTCGTCGGCGCCGACACCGCAGTAGTAGCCGCCCTGGGGGGCCGGGAAGCCGCCCTCGGGGAAGCCCAGCGGGCGCGAGCCGTCGAAGAAGGTGTACTCCTGCTCGATGCCGAAGATGGGCTCCTGCGAGCCGTACTTCGCGACGACCTCGCTGAGCGCGGCACGGGTGTTGGACTCGTGCGGCGTCATGTCGATGTCGAGGACCTCGCACATGACGAGGATGTCGTCGCCGCCGCGGATCGGGTCCGGGAAGCTGGAGACCGGCTTGAGCACGCGGTCCGAGGAGTGCCCCTCGGCCTGGTTCGTGGACGACCCGTCGAAGCCCCAGATCGGCAGCTCGGCGCCCTTGGCGTCATCGGCGAGAATCTTCGTCTTGGAACGCAGCTTGGCCGTCGGCTGGGTGCCGTCGATCCAGATGTACTCAGCCTTGAAGGTCACGGGCCACATCCTTCGGGGTGGGTCTTTCGGTCGCACTTGCGGGTGCTGCGGCGCAGCGGCACTGGGGCGCCGCGATTCATGCCGGGCAGCCTGTCAACATGCGATTTCCCGATCATTGCTCGAATGTGAACCCCGTGTTACCTGGTGATGCTGTGGCGCGATTCACCCGCCCCGGACCCGACCCGCCGTTCGCAATCGCGGACGGGAGCGACCGGACCGCTCGTATGCGATGGGGTTAGCCCTCGCCGGCCCGGGCGGCGTCCATGAGGGCGATCAGGGCGCGGACGTCCATGGGGTGCATACCGTTCTGGTTCGCGAACCGGGCGCTGTGCAGGGCGAGTTCGGCCGTCACGGCACGGAGGAGATGTACGATCTCCATTTCCGGTCAGGGTGGGTGACCATGGGAACGCGCGGCACGTACGACCCCGACCGCTTCGGGTCCGCCTACGACAAGGTCATGGCGAAGTGGCCCGACGAGCGGGCGGCGGTCACCGTCCCGACGCCGTTCGGCGGGACGTACGTCAATGTGTGCGGGCCCGTCGACGGGCACCCGGTCGTGCTGCTGCCGGGTGGCGGGGGAGCGACCTCGGCGTCCTGGTACGCCCAGGCCGGCGACCTCGCCCGGGCCGGCCACCGCGTCCACGCCGTCGACCTGATCGGCTGCCCGGGCCGCAGCGTCCCGGACACCGGTCGGCACCCGCGCGCGGTGGCCGACCTGATGTCCTGGCTGGACGCGCTGCTGGACGGCCTGGGGCTGACGTCGGCCGCCGACCTCGGTGGTCATTCCTACGGCGGCTGGATCGCCCTGCACTACGCACTACACGCGCCCGCCCGCGTACGCCGTCTGTTCCTCCTCGACCCGACCCAGTGCTTCGCCGGGTTCGAGACGGCGTATCTGCTGCACGCGCTGCCGATGCTGCTACGGCCCACCGCGCGCCGGGTCCGCGCGTTCCTGGAGTGGGAGACCGGGGGAGCGGCGCTGGACCCCGACTGGCTGCGCCTCCAGGAGGCGGGCGCGGGGTTCCCGTCCGTGAAGCCGGTGACCGGTCCCCGGCCGGCGCCCGAGGCGCTGCGCGGGTTGAACGCGTCGGTCCTGCTGCTTCTGGCCGGAAGCAGCAGGACCCATGACACGCACCTGGTGGCGACCCGGGCGGCCGGTCTGCTGCCGCGCGTGGAGACGGAAACCCTCGCGGACGTCTCCCATCACGCGCTGCCACAGTCCGCGCCTGAGCGACTGGGCCGTCACCTCACCGGTTTTCTCGGACCCTAGGCGTCACCCCACCTTCTGGATCAGAGCACGGCGGATCAGGAACTTGCCGGGCTCACGGACCTGTTCGAAGGCCGCGTTGTTCAGCAGGACACAGCTGCCGGAGACCGAAGTGACCTTCACCGTCGTGGACTTGTTGTTGTCCAGGTTGGTGACCTTCAGCGTCGTACCGGCCGGGAACTGGTTGCTGGACGCGGCGGGCGCACCGGCCTCGCCGGAGAGCGTGACGGTCGAGCCGTTGCACACCTGGCTGCCCGCGGCGGCGGCACCCCCGCCGGTGTTGCCCGCTGGAGGGGTCGCCGCGGGCGCCGAGGTCGCGGTCGATCCCGCGGGCGCGGACTGCGCCGGCTGCGTGGTCTGGGAGTCCTGAGCCGACTCCCCAACCGCACAACCGGACGCCTTCTGCTGCACCTTGATCTGCGCGATGACCGCTTCGCGGTTGGCGATCCGCGCGCTCGACTGGGCGTCGGGCGCGGCGCGTTGACCGTCGATGAACTTCTGGTTGTTGCCCAGCGCGGTGGCGAGCCCCTGGCAGACCGTCGAGTTCGCGGCGGACAGGGTCTTGGCGTTCTGCGCGGTCGACTGCGAGGCGTTCGACGTGGTGGCGAGAGCGAAGGCCCCGCCTCCCGCGACCGCCGCCGCAGTGACCAGCAGTGCCAGTTTCTTCTTCGTGCTGGCAGTTCTCCTGCGCGACATTCACGTCTCCTGTGGGGTGGGGGAGCGTACGCCGCTATGTACGGGATGCCGAACGATGTAACTCAGCGGACACAGGAGTCACATAAGTGACGTGCGTCACAAGGATGTTGAAGGTCCGGGACGAGCGAGGTCACCGGGACAGCGCGTCCCGTACGGCCTCGTCGCTGCGGGCGACGACCGCCGTGCCGTCGTCCGCCGTGATGATCGGCCGCTGGATCAGCTTCGGATGCTCGGCCAGCGCCGCCACCCACCGCTCCCGCGAACTCGCGTCCCGCGCCCACTCCTTGAGCCCCAGCTCCTTGGCCACGGCCTCCTGGGTACGGGTGATGTCCCACGGTTCGAGCCCGAGCCGCTCCAGTACGTCCCTGATCTCGCCCTCGCTCGGCACGTCCTCCAGATAGCGGCGGACGGTGTACTCGGCCCCCTCCGCGTCGAGCAGACTCACGGCACTACGGCACTTGGAACAGGCCGGGTTGATCCAGATCTCCATGGGTCCACGGTAACCATGAACGCCCCACGCCCAGGTCAGCCGGTGCCGTGCGCGAACGGACCGCCCTCACCGAACACGAGCCGCCCGAAGTTCTCGCCGATGCGCCGGTGTCCCGCCGGATCGGGATGGATCCCGTCCGGCAGCGGGAACTCGGAGTGGTCCCGCTCGCCGTAGAGGTCGAGGCCGTCGAGGTAGTGCAGGTGCGGGTCGTCGGCCGCCCGCCGCTCCACGACCCGGACCAGCTCGTCCCGGATGACCCTCAACGTCAGGCGCCCGGCGGCGCGTTCGGCCGGATCGCCCATGGCCTTGAACCGCGGGGTGCCGCCTTCGAAGTCCGGGGCGAGCGGGCCGGGGGTGTCCTCCTGCACCGGGCACAGGATGGGGGACACCACCAGCAGCGGCACGGTCGGGTGCCCCTCGCGGAGGGTGTCGAGGAAGCCGTGGACCGCGGGGGTGAACGCGCGCAGCCGCATCACGTCGGCGTTCACGACATTGATGCCGATCTTGACGCTGATCAGGTCCGCCGGGGTGTCCCGCATCGCGCGGGCGGTGAACGGGTCGAGCAGCGCGCTCCCGCTGAACCCCAGGTTGACCAGTTCCACTCCACCGTGCGCCGCCGCCAGGGCGGGCCAGATCGCGGTCGGACGCGTGGCGTTGGAGCCGTGGCTGATGGAACTCCCGTGGTGCAACCACACCCTGCGCCCGCTGTCCGGCGCCTTCTCGACGGGCGCGTTGGTGCGCAGCGCGATCAGCTCGGTGATCTCCGTGTGCGGGAGCCAGATCTCGATGTCCTTGTCACCGGCCGGGAGTTCGGCGAACCGGGCGGTGCCGGGCCGTCCCTCCGACAGCTCGGAGGACTGGGTGAACATGTCGGTGATCGTACGGACGTTGCCGCCGGGCACCGTGGCCTGCGCGGTGGGACGGCCGTCGACCAGCAGGTCGTACACGCCGTCGGGCGGCGGCGGGAAGCCTTGGTAGACGCGTTTGGTGGGCAGGGTGTCCAGCTCGATCGTGGTGGCCCGGGTGCGGAACACCAGTCGTACGCCCGAGGGCTGGGCCTCGGCGACGGTCAGTTGGGTGTCGGGGATCTGGCGGCGGGCCCGGGCGGGGAGGCGGTGGGGCAGCAGGCCGTGCGCGGTCGTCTCCACGTCGAGGAAGCCGCGCAGGAGGTCCGCGGTGACGGGGGTGGTGGTCCAGTCGCGTTCGGTGTTCATCGCCTCGGGTTCCGTAGCAGGGTGTCAAGTGAGTCCACGATCCAGTTCCACGACTCCCGCGCGTCGGGCGCGCTGTGCTCGAAGCCGCCGGCCAGCTCCAGGCTGACGTAGCCGTGGAAGACGCTGCCCAGCATCCGGACCGCGTGCGTCTGGTCGGGTTCGGTCAGGTCGTAGCCGCGCAGGATCGCCCGGGTCATCTGCGCGTGCCGCACTCCGGCGCTGGCGGCGGCCGTCTCGGGGTCGAGCCGGAGGCGGGCGGCGGCGTACCGGCCGGGGTGCTCTCGGGCGTAGTCGCGGTAGGCGTCCGCGAAGGCGGCCAGGGCGTCCTTGCCGGCGCGTCCGGCGAGGGCGTCGGCGACCCGGTCGGCGAGTTCCGCCAGGGCGAACAGGGCGATCCTGGTTCTGAGTTCCTGGGAGTTCTTCAGATGCGAGTACAGGCTCGCGACCTTGACGTCGAACCGCCGGGCGAGCGCGGAGACGGTCACCTGCTCGAACCCGACCTCGTCGGCCAGCTCCGCGCCCGCGCGTGTCAGCCGCTCCGGGGTCAGCCCTGCTCTGGCCATGACCTTCCTCCCACTCGGTGACACGCATTGTGCATTTACCTAAAACCTTTAGGCAAATCGCTGCACTGTCAGATGTGCTCTGTTCGAATTTCCTGATGCCTCACGCATACCTCCCGGACCAGGGGTGACATGGTGACAACATCCTTGCCCACCTGGGCATTTGATGGTCGCTGTGGGCTCACCGGATGTCAGTGGCGGGCAGTAGACTGTTAGCAGTGTTCGAGGGTGTCGCCGGGGGGTCCGGACGGCACCCTGACCGCGACAGGAGGATGTCCGTGCCCGCTGCCGCACTGAAGCCGAAGCCGTTGCCGACCCAGTCCACCGCGAAGCGTCCCGTCCAGCTCGACCTGCCCTACGTCCCCGTGGAGAAGCGGCCGCTGCCGCCCGGACGCCCGCGGGACTGGTACGTCACGCACAACCGCCGCCTCAAGGCGATGCGACTCGCGATCGCCCTGCTCGACTCGGGCGTGTACGTCCCGAACCAGGCCCGCAACGAGACCATCCGCAGCACCGCCGAGCTGATCGGCGTCCACCCGCCGTCGGAGACGACGTGCCACATGGTGCGGGCGTTGATGCGGTACTCGCGTTGAGGGGTGGCGCCGGGTGCCCAGTGTTTTTTGGGGCGCCCGGCGCTGGTGCGCGCGCCTGGGGTGAGGTGTGCGGGTGTCCGGGTGTGCGTTGACTGGGTGTAACGCGGAGTTACTGGGGTGTGGCGTCAGCGCTGCATGCCTCCGCGCCGACAGGGCTTGTCCTTGTGCCGGGAAGGTCCCGCCTGACGCCTCCAAGTCCCGCCCTCGCGCCGGAAACTGTCGTGTCTGCGCCGGGTGATTCAGTCCCTGTGGCTCCGAGTGCCGACCCAGGAGGGGATGTCCCGTCGCCATCGGCCCGGCGCCGGCGCACCGACCGCCGCCACCGACCGTGGAGCCGCGCGAGGTTGCCCGAGCGGACTCCCGTTCTTGCGTCGCCAGCGCCCCTACTTGTGGCTGGAAGGCCCGCCCCTGCGCCGGAGACTTCCTCCCCGTGTCTCCAACTCCCGCCCTGACGCCGGGGAGTCGCGCCTACACGCCGAGGACTCCCTCTCCGCGAGGGCAACTCCTGCTTCCGCGCCGGGGAGTTGCGGTTTCACGCCGAGGACTCCCTCTCCGCGAGGGCAACTCCTGCTTCCGCGCCGGGGAGTTGCGGTTTCACGCCGAGGACTCCCTCTCCGCGAGGGCAACTCCT